>NZ_VAHC01000004.1:0-466842 GCF_006386525.1 Flavobacterium sp. GSA192 | reverse complement strand
CTGACAAATTGCTTCTTTCGTTACTTAATTCTACAGCTTTAACCTTAAAGGCTGCATCGTAAATTTTTCTTTCTTGTTTCATGTGTTAAAATTAAGATTTTAGTCTTAACTAACACTGTAAGCTAAAGTAGTACATCCATGCTGTAATTTGCAATAAAATAACACAAGCCAATAAGGTATAATGAATGATTTTTCTATGTTCAAATTTTAATTTTTTCAAATAGAAAGTACGTGATGCAGAAGGTGTTTTGATCAAAGCTTATTTAATATTAAAAAGAATTATTAAGAAATAGCGGTTGTTTTTTAACGGCAATTTTTAAAAAATAGAACTTATTAATTGTTTCTCATTTGGTAGTTATTTAGTAGTAATTAAGCATTTGTCAGACAAAAAAGTTTAACTAAACAAGAGATCCATATTAAATAATTAAAAGGAAAGTTTTAAAAGTAGATTTGGGCAAATCTTTAAATTTATAAAAAAGATTTTTTCTTTTTATACGGTACAAAATTAGGTTTATTCTTTACAAACGATGTAAAACATTATAAAAACCAGTGTAGAATTAATTCTACACGAGTTTTTATAAGAGATTAGTGTTGGTATTTTAACCGGAAAAAAATTAGTGTGTTGCAATAAGGAGTTTATAAATTGAAAGAAGCTCCAATATTAAATACAAACTGATTATTTAATCGTTCAAATCCGCTGGCTTCTGGTTTGTATTTAGCAATAGGAATGCCTATTTCGCTAACAATCCCAAAACCATCCGTAAAGAAATAACGGATACCCAAATGCGCTCCAAAATTTCGAATTCCTAAATCCAGTCCAGGGTAGATATCAACTTTTTCGTCTATGTTAAACACATTGCCCAGATTAGCATTAAAACGGGCTTTGATGTCAATTCGATCCCCAAAATCAGGTTTTTCTCCCAGATTGTTTTTGCTTACAGACAATAGGTAAGAAGTTACTACTCCAACAGAAATATTCTCTCCCAGTCCATAATCGTTTGAAAGACGAATTCCCGAACCTCCGTTTTGAATATTGGCGGCAATGTCAAATTTAATATCTCCTTTTCCTTTATAGGCTTGCGCATTAATTAGGCAGCTAAAAGCTAATAAGACTAAGCTAAATGTCTTTTTCATAAGAATGTTTTTTTATGCAAATGTACTTAATTTCTTCCTTTTTCCTCAAAATATAATTGATGTAATGGTTCACTTTGCCAGAATTCTTTGGTGTCAATGTCCATAATGGTTAGTGGGCCTTTGAAAGCGGCTCCTGTATCGATATTCCAAATACAGGCTTTGTTTACGGGAATTGTTTTTCCAATTCGGGAAACAGGTGTGTGACCAATGTAAATTTCGTTATATATGCTAAGTCTTTTAGGGTATAATAAATTAGTAGTACTCATGTTTTCGTCTAAGGCCAAAGCCGTTTCCCATAAGGTTCTGTCCCAATAAAATAATCTCGGGAAGTATTCATAATTAACTCCGTTCATATTGGTAAATCCTGCATGAATAAATAGTCTTTGTTGGTCGTCGAGGTAATAATCTTTTAGCGATTGTAAAAATTCAATATGGATTTGTTTGATTTCTTTGCTTACTTTTTCATAGGCTATTACTGTCGCTTCGCCACCATGATCGTACCATAAAAGATTATCAGTACTGTCTTTTAACCAGTGCAATAACAGTTCATCATGATTTCCTCTAATGAAAACACAGTCGTTTTTTGTATTTAAATCAATTAAATAATTGAGTACTTGTGGCGATTGACTCCAGCCATCAACATAATCCCCCAGAAAGATGAGTTTGTCTTTTTCGGTAACTTTAGCTCTTTCCATAATTTGATGCAAAGCACGTAAACCTCCATGAATGTCTCCTATTACTAATGTTCTCATTTTTTAAACGCTACTTTTAATATGGTAATATAATAAAAATAGCTAAAAGTGATAAAAAAAGGAGTAGCTTTCTGTTTTTTTGTCTTATATAAAGAAATAAGTTTTGTGTGTTCAGCTTAAAATTAACGAACATCATATTTCATTTTTCGCAATACTCTCATGGCTTCTTTAAAGGATAAATAAACCGAAGGAAAGGGTTTTAGGTAGGGTTTGGCATCTATTAATTTTCTTTTGGCATCTTCAAAACCATTGAGATAGCAAATCATAAAAGTAGAAGGCAGGTTTTCGAGATCTTTTTGTTCCCGGCTACTGAGCTGCATTTCTTTTTTAAGCTTATTGATTAATGCCTGGTTGTTATTATAAATATGGAAAAGCATTTTTTTGTTGAACACAGGAGGTTGAAATAGCATTTTACTTTCTATTTTGTAATAGCCATTTTCGAAAAAATAAATCGTTTGCTGTTCCAGCGGATAATAACTGGTTTTGTCGTTTAATCCCAGCGGAACATATTCGGTAATGGTAAAAGTATCTTCGTCAAACGAAATAGTTACAACATCCTGAGCCGAATAAAACAATTTGATGTGTTCGTTAATGAGTTCAATATCTACGCGGGATAAGAAGGTTTTGTCCCGAACCGTTTTAGGAATTCCGGCCCAGCAAATGATAAACAACTCTTTGAATACTTTGTATTTTGGAGCCATGTCTTTGTGCCGGAAATTCATGAAATCAAAAACACCGTCAAGGGTATATTGGATATTGTTGCGCGAATTGTTTTCGAGATCAATTACCGTTTCGGTATTCAGGTAGTTTTTTTCAATTTTATCTTCGGTAGGTGTGGTGTTGCTTCCGCGTCGGATAAAAACACTATGGGCAGGAATAGTGTGAATTCCTTTTTTGAACGACGAAATTTTATTCTTGGGCTTAATGGTTACCAGACCAATTACCTTGTCCTTAGGCAGATTAGGGAAAGGCACATTTTCATACTGAATTTTAGGCGGATTTTCTAAATACGCATTGATTAAATTTTGAATATGGCTGTCGTCAAAAAAATCAACCCCTATAATTTGATTGTCCTGATCTTCGACCCCAACAACTATATAGGAATTGTTAGCTGGATTTGAATTGGAAAGTGCACATATATGCTTTAAAAATTTGGATTTTCCTTCTTTTGTGTGTAAATTTAACTGACGTTTTTTGTCGTAAAAACTATTTTCATCATTATGAGCCAGCAAATTCTTTATTAAAAGTCGTTTGTTAATCATCTGAAAATAAGATTTACGATTTGAGTTTTGAATAAAAAACAACATTCGTTTGGCAATATTGTTGTTTTTATTGCGTTGTCAATATACTAATTTTAAATAAATAAGAAAAAATGAAAAAGATTAAATTTTGCCCCCAATTATTTTTTATCATTGTTTTTCTGGCTACTTTTTTTACTGCTTGTAATGATAATGACGACAGTAATCAAACTGCACGAATGATGGTACGTATGACGGATGCTCCCGGAGATTATGACGAAGTGAATATTGATGTTCAGGATATTATGATGAAGACTTCGATCGAGTCCGGAGATGAGGGCTGGGTAAGTATCGTGAGTGACGAATTTACTCCGGGAGTGTATAATCTATTGGATTTAACAGGTGGAGTAAGTCTTTTATTGGCTGATAATATAGTTCCTGCGGGATTTGTGGGACAAATTAGATTGGTTTTAGGAGAGGATAATACGCTTGTCAAAGGTGATGAGGTAATTGAATTGAATACGCCAAGTGCTCAACAGTCAGGGTTAAAGTTAATGGTAAATCAAACTTTGCAGGCCGGAGCTACCTATGAATTCCTTTTGGACTTTGATGTGGCTAAATCGATTGTAATGGCAGGAGGTTCCGGTATTTACAATTTAAAACCGGTAATACGTGTTTCAACCGCAGCTGTTTCAGGAGTAATAAAAGGAATGATTGATCCTGTGCTTGAAGGTTATCAGGTTGAAGTTTCGGTGCCTGTAGGCGATACAACCATTGCTGCTTTTGCTGATGAATCAGGAGCGTTTCAGTTAAATGGTGTGCCGGCAGGTACATACACTGTAACTCTGACTCCGGATGTGGCTTCCGGAAAAATACCTATCGTTGTCGAAAATGTGGTGGTTGTGAATGGAGAAGTTACCAATATGGGTTCGGTTGCATTCGAATAAAATATTTTTTAAAAAAAGCAAAAAACAGCTCCAATCCAGAGCTGTTTTTTTATGAAAATTAGTCTCTTTGAATAATGGTTGCTGAACCCTGAGCTGTACACATGACGACTAAATCAGAAATGTTAACATGATAAGGTCTTGAAATTACAAAATGAATAATATCAGCAATATCTTCTGCTTTTAGAGGTGTGAAACCTTTATAAACATTGGCGGCTTTTTCGGTATCCCCTTTAAAACGAACTTCACTAAATTCGGTTTCTACCAGTCCCGGATGGATGGCTCCAACCCGAATTCCATAAGGATTCAAATCCATTTTCATGCTTTTATTGATAGCATCAACAGCGTGTTTGGTCGCACAATACACGTTTCCGTTAGGATAAACTTGTTTGGCTGCGGTAGAACCTATATTGATAATGTGTCCTGATTTTTGAGCAATCATTTTTGGGATTATTGCTTTCGACACATACAAAAGTCCTTTGAGATTAATATCAATCATAGCTTCCCAGTCGTCAATATTTCCGTCCTGAATAGGATCCAGACCATGAGCATTTCCTGCATTGTTGATTAAAACATCAATTTTAGAGAATGATTCAGGTAATGAGTGGATACTTTCAAATACGGCATTTTTATCACTAATATCAAATGAAAGAGAGTGGGTATTGGTAAATTGACTCAGCTCTTTTTCAAGTTCTGTCAATCGATCCTGACGTCTTCCGCAAAGGATAATATTGTAATTATTTTGGGCTAAAAGTTGGGCGGTTGCTTTGCCAATTCCGCTGCTGGAACCAGTAATTAATGCTGTTTTATTCATGATTTTTTAATGGATTGGATTTCTTAAAAACCTCAGAGTGACCGGATACTTGGTGAGAGCTCAATTTAAAAGCATTTTTCTTTTTTAGATTAATTAAAAAGAGTGATAAGGTGAAAAACACTGTGATTTATAAGTTGTTTAATTTGTGGTGATTAGCTTTTTGTTTTGAGTGTTTTTTGATGGAATAAAATCAATCTGTTAGACTTTTAAAAGTATAATTCTTAAAGTTCTTAAAATTATGGAAATTGTATCATAATTCGTCCTTAAAATTGCAGGATTGGCAGAAGTTTTAACCATTTTTTAACATCTTACCTTTAAAAAAAAATTCAATTTGCACTCTCAAAACTAAGGCATTAAATTCAAGGGATTAAAAATAATTTTATGGAAGAGAATACAGCGACTTTAGACATTAGAGCAATCAATGAAAAGATAGAAAGAGAGAGTGCTTTTATAGACCTTCTTACTATGGAAATGAACAAGGTGATTGTGGGTCAAAAGCACATGGTTGAACGATTATTGATTGGATTATTAGGACAAGGACATATTTTGCTGGAAGGTGTTCCGGGATTAGCTAAAACTTTAGCGATTAATACGCTTTCTAAAGCGGTTCATGGTTCTTTTAGTCGTATCCAGTTTACGCCGGATTTATTACCTGCCGATGTTGTAGGAACAATGATTTACAACATTAAGCAAAATGAATTCTCGATAAAAAAAGGACCTATTTTTGCTAATTTCGTTCTGGCCGATGAGATTAACCGTGCTCCGGCTAAGGTACAATCGGCATTATTAGAGGCCATGCAGGAAAAGCAGGTTACTATTGGCGATACTACTTTTAAATTAGAAAAACCTTTCCTGGTTTTAGCTACACAAAACCCTATCGAACAGGAAGGAACCTATCAATTGCCAGAAGCACAAGTCGATCGTTTTATGTTGAAAACAGTAATCGATTATCCTAAAATGGATGAAGAGCGATTGGTAATTCGTCAAAATTTAAGTGGAAGTTACGACAAGGTTAATCAAGTCGTTTCTATTGAGCAAATTTTACGTGCGCAGGAAGCAGTGCGAGAAGTGTATATGGATGAAAAAATCGAGAAATACATACTTGATATTATTTTTGCAACCCGTTACCCTGAGAAATATAAATTAGCTGATTTAAAACCATTAATCAGTTTTGGTTCTTCGCCACGTGGAAGTATCAATTTAGCTAATGCGGCTAAATGTTATGCTTTTATCAAACGCAGAGGCTATGTAATTCCTGAGGATGTTCGCGCAGTTGTTCATGATGTATTGCGTCATAGAATTGGTGTTACTTATGAGGCCGAAGCTGAAAATATCAGTTCAATTGACATTATCAACAAAATCATTAACGAAGTAGAAGTACCTTAATTTGTTTATGGTTGATTGTTTTTAGTTTGTTGTTAAACCATAAACTGAAAACAAAAAACTACAAACCATAAGAAAAATGGATACAAAAGAGCTTTTAAAAAAAGTACGAAAAATAGAAATCAAAACCCGAAGATTGAGTGATCATATCTTCTCAGGGGAATATCATACTTCTTTCAAAGGGCGTGGAATGACTTTTAGCGAGGTGCGTCAATACCAATATGGGGATGATATTCGAAATATTGATTGGAATGTTACTGCTCGCTACAATGAAGCCCACGTAAAAGTTTTTGAAGAAGAACGAGAATTAACCATGATGCTAATGGTGGATATTTCGGGTTCGGAGAGTTTTGGTTCTAAAAATCAATTTAAAAAAGACATCGTAACAGAAATTGCTGCAACGATGGCTTTTTCGGCTACACAAAACAATGATAAAATTGGCTTGATTTTATTTTCGGACCAAATCGAATTGTATATTCCGCCTAAGAAGGGAAGGTCGCACGTTTTGCGTATCATTCGTGAGTTAATCGAATTTGAACCCAAAAGTCATAAAACCGATATTGCCCAAGCATTAAAATTCTTGTCGAGTACTCAAAAAAAGAAAGCCATTGTTTTTATGATTTCCGATTTTATGTCGGATGATTATGAGCAAACTTTGAAAATTGCCGCTAAAAAACACGATGTTACAGGCATTAGAGTGTATGACATTCGTGAACAAAAAATGCCAAATCTGGGAATGGTTCCCATGCAGGATGCCGAGACGGGAGAAATGCAATTGATTGATACCGGTTCTAAGGCTGTCCGAATGAATTATGAAAAATATTATCATGATCAGCTGAATTACTTTAAAGAAACCTTCAGTAAATCGGGTTCTGGCGTAGTAAATACAAGGGTTGACGAAAGTTACGTAACCAAATTATTGGGTTATTTTAAATCGAGATAAAGATTTTTGATTGAAGATTAATGATTTTTGATCTAAGATTTTAACAGGATTCATAAAACATGAAAAAACTAATATTCTTCTTATTACTATTGATTTCTACGGGCATTTTTGCTCAAAAAAGAGTAGAAACCAGTATCGATACTACAAAAAATAAAATAGGTGCCGAGTTTAAATTAACACTAAAAACATCGGTGGACACCTTGTCTAAGGTGATTTTTCCTAATTTAAAAAACTTCGGCGCGCTTGAGGTAATTCAGTCATATCCTGTTGATACAGTAAAAAATAATGACCGTTACGAGTTAATTAAAAAATACGGATTAACACAATTTGATTCAGGACGTTATGTAATTCCCAGTGTCAAAGTACTTATCAATAATAAAGCCTATCAAACTCAGTCGATTGCTGTTGAGGTAGCCAATGTTCAGGTGGATACATTAAAACAAAAAATGTATGACATTAAGGATATTCAGCCGGCTAATGAATCTATTGGCAACTGGTGGAAATACCTTTTAGGATTTTTGCTTATTCATATAATTGCGGCGGCTGTATATTTCTTTTTAAGACATAAGCAAAAGAAAAAAATAGAAGAAGAAGTCTATAAAACTCCTATCGAAAAAGCCACAAGTTTGTTGAATAACTTAGAAAAGAAAGAGCTTTGGCAAAAGGGTGAAATAAAAGAATATTACAGTGAACTGACTGATATTGCCCGAAATTATATCGAAGAAGCAATCGAAATTCCGGCGATGGAAAGTACCACATCGGAGTTGATAGCAGGTTTAAGAGCGGCTTCGGTGAGAAAGAAAATGACGCTTACACCCGAAACTATTGTAAATCTGGAAAGAGTTTTAAAACAGGCTGATTTGGTGAAATTTGCCAAATCAAAACCGCTGGAATTTGAAATTACCGAAGACCGAAATAAAATCCAAAAAGCAATTTTAACCTTAGACAGTTCAATTCCTGTAGAAGTTCCTGTAGAAGAAGATGTGTTGTTGAACGAGGCGCAAAGACAAAAACAAATTGCAATTCAACTAAAGAAAAAAAGAAGACAAAATATTATTACAGCCGTTGCAACAGTTGTTTTTCTGTTAATGGCAACTACTATTTTCCTGATGGTGACCAAAGGTTTTGATTATGTAAAAGACAATATTATTGGACATCCTTCAAAAGAATTGCTGGAAGGCGAATGGGTAAAGAGTGAATATGGTAATCCGGCAATAAAAATTGAAACACCTAAGGTTTTAGTGCGTACCGATTTAGCTAAAACATTACCTAAAGAAGGCTTAGCATTAGTCAAAGAAATGCAGTCCTTTGTTTATGGTAGTTTGATAGATCAGTTTTATTTAATGGTTGCAACCTTTAAATATAAACAGGAAGGTCAGGTTGATTTGAAAAAATCAATGGAACTTTATTTGCAAACTTTGGAATCACAAGGCGCACAAAATATGATTGTGAAACAAGAGGATTATGAAACCAAAGAAGGTGTTTCAGGTTTAAAAGCTTATGGAACTTTTTCGAGAATCAATCCAATGACGAATGATAAAGAAAGAGTTTATTATGAAGTATTATTGTTTAGCCATGAAGGAGGATTGCAGCAAATTTTGATTTTACATCAGGAAGGCGATAAATATGCAAATGAAATTTCAGAACGAGTGTTAAGCTCTGTCGAATTAAAACAAGAAAGTAGATAATGGCAAAAATAACTTTTTTAAATCCGGAGTTTTTTTGGTTGTTTCTTTTGATTCCGCTAGCCATTATTTGGTTGGTTTTAAAAAGAAACCAGCAATCGGCAACTTTAAAAGTGAGCTCGATTAAAGGTTTTAAAACAGCACCCTCTTTATTGGCAAAATTAAAACCGTATTTGAATGTCCTTCGGTTATTAGCGTTAAGCTCCTTAATTGTTGCAATGGCAAGACCCCGAACGGTTGATATAAGCAACAAAACCAAAACCACTAAAGGAATTGATATTGTGATGGCGGTGGACGTTTCGGGAAGTATGCTTGCTAAGGATTTGAAGCCTAACCGTATGGAAGCTTTAAAAAGAGTGGCTATTGATTTTGCGGAACAAAGACCTAATGATCGAATAGGATTAGTAGTTTATGCCTCTGAAGCTTATACTAAAACTCCTGTAACCAGTGATAAACTTATTGTTGAAGAAGCCATTGCAAGTATCAAATACGACAATGTTCTGAAAGACGGAACCGGAATTGGGATGGGATTAGCAACAGCCGTAAACCGATTGAAAGACAGTCAGGCTAAGAGTAAGGTAATTATTTTATTGACTGATGGGGTAAACAATGCCGGTTTTATCGAACCTGAAACTGCGGCTGATATTGCGAAACAATACGGAATTAAAGTATATACTATCGGGATTGGGACAAATGGAATGGCAGAGTTTCCTTATGCAATAGGACCAAACGGACAGTTTTTGTTCCAAATGATGAAAGTAGAAATCGACGAGCGACTGATGCGAAGTATTGCTCAAAAAACCGAAGGGAGGTATTTTAGAGCTACAAGTAATAACAGATTGGAAGAGATTTATGCCGAGATTAATAAACTGGAAACTACCGAAATAGAAGAGTTGAAGTTTTATGATTATGACGAAAAATACAGAGCCTTTGTTTGGTTAGCCGGATTATTAGTTTTGGTCGAAATAGGATTAAGAAATACGGTTTACAGAAGTTTTATTTAAGAAATATTGAATTTAAGTAAATTCAATATTTCTTAAATAAAACAAAAATCAATTTTTAAAATTTCAAATTTCAATCATTGGAAGGGAAATTTGGAATTTAATTTTTTCAGCTTTTGTTATTACAATTGGAATTTGGTTTTTGAGATTTGGAATTTATATAATTTATGGAATTAGACGAAAAAAAATATTTGTACTTACTTTTTATACTACCTCTTGTAGTGTTGCTTTTTCTTTTCAATATGTATTGGAAAAGAAAAAAACAACAGGAATTTGGTGATTTAGAAATGGTGAAAAAACTAAGTCCGGAACGTTCTGTTTTTAAACCCGTTTTAAAATTAGTGGTACTTGTATTAGCATTGTTAGGACTGATTATCGGATTGGTAAATCCTAAAATTGGGACTAAATTAGAAACAGTAAAACGAGAAGGAATTGATATTGTTTTTGCAATGGACGTTTCTAAAAGTATGCTTGCCGAAGACGTAGCACCTAATAGATTGGAAAAAAGCAAACAGCTGGTTTCGCAAATTATCAATCAGTTAGGAAGTGACCGAATAGGGATTGTAGCTTATGCCGGAAGTGCTTTTCCGGTTTTGCCTATCACGACTGATTATAGTGTGGCCAAGATGTTTTTGCAAAGCATGAATACCGATATTGTTTCTTCAAGAGGAACCTCATTGGATGAAGCTATCAAATTGTCGGCAACTTATTTTGAGGAAAAAAGCAAAACTTCTAAGTTGTTGATTTTAATTTCAGATGGAGAAGACCATTCCGAAGGAGCAAAAGATGCAGCCGAAGAGGCTAATAAACAAGGGATGCGTATTGTTACCATAGGAATAGGAACGCCAAAAGGAGCAACAATTCCGTTAAAAAGAAATGGTGTTGTTGAAAGTTATCAAAGAGATCAAAATGACGAAGTGGTCATTACCAAATTAAATCAAGCCGATTTAGAAGCTATCGCAAAAGCGACTAAAGGTGGTTATGTGAGCGGTAATAATACCAAAGAAGTTGTGGAGTACATCAAAAAAACATTAGATAATATCCAGAAAACTGAATTTGAATCGACTCAGATGGCCGATTTCCAATCGCAGTTTCAATGGTTTTTAGGATTTGCTTTTGTGCTTTTATTTTTGGATTTATTCCTTTTAGAGAAAAAAACCAACTGGGTGAAGAAGTTAAACTTATTTAACGAAGAAAAATAAATGTCAGTTCCTTTGGGAAAGAACATAAAAGAATGAAAATGAAGAATTTTATAAAATACGGATTTACTTTATTTGCACTGCTGTTTTTAGGACTGGGAGGTGTTTTTGCACAGGAAAAAGACAAAACTTTGCCTAAAGCAAATGAGGCATACAGCCAAAGTAAATATGCCGATGCTGAGGCTGATTATCGAATATCGAATTCTAAATTCCCTAATCGTTCCGTAGCTCCGTATAATTTAGGAAATGCTATTTATAAGCAAAATCAAGCTTCTGAAGCCAAGTATGCTTATGCAAAAGCTTTAAAAAATGCGAGATCCCGAATTCAAAAACACAAAGCCTTGCATAATTTAGGAAACGTATTTATGAAAGAGAAAAATTATACTGAAGCGGTAGAAGCCTACAAAAACGCTTTGAGAAACAATCCTAAGGACGAGGAAACCCGATACAACTTTGCATTAGCTAAAAAAATGCTAAAAGAAAATCCTCCAAAAAACGATAAGAACGACAAAGACAAGAATAAAAACAAAGATAAAAATAAGGACAAGCAAGACCAGGATAAAAAAGACCAGGACAAGAAAGATCAGGATAAAAAGGATCAGGACAAGAAAAATCAGGATAAGAAAGACGGAAAAGACAAACAAGATCCAAATCAGCCGCCAAAACCACAGCCGGGAGGAATTTCTCCAGACCGTTTAAAAAATCTTTTGGATGCGGTAAACAATGAAGAAAAGAAAATTCAGGACAAGGTTAACGCTAAAAAAGTAAAAGGAAAATCGGTTCAAACAGAGAAAGATTGGTAAATTAATTAAAGATTTTTCCAATATACAGAACGTAATAGTTGATTAAGTTTTTTAAATAACAATGATAATATACTCCGTTTTAACTCCTTCTCCTTTGGAGAGGGGTGAGGAGAGAAAAAAAATGAAAAGATATTTAGTATTTCTATTGTTAAGTTTTCAGGGACTTTGGGCTCAGGTACAGTTTGAGGCCAGAGTAAGCAAGAACACGCTTGGTCTGAACGAAAGATTACAGGTTGATTTTTTCATGAATATTGATGGAGACAATTTCAACGAACCTTCTTTTGAAGGCTTTCGGGTTGTAGCAGGGCCTATGCAGCAAGTGAGCCAGTCATGGATAAACGGCAAGAGTTCTTTTGAAAAAATCTATACTTATTATTTGATTCCCAATCAAAAAGGAAGTTTAGTTATCAAACAGGCTACTATTGAATACAACGGAAAAGTATATAAAACGAATCCGGTAAGGGTGAATGTTACTAATGCTGTTGAACAGCCCAGAGATCCTAATGACATTAGTGTTTCGGCAGATCATAATTTGTATTTAGTAGCCGATGTTTCTAAATCAAATCCGTATATCAACGAGCCTATCACCTTGGTTTATAAATTGTATTTTAATAATATCGGAATCACAAATTCGGCAGAAGTAAACAAACCAAAATACAACGATTTTTGGAGTCAAAATATTGATGTGAAACAGTTTGTTGTTCAAGAAGGGATGTTTAAGGGGCAAAATTTCCGTTATATTGTACTTAAAAAAGTAGTTTTATATCCGCAAAAATCCGGAAAATTAACCATAGAACCGCTTTCGTTAGATATTGATGTGCAATTGCCTACCAATCGCAGAAATATGTTTGGACAAATGCTTATCAAAGAAGACCGTAAGAGGGTTTCTACCGGAGCTAAAACTATTTCGGTAAAAGCATTGCCCGAAGCCGGGAAACCAGCTGATTTTTCGGGAGCTGTAGGTAGTTTTGATTTCAGAGTTACGCCTACAAAAACCAGTCTTAAAAATGGTGAAAGCTTAGATTTAGTTGTAAGTGTAGCGGGTAAAGGGAATTTAAAATTATTTAATTTGCCAAAACCTGAAGTGCCTAATGCTTTAGAAATGTATGATGCAGTGCATAATGAGCAGGTGAATACACCGCTTTCGGGAATGACAGGAAAAATATCCGATAGTTATACCATTATCCCGCAATACAAAGGCGATTATCCTATAAAACCTTTGCAGTTCTCCTATTTTGATTTGAAAACAGGAAGATACAAAACCATTAGTTCGCAAGAAATTGTGGTAAGTGTTCTTGATGGGCCAACTCCTACTGATGCGGTTGCAGCTCAGTCCGGAAGTCAAAAAAATGCGGTGGTTGCTAATGAGCAATTCAAGTACATTAAGTTAGAAACTAAGTTAGAACCAATGGCAATGAAAGATTTCTTTGGATCTAAATTGTTTTACAGTTTGTTGCTGATTCCTTTTGGATTAATACCTGTAATTGTATTGGCTAAAAAGAAAAAAGAAGCTATTGATGGTGATATTGTTGGAAACCGAATCAAGAGAAACAATCGTTTGGCGAAGAAGTATTTATCAGAAGCTAAGAAACAAATTAATAATAAGGAGCCGTTTTATGTGGCATTGGAAAAAGCCATGCACAATTTCCTGAAAGCTAAATTGCATATTGAAACCTCAGAGATGAGTAAAGATAATATCAAGGAAATTTTATTGTCTAAAAAGGCCAATCCGGAGGCTGTAAATGATTTTATCACGCTAACTGAAAATTGCGAGTTTGCCCGATATGCACCATCATCAAGTGCAAGTATTCAGAAAGATTACGAAAAAGCAGTAAGCATAATTTCGGATTTAGAAAAACAGCTTTCTTAAAAGATTAACCATAAAGGACACTAAGAAGGCACAAAGAGCACAAAAAATGAAAAACATAGTTTATATAGTATTGTTAGTAAGCCAGATTTTCTTTGCTCAAAATAACTTTGACAAAGGAAATAGCTTGTACAAAAATGGTAAGTACGAACAAGCCATTGATGCTTATACATCCGAATTGACAGCTAAAAAACATTCGGCTGAGTTGTATTTTAATTTAGGAAATTGCTATTATAAGTTGAATAAAGTAGCACCGGCTATTTACAATTATGAGAAAGCTTTAGTATTGAAACCTAATGATAGCGAGATTGCTAATAACCTGAAATTTGCTCAAAAACGTACTGTAGATGAGATAAAAGAAGTGCCTAAAGTAGGTTTTGCAAAACTGTTGCGTGATTTCACAGCTTTATATCATTACAATAGCTGGGCTTGGATTTCGGTTGCTTTTTCAGTTTTGTTTTTAGTTTCGTTTTTAGGATACTATTTTTCGGCTTTGACATTACACAAAAGATTGTTTTTTGCCGGAATGTTTGTGATGTTTTTGCTTTTATTGTTAAGTGTTGCCTCGGCTATTTTTGAGAAAAGCCACTTTAAAAACGAAAGACCGGCCATTGTTTTTGCCGAAATGACCGATGTAAAAAGTGAACCACAAAACAAGGGAGCCAGCGTTGTTATTTTGCACGAAGGAACCAAAGTTTTTGTAAAAGAAACAGTAGATAATTGGAAAAAAATTCAGTTAACTGACGGAAGTGAAGGCTGGATTGACAGTAATGCAATCAAAGAAGTAAAATAAACTGGTGTTTTGTAAGCAGTAAATTTTTCGGCTTAAAGTTCTAAAATTCTAATTTCAGCTCCGTTTAAATCGGCAGTAATGTAGATTTGGCAGGACAGACGAATGGCTGCTTCGTTAAATCCTAATTTGGATAAGGTTGCGGGTTCGTTACGGTCTTTTAATGCTGAATTGCCACTAATTCCTTTTGTTGTTACCACACAGGTGGCACATCGACCCACACCGCCGCATTCGCCAAAACTTTCCAATTGTAGTTCTTCCTTTAGCAAATACATTAGGCTGGGATAACTGCCATGACGCGTTGCAATCGGGATTTGAATTCCGTTTTCAATAACAGTGAAGTTGATGGTTTTTTCCATGTGAATTATTTTTTAACCGCAAAGTTTGCAAAGTTTTGCACTAAGGTCGCAAGTATATTAAAAACAACCGCAGATTCGCAGATTTTTTTGATATAATCTGTGAATCTGCGGTTAAAATTTTTATATTCTTTGTGTAAAGCTTTGCGAACTTAGTGGTAAATTCAGATGCTAAATTTTCTTAATTTCTTTAATGGTTAAATAAAAAAACCGCAAATTCACATTAAAATCTGTGGATCTGCGGTTGAAATCTTTGCGAACTTAACGAAAAAACTTTTTTTTCTTAGCGGTTAATTAGCAAAATTCGTTGTAAGCATCTTGCAAGTTCTCAGCAATCATTTCAGCTGGACGACCTTCAATGTGGTGACGCTCTAACATGTGAACCAATTCTCCGTTTTTGAACAAAGCCATAGATGGCGATGATGGAGGAAAAGGAAACATATGTTGTCTTGCAGCATCAACTGCTTCTTTGTCAACTCCTGCAAAAACAGTGATTAAATGGTCTGGTTTTTTAGCACCTTCTAAACTCATTTTAGCTCCCGGACGTGCATTTCTTGCAGCACAACCACAAACAGAGTTTACAACAACTAATGTTGTTCCTTCTGATTTGATAGCGTTATCAACTTCTTGTGCACTATGTAAATCTTGAAATCCTGCAGCTGTTAGTTCCGCTTGCATTGGAATTACCATTTCTTGTGGATACATATCTTTTGTGTTTTAATTTGTAATTTTTGAATAGGCAAAGTTACAAAGAATCTCCCGAATTCCTTGGTTTGGATTATAAAGTTTTGTTATAGTTTGATAAGCATTTGTGAGGATTATAAATAACGCTCCGACCTGAATAAGGCTTTGATGAAAATTATTTTAGGGCATTTTAGAATTACCTGAATATCTTCGGACAAAGTGGTTTCTTCATCCAGAAATTTAAAAATCAAAGCCGGATTTCCATCTTTAAACATCGAAGAGAAAATACGAGAACCCAATTGGTTTTGTCGGTACAGGATATCCAACAAAAGCAAGTCGTAAAACCAAAACCTGTTTTTGCGGTGGAATTTTCTAAGATCGGTTTCCTGTTGAAGAAAACCGACTAATTGCGAGGATTTTTTATCCGCATTTTTAAAAGTATAACCCGTACTGGCTTTAGTCCATCCGCCGGCAGTACCAATATTCAGGACTTTTTTAGTGTTTTTTTTCCAAAAAGGATAGCAACTCATTGGGATACTGCCTTCTTCTTTTTCGATTATTTCGAAGTTTTGAATACCGAGTTTCTGAATGTAATTTTCAATTTCGGTTTCGTATTCTTCTTTCTCCAAAAGTTCGGCTGAGAAAAGCGTATATTCTATCAAAGCTTCATTTTTAGAAACGGGTAACACATACATGAATCTTGTATTTCCCTTTTGTTCAACCGAAAAATCCATAAAAGTAGCCTGCTCCGGATTGAAAACGGCTTCGGTTGATTTTATAGTCCATCCAATAAAATGCTGTTGTAATACTGGAAACTTCGTTTGCGTTGTTGCGGCAGCTTTATTATAAACGGAATTAAAAACCTGATCACAAGTAAACGAATTGTTTTCGGTAGCGACATAAACATGATTTTCGAGTTCATTGATGTCGGTTACTTTTTCATTTAGAAAAGTGATGTTTTTTTGTTTCGAAAGCAATTCAAAAACAAAATTGTAAAAATCCAATCCTTGAATTTTGCAGTATTGATAGGGGTGTAATTCTAAATTTCGATAAAAATCTTCATTGGCAAACAAAGCATAATTCCATTTTTTTGAAACTACGGCTTCCCAAACGGAATTTTCTTTTTCCCAGAAACACCAGGTTCTGTCATTTGTTTTTTTTGAGTTGTCATCCAATAATAAAATGCTTTTATCCTTATACTTTCCGGATTGTACCATTTTATAGAGCGTCATTAAAGCGGCTAAACCAGAACCAGTAAAAATATAATGGAAGTGTTTCATAGGATGGGAAGCGAATTCTTCTCAAAAGTAACCAATTATTTTATTTTTTCGAGAATGACAAGTAAGTCCTTAGCATTTAGCAGCGAATGTCTTTGGAAAAGAATTGAAAAATCAGCTTCTAAGATGGTGAGGGTAGGGTAAATTACTTCAGAATCGATAGTTGCCAAGGCTGTTGCGAGTTCATGAATTCCTGTGTTTCGGCCTTGTGGTTTGAATTTAAATCTATGATTGTTGAAAAAAATGTCTTCTTTGCTTTCTGCATCTAATGAAATGAAGTAAAAATCAGTATTTAATACCTTAATGATTTCAGGGTTTTTGAAGGTCGAATTTTCCATCATTTTGCAGATTTTGCACCAGGAAGTATGGGTAAAAATGACAAAGGGCTTTGGGTTTTTTACGGCTAATTGTTCGGCTTCTTCAAACGTATGGATTTTCAATTGGGCAAAACCGGATGGAATTGCCCAAAAGAAAAATACTATGTAAAACCATTTTTTCATTATTTTAAAGTATAACGCAATCCGAAAAAGCTTCGAATGCCTTGGTTGGGACCATAAACATAACCGGGATCGAAAGTTAGAGCATACGGATTGTATTTAGGGTCATTGGGATCATTATTTTGAATGACATTTCCGTTGGTGTCATAATCAACATTTTTATCAAAGGGATCGTGGGCACGGGCAATGATAAACGGATTTCCTTTGTTAGGAGTCCAGTTCAACAGGTTTTTTATACCAGCATAAATTTCGATATTTTTAAACTTATTGAAGGTAAACTGAATGTTCTGAATGCTCCATGTAGGCGAATAGTCTTTTCTGGGATCTAAATTGCCTAAAGTAGGAAGTCGCATTGGGCCGTAGAGATTTCCGGTATAGTCAACATCAAGGAATAATTTATTGATTCGGTACGAAATAGCCCAGGTTCCGGTGAATTTTTCCGTCAACATTTGGCGGGTTTTGATTCCGTTTTCGGTTTTCGCAACATCCATAAATGTTGCGCCTAAAATGACTTTGAGACCGTTTTGAAAAACCATGTCGATATTGGTACTGATTCCTTTGGTAACAGCGTATCCGTCTAAGTTTTTGTAAATAATCTGATTCGGATTGGTATCATAATCCGGTATAATCGAATTGGTGAAATGGGTGTACCAAGCCGAAGTTTCCAGCCCGATAAAATTACCATTATTGGTAAATATTTTTTTTAAATAATTCAAATTGGCGTTATAAGATCGCTCCGGTTTCAATTCTTCCAGTACAATCACATCACGGGAACCGGTCAATGCGGCGTGTTCTTCGGTAAAGAGATTGACAATTCTAAAACCGGTTCCTGTGTTGAATCGCAGAATATTATTGTCGTTAATTTTCCATTTGTAAGCCAATCTTGGTGTAAAAATATTGCCGTGATTTTTATTGTAATCGTATCGTGCGCCCAGAAGAAGTTTGTGATTTTCATGCAATGTTACTTCGTCCTGAACAAACAAACTCGGAATCCAGTTGATGTCTTCTTTAACCGTTGCAGGGGTGTTGTCGTTATAATATTGGTAGCGTATGGCTGTACCAAAAAGCAAATCATGTTGGTCAATTTTTTTGTCTAAAGTCAGTTGTCCAAAACCAATGCGCTGTTTTGCCAGATAAGGCATGTTTCCGTAAACCGAATTTTGGTCGTGGTCGGTGTATGAAAATGAGAATAATATTTTTTCTTTTACAGGCAATTCGTAAGCTCCTAATAATTCCCAACGTTTGGTGTAAATACTTTCACCATAAATGTCACTTCCGCCACGGTATTTTTTCTCCCATTGCAATTCGCCCCCCCATCGGTCTTCATAGAAAAAACGGCCTGCCATAGAGAATAGTTTGTTGCTTTTTCGATTGAAATTCCATTTTTGGAAAACCGAAATTCGATCCTGTAAAGTCACATCGGTGAAGTTGTCGTTGTTATTATCAATTGGGTTGCTGTAATTGAAATAATTGATTCCGGTTAGTACGGATGCTGTTTTGCTGACACTTGTTTTGAAACCTAAATCGATATTGATTTCACCCCAATCGGTAGCAAAGGCATCAGCCGAGAAAACGGCTGCGTTTTTTGGGTTTTTAGTGATAATGTTAATCAGTCCACCCACAGCTTCACTTCCATATAAAGAAGAAGCCGGTCCTTTCACAATTTCTATTCGTTCCAATAATGAATTCGGAATTCCTGATAATCCATAAACAGTCGAAAGTCCGCTCACAATAGGCATTCCGTCAATTAAAACTAGGGTATAAGGTCCTTCCAATCCGTTGATATGAATATCTCCCGTGTTGCAAACATTACAATTTAACTGTGGACGCACACCGTTGACATTTTGCAAGGCTTCAAAAATATTGGCTGTTGGGTTTTTTTTAAAAAAAGCAGGTTTGTAAACCTCTACAGGAACCGGACTTTCCATACGGTTCACCGCTTTCAATGTTCCGGTAACCACCACTTCATCCAGAGCATTGTTTTCTTTTAAATAGAAATCAACTACAATTTCAGTAGTATCAGTTATCGTAATTTTTTGGCTTTCTGTTTTTAAACCGGAATAAGATGCTGTAATTTCGTATTCGCCGGGATTAATGTTTTTTAAGCTATAAAAGCCCTCAGTATTGCTTGTAGTAGAAAGTTTATATTTTTTTAAAACAATGTTAGCCTGCTGTAACGGCTTTCCGTCAGACATAATCCTGCCCTTGATGTTGGCCTGAGCCAAAACAAGAATAGGTAAAAGAAAGACAAATGATAAAATTAGATTTTTCACAATTATGATTTAGTTTGTAATAAACAAATATTTAGACAAAACTAAAAATAATATTTGATTAACGAAATAATTTTTTGAAATAATTCAGAAAACCAGTTGTTTAAGTGTGGAATGGGTTCTTTGTTGTACTAAAAAAGGCATACATTGCTGTATGCCTTTTAATTATTTTTCGTTTAAGAGATTAATGTCCGGCACTATTTTCATGACCAAAAATGGTGATGCGGTAAGGCGTAGCCGATGTTTTTATTTTCGTAACAGCCAAAGTAGAAAGGTTAGCTTGAAGCAATTCTCCAGTTGTTGGTGAGGTGATGTAAGCAAATCTTTCAGTTAATTCCAACTGTGGTTTTTGGGTTGAATTTTCAGCTGTAGCAGCGATGATGTTTGCTGTTTTTTCGGCTTGTAAACTGTTCAAATCAAATAATCTGAATTCACCTGAATGCAATAAGATTCCTAGTTTCTTATGATTGTAGCTTACTTTACATTGCATGATTTTTGTATTTTCAAAAATGGGAGTAACACTTTTGTTGACTACATCAATTAAATAAGCGCCTTTGGCAGCGGTGTAACCTATAAACTTTCCGGCATAAGCTGTTTCTATAATACTACCAAACCAAGCTGTGCCAAAATCAGCAGGATGTGCAATGTATTTCTGGTTGCCGTTGCTTTCTACAACCAGAATTCCGCTTGCTGAACCAAAAACTGCATAAGTTCCATCAGTTGCATTTCCGTGAATTCCTTTGGTTACTAATTTTGCATCAAACAATGTTTTTCCTGTATTGTCAATAATTTTTACTTTTTCAGGAAGTGTTCCTGTAACAGAATTGTCTTTTTCAGTAATAGCGTAAGTTCCATTTTTAAAACTGGCCATGGCTCCGTGATGTGCCAAAAGTCCGGCATTAACCGTTCTGAATTTAGCTCCAATAGTATGAATTCCCGATTCTTTTCCAATAGATAAAGTACCGTCGCCATCATTAAAAGTTAGTAATTCTCCTAATTTACTTTTGAAGTGCGTAGGCGAAAGCGATTGTCCGGTTAAAGCTCCAAATTTAGGCGTTCCTTTGGTATCCACATGGTCGCCGTGGAATTCAAATCCGCTGTCGAAAGTTTCCACTGCGTTGTCTGCTCTGTGGATAATTCCAGCGAATCTTCCGGATTCAGTTGTATACAATGCCGATTTTGGAAATTTAGCATTAAAAAATGTTGCTGTTCCATCTACTGGATTTATAAATGAAAGCTCTGTGGTTTTTTCGTCAGAAACTAATACTCTCAAGTATTTGTATTCCTGAGCAGTTTCCTCTGAATGGTCATCGTGATTGTCGTCGTCATTGCTACAAGACACGGCAAAAGCAGATAAGGCGAATAAAAACAGCAGTTTGTTGAATTTGTTTTTCATTGGGATATTTAAATTAGTGATTTATGATTTTTTATTGAACTGAAATTGAGAAAGAAACTTCGGCATCGGTTGAACCAGCTGCATTAGTAATGTCGCCAGCGGCAACATTTGCTCCTGATTTATTTGGTTCATGTCTTAAAGTAATCGTTAGATTTCCTGAAGCGGTTCCGGTAGTTGCAAAAACAGATTGCAAACCAATTGGCTTTCCGTTTTTATCGAAGTTGCTGCTTGCTGTTCCGTATGTAAAAGAATTTAAAGTGCCTGTTTTTTGATAAAAAAGTTGATGATCTACGCCTTCTTCAAGGATTTCAGGAGTAATATCTTCGGCAGGATTTGTCAATTCATTTTTAAAAGTTACCGTTCCATTGTAAGTTTTGTTTTTTTCGAAAGCACTGGAAACAGTAATTACTGGTGGATTTGCGCCTTCGCCATCTAAATCTTTGTATTGTAAGGTTACAGCCGTTCCGCCGTCTACTGGAGTATAAATTGCCGTAACGGTTGTAATTAATTCTTCTTCATTCACTGGCGGATCGGGATTGTCATCGTCATTGCTACAAGAAGAAAAAGTGAGTGCAGCCACAAGCGCAAGAGCGTAAAATTTGAATTGTTTTGATTTCTGAATTGTTTTCATTTTGTTTGAATTTAAATTAAGGGATATAAAAGTTTAATAATTGAATTTGAGTTGGATTTGAAAGCTTCGCCCGATTTCATCAGCAAAAAAGCGTTGACGGTTTAAATAATCCCGATAGGAAACATTGAAAATATTTTGAATAGAAAATGCTACGGTTGTGTTTGTATTCTTGAAAGTGTTGAATTTCATCTCCGAATAAAAATGCAACAAATGATAGGCTGGAGGAGGCGTACTGATATTAACTAAAACTGATTCAAATTCGTTGTCTTTGATAATGTTTGTATAAAAATTATTATCAGGATATTGGTTTTGTTGCAATACAATCTCACTTTTTAATTCCAGAATAAGCTGGTTCCATTCTTTTTTAGAAAAACGAATTTTGTTGTTCAAATTCAATGGTGGCATATCAATTAAAGGCTCGTTTTTGCTACTATCTTTTCCGTTTACATATGCTAATGAAAATGAATGCTGCCAATGATTTGTGATATCCCAATGCGTTTGAACATCGATTCCTAGAAGTCGTGCATTAGTTTGCTGGTATTCCCAAACTGGGAAAGCACCACGAATGGTAGTTTCAAAACCAACAGGTTTCAAAAAGATATAATCCTGAATGTGATTGATGTAAGGATTGATTTCGAAAGAAAACTGATTGAACTTTTTCTGGAGGGTTATTGATAATTTAGTCGATTGTTCTTTGTCCAGATTCAAATCGCCCAACTCAATCACGCCAGTAGAATGATGCAATCCGTCACTAAAGAATTCGGAAGGATTGGGGTTTCTGGATGCAAAACTTAGATTAGTAAAAATATCCCAACTATTTTCCAGTTTTTTATGAAAACCAGCACTAGCTGAAATATTATGAAAAGTAAAACTCGGTTTGGTAAGCCATTGTGTGCCAAAATCACCAACTATAAATTTTGAAAATTTCTCATTGAAGCCTCGTTCATCCCATCTTGATTTTTGGTAATATTTGGTCGCATCAATTTTCGAAAAATCATATCGCAATCCACCATCGACAGAAAAACTGTCTGTAAAATTGTAGCTCGCAATTCCGTAAGCGCCAAAATCAATTTTGTCATAATTAGGAATCAACGGGCGAATTCCTGTTGCCGGATTCGCATAATTGTTTTGCATTGCTGCACTCAGTCCCGATTTGAAATTCCAGTCGTGCCCTGATTTTTTGAAATCAATGTTTAATGAATGAGTTTTTAAATCTAAATCTAAAGCAGCAGTATTTTTATAATCGCCTCTTCGCACATCATATTCTAATCTTTTATTAAATTGGAAAGCATATTGAAATGATACAAAAGCCGATTCATTGAAGTAATAATTGAAATTGAATTTGGTAATTTGATGTTCGACATCTTGTTTGGGATTTTTGATGTTATACGTAAAATCATTTATAACTGACGGCAATTTATTGTTAATCGATTGGTACAAATCGTTCACATTTCCAGTATGCGAAGCACTCAGAATTCCAATTATGGATTTGTAATAGCTGTAAAAAGCAGTCGCATTGTATTTTTTTGCACTGTATTTTATATTTCCCGAAAAATTAGCTTCCCGATTTCCTGTATTCGATAAAACATAATCTGCGGCTTGCTTGTCGCCCATGTATTTGAGAGTGGTCAAAGCATTCCAACTCCAGCCTAAATCATTTCCTTTATGAATACTGGAACTTACCGAACCGCCTTTTCCATTAGAATCATAATTTAAAATTGTTTTGCCAAAAAGTGTATCTTTTTTCACGCTTAGAGGTTCAATAATCACCAAACCACCAATCGCATCGCCACCGTATTGCAATCCCGAAGCACCTTTTATAACCGTGATTTTGCTGGCAGCATTCACATCAAAATTGGGAGCATGTTCTGTTCCCCATTGTTGGTCTTCCAGTTTTACATTGTTGTTAATCACAGGAACTCTGCTTCCGTACAATCCATTTATAATCGGTTTTACAACGGTATTTCCCGTTTTTAGACTCGAAATCCCAGCTACTTCTTTCAATACATCGCCTAATGTTTGATTGCTGTATTTTTCAATCGTTGCTAATTTGATTTGCTGTTCAGCGACTGATTTAGTACTGTTATTGTTCTTTTGCTGAATCACTACTTCATGCAGTTTGGTGGTGTTCAGCTTCAGTTTAAAATCGATTTTCAAACTGCTTTTTAAGTCAATAACGGTATCTATGGATTGGTATCCAAGATGTGAAATAAAAAATTTTGTGGCGCCATTAGGCAAGTTATTGACACTATAATTCCCTGCAGCATCACTACTACTAATTTTTTGACCAATATGAATATGGATGCCCGAGAAGCTAATAGGCTCCTGGCATGTTATTTTTCCACTTATTGTGTTTTGCGAATAAATGTTATTGCCAAACAGAATAAGCCAGAAAAAAACGTGAATCTTCTTCGACATTACTTTATTTTAAAATACATGAAAGTGTATCATTTTAGATGTAAAATGATTTGTTCTTTAGTTATTTTAAAACATGGGAGGTCCCCGAAGCGAGAAAAGACTGACTTTAAAAAAAGAGGAAGATTGTGGAGTAAAGAATGAAATAGAAGCCTTTACTAGCTTGTTTTTATAGAAAGGAAATACATAAAAATCAGTGGTAGTAAATGAGCTAAAACTAAAATCACAACTGAAACATTTTTCAGAAACGCTGTGATTGTTATTGATATCCGTTTTGTTTTTAGAATGCTGATGCGAATGTTTTGCTACAATTTGTTCAGAATGATGACCATAAGCATGTACCGACTGGAACAGTATTGAAAACAATACTGCCATAGACAGAAGCACATTGATTATGATAAATTTTTTTTTCATTCCCGAAACCGGATATTTTTGCTAAACTTTAAAAAAGACAATCCATGTATTATTGTCTTTTCTTGTATCTTTGCTTAATGCAATTATGTTGCAAATATAAAGATCTTATTTTTAAATGCAACAATGTTGCGTTTTATTTTTAGAAAATGAAAAACACCCGAAATACCATAGCTAAATCGGCTATTTTAGAATTGATAAAAAATTCAGAAGTAGCTTTATCGCACGCTGAAATTCAAAAACTGAATCAGGAATTGTGCGACAGAGTAACTATTTACAGAATTCTGGACCGTTTGGTATCGGAAGATGTGATTCATAAAATTGCCACTCCCGACGGAACAATAAAATACGCTGTCTGTCATCATAACCATGACAATCATCAACACACGCATAATCACGTGCATTTTAGTTGCGAAAAATGCCATTTGGTAACTTGTTTGGATTCGGTTGAGCCCACTTTTAAACTTCCTGAAAATTATTTGGTTAAGGAAGTTAATTTTACGCTCTCGGGTTTGTGTCCGGATTGTATCTAATTTTCTTAAATAAAATCTTCTTCAATAAGCTCTCGGTTGATTATAGCACCTGCAAAGGAACCAGTATAAACCGCCATAGCCACTGATCTGGCTGGATTGTGATTATCTCCGCTTGCATAGATTCCCGGAACAGTGGTTCTCTGAAAAGCATCTGTTTTTAGCAAACCTTGTTCGTTCAATTCGCAACCTACCATTTCTGGTAAAGGACAATGCTGTTCAAAAGCGGGTCTATGATAAATGGCTTTTACAGCTGTTTTTTCTCCATTTTTGAAAACTATTTGTTGGATATTTCCATTTTCGTGTTCGAAAGATTGAATTTCGTTTTCAATAATTTCAATCTTATGTTTGTCTAAAATTTTGGTTTGTTCTGGGGTTAAAGCTGATTTTCCATTGGTACACAATTTTAAATTTTTGGTCCAGTTGCTAATCATTTTTACATATTCAAAACCCATATCACCATTTGCAACAACAGCTGTTTTTTCATTCTTCACTTCATAGCCATGACAATACGGGCAATGCAGGATAGAAATTCCCCAACAACTAGCAAAACCATCAATTTGCGGAAGTAAATCTTTAATTCCAGTTGCAAACAATACTTTTTTAGAAGTAAAAACCTTGGCTGATTCTGTGGTGATTTCAAATCCATTATCGGTTTTCTCAATTCCTATCGCCAGTCCATTATAAAATTGAATTGTTTTATACTGTTGCACTTGTTTTTTGGCTTTCGCCGTAATGGCAGCTGGTGTTTCACCATCTTGTGTGATGAAATTATGCGAATGTGGCGTTTGCCTGTTGCAAGCTAAACCACTATCTATAACCAAAACCTGTCGCAAGGAACGGCCTAAACTCATAGCTGCTGAAAGACCGCTGTAACTACCGCCTATAATAATCACTTCAAAATGGGTTTGTTCTATCATAGTATTTTTTTCTTAATGCAATTATGTTGCAAATATATGATGTTTGTTTTTAAATGCAACATTGTTGCATTTTGTTTTTGCAATTAAAAAAATCTATGTTGCTTGTGTTCGGTAGCCATTTGATTTTGTTTTAAATTTAGGCTTGGCTAAAAAAAAGATTTGATTAATGTGATTTTTCTATATATTTGCCTTAATTAGTTAAAGTACAATGGGAAAATCACTAGAAGAAGTTCATCAATCCGTTTCAACACAGAATAAAAAATCCGTTTTTAGAAAGATACTTGCTTTTTTTGGCCCTGCTTATTTGGTAAGTGTAGGGTATATGGATCCGGGAAACTGGGCAACTGATATTGCCGGAGGAAGCCAGTTTGGCTATTCACTGCTTTGGGTTTTATTGATGAGTAATTTAATGGCTTTGCTTTTGCAAAGTTTAAGCGCAAGACTCGGAATTGTAACCCAACGTGATTTGGCACAGGCTTCGAGGGAAACTTACTCCAAGCCCGTGAATTATATTCTCTATTTTTTAGCCGAAATCGCCATTGCTGCCTGTGATCTTGCAGAAGTATTAGGGATGGCAATCGGAATTAATTTATTGTTTGATATTCCGCTAATCGAAGGTGTTTTAATCACAGTTTTAGATACATTTTTACTGCTTTTTTTAATCAATAAAGGCATCCGAAAGATGGAAGCTTTTATTATTGTATTGGTCGCTATTATTGGTTTTTCTTTTGTTTTCGAAATGATTTTTGCCCAGCCTGAACTGGATAAAGTAGTGTATGGTTTGGTTCCTTCGATACCTAGTGAAGCGGCTTTGTATATTGCTATCGGGATTATTGGAGCAACGGTTATGCCGCATAATTTGTATCTGCATTCCTCATTGGTACAAACCAGAAATTTTGAAAGAAGTTCGGCAGGAATTAAGCAGGCATTGAAATACAATTTCATCGATTCGACTATTGCTTTGAATTTGGCTTTCCTAGTTAATGCGGCAATTTTAATTTTGGCGGCAGCCACATTTTACAGAAATGGGATGTATGAAGTTGCCGAAATTCAGGATGCACATCGATTTTTAGAAACACTTTTAGGAACCAAATGGGCGCCTATTTTATTTGCGGTTGCCTTAATTGCAGCGGGACAAAGTTCGACAATAACAGGAACTTTAGCCGGGCAAATTGTAATGGAAGGTTATTTGAATTTACGCATTCAACCTTGGGTTCGACGCATATTAACCCGATTAATTGCCATTGTTCCTGCTGTTATTGTGATTTTGATTTATGGTGAAAGTGTCACCGGAAAGTTATTGATTTTAAGTCAGGTGATTTTGAGCTTACAACTGGGTTTTGCTATTATTCCGTTAATTCATTTTGTGAGTGATAAATCAAAAATGAAAGGATTTCACGTTTCTAAAACCACTCAAATTGCTGCCTGGATTATCGCTTCGATTATTGTTTCATTGAACGCCAAATTAGTTTACAATGAAATTACGGGCTGGCTTGAAGTGTCAGAAAACCCAATTGTACTTTGGCTTACCGTTGTTCCGTTGGCGTTTTTTTTCTTAGGATTACTACTTTTTATTGTCTTTAAGCCGTTTATTACTAAGGCAAAACAGGATATTCAAAATCATTCGCCACACCATTTGAAACTGCATTTTTCAAAATCAGAAAGTTATACTAAAAAGAATATTGCGGTTTCAGTCGATTTTTCTTCTGCTGATGAAATTGCACTCAACAGTGCTTTTGAATTGGGCGGAATGGATGCTCAATATACGCTAATTCACGTGGTAGAAACGGTTGGAGCCATGGTTTATGGCGAAAATATTGACGATCATGAAACTTTAATCGACGAGAAGTTATTGTTGGAGTACAAAGAAATGCTTTCGCAAAAAGGATTCAACGTAATAACCGAATTGGGATTTGGAAAGCCCAATAAAGTGATTCCTGAAATTGTTAACAAAGCAGGATTTGATATTTTAGTGATGGGAACTCATGGTCATACCGGCTTTAAAGATTTAGTTTTTGGTACGACGGTCGATAAGTTGCGTCATAAAATTTCGATACCTTTGTTGATTGTAAAAAATTAAAAAGAGTATTAAGATTTTTGATGATGGTTTTTAAAAAATCTGCAATCTAAAATCTGCAATCTAAAATCTGCAATCTAAAATCTGCAATCTAAAATCTGCAATCAAATGACTTTTTCAGAAGAAAATTACCTTAAAGCGATATATCATCTTACCGTAGTTTCCAGCTCGGGAGTAAGCACGAATGCTATTGCCGAAGTGATGGAAACCAAAGCGTCTTCGGTGACGGATATGCTTAAGAAATTAGCCGAAAAAGATTTGGTGAATTATAAAAAGTACCAAGGGGTTACTTTAACCGATAAGGGGAAATTAGAAGCTAAAATGATTGTTAGAAAACACCGTTTATGGGAAGTTTTTCTGGTCGAAAAATTAGCTTTTTCCTGGGACGAGGTGCATGACATAGCCGAGCAATTGGAACACATTAAATCGGAAAAGCTCATCAATAAGCTGGATGATTTTTTAGGAAATCCTACCGAAGATCCGCACGGAGATCCTATTCCGAATGCGCAGGGATTGCTTCCTAAAATTGATAAACAATTGCTTTCGGATTTAATTGAAGGTCAAAAAGGAATTTGTGTAGGCGTAAAAGATACTTCTTCGGAGTTTTTAAAGTACCTTGATAAACAAGGAATTGCCTTAGGTTCTACAATTGAAATTTTAGGTAAAGAGAATTTTGATCTTTCGCTTCGAATAAAAGTCAATGAAAATCTTCTGAATGTTTCCAATAAAATAGCAACTAATCTTTTTGTGAAGTTGAGCTAGTATTTAAAAAAAAAATGAACCATTAAGCGAATAAAGAAAGTAGAATTTTAATTTTCTTCATTCGCTATGGTTTAAAAAAGTTTATACTATTTTCAGTTAAATCATTTTTAGTGACAACCACAATCATCGCCCCCGCAATTTTTATCCTTTTTTTTCTTCTTTAAAAAGAACTTTTGAAAAAGATAAGCAACTGCAATTCCTAAGATTAAAAAGGCAATGATTTCCTGGAACATATTGTTTATTTTAGAATTTGGTAAGCTACTAAGGCTGTCAGGTAGGCAAAACTACTCATGAAAACTAATTGTCCCAGAGGCCATTTCCAACTGTTGGTTTCCTTTTTAGTGATGGCAAGTGTACTGGCACATTGTAAAGCAAAAGCATAGAATAATAACAGAGAAATTCCTGAGGCAAAATTGAATATTTTAGTTCCTGTTTCAGGATGAATTTCAGTAGCCATTTTGTTTTTGATGGTTGTTTCATTGTCAGTTCCGCCTACGCTGTAAATAGTTGCCAGAGTACCTACAAATACTTCTCTGGCAGCAAATGAACTAATGATAGCAATACCAATTTTCCAATCGTATCCTAGCGGAGAAATGACAGGTTCAATGGTTTTACCCATAATTCCTATGTATGAATTCTCCAGTTTTTGTGAGGCAACTGCGTTTTCAAAATCGACTTCGTTCAAAGGATTTTTGGCTGTTCTTTCTTTTACAATTGTTTCGGCTTCGTTAAAATCTTTTCCGGGGCCGTAAGAGGCTAGAAACCACAAAATAATTGAAATGGCCAGGATTATTTTCCCAGCTCCTGAGATAAAGGCCTTGGTTTTTTCAATTACATTGATGGCTACATTTTTAAACAAAGGCAATTTATAATTAGGCATTTCGACCACAAAAAAAGTTTTACCACTTATTTTCATGACTTTATTGAGGACATAAGCAGAAAATATTGCCATTCCAAAACCTAAAAGATACAATAACATTAATGCCAGTCCCTGAAGGTTTAAAAATCCCAGTACACGATGATTAGGAATTACCAATGCAATAATGATGGCGTAAACAGGCAGCCTTGCTGAGCAAGTGGTAAAGGGCGTTACTAAAATTGTTATTAGACGTTCTTTCCAGCTTTCGATATTTCGGGTGGCCATAATAGCCGGAATGGCACAGGCAGTTCCTGAAATTAGCGGCACTACACTTTTTCCTGATAGTCCAAAACGGCGCATAATTTTGTCCATAATAAAAACCACGCGACTCATATAGCCACTTTCTTCAAGTATGGAAATGAACAGGAACAAAAAGGCAATTTGCGGAATAAAAATAAGGATTCCTCCAATTCCCGGAATGATTCCTTGCGAAATTAAGTCGGTCAAAATACCCGAAGGAAGTTCCTCGGCAGCCATAGTGCTCAAAGTGGCAAAAGTACTGTCGATAAAATCCATTGGAATCGATGACCAGTCAAAAATAGATTGGAATATCACAAATAGGATAGCAAAGAAAATAATATATCCCCAAAATTTATGGGTTAAAACACGGTCTAGTTTAGAGCGGAAATCTTTTGCAATACTACTGTCTATAGTTAAACCTTGTTTTAAAACATCATTTATAAATTGATAACGTTTGATAGTTTCCTGTTGTTGCAAACGCTTTAATTCGCTGTGTGATTTAGTAAATGAGCCCTGGATTTCTTTTCGTTCCAGATTTAAGAAGTTGACATCCTGAGTAATTACTAACCAAAGTTTGTACAACAATAAGTCAGGAAAGGCTTTTTGTAAATTATTAAAATACTCTTTGTCAATGACTGAAGCATTTAAACAAGGTTCAGTCGAAATTGATTTGTAGGTTACAATAAGATCTTTAAGTTCCTCAATTCCCTGAGATTTTCTCGAACTGATTAAAGCAATTTTGGTTTTTAATTGTTCCTCCAGAAACGGAATATCAAGCGAAATACCTTTGTCGGCCATTCTATCGGCCATGTTGATGACTAAGATAGTTGGAATTTCAAGGTCTTTAATTTGAGTAAAAAGCAGTAAGTTTCTTTTTAGATTTTCAACATCAGTAACCACTAATGCTACATCGGGATATAACTTATCGTTTTTATTTAAAAGCAATTCTATAACCACATTTTCATCAATAGAACTGGCGTTTAAACTATACGTTCCCGGCAAGTCCAGAATATTGGCTTTGATGTTATGAGGCAATTTGCAGAAACCCATTTTTTTCTCTACCGTAATCCCCGGATAATTCCCTACTTGTTGGTTTAAACCTGTCAATTGATTAAAAACAGAAGTCTTACCTACATTAGGATTTCCAATTAAAGCTACGTTAATATTTTGATGAATCATTAAAGCGCATTTTTGATGAGTTCTACTTCAATTTCTTTGGCAGTTTCCAGACGAATAGCCAGATGAGAACCATTTATGTCTAAGTACAATGGATCTCCAAAAGGAGCTATTTGAAGTAATTCGACCGTATTTCCCGGCAAGCAACCCATTTCAAGTAACTTTAATGGAATAATGTCGATATCAAAATCTTTGATAATTGCTTTTTCGTTTTTTCGTAAAGAATGTATAGTGGTACGCAAAGTCTTATTTAGATTGAATTAAGATTGTAAAAATACGTATTATATTGTAAAATCGAATACTAATTGCAGCGTTTTATGTTTCAAATAGCGTTAATTAAAATATAAAGAACGGTTTTAATTGGCTTCTTTTTCGGAGCTTAAAAATTGAATATCTTCAATTAATTTCTGAATATCTTCTTTCTTAGTGCCGTCATAAAATCCGCGAACCCTTCTTTTAGTATCTACTAATACAAAATTTTCGGTATGAACCATATCGTATAATTCGCTTGGTTTTCCCATTTTTACGGCTAAATAAGATTTTCGAGCCATTTTATAAATTTCTTTTTTGTCTCCTGTAACCAGGTTCCATTTTCGGTCGTCAACACCATGATCTAAAGCATACGTTTTCAGTACAGCCACACTATCGACTTCAGGGAAAACCGTATGCGATAACAACATGACCTTTGGATTATTGCTAATTGCTTTTTGAACTTCGGCTAGATTAGTGGTCATTTTTGGGCAAATAGTTCCACAGGTCGTGAAAAAGAAATCAGCCACATAAATTTTTCCTTCGTAATCCTTTTGGGTAATAGTTTTTCCGTTTTGATTTGTAAACGAAAAATCGGCAATTGTGTGGTATTTGCTCACATATTGTACCGTACTGTCCACCAGTTCCGGATTGACATCGGCAGGATTGTATATGGGAAGTGTTTTTTGAGGTTTTAGCGCATTGTAAAAAAGACTAAGTGTAATTGCCGAAAAAACAAGAAAGATACCAATGAAAGTGCGGTATTTATATAAAACAGATTTCATGAATTTTTTTTGCAAAAATACAAAAACTGTATTGGAAATCAGGAAGCTCTTTATTTAATTAAAATGTTTGTTTTTTTACGGCTTCTCCTTAAAGATTGATTTACGAGATACAAACCAAAAAGAGTAACAATTCCGCCCAATGCAATTGAAATACTTAGAGTTTCGTCAAAAATAACCGAGCCTAAAAGAACTGCAACTACAGGATTCATATACGCATAAAGACTGCTTACTTCGGGTGGCAAATTTTGTAACGAATAGATAAAAATAGTAAAAGTGATTAATGAACCCACAATTACTAAGTAAGCAATGGCATACCAGGTATTAATTGGGATTTCGCTCAGGTTGACTGAAATTCCGGTAGCACCATTGTAGGCAAATAAAAGGATACCTGAAATAAACATCTGTAGTCCAAGACTAAAATATGGATTGAAAGAAGCGGCTTTTTTTCGGGTATATAAGGTGCCAAAGGCCCAGGTAATTGTAGCAATAACCGATAATATGATTCCCAGTCTGAAATCAGGAATGAGAAAATCTCCCAGATGTTCATAGAATATGACACAAATACCTATAAAACTAATGAGAGTGCCTGTTACGGCTAATTTAGCAATTCGTTCTCCTCTAAAAAAAGAAATTAGCACCACCCAAATAGGGAAAATGGCAGCTATAATTGCCCCCAGTCCGCTACTGATATATTTTACACCGGCAGTACTCAAGCCATTACTCAGTGTGAAATTCAATACGGCAAGAATAACAATGGTTTTCCATTGTTTGCCTTTGGGCCAGGGTGCTTTAGTCACTAAGAAAAAAAGGATATAGAGTAATCCGGCAATAAATTGTCTAATGGCAGCCATTTGAATTCCCGGAATATAGCGTACACCTTCTTTAGAAGCAATCCAGGTGGTTCCCCAAAAAAAGCCAACCCAAATCAGTGCCAGAATGGGTAGTCCAATGGCATTGATTTTAGTCGAAAAGCTGTTTTTTATTTTATGAATCACCTTTATAAAGGGTTTTTAGTAAAAGTATAGTTTAGTTTTTCAATCAAATAATCACTCAAAATGGTTTTTCCTATCGAAGGATTCTCGTGATTAAATGTGGGTGGAATCAGGTTTTCTTCCAGTGCTTTTTGAGTGTAATAAGCTTCTCTGCTGGGATGAAAAGGCGTCACAGCATTTAATGTGGTATTCCAGCAGTTTGTTCCGATAATTTTTAGAATAATACCAATGCAATCTTCCAGATCAATTAAATTAATCGGAGCTTCGGGATTGGGAACATTTTCTTTTCCGGCCAGGAATCGGGCAGGGTTTCGGTCTTCGCCAATTAATCCGCCAAAACGCAAAATTGTAGTTTTAAAATGACTGTTGGCCAATAATAATTCTTCAATTTCCAGTAATTGTTTGCCGCTTTCGGTAACAGGAAAGGGAAGGCTGTTTTCGTCAACTACATCGTTTGCCTCGCCATAAACTGCAGTCGAACTGATAAACAACACATTTTCTACGGTTGAATTTTGGATAAAAGGAAGCAGGTTTTCAATTTTTTTGACAAAAGAATTATTCTGAGCATCAGTGTAATCCTTGTTTTTTCCTCTTAATTTAGGCGGAATCGCAATAATCAGGGTTTTGCTTCCGGCTAAAAAATCAGCAAATACCTCAGGAACAGTATTAGCATCTAAAGCCAATAAAAAGCTCTGGATTCCTGTATTTTCTAATGTTTCCAGTTTTTCTGCTGATGTGGTCGAACCTTTGATAGAAAAACCTTCTTTTAATAAGGCTTTCGCCAAAGGAAGCCCCAGCCATCCGCAACCTAATATACTTATTTGTGTCATTTTGCCTCAATTATCTCAGAATGCAAATCTCCACATAATTATTTGACTTTTGGGGTAACAGTCTGCTCTTTTTTTACGGTACAGCATTGTTTAAAATAAAACTGTTTCATTTTCACAAAAACAGTATTGTGAAAATGAAACAGTTTTGTTGAAGATTATTGAAATAGTGTTTGTGTTTTTTAATTTCTTGTCAGTGTAATTTTCATATCCTCACTGTCTAATATCACTTTGTCATCAGTAATGGTGCTTTCAAAAGGGTAAGGTGTACCGTTTTCATCCTTGATTACAAGATTTTTGCCTTTTTTGGTTAGGGCATAGGTGCCATCATTAATTTCAGTTTCTATGTATCCGTTAACATGTCCGTCCTTAGTAAAAGTCAAAGTTCCATTGCTTAGAATGTCACTTTTTACAGAATCAACATGAGGTGTTTTGGCTTCTACCTCGGTAATTTTCCATGTGTTTACCAGATTATTTCGCTTTTGATTGCAGGAAATAATTAATGTTGTTAATAATACAGTACCAAAGATAAGTAGTTGAGACTTTTTCATGATTTTTGAGTATTAGGTTATATTGTACAAGTTACAAAAAATAGAAATTCAAAACATTAATTTGTAAATAATTGATTTCGTATAACTTAGTCGCAACTCAATGATCGAGTTCTTTTGTCAAATTGCACCGCTATTAGCTATTTTAAAAATAAAATATGATTATCCGTTTCTTACACCAATAATTAGGCAAATGCACGAGTTTTATTTTTGCCACGAATTACACTAATTAGTACAAATATTACTGATTTTAAAATAAATTTCACCAATTTCTTATCTGCCTTTGGCAGATTCGTGGAATATTATGACATCCCAATTTGTGTTATTCCGTGGAATTCGTTGCTGTTTTTTTGTCTTTAGTCAGCTTATCTGACAGTCATAAAACAAAAAAATGACCGAAATTGAATTTCAAAATCGGTCATTTTTGTTATTTCTTCAAAAGGTGTATTTGCTTTTGAATGTATTTGATAAAAGAGGTTTAGCTAATTTCAGAAACTCTCATAGTATTTACCATTCCTTTTTCGGAAATAGGCATAGAAGCTAAGTTGATGATGTAATCACCGGCTCCAACATGTCCTTTTTCTTTAGCAATTTTGTTGATGTCAGTAACTGTAGTGTCAGTACTTTCTTCTTTGTCGTAGAAATAAGTTCTAACTCCCCATAACAAACTCAATTGCGTAAGGATTCTTTTGTTAGAAGTGAACACTAAAATTTCAGATGTTTTAGGTCTCCAGGCAGATAATTGGAAAGCAGTATAACCACTATTAGTCATAGTAGAAATTGCTTTTGCCTGAATAGTGTTAGACATTTCAGCTGCCTGACGGCAAATTGTTTTAGTAATAAAACGATTGGTTTTAATTTGTGGTGTGTTTTGTGGTACCTGAATTAATTCAGAATTTTCAACAGCCTCACAAATTTGAGTCATTTTTTGAATTACCTGTACCGGGTAATTTCCGGCAGCAGTTTCTCCTGAAAGCATTACCGCATCAGCACCATCCATAACAGAGTTAGCTACGTCATTTACTTCGGCTCTGGTTGGAGTTAAGCTAGTGATCATTGTTTCCATCATTTGTGTAGCTACAATTACCGGGATACGGGCAGTTTTAGCTCTGCGAATCAAGTCTTTTTGTACTAATGGTACTTCGTGAGCAGGAAGTTCAACTCCAAGGTCTCCACGAGCAACCATTAAAGCATCGCAATAAGCTACAATTTTATCCATGTTTTCTAATGCTTCAGGCATTTCGATTTTAGCAACAATTGGAATTTTGTTTTCAGCGTGCTCTGCAATTAAGTCCTGAAGGTCTTTTAAGTCCTGAGGTGTTTTTACGAAAGAAAGTGCAATCCAATCTACTTTTTGCCCAATAGCAAAAATAGCGTCAGCAATATCTTTTTCAGTCAAAGCCGGAAGAGAGATTTTAGTATTAGGAAGGTTAACTCCTTTTTTAGATTTTAATTCACCACCCTGAACTACTCTTGCAACCACTTCTGATTTTTTATCAGTAGATACAATTTCGAAAATTAATTTTCCGTCATCTAACAAGATTCTTTCGCCAGGATTTACATCGTTAGGAAAGTTCTGGTATTTCATGAAAACTCTTTCAGCAGTTCCAATGATGTCTTCGGCTGTAGTAAATGTGATTAAATCACCATCGTTAACAACAACACCGTCATTCATTACCCCAACACGTAGTTTAGGTCCTTGTAAGTCTGCTAATATGGCTGTAGTGTAACCGAATTCTTCGTTAAGCTCACGGATGATTTTTATTCTGTTTTCTACATCAGTATAATCAGCATGAGAGAAGTTAATTCTGAATACATTTACACCAGCTTCAACCATGTCCTTTATGATTTCTCTTGTGCTGCAAGCAGGCCCAAGGGTAGCCACAATTTTAGTTTTCTTGTTTGTTGTAATCATTTGCATTAAAAAATTAGATTGTTTTTAGATTTTATTTGTTCTGTATCAACAGTATAAACTGTCGTTATGTTGTCTATAGTGTTTAATATTGTTTTTATTTGATTGATATCAATGCTGTCATCGGTATTGTCTATTTTTAAAAAATAATCCGCTTTTTTAAATTCAGGCAATAGATATACTTTTGTCGAAATGCTCTCGGTCGAACTCGAAAATAAGTTCTGGATTTGATTATTTTGTTCCTGAACAACCTCGTTTTTGTTCTGAACTAAATTCCAGGCTACTGTATTTTCTTCGTCATAATAATAAAATCTCGAAAATTTTGTTTCTCCTTCTTTGATATTTATTTGAACTTCATCAGCACTCTTTGCTAGATTTATAGGAAGTTTTTGATTGATAAAATATGCCAATCGGTAATCTTCTAAAGAAGTATGAATTGCAATAAGATTGTAATCAATCTCGTCAAATTCGTCAAGACTTAATTTATGAACAGCCATCTTCATTAAAAATAAAGGTGTAAATATACTATTTCTATCGAAGTTTAAGTGTTGAAAATATAATGATTTCGTTAAATTTAAAACGAAAACGTTATAGCTTTGAGGAAATTACTGTTATTTTTTGTTCATTTTTTCCTGAAATGCAAAATAGGCGCGTTGAGATGCTTTTTCTTCGGCTTTCTTTTTAGAAGTTGCTCTTGCTTTTGCAATTACTTTTTCGTCAATGCTTAATTTTACTCCAAAAAGGCGTTGTCCATCGATGGCATTATCCTCAAAAATGTCATAGTGAAAATGTCTTTTTTCTTTTTGACACCATTCGATAATCAAACTCTTATAGCTTATTACTTTTCCTTCGAGTCTGGAAATATCAACATAGGGAATAATTACTCTTTGTTGGATAAATTTTTCGCAAAAAGGATAGCCTTTGTCAAGATAAATAGCTCCGATGAGCGATTCGAAAATGTTTCCGTGTATGTTTTCGCCAAAATGTTGTACCGGAACTTTGCTTTCGACAAAACGAATTAAGTCGAGGTCTTTTCCTAACTCATTTAGGTGTTCCCGACTCACAATTTTAGAGCGCATTTTAGTAAGGTAGCCCTCGTCTCCATAAGGTGCTTCGTTAAATAAATGTGCTGCGATAACGGAGCTTAGCATAGCGTCTCCCAAAAATTCTAAACGCTCATAACTTATTGGGTTACCGGTGGAATCCAGTTTTCCGGAGGAGCGGTGGGTAAAGGCTTTGTGGTAATGATTCAGTTCATTTGGTGGGAAGCCAAGAATTTTTTGGATAGCATCAAAAAAAATCCCGTCTTCTTGAGAACGGGATTTCTTGAATATTTTTTTGAATATACTCATAGTATCAAATTAGAATCCTAATTTTTTTACTAATACACAAGCATTATGACCCCCAAAACCAAAAGTATTACTCATAACAACATTCATTTCTCTTTTTTGAGCCGTGTTGAAAGTGAAGTTTAACTTAGAGTCAATTTTTTCATCATCTGTAAAATGATTAATTGTAGGAGGAACTATTCCGTGTTTTATAGAAAGAATAGCAGAAATTGTTTCAATTGCTCCGGCAGCTCCTAATAAGTGACCTGTCATGGATTTTGTTGAATTCAAATTCATGGTATAAGCATGTTCTCCAAAAACTTGTTCGATTGCTTTGCTTTCGGCCATGTCTCCAAGAGGAGTAGAAGTTCCGTGCATGTTTACTCCGTCAACATCAGTTGGTTTTAAACCAGCGTCTCTTAAACAGTTTAGCATTACATTTCTGGCGCCTAATCCTTCAGGATGTGGAGCTGTAATATGATGCGCATCTGCCGACATACCACCACCACCTATTTCGCAATAGATTTTAGCGCCACGTGCTACGGCGTGTTCGTATTCTTCAAGGATGATTGCTCCTGCCCCTTCTCCAAGTACAAATCCATCTCTGTCTTTGTCCATTGGTCTTGAAGCGGTTTTTGGATCATCGTTTCTTGTAGATAAAGCATGCATAGCATTAAATCCTCCCATACCTGCAATGGTTACAGCGGCTTCTGAGCCTCCGGTTACCATTACATCGGCATGACCTAATCTAATGTAGTTGAATGCATCAATAATAGCGTTTGTAGAAGAAGCACAAGCAGAAACAGTTCCGAAGTTAGGTCCTCTAAAACCGTATTTGATTGAAATGTGTCCACAAGCAATATCACCAATCATTTTTGGGATAAAAAATGGATTGAATCGAGGTGATCCGTCACCAGCAGCAAAATTTAAGACTTCGATTTGGAAAGTTTCTAAACCTCCAATTCCTGAACCCCAGATTACTCCTGCGCGATCTTTGTCTATTTTTTCTAAATCAAAATTAGCATCGTTCATTGCTTCTTCAGAAGAGACCATGGCATATTGAGCATAACGATCCATTTTTCTGGCTTCTTTTCGATCTATAAATTCTTCAACATTGAAGTTTTTAAGTTCGCAAGCAAATTGAGTTCTAAATTTTGAAGCATCAAAATAAGTTATTGGTGCAGCCCCACTAACTCCGTTAATTAGACCATTCCAATACTCTTCTATATTGTTTCCAATAGGAGTAAGGGCACCTAAACCTGTTACAACAACTCGTCTTAATACCATATATTCTGTATTTTGTTATCTTTAAACAAGCAAAACCCACGCTTTCTTTTGTGTTTTAGCACCTAAGAGCCATGGGTGTTACATTATGTGTAATTGATTGAAATTCAATCGGACTTTTAATTTTAAAAAAATAATAACACCCGATTATTGAAATTATAACCGGGTGCGAGTGTATTATTTTTTAGCTTCTTCGATGTAAGAAATAGCTTGACCAACAGTAGCAATGTTTTCAGCTTGATCGTCTGGAATTTGAATGTCAAATTCTTTTTCGAACTCCATAATAAGCTCAACAGTGTCTAATGAGTCAGCTCCTAAATCATTAGTGAAGCTTGCTTCTGTTACAACTTCGTTTTCGTCAACGCCTAATTTGTCTACGATAATCGCTTTTACTCTTGATGCAATGTCTGACATAATCTTTAATTTTAGAATTTAATTTGTGGCAAAAATAAAAAACTTTATTTTAAAACAATCATTTAGTTGATAAATGTAACGTCTAAAGTAAAAAATAATTTTGAACAAAGACTTCTTAATGCTATTTAATTTCGTTTTTTATTCTTTTTTTTGTGTGACTTAAATGAGATGAATTATGAAAAAAATTGTTGTTTTTGCTTCGGGATCGGGTACAAATGCTGAGAATATTATACAGCACTTTAAAGGTGGATCTGTAGGTGCTGTAGTAAGTGTTTTTACAAATAACGCAAAAGCAAAGGTGATTGACAGAGCTAAAAATCATGCGGTTCCTGTTGAAGTTTTTACAAAATCGGAGCTGTATGAGGATAATTTGGTGCAAAAAATAAATGCAATACAGCCGGATTTGATCGTTCTGGCCGGATTTTTATTAAAATTTCCCGATGCTCTTATTACTGCCTATCCTGATAAAATAATAAATATACATCCTGCGTTGTTGCCAAAATATGGTGGAAAAGGGATGTATGGTATGCATGTGCATAGAGCTGTTGTGGAGAATAAAGAAAAAGAATCGGGGATAACCATTCATTATGTAAATGAGAATTATGATGAAGGAGCTATTATTTTTCAAAAACAAGTAACGGTTTTAGGAACAGATACTCCAGAAGTAGTTGCTGAAAAAATCCACGAATTAGAGCAAAGATATTTTCCGGGAGTGGTTGAAGATGTGTTAACGGCTAAATTATAAATTTGGATTATCAAGTACATATATATACAGACGGGGCGGCAAAAGGAAATCCAGGACCTGGTGGTTATGGTGTGGTTATGGAGTTGGTGGGGACACCACATAAAAAAGAATTTTATGAAGGTTTCCGTCATACTACTAATAATAGAATGGAATTATTGGCGGTAATTGTAGGTCTTGAGAAACTAAAAAATCCTAATATGAAGGTTCTGGTGGTTTCTGATTCTAAATATGTGGTGGATTCTGTTGTGAAAAAATGGGTTTTAGGTTGGGAAAAAAAAGGGTTTGCAGCCAGAAAAAATGCCGATTTGTGGCAGCGTTTTTTGAAAGTCTATCGAAAACACCAGGTTGATTTCAGATGGATAAAAGGACATAATAGTCATCCTCAAAACGAGCGTTGCGATGAATTGGCAGTGTTTGCATCGAATCAAAAATCCTTGTCTGTAGATGCTTTTTATGAGAATGAAGAGGGTGAAATTTTATGATAATTTTGCAGCTTTTAACTTTTGCAACTATGGAACTTATGAACTATCTTTGCATCTTTAATTTGAAATTCATAAAATGAATAAATTATTGATTGTTGGAACAGTTGCTTTCGACGCAATTGAAACCCCTTTCGGAAAGACCGATAAAATTTTAGGTGGAGCGGGAACTTATATTGGACTTTCAGCAGCTTTTTTTAACTTACAATCAGCTATTGTCTCTGTAGTAGGAGACGATTTTCCTCAAGAATATTTAGATTTATTAACAGAAAGAAATATCGATATTTCTGGCCTTGAAGTGGTAAAAGGAGGGAAAACTTTCTTTTGGAGCGGTCGTTACCATAACGATTTGAATTCGAGAGATACATTGGATACTCAATTAAATGTTTTGGCGGATTTTCAGCCAAAAGTCCCTGAAAATTATAAAAATGCCGATGTAGTGATGTTAGGAAACTTGCATCCGCTAGTGCAAAGCAGTGTTTTAGATCAGTTAGAATCCAAGCCTAAATTAGTGGTTTTAGATACCATGAATTTTTGGATGGATTGTGCTTTGCCTGAATTATTAGATGTAATTAAGCGTGTAGACGTAATTACAATTAATGATGAAGAAGCAAGACAGCTTTCGGGAGAATACTCATTAGTGAAAGCTGCTGCCAAAATTCAGGCCATGGGACCTGAATTTGTGGTGATTAAAAAAGGAGAACATGGAGCTTTGTTGTTCCATGGAAACCAGGTTTTCTTTGCGCCGGCATTACCTTTAGAAGAGGTTTTTGATCCAACAGGAGCAGGAGATACTTTTGCAGGAGGTTTTGCAGGATTTATTGCCCAGAGTGAGAATGTCTCTTTTGAGAACATGAAAAACGCAATTATATATGGTTCTAATTTAGCTTCTTTTTGTGTGGAGAAGTTTGGAACTGAACGAATGGTGAGTTTGGATAAACAAGAGGTTGTATCTCGATTAAAACAATTTAAGTCATTGACACAATTTGATATAGAATTATAATGCTTTGAAGCCTCGGAAACGAGGCTTTTTTTGTTCAATATCTAAATACTAAGTGGATTTCTTAATTTAGATTAATGTATATAAAGGCAGAAAAAATAGAATTTTGTAATTCTAAAACAACAGAGTAAACTTTATAAATAAAGTTTTATAAAACAGAATAACACAACAACACAAATACAACTACAATGAGCGATGCTTTAAAACATGAATGTGGAATAGCTTTAGTTAGACTACTGAAACCGCTTGAATTTTACAAAGAGAAGTACGGTTCTGCTTTTTACGGGATACAAAAAATGTATCTAATGATGGAGAAACAGCACAATCGTGGTCAGGATGGTGCCGGTTTTGCAAGTATAAAACTAGATGTTGAACCTGGTGAACGATATATTAGTCGAGTACGTTCTAATCAGGCGCAACCTATTCAGGATGTTTTTGCTCAAATTAATGAGCGAATTAATGAGGAGATGACTTCGCATCCTGAGTATGCGGATGATGTGGCGGCACAAAAAGCAAACATTCCTTATATAGGAGAATTGTTTTTAGGACACGTTCGTTATGGTACTTTTGGAAAAAACAGTATCGAGAGTGTGCATCCTTTCTTGCGTCAAAATAACTGGATGCATAGAAATTTGATTTTGGCAGGAAACTTTAATATGACTAATGTTAAAGAGCTTTTTCAAAATCTTATTGATTTAGGTCAGCATCCAAAAGAAATGGCAGATACCGTTACAGTAATGGAAAAAATTGGACATTTCCTTGATAATGCTGTGACTGATTTGTATCAGGAATGTAAGAACGAAGGTTATAATAAGCGTGAGGCTTCGCCTGTAATTGCCGAAAGATTAGATATTGCCAGAATTTTAACCAGAGCATCTAAGAATTTAGATGGAGGTTATGCAATGGCAGGACTTTTAGGACACGGAGACGCTTTTGTTTTTAGAGATCCGGCAGGAATTCGTCCGGCTTATTACTATCAGGATGATGAAGTTGTAGTTGTAGCTTCGGAAAGACCGGTTATTCAAACTGTTTTCAATGTGCCATTTGATAAAGTAAATGAAATTGATCCGGGAAGTGCTTTGATTATTAAGAAAAGCGGATTGGTTTCTATGAAAGAGATTTTAACTCCAACAGTTAAAAAGGCTTGTTCTTTCGAGCGAATTTATTTCTCAAGAGGAAGTGATGCCGAAATTTATCAGGAAAGAAAGAATTTAGGAAAATTAATTTTGCCTGCAGTTCTTGATTCTATTGATCAGGATACTGATAATACGGTGTTCTCTTATATTCCTAATACTGCTGAAACTTCTTTTTACGGATTAGTTGAAGCAGCTCAGGATTTCTTAAATCAAAGAAAGAATAATTATATTTTAGCTAATAGAAATACTTTAACTGCCGAAACTTTACAGGAGTTGTTAGCGGTAAAAATTAGAACTGAAAAAGTAGCTATTAAAGATGCTAAGTTAAGAACCTTTATTACGGCTGATGATAGTCGTGATGATTTAGTAGCTCACGTTTACGATGTGACTTACGGAGTGATTAAACCAACGGATAATTTGGTTATTATTGATGATAGTATCGTGAGAGGTACGACTCTTAAAAAGAGTATCATTAAGATGATGGATCGTTTGAATCCAAAACGAATAGTGATTGTTTCTTCGGCACCACAAATTCGTTATCCGGATTGTTACGGAATTGATATGGCTAAATTAGAAGGTTTGGTTGCTTTTAGAGCGGCTCTTGAACTTTTGAAAGAAAGAAATCTATATCATATTGTTGACGAGGTATATGCTAAATGTAAGGCGCAGGAGAATTATAAAGATACCGATGTGGTGAATTATGTTACCGCTATTTATGATCCATTCACAGATCAGGAGATTTCAGATAAAATTGCCGAGATGTTGAGTTCGTCTTCAATTAAAGCAGAGGTTAAAATTATATTCCAAACGGTAGAGAATTTACACATTGCCTGTCCTAAGAATTTAGGAGATTGGTACTTTACGGGAGATTATCCTACAGCTGGTGGAAACAGGGTTGTAAACCGTGCTTTTATGAATTTTTACGAAGGTAAGGATGCAAGAGCTTACTAATCGATAAATTGAGTTATTTATCGGTTTTTTAGGTTGTTTGTCCTGAATGTTTGTGTACAATATATTATCGCCATAAATTTGATATACCATAATATTAGTAGGTTAAGTTTATGGTAGATTTGGGGCAAAAAAGGTGGAAGCAATTCCACCTTTTTTATTGGAATAAAGTCAGAATAGAAAATAGAATAAAGAGGAAAGACGAACAAATTATATAATTTGTTCGTCTTTTTTATTAGAATAAAGTTTTAAAAAAAAAATTAACTTAGGATAAGAACAAAAAAATAGACGAACAAACCTTGAGTTTGTTCGTCTATTTCCTATAATCTTTATTCTATTTTCTTCAGACTATTTTTCTAAAGCAAATCTTTTAGCTACTTCAGTCCAGTTAATTACATTGAAGAAAGCTTCGATATAATCAGGTCTTCTGTTTTGGTAGTTTAAGTAGTAAGCGTGCTCCCAAACGTCCATTCCTAAGATTGGAGTTCCACCGCATCCAACACCTGGCATTAATGGGTTGTCTTGGTTTGGAGTTCCGCAAACATCTAATTTTCCACCTTTTTGAACACATAACCAAGCCCATCCTGAACCAAATTGTGTTGCTCCAGCTTTGGCAAATTTAGCTTTGAATTCTTCGAATGATCCAAAAGCAGCTTCGATAGCGGCTAATAAATCTCCAGTTGGTTGTCCGCCACCGTTAGGAGACATTACAGTCCAAAAAAGATTGTGGTTGTAAAAACCTCCACCATTGTTACGTACAGCAGCATTTGCCATATCAAGGTTAATCAGGATGTTTTCAATTGTTTTACCTTCCATATCGGTACCGGCAATGGCAGCGTTAAGGTTAGTAGTATAAGCATTATGATGCTTTGTATGGTGAATTTCCATTGTACGTGCATCAATATGTGGTTCTAGTGCGTCATACGCATAAGGTAATTGCGGTAATTCAAAAGCCATGATATTTTATTTAAGGATTTATAAAAAATTTATCCAAAATTAAACATTTAAGTTTGGAATTGGAAATACTTGTTCGTTAAATAAATTGGATAATGTGGTTTTTTGTTATTTTTTAATGACTTAAGATTGTGCCATTGCCATACAAATAATGCTGATTTTAGCTCCGGGAATTTTCAATAAGGCACGACCGCAGGCTTCGAGTGTGGCACCAGTTGTGATTACATCGTCAATAATGACAAAATGTTTATTGTGGTCTTTTTCACTGAAATGAACATCGAAAACAGTTTCAATTCCCTCGGTTCTGCCTAATAGATTTTTCTTGGATTGGGTTTTTGAATATACTTTTCGAAATAAAATGGTCTCATTATAATTGAGTTCCAGTTTTTCGGCAAGTGATTTTCCAAAAGTAGTTACCTGATTATAGCCTCTTTCTTTAAACTTTTTTGGATGTAACGGAACCGGAATTATTTCATCGGCTTTTAGAGACGAAATAGTTTCTTTTAAATCTTCGGTGTACCATTCGCCCAGAAGTGTTCCTATTTCTTCGTGACCTTTGTATTTTAAATTGTGAATTAGTTTTTGCACAATTCCCTTTTTATGAAAATAAAGAAATGCTGAAGCGTATTCGACAGAAATTCGACCATAAAATTTTTTAAAAGCTTCGTTTTCTGTTAATAAATGATGATTGGTAAGCGGAATATGGTGCCGGCAAATGCTGCAAATTACTTTTTCGTTGGAGAGTAAAATAGCATCACAGGCTGAGCAGCTTTTTGGGAAGAATAGATTTAGGATGCTTTTAAACATATAAAGCGATTTTTTATTCTAAAAATATAAAAATCAATGCTTCAAACTTTAATTTTTTCTTTTTTTTAAAATCACTTTTTATATTTTTGCACCACTATGGCAAAACAAGAAGATATTTTTAAGAATGTAGTTTCGCATGCAAAGGAGTACGGATTTATTTTTCCGTCAAGCGAAGTTTACGATGGTTTAAGTGCAGTTTATGATTATGCACAAAACGGAGTTGAGTTAAAAAAGAACATCCGCGAGTATTGGTGGAAAGCAATGGTTCAAATGAACGATAATATTGTAGGACTTGATGCTGCAATATTAATGCACCCAACTACCTGGAAAGCTTCAGGACACGTAGATGCTTTTAACGATCCATTAATTGATAATAAAGATTCGAAAAAACGATATAGAGCCGATGTTTTAATTGAAGATTATGCCGAAAAGCTAAATCAAAAAGCAATTAAAGAAATCGAAAAAGCAAGAGTTCGTTTTGGAGATGCTTTCAACGAGGCTGAATTTGTTTCGACAAATACCAGAGTGGTTGAATATAAGGCTAAAGAAAGAGAAATTCTGGAAAGAATGGCTCGTTCTCTTGGAAATGAAGATTTGGCTGATGTAAAAGCTTTAATCGAGGAGTTGGAAATTGCTTGCCCGGAATCAGGTTCCAGAAACTGGACTGAAGTAAAGCAGTTCAATTTGATGTTTGGTACTAAATTAGGTGCTTCTGCTGATTCGGCGATGGATTTGTATTTGCGTCCGGAAACAGCTCAGGGAATTTTTGTGAATTTTCTGAATGTTCAAAAATCAGGAAGAATGAAAGTTCCTTTTGGAATTGCTCAGACAGGTAAAGCATTTAGAAATGAAATCGTTGCCAGACAATTCATTTTCCGTATGCGTGAATTTGAACAAATGGAAATGCAATTTTTTGTACGTCCGGGAGAAGAAATGAAGCATTATGAATTCTGGAAAGAAGCTCGTTTAAAATGGCATTTGTCCTTAGGTTTAGGAAGAGAGAATTACCGTTTCCATGATCATGAAAAATTGGCTCACTATGCCAATGCGGCAGCTGATATCGAATTTAATTTCCCATTTGGATTCAAAGAATTGGAAGGAATTCACTCGCGTACTGATTTTGATTTAAAAGCACACGAACAATATTCAGGAAGAAAATTACAATATTTTGATCCTGAACTGAATGAAAATTACGTTCCTTATGTGGTGGAAACTTCTGTGGGATTAGACAGAATGTTTCTTGCAGTTTTTGCTACTTCTTTAAAGGAAGAAACTTTGGAAGATGGTTCGACAAGAACAGTGTTGAAATTGCCTGCAGTTTTGGCTCCAACTAAAGCGGCTGTATTACCATTAGTTAAAAAAGACGGATTGCCGGAAATTGCACATCAAATTATTGCCGATTTGAAATGGGATTTCAACGTGGCTTATGATGAGAAAGATGCAGTTGGTCGTCGTTACAGAAGACAAGATGCGTTAGGTACTCCATTTTGTATTACAGTAGATCATCAAACTGTAGAAGATCAAACGGTGACTATTCGTCATAGAGATACAATGAAACAAGATCGTGTTAAAATAGCCGATTTAAAATCGATTATTGAAAATGAAGTTTCCATGAGAAACTGGTTGATGAAAATGTAATCGTTTTTCATGTTTAATGGCAAAAGGCTCTCCAAAACGGAGAGCCTTTTTTTGTTTCCTATAGTGTTGTGTAAGAAATGATTGTAATAAATTGTTGCTAAAATAAAGTTCAAAATGTCCTTCGTCGGATTTATTTACTCTTTGTCAATTAGTATTAACACTTCATCGATTTCTATTGTGAACTAATTACAAGAATAAGTTAAATGCTTATTTTTAGGATGTTAAAATGCTGATTATTTTAATGATAAAGCAGCTTTTTTCTAGTTTCCCCAAACTACTATTTTACTTGATTTGGCCAAAGAGATTTTGGCTACTATTAATGTTGTGCTATCTAATTTAATTTAGGAAGTGCCTCAAATGAATTATTCGTACGTTATTATTGATGACAATCAAGAAAATGTTTTGGAGACCAAAGCTGTAGCCGATGGTTTTTCAGAACTTTCCTTTGTGGGTTCAGCAAATAATTACGAAGAAGGTTTGAACTTAATATTAGAGTCCAATCCGCAACTGGTTTTTCTTGAAATTGACCCTGCAAATAAGAAAAGCAATTTGTCTTTAGCACTTATTAATGAGTTGTATCGTTATCTAAATGTTATTCCTAAAATTGTAATTACTACCTCTAAGAAGGATTTGGCTTTTGAAGCAATCCAATATCAGGTTACTGATTACTTGTTGAAACCTTTGACTCGAATTGATTTTGTTAAGCTGGTTTTGAAATTAAATAAGACTGTTGCCGTAAAAGAAATTCCCGCTGTGGAAGTTGTAAAAGAAGAAGAGGATGAAAAACCAGCTTATATTGTACAGCATGATGCGGCTCCGTTAACTCAGCCACTTATTTTATGTATTAAATCTTATGGCGATTACAGGTATATCGATGCAAGGGATATTTGTTACTTACAAGCGGATAATAACTCGACGGATATTCATTTAAATACAGGAGAAACGGTTACTGCATTCAAGACTCTAAAGCATTTTGAAAGTGTTTTGTCTTTTCCTTTTGTGCGCATTCATAACAGTTATATTGTAAACAGTCAGTCTATTTCAAGAATTCACACTGGAAATGCAGTGTGTTACATTAAGAATTCAGCAGCAAAAATACCTTTCTCTAAATCCTATAAGACTAATATTGATCTTATTATTTCCGAAATCTCAAACGGGAATTATTTAGAGATTTAAAAAATAGTCATCTACCAAGATTTGAGGTTCATCCACTCATAAACAAAGTCATTCTACCATAAACGCCTGAAAACACGATAGAAATACGGGTAAGCTATATAATTTTACTACAAGAAAAAGCAACAAAAGCGATTTCAATAAACAAGTAAAAAAGTATTAAAACATAAAAACCCAAATCATGAAAAAATCTATCGTAACAATCGGACTTTTCTCTTTAGTGATGATCTTAACATCTTTTACAACCTCAACAAATAATGAAGGCGGAACAAGAAAAATCAAAACAGACAACTATACGTCAAGTGATGAAGGTGGTACAAGAAAAATTAAAACAGATAATTTTACTTCAAATGATGAAGGTGGAACGAGAAAAATTAAAACAGATAATTATACTTCAGGTGATGAAGGTGGAACAAGAAAAATTAAAACAGATAATTAATTAGAAGTACATCTATTTTTTAAATATAGAATTTTTATAAAAAAGCTACCTAAATGGTAGCTTTTTTTATACAGCTAATTTAAAATTAGTATTTTTGGTAAAATTCAACATTACTATTGAAAACAGATACTATTAAATTAATTTTTTGTATGTTATTGTTCGTCTTTTTTGGATGTACCCAAAAAAAGACAGATAAGCAATCAATTCAAACATCCAATGATAGTCTTCCAGTTTATTTTACTTTAGCGAATGATTTTAATCTTTCAAGACAAAAAAGATTAGAGTATATTCAAAAAGCTAATGAAATTGTTGTTAATCAGGCTAATGATTCTCTCCATAGAGTAAATCTTTTTAAAATAGCTAACAGATATTATAATATTGGTGACTGGAAGGAGTACAGTAAAACGGTCAATTTAGTGTTAACTAATTCTGAGAATGCTGGTGATACTATTAGTATGGCGAAAGCTTATGGTTATTTAGGAGATTATTATCTTCGAAAATCGGTTTCTGATTCTGCTTTTTTGTATTATTATAAGGCAGAAAAAATTTATGCTACATTAAATGATAATTATCAACTTGCGAGAACAATTATCAATAAGGCGGAATTGTTGTTTAGAGTGGGAGATTTTATTGGAAGTGAGAAAGAAGTGTTTAAGGGACTTCGCATAATTAAGGAAGATGAAAATGAGGCGGCTAACGAAATTAATTATGATGCCCATAATATGTTAGGTATGGTCTATAATAGTATGGCGGAGTATCAAGATGCAATTTCATATCATAAAAAGGCATTGGAAATTCTTGATAGAATGCAGATAATAGGAATAAGCCAAACTAAGGCAATTTCTTACTTGAATTTAGGTTTAGTGTATGTAAAATTAAAGAACTATAAAGTTGCAAGTGATTATTTCTTAAAAGGAATCGAGCAACAAAAAATGGATAATCAGGATCCTAGTGTTTACGCATTACTTTTGGATAATTTAGGTTATTCTAAGTTTAAATTAGGTGAAAATGATAGTTTGCCAGATTTGCTTTATCAATCTTTAAAAATTAGAGATAGTTTAAAACTCAATTCAGAAATTCCAGTAAATAAAATCCATCTTTCGGAGTATTATCATTTTAAGAATGATGGGGCTAAATCTTTACAGTTTGCAAGAGAAGCACTTGTTTTAGCAAGAAAAATGAATATGCCACGAGAGACTTTGCTCTCTTTGAAACAGATTACAACTATCGATCCTCAAAATGCTTCGAGTTACTCTAAAGAGTACATACGTATTAATGAAGAGTTGCAACAATATGAGCGTAAAATTGGAGAGAAATTTTCCCGCATACAATATGAAACAGATACCATTAAAGGAGAGTATTCGGATTTAGAAACTAAAAATCGAAATCTGGTTTATTTCTTTAGTGGTTTGACTATTTTGGGACTCTTCTTGTATATCATCAAAGCACAAAAAACTAAAAACAGAGAGTTGCTGTACAAACAACAGCAACAAAAAGCCAATGAGGATATTTATAACTTAATGATTTCACAACAGAATACTATTGAAGCCAATAGGGTAAAAGAGAAAAAACGTGTGGCTCAGGAACTCCACGATGGGGTTTTGGGTAGGATGTTTGGTGTGCGAATGAATCTGGAAGGCTTGAATCGGTTTAATGATGATTTAGCCGTTGATCAGCGAAATGCTTATTTGGCTGAATTAAAAAATATTGAGCAGGATATTCGTGAAATTTCACATGATTTGAATAGGGAAAAATCAGAATTAATTAATAACTTCGTTGCAATTGTAGATAATCTTTTTGAGGAACAACGAAAAACTTTCTCCTGTAAATTGTTTTCCAGTATTGATTCGAATATAAAATGGGATTTGGCTGTCAACTCAGTAAAGATTAATTTATATCGAATTATCCAGGAATCTTTGCAAAACATTAATAAGTATGCAAATGCAACAACAGTTAGGGTAGAGTTGAAAAAACAGGGAAACAATATCGAATTAACTATCGTTGATGATGGGGTAGGTTTTAATGTTAATTTGAAGAAAAAAGGGATTGGCTTGCAAAATATGATTTCGCGAGCTAAAGAATGTAATGGTGAATTTAATGTGAAATCTAAAAAAGGGGAAGGAACAACAATTACGGTTGTAATTCCGTTAGAAACAACAACTAATACCTAATAATAAATGACAATTGAAACTGCTGAAGCAAAGCTCAAAAAGAACATCTTAATTGTTGATGATCACCCTTTTATTATTCAGGGCTATAAAAACGCCATTACCCGTTATGAGCCTAACCGATATGAGTTTTCTATTTTAGAAGCCAAGGATTGTGAATCTGCTTATCACGTTATCACAAATCCTGAAGTTAGTTTTGATATTGCTTTTCTGGACATTAGTATGCCTTCTTATGAAGCAATGAATCTTTATTCGGGAGAAGATTTGGCTAAGTTAATTTTGGAATACATGCCTAATTGTAAGATTATTATGCTTACGATGTTTACAGAATTTTTGAAGTTAAAAACTTTGATTAACAATGTAAATCCAAGAGGTTTGGTGATAAAAAATGATTTAACTTTTGATGAATTGTTGCTTGCTTTTGATATGGTAATAAAAGATCAAATTTATTATAGTAAATCTATTTTGGCAATGCTGGAGTCTCATGATAACTCAATTGAGATTGATTTATTTGATAAGCAAATTTTGTTTCATTTGTCAAAAGGAACTCAAATTCAGGATATGCCTCAGTTTATTCCGATATCATTAAATGCAATTGAATCCAGGAAACTAAATCTTAAAGAGCTGCTTAATGTAGTAGGAGCAGAGGATGTAGAACTTGTAAAAGCTGCTAAAAATAAAGGTTTGATTTTTTAATTTTCGAAATTAAGATTTACAAGTAACCTCAAATTCGTTGATAATCCGTGAATTTGCTTTTTTTTGTTTAAATAGACAACAAAACACTCACCGCATTTCCACCAAAACCTACAGCATTTACCAATACTTTTTTAATTGGCTTGGTTTGTTTTTGTGCTTTCACAAAAGGTACTCCAATAAATTGATTGTGTTGCAACATCAAAACGGCTAATTCAACGCTCAAGATTCCCGAAGCACCAAAAGTGTGGCCTATTTTCCACTTATTGGTAGTTAACAGCGGAAGGTTTTCTCCAAATATTTTTTGAATGGCTTTATACTCGGTCAAATCACCCGCTTTGGTTCCAGGCGCATGCATTACAATTACATCAACATCTTCTAAATTGGTATTCTGCAAAGCCATTTTCATCGATTTTTGAAAACAAGTCGCTTCTGCCGAAATCGAAATATTGTGTTCCAAAATTTCAGTGGCATAACCAATTCCTTCAATAAAAGCCAATGCATTATCTTTCTTCCCCATTTCGAGACAGCAAACCGCAGCTCCTTCACCCAAAATCATCGAATTGAGTTTTTTATGGAAATTCAGCGCCTGATTTGGGTAAGGTTCTTCACTATGAGAATATATTTTCAAAGCTCGCATTTGAGCAATGGTGAAATCGGTTAAAGGAGCTTCACTTCCGCCAATAAGGAATTTATCAACCATACCGGCACGCAACCAGGCCACACCGTTTAAAAGTGCGTGTAAGGCTGTAGAACAAGTAATAGAATGCGAGATTTCAGGTCCTGTACTTTGCAAATCGTGCCCAACCCAAGAAGAAATATTCCCCAAAGTAGTTGTTGGCGAAGCTAATGTTTGCGCCTTACCTGTTTCCAAATATTCCTTAAAATGTTTTTCGAATAAATCTGTTGCCCCACGCGAAGAACCGATATTGATTCCAAAAACCGAATTGGTATCCCAGCCCGCATCTGCAACTGCTTGACGCGAAGCTGCCATGGCGTATAAAACCGATGGATCTAACGATTTGTATTTAATATCCGATTGCTGCAATTCAGCCACAATTTGCTGTAAATTTTCATCTAACGAGGCAACCCAGCTTTCCTGATTATCTAAATACTTTTTAGAAAAAAAATGCTTTTCGGAAAGATAATTTTTCCAGATAGTTTTCTGGTCATTACCTAAAGGAGAAATAGATGCTAGAGCGGTTATGGAGATTATTTGTGACAAGATTTTTTATTTTATTACACGAAGATTCGAAAAGAATTTTCACAGAGATTCACGAAGATTTTTCTATAAAAACTTAGTGTAACTTCGCATTTCTCTTTGCGAATCTTTGCGAAATATTTTTTAGCAAATTTAAACTATTTCCAATGCTTTTTCGACCACTTCATAGACTTTTTGCAATTGCTCATCCGTAATGATATAAGGTGGTAAAATGTAAACAATATTCCCTACCGGACGCAGAATGATTCCGTTTTCGATAAAGAAATTATATAATTTAGTACGCATCGTTCCGTAATAACTTTCTTCGTTTTCTTTCTTTATTTCCAATGCAAAAATAGTCCCCAAAACACGGGTCGTAATAACTTTTGGATGATTCTTAATACGTTCTTGAAAAGCCAAATGATTTGCGTTTACCCGAACTAAATTGGCTTGCATCTCGGGAGTTTGTAACAATTCTAAACTTGCCAAAGCCGCTGCGCAACCTGTAGGATTAGCGGTAAAAGTATGTCCATGAAATAAGGCTTTATTAATATCATCGTCATAAAAAGCTTCAAATATTTCCTGGGTAAAAGTGGTAATCGCCATCGGAATTGTTCCACCTGTCAACGCTTTAGACAAACACATCATATCTGGTTTTTGCTCGGCATAATCCATAGCAAAGATTTTTCCTGTTTTGCCAAAACCCGTCATGACTTCATCCGCAATAGTAAGCACATTATTTGCTGCACAAATTTGGATTAACTCATCCAAAGCATTCGGTTCATACATTACCATACCAGCTGCTCCTTGTACCAAAGGTTCAAAGATAAATCCGGCACAATTATACTCCTGAATCACTTTTTTCAAAGTATCAAAACTTTGCTGTTCCTGTCCTTTGACCGGAACCGGAATACGCACCACATCAATAAACATTCCTTGAAAAGCCTGGGTATAAAACGAAATTCCACTTGCTGCCATAGCTGCAAAAGTATCGCCGTGAAAAGCATTTTCGAAAGCAATTATAGTTGTTCGTTTCTCACCCTTATTGAAAAAATACTGTAAAGCTACTTTGATTGCCACTTCAACTGAAGTCGAACCATTATCAGAAAAGAATATTTTTTGTTGGTTTTTAGGAAGAATTTCAATCAACTTTTCTGCCACCTTTACCGCTGGTTCATGTGTAAAACCTCCAAAGAGAACATGCTCTAAAGTCGTTAATTGTTTATAAATCGCATCGGCTATGAATTTATTACTATGCCCGAAAGGATTCACCCACCACGAAGCAATAGCATCGATGTATTCTTTATTATTTTCGTCCCAAAGCAAAGCACCTTCGCCTTTTGTAATTGCAATAGGGGTTTGAGCCGTCTTATGTTGGGTATATGGATGCCAAAGATATTGGCTGTCTTTCTCTATTAAATTCATTTAATTTTTGATTTCAAATTTGAAATTGATTTTGTCATTGCTATTGAAGTTTCAACAACTCGTCTCGAAATAAATCGGCATATTCACGAATTACATTTTGGTCAAAATAGGGTTCTTGGTCTATTCTTCCAATGTATTTTACGCCTGTCTTATTCAAGATAATGGATTCTGTAGATTGATTTTCATTACCACTAAACAAAATTCCCGCAATGGCAATATTTCTGCTTTTCAAAGCTTCTATAGTTAATAAAGTATGATTGATACTTCCCAAATAATGACGAGAAACCACAATTACCTTATAATCTGGTTTTATCAGATCAATCACGCAATCTTGATTATTCAAAGGGACAAAAAGTCCTCCAGCACCTTCAACCACTAAATGATTCACAGTAACTGGTTCTTCAATTTTTTCTAAATCAATAACAATGTTATCCAATTGAGCAGCAAAATGCGGACTCGCTGGCGTATTTAAAGCATAGCTGTTTGAATGAATTACCGTTTTACCATTTGAGATAAAAGACTTTATTTTATGACTGTCTGAGGTGTTTAAATCTCCTGCCTGAATAGGCTTCCAATAATCTGCCTCTAAGGCTTCGGTTATAATGGCTGATGCAATAGTTTTACCTACATCGGTACCAATTCCTGTTATAAATAATTTCATAGATTTTTTTGTTTCGCAAAGATTCACAAAGATAAAGGAAGATTCACAAGACTTCTTTTTCAAAGTTTTAAAATAAATTAGCCCACGGATTTAACTGATGAAACGGATTATCGCTGATTGCTTAAATTCTTCTTTCTATCATTCGTATAAATAATACGTTTAAATTCTGGTTCTTCTCCAAAATTTAACAAAAGACCAACTTCAATTGCTGTCGCTTTTAAATAATTCATTAGTTGAGCAACATGCGCATTCATAAGTAATTCACATGCTTTTAATTCAACAATAACTTTATCTTCAATTAATAAATCTGCGTAATACTCTCCAATCAATTGCCCTTTTAAATATACTTTTATAGGTTTTTGAGCATCAACTTTATATCCTTTTTTCTGTAATTCAAAATACATTGCGTTTTGGTATACTTTTTCTAAAAAACCATACCCTAGGTGATTGTATATATCGAAATACACTTTTAAAATATCATCTGTTATATTTTTATGTAATAACTCACTCATATAAAATCAGTATTAATCCGTTTCATCAGTTAAATCTGTGGGCCAAAAACAAAAGTACTCAACAATTGTAGAACATTCGAAATTTCATCTTTCGAATTAAAAGCATGCAGACAAAAGCGTAGTCTTTCCTGTCCTTCGGCAACCGTAGGCGAAAGTATGGCTTTAACATCAAAACCTCTTTCCTGAAGTTGCTTAGCGATAGATTTCACCTTTTCATTTCCCGGAATAATAACCGATTGAATAGATGATTTACTTCGGACGAAAATTGGTTCTAAACCCAATAAATTCTTTTCTTGATTGAAATGAATGATATTCTCACGCAGCAACTCGATATCCATATTTTCTTTTTCTAAAAACTGATAAGCAATTAGAATTGTAGCAACAGAATGTGGAGAAAGCCCAGTAGTATAGATAAAACTTCGGGCAAAATTGACTAAATATTGCTTCAACTCCTGAGAACCTAAAATAGCTGCGCCATGACATCCCAAACCTTTCCCAAAAGTCATGATTCGGGCAAAGACTTTGTCTTGAATCCCAAATTCCTGAACCAGTCCTTGTCCTTTGTCTCCAAAAACCCCCAAAGCATGCGCTTCGTCAAGAACTAAATAGCAGTGGTGCTTTTCAGATAAATTAACAAGTTCTTCTAAATTTGGAATATCACCATCCATCGAAAATACACTTTCAGTCACAATATAAATGGCTGAAGCTTTTTGATTCGAATTACCATTGAAATTGATAATCTTTCTTTCTAAATCTTCAAAATCATTATGATTGAATTTATAAGCTTTCGCATAAGACAATTGGATTCCGTCTCTGATGGAAGCATGACACAATTCATCATATAGAATCAAATCTCCTTTTTGAGGAACGGAACTAAAGAAACCAACATTGGCATCATATCCCGAATTAAAAATCAAGGCGCTTTCAGCCTTGTGAAACTCAGCAATAAACGTTTCTGCTATGCTATACAAATTATGATTACCTGAAAGCAATCGGGAACCCGTTGCTCCATTCTGCACAAAAGCATTATCTAATAAATATCGATGCGTTTGATCAAAAATCAACTCTGATTTTGAAAAACCAAGATAATCATTGGATGCAAAATCGGTTAAATTATTACCCAAAGGCAATTGTCGCAGTGCATTATTTTGAATTCTGGATTCTAATTTTGCTTTAAGAATATTAGGTAGATTTCTCATAAATCAAAAGTAAAAAAAAACGCCAAGCAAAGCTTGACGTTTTTATATAAATCTAAATTGTCTTAGTCAGCTAAAACAATTATTTTGTTGTCTTTCATTTCAATAGTTCCTGAAGAAATAGCTAAAGTGTAGTTTTGATCATTTACTTTCGAAAACAACTTTGCTGATTCTTTGCTAAACTTAAATTCTGGTGCTGTAATTTTTACAGTTCCTTTTTGAAGCAAGGAAACAATTGGAGCGTGATTATTTAAAATTTGAAAGCTTCCGTTTACACCCGGTAAGGTTACTGATGTTATTTCTCCTTTGAATAAAGATGCCTCTGGTGATACTATTTCTAAAATCATATTTTTTAAGTTGGAAGTTAGAAGTTGGAAGTTGGAAAATTAAGAATATTACTTCTAGCTCCCAACTTCCAGCTTCCAGCTTTATTATGCTTCTGCTAACATTTTCTCTCCAGCTTCGATAGCTTCTTCGATAGTCCCTTTAAGGTTAAAAGCTGATTCTGGCAAGTGATCTAATTCACCGTCAATAATCATATTAAATCCTTTGATAGTATCTTTAATATCAACTAATACACCTGGAATACCTGTAAATTGCTCAGCAACGTGGAACGGCTGAGACAAGAAACGTTGTACACGACGTGCTCTTGATACAGCTAATTTATCTTCTTCAGATAACTCTTCCATACCTAAGATAGCGATGATATCTTGAAGCTGTTTGTATTTTTGAAGAATCTCTTTTACTCTTTGTGCACAGTCATAGTGCTCATTTCCTAAGATATGTGGAGTCAAGATACGAGAAGTAGAATCTAATGGATCTACCGCAGGATAAATACCTAACTCAGCAATTTTACGAGACAATACAGTTGTAGCATCTAAGTGAGCAAACGTTGTTGCTGGTGCCGGGTCAGTTAAGTCATCCGCAGGAACGTAAACCGCTTGTACAGATGTAATAGATCCTTTGTTTGTAGAAGTAATACGCTCTTGCATAGCTCCCATCTCAGTTGCCAATGTTGGTTGGTAACCTACCGCAGATGGCATACGACCTAAAAGTGCCGATACCTCAGAACCTGCTTGTGTGAAACGGAAGATATTATCAACGAAGAACAATACGTCTTTTCCTTGATCAGATCCAGCTCCATCACGGAAATACTCAGCAATAGATAATCCAGAAAGTGCCACACGTGCACGAGCTCCTGGTGGCTCATTCATTTGTCCAAAAACGAAAGTAGCTTTAGACTCTCTCATTCCAGGCAAATCTACTTTAGACAAATCCCATCCTCCATTTTCCATAGAGTGCATGAATTCCTCACCGTATTTAATAATTCCTGACTCTAACATCTCACGAAGCAAGTCATTTCCTTCACGTGTTCTTTCACCTACTCCTGCGAATACTGAAAGTCCACCGTGACCTTTTGCAATATTGTTAATCAACTCCTGAATCAATACAGTTTTACCAACACCGGCACCACCAAACAATCCAATTTTACCTCCTTTTGCATAAGGCTCAATCAAATCGATTACTTTAATACCTGTAAATAAAACCTCAGATGAAGTTGATAAATCTTCAAATTTTGGTGCCTGACGGTGAATTGACATTCCGTTTTCACCTGTTTTAGGCAATTCTGGTAAACCATCAATAGCATCTCCAACAACGTTGAATAAACGACCGTAAACATCTGCTCCAATCGGCATTTGAATAGGATTACCTGTTCCTATTACTTCATATCCTCTGCTCAAACCATCTGTTGAATCCATCGAAATGGTACGAACAGTATTTTCTCCAATGTGAGATTGTACCTCAAGGATTAATTTAGTACCATCTTTTTTTACGATTTCTAATGAATCATAAATTTTTGGAAGTTCAACATCCTTACCGTTGAAAACAACGTCAACTACTGGGCCAATGATTTGGGCAACTTTTCCTATTACTCTAGACATTACTTATGTATTTATTAAACAGCTATTTAGGTTTATGAAACTTACCTTATCAAAATTCAATGAATTAGGTGTTTTTTCAGAGCGCAAAGATAATTTTTTAAAATAAAAAATCAACAATTTTATTCAAAAAACATAAAAAAATAAAATGCAGTATAAAAACAGCCCTAAAACCGACTTTTATAAAGACACTTTTTTCTAAAAAACAAAAAATCACTTCTTTATAAAACCGAAGTGATTTTGTTAAACCATATAACTAAATTGTGATTTTTTAATGCAATTTTTTAAATCGATACAATTATGGATTGATAGTCCATGAAGCAAAATATTGCTGTCCTATTAATCCGGCACCCAAAACCTGAGTATATTCTTTTCCACCAATATTGGAAGCACCTATTTTTAAAGTTGATTTTAATGAAGGAATGTTGTAATTAATTTGTGCATCGACAACAGTAGCACCATCCACCATACCATCCACCATAGCAGACTGCCATAAATAACTATCGTTCCATCTTCCACTAATATTAAATCCGAAATTTTTAAACAGCTTCTCATTTCCGAACGAAGCCTTCACCCTATGTTTCGGTGTATTAAACCCTGCTTCAAAACTAGGGTCTTTAGCCTGATCAAAACTAAACTCAGCATAATTATAATTTACTCCAAGTTCAAAATCCTTATAAACTTTTTTTGAGAGACCCAGACCGAAACCAAATGATTTGATTTCAACATCAGTATTTGTGTATAATTGGTAAATTCTGATATTCCCATTTGCTAAAGCGTGCAAAGATTGAACTTCAGGATTTGTTGCATAAGTTGGAGCTCCTGAAGCAAAATCAAAAGTATTGGACGCTTTACCGTATAAAGGAGCAATAGCATTGGCACTTCCTATAAAATTGTTGTAAATATTATAATAGGTACTAATATCAATTATCACATTTTTAACCCGCGAGCGGTATCCTAATTCAAATGCTTTTACTTCTTCGGGCTTAACATAATTAACATCTGTTTTTCTTAACAAAGCTGCTGCTCCTGGCGTGTTTCCGGGATTAGCCGCTGCAAAAGCAGCAAAAGCCATTACTGATGAGGCTGTATAGGAATTATTATAAGCATTGTCTCCTGTCATAACGACTGATGTTCCGCCCGCATATAATTGCCCAACAGCCGGAGAACCATTAGCAACCGGTCTTGTTTCAGAATATCTCGATAAATTATCCGGAGCCGAACCTATTAATACCGCATTCCCCACATTAAACCCTATATACTGATCCTGAGTAGTTGGGTTTCTAAAACCTGTTTGAAATGAGGCTCTGAAATTATGATTCTTGGCTTCACCTCCTGAATACACTAAGGATAACCTTGGCGAATAATTTCCTTCAAAATTTTTAGATTTATCATATCGGATGGAACCTGTAAATTTCAATCTTTCATCCAAAAACTTTTTCATCAATTGGGTATAAGCACCATACTCATTGTAATTGATAGTTCCATTAGCATCGGTATAAATTCTTCCAAATGAATTTAGCTCGTATTTTCGATACGAACCTCCAATTTGAATTTCAGCAAAAGAAATTAAATCTTTGAAATTGTAATTTGCATCGGCATGATAAATTTTAGAATTATCGACTAATTTAGAACCGGATAATACGTCAGGATTAGAAATAACCTCATTAAATGCATTATTGAATGCGGCAGTTCCAGGAATAAGTCTTCCTGTTTCGGCAGCAGCACGGGCAAAAGCATGAGATGCGCTAGCGTTTCCTGTGTATGTAGGTCCAAACAAACCGGCATAAGCCTGAGAGTAAGCACCTGCATATTGTCCGAACCAGTCGTTATCTGATTTCCACTTTCTGTTGATATTAATTCCTGTAAATTGCATGTCGTAAGATTGCCCACCATCTTCAGAAGTTGTGTAACCTCTCAGGAAAAAATTCTTGCCTTTGAATTCTATTTTATGCTGTTGCATGAAAAAGTTATTTAGATAATAACGATTAGCACCTTGATAAACCGCATTTCCAAATCCGAATTTACTCAACCAGATAATTTCAAAATTTTCATCCCCAAACGGTCTAAAATGGAATGAAAGATCAATTTTAGTATTACTGGCTTTATTATTGGTTAAGTCAATTTCGTTATAACCCGTCCTTGATACATTTTCGTTAGGCAATAATGCTGCCAGATTTGACGGAAGCAAATTATTAGCTACCATTGTTTGCCCTACAGTATATATATTAGTAGAAACTTCATCTCCATATATGTTTATACCATCATAATTTTGATGATCTCTGTCTCTCCCTGCGATTGTTTTGTCTCTATAATTTGTAGCAAACCAATCAGTACCTCGCATGTAAGTAAAATTTGCTTTGGCAGCAAAATGTTTATCAAAGGCATGAGCCATTCTAATTCCGTAATCGATATAATCATTTGAGCCTGCAGCTTTTTGACTGGTTTGTCCGTATTTGGCATAAGCCGTTATTCCTTGATAAGTAAAAGGGCTTTTGCTATTCATAAACATAATACCATTAAAAGCATTAGCGCCATATAAAGCAGAAGAAGCCCCAGGTAATAACTCTACATTTTGAACATCGATTTCAGAAATACCCACCATATTTCCTAAAACAAAATTTAACAAAGGAGACGAATTATCCATTCCGTCCACTAATTGCAGGAAGCGAGAATTGGCTACAGTAGCAAACCCACGGGTATTAATAGATTTAAAAGTCAAACTACTGGTATTCATTTGAACTTCTTTCAAATTCTCTAAACCATCATAAAAAGTAGAAGAAGCTGTTTTTTTAATATCGGCAATACCCATTCTTTCGATTGTAACTGGCGATTCAAAAACTCTTTCAGGCGTTCTGGATGCCGAAACCACTATTTCATCTAGTAAATTGTGTTTTTCAATAAGAACAATTGTAATTTGTTGTTTTTTAGAATTAATGCTTATTCTTTTTGATTCAAAACCAATAAAACTCACTTCTATTTCATAAGGTAGTTCTTTAGAAGTATTGAGCATAAATTTTCCATCGCTATCGGTAATTGTGCCGGCCGAATCGCCAATTACTCTGATATTTGCTCCGATAATTGTCAGGTTATTTGTTTCAGTAACAATTCCCTGGATAGTGTTTTGAGCGTTTAGTACGCCACAAAACAATAATGACAAAAGAAATAAATACGCTCTCATATAGATTGGTTTTATTGATTTACTAATTCAAAAGCCTTCCACTTTCTCATAACTGCATCACCAAAAAAACAAAGCGTTTTCGACTAACTAAATTTAGATAAAAAAATCAACATTTAACAAATTATGTGTCAGAAAATTCAATTTTTAATAATTAAGACTGATTATTAAGAAACTTGCATAAAAAAAGCAAGACGTATCGCCTTGCTTTTTAGATTTTTATTTCGAATTATTTTTATTCTACAGTAACTGATTTTGCTAAATTTCGAGGCTGATCTACATTACAGTCTCTGTAAACAGCTATATAATAAGACAACAACTGCAGCGGAATAGTAGTAATCAAAGGCGATAGAGCATCTGAAGTTTCAGGAATTTCGATAACATAATCGGCTAATTCCCTAACCTGAGTATCACCTTTAGTCACAACCGCAATAATTTTACCGCTTCTGGACTTAATTTCCTGAATATTACTAACTATTTTGTCATAATGCCCTTGCTTAGGAGCAATTATTACAACCGGCATTTGTTCGTCAATCAACGCAATTGGTCCGTGTTTCATTTCGGCAGCAGGATAACCTTCTGCGTGAATATATGATATTTCTTTTAGCTTTAAAGCTCCTTCTAAAGCTACCGGAAAATTATAACCACGACCTAAATACAAGCAATTAGGTGCATCTTTAAACGCAGCAGCAATTTCTTTTGCGCTGTCAATAGTTCCCAAAGCTTCTTTTACTTTCTCAGGAATTAATTCCAACTCCAATAAATATCTATGGAAATCAGAATGTGACAAAGTGCCTTTTGCTTTAGCCAAACGCAAAGCCAACATGGTCAACACTGTAATTTGAGTTGTAAAAGCTTTAGTCGAAGCCACCCCAATTTCAGGACCAGCATGTGTATAAGCACCTGCATGAGACTCTCTTGAAATTGAAGAACCAACCACATTACAAACACCAAAAACAAATGCTCCTTGCTCTTTGGCTAATTTAATAGCTGCCATAGTATCGGCAGTTTCTCCTGATTGAGAAATAGCGATAACTACATCGGTGCTTTTTATAATTGGGTTTCTGTATCTGAATTCAGAAGCATACTCTACTTCTACAGAAATGCGTGCAAATTCTTCAATAATATACTCCGCAACTAAACCTGCATGCCATGAAGTACCACAGGCAACAATAATTATTCTTTCGGCATTTAAGAATTTTTCCAAATTATCTTCAATCCCAGACATTTGAACAATTCCTTTATCAGCATGTAATCTTCCTCTGTAAGTATCTTTGATAACGCTAGGCTGCTCAAAAATTTCTTTTAGCATAAAGTGGTCAAATCCTCCTTTTTCAATTTGCTCCAAATTCATTTGAAGCTCCTGAATATAAGGATCTACTAAGCTGTCATCTTTAATTTTTCTAATCTTAATTGATTTCTTCAAATTAATATTAGCCATTTCACCATCTTCTAAATACACTGCATTTGAAGTATATTCAATAAAAGGCGAAGCATCAGAAGCAATAAAATATTCACCTTCACCCACACCAATTGCTAAAGGACTTCCTAAACGGGCAGCAACAATTTCGTCAGGATTTTTAATATCAAAAACAGCAATTGCATAAGCTCCTACCACTTGATTAAGTGCTAACTGAACTGCTTTTCCTAATTTTAATTTTTCTTTTTTCTGAACTTCTTCAATCAAATTCACTAATACTTCAGTATCAGTATCGGAATGAAAAACATAACCACGCTTCATTAGTTCTTCTTTTAATGGCGCATAATTTTCAATAATTCCGTTGTGAACAATTGCTAATTCACCTGAGTTTGAAAGATGGGGATGCGAGTTTACATCATTCGGGACACCATGCGTAGCCCAACGGGTATGACCAATTCCGATAGTTCCATTTGTATTAATCTCTTTTTGTGCTTTTTCTTCAAGAGCAACAACCTTTCCTTTTGTTTTACAAACCTTAATCGCACCATCGTAAACCATTACACCAGCACTATCGTAACCTCTGTACTCTAGTCTTTTTAAACCTTTAATAACGATAGGATAAGCCTCTCTATGACCTATATAACCAACTATTCCACACATAAATTTTTATATTAATCGGGTTTTGTGTAATAAATTTCTAATCTTAATCTTTTGTCGTAATCAGCATTTCCTGAAGGGATGTTGTTTCCAAATAGTACAACGCCTAAAGGATTCATTATCGATGCCTGAGGCACTTTAGAAAATGTTGTTTCCTGATCTGGTAAAATTACTGAAGTGCGTAATTTATTCATTGTGACATTGTTGATGTCTTCGGTAATAACTACTCCTAGTTTAACATTTACCGAATCTTTGTTTTTTACTAAACTTCTAATTTGATTTGTTAATCGAATCTTATAGGTTTTATAATTTTTAGGATCATTAGCATTTAAAGTGTTCAATAAACCACTGTATATTAAACGTCCTGTTTTAACCGTTGTTCCTGTTGTTCCATCATAAAGGTAGTCCAAAACCGGGATGTTATTAGTTAAATCATATAAATAAATACGTTTTGGCAAGGCCGCATTTGCTCCCATAGTTGCAGCATCAATATGAAAAACCAGGTTAGCCTCGTTTATCAATAATTTTTTGGTAGCTGAAAGTTGTTTTAAATCGTCTAATTCATCCGGAACATGGTTCGAACCAATAGTAGGCTCTCCAGCAGCATTATATCCTCTTTCATCGGTTTTGTTAAAAAGATCCAATACAGCCATAGATCCTTGACCACCTTTTAGATACAATTTACTGTCTCCGGTAGTACTATTTGGATTGTTGATAGCCGTATCATAAGCCGGAGTATTAGTGTTTGATAATAAACTAACTGTGTTTCCGGTTAAATTAAGCACTATGGATTTATCTATTCGATCTGTTTTTGAAACATCATTACCGTTTGCGTCTTTTGTAATTGTAACAAGGTCTTCTTTATATTTAACGGTAATAGTTCCTTCTTTAAAATTCATCAAGGCCATTTGACCTGGATTTGACCCGGATTTTTCTACTTTAAAATATAGACCTCTAAAGAAGTTTTTGAAAACATCATTAGTGGTTAGTTTCCCGGGATCAGTACCGTCAATTTTTTTAGCGGCATCAATAATTTTAGCTTTGAAATAATCTTTGTTTAAAGACAAACGCATTGCAGGAGCAAATCGTGTAACTACATCTTCTTCATTTTCCTTAGTAGTTTCTTTGCGTTCGGCAGGGTTAAAGAAAAAAGCATCATTTTGAGATACATCAGTATCATTATTCAAACGTGCTGATGCTATCAGATTATTAAAATCGCCAGCCTGATCGGTGTAGAATTTTTGAGGTTCTAAAAAACCAGTCAAAGGATCCAAATCCCTCATAAAATAACCCGACTCATAAACGCTTAATTTTATTTTTGATTTTGCAGGGCCATAAATGTAGTCCAAAATATAAGTACTGTCTCCTGAACTAGTAATTGCTACATCAGGATCAACATGACTAAAATAAGGAATATTTAAAATTACACTTTCAATTTCAGGATTAGCACCAATAACAGGATTTACTGAAACCGGATTTGAAGGAGACAAAACAACCTGAGTAACAAAACTGGCTTCGGTTGTACCAAAAACAGGATCGTCGTAAATTCCTAATGGATTAATGGGTAGATTATTAGATTGTACCGCTTCGACTTTTTGGTTATAAGCCTGAACTTCATAACTGTCAAGTTCCAAACCAAAATGTTCATTGCCTATTAAATCTTCTCCAATAGAATTAAAATCTTTATCGCATGAAATAAAAAAAACGACTGTTATTGCTATTAGAATTATCTTAAAAAAAGAATTATTACGCATATTTGATAATAAAAAGTTGGGATTAAAGCATTTCTTTGTAAAAATTATTATACGCATCAGCGAAAGAATCTTTAGGGACGTAAGATAGAAAAGGTTTTCCTGAAGTTTCAATAAATTTTGTTAAACTTGAACTTACATTAGGCGAAGCAATAATTACTGCATCCGAATGCATTACAGTTGCTTTAATAATATTCTCATAATCAGGAGTCGAAAGCATAGCTACTTCCTCTTGTGGTACTCCGTCAAGTTTGACTTTGTTAATCATTTCGACATCTAAAGTACCGTCGAAAGACTGTCCGTAAACCGAAGTAACAATCTTCGTGTCAGAAAACAAGGCTTCGTTTTTATAAAAATGTTTCATATAAACAGGCAACATAGCTGCCATCCATCCATGTACATGAATAATATCAGGAACCCAATTCAGTTTTTTTACTGTTTCAACCACTCCTTTTGCAAAAAAGATAGCGCGTTCGTCATTATCAGGATAGAGTGCTCCATCTTCATCAGCAAAGGTTGCTTTTCTTTTAAAATATTCGTCATTATCAATAAAATATACCTGAATTCTTTCTTTAGGAATTGATGCTACCTTAATAATCAAAGGCATATCTAAGTCATTTACTACCAAATTCATTCCGGATAGTCGAATTACTTCATGCAATTGGTGACGTCTTTCGTTGATATTTCCATATCTTGGCATAAAAATTCTGATTTGTCCCCCCTGATCATTTACCATCTTAGGAACATCATAAGACATTAAAGAAACCTCATTTTCAGCCAAATAGGGCACCACTTCAGATGATACGTATAATATCCTCTTATCTTTCATATTGTAATTTACTTAGTTAAGTTGGTAATAAAAACCACGCAAAATTACAAAATTTTATGCAGTTATTAACTAATATATTATGTTTGCATTTAATTTTAATAAAATAACCATGCCTATTTTCTATGGAAAAGCCGCTTTAATCGATTTTTTAAATTCTGTTAAAACGTCTCATTCCACTATTGGTTTTGTCCCAACAATGGGCGCTTTGCACCAAGGACATCTTTCATTGATGCAGCAATCACTAGCAGAAAACAACACTACCGTAGTGAGTATTTTTGTCAATCCTACTCAGTTTAACAATCCTGAAGATTTAGAGAAATATCCCCGAACTCTGGAAGCAGATACTCAAAAAATTGCTGATTTAGACCCAAATATAATTGTTTACGCACCTTCGGTAGAAGATATTTACGAAGGAAAAACGGTTTCTCAGGAATTTGATTTTGACGGTTTAGAAGACCAAATGGAAGGCAAGTTCAGACCCGGCCATTTTAACGGAGTGGGAACAATTGTCAAACGTTTATTCGAAATAGTAACTCCTACCAACGCTTATTTTGGAGAAAAAGATTTCCAGCAATTGCAAATTGTCAAAAAAATGGTCAGTAAAAACCAATTGGCAGTAAACATAATTGGTTGCGAAATTTTCAGAGAAGCTAACGGACTTGCTATGAGTTCCCGAAACGAACGCTTATCAAAAACAGAAAGAGAACAAGCAGCAATGATATACCAAACATTACTTGAGGCCAAAGAAAAATTCCAAACGCAAAGTTGTGAAGAAGTAAAAAATTGGGTAAAAGAAGTGTTTCAATCCAATAGTATTTTTGACTTAGAATACTTTGAAATCGCGGACGAAGCAACACTTCTTCCTTGTGTTGAGCAATCAAAAAATAAAAATTATCGTGCATTTATAGCCGTTTTTGTTAATAATATTCGATTGATTGATACCATTTCGCTAAAATAATTTACTTTTGTGCCATGCAAATTCAAGTATTAAAATCAAAAATTCATCGGGTAAAAGTAACAGGAGCCGATTTAAATTACATAGGCAGTATTACCATCGATGAAACCTTATTAGAAGCATCTAATATTATTGAAGGAGAAAAAGTATCCATTGTTAACATCAACAACGGAGAACGTTTTGACACTTACGCCATAAAAGGAGAAAGAAATTCCGGCGAAATTACATTGAACGGTCCTGCGGCCAGAAAAGTACAAAGAGATGATATTATTATCATTATTTCGTATGCTACAGTTGATTTCGAAGAAGCAAAAACTTTCCAACCCTGGATTATTTTCCCAAATGAAAATGACAATTCATTGACCTAAAACAGTATTAAAAATTATCAAATAAATGAAGCGTTTCCTAAAAGAAGCGCTTTTTGTTTTTATAAGCTTTCTTTTACTTTGGTTAAAAAGTAGTATATTTAAAATCGAATTTTATAAACTCCCAAATTATGAAACAAGCACTACTTTTATTCTTTTTTTCTATTTCATTATTTGCTCAAAAAACTACCGAATTAATCAAATCCAACAAACTCGGAGAAACCAGAGAAATTACAATAAGTCTGCCTGCTTCTTACGAAAACAGTCCAACCAAAAGATACCCGGTTTTATTGTTATTAGACGGAGATTATTTATTTGACCCTTTTCAGGGAGCTTTGAAATATGGAGAATATTGGGACGACTTACCCGAAATGATTATCATTGGAATCAATCAAAAAAACAGCCGTATGAACGACTGCGCTTTTGACCCCGCTGAAGGAACACCAACCAAAAGATCGGCGGCTTTTTACAACTTCATTGGCGAAGAACTCGTTCCTTTTATTGATAAAAAATACCGTACGGCTCCTTTCAGAATTATTGCCGGACATGACACTACAGCCGGATTTTTAAATTTCTTTCTTTACAAAGAAAACTCCTTTTTCAACGCGTATATTTCACTCAGTCCGGAACTCGCACCGGGAATGGAAAGCCAAATTGCAACCAACTTAAGCAATGCAAAAAAACCGATATTTTACTATCAATCTTCAGCCGATGGCGATATCAAACAATTACTTCAGCCTATAGAAGAATTGGATGCTCAGTTAAAATCAATTACAAATCCGTTAGTGAATTACCAATACAATAAATTCAGTAACGCTTCCCATTACTCCTTAGTTTTATTTTCGGTGCCAAATGCTTTGTACCAAATTTTTGATAGTTACAAACCTATTTCTTCAACGGAATTCACCGAAAAAATTGCAATTTTGCCATCCGGTTATGTGGATTACTTAATTAAAAAATACCAAAACACAGCCGAAAAATTAGGTTTGCAAATGCCTATACGAATCAATGATTTCAAAGCCATCGAAGCTGCTATCTTAAAAAATAAGGCTTATGATGAATTAGAAAAATTGGCCCAAATTGCCAGTAAAAATTATCCAAAATCAATGCTTGCTGATTACGAACTGGGTTTGATGTATGAAAAAACCGGTGATGCTAAAAAGGCTGCCGCCAAATACCAGCGTGCTTCCCAACTGGAAGAAATTGGCGATTTGACTAAAGAAATGATGTACAATAAGTACGATGATATGAAAAGCTTAACTGTAAAAAAATAATGTCAAAAGTTAAAACCTCTTTTTTCTGCCAGAATTGCGGAACATCTTACGCCAAATGGCAAGGTCAATGCAACGCCTGTAAAGAATGGAATACCATTGCCGAAGAAATCATTCAAAAACAAGATAAAGTTGCCTGGAAAAGCGAACCTACACCAAGCAACAGAGCACCAAAACCTTTAAGAATTAATGAAATCGATTCGACTCAGGAAATCCGTATGGACACCACTGATACCGAATTGAATCGCGTTTTGGGTGGCGGTATCGTACCGGGTTCACTCACACTTCTGGGCGGCGAACCGGGAATAGGGAAAAGTACGCTTTTACTCCAAATATCCTTAAAACTACCATATAAGACCTTATATGTTTCGGGCGAAGAAAGTCAGAAACAAATAAAAATGCGCGCCGAAAGAATTACACCTTCAAGCGATAACTGCTACATACTGACCGAAACCAAAACGCAAAATATCTTCAAACAAATCGAAGCAATTGAACCGGAAATCGTGATTATCGATTCGATTCAAACCCTACATACTGATTATATTGAATCAACAGCGGGTAGTATTTCCCAAATTAGAGAAACTACTGCCGAACTAATTAAGTTTGCCAAAGAAACTAATATTCCTGTGATTTTAATTGGTCATATTACCAAAGACGGAAACATTGCCGGACCAAAAATACTGGAACACATGGTCGATACCGTACTGCAATTTGAAGGTGATCGAAATCATGTGTATCGAATCCTACGCTCGTTAAAAAACCGTTTTGGTTCTACTGCCGAAATTGGTATTTACGAAATGCTGGGTAGCGGACTAAGAGAAGTTTCCAATCCGTCGGAAATATTGATTTCGCACAAAGACGAAGAATTATCAGGAACCGCTATTGCCACCACATTAGAAGGCATGCGCCCACTGATGATTGAAATCCAATCCTTAGTCAGCACGGCAGTTTATGGAACTCCACAACGCAGCACCACCGGTTATAATGCCAAAAGACTGAATATGATTTTGGCCGTTTTAGAAAAAAGAGCCGGTTTCAGACTTGGCGCCAAAGATGTTTTCCTCAACGTAACCGGAGGGATTTCAGTTGATGATCCAGCAATTGATCTTGCCGTTGTTGCTGCCATTTTATCATCAAATGAAGATATTCCCGTAAACAAAGATTTTTGTTTTGCTGGCGAAGTCGGACTTTCAGGTGAAATTCGTCCTGTAAACCGTGTGGACCAACGCATTCAGGAAGCCGAAAAATTAGGATTTTCTACCATTTTTGTATCCAAATACAATAAAATAGCCTTGAAAAACACAGGAATCAAAATTGAATTAGTAGCTAAAATTGAAGATGTAGCGAGTATGCTTTTTGGGTAAAAAACTACAAAAAAGACCAATACTGTTTTTTCGGTATTGGTCTTTTTTATTTCTCAAAAAATAGTTTTTGAATACTGCATTATTTGGTATTATTGTTTTCTAATTCGCAAACTTTATCATAAATCAAATTACTCTCAAATCCACGTCTAAGCATAAAATCGCAAAATTTCTTTCTTTTCTTCAAAGCATTTTTTTCCATAATGGATTCCCAATTTCTATTTGCCAAAGTATCAAAAGTGCTATAATATTCTTCTTGACTAATTTCTTTTAAAGCAATATTAATTAAGGTTTGATTGATACCTCTGAATTTTAATTCATTGGTAATTCGGATCTTTCCCCAATGTTTGATTCGATGTTTTCCTCGGGCAAAACTACAGGCAAAACGTTCTTCGTTTAGAAAATTTTCGTTGATAAGATGGGCAATAATATGGTCTATTTCATCTGAATCCATTTTCATGTTTCGCAATTTTTGCTCCACTTCCTGATGACACCTTTCCCGATAAGCACAATAATGTTCTATTTTTTGAATGGCTTCTTTGATGGTAAATACGTCTTTCATTTTAGACTATTCCAAATTAAATTTAAAATTCTCAGCCATAAAGGTACTTAAATCTATTTATGATAGTGGTTTACAATGTAAATAGCTGACGTAATTTGTAAAAAATAGCTGATTAGCGATGAATAATGTAAGTTAACGATTTTGTTTTTGTGTCTGATTTTAAGTGTTTTAATTTAATTGTTGATTTGTTAAGTCTAATTTTATCATTTGGGTTTTATGAGGTTATTTTTATTTAAGAAAGTGATTTTTGGGGTACTGTTTTTATTTGTTTTTTCTACAAAAATAACTGGACAAACTACTACATCAGGAGTAGCCTACATTTGGTCAACAACTAACACATGGGCACCTAGCGGTGTTCCTGCCAGCAGCACAAATGTTACCGTTAATAATCCTCTTACTCTTGATCAAAATTTAACCATTAGTACAGGAAACTATACCTTTAATCAGGACGTAACCGATCAGCCTGGGGGATCAAATTATGACTTTTCAGCAGTTGATGCGTCGGGTAGCTTGACCATTGCTTCCGGGACTACCACAATAGGAGGTGTTACAAGTATAGGTGGAAATTCTATTTTTACATTAACGGTCAAATCAGGTACTACTTTAGTATTGGGAACTTTGGGCTCTACTTCTAACAATTTTTTAATTGGAAATAAATCGAGTATTACAATAGAGCAAGGTGCAACTTTAATTGTATATGGTAATATAGTAAATAGCAACAGTACTGGAAATTTTACAGTTAACGGTTTATTGCAAGTGTATGGAGATTATATAACTGATAATGGGAATATTGATATTTCAGGAACTACGGGTCAGTTTTATACCACTGGAGCTATGACTACTCAAGGCAATTCCTCTCAAATCTATGGATCTAGTAATAATTGTGCTTCTAATTGTTCAGGGACTTCACTTGGGTGTGGAACTTCAAATCCAGATACCGCTTACACTGCAACAATACTACCTCAGAGCCAGACTATTTGTTCGGGGGGAAGCATCTCTAATTTGACATTTTCTACAAATGCGCCTTCTCCTACTTATGAATGGCAATATAGTTTAACAGCAGGAGGAACTTATACTCCTATTTCAGGAGCAACTTCAAGTAGTTACACACCGTCTGCTTTAACGGTTACAACTTGGTACAGAGTAAAATATACATCGAGCGCCAGTGGTTGTGGAACTAAATATTCAGCTCCTATTCCAGTTTATGTTTCAGCTTCTACCTATACTCAATCTACTGCAGGACAGACTGTGTGTGGTGGGAGTTTTGGACCAATTTCTGTTTCTGCTTTTGGAACAGGTTTGACTTATCAGTGGTATAGCAATACTACCGCTTCTAATTCAGGGGGGAGTTTGATTTCTGGAGCTGTATCAAATGTTTATACTCCTTCAAGTGCTGTTAGTGGTACAACATACTATTATTGTGTGATAAATAGTTCCTGTGGGATTGCTTTTACGACTGCTGTTTCCGGAGCATTTACTGTAAGTCTGAATAGTGTTACGGCTGCCTCGTCATCTCCTAATCTTTGTGTAAATACACTAATGACAAATATTACTCATACAACAACGGGGGCAACAGGGATAGGAACAGTAACAGGATTACCTACCGGAGTAACGGCTTTATGGTCCTCTAATACAATTACAATAAGTGGAACACCCACTCAATCAGGAACTTTTAATTATAGTATTCCATTATCAGGTGGATGTGGAAATATCAATGCCACAGGTACAATAACGGTAAATGCTTTCCCGATTATCACAACTCAGCCGGTTAATCAATTAGATTGCGAAGGTGCTTCGGTAAAATTCAAAGTAATTGCTTCGGGTTCAGGATTGACTTATACTTGGCAGCGAAAGAGACCATTAGATGCTAGCTTTGTGACTATCGTAGACGTTGAAAATTATATTGAGAATTCCTCAACAAATGAAATTCGAATACTAAATGCAGGAAGTACACAGCATCCCAATGGAACACAATTTCAGGTAATTGTCTCTAATGGAAATTGTAGTGTGACTTCTAATGTAGCAACACTTACAGTAAATGAGATTACTAATGTTTCAACTGGCACCAATGTAATCCAGTGTTTTGGAACAAATTATTCTTATACAGTTACCACTTCCTATCCTGCCAATGTGGTTTCTTATCAGTGGAAAAAATCAGTGACTTCAGGAGTTTGGGATGATGTTATCAATGGTGGAGCTTATTCAGGAGCCACTTCTGCTACTTTATCTATTACTGGAGGAACTCCTGCAGAGTCGGCTGAATATCGAGTTTATATTACTTTTCAGTCCTCAGGAACCGATTGTAATGTAGCAAGTTACACCAGAACACGTAAAATTACTTTTTTACCACAATTAACAACTCCGGTAACTTCTATTACTCAGCCAACATGCTCAATAAATACAGGAACCATTACAGTAACCGTGCAAAGCGCAACCGATGAATATAGTTTTGATAATGGAGTAACTTATCAAACTAGCAATGTAAAATCAGGTTTAGCTGTAGGTTCTTATAATGTAATTATAAAAAATGTGGCGGGTTGTATATCATCAACTACTAATTGTCAAATAATAAGTGAAACATCTACTTGGAATGGTACAACTTGGTTAAATGGAAATCCTGATAGTAGTAGAGATGTTATTTTTGAAGATGATTTTAATTCGATAGCTGATATAGAAGCTTGTTCTTGCCAAATTACCAATGGTGCAAATGTAATTATCAATGGAACGCATACTTTAAAGGTGACTAATGCGGTTAATGTTGTTAGTGGTTCACTTACTTTCGAAAACAATGCCAGTTTGGTTCAGCTTAATGATACTGCTGTAAATACCGGAAATATTAATTATAAGCGTTATACCACCCCTGTAAGAAGGTACGATTTTACCTATTGGTCTTCGCCGGTTGCAGGGCAAACCCTGAAAAATTTATCACCTAATACTTTATATGACAAGTACTATGGTTACAATCCTGATACGGGTTGGGTGATTTATTATAACGGAACTAAAATAATGGATCCGGGGAACGGATACCTTGTTCGTGCTCCGCAAAGTTTCAGTATTACTGCTGCTACAATTGATTATGCACCAGTTTTTGTAGGTGTTCCCAATAATGGTGTATTTAATTTATCCTTGTTAGCAAATAAAACGTATCTTTTTGGAAATCCTTATCCATCGGCTATTGACGCAGATGCTTTTTTAGATGCTAATATGAATGTTTTAGAAGGAACCCTTTATTTTTGGACACATAATACACCACCCTCTAATGTTGCTCCCGGGTCTCAAGCTTATAATTACAGTGCTAATGATTATGCAACTTACAACAGAACGGGTGGAGTTGGAACTCGTGTTTCTACGGCCAAAGCTGCCAATACAGGAGGAGTTCTACCAACAGGTAAAATTGCAGCAGGTCAAGGTTTTTTTGCTCCATCAAGTGCTACTGGTGGAACGTTGATTTTTAACAATGGTATGCGAATTTCTGGCGGAGTTTCGGGAACAAATAATTCACAGTTTTTTAAATTAAGTACTACTTCTAAAACAGCTACAACTAATGCTATTGCAGATAAAAATCGTATTTGGCTGAATTTAACCAATAATGAAGGTGTTTTTAAACAAACACTTGTTGGATATATAGCAGGAGCTACCAATAATTACGATACCGGTTTTGATGGAATGAGTTATGACGGTAATCCATTTGTTGATTTTTATAGTGTAAACAATGCAGTAAATTTAGCTATTCAGGCACGTGCATTGCCTTTTGTGCAACAAGACAGTGTGCTTTTGGGTTATAAATCTACAATTAAGGGGGATTTCCAAATTAGTATCGATCATACTGATGGAATATTAATTTCACAGAATGTCTTTTTGGAAGATAAAGATTTAAAAGTAGTTCATAATCTTAAAAAAGGGGCTTACACTTTTAGTACTGAAAAAGGAGTATTTAATAATCGTTTTATAATGCGTTATATTGATGATAATGTGTCTAAAAAAGGAATTACAAAAGAAACAGTTTCGACCGGAGAAGTAGTTGTTTCGGTATTGAATAATATGATAAATGTAAGTTCGCCTAAAAAATTGATTGCTAAAATCAGTATTTATGATGTTAGTGGAGCAATGATTTACCAAAAAGAGGAAGTTTTAGCTAATGATGTTTTAATCCAAAATTTGAATTTGGTACATCAGCTACTGCTGGTTAATGTAGTTTTAGAAAACGGAGATACCATAGCAACAAAAATTGTATATTGATTTTATCAAAAACAGTATTGTTATTCTTTATCCCGATTGCGCAAGTAGTCGGGATTTTTTTATACAAATTAGGATGTCAAACATTGTAAATAAACAAAGTCAATTATCTTCTGAATCCTTTATTTACAAGGCATTTGTAAGTGTTAAATATGCACTTCAACGAGAAAACAAGTACATGAACGTTTTTAGTTTTTGGAACAAGAAATTACATTTAATCTTGCCCCGTAATTCATTTTTTATGAATTGAAAATTAAAGTTTTAAAGGCTTGCCTGCTCCAAATAAATATTTTTTATGAAACTAATTTTACCTAAGAAATCTTTTTTTATATTTTTAATTGTTCTGCTTTTTTCAATTGAAGGGTTTTCACAGACAACAGGGGATTATCGTTCTGCCGAAACGGGTGACTGGAATACAGCAGCAAGTTGGGAATACTATAATGGTTCTACATGGGTGACTGCAACTACTTATCCAGGTCAAAATACAGGAACTGGTGCTGTTTTGATCCAGACTGGGCATACAATAACGGCCATGAATAGTGTTCCTAATTCTATAGGCATTTTTACAATAAGTGGGGTGTTAAAATTATTAGAAAATATTAGTCATGGGCTTAACACAACATCTATTGTTGTTACAACATCTCCTGTAGGTGTTATAGTTTTTGATAAAAAATCTGATTTAAGACTACTTTCAAACACTGTTATTCAGGTTGGTATAGGAGGTTTGCAAGGCGATTGTTCTAATAACAACTCTCTTTATGTTGGTTCTACCGAGGTGGCTGTATGCGTTGGTGGAGGTAATTCAATACCAACTTTTTCTGAAGTAATGGCAAATGGGGGGTATAATGTAGTAAATGTTACGCCTTCGTCAGCTACTATTTGCGCATCAAATAGTGTTTCGTTGACGGCATCTGTTGTGCCAACTACAGGAGCTACATTCAGATGGTATAATGCCCAAACTGGCGGGACTCTTTTGTATTCAGGAAGTGTTTATAGTCCTTCTCCATCAGTAACTACTACTTATTATGCTGAAGCTTCTTATGGTTCTGGTGGTAGTGCATATTCAACTTCAAGAAAAGCAGTAACCGTTACAGTAAGCAGTACTACTGCTGCTCCAACAGGAACTGCTACTCAGTCATTTTGTTCAGGAGCTACGGTTTCAAATTTGTCAGCTACTGGTTCTGGAATAAAATGGTATTCTGCATCCACGGGTGGTTCTGCTTTAGCATCAACAACAGTTTTGACTAATGGAACTCATTATTATGCGTCTCAAACTTTAAATAGTTGTGAAAGTACTACTCGATTAGATGTTACAGCTATTATTAGTTCAGCTTCAGTTGCCCCAACAAATATTTCAGGTACTTCTACTATTTGTTTAGGTAGTTCCACTACTTTGACTGTAAATGGAGGTACATTAGGTACTGGAGGAACTGCAACATGGTATTCAGGCTCTTGTGGAGGAACATTAGTAGGCTCAGGAAATAGTGTAACAGTATCGCCAACTGCAACTACAACATATTATGTTAGATACGAAGGTGGTTGTAACACTACAACTTGTGCTTCAATGACGGTTACTGTCAATCCTGTTCTTAATGCAGGAGCTATTGCAACTACAGGCGAAACGATATGTAGTAACACAGTACCATCAACCACTATAGGCAGTACAACAGCAGTTAGTGGTGGAGATGGAAATTATACTTACCAATGGCAATATAGCCCTAGTAGTATTTTTGAAAATAATGTAACTACTGTAGTTAGCAATACAGCTACCTATACACCAACTCAGACATTAACTCAAACAACTTATTATCGTCGTCAGGTAAAAGACGTTACTTGTGATACTTACACAAGTTCTTCTAATGTTTGGACAGTAATTGTAAATCCGGTTTCATTTGGGGGCACGGTTTCAGCAAGTACAGCAGTTTGTTCAGGAACTAACAGTACTACTTTAACATTGTCAGGAAATACTGGCAATGTTGTAAGATGGGAATCATCATTAGATAACTTTGCAACAGCAGGAATTACAATTGTTAATACCACTTCAACATTAACTGTGACAAATTTGAATACAACAACAACATATAGAGCTGTTGTACAAAGTGGCTCTTGTTCAACTGCAATTTCAACAATAGCAACAATTAATGTGACTTCTGTTTCTACCCCAACAGCAGGAACTCCAACAAATCCAACTTGTACAGTGCCAACAGGAAGCGTAGTTTTGAGTAATTTGCCAGCATCAGGAATTGTTACTCGAACAGGAAGTTATAGTAATGATTCTTATGTGATTACTGGAGGTGGAAGTCAAACAATTACCAATCTTTTGCCAGGGGTTTATTATTTTGCAGTTACTAATGGAAGTTGTACTTCGAATACTGTAACAGTTACTATAGTTGCTCCTGAAACCAATACCTGGTCAACTGGTTCCTGGTCTAATGGAACTCCAACGATTAATCAAAGATTAGTTTTTGCTTCGGATTATACCAATGTAAACGATGTTGATATTGAGGGGTGTTCTTGTCAGGTTACTGGGACTACTGCTGTTACTATAAAATCAGGGCGTACTTTAAAAATTGAAAATGGTGTTGAAGTGCAACCCAATGCAACATTAACCTTTGAAAACAACGCCAGTTTAGTTCAAATGAATGATGATGTGGTAAACTCTGGAAATATCCGTTACCATCGTCATACTGATTATGTAAAGCGCTATGATTTTACCTATTGGTCCTCACCGGTTGCCGGACAAACTTTAAAAGCCTTGTCTCCTAATACACTTTATGATAAATATTACAGTTATAATCCAAATACAGGTTGGGTAATTTCATACAATGGAACAGCTACAATGCTTAAGGGGAATGGTTATATTATTAGAGCCCCTCAGACATTTAGTATTACTGTGCCTGCAATTGATACTAATCCGGTGTTTGTCGGTGTTCCTAATAATGGTGTGGTTACTTTACCATCGTTAGCAGGAAACAGAGTACATCTTTTAGGGAATCCTTATCCATCCGCAATTGATGCGGATGCGTTTATAGCCGCAAATTCAACTTCATTAGAAGGAACACTTTACTTCTGGACTCATAATACATCACCGAGTAAAGATATTGCGGGGGATGCAATTTATAATTACACCACAAACGATTATGTTACTTATAATAAAACAGGTGGCGTTAATCTTGCTTCAGGAAAAATTGCTGCAGGTCAGGGATTTTTTGCTCCGGCAACTGCTGCGGGAGGAGCAGTAGTATTTAATAATGCTATGAGATATACAGAAGGACAGTCTAATTATGATAATTCACAGTTTTACAAATTAAGTACCACATCTAAAGCTACTTCAAAGATTACAACAACCGAAAAAAGCCGTATTTGGTTGAATTTAACTAACAAAGAAGGTGCTTTTAAACAAACCTTAATTGGTTATATTAGCGGAGCAACTAATGATTATGATCGTGGTTTTGATGGAATGAGTTATGATGGAAATCAATTTGTTGATTTTTACAGCGTTAATAATAATGTGAATTTAACTATTCAAGGACGTCCTTTGCCTTTTGTTAAACAAGATAGTGTAGCTTTAGGGTATAAATCGACAATAATAGGTGAATTCCAAATTAGCATCGATCATACTGATGGTGTAATGTCTTCACAGAATGTTTTTTTAGAAGATAAAGATTTAAATATACTTCATGATCTTAAAAAAGGAGCTTATACTTTCAGTACTGCAAAAGGAACATTTAAAAATCGTTTTGTATTGCGTTATGTAGATAAAAATGCTGTTGAGCCAGTAGTTGAAACTCCTGAGGTAGTAACTCCGGAAGTTGATGGAACAGTAGCGGTTTCAGTACAGGAAAACCAAATTACAGTAAGTTCATCAGAAGATTTGATTTCAAAAATCATTATTTATGATATTTCAGGAAAAATAATTTATCAGAAAGAAAATGTGTCTGCCAATGATGTTGTGATACAAAATTTACTGTCGGGTCAGCAAGTTCTTTTAGTAAGTTTGGTTCTTGAAAATGGTAAAACAACTTCAACAAAAATAATCTATTAATGTAATTTTCTTAATTTCTTATACAACAATCCCGATTGCTAAAACATTCGGGATTTTTTTATTTTCTAATGTCTTCAAGGTTTTACAGAGTTTAAAAGCTTGTGGATTAGTTTTTCTTACGGATTTAAAAGTTTTATAAATGTAGTTCTTCACTTTGTTTAATTGTTAAAAAATGTATTTTGACAGAAAATACTTCTTTTTAACGATTTTTTTTAATACTTTTATTTCGATTTTTAGACCCCCTAAAAAATTATTGTTTACTCGGTATTGTCATATCGGGCAACTGTTTAATTTTTAAAATGGGGGCTATGAATATAAATTACTTTGCATTGGCTGTGCCAATAAAAACCATTAAAGTGCTCGGCTTTCTAATGCTAACTTGTCTGGCAACTTCCTTTTCTAATTATGGGCAAACTACAAAAACTTTAACCACTTCAGGTGAATTAGAAGTGCCTGCGGGTGTTACTAGTTTGTCTGTTCAATGTTGGGGAGCTGGCGGTGGCGGTGGTGGGTCTAATAATACGTTATCTGCTGCAGGTGGTGGTGGCGGTGGTGCATTTAAAGGAGGAACAGTAACTGTGGGTACGCATAAAGATAATATTATTGTTCCTTATACAGTAGGATCAGGTGGATTAGGAGGGACATCGACCAGTATTAATGGCTCTGCAGGAGGAAGCACTATTTTTTCTACTATTTTCGCTAATGGAGGAGGAGGAGGTCAGGGAGGAACTGCATTGATACAGTATGGTAGTGGTGGTGTTGGAGGAATAGCAACAGGAGTAGCTGGTGATTATAGAGGGGGCAATGGAGCTAACGCTTATCTTCTAGGAGCTTCACTTATTCCGTTGGTTATAGAAGCTAATATAAGTGGAGGAGGCGGAAGCAGTGCTGGAACAGCTTCAAATGGTAATAATGCTTCGGGTAAAAATGGAGGAGCAGCTGTAACTAATGGAGGTGGTGGAGGTGCTGGTAACTCACAAAATGTGATTGATTTATTATTATCTCCTAATAATCCAGGTACCTCAGGAAGTTTTCCAAGTGGTGGTGGAGGTGGAGCTGTAGGTGTAGGTGTTGTAAATGGTGTTGTTGGAGGACTTATTGACGGATATATTGTGGCAAGCAATGGAGGAAACGGAGGAAACGGCCAAATCAAAGTTGATTATACCTGTCCTACTTATAGTATTTCAAATCTTAGTGCTGATGCTGCTTGTGTTCAGACATCGGCTATACAGTTGACGGGAAATTTACCTATAGGAACTTATACAGTAACTTATAATAGAAGTGCTCCTTCGGCTATAGGGCTTACTGCTACTATGGTGGTTGAAGTGGCAGGGACGGGGATTATTGATGTTGTCGGTTTGCCTACTGCGGGTTCAAGTACAATTACAATAACTGAACTTAAATCGGTAGATTGTATAAGTGTTGTCAATGCGGCTATTACTTTTGACAGAGCTGAAATACCAACAGTTGCTATTACTACACATCCCAGTTGTGCTGTGCCTAAAGGGACTGTTGTTTTGAATAATTTGATAATTGGCGGAACAATTTATCAAACAGGTATTTCAAGTGCCAGTTATCCAATAATTGAAAACCCTCAAACAATAACCGGACTTGATTCTGGAAACTACAATTTTGTTGTTTCTAATGGGATTTGCAGTTCTCTAACGGTTTCTGATATAACTTCTGTAGGTATTAATAATCCACCGCCTGCAATAACCTGGAATGGCTGTTGGGATGGTGTTCCTACTCCGGAGAATAAAGTGATTTTTGCAGAAAGTTATAATGATGATTCAGAAAATTTAGATGAAAATACAGATATCGAAGCCTGTTCCTGTGAAGTGAATTCAGGAGCTCATGTTACTTTTAAAACGGGACGCTATTTAAAATTAAGAAACGAATTAAAAGTTGATGCTAATGGCTCGCTAACTTTTGAAAATAATGCGAGTTTGGTTCAAATGAATGATGATAGTGAGAATGAAGGAAAGATTATTTATGAACGTCATACAAAACCGGTCAAAAGATATGATTTTACCTATTGGTCTTCGCCGGTTGAAGGACAAACTTTGAAAAATCTCTCTCCTAATACACTTTATGATAAATATTATAGCTTTAATCCCGGTTCAGGTTGGCAAATTCATTATAATGGCAATAAAGAAATGATGCCAGGAGAAGGTTATATTATTAGAGCACCGCAAAGCTTTAGCATAACTGACCCTGCGGTTGATGATAAGCCTAAATTTGACGGAAAACCCAATAACGGAGAAATAAAAAAAGAACTAAGCGGAGGTCTGGTTTATCTTTTAGGGAATCCATATCCTTCGGCTATGAGTGCCGACGCTTTTTTGACTGAAAATGCTACTCAGTTAGAAGGGACTCTTTATTTCTGGACACATAATTCGCCACCAAGCATAAAAGTTGATGGAAACGCTATTTATAATTATACGGCCAATGATTATGCAACTTATAATCTTACTGGAGGTGTGGCAACTCATGCCGCCATCCAAGATGATGATGAAAATGACCCTAATGATAATAATAATCTAAGTGTTCCATCAGGAAATATTGCTGCTGCCCAAGGTTTTTTTGCTCAGGCAAGTACTGCAGGAGGTGAAATAGTTTTTAATAATGCCATGCGTCTTTTGGATGGTGAGCTTATGGATGATGGACAAGAGTATGATGAAGTAAGGGATAATTCGCAGTTTTTTAAATTAGGAAGAACTTCAAAATCTACTAATTCGGTAGATAAAAATCGTTTGTGGTTGAATTTGTCTAATGCCCAAGGCGCTTTTAAACAAACATTAATTGGTTACATAACCGGAGCGACTAATGGTTACGAAGGACGTTTTGATGGCATGAGTTATGATGGAAATCAATATTTGGATTTTTATAGTATCAATCAAGGGACAAATTTATCGATTCAAGGTCGTGCTTTGCCTTTTCAAAAACAGGATAGTATTGTTTTGGGTTATAAAACAACTATTGTGGGTGATTTTAAAATAAGCATTGATCATGCTGATGGTATTTTGGCTTCGCAAAAGGTATTTTTGGAAGATAAATTATTGCAAATACTGCATGATTTGAAAGAACCTTATTCTTTTACTACCGAAAAAGGAATTTTTAAAGACCGATTTGTTTTGCGCTATCTGGATAAAAATGCTGCAATTGAAGATACAACAGCCGTTGAGGTAGAAGGGGTGTTGATTTCAACAAATGATAAAGTAATCAAAATTAATTCTGCCACAGAGATAATTGATGCTATTTATATTTATGATTTTTCAGGCGAATTAGTGTATTCAGATATGGCTGTTGATGCAGTAGGTACAACAATTAGTAATTTATCAGTTGCTCATCCGGCTTTAATTATTCAGGTAGTATTAGCGAATGGTAAAAAAGCCTCTAAAAAAATAATCTATTAAGATTCCGGTTTAAATAAAAAATCCATTAGATTTTTTGAGTCTAATGGATTTTTTATGTTTTAAAAAGAATTTATTTTCCTTTAATAGATGCTTCTACGTTACGCTCAATTGTGTGTCCTGGACGCGACCATTTTGGTTTTTCGCCCAGAGGAGCAAATTGAGAATCGGCGGCTTCAACTGTTTTTGGTTGGGAAACCTTAGTAAATGGTTTTTGAGGATTCAAACCTAACATTTCAAACATTTTCATGTCTTCGTTAACATCAGGATTAGGAGTTGTTAGTAATTTGTCACCAGCAAAGATTGAATTGGCTCCTGCAAAAAAGCACATAGCTTGTCCTTCGCGACTCATATTCGTTCTTCCTGCTGATAAACGTACCTGAGTTTCCGGCATTACAATACGAGTAGTAGCTACCATACGAATCATTTCCCAAATTTCAACCGGTTTTTCTTCTTCCATCGGAGTTCCTTCAACAGCAACTAATGCATTAATTGGCACCGATTCCGGTTGTGGGTTTAAGGTAGAAAGTGCAACGAGCATGCCTGCACGGTCTTCAATACTTTCGCCCATTCCGATAATTCCTCCGCTACAAACAGTAACATTGGTTTTGCGAACATTTTCTATAGTTTCTAAACGATCTTCAAATCCTCTTGTCGAAATTACTTCTTTGTAATATTCTTCAGAAGTATCAAGGTTATGGTTGTAAGCATAAAGTCCGGCTTCGGCCAGACGTTGTGCTTGGTTTTCGGTAATCATACCCAGTGTACAACAAACTTCCATATCCAGTTTATTAATGGTACGAACCATTTCTAAAACCTGATCAAATTCAGGGCCGTCTTTTACGTTTCTCCAGGCTGCTCCCATACATACACGGGATGAACCCGATTCTTTAGCGCGTAAAGCCTGTGCTTTTACCTGATTAACTGACATTAAATCGTTTCCTTCAACACCAGTGTGGTAACGAGCCGCCTGAGGGCAGTAGCCACAATCTTCCGGACAACCTCCTGTTTTTATAGATAATAAAGTAGATACCTGAACCACATTTGGGTCGTGGTGTTCTCTATGAATAGATGCTGCTTCAAATAGCAAATCCATCATAGGTTTATTATATATGGCGATAATTTCTTCTTTTGTCCAATCGTGTTTTGTAATACTCATTGTATTGTTTTTTTGATGGCTCAAAAGTAGTCAAATTGTTCAAAATGGCAATGCAATAGCTTTAAAAAGCAGCGTATTCGTTTTAAAAAGTTGGACACAGATTACACTAATTGTTGCTTATTCTTATCAAAATTGAAATTGAATGACACGAATTCCAATCTGTTTTAATGATTCGTGTAATTGCTTCGCCTATTTGTCTATTGGCTATAGCTTAGGTCGTGGCAGAAAATTTTAAATTTGAATATCTTGTTTGAAAAGGAATTAATCGGTTAAAAATCGATTGTTCCAATACAGCATTAATAAAAGAGTGACAATTATTGATGAAGCGATTCCTTCAAACAATAAGGATATAGAATAGGCATCAATTGAAGGGTTGCCCCCAAAGAGAAATGTTGCCGATAAAGATTGCACAAAGGCATCTCCGCCTTGTAAATAACTGTAAATAACAAGTCCGATGATGCTTAAAATAACCCCAACTACTGAGGTAGATATGGCAGAAACAGCATTTGAAACAAATTGATTCTTGCCTTCCTGAAGGTTCATTTGAATGGTTCTGTTGACTCCGTAAAACACAAAACAGATGTTTAATAAGCGCAAATAAAATAAGTCGGCCAGACCGAATGCTTCCATAAGCAAAAAGTAAATGCTGATAGTTATGAAAATAATAAACCCGTTGGTGATTTCTTTAGGTGGTGGTTTCATTTTGGTTGTATTAAAATTATAACATTGATTATGTTTGTTTTATAAATTCAGCACGTTTTAATGCTGAATTTGGGTTACAATTTTAGTCTGACGGATATTTTTTCTTCCAATATAACATTAAAGAAAACGTTACAATCACCGCCGAAACGATTCCTTCAAAAAGTAGAGAAATGTTATAAGTCATTACAGAAGGGCTTCCTACAAACAATAATGATTCGGATAATGTTTGAATATAAGAATCTCCTCCTTTAGAATAGATATAGGCTACTAAGCCCATTATGCTTAAAAGCACACCTGTTAATGCAGTTAGTAATGCCGAAATAGCATTGTCAGCAAAGTCGGTTTTTCCTTCAACAAAATTAGATTTTAAGGTTTTATTGACACCGTAATAGATAAATACGATATTAAAAAGTCTTAAAAAAAATTGATTAGAAAGGTGTAAAACCTCCATTAATACAAAATAAAGAGCAATACCTATAAAAATAATAACTCCGTTGTATAATTCTTTTGGCAGTTTCATACGCTTGATTTTTTAAGGTTAAAAAATAATTGTTTGATATACAGGGTATTGTCTATCAAATTTACGTAAAAAACAGGAGTTTATTTAATAAAATTCAGGTTTTTTTATTTGGTTTGCAGTTCTTTGATATAAGAAAGTGTTTGGATTTTATCTTTCTCAATTTGTTCTTTCAGTAAGCTTATGGAATCAAATTTTTCTTCTCCCCGAATGCGTTTTAGAATCGAAACGCTAATTTTTTGGTCATACAAATTGTCTTCAAAGTCAAGGTAGTGGACTTCTACCGACAGATGTTTGCCGTCAACAGTAGGATTATGGCCTATATTCATCATGCCATATACTTTTTGTTGGTTGATTAGGCTACTTACGATATAAACTCCTTTGGAGGGAATCAATTTGTAATCTTCGTCAATCTTTAAATTGGCTGTTGGAAAACCAATGGTTCTTCCCAGTTGTTTTCCTTTGCTGACTGTTCCGGTTAAAATATATTCATAGCCCAGGTATTTGTTAGCCAAAAGCATATTTCCTTCCTGAATGGCGTTTCTTATTTTAGTCGAACTTACCGAGATGTCGTTAATTTCCTGTGCCGATATTTGTTCTACTTCAAAGTTGTATTTTTTACCAAATTCAATCAAATTGTTGATGTCAGCGGTTCTGTTTCTTCCAAAACGGTGGTCGTAACCAATGATTATTTTGTGAATTTTAAATTGTTCAACCAATACTGTTTTTACAAAATCTTCGGCGGTTAATCTTGAAAAACTTTCGTCAAAAGGATGGATAACAAGGTTTTGTATTCCTAATTGTTCCAGTAAATTTACTTTTTCAGAAATAGTATTGAGTAATTTTATTTCTGAACGTTCCTGTAAAATCATTCTGGGATGCGGGAAAAAGGTTAAAACAGTGCTTTCGTATTTTTCGTCCAGAGTGTTTTGAATTACTTTTTCCAGTATTTTTTTATGTCCAATATGAACCCCGTCAAAGGTGCCTAAAGTAAGGATGGTTTTTTTTGGGGAACTGAAATCTTTTATAGAATGAAAAATCTTCAAAGCAATTATTTTATAGTAGTGCAAATTTATGTTATCTAATTTGAATTTTAAGGTATGGCTAATCTATTTTTTGAAGTATTTGGGTTGATTCTAACAAAATAGCAAATAATATGCAATAAAATCAATTGGTTTTAGGACTTTAATTAAAACCAATTTGTTGAATAATTTTTGATTAAAATGCTTTATTTTTGAGACTTAAATATTAGCTAGTCATGAAAATAAATAGTCTATTGGTGTTTCTTTTATTGTGGATTTCGGTTGTTCATGCTCAGGATAAGGAACCCTGGAAAAGAATCAATTCTTCAGCAACTATGACTACAGCTAAATTGTTAGGAAAATTAGAACCTAAAGATGTTGTTTTATTTCAGCTTGACGAAGCGGTTTTAAAAGCGAAACTTAAGCAACTACAGGACAAAGCGCTTTCAAAAACTTCGATGCAAATTACTGTTCCGAATGCTCAAGGGGTTTTGGAACAATTTAGCATTCATGAAGATTCTAATTTCGAAGCCGAACTTCAGGCAAAATATCCCGATATTCGTTCGTATTCAGGAAAAGGTATTACTGATCCTACGGCGGTTTTAAATTTCAGTATGTCTCCATTAGGAATGCAAACCATGATTAGCAGAAAAGGGAATCAGGTAGAATTTATTGAAAAAGACACCGAAAATAATGATGTGTATGTGGTTTTTGATTCTAAAAGTAAATTGAAAGAGCAGCTGCCTTTTAGTTGTACTACCGAAGAAGAATTGGTATTGACCCAAAAAATAAGCAATCAAACTGCTAAATTAGTGTCGAGTGATAAGAAATTCAGAACTTTAAAATTGGCGTTATCCTGTACAGGTGAGTATGCTAAATTTCATAGTGGCAGTGCCAGTCCTACTGTAGCAATAGCCTTGGCGGCAATGAATAATACAATGACCAGAGTGAATGGTATTTTTACCAGAGATTTGGCGGTAAAATTACTTTTGGTAGCCAATAATAATCTCGTTATTTATACTGATGCTACTACTGATCCTTATTCGGCATCAGATGCAGGTGTGGGTGATGAAGATACTGAAGGGCTTTGGGGGCCGGAATTGCAGAATAATTTAACAACTGTTATTGGTAGCGCAAATTATGATATTGGTCATTTGTTTGGTGATAGTGGCGGCGGTGGAAATGCCGGTTGTATAGGCTGTGTTTGCGAAGCCGGAAAAGGAAGTGCCTATACTTCGCCTTCGAATAATATTCCCAGAGGCGATGCTTTTGATATTGATTTTGTAGCTCATGAAATGGGACATCAATTAGGAGCAAATCATACTTTTTCTCATAAAATAGAAGGAAGTGGAGTAAGTGTAGAACCTGGAAGTGGCTCTACTATAATGGGTTATGCAGGAATTACAACCGATTATGATGTAGAACAACGTTCGGATGATTATTTTTCTTTTGTGAGTATTAGTCAAATTCAGGGTAATTTAGCAACAAAGAGCTGTCCGATAGTTACAACCATTAGTGCCAGTGAACCTGTGGTTAATGCCGGTGCCGATTATACGATACCTAAAGGAACGGCCTTTGTATTAAAAGGAACGGGAGGCTCATTGACAGCTTTAACTTATACCTGGGAACAAAATGATTCGGCTACATCAGCAGAGGGTGATGCAAGTGTTGCTTTGAGTACAAAGACTAATGGGCCTCTATTTCGATCTCTTCCTCCTGTAAGTACAACGGTTAGGTATATGCCAAGTTTTGAAAATGTTTTAGCCGGAAGATTAAGGAGCCGATGGGAGTCGGTTTCAGATGTAGCCCGAACACTTAATTTTGTGATTACAGCCAGAGATAATGCTGCCGAAGGATTGGCGCAAACTGTTTCAGACGAAATGATTGTGAATGTAAGTGGTACGGCAGGACCATTTGAGGTGACTTCTCAAAATATCGATAATTTAAGCTGGTTTCAGGATACCAATCAAACGATTAGTTGGAATGTTAATGGGACTAGTTCATTAGCGGGTGCTTCCAGGGTAAATATCAAACTTTCTACGGATAATGGGGTTACTTTTTCTACCGTTTTGGCTTCTAATGTTGCTAATGATGGATCCGAAACGATTACTGTTCCTAATGTTTCTTCCCGATTTTGTAGAATTTTGATTGAACCAACAGATAATATTTTTTACGCAGTCAATAGTAAAGCATTTGCAATAGGCTATCTGGTGGATTCTGATTGTCAGACTTATAATTTTGAAACATCATTTCCTTATGCTATTCCGGAGCAGGGTAATTTTGCTAATATTAATGTTACTGTTCCTTCTTCGGATACTTTTGTTTCTGATGTCAATGTAAATGTGGATATTTCGCATACCTATTTTTCCGATGTTCAAATGGAGTTAAGGAGTCCGCAGGCTACAGCTGTCAAATTGCTTTATAACGGTTGTGGAACTAATGATAGTAGTTTAAAAATTAATTTTGACGATGCCGGAGGTGATTTAGTTTGTGGGAATACCGCTTTGCAAAGTGTTGCTCCTTTGGGTGTTTTGGGTGATTTTAATGGCGAAAGTTCTCAAGGAGTGTGGTCATTGCGTATTCGTGATATTTTTACCAATGATACCGGTTTTTTGAATGCTGCTTCGGTTACAATTTGTACGCAGAACTATACCTTAGTACCTTATGAAGAAATAAACAAGGATTTAATAGTGAGTTCGATGGATAATGATGAAAATTTCAATGTAAAATACATTAGTACGACTTCTAATGATATTGAAATTTTAGTCTATGATACTTCGGGCAGAAGGTTGTTTGATGAAAAATTCCAAAACAACGGTGGTTTTGATCAGGATATTAAATTGCAAAATAAACCACAATCAGGAGTTTATTTTGTGACCTTGTTAGATGGTAAAATTAAAAAGACGGCTAAAATTATAATAAAATAAGGCACTTGTTTAAAATTGAAAAAGGCTGGAGAGAAAATTTCCAGCCTTTTTTTTATTTTCCGTTAAATGTTGTCATGGTATTTTCTAAGCCGGCTGTTCCAAAAGATTTAATGATTTCGGAAGCTATTTCTAAACGCTCCGGTAGTGCTTCTTTTTCCTGGTCGTTCCATTCGCCCAGTACATAATCTACTTGTCTTCCTTTTTTGAATTCGTCACTGATTCCAAAACGAAAACGAGTGTATTGATTGGTGTTTAGAACTAAATTGATGTTTTTTAATCCGTTGTGACCGCCATCGCTGCCTTTAGGTTTGATGCGGATGGTTCCAAAAGACAGGTTTAAGTCGTCAGTAATGACAAATATATTCTCCAGTGGGATGTTTTCTTTTTCCATCCAATATTGTACGGCTTTGCCGCTTAAATTCATGTAAGTATTGGGTTTTAAAAGAAAAAAGCTTCTTCCTTTGAATTTGTATTCGGCTAGTGAGCCTAATTTCACCGTTTGGAAGTCAAGACTTTCTTTTTTGGCTAAATAATCCAATACTTTAAATCCAATATTGTGGCGTGTGTTTACGTATTCGGCACCTATATTTCCTAGTCCTACGATTAGAAATTTCTTCATATAATCTGTTTTGTCTGCTGTTTTTGTTGGTGAAAACAACTGGTTGATCCATTTTAACATGCTGCAAAAATAACTATAAATTTCAATTACAAGGTTCAAATGTCAATTTCAATAATTAACTTATTTTGCATTGCAATTGATTTTGTGTTATTGACATTTGTTTCAAAAAAAAAGCACCAACCTTTCGATTGATGCTTTTTGTATGAGTGAAAAAAGATTATTTTTTCTTTCCTTTTGCAGGAGCTTTTGCTGCTTTTGCTGCTTCTTGAGCTGCTTTCATAGCCGCACGAGACATCTTCACCTGGCAAATAACTGTGTTATCTGGGTGCATGATTTTGAAGTCAGGTGTAGGTACTTTAGTAACATATAATTTGTTACCCATGTCAAGAGGAGTGATGTCAGCTTCAACGAAATCCGGTAGATTTTTTGGTAAAGCTTTAACTTTTAATTTACGGTTGTTGATACGTAAATCTCCACCTGCCATAACTCCTTTAGAGTTACCAATGATTTTTACAGGAACTTCAATAGTGATTTCTTTGTTGTCATACAATTGAAAAAAGTCAATGTGTAAGATTTTGTCAGAAACTGGGTGAACCTGGATGTCTTGTAAAATTGCATTGAATGATTTTCCTTCTAATTCGATCACAACTGTGTGAGCGTTTGGAGTGTAAACCAAGTTTTTGAATGCTTTTTCTTCTGCTGAAAAATGAACTGGTTGATCTCCTCCGTATAACACGCAAGGAACCGCTCCAGCATTACGTAAGGCTTTAGTAGCAACTTTGCCCACGCTTTCTCTTTCTGATCCTTTAATTGTAATCGATTTCATTTTAAATATTTATATAGTTATTAATTAAACTCTTTTTTTAAGTTCTTAGCTGTTAGTCCCAAGTCCTTATTTTGGACTCTGGTTCATAGTCTGATTCTTAGCTATTTGACTAAGGACTATGTACTAAGTACTTTTTTAGTTACATGATAAACTTTCCACTAATGGAATTGTTGTTTTGCACCATTTGCATTACTTCGGCAAAAAGTGGTGCGCAGCTTACAACTTTAATTTTGTTTGATGCTTTCTTTAAAGGAATAGAATCGGTAACGATTAATTCGCTTAATTTTGAATTCTCTATTTTTTCGTAAGCTCCTCCAGACAAAATAGCGTGAGTGCAAATAGCTCTTACGCTTAATGCTCCTCTTTCCATCATTAAGTCGGCTGCTTTTGCTAATGTTCCTCCTGTGTCAATCATATCGTCAACAAGGATAACATTGCGGCCTTTTACTTCGCCGATTAATTCCATAGTATCGATAATGTTGGCTGCTTTACGTTGTTTGTAGCAAATAACAACATCTGATTCTAAGAATTTTGAATAAGCATAAGCTCTTTTGGAACCTCCCATATCCGGAGAAGCAATTGTTAGGTTATCTAACTTAAGGCTTTCTACGTATGGTAAGAATATTGTTGAAGCAAAAAGGTGATCAACCGGTTTTTCAAAGAACCCTTGGATTTGATCTGCGTGTAAATCCATGGTCATAATTCTGGTTGCTCCGGCTGCTTCCAGCATTTTAGCAATTAGTTTTGCTCCAATTGGAACCCTTGGTTTGTCTTTTCTGTCTTGTCTTGCCCAGCCAAAGTAGGGCATAACAGCGGTAATGTGTCTGGCCGATGCACGTTTAGCAGCATCAATCATTAATAATAACTCCATTAAATTATCCGTGTTAGGGAAAGTAGAGCAAACAATAAATACGCGTAAACCTCTGATAGACTCTTCGTAAGAAGGTTGAAATTCACCGTCACTATAATGTGACATAGAAACTTTACCTAATGGAATGCCGTATGCTTCGGAAATTTTTTCAGCTAGATAGACACTTTGTGAACAAGCAAAAATTTTAGCTTCTGGTTCTTTTTGTGACATTTAATTTGTTGTTTTTATTCCGTTGCGCTCCATACAGCTTTGGCTTTGTCTTTTTTTAAAGCCAGATTATGTATAAATGCCTCGGGTGGAGTTAGTTAGTATATGCTGTTTTAACGAGCTGCAAATTTAGAAAATTAATTTGACTGTGAAAGTAAAATTTTAAGATTTTTTCTTAGAATGTTTAAGAATATTTTTTACATTTGCACCGTGTTAAAGAAAAGACATTTGGTCTTCGGATTAAATTTTCTTTATTGCGTTGAGATAATTGTTATTATCTCTGTCTGCTAAGCCCGGATGGCGGAATTGGTAGACGCGCTGGTCTCAAACACCTGTGGGAAACCGTGCCGGTTCGACTCCGGCTCCGGGTACAAAAGCCTCTTCGAAAGAAGAGGCTTTTTTTGTTTAAAACTGTATTTTGAAAAAGAATTAATCCTAACGCTTGTGGATTTCAAAATATCAGTTTTCATATAGAAGCGTTTCGAAAAAAGTGTTTTTTTTAGTTTTTGTCTTTTTATAATTAATTCAAAAAAAGTTATGATAATTGCTTTAAATAGCTCTGGTTAATGATTAATTTTTTAGATTAAAAGTTCTATTTGCTCTTGTACTTCTCGTGAGATATAAATAATATAAAATGCAATTAATTCGATATTCTGTATTTAAAAAGCGGTTTTTTTATTGTTTTTACTAATTTACCCCTTTTATTGTGCCAAATTAGCCCTCATGTCTTTTGTGGGGTTGTGTAAATTTGTAATCTGGATTTTTGTCATTCCTTATTTTAGCTGACTGTTTTTATTTTGGTTAATATTAGGATGGTTTTTTTAATGTGTTTTTAGGCTATTTTGGAATGACAATTTTCTATTTTATTTAAGAATCAAAAATAGTTAGATGAAAAAGGTTTTTTTAGCAGTTGTTTTGCTTTTAGGTGTACAGATTAATTTTGCCCAAACTAACGAATGGGAGAATCCTCAAATACTGGACAGAGGAAAAGAGGCAGGGAGAAGTTCTTTTCTTTTGTATAGTAATGCGGAAGAATTAAAAGAAAATAATCCTCAAAAATCAGTATTGTATCAAAGTTTAAACGGACTTTGGAAGTTTGATATTGTAAAAAATCCAACACAAAGACCGCAGGATTTCTTCGCAACCGATTTGGATGTTTCAAAATGGAAAGAGATTGCTGTGCCTTCAAACTGGGAAATGAAAGGTTTTGATATTCCTATTTATACTAATATTACCTATCCTTTTCCTAAAAATCCGCCTTTTATAGGTGGCGATTACAATCCTGTGGCAAGTTACCGTCGTAATTTCACTGTTGCTGATTCCTGGAAAGGCAAAGAAATCATCCTTCATTTTGGTTCTATTACAGGTTATGCCCGAGTGTTTTTGAACGGAAAAGAAGTAGGAATGACCAAGGCTTCTAAAACTCCGGCCGAGTTTAATATTACTTCTTTTTTGAAAAAAGGAGACAATTTAATTGCAGTACAAGTATTTCGTTGGCATGATGGAAGTTATCTAGAAGATCAGGATTTTTGGAGATTAAGTGGTATTGAGCGTGATGTGTATTTACAGGCAATGCCAAAAACTACTGTTTGGGATTATTTTGTAAAAAGTGATTTAGACAATCAATATAAAAACGGAATTTTTAATCTGGATGTTACTTTAAAATCTTTCGAAAATAATAAGATAAAAAATCCTGCTGTTAAAGTAGAATTGTTTGACAATGATGGTAAAGTTGTTTTCTCGGAAACTAAAAAAGTAGGTTCGAAAGAATTAAAAATTAGTTTTCAAAAAACAATAGAAAACGTAAAGCAATGGAATGCTGAAACGCCCAATTTGTACCGATATACAATCACTTTACTGGATAATAAAGGAAAGGTGTTAGAAATTATTTCTAAAAAAACAGGTTTTAGAAAAGTAGAAATCAAAAACGCTCAATTATTGGTTAATGGCAAAGCGATTTTAGTAAAAGGAGTGAATATTCACGAGCATGATGATGTAAACGGACATGTGCCTAACAAGGATTTAATGATAAAAGACCTTCAGTTAATGAAGCAATACAATATCAATTCAATTCGTATGTGTCATTATCCACATGATACTCATTTTTATGATTTGTGTGATGAGTATGGATTTTATGTAGTTGATGAAGCTAATATAGAAACGCATGGGATGGGAGCCGAATGGCAAAATTGGTTTGATCAGAAAAAACATCCGGCTTATTTGCCGGAATGGGCGCCGGCACATTTAGACCGTGTCAAAAGAATGTTTGCTTTCGATAAAAATCATCCTTCGATTATTATCTGGTCTTTAGGAAATGAATGTGGAAATGGTCCTGTTTTTTATGATGCTTACGACTGGTTGAAACAGGTGGATTCTTCTCGACCAGTTCAGTTTGAACAAGCCGGCGAGAATAAAAATACTGATATTGTGTGTCCAATGTATCCAAGTATTAAAAGCATGAAAACTTATGCTGAAGCCGATAAAAAACGTCCGTATATTATGTGTGAATACTCACATGCTATGGGGAATAGTAGCGGGAATTTCCAGAAATATTGGGATATTATTCATGGTAGCAAACACATGCAAGGAGGTTTTATCTGGGACTGGGTTGATCAGGGAATGAAAACCAAAAATGAAAAGGGAGTAGAATTCTGGGCTTACGGGGGTGATTTAGGAGGAGCTAAATTACATAATGATGAAAATTTCTGTGCTAATGGATTAGTTTCGGCTAACAGAATTCCGCACCCGGGTTTGTTAGAAGTTAAAAAAGTGTATCAGGACATTCAATTTCAATTGAAAAATGAAAAGGATTTAGTGGTTAAAAATTATTTCAATTTCACCAATCTTTCTGATTATAATTTTAAATGGGAATTGATTAAAGATGGGCAGAAAGTAAAAGAAGCTACATTCAATTTGGATGTAAATCCTGAAGAAACTAAAGAATTTCATTTGGATTTAGGAGCTTTGGATTCTAATTCAGAGTACTATGTAAATGTGTTTGCTTTTTCAAAATACGATGTTCCTTTGGTTGCAAAAGGGCATGAAGTTGCCAGAGCACAATTTGCAATCGGTAAAGGAAATTATTTTCAAAATACTGTTGCAGTTTCTAAAAGTCCGGCTAAATTGAAGTATTCTGAAAAAAATAAAGTGCTTTCTTTTGAAACAGAAAACGTTAGCGGAGCATTTGATTTGCAAAAAGGAGAAATTGTGAAATATGCCTTGAAAAGTGATGCGAATACTATGATTTCTAATTTTCCAACACCTTATTTCTGGCGAGCTCCAACGGATAATGATTTTGGAAGTGGTATGCAAAATAAACTGGTTGTTTGGAGGGAAGCTCATAAAAATCCAACGGTGGTAAGTATTGATTTGGATAAAAAATCTACCGAAGGATTGTTGATTAAAGTGGTTTACAAATTGGCTCAGGTTGAAGTGCCTTATACGGTGAATTATCTGATTCAAAATGATGGAAAAATAAAGCTTACAGCGTCAATTGATATGGCAGGGAAAGATTTGCCTGAGTTGCCTCGTTTTGGAATGCGTTTAAAATTAAACGGAGTTTATGATAATTTGAATTATTACGGAAGAGGGCCTTGGGAAAATTATTCTGATAGAAATACAGCTGCTTTTATGGGAACTTATTCGGATAAGGTGATTAATCAATATACCAGAAATTATATTCGTCCACAGGAATCAGGATATAAAACCGATGTTCGCTGGTTGACATTGAAAAATGATAAGGGGCAAGGATTGAAAATTGAAGGAATTCAGCCTATTGGTTTTAGTGCATTGAATATCCCAACAGAAGATTTAGATCCCGGAAAGCGTAAATCGCAGCGTCATCCTTCTGATTTGGATTTGAATTCTAAGGAAGCAGTTTACCTGCATTTGGATTATAAGCAAAGAGGTGTGGGTGGCGATGATAGCTGGGGAAGTTTGCCGCATGATGAGTATCGATTATTGGACAAAAAATATACTTATTCGTATATAATTTCATTAGTTAATTAATTTAGTGGTTTTTTTTTGTGTTTATTTAGAGAACCTATGATATTTATTCATAGGTTTTTCTACTTTTAGGGTGTTTAAACCACCGCTCTTTTTTTAACGCTGATGTAAAGGATGTTTGAGCGAACCCTAAATTTGAATTAAAAAAATATTCCTAACCAACTAACCAAAGTGTATTTTGATAAATAGAGTGCTACTGTTTTTAATGCTTTTAATCTCTTTTACGATTAATTCGCAGCGTGTACCTAAGTTCCTTGTTTCAGGTTATAGCCAGGAAAAGTATGACATTGGATACATTGGTATTGAAAATGGATTGGCTAATAATGCGGTAACTTCCGTTTATAAGGACAAGAGAGGTTTCATGTGGTTTGGAACGTATGATGGGATTAGTAGGTTTGACGGTTATGGTTTTTCCAATTACAGAAATGAACCGAATGATGCCAATTCGTTAATTAATAACAGAGTTGTTAGTATCTGTGGAACACAAAATGAGATTTGGGTTGGTACAAAAACAGGTTTGAGTGTTTATAGTTATTTCACTAACCGGTTCAGTGCGAGGTATTGTGTGAATCCTAAAACGGGTAAAAATGAGTTAATAAGTATTGCAATCAATGCAATTAAAGATTATAAAAGCAAAATATATATTGCCAGCGCAGGTAGAGGTTTGCTTTGTTATTCGGATAAGGATAAGAAAATTATCCAGATTCCACTTTATATAAACGGTAAATTACAATGGGATTATCATCTTCAAGGAATTGATTTTGATAAATCAGGGAGATTATGGGGGTTTATTCAGGGTGCAGGACTTGTAACGATGGAGTTAAACGCAAAAAAAATTACTGTAGTTTATCCGGATGTTTTGAGTGGAGGTTGTGTTTTTTATGATGGATTTTCAAATGTTTGGGTAGCAATTGATGGAGGTTTGTTAAAATACAATACGTTTGATAAAACGCATCGAATTTATACCAATCAGGAAATTAGATATCCTATAGCTGATTTAATGTATAAACCCGATTCGAAAGAACTTTGGATTGCTACTAATGGTAATGGTATTGTAAAATACAATTTTACTTCGGATTCTTTTTCGTTATTAAGTACAAGTTTGAAGAATGAAAAGTTAAATAGTAATGCTATTTCGTCTTTGTATTTTGATAGTGAAAATCGGGTTTGGATTGGTACTTTAAGAGGAGGTGTCAACAGGTTTGAAAATAAAAAAAGTCCTTTTTCGACCGTTTCTAAAAATGAAAAAACAAGCAATACTTTGCCAAGTGATTTTATCTTGTCGTTGTGTGAACAGGATGGCAATCATCTATGGATAGGAACTGATGGTGGCGGAGCCAGTTTGTGGGACAGAAAGAATAATGTTTTTACTAATTATTCTTATAATCCAAGTGACTCTAATTCGTTGGCAAATAATTTTGTTTCGACAATTGTAAAAGATGCCAAAGGAACCTGGTTTGGCTCTTATGGAGGAGGAGTTTGTCTATTTAATTCTCAGACCCAAAGTTTTAAAAGATATCAGCTTTTTAATCTGAAATATAATATTATCCAAAAAAACATCTGGGTACTTTTTCATAGTAAAGACGGAGTTTTGTGGGCAGGTTCTCCGGATGAAGAGGGATTGTACCGTTATAATGCAACTATTGATCAATTTGATTTTGTAGATGCAAAAATTAGCGGAATCATTTCGATGACACAGGATTTTCAGGAAAATCTTTGGTTAGGAAATTTTACAAAATTAATTAAACTCAATCCAAAGACATTGAAGCGTCAGGAAATTGAGATTAAATATCCTGTGCGATCCATTGTTTCCATTTCTAATACCAAAATGCTTGTAGGTACTGAGGGAGGCGGTTTAATGATTTTTAATCCCCAAACTTTGGAGAGAAAATTTTTAACCCAGGCTGATGGAATTCCAAATAATTCGGTTCTAAATATAATTCGGGATAAACGGGGAGTCTATTGGTGTAGTACTTATAATGGTGTTTTTGTATACAACGCTGCTAACGGAAAAATAACCAGTTACCATGATGCTGACGGACTTCAAAGCAATCAGTTTAATTACAATGCGGCACTCAAGCTTTCTACGGGGGAAATCGTTTTCGGAGGAATTAAGGGATTTAATATTATTGATACCAAAATAAATGCACAAATTCATGCTTTCCCCAAACTGGTAATTACTTCGATAAAAGTAAATAACAAGGCTATAGAGGAATCGGGCGTAACCACTTTTGGAATTGATGAGCTAAAACTTCCGTATGATGAGTCGATGCTGAATATAGAATTTGCAGCATTAGAGTACAGTTTGCCTGAGAAAATATCTTATGCTTATTTTCTGGAAGGTTGGGATTCCCAATGGCATTATGTCGATAATATAAGAAGTGCCAACTATTCAAGATTAACAGAGGGCGATTATACTTTAAAAATTAAATCTACAAATGCAGAAGGGATTTGGAATTCTAAAATCATTTCGTTGCCCATCACTGTATTGCCACCTTGGTACAGAAGTTCCTTGGCTTATTTCCTTTATTTGTTAGCTATTGCTTTTGTGATTTATGTAGTTGATAAATACCAAAGAAAGCAGGCTCAATTAAAGTATGAGGTGCAGCTTTCACAGAATTTAGCCAAACAGGAGAAGGAATTGAACGAAAAAAAGCTAACCTTTTTTACCAATATTTCTCATGAATTTCGGTCTCCTTTGACAATGATTATCAATCCACTGAAAGATATTATTTATGGCGATAAGCAGCAAATAGATTCCGGAGCTATAGAAATGGTGTATAGCAATTCCCGAAGATTATTGAGTTTAGTAGATCAGTTGTTGCTTTTTAGAAAAACCGAAACCGAGACCGGAAAACTCAAAATTGCTAAAATTGATATTGTTGAATTGGCTAAAGAGGTTTTTAGCTGTTTTGTACATCATGCCAAAACTAAAAAAATAGACTATAGCTTTAGTATTTCTGAAGAATCAGTATTTGTTTATGCCGATCGGGAAAAGATAGAAATGGCTTTGTTTAATTTGATTTCGAATGCCTTAAAATTTACCGAAAAAGAAAATGGTGCGGTTGCGGTTCAGCTGCGTTGTGTGGCTAATGAGGTTGTTATAAACGTAGTTGATAACGGTGAAGGAGTTCCGGATGCTGATAAAGACAAAATATTCAATCTGTTTTATCAATCGAATAAAAACATTAAAAACAATCGAAAAGGATTTGGTATCGGACTTTATTTGGTAAAACAATTTGTTAATCAGCACCATGGAAGGGTGAGTTGTGCAGATAATGAAAATGGCGGAGCTACTTTTGAAATTAGATTGCTTTTAGGAAAAGAACATTTTGGCGATATTGAAATACGGGAAGATTTAAGTGACAGAACTTTGTTTTTAGAAGAATTTCTACAGGACAAAACATTAGAGGAAGATGTTTTAGAAGATAATCAAGAATCTGAAATTACAGAAGACTTAATAAAAGATGCCAAAAGCATTTTAGTTGTGGACGATAATCCTCAAATAAGAAATTATCTAAAGAAAATATTAGCGCCTAAATATAGCGTTGCAGCTGCCGAAAGTGCCGAAAAAGCATTGGAAATAATTAGAAAAGTGCAGCCGGATTTAATTATTTCGGATGTGGTAATGGGCGATATGAATGGTGTGGCTTTTTGTAAACATGTCAAATCTGATGAGGAGTTAAAACACATCCCGATAATATTGCTTACCGGAGGAACTTCGGAAGAGGTGAAACTGAAAGGTGCCGAAGTAGGTGCTGACGATTATATTACAAAACCATTTGATAATGATTATTTGTTGGCGCGAATTAACGGGATACTTAGCCGACGTGATAGTGAACAGAATTATTTGCTTAATTCTGTTACTAAAAATGTTGTAAGTTCAAAAATATCCGATGAGGATAAGAAGTTGATTGATAGAATTGTTGAGGTGATTGATGCTAATTTAGATCAAGAAAATTTCAATGTGCAGGATTTGGCTCTTGAGTTAGGGATGAGTCATTCATTGGTTTATAAAAAAATCAAAAAAATTACTGGTAAGTCGGTTTCAGAATTCACAAGAAGTGTGCGTTTAAGAAAAGTGGCTACTTTGTTAATTACAACCGATTTGCAGATAAGTCAGGCAGCTTCATTGGCGGGTTTTGGTGATATTAAATATTTTAGAAAACAATTCCAGCAGTTTTATGATATGAATCCTTCGGAATTCAAAAAGAAGTATCAAAATGTGAAAGATAATAAGTATATATTGAATGAGAGTTTCTGGAAATCAACTTGATCTTTTTCTTGCAAATTTATACATTGACTGATTGAAAATAATAAAATAATAATCTAATCTATAACCAATGAATTTTAAAAAAACACTTTTGGTGCTGATGACCGCTATAGCAGTTGTTAGTTGTAAAAGTACCGCAGTAAAACAAGGAGTAACTATAAAGCAATCTAAAAAAGAAGTAATTGCTATTATTGATAAAGTAAACAGTCATTGGCAGGATTCCCACCCGGAATTAGGTAACGCTTTCTGGAATGTTGCTGCTTATCATACCGGAAATATGGAAGCTTATAAAGTAACTAAAAACAAAAAATATCTGGATTATTCTATGGCTTGGGCTGAGAAAAACCAATGGATGGGAGCTAAATCTACAAATAAATCCGAATGGAAATACAATTATGGAGAAACCGATAAGCATGTTTTGTTTGGCGATTGGCAAATTTGTTTTCAAACTTATATTGATTTGTATAATTATACAGGAAAAAAAGATGCTCATAAAATTGCCCGATCCCGTGAGGTGATGGAATATCAAATGAGTACCGCAGCTAATGATTATTGGTGGTGGGTTGATGGATTGTATATGGTAATGCCGGTTATGACCAAGTTGTATAAGTTAACGGGGAATGAATTGTATCTTGAAAAGTTACATGAGTATTTAACTTATGCTAATAGTATTATGTATGACGATGAGGCAAAATTATATTTCCGCGATGCAAAATATGTTTACCCAAAACATAAAAGTGCCAATGGAAAGAAAGACTTTTGGGCCAGAGGAGACGGATGGATTTTTGCAGGCTACGCCAAAATTATTCAGGATTTACCAAAGAATGCCAAACACAGACAAGAATACATCAATCGCTTTAAAGATATGGCTAAGTCATTGGCAGCAGCCCAACAAAAAGAAGGCTATTGGACCAGAAGTATCTTAGATGCAGAACATGCTCCGGGACCGGAAACTAGCGGAACGGCATTTTTTACTTATGGTTATTTATGGGGAATTAATAACGGAATTTTAGATGAAGCAACCTATTTGCCTGTCGTGGAGAAATCATGGAATTATTTAACTCATTTTGCTCTTCAAGCAGACGGTACAGTTGGCTATGTTCAGCCGATAGGCGAAAAAGCCATCCCGGGTCAAGTTGTCGATAAAAACTCCACTGCTGATTTTGGTGTAGGTGCTTTTTTATTAGCAGCTTCAGAGATGTTCCGTTTTGTGAAATGATTTGATTGAATTTTAAATAATCTAAAAAAAGCGGTCTCTTTTCAAATGAAATGAGACCGCTTTTCTTTAACTTTTATTTGGGATTAGAATAACTCATAGGTGATTTTTTCTGTTTAGGTGACTTCTTAATTAATTGATTATTGCGTAAAATTATTCTTGTTTTTTTATTGTAGATGTAAAAACAAGCTGTTTTTAATTGTAAAATACTAATTTACCCCTTTTTTAATGTGGTATTTACCCCCTCTGTAAGCATTCTGTTCCATTAGATTTGTAATGTGAATTATATGTTAATATTAGATGAATTATTCTTTAATAGATTTCTAAGAACGATAATGATTTACACACTAACAAACTATTAATTAACCAAAAAATTACAAGCAAACATGACAAAATTTATTAGGATGAAAAAGGTTCCTGATTGTGCATCTGGATTTGATTTGAGAAAGAAACTCACATTGTTTTGTGTATTGGCTTCTTTTTCACAGGTGCAGGCGTATGCGATTAATTATGCAAGTGAAACAGGACTTCAAAAAGTGCAACAACAACAAAAAAGTATCAGCGGACAAATTAATGATGAAAATGGGATGCCGCTTCCTGGAGCAACCGTTTCGATAAGAGATACTAAAATAGGGACTATAACCGATTTTGACGGGAAGTTTACTTTGAAGCTAGATGCTAATTCAAAGATTTTAGTAATTAGTTCTATTGGTTATCAAACACAAGAATTGCCTATAGGTAATAAAACGGATTTTAAAGTTTCATTAAAACCAAGTTCAGAAGGATTAGAAGAGGTAGTTGTTGTGGGATTTGGAACTCAAAAGAAAGAAAGTTTAGTAAGTGCCATTACTACCATTCCGGTTGGAGAAATTAAAGGACCTTCAAGTAACTTAACGACAATGATGGCGGGAAGGGTATCAGGGATGATTGCTTATCAAAGAAGCGGAGAACCAGGTGCTGATAATTCTGATTTCTTTATTCGTGGTTTAGGGTCTTTCGGAGCAGGAAAAGTAAATCCGTTAATTTTGATTGATGGAGTTGAATCTTCAACTACAGATATGGCACGCTTACAGCCAGACGATATCGAAGCTTTTTCAGTTTTGAAAGATGCTTCGGCAGCCGCTATCTATGGAGCTCGTGGTGCAAATGGAGTAGTATTGATTACTACTAAATCAGGTAAGGCCGGTAAATTGAAATTTAGATTTCGTCAAGAAAATAAGCTGTCTAGTAATACCAAAAATTTCAAATTTGCGGATAATATAACGTATATGAATTTGGCTAATGAGGCTGTTTTAACCCGCAACCCTATTGGTGTTTTGCCATATTCCCAAGTTAAAATAGATAGAACTGCTGCCGGCGCTGATCCTATTTTATACCCTAATAATAACTGGATTGATCAATTAATAAAAGATTATACTTTTAACCAAGGATATAATTTGAGTGTTAGCGGAGGTAGCGATAATACACAATATTATGTGGCAAGTACTTATAATATTGATAATGGAGTGTTGAAAGTGGATAACTTGAATAATTTTAATAATAATATTAAATTAAGAAATTATTCCTTTAGATCTAATGTTAATATTAAGCTGACTCCTACTACAGAAGGGATTATTAGGTTTTATGGTCAGTTTGATGATTATACAGGTCCTATTGGTGGAGGAACGGGATTGTTTAATAGAGCAATTTGGTCTAATCCGGTAGCTTTTCCAGCGGTTTATCCATCTAAATATTTACCTTACATTGACCATCCTTTATTTGGTGGAGCTGTTGCAGGTTATGGAAGTACTACCTTATTAACGAATCCTTATGCAGAAATGGTAAGAGGATATCAAGTAAGTAAAGCTTCTACGATTCAGACTCAATTGGAATTGAAACAAGATCTTAAAGGAATCACTCCGGGTTTAAGTGCAAGAGCTATGGGGTATGTTAGAAGATATTCTTTCTATAATCTTTCAAGACAGTACAATCCTTTTTATTACAATGCCACAATTAATCCGGATACTGATGAGGTATTTTTAAACTTGTTAAATCCTGGAGGTGAAGGTTCTATTGGTATTCCAGGTAGAGAATATCTGGATTATAACGAAGGGCTTAAAAATCTTAGAGCAGAAATTTATTTTCAAACTGTTGTTAATTATAATAGAACCTTTAATGAGAAACATGATGTTGGGGGAATGTTAATTAACATTTTGCAAAATTTTGAGTCAGGTAATCCAGGAGGCCTTCAGTCTTCATTGCCTTCCAGAAACTTTGGACTTTCAGGGCGTTTTACTTATGCTTATGATAAGAGATATTTAGCTGAATTTAATTTTGGATATAATGGTTCGGAACGTTTTGCTAAAAATAATCGATATGGATTCTTCCCTTCATTAGCATTAGGATATGTAGTTTCTAATGAAAAGTTTTTTGAACCCTTACTTGATGTAGTGAGTAATTTAAAATTCAGAGCCAGTTATGGATGGGTTGGTAATGATCAAATAGGGAATCCAAATGATAGGTTCTTTTATTTATCTGAGGTTAACTTGAATAATGGTACATACGGAGCTAGTTTTGGAGATTTGAATGGTTATTACCGTAACGGTGTTTCCATTTCAAGATATGCTAACGATAAAATTAGTTGGGAACGTTCCAAACAAATCAATATTGGAATGGATTTGAAGTTATTTAATTCTATTGATATTGTAGTAGATGCATTTATGCAGACTCGTTCTAATATTTTACAAACTCGTTCTAATATTGGTTCTACTTTAGGGCTTGCTGTAACACCTGCAACCAATTTTGGAGCAGCAGAAAGTAAAGGTCTGGATATGTCTATCAATTATAATAAGCATTTTGGTGATGATTGGTTTGTAAACTTAAGAGGGAACTTAACTTACGCTACAAGTAAAATATTAAAATATGATGAGAATTATTATCCGCCGGAATTGGATTATTTGTATCGAAAAGGAAATTCGATTGCCCAAAATTATGGGTACATAGCCGAAAGGTTATTTGTTGATGATCAGGAAGCAGCCAATTCGCCAAGACAATTTGGAGTTTACGGAGGGGGAGATATAAAATATAGAGATGTAAATGGTGATGGAGTAATTTCTGCATTAGACAGGGTGCCGATTGGGTATCCAACATCACCGGAAATTATTTATGGTTTTGGTGGGACACTGGGTTATAAAAAGTTTGATTTAAGCTTGTTTTTCCAAGGTTCAGCACGTTCCTCATTCTTTATTAATCCGCAAAATATTTCTCCTTTTGTTACTAATGGAGGAGCTCAAAATGGATTGTTAAAAGTAGTTGCTGATGATCATTGGTCTGAAGATAACAGAAACTTATATGCTTTTTGGCCAAGATTGAGTGATACATTCATTGAAAATAATAATCAAACATCAACATGGTGGATGAGAAACGGAGCGTTCTTAAGGCTTAAAAGTGTTGAGCTAGGTTATAATGTATCTAAAGAATTTTTAGATAAGTTTAAAATTTCAAGCTTGAGATTGTATGCTAATACAATGAATCCTGTAGTATTTAGTCAATTTAAATTATGGGATCCTGAAATGGGAGGTAATGGTTTAGGGTATCCTATTCAGTCAACCTATAATTTTGGAATATTACTTGATTTGTAATGTGTGAATATGATAAAGGCATAAAAAAATAATAATCATGAAAGAAAATAACACAATAATAAATAGATTAAGAAAATCTATTATACCAATAGCATCATCATTTATCACCTTGTTTGCTGTAGGTGCATGTTCAAGCGATTTTTTGGATGTGATACCAGATAATGTGGCAACTATCGATAATGCTTTTAAGCTAAGAAACGAAGCGGAGAAATATTTATTTACTTGTTACTCTTACCTTCCAAAAGATGGGAGTATCTATCACAATCCTGCATTTTTAGGTGGAGATGAAATGTGGATTCCTTATAAAACGTCTATTACCAGTGATGTGTTTGAAATAGCAAGAGGTAGTCAAAGAAGAGCGAATCCTTATTTTAATGTATGGGATGGGAATTATTCAGGAGGTGGTCCTGGTGATAATTATAAATTGTTTATAGGGATACGTCACTGTAATATCTTTTTAGAAAATGTTACCGATGAATCAAAAGTTCCAGATTTAACAGCAGTTGAAAGACAACGATGGATTGGAGAAGTAGAGTTTTTAAAAGCATATTATCATTTTTATTTATTGAGAATGTATGGGCCTATTCCTCTTATGAAAACGAACATTGCCATTGATGCTCCAGAAGATCAAATTAATGTTAAAAGACAGCCTGTTGACGAATGTGTGTCTTATATTGCTGAATTATTGGATATGGCAACGGAAAAATTGCCTGAGGATAATACGCTTGTTCCAACAACAGAAGCCGGAAGAATAACTAAGACTATTGCTTTAAGTGTTAAGGCTAAATTATTGTTAATGGCCGCGAGTCCATTATTTAACGGGAATAATGATTTTTCAAGTTTAGTAAACAAGGATGGTACTCCTTTATTCAATGCAACTTATGATGCTAATAAATGGGAATTAGCTGCTGATGCTGCTTTAGCTGCAATTGAATCTGCAGAAACTAATGGTAAAAGTTTATATGTTTTTCCACAATCTCCATTTGCACTTACGCCAGAAACCATGACTCAAATGAGTATTCGTCAGGCGGTGTGTGAAAGATGGAATTCCGAGATTATTTGGGGGAATTCTAATAGTCAGACTTCAGATATACAGAGGTTAGCGATGCCTCCGTTAGATCCGGCACACAATCATAATGATGCCAGAAAAATTTTATCTCCACCAATTAAAATGGCCAGAATGTTTTATTCTAAAAATGGAGTGCCAATTAATGAAGATAAAACATTAGACTTTTCAAATGATACTCAATTAAGAGTTGCAACAAATGCTGAGCGTTTTAATATCAAAGAAGGTTTTGTTACCGCAAGAATTAATTTTGACAGAGAATCTCGTTTTTATGCGGATTTATCTTTTGATGGTGGGGTGTGGTACAAATACGACAGCCCTTCTAAATCAGATGATGGAACGGTGTGGGGATTGAAAGGTAAGTTTGGTGATCCAGCTGGAGCTTCGCATTCATTCCACATGAATGTTACGGGTTATTTTGTAAAGAAATTAGTGGATTGGAATCAGATTACTTATACAACTGGAGGTTCGTTCTATAAAGGATATGCCTGGCCTGAAATACGTTTAGCAGATTTATATTTAATGTATGCAGAAGCATTAAATGAGTCAGAAGGACCTTCTGCAACAGTGTATGAGTATTTAGATCGTGTTAGAGAAAGAGCAGGATTAGCAGGAGTGGTAGAATCTTGGGCTAACTTTTCTGCAATACCAACTAAGCCTTCTACACAAGCAGGACTTAGAGAAATTATTCAAAGAGAACGATTAATTGAGTTAGCATTTGAAGGACATCGTTTTTGGGATTTGAGAAGATGGAAATTAGCTGCTCAAAATTTAAATGCTCCAATTACAGGTTGGAATGTAAAAGGTACTGATCAAACATCTTATTATCAGGAAGTAACAGTGTCGCAGCAACAGTTTATTGCTCCTAGAGATTATTTCTGGCCAATACCTGAAGGAGCAATGATTCAGAATCCAAACTTAGTTCAAAATTTAGGATGGTAATTTTAAAAAAAGATTTAGTTATGAATTGGAAAATAGTAAATAGAAGCATTTTTGCAACAATGATAACTTTGTTTATTATCAGTTGTGATCAAAATAATTTAGAGCCTTTAGAACATAATTCGACACCTCCAGGAGAGGTTGAGAATGTTACTGTGGAGAATTTACCAGGAAAGGCTAAATTAACGTATAGCTTGCCATCTGATCAGGATTTATTGTATGTGAAAGCAGAATATACTCTTGCTACTGGAAGGAAAATGGAAGTCAAATCTTCGTATTACAATAATACACTTACGGTAGAAGGATTTGCAGATACTGATGAACATGATGTTAAATTGTATGCTGTGAATAGGAGTGAAACTGTTTCTAAACCGGTTGTTGTGAAAATCAAACCATTAGAAGCAGCAATATGGGATGTTTACAGGAGTATTCAAACAGGTTCAGCTTTTGGAGGAATTTATGTTACCGGTAGTAATCTTACGCGTGAGAATCTTTCAATCCTGATTATGCAAAAAGATGTGAAAGGGGATTGGGTTGTCAATCCCAGAAGTATTTATACTTCGACTGATGTAATTAATAAGACGATAAGAGGATTTTTGTCTGTTGAGCAAGATTTTGCTATTACAGTTAGAGATAGATGGTTAAATACTACAGATACTATATTTACAAGTATAACTCCATTAGAAGAATTCACCTTACCTAAATCTGGATACAAGCATTTTCCATTACCTGGCGATACAAAAACACATCCAACAGCAATTCCAGCAGGTATGTGGGATGGAAATATTATGGACTGGCCAAAAGTATTTTTGACAGATGGTGCTGTACCAGGTCAGCACGTTGTAACAATTGATACTGGTGTATTGAAAAGGATGAGTCGTATGGTTATTTGGGATTATCCGGAATATTATAATGGAAGAACGTATTATTATACCGGAAACTTAAAGGAGTTTGAAATTTGGGGTTCAGCAAATCCTAATCCAGATGGAAGTTTAGATGGGACATGGGTTAAGCTAGGTACTTATAATGCAACCAAACCTTCAGGGCTTCCATTTGGAGAACAAACCGCAGAGGATTACAATACCGCTGTGGCTGGATTCAGTTGGGATTTCGATGCTACAGCACCTCCAATAAGATATCTGAGAATTGTTTCTATTAAAAACTGGGGAGGAATTGGAACTATGGCAATTGGTGAGATTCAGGTTTATGGTGCTAATTAATTTTTAACGATAAAAAACGATTGTTATGAACAAAATAAAAAAATATGTTTTTCAAACCATAATGTTGTTGGTTTTGACTGCGGGTTTATGGTCTTGTACTAATATGGATGATGGATATAAGGATTTTATTAAAGAAGGCGAGGTTTCTTATACAGGAAAAATAGATTCCTTACATATCTATGCCGGGAAAAACAGAGTGAATGTAAAAGGATTAATCATTTCTGATCCAAAAGTGACTGAAGTACGTGTTTTTTGGAATACAGGAAAAGATTCTGTAGTAGTGCCTATTACCAGGACATCAGGTGTTGATGTTTTGGATGTTATTATTGATGGACTAGAGGAGAATATATACAACTTTGAAGTTCGTACCTATGATAAACTAGGTAATAAATCTATTCCAGTGTTCAAGATTGGTAACACATATGGTGAAAGATATGAGGCTACTTTATTGGCAGCTATTATGAATAGAAAGATTTCAACAGGAATTAGTAGCGGTGCAACACTTAATGGAACTCTTGAAACTTTAAATGATTTTACTAAAAAATCATCCTATTCTGTTATTACTTATACAGCTACTGATGATACCGAAAAGCAATTAATTATTCAGTCTAACCTAAGTAACTTTACTATTACTGATTACAAATCGGGTACTGATATTAAGTACAAAACTGCTTATAAACCGGAAGAAGGTGCAATTGATATTTTCTTTACACCAGAAAAGTCTTTTTCTACACAGACGGATGTGACAAATACTTATTTAGTTAATGCTGATTTTGAGACTAATCCTACTGGAGCTGCTTTAGCAACTATGGTTTATGATGTGCCGGGATGGATTGAGATTCCTGTTGCAGGTTCAACTAATGATTTTCAGAAGTTAGGTACAGTTCTCTACGGAAGTGTTACTGCCGGTTTAGAAACCGCTCCAAAAGCAACAGCAACAGGTGGTAATGCTCTTTTAGGAGTTAAGAAACACTGGGGACCTGCCGATATTTATGTAGAACAGGTGTTAAGTCTCCCGGTAGGAACTTATACAATGACCTGGCAGTCATTTATGAAGCTAGCTACATCTGGAGCATCCAGCATGATGGGATATGAGATGGATGGTTTAGGTATTTATGATGCTTTTCCTTCAGCAACTGAAACATGGAAAAATCATAGTTTGGTGTTTGTGGTTACTACACCTAAGACGGTGAAAATTAGAATGGGATATAAGAAAACGGCAAATGTTGGTGGAGGTAGTAGTCCAATTCTTTTCATGGACAATGTCAGATTGTTGCGAGCTAAGTTGTAGTATTAGCTTTTGAAATAGAATATTTTTGTTTAATTGAAAGAGGTGGTATGGTTTAAGATTATATGAATACCATATCACCTTTTTATCCTTCTTGACGGCAATTTATATTTAATATTACATTCTTTCTAAGCGAGTTGATTAAAAGATTGGTATTTGAATTATTATTTTTGAATTAAAATAAATTTTAACCAGTATTAACTGTTAAAACAAATATTGTATTTGAGTTTTTTATTGTAGATGTATTCGGGTTAATTAGGATTTTTAGACTGAACTATAGTTATGAAAGTAAAATAGAATACGGATTCGTTAATATTTTATTATTGTATGGTATTGAAAAATTGAGCAGGATAAATCGTTTTAGGTCAAATAGATAGTTGTTTAATTATCACAAAAAATAGATTATGAAAAAAGTTAAAAGTAAAAATGTTGAAGTTTTTTGTTTAATTCTGATCGCTTTTTTAACATTAAGTTGTTCAAGCGGTAGTGTTAATGGATCTGATACTGTAGATCCGGATGTTGATTCCGGTTCTGAAAAAGTAGTTCCACAGGTGCAAACAGTGGGAGTTAGCAATGTTTTAAAAACTTCTGCCTTTGTTGATGCAAAAGTAATAGACAACGGAAGTGCCTCAATTGTTAGAAGAGGTGTTTGCTGGAATACAACAGGTAATCCAACATTAGAAAATGGAGAGTCGTTAAACGCTACAGCAGTTAAAGGTTCTGGTGAATTTTCGACTGAGTTATCTAAATTGAAAGATGGGCAACTTTTTTATATCAGAGCCTTTGCTACATCAAGTGCGGGAACTGGATATGGGGAAGAAAAAAGTTTTACGACTATTAGGATTCCTAAGCCTATTGTTTACTTGGATTCCACATCTTTTAGTAGCAAAGAAAAATTTGAAGCCAAATGGAATATGCTTTATCCTTGGGGCTCTGATCACAATGGTTCGGCTCGAATGTTTGCCGAAAATGTAACATTACAAACAGGAGGAGTACTTCAAATAAAAGCACAGTGGACTAATTGGGCTTGGGAAGGATACAGTACTGCAGAGCCTAAGCTAAGAATCACTTTTCATTCGGGCGCAATTCATGCTAAAGACCAAATTAAAGTAACTTCTGAATTGCCTTACTGGGAAATTAGCGGCGATTTCAAAGCGCCTATAACTCCTAGTTCCTGGCCTGCTTTTTGGATAACCGGTGCATGGAGTTGGCCTCCTGAAGTTGATATTTTAGAGTTTAAAGGAACGTCAAGTACTTTACAAAACACAGTTACCGGACCAGCCTGGAATCAAACGGTATGGACTTCCGTTCTTACTTCAATTCCTGATGCTGCTACCACATGGCACAATTATAAGTTGACCATGGAAAAAGTTTCTAATACCGATGTATTGGTTAAAATGTATATTGACGGTTCTCTTAAAACCTCTGCAACTAAGGATTATGTAGGTAAACCATTTTGGCTGATTATGAATATGCAAATGGAGGGAGCCAGTGGGACAACAAATGATAATTCTGTTGTAAGAACAACTCCTCAGTATTTTCAAGGAAGAAATATATATGTAGCAGCAACGCCTAAAGAGTAATAGTGTTGCTTAAAAGAAAATGGGTAGTGTTTGATTATTTCTAAAATCAATCAGTAAGTTATGATTAAGTTTTTGTGTTCAGTTGTTTTAATTAGTAGTGCTTTGTTCTCTTTTGTTTTCAGTCAGAACGATTCTTTCATTCCGGGAAAACAATGGAAAGACACTAATGGTGTGCATATCAATGCTCATGGTGGTGGTGTTACTTTTGTTGATGGAGTTTATTATTGGTATGGAGAGTATAAAACTGCTGGTCGTGGTGGAAATACATCTTTGCAAGGGGTAAGTTGTTATTCGTCAAAAGATTTATACAACTGGACTAATGAAGGAATTGTTTTGAGAGTTGAAACTAATCCTAATTCTGAGATAACAAAAGGCTGTATTATAGAACGTCCAAAAGTAGTTTTCAATAAAAAGACAGGTAAGTATGTGATGTGGTTTCATCTAGAGTTAAAAGGACAAGGTTATGATGCTGCAAAAGCGGCTGTAGCAGTTAGTGATAATCCAAGAGGACCTTTTGTGTTTAAAAAATCATACCGACCAAACAAAGGAGTTTGGCCAATGAATTTTGATGACAAATTCAAATCAGCATTAATTGGTGAGAATAAATTAAAGTCATGGACACCGGAATGGCTTACGGCAGTAAAAAACGGAATGTTGGTTCGCAGGGATTTTGAAAAAGGACAAATGTCCAGAGATATGACTGTGTATGTTGATGACAACGATAAAGCATATTTGATACATGCCTCAGAAGATAATTTGACACTTCACATATCAGAACTTACAGATGATTATTTAGATTTTACAGAAAAATGGACAAGAGTAGCACCCGCAGGTCATAATGAAGCGCCTGCCATTTTTAAAAAAGACGGTATTTATTATATGATTACTTCGGGTTGTACCGGTTGGGATCCTAATGAGGCGCGTTCATTCAGTTCCAAATCAATTTGGGGTCCTTGGAAATCTTTAGGAAATCCTTGTGTAGGAAAAGGGGCGGAGCTTACATTTCATTCGCAAAGTACCTATGTTTTACCAGTTGCTGGGAAAAAAGACCAATTCATATTTATGGCCGATCGATGGAAACCGGATAACCCAATTGATGGGAGTTATGTTTGGTTACCTATAAAGTTTGATAATGAAAAACCAGTTTTAAATTGGTTTGAAAGTTGGAGTTTAGATGTTTTTTAGAAAAAAATAAAAATTAAAATAGATGAAAAAAAGTATTGATTTATTTCTGATGTTACTATTTGTTATTTGTTCTTGCTCTTCGGGAAGTTCTTCGGAAGTTGCTGAGGTAGAAGAACCAGATAATGTGGGGCAGTTAGCTACGTTGAAAACCAATGAAGCCGAAGAAATTGCAGCGAAGCAAGCTGTAATTTGGGGTATGCTTGAAGATAATGGTGGGAGTAGCGTTTTTGAACGAGGCGTGTGTTATGCAACAACTGCAAATCCTAATTATGAAGGGACAAAAAAAATAGCGAGTGTTACTAAAGGTTCTGGAGAGTTTAAAGTAGAGCTGACTAATCTGGAAGGAAGCACGGTTTATTATGCACGAGCTTATGTGGTAAACAAAAAAGGAGTGGCTTATGGCAATCAGGTGAGTTTTAAAACTGCCGACTTAGCTTCGCCGTTATTGGTTTTAGGAACTATAAAAGTGGCAGGTGCACATGATTTATTTTTGGATGTAATCTTAAAAGAACATGGTGATTTAGCAATCCAGGAAATAGGTTTGGTTTACAATACAGCTACAAAACCAACAATAGCCGATAATAAAATAGCGAGAAGCAAGGTTGAAGACAAATTCAAAGAGCGTATTCGTAATTTAAAACCAGAAACTTTGTATTATGTAAGACCTTATGCGGTAACGCCGGGTGGAGTTTTATATGGTGAAGAATTTGTAATAAGTACCATTAAAAAAGGGAATTTTACCTATTCGTTTAATCAAAATGGAGCCGATGCTGCAACGGTTACAAGAATAAAAGCAGCATTTGATTTGGCAACAACCTATTACAATAATTTTACTTCAATTGTAAAACATGTAACGGTAAATTATTCGCCGGGAACACCTACTGCCGATGCCAATTTTTCGGGTTGGATTAATATGGGAGCCAATGCTTCTTATCAAAAGGCTGGAACTGCAATGCACGAAATGGCGCATGCAGTGGGAGTGGGGCAACATTCAAAATATACTGAATTAATGAAAGGCACTTGGCAAGGAAAACGAGCCAACGAAATCTTGCAAATGATGACAAATGACCCTGCTGCTTTGGTAAAAGGAGATGGAATGCACTTTTGGCCTTATGGGGTTAATGGAGCGCATGAGGATGATGGAAGCGATTTTCTTTACATCATGAATGCTTTAATATTGCAAGGCATGAAAGCTGATGGATTGCCTAGTAATTAAGATTAAATAAAGATGTTGTAAGCGAAGCATGAATGGAGTAATTCATTTATGCTTTGTTTTTATCTAGTAGATTCTTTTGAAAAAAGGGGAACTGCTGTTGAAAATTTAATTAAAGGTATGGTTTTGAATTTCATGCTTTTATAAAAACCAAATGAACAAATTATAATTTTTAGGAACAAAAAAAAACTTATTATGAAGCACATTTTTACATTATTGATTATTGTTTGTTCTACAACATTATCGGCACAGACAGAACAAAACCATATTCCTGTTTCAAAATCAATTGTTGGAATTTGGCGGCTAATAGACGAAAGAACACTTGCTAATGGCGAATCTATAAGAATAGTAACAGGAGACTATAAAGTAATTAATGCTGATGGTACCTATTATACGTTTGTAACTTGGCCTAATCAAACAACAATTGCACAATATGGATCTTACGAAATAGAATCAGACAGTACTTTAGTGGAGCACATCATAAAGAATGTGCTACACCCTCGTCTAAGTGGAAAAGATTCACCAATCAAATACAACTTGATAGATGAAAATACAATGATGATAGCTTGGAGTTATAATCTTGATGGTAATATTTGGATAAATGAAAAATGGATTCGTTTGCCTTTGGCTGTGCCAACAAGCGTCAGCGGTGTGAACTTTGTGCAACCTGGGACTCAAAAGCATTAATTGTGATGACTTTGAGGTCTAATAAAAAAACACTAAACCAAACAATATTTATCGATTTATATATTATTTAAGTTATTAAACTTATCAAGCAGAGGAGCATAAATAGAGTCTTTGAAATTCGAAAGAATATTGGATTTTATTTATGCTTTGTTTTTTTATCTAGTGGCTTCATTTTAAAAACTGGTAGGAACTGGTATTAAAAATTGAATTTAATACATAGCTTTGAATTTCATGCTTTTAGAAAAGCAATTATAACCAGTATTCTAATTCATGTATTTAATGAAATTCTTTAAATTAATCATCTTTTTATTTCTTGCTGTGCCTGTATTGGTTTTTGGAGCTGATATCCAAATTAGCAATCTCAAGGTAGAAAATGCCTTAACTCCTATAGGTCTTGATGTGTCTCAACCTGTCTTTAGTTGGCAAATGGAAACATCAACTAAAAACAGAGGTTTTTATCAAAATGCTTACCAGATTATTGTAACCAATAATCAAGGGAATGAGGTTTGGAATACGGGGAAAGTTAGGAGCGGAGAGTCCATTAATATCAAATATAAAGGCGAAAACTTTAAACCTACAACTTTGTATAACTGGACGGTAAACGTTTGGGATCAAAAAGGGAAAAAGCATTCTGCAAATTCTTGGTTTGAAACGGGTTTGCTGAATTCAAAAATGGTAACAAATTCGGATTCAGATAAAGAAACAACCGCCTGGTCTGGAGCAAAATGGATTGGTGGTAACGCTAATGATATGGTTTTGTATTCCCAATACCTTCCTGTTTTTATTATTAATAGTACGATTCAGTTGGATAAAAAGCTACAATCGACCAAAGCATCTTTAGTTTATGGCGCTAACGATCAGCGTTTAATGGATCGAAATAAAAATCAGTATAAACTGGAAAACAAGAATGCTGAGAGTTATATTCAGGTAGAATTAGATATTGCCTCTTTAAATTCGGATGCAAATGCAAAGCTGAATATTTATAGAGTAGGTTATCATCCAAATGATAAAAAAGAAATTCCTTTTAAAAGTTTTCCTATTCCGAATTCGATTATTAATAAAGAAAACAAATACAACCCGCATACTGTAAGTGTTCAAAGTTGTTTGGGAGTTACTAAAATTTATATCGATGGGGATTCAAAAGAAAATCTGGTAGCTAATCTCAATCTAAATCCATTAGGATCTGGAGGGGATTTCATTGCTTTTCCTATTGTAGGTGACATTGGTTTTTCAGTACCTAAAGGAGAAAAAGCACAGTTTTCGAAAATTGAAATTAAAAATTATAGAAGTCCTTCAAATGTGATTTTTTCTGATAATGTTAGTACTTCAAGTATATTCTCATCATTTAAAGAAGTAAGCATAGAAAATAATAGCTATGCCATAACGGGAGGAAATAATGGAGTTTTTGTTCTGGCTAATCCAAGTCAGAATTCCATGCCGATGTTGCGTACCGTATTTGGAATCGATTCTCCTAAAATAACTAAAGCACGATTGTATGTTACGGCACGTGGTATTTATGATGTGTACTTAAATGGTAAAAAAATAGGAGACGATTATTTTAATCCGGGACTGACACAATACAACAAAACCCATTTGTATCAAACCTATGATGTAACCGAAAATATCAAGGAAGGAAATAATGTTTTGGGAGCCATTCTTGGAGAAGGCTGGTGGAGTGGCGGCAGTACATTTGTTGGTGATAACTGGAATTTTTTTGGTGATCGTCAATCGATGTTGTCAAAATTGGTCGTTACTTATGCTGATGGAAGCGAAAAAATTATCACAACTAATCCTGAAAAATGGACGTATTTTAATGATGGACCTGTAAAGTATAGCAGCTTTTTTCAGGGCGAAGTTTATGATGCCACAAAAGAAAAAGCAATTGAAGGTTGGAGTACAGCTGGATATGATGCTTCCCGTTGGCATCAGGCAGTAGCTATTGGAACAAATGGATTTGTAAGTTTAGAAGGAACGGCTAATTTACCCAACTTCAATAATTTTACTGATGCTCAATTAATAGGTCAGTTTGGCACTACTGTTAAACCAATAAAAGAACTAACAGCTCAATCAGTTACGGAAGTTCGTCCAGGTGTTTTTGTTTATGATATGGGACAAAATATGGTAGGCGTTCCAAAAATTATATTGAATAATGTAGCAAAAGGAAAAACCATCACCTTGCGTTATGCCGAAGTTTTGTATCCCAATTTACCAGAATATCAAGGTAACGAAGATTTACTGATGCTTGAAAATGTAAGGGCAGCTATGTCGCAAGATATTTACATAACTAAAGGAGGTAACGAAATCCTAACGCCACGATTTACATTTCACGGATACCGTTATGTAGAAATTACAGGAATAGATAAGCCGTTGCCGTTAACCGATGTGAAAGGAACGGTGTTGAGTTCTATTCATCAATTGTCTTCTCATTACCAAACCTCAAATCCTTTGGTAAATAAATTATGGGAAAATATTACCTGGTCAATGAGAGGGAATTTCCTGTCGATACCTACTGATTGTCCTCAACGTAACGAACGTTTAGGATGGAGTGGAGATATTTCGGTTTTTTCACGAACTGCGGTCCATTTATCAGATGTGAAGCAATTTCTGAAAAGACACATGCTGGCGATGCGTGATATTCAGAGTGAAGATGGGCGTTTTCCGGATGTAGCTCCTATTGGTGTAGGATTTGGAGAAACCATGTGGGGAAGTGCAGGGATTACAGTTGCTTGGGAAAACTATTTGCAATATGGAGATACAAGTTTGTTAGAAGAGCATTATGAGGCTATGAAAAGTTACGTCAATTACCTTATAGCCGATATTGATAAGCAAACGGGTGTTTTCAAAGAAAAAGAAAGAAATACCTGGGGTTCTCTAGGAGACTGGCTGAGTTTAGAAGATTCTAAAAACGAAAAAATATTATTTTGGGAAGCTTATTTTATTTATGATTTGGAGATTATGTCTAAGGTGGCAACGTTACTAGATAAAAAGAAAGATCAGGAATATTTTTCAGCATATTACAAACAACGTAAAGATTTTTTTAATAAAACGTATATCGATAAATCAACAGGAAAAACGGTTTTTAGAGGAAGGATTATCGATTCACAAACCTCGTATGTGTTGCCTTTTGCCTTTGCTATTTTGACTAAAGAAAATTCAGATTTGGCTTTAAAACAATTTGTTAATGCTGTAAATAGAGAAAACAAAACAGATCAAGGTGTTGTTTGTCCACCGTATTCATTAATGACAGGATTTATTGGTACGGCTTGGGTCAATAAAGCGCTTTCGGATAATGGATATTCTAATGTTGCCTATCAATTATTACAAAATAAATCATATCCTTCGTGGTTGTATCCTGTCACCCAGGGAGCTACAACTATTTGGGAACGATTGAATTCGTATACACATAAAGACGGATTTGGAGGAAATAATAATATGAATTCTTTTAATCATTATGCTTTTGGAGCGGTAGGAGCATGGATGTATAATTATTCGTTAGGAATTCTACGAGACGATAATGCACCTGGATTTAAACATTTTGTGTTACAACCAGAACCTGATACTAGCGGACAGATGAGCTTTGCCAATGGATATTACGATTCGATGTACGGGCGTATTGAAAGCAGTTGGGAAACAAAAAATAGTAAATATGAGTTCCGTTTTGTTGTGCCTGCCAATACAAATGCAACACTTTACTTGCCCGCTTTAAAACAAAGCGATGTAACGATAATTGGAAAAAAGAACGGAATTAAATTTTTGAATATAGAAAATAATAAGGCTGTTTTCAAATTAGAATCAGGAGAATATAGTTTCGAAACACTTACAAATAATTAACAAAAACAATGATGAAAAATATACAAATTATAGCATCTCTATTTTTATTTAGTTTGTTAACGCTGAATTGTGTTTTGGCTCAGAATAAAATGAAGGCTGATTTTGAAAGAAAACAAAATTTCGATGCGGATTGGAAGTTTGCATTGGGAGATTCACCTGAGAATAGTTCTGAAAATTTAGACGATAAGAATTGGAGAAAATTAGATTTGCCACACGATTGGAGTATTGAAGGAAAATCAGAAAAAAATAATCCAAGTGAAGGCGATGGCGGATTTTTTCCAGCAGGAACGGGATGGTATAGAAAAACATTTGCAGTGCCTGCTCAATGGAAAAACCAAAAAGTTGCCATTTATTTTGAAGGTGTTTATATGAATGCTGAAGTTTTTATTAATGGAAAATCAGTAGGAATGCAGCCTTATGGCTATACTTCATTTGAGTATGATTTGACACCTTATTTAAAATTTGGACAACAGAACACCATTGCTGTGAAAGTGGATAATTCGAAACAAAAAAACAGCAGATGGTATAGTGGTTCCGGTATTTATCGTCATGTTTGGTTAAAGGTTCGAAATCCAATTTATATAAAAACATGGGGAGTATCAATAACAACGCCTAAAGTAACTAATGAAAAAGCTACAGTTCAAATTAAAACTAAAGTAAAAAATGAAACGGAAACTTTGCAAATAATGGCTGTTTCAACAACGCTTTCTATTAAAAAAGTGAATGGTTATAATACTGTTTCGATGAACACCGATAATACTGTTGGGGTTGATTTAAAAGCTGGTGAAGAAAAAGAAATTATACAAAACATAGAAGTTGAAAAACCAATATTGTGGTCACCGGAAACACCGGATCTTTATCGTGCCGAAGTGAAAATCATGAAGGGACATATTAAAATTAGCGATGAACCAATTGATGTTGTTAAAAAAGATTTTGGAATTAGAACTATTGAGTTTACTCCTGAAAATGGATTTGTGTTAAACGGAAAAAAGATAGAATTAAACGGAGGTTGTGTGCATCATGATAACGGAGCTTTAGGAGCTGCTGCTTATGATCGTGCCGAAGTAAGAAAAGTAGAATTGCTAAAAACAGCAGGATTCAATGCGTTAAGAACTTCCCATAATCCGCCTTCGGAAGCTTTTTTAGATGCTTGTGATCGATTAGGAATGTTAGTAATTGATGAAGCTTTTGATGGATGGAAAGAAAAAAAAACAACTTATGATTATGCCAGTATTTTTGACAAATGGTGGAAACACGATGTAGAATCTATGGTTTTGCGTGATAGAAATCATCCGTCTATTATTATGTGGAGTATTGGTAATGAAATTATCGAAAGAAAAGAACCAGCAGCGGTTGAAACGGCAAAGATGCTGGTTAATGCTGTGCGAAATATAGATGTGACACGTCCGGTAACATCAGCAATGACTACCTGGGATAAGTCATGGGAAATTTTCGATCCTTTAATGGCGGTACATGACGTGGCTGGTTATAATTATCAGTTGCATCACGCTGAATCCGATCATGCCAGAGTGCCTTCGCGCATTATTGTACAAACGGAGTCTTATCCTAAAGATGCTTTTTCGAATTGGAATCTGGTTCAAAAACACAATTATATCATTGGTGATTTTGTGTGGACAGCCATGGATTATTTAGGAGAATCGGGCATTGGTCGTTATGTATATCCGGGTGAACCGGCTGGCGAACATTGGGAAGGAAATTTATATCCCTGGCATGGCGCTTATTGTGGCGATGTGGATTTAACAGGATGGAGAAAGCCAATTTCTCATTATCGAAGCATGCTCTATAATTCAAATGAGAAATTGTACATGGCAGTACGCGAACCTAATCCGGAAAGTGGAGCAATTAAGCTGACTTCATGGGCAGTTTGGCCTACATGGGAAAGTTGGACCTGGCCAGGTCAGGAAGAAAAAAGTCTTGAAGTTGAGGTGTATTCGAAATACCCTAAAGTAAGACTGTACCTGAATGATAAGCTTATTGGTGAAAAAGAAACAGGTTTAGGTCAGGAGTTCAAAGCCACTTTTGTAATTCCGTATGCCAGTGGCGAGTTAAAAGCGATAGGCATAGAAAATAATAAGGAAGTAGAGTCGGTTTTGTTACAAACAGCCCAACAACCAACTAAAATAAAATTGACTGCCGATCGTAAAGAAATAGCCGCTGATGGACAGGATTTGGCCTATGTTACAGTCGAAATTACAGATGACAAAGGTGTTTTGAATCCGAATGCAGCAAACCAACTTACATTTTATGTTTCAGGTCCCGGAGTTATAGTGGGTGTTGATAATGCTAATTTAAAAGACACCGATTTGTATGTCGCTAATACTCGTAAAGCCTGGCATGGACGTGCGATGGTAATTATTAAAAGCACAAAGAAATCTGGAGCTATTAATCTTGAAGTTACTTCGCCAGGTTTAGAAACTGCAATTATTAATTTGAAAACGATTAAAGGTAAATAATACTATATAGTGCTAGATTAGTTGATTTTAAATTAATCTAGTGGCTATTTTTAAAAACTGGTGGGTAGTGGTATAGTTTAATAAGCTTTATTTCTATTTTTGCTATCGAAATCAAATAAATGAAAAATAAACCACATTATGTCTACTTCTGAAAATAATTCATCCCATTTAGAGTCTGCTGTTAGTTCTTTTTATGAGTTAACCAATAAAAATGGAGCGCAACTTAAAGTAATTCCTTTTGGAGCTACCCTTACAGCATTGAAAATTCCGTTGAAAAACGGCGAACTTGTCGATGTAGTTTTAGGATTCGATACTGTCGAAGGCTATGAGAAATCATTTCAATTAGATGGATCTCCTTATATGGGAGCTACTGTGGGGCGTTATGCAGGGAGAATTAACGAAGGGAAATTTGAGCTTAATGGAAAAAGTTACCAATTGGCTATAAATAATGGGCCTAATTCTTTACATGGAGGTATTGCTAATTTCAGCAAAAAAAACTGGAATGTAGATGCGGTAACAACTGGCGAAAATCCATCGATTACCTTGAGTTATGTTAGTGCAGCTAACGAAGAGAATTACCCGGGAGAACTTTCAGTAAGTCTGACTTATACTTTATCTGAGGAAAACGAATTGATTCTTGAATACAAAGCAACCACTACCGAAGATACCATTATCAATTTAACACATCACAGTTATTTTAATTTAGACGGACATCAATCTGATGTTTCGGGACAGGATTTAATTGTTCATGCACAAAAGGTGGTAGAAACCAGAGAAGATTGTATTCCAACAGGAAATATTCTGGAAGTTGCCAATACTGTATTCGATTATAGAACGGCAAAAAAATGTCCTAAAAGTATCGACAACACTTTTGTAGTGGAGAATAATGACGAAGTGAAAGCTACGCTTTTTAGTCCGTTGACTAATTTAAAAATGGATGTTTACACTGATCAACCTGGAGTTCATATCTATGTGGGCGGAAATTGTGGTCCTGATTTAAAAGGAAAAGAAAATACAACTTATCACGCTTTAAGCGGAATTTGTTTTGAAACCCAAAATTTCCCGGATGCTCCAAATCACGCTAATTTTCCATCTGCCGTTTTGAAGAAAGACGATGTTTACAAACAGAAAACGACTTATAAATTTGAATCACTATAAAATCTAATACTATTTCAATTTCTAACCAATGAATGATATTTTAATTAATAAAACAACGAGCTATTTTAAGGAAACTTTTGGTTCTGAGCCAACAAGAATAGTGCTTTCTCCAGGGAGAATCAACATCATCGGAGAACATATCGATTACAATGATGGTTATGTTTTGCCTGCTGCTATCGACAAAATTATTTGTTTTGCTTTCGAAAAAAACAACACAAATACTTCTAAAGTAATCGCATTAGACCTTAATGATTCTTTTGAAATTGATGTTACGGCTGAGGTAAAATTAGACGATAATGATTGGACTAATTACATCAGAGGAGTGATTAATCAATTAAAAATCAACGGATTTCAATTGGAAGGCGTAAATTGCGTTTTCAGTAGTAACATTCCTGTGGGTTCTGGATTGTCTTCTTCTGCGGCTTTAGAATGTGGTTTCTTATTTGGGATGAACGATTTATTCAATTTGAATATTAAACCAATCGATATTGCCTTGTTAGGACAAAAAGCCGAGCATTGGGTGGGAATCAAATGCGGAATTATGGACCAATTCTCCAGCGTAATGGGACTGGAAGATAAAGTAATCAAGATAGATTGCCGCACTTTAGAGTACACGTATCACGATGCTAATTTCAGCGATTATTCATTGATTTTGTTTGATTCGAATGTAAAGCATTCGTTGATGACTTCGGCTTACAACGAAAGAAGACAGCAGTGTGAAGAAGGAATTGCGATTGTAAAAGCAAATTTTCCTGAGATAAAAAGTTTTAGAGATTGTACTGAACAAACGATAATTGATTTGAAAGACAAAATGAGCCACGACGTTTTCAGACGTTCTCTTTTTGTGGTAAAAGAAATCAACCGCGTTATTCAGGCTTGTGAAGCATTAGACAACGGAAAAATCGAATTGTTAGGCGAATTAATGTTTGCCACTCACGATGGATTGTCAAAAGATTACGAAGTTAGCTGCGAAGAGCTGGATTTATTAGTAGATTTGGCAAAAGAAGAAACTGCAGTTATTGGTTCAAGATTAATGGGTGGTGGCTTTGGCGGTTGCACAATCAATCTGGTTAAAAAAGGACAAGAACAACAAATCAAAGATAAATTTTCAAAATTATACAACGAAGCGTTCGGAATCGAATTGAAAATTTATGATGTTAAAGTAAGTAACGGAACATCACTATACACTAAATAATGACTATGAGAAAGTTTGATATCAACGAAGATCCACATAGAAGATACAATCCTTTAATTAACGAATGGGTTTTAGTTTCACCACACCGTTCAAAAAGACCTTGGCAAGGACAAAAAGAAGCAGTAAATACTATTGCATTGCCAGAATATGATCCGGAATGTTATTTATGTGCCGGAAATGTTCGTGCTAATGGCGAAGTAAATCCGGCTTACGAAAGCAGTTTTGTTTTCGAAAATGACTTTGCTGCGCTTAAACAGGAACCAATTGATTTTGGAGGAAATGCAGAAGGAAGTTTCTTTAAGGCACAACCAGAAAGAGGAATTTCAAGAGTGGTTTGTTTTTCACCAAGACATGATTTGACTTTACCGGAAATGGATGTGGATGGTATTGTGAATATTATTCATACCTGGCAAAAAGAATACACTGATTTGGGTAATGTTGATTACATCAATCACGTTCAGATTTTTGAAAATAAAGGAAGTGTAATGGGATGTAGTAATCCGCATCCACACGGACAAATCTGGGCTCAGTCTTCATTGCCAACACAGGTTGAGAAAACCCAAAATAACCTGAAAGCTTATTTTGAAAAAAATGGAACTAATCTTTTACAGGATTATTTGCAAGAAGAATTAAAAGTAAAAGAGCGTGTTGTTGTTGAGAACGATCATTTTGCTGCAATTGTTCCTTTCTGGGCAATCTGGCCTTACGAAACTATGATTATCAGCAAACGTCATATTACTAAAATCACTGATTTTACTGAAGATGAGGTAGCTGCTTTTGCTGTTATTTTGAAACAACTAACAACAAAATACGACAACCTTTTCGAAACATCATTTCCTTATTCTTCAGGAATCCACCAGGCTCCAACAGATGGTGAAGAGCATCCGGAATGGCAATTTCACATGCATTTTTACCCACCATTGTTGCGTTCGGCTTCAGTGAAAAAATTCATGGTAGGTTATGAGATGATGGGAGAATCTCAAAGAGACATTACACCGGAGAAGAGTGCCGAAATGTTGAGAAACTTATCTGAGGTACATTACAAACAAAAATAACTAAACTGATATTTAAAAAAACAAATCATGAAAATACTTGTTACGGGAGGTTTAGGTTTCATAGGTTCGCATACAGTAGTCGAACTACAAAACGAAGGTTTTGAGGTGGTTGTTATTGATAATTTATCCAATTCATCTGAAGACGTTTTAAAAGGAATTGAAGCTATAACAGGGAAAAAACCACTTTTTGAAAAACTGGATTTAAGAGAGAAATCGGTAGTTCAGGATTTTTTCAAACGCCATTCGGATGTAAATGGAGTAATCCATTTTGCAGCTTCAAAGGCAGTAGGAGAAAGTGTAGGGAATCCTTTGTTGTATTATGAAAACAACATCAATTCGTTGGTGTATTTACTTCAGGAATTAGAGAAAAAAGAGGATGCTAATTTTATATTCAGTTCTTCTTGTACGGTTTATGGTCAAGCCGAAACAATGCCTATCAATGAAAACTCGGCTGTACAACCAGCTATGTCTCCTTATGGAAATACCAAACAAATAGGAGAGGAAATTATTACTGATGTGGCTAAAGTAAGTGGTATCAATGCTATTTTATTGCGTTATTTTAATCCAATTGGTGCTCATCCATCGGTTGAAATTGGTGAATTGCCAATAGGTGTTCCGCAAAATTTAGTGCCATTTATTACGCAAACAGGAATTGGTTTACGTAAAGAATTAATGGTTTATGGTAATGATTATCCAACGCCGGACGGAACTTGTATTCGCGATTATATTCACGTAGTTGATTTGGCTAAAGCGCATGTTATTGCTTTGCAACGATTATTGAATAAGAAGAATGAGGAAAAAGTAGAAACTTTCAATTTGGGAACCGGAGTAGGAAGCTCGGTTTTAGAAGTCATCAATGCTTTCGAAAAAGTAAGTGGCAAAAAATTAGCTTACCAAATCGTTGACAGAAGAGAAGGTGATGTTACTTTGGCTTACGCCAATACGGATAAAGCCAATAAAGTATTGGGTTGGAAAACTCAATTAAGTTTGGAGCAGGCAATGGAAAGCGCTTGGAAATGGGAACAAAAAATCAGAAGCTAAAGACTTTAACCAATTATTAATTTTAAATAAAAATCTATGAGCTCAAGTCTCGAATTTGCAGATTATGCAGTTTTTATAATCTACTTTTTAATTGTATCCATCTACGGATATATTATTTATCGCAAACGCGAAAAAAACGAACACGATGCTAAGGCGTATTTCTTAGCCGAAGGAACATTAACATGGTGGGCTATTGGAGCTTCACTTATTGCTTCTAACATTTCAGCAGAACAATTTATCGGAATGAGTGGGGAAGGGTTTTTCTTAGGAATTGCTGTTGCCGCTTACGAATGGGTTGCTGCTATTGCATTGATTATTATTGCAATTTGGTTTATTCCTGTTTATTTGAAGAACAAGATTTACACCATGCCGCAATTCTTAAAAACCAGATACAACGAAACTACCGCTTTGATTATGGCTGTTTTCTGGTTGTTTTTGTATGTTTTTGTAAACTTAACTTCTATTTTATACTTAGGAGCTGTTGCTATTAACGGATTAGCCGGAGGCGATTTTCTTCATGTTATTATGTTAGGATTGGCTGTTTTTGCTTTGATTATCTCTCTTGGAGGTATGAAAGTAGTAGCTTATACTGACGTTATTCAGGTGGCGGTTTTGATTATTGGAGGTTTAGTAACTTCTTATATCGCTCTAACAACAGTAGGGGAATATTTTGGTGTTGGTAAAGATGCTATCGCAGGATTCAACGTATTGATGGAAAAAGCACCAGAGCATTTCAAAATGATTATTCCTAGACCAACGGCTACTTCTACGCAATTAGAGATTGACAAATACCTTACTTTCCCGGGAATGTTATCGTATTTAGCAGGTATCTGGATCATCAATCTGAACTATTGGGGATGTAACCAATACATCACTCAAAGAGCTCTTGGAGCTGATTTGACTACGGCTCGTACCGGAATTTTGTTTGCAGGTTTATTAAAATTATTAATGCCTGTAATTGTAATGTTACCAGGTATTGCTGCTTATGTTTTATACCAGGGAGGACACTTACCACAATTAGTTGGTGGAAAAGACGGAGCTTATTCGGCTATGTTGACTTTCTTGCCAACAGGATTAAAAGGATTATCAGTTGCGGCTTTGACTGCTGCTATCGTGGCTTCGTTAGCGGGTAAAGTAAATAGTATTTCGACAATTTATACTTTAGATGTTCATAAAAAATACATTCAAAAAAATGCTTCCGACAGAGCTCAGGTAAACATTGGTCGTTATGCCGTTTTTGCTTCTATGGTTTTGGCTGTATTGTTTACATGGAATGATGTTTTAGGAATCGGTGGAGTAGGTGGATTTACCTATATCCAAAAATACACAGGATTTATTAGCCCTGGAGTTTTTGCTATGTTCTTCTTAGGGATGTTCTGGAAAAGAACTACAGGAACAGCGGCTATTGTTGGTGTAATTGCAGGTTTTTTATTATCAGTTTTATTCAACGAATACGCTCCGGCTATGTTTGGAAACGAAACGTTATTGTACACAGCCTGGCCAAATGGTAAAGGTGGTTTCGAAATTCCGTTCCACATTTGTATGGGATTATCATTTGCCTTTACAATGTTGTTAATGATTGGAATCAGTTTTGCAGGGCCAAAAGTAAACCCGAAAGCGTTCGAATTAGATACTGAAATGTTCAAGGTAAAACCTCAAACTACAGTATTAATCATCATTACTTTATTAATTATCGCTGCTTTGTACGTGAAGTTCTGGTAAAAGAAAATAATAGTTTTAAATGTGAAAATGTGGAATCGAATTCGTTTGATTTCACATTTTTTTTTATTTGGATATTACCAATTAGACATATAAAAAAGTCTAATTGTTTTTTGTCACATCGAGCGCAGTCGAGATGCAATAGTGGTTCTTGACTGCGCTCGAACTGACAATGAGACTAATTTAAATTTCTAAATGATATAAGATCAGAATCTGATTTAAAAATGATTTTCCCATCTTCTTAACATAGATTAAGATGTTTCCTTTTTTAGAATTGTAAATTTGTTAAACAAAATAGCAAGCTGGTTAATAGCTTGTTGTTTTTATCCAATAACCGTTTAATAATCTAAGTATGAAACCAGAATTCGAAAATATTCTCCTTGTCAAAAACGAAGAAGAACAGCAGTTTGAAATTACTGTTGAAGGACATAAAGCCTTTATTGTTTACAAAGAACAACCCCATGTTATTTCTTTAATCCACACCGAAGTAGAACCCGAATTGGAAGGAAAAGGCGCGGCTACAGCTGTAATTGAAAAAACATTGGCTTATATTGAAGATAATAATTACAAACTTATTCCGCTTTGTCCGTTAGTGTTTGCTTACATCAAAAGGCATCCGGAATGGAAACGCATTGTAGATGATAGTTTTCACGGATTCAAATTTTTATAATTATTCAATTTAACCTTATTTTACTATTACTATGAGCAGCATATAGGGTAAATTTTCCAATTTATATTATAAAGTAAAAAAATAGAGTATAAAAAAACCTTCTGCTACGAGAAGGTTTTTAAATTGAAAACTAATTTTATATTAGAAGTGTAATGCAAATCCGATGTTTAATTGAAAAACATCATCATAATAATCATCGTTTAACGATACATTATAACGAATTCCTGGCTCGATTGAGACGTTTTTATTTAAAAAAATAGCATAACCTCCCTGTAAACCTAAATAGGAAGGGTTTTCATCGAAATCTTCATAATTCACTCCATTATAAGAAAGTTCTAAAGGGAATTTACCTGCAGCATAATATTTCAGTCCTAATTTGTAAGCAAAACTACCTGCAGAGTAATATTCATCAAAAGCTTCATCGTAAAAAGAAGTCTCACCTAATCCTAACCCAAATTTTAAAGCTAATTTATCATCAATAAAATATCCTGCTTCAGCTCCAATATTATAATCTGTTTGACCATTTTCAGACCATAAACCCATTGAAGTATTTCCAACTTTTTCGCCAAAACCAGTGTTTGCTTCAATTAACCAACTTCCTTTGGAAACCTGCGATTGTGCATTAGCAAAACCAAATGCTAAAACAGCCATAGCTGCAAAAAATAATTTCTTCATTTTATATTCTTTTTTTAAAACAAGTATATAGAACGCATTTCACAATCATTTATTTTAGGTTTATTTGGGAAAAAAGTATTAAAAAGAATAATGCTTTAAAAAACAACAACTTAATTGTGGAAAAAATATCATTTGTTTGTTTTTTCAATTACTGTGATGCGTTAAGTTTTTAAAAAGTATCACAATTTAACCGAAAGCACACAAAGTTTGCGCTAAGTTCGCAAAGCTTTGTGTGCTTTCGGTTAAATAAAACCAACGAACAGTTACATTTTTTTTATCACGTAGGTTACAATTCCCCAAATGATGAGTTCGTTTTCTTCGGTGACTTTTATAGGGGTGTAATTGCTGTTTTCGGGCATTAGGTAGAGGCAGTCTTTTTGTAATTTAATGCGTTTTACGGTAAATTCTCCATCGATAAAGCAAATAGCAATTTTGTTGTCTTGAGGTTCAATACTTCGGTCAACAATCAGTACGTCTTTGTCGTTGATACCAGCATCAATCATCGAATTTCCTTTCACTTTGATGTAAAAAGTAGCCAGAGGATTTTCGCTCAGTTCTTTATTCAAATCGATATTATTCTCCATAAAATCAGCTGCGGGAGAAGGAAATCCTGCCGAAACACCATCGGGAATGAAAGGAATTCGTAATTCACTTTCGAAATCCGGTTTGTAAAAACGGAGCTTTTGTTCTTTTTTCATTCGCAGCGTATTTCGAGAATCTCTTTAAATTTAGTAGTGTATTTGTTTGATAATAGTTTCTGATTCATATCCCAAGTGAGTTTTAAATTTTGGGTGGCCAATTTCACTTTGGTATCGCCAATCTTTGTATTGAGTTGATCCATTACTTTCATCAGTGCCAAATGCTTCGGGTTTTCTTCTTCGAATAATTGAAATTGCTTTTGGTTTTCGCCAATGAGTTCGCTGACAATAACCCCTGCTTTTTTAAATTTCAAATGTTCGTTGTCTTGATACAATTGTTTGAATAATTCAATAGCGGCATTCGAAATAGTCAAAGTCGAATTAGTTGCATAAGGCAAGGTCATGGCTTTGTTGAAATAGTATTTGGATGTTTTTACGGTATGTTTGTCAATCACGAGCATCACTATTATAGTATGGCAACAGGATTGTTGTTTGCGTAATTTCTCGGCGCAGACGGCTGCAAAAGTAGCGATACGCTCTCTCAGTAAATCAAAATCAGAGATTTGTTTGGGAAAACTACGGGTGATGGCAATGCTTTTCTTTTGTTCGGCAATAGGTTCTAAATCCAAAACTGATTTTCCTTCCAGTTCTGCTTTTAATCGAAGACCGGTAACGCCCATTTCTCTTTTTATCCAGGCTTCATGTTGCGGCTGTATAAAATCTAAGGCAGTATTGATGTTTCTCAGTTTTACTTTTTTACGCATTCGGTAGCCAATGCCCCAAACATCTTCAATTTGGGTCCATTTTAAAGCTTTGATGCGTTTTTCTTCAGAATCGATTACATAAACACCCTGGGTTCTGTCCTGGAATTTTTTGGCTATTTTATTGGCTACTTTCGATAGGGCCTTGGTTTCTGCAAATCCAATGCAGGTAGGAATGCCAACCCATTTTCGAACACGAGTCTTCATTTGGAGACCATAATCGTGGTAATCGGTAATATTTAATCCGTCAAAGTTCAGGAAAGCTTCGTCAATGCTGTAAATCTCCACATTAGGCGTAAACTGGTTCAGGATTGTCATTACACGGCGGCTTAAATCGCCATAGAGTGCGTAATTAGACGAAAAGAGTTTTACGTTTTTCTCCTTTACCAAATCTTTAATTTGGAAAGCAGGCGCACCCATAGGAATGCCGGCTGCTTTGGCTTCATAACTTCTGGAAATCACACAGCCATCGTTGTTGGATAAAATCGCAATAGGCTTACCGTTGAATTCGGGTTGGAAAACACGTTCGCAGGAAGCATAGAAATTATTACAATCGACTAAAGCATACATAACACAAAATTACATAATACTGCCTTTTTCAAATCTTGTTCTATAGTTAAATTTTATTGTTTTCGAGAAGAATTTTATTTTTTTGAATTGATAAGAAAACCGAGAATATTGGTTTTAACTATGCTATTTTACCTGCAAACTATTTGAAATTACCATTTTTTAACTAAAACGTTTTCGTAAAAGGTAATATAGCATAGAAATATGAAAAATTACTGAAGTTTAAATAAAGATTAGCATACTATCTTTGACCCATAATAAAAAAGGAATTATAAATCTAAAAATTCTAAAATTATGAAAAAGATTATAAAACTTAGTTTCGTATTAATGGTAGTTTTAATTGCTATGAATACACGTGCAACTGGCGTTAAAATTTCTAAAGAAGAAGGAAAAGCCAGTTCAAAAAAGATGGTAACCTTTGCTGTAAATGACATAAACAAAGCTAATGTTTCTATTTATGATGCAAATAATAAACTGTTACATACAGAAAATGTGTACACATTAAATTTGAATCCACTTAAATCAGGTTCTAAAATTGTTAAAACTTACGATTTGAACCCTTTAGCTGACGGGGTTTATTACCTGGTTGCTGATTCTAAAACTAAAACGGTGAAATATGAAATTCTTGTAGTGAATGAAACTGCAACAATCATGTCAGATCCTCTTTCAGAAGTGCATAAAACGGTTGCGGTTAAATAATTAACTTTGGTTAGGTTAGTAGTTAGAGAGCCCCCTTTTTTAGGGGGCTTTTTTTTGGATTATTTATTTTTAATTCTGGATATTTTTGGTCAGTCTGAGCTTATCGAAGACTTTTTAGGTATCAAGTAACTACTTTCCTTTGATTTACTCAGGACAAGCTAAGCTCAGTGTGACAAAAATAGCATGAGAAATTATTTGAATAAAATTAAAACAGGCTCTTACTCTAAAAACGATTTCAACTCATGTCTGTATTCCGAAGCATTTTTGCCGGTGAATTCTTTAAATGTTTTATTAAAATGACTGAAATTATTAAAACCACTTTCAAAAGCTATTGCTGATATGCTAATGGGTTTTTCTGCTAATAATTTACAGGCATGAACCAGTCGGTAGTCATTGACGAATTTAGTAAAGGTTTTATGGGTTATTTTTTTGAAATAACGACAAAATGAAGGTACGGTCATGCTTACTTTTTCGGCAATATCTTCGAGTTTTATATGTTCTTTAAAATTGTCTTTTACGTAATTAAAAATATAATTGATTCGTTCGTTATCCTGTACCTGCATTTCCATTCGAAAACCTTCGGCATTCAATACTGTGGCATCTTCGGTGGCTAATTCCAAATAATTGAAGATTTCTATAATAGTCAATAAACGTTCAAAGGGAGTTTGGTCTTCCATTTTTCCAATTTTCTTCCCAATTTTTCTTTTGGTTTTTCCTCCAAAAGTGATTCCTGATTTAGCCTGTTGTAATAAGTTTTTGATGTTGACCATTTCCGGAATCTCAAAAAAGTGTTCTCCCAGAAAGTCGGGTTTCATTTGGATAACAATTTCGTTTTTATTTCCGGTTAGTTCATCAGTAAAACCACAATGCGGCAAATTACTGCCTATTAAAGTCAAATCGCCATTGGTGTAGTAAGAAATATGACTTCCTACCTGACGTTTTCCGGCGCCACCATTTACAAATATCAATTCAATCTCCGGGTGATAGTGCCAAAAATGTGAATTGTAATTGATATCATATTTGGTTAATGTAAACGAACTTCCAAAGGAAGGTTCTATAATTTTGAGTGTTGGCAGGTTGGATTTCATTTTATTGTTAATTGGTTTGGTTGATACTAAGTTAACAAATAAATATGTGATATTATCAAAATCGAGCTAAAACGTTTTCGTGAAAGGTAAAATAGCATATTAATAGGGAAATCTACTGTTCTTTTTCAAGTAAAGCTTGTGCTATCTTTGGTATAGTTAAATGATTATAAATCTAAAAAACATTGTATTATGAAAAAGATTTTAAAAATTAGTTTAGTGTTAGGAATCGTTCTATTAGCGATGAATGTGTATGCAGTTGCGGTTAATTTTTCATTACATAATAAATTTCGACAAGAAAAAATGATCTCATTTGGTTTAGAGGATAAAGATCAGGTTAAGATAAGTATTTATGATGCAAATGATAAGTTAATCCATAGTGAGAATCTTGCGGTTGATGGAAAGCTGGTTAGAAGTTATGATTTGAATAACTTTAATGAGGGAGTGTATTATTTAGTAGAAGAGTCTAAGACTAAAATTACCAAATATGAAGTTTTGGTTTTGAATGATTCGGCAACAATAATGTCTAATCCTTTTTCAGAAGTAGTAAAGCCTAGTTTGTAATATTAAAATAATTATAGAAAAAAAAGTTCAAATTTAATTTTTGGCACGAATTATGATAATTAAAAAGAGGTTAGAAATTTGCTATTTGTTAGTAATTAATTAGTTTGTGTAGTTAAAAAAAAGCTTCGGGTGGTTCTGAAGCTTTTTTTATTTTTATAACACATTAATAATTCTATCCATAACCCAGCTGGTATGTGTGGCCGATTCTCCGTTAGAAGGGTGAATTCCCTGGTCTGATAATTGATCTTTCATTTGTTGAACATGATGAAGCTGAACGTTTTCAGGGTGTTCAATAAAAAGTTCGATTTTTCCATTTTCGTTTGAAAGAATCACAGGAGTTTCATCAAAAATTGAAAACTCAATGCTTCCCTGACTTCCATAAATAATTACTTTGTCTTCTCGGGTTGCAGTACCAAAGTTCCAACTTCCTGTTCCTGTAATTCCGCTTTCATGCAGCCAGCAGGCTACAAGAGCATCTTTGGACGAATATAAATTTTGTTGATTAATGCTTATTCCGGATACTTCTTTAATATTCCCCAACAGATAATTGAATAAGTCTAATCCGTGGCTGGCTAAGTCATCAAAATAGCCTCCTTTAGCAATTGCAGCATCGGTACGCCAATTGTATAAACCTGATAAATCCTGAGGAGAAGCGGGTTTACTCAAATGCCAGTTAATATGACGGATTGCTCCAATACTATTGGATTCCAGCCATTTTTTTATTTGATCAAAACGGGGTAAACTGCGTCTATAGTAAGCTACAAAAAGCGGAATCTGTTTTTGTTTAAATGCTTCGTAAATGGCTTTGCTGTCTTCATAACTTGGAGCCAAAGGTTTTTCGATGCAACAGATTTTACCGGCTTCGGCAACTTTTAATCCGTACAATTTATGTGAATCGGGAGGAGTAGCTATATAAACTGCATCGATTTCAGGATCGTTGATAAGAGCATCAGCATCCGAATAGTATTTTTTTATACCATGTCTTTTAGCATAATCGGCTGCTTTTTCGGCATCGCGTCGCATTACGGCAACAATTTCGAATCCTTCCGTTTTTTGGTAAGCAGGGCCGCTTTTTTTTTCGGTTACATCGCCACAACCGATGATTCCCCAACGAATTATTGTGTTTTCTTTATTTATAGCACTCATTGTTATTGAATTAATTACAACCATCAATACCACAGCTGTCCGCTGAAGTAGCGTTCAAGATAGTAATTTTTGATTCGAATTGTCCTTCTTCCCAAACTTTTTCTAGTGTTTTTACAAATGTTTCCACATGCTGTGCTCCTGAAATGGCGTACTTATTATCGAAAACAAAGAAAGGAACACCCTGAACTCCGATTTTTTGAGCCATTTGCATGTCTTCTTCAACTTCTCTGGTGAATGAATTGGAGTTTAGGACTTCATCAACTTTATCGACATTAAGACCAACCTGAATTCCTAGTTGTTTTAAGGTTTCCTTATTATTTACATCTTTACCATCTGTAAAATAAGCTTTAAAAAGCAATTCTTTTAGTTCAGAACCTAAATTTTGTTTTTTTGCCAGATGCAATAAGCGATGTGCATTTAATGAATTAGCCATAACCGATTTCTCAAAATGAAATTCTAATCCAGAATTGGCAGCATTCTGTGTCATGTTTTCTAACATTTCGATAGCCCAATCTTTATCTTTTCTGTATTTTTCGGCAAGATGTTCGACTAAATTATCATCATCTGATGCTATGAAATTAGGATCTAACTGGAAACTTTTCCATTCGATTTCTATTGCATCCTGATGGCCAAATTGTGAGATTGCATTTTCTAATCTTCTTTTTCCAATATAACAAAACGGACACATAATATCCGACCAGATTTGTATTTTAAGTTTGTTTTCCATTTTTAACTTCTTGAAGTTTGTATATACAAATGTAGTTAAAAGATTTTGGAAGTAATTGATTTTTATATTTTTATTAGGAAAATCAGCTGGCTTAATAAAACAAAAAAACCATCAATCCCGATAGCTATCGTGACTTGATGGTTCTGTATATTGAGTTTTTTCTTTTACAATAAATCCAATACAAAGGATGGGAATAACCCTAAAGCAATATTTAAAACAATTGCAACTACAGCAACGGCATAATAAACTGTTGGAGTTGGTATTTTAGTTTCGTTTGGTTCTTTAGTGTACATAGCCAAAATTAGTTTGAAATAGTAACCTATACTGATGATGGAATTGATTACACCGATTATTACTAATGCAATAAATTCTGCCTGAATTGCCTGATTGAATAAAAACAGTTTGGCAAAAAAACCTCCAAAAACAGGGATTCCAGCCATTGATAATAATGAAGCTGTTAAGATAGCTGCCATCAAAGGATTATTTTTTCCTAAACCATGAAAATTAGTAATATCTTCGTTTTCTTTGGTTTTACAAACGTATAAAATTACTGCAAAAGCTGCGATTCCTGCCAGTGCATAAGCGGAAGTGTAATATAATAATGTTCCGGATGATTTTGAGATACTTAGTAAAGTCATTAACATAAATCCGGCGTGTGAGATTCCGGAAAAAGCCAACATACGTTTTACGTTGATTTGGCGTAAAGCCATGATATTTCCAACTGTCATCGAAGCAATAGATACAATTACAATAATCAACTGAAATGCTGGAGAAATATCGGCATTCATTGTTTTAACCAATTTGTATAAGGTAGCAATAGCCACCACTTTTGCCAAAGTACTCATTAAAGCAGTAGTCAAAGCAGGAGAACCTTCGTAAACATCTGGTGCCCAGAAGTGGAACGGTACAGCTGCAATTTTGAAAAGCATTCCGATAAATACTAGCACAATTCCAATTGGAAACCAAATTGGCAATTCGGCTGAACGGGATAATTCACTAATTTCAGTTACATCAAAGCTTCCCATAGCTCCGTAAATTAAACAGATACCAAAAAGGATAATTCCCGAAGCAAAAGAACCCATCAGGAAATATTTCAATCCGGCCTCATTACTTTTAATGCTCAATCGGTTGCTTGATGCCAAAACATATAAAGCAATTGACAAAACTTCGATTCCTAAAAAGAACATTGCTAAATTTCCAAAAGAAACCATAGCTACAGCTCCTGCAAGCAGGAATATTTTTATGGCAATAAAATCGGAGATTTTAGTTTGATGATTTTCGTAGAATTTATGGCTCAAACTTACTAAGAAAATGGTTAGTATGATAAACAATCCTGAAAATCCCGACGAAAATTTACCCACAACAAGCATGTTGTTATAGTAACTATTAGGGTTGTTGAATTCAGAGATGTCTAAACCAAGTATAGCCAATAAACCAATAACAACTATTGGAATAATTGCTTTTCTAGCATCAAAAATTTCAAATAAAAGGCATAAAATACCTAATCCTATTATTGCTATTAATGTATTCATATTTATTTTGTGATTCAGGATTTGAGTTATGAAAGACTCAAATCTTTAGTTTGAATTTAATTTTTAATATTATTGAATTCTATTTAATGTTCTTAAAATCTGATCCAAACTAGGAGTGATTAATTCGTTTATTGGTCTTGGATACATTCCAAAAAAGAAAATAACCGCAATAATAATAACCAAAACTAAGGTTTCGTGGAAAGTTACATCGGCAAATACCTTTGTATTGGTTTCTCCAAGCATCACTTGTTGGTACATTTTTAACATATAATAAGCTCCTAATATAATTGTTGTTCCGCCTAGAATGGCAAACCATACATTAATTTGATACAAACTATATAAAACAGTGAATTCTCCAACAAAGTTAAAAGTAGTAGGTAAGGCTACCGAAGCCAGAACTAAAATCATAAACAATGAAGCAAATTTTGGTGCTTGTGAACGAATACCACCCATATTGGCAATTTCTCTGGTATCGAATCTTCTGTAGATGATTTCGGCTGCAAAGAACAATCCTACTACCACAAAACCATGAGAAATCATTTGTAAAACAGCTCCACGCAATCCGTCAATGTTTAGTGTATAACAACCGGCTGCAATCAATCCAACGTGTGCCAATGAAGAATAAGCCAATAATTTTTTCAAATCTTTTTGCCTCAAAGCCACAATCGAACCATAGATAACACCTGCAATTCCGAGTCCAATTAATATTGGTAAATAAGTTTTAGATGCAATAGGAGTTACAGGTATTTGCCAACGCAAAACGCTATATAATCCCATTTTTAGCATAATACCTGATAAAAGCATGGTACCAACCGTAGGTGCTTTTTGATATACTTTTGCCTGCCAGGTATGGAATGGAATAATCGGTATTTTGATAGCATAAGCTAAAAAGAATGCCCAGAAAATCCAGAATTGTTCTGTTCGGCTTAATTCTACTTTGTAAAAATCGGTGATTAAGAAAGTGCCGGATTTTTGGAATAAATAGATAAAAGCAATTAGCATGAACAAAGATCCTGCAAGTGTGTAAATGAAAAATTTCACCACTGCTTTCTTGCGTTCTTCAGTATCTCCGTTACCCCAAATTAAAGCAATGAAATAAATAGGAATCAATGCTAATTCCCAGAAAATATAATATAAAAGGCCATCAGTGGCTAAGAAAGTTCCTGTCATAGCAAATGCCATGAACAAAATTAGCGCATAGAAAGATTTTGCATTTTTATATTCATTTCCAAAAGAAGAATAGATAATCAAAGGAGTTAATGCTGTTGTTAAAAACAACATGATTAATGATAATCCATCAGCAGTTAGTGTAATTGTAATTGAAGGATCGTTAATCCAGAGTTTGAAATAACTGATGTTTTCTCCTGAATTATAGCTATTCAATAAGACAATAGATAATCCAAAAACAACTAAGCTGAATAATAATGCCACTTTTGAAGCCAGTTTATCGCCGGCAAAGTAAGTTGCAAATGCACCAACAAGAAGTATAATTAATAGTAGTGATACGTTCATGATATAAAATTATTGAGCTAAAAATAAATAAGTTACTATACTGCAAAGTCCTAGAACAAATACAAACAAGTAAAAACCAATGCTTCCTGTTTGTAATTTTTTCCCTTGGTAACTTAATTCGTTGGTTACTTTTCCTAATCCAAATACTGTAGCTGATAAAGCAGTTTCTACATAATCTCTAAAGAATCGTGATAAGGTATTTGTTGTTTTTACAAAAATAACGTCATAGATTTCATCCACATAATATTTGTTGTACAATACTTTTGAAAAACCAGTGATTTCGGCATCTTCAGCTGGAACCTGGCTTTGTTTGATGTATTTTACAAAAGCAATTGTAATTCCTATGATTCCACCCAGAACAGCAATTGCCATCAAAGTATATTCGGTTGTCCCAAAATGATGTGCTTCGTGAGCTTCTTTCGAAAATAATGGCGCTAAATAACCATTCAACCAGCTATTTGTTGGTAAACTAATCAAGCCACCAATAGTTGCTAAAATGGCCAATACAATCAGCGGGAAAGTAATTAATCCCGGGCTTTCGTGTAAATGACTTTTCTGGTGCTCAGTTCCTCTGAATTCTTTGAAGAAAGTCAAATACAACAAACGGAACATATAAAAAGCAGTCATTAACGAAGCTAGAGAAGCAATAACCCAAAGTGCTATGTTATGATGAAAAGCAGTCATTAAGATTTCATCTTTCGAGAAAAACCCTGAAAAAGGAGGAATTCCTGAAATAGCCAATGAAGAAAGTAAGAAAGTAATAAAAGTAATTCCCATTACTTTTTTCAATCCGCCCATTCTGCGCATATCTTGTTCTCCGTGTAAAGCGTGAATTACGGATCCTGAACCTAAGAACAAACAAGCTTTAAAGAAAGCGTGAGTGATTACGTGGAAAACAGCAATTTCATAAGCGCCAAAACCTAAAGCTAAGAACATTAATCCCAATTGTGAAACGGTAGAATAAGCCAATACTTTTTTGATATCGGTTTGAACCAAAGCAATCGTTGCAGCAACTAAAGAAGTTACAGCACCAATAATAGCGATGATGTTTTGTACTTCGGGAGCTAAATCAAATACATAATTTAATCTTGTAATCATGAAAATACCAGCAGTAACCATGGTTGCAGCGTGAATCAAAGCTGAAACTGGTGTTGGTCCAGCCATCGCATCAGGCAACCATGTGTACAAAGGAATTTGAGCCGATTTACCACAAGCTCCAATGAACAATGCAAAGGCAGCAATCGAAATCATGGTAAGGTCTAAATTACCAGAAGTAGCAATCGCCGTTTTTAAAGTAGTATAATCTAAAGTAGAGAACAAAGAACCGATGATAAAGATACCGATCAACAATCCTAAATCTCCTATTCTGTTCATGATGAAAGCTTTTTTAGCCGCATCATTGTAATCCTGGTTTTTGTGCCAAAATCCGATAAGCAGGTAAGAACAAAGTCCAACGCCTTCCCATCCGATGAATAATACCAATAAGTTGCTTCCAATAACTAAGGTAATCATGAAGAAGATAAACAAATTCAGGTAAGCAAAGAACTTGTACATATTCTCATCATCGTGCATATAGCTGATAGAGTAGAGGTGAATTAAAGAACCAATTCCTGTTACAAAAAGCAACCACAAAATTGATAATTGGTCTAAAAGGAAACCAAAATTCACACGGAAATTGCTGATTTGAATCCAATTGAACAATTCAATTTCAATGGCTTCTTTGCTTTCGTTTATTTGAAGGAAAAAAACAAGGGTAGCAACAAATGAAACTACAACTGTTAATGTCCCAATAATTCCTGAAGCCGATTTTCCAATCTTTTTTCCAAAGAAAATATTAAATAAAAATCCTAAAAAAGGAGCTAATAATAAGAGTAAAGCTAAATTCGTATTCATTATTGTTTATCCTTTTAAGTTTTTTAAATTATTAATATCAATCGAACCTAAGTTTCTAAAAATAGATACTAAAATCGCTAAACCTACTGCAACTTCAGCCGCAGCCACAGCCATAGAGAAAAACACAAAAACCTGACCTTGTGCATCCTGATGATAGGTCGAAAATGCCACAAACAAAAGGTTTACCGCATTCAACATAATTTCGATCGACATAAATACGATAATAGCATTTCGTCTGTATAAAACTCCAAATACTCCAATACAAAAAAGTATTACAGAAAGGAAGATATAGTTTTCGATGCCTATTTCATTTAAAATATTAGTCATTTTATTTCTCCGTTTTTTCTTTTTTAGACAATAATACTACGCCAATCATCGCTGTTAAAAGCAAGATAGAAGCAAATTCAAAAGGAACCATGTATTCGTTTAATAAAACACGTCCTAAAACTTTGATCGATTGGTAATCTTCACCAGTTGCAATGTATTCTCCGGCTATAGGTTTTGAATTGATAAACACTAAAATCAAAACAATACAGATTAAACAAAAGGAAACTATAGCTCCCAGTCGGGTAATACGCGGTTTGTGAACTTCATTTTCTTTATTCAAATTCATTAACATGATGGTGAATAAGAATAAAATCATAATTGCTCCTGAGTAAACAATAACATGAACAATAGCCAAAAACTGAGAATTCAACAGTAAATAATGTCCGGCTATAGAGAAAAATGAAATTACCAGATACAGTGCGCTATGGATTGGATTTCTACTAAAGATGGCTAAGAAAGCCGTAATTACTGTTATAAACGCTAAGAAACAAAATATAATTTGTACAGTAGATGCGTGTGCAAAATCAGGAATATGTATCATTTAGTTAGCCTTTTTAAGCCCGCCCGCTGCAAGCTGGTTAGTATTCTTGATAGCCATTTCTAAAGGCATCACTAATTTATCTTTTCCAAAAATAAAATCTTCTCTTTCATAACTCGAAGGAACCAATACTTTTGAAGTAGTTAAATAAATTGCGTCTTTAGGACAGGCCTCTTCGCACAATCCGCAAAAAATACAACGCAACATATTAATCTCATATATTTCGGCATATTTCTCCTCGCGATACAAATGTTTTTCATTGGCTTTACGCTCGGCAGCTTTCATAGTGATGGCTTCTGCAGGACAAGACAAAGCACACAATCCGCAGGCAGTACAGTTTTCTCTTCCCTGTTCGTCACGTTTCAACATGTGTTGTCCGCGATATACCGGACTCATGGTGCGCACTTGCTCAGGATACTGAATAGTAACCTTTCTTGAGAATAAGTGTTTTAGTGTAATGAATAATCCTTTTACAATCGCAACAAGATACAAACGCTCTAAAAAAGTCATCTCTTTGTTAGAGACTTGTTTTTTTCTTCCCGATAAGGATATGGTTTCTATTGACATCTTTATTTTATTTTTTATTTGAAGCTATTCCCGCTTTTCGCTGTATCTTTTATTTCGCTATCGCTTCATAAAAGGATGCCGCTTCAATCGGGGCTAATGCTAATCTTTGCTAATTTAAAATCCTAAAAATGCTATGATTTCATGTCTCAAAATTACAATTCCTGTAATCATGATATTTAATATTGACAACGGAATTAATATTCTCCATCCTAAATGCATCAATTGATCGTATCTGAATCTTGGAATGGTCCATCTTACCCACATATAGAAAAAGATGAAGAAACATATTTTTGCAAATAAAACTCCAATTCCGATTAGGTTTGCCAAATTTACGCCCCAGTTTTCTACTGCCCAACTCATTCCCGGATAATTGTATCCACCAAAGAATAAAACAGCAAGAATAGTTGAAGAGATAAACATATTGGCATATTCAGCAAATAAATAGAATCCCATTTTCATAGATGAATATTCCGTATGATAACCTCCAATTAATTCACTCTCACATTCTGCTAAGTCAAAAGGTGTTCTGTTCGATTCAGCAAATGCACAAATCAGGAAAATCAAGAACGAAAGTGGCTGATAAAACACATTCCAGTGCATGCCTTCTTGTTGTAAACTAATTTCTCTTAGACTCAAAGTTCCTGTCATCATTAGCAAAGCAATAATGGATAATCCCATTGCTATTTCATAAGAAACCATTTGAGAGGTAGCTCTTACCGCACTCATTAAAGAGAATTTATTATTGGAAGCCCATCCTCCAATGATGATTCCGTAAACTCCAACCGAAACTACTCCAAAGAAATACAATAAAGCCACATCAATATCGGCAGCTTGCAGGATGATGTCTCTTCCAAAAAGATGGAATTTATCCCCCCATGGAATTACGGCACTTGTCATTAAAGCCGTGCTCATAGCTACAGCCGGTCCTACATAAAATAAAAATTTATTAGGTGTGTTGGGTTCAAATTCTTCTTTCGAAAATAATTTTAAACCATCAGCAAGAGGTTGTAAAATTCCTCCTTTTCCGGCTCTGTTAGGACCAATACGGTCTTGTAACCAGGCTGCAATTTTTCTTTCTGCAAGTGTAGAATACATTGCCATAACCATTGTAATGGCAAAGACAACAAGAATGATAACACTTTTTTCTATAATAATTGTACTGTCCATTTTTTATAGATTACCATTGTTAAATTCATCTTGCTCTTCTTTGTTTAATGGAATAGCAGTCATACTGATTTTTTTACGGTCTTGCTCTCTGCCTTTTAGAATTCCTTCTTCAGTAGCGATATGAACTGTTTCCATTTCACGGGTGTAATTATTTTGATTGATAACCGAATCTTTATCAAATTTTCGAGGTCCTTCAATAACCCAATCCGTAACTTCTTTTTTGTCAAAACGACAAGTGTTACAAATAAAATCCTCTACTTCGTGGTATTGGTCTTTTCTTCCGGTAACTCTTTGAATTTCATTTCCAAACATCCAAACCGTAGTATTTCCGCAACATCCCGGAGTCGTACATTCTCTGTGCGCATTATACGGTTTGTTGAACCAAACTCTCGATTTAAAACGGAAAGTTTTATCAGTCAAAGCTCCTACAGGACATACATCAATCATATTTCCTGAGAATTCATTATCAATTGCTTTAGAAATACAAGTCGAAATATTAGCATGATCACCGCGGTCTAAAACTCCGTGAACTCTTTTGTCAGTCAATTGATCGGCTACTTGTACGCAACGTTGACACAAAATACAACGGTTCATGTGCAATTGAATATTTGGACCAATATCTTCCGGTTCAAACGTTCTTTTCTCTTCTATAAAACGTGTTTTTGATTTTCCGTGTTCAAAGCTTAAATCCTGTAAATCACATTCTCCTGCCTGATCGCAAATAGGGCAATCTAACGGGTGATTGATCAATAAAAATTCAGTAACCGATTGTCTGGCTTCTCTTACTCTGTCTGAATTTTTACTGTTTACTTCCATACCATCCATACATCCTGTTACACAAGATGCCATTAATTTTGGCATAGGTCTTGGGTCAGCTTCACTTCCTTTGGAAACTTCAACTAAACAACAACGGCATTTTCCACCGCTCCCTTTTAGTTTAGAATAATAGCACATCGCAGGCGGAACTGATTCTCCTCCTATCATACGAGCCGCTTGTAGAATGGTTGTTCCTGGTTCTACTTCTATGCTTTGACCGTCAATTGTTACTTTCATTATTACAATATTTTACTCCTGAGAGTGTCTTGTTTTTGAAATCAATCCCGATAAGCTATCGGGACGTTATTTTTAAATCACTTGTTTGCTAACTAAATGCCTTACTTTTTCAAAAGGCTCATTTACAAAGTGATCTCTGTTTTTTATTCTTTCAGGGAAACGAACATGGTATTCAAATTCCTCTCTAAAATGACGAATAGCTGCTGCTACCGGCCATGAAGCCGCATCACCAAGAGGACAAATGGTGTTTCCTTCTATTTTAGACTGAATACTCCACAATAAATCGATATCTTCTTCGCGTCCGTGACCGTTTTCAATTCGGTGCAATACTTTTTCTAACCAGCCTGTTCCTTCACGGCAAGGTGTACATTGCCCACAGGATTCATGGTGATAGAAACGAGAGAAATTCCAAGTGTTACGTACAATACAAGCCGTATCATCATAAACAATAAATCCTCCTGAACCTAACATCGAACCTGTTGCAAATCCGCCGTCGCTCAATGATTCGTAAGTCATTAAACGATCTTCACCATTAGCAGTTTTGAAAATCAAATCGGCTGGTAAAATCGGCACAGATGAACCTCCCGGAACCAAAGCTTTCAAAGGTCTGCTGGATGACATTCCTCCTAAATATTCGTCAGAATTCATAAATTCATCAACACTTAATCCCAATTCGATTTCGTAAACTCCCGGATTTTTAATATTTCCCGAAGCCGAAATTAATTTAGTTCCAGTTGATCTTCCAATACCAATTTTAGCATAATCATCACCTGAATTGTTTACAATCCAAGGCACTGCTGCAATAGTTTCTACGTTGTTTACCACTGTTGGGTTAGCCCAAAGCCCGGAAACAGCAGGAAATGGCGGTTTGATACGTGGATTTCCTCTTTTACCTTCTAACGATTCGATTAAAGCGGTTTCTTCTCCACAGATATATGCTCCTGCTCCGCAGTGAACGTGTAATTCTAAATCGTAACCTGATCCTAAAATATTTTTCCCTAACCATCCCGCAGCTTTTGCTTCGGCAATGGCTCTTTCTAATATTTTAAAAACCCACATGTATTCTCCACGAATGTAGATATAAGAGCGGTTTGCTCCCAAAGCAAAACTCGAGGTAATCATTCCTTCGATTAATAAATGAGGAATAAATTCCATCAAATATCGGTCTTTGAAAGTTCCCGGTTCTGATTCGTCGGCATTGCAAACCAAATGTCTTGGCTTACCTGATTTTTTGTCAATAAAACTCCACTTCATTCCGGCAGGGAAACCAGCTCCACCACGACCACGAAGTCCTGATTTCTTTACTTCCTCAACCACTTCATCAGGAGTCATTGATTTTATGGCTTTTTCTACTGAAGCATAACCGCCTTCTCTGCGGTAAACTTCGTAGGTTTTAATCCCCGGAACGTTGATTTTGTCTAATAATATTTTCTTTGACATCTTATTTATCGTGTAATATTATTTTATTATCTCGGCAATCAGCAATTAACTGATCGATTTTTTCTTTCGTCAAATGCTCTTTGTAAAAATCACCTAATTGCATCATTGGAGCATATCCGCAAGCACCTAAACATTCTACACCTCTTACTTCAAAAAGTCCGTCAGCAGTGGTTTCACCAATACCAATACCCAATTTTTCGCAGGTATAATCCATTAGATCTTCTACTCCGTTTAGGCAGCAGCATGAAGTTTGGCAAAATTCAAACATGTATTTTCCAATTGGTTTTAGGTTATACATGGTATAGAAAGTGGCAACTTCGTAAACTTCAATAGGTAATATTCCAAGAATATCTGCGACCTTATCCATCAGTTCAATACTCAACCAGTTGTCGTGAGCATCCTGAACTTCATGTAAAACAGGTAATAAAGCTGATTTTCTTTTATCTTCAGGATAATGACTAATTAATTCATTGATGCGATTCATCAATGCTTCAGTCATGTTTATTTCTTGTTTGTAATGTGTACGTTCCATAATTTATGCGTCTAATTCTCCGGCAATTACATTTAAGCTGGATAAAATAACAATGGCATCAGATAGTAATGCACCTTTTATCATTTCTGGGTAAGCCTGGTAGTAGATAAAACAAGGTCTTCTAAAGTGAAGTCTGTAAGGGGTTCTACTTCCGTCAGTAACCAGATAAAAGCCTAATTCTCCATTTCCACCTTCTACCGGATGATAGATTTCGGCAACCGGAACAGGAACTTCTCCCATTACAATTTTGAAATGATAGATTAAAGACTCCATATTGTGGTAAACATCTTCTTTTGGAGGCAAGTAGTAATCAGGAACTTCAGCATGGTATTCATTTCCTTCCGGCATTTTTTCTAAAGCCTGACGAATAATGCTTAAACTTTCCCAAACTTCGGCATTACGCACGCAAAAACGATCATAAGTATCTCCTGATTTTCCTACCGGGATTATAAAATCGAAATCTTCATAAGAACTATAAGGCTGTGCAACACGAACATCATAATCAACACCGGCAGCACGTAAATTAGGTCCTGTAAAACCGTAAGCCATAGCTTTTTCAGCCGAAATTGCTCCTACATTAACGGTTCTGTCAATAAAAATTCTGTTTCTTTCGAATAGGTTTTCAAATTCTTTCCAGGCAGGAGGGAATTCTTCAAGAAAAGTGTTTAACAATTCAAAAGCTTTTGGCGACCAGTCTCTTTCAAAACCACCAATTCTTCCCATGTTAGTTGTTAAACGAGCTCCACAGATTTCTTCGTAGATTTCATATACTTTTTCTCTAAATTGAAAAACATAAAGGAAACCAGTATAAGCACCGGTATCAACTCCTAAAATCGAATTACAAATCAAGTGATCGGTAATTCGGGCTAATTCCATTACAATAACTCTTAAATACTGCGCTCGTTTAGGAACTTCAATATTTAGTAATTTTTCTAAAGTCATCCACCATCCCATGTTGTTGATAGGAGAGGAGCAATAGTTCATACGGTCAGTAAGTGGAGTGATTTGATAGAAAGGACGATTTTCGGCAATTTTTTCAAAAGCACGATGGATGTAACCGATAGTTGGTTCGGCATCTAAAATTCGCTCTCCATCCATCAACAGAATGTTTTGGAAAATTCCGTGAGTAGCCGGGTGAGTAGGACCTAAATTCAGGATAGAAAGCTCGCTTCCGTCTTCATTTGATCGCTCCTTTATTATTTTAGCATAGCGATGCTCTGGTGGTAATAATAGTTCTGACATTTATAGAATGTGAAAAATTATATATTGTTTTTTTAGCAATTGTCTATTGTTCTTCCGAAGAAACGGTCGTCTTTGTCTGTTCTTCCGCCATCTTCCATTGGGAATTCTTTACGCATTGGGAAAGAAATCATTTCATCCATATTCAAAATGCGTTTCAACTGTGGATGACCAATAAAATTGATGCCGAAGAAATCGTATGTTTCTCTTTCCATCCAGTTTGATGTCAGGAAAATATTAGATACCGTTTTGATTTCAGGGTTTTCTGCATTAAGAAAAGCTTTGATTCTGATGCGTTTGTTTTCGTACCAATTGTGCATATGATATACAACCGCAAATTGTTTCTCTGCCGGATTATCCGGATAGTGAATCCCGCATAAGTCAGTTAAGAAATGAAAACGCAATTCAGGGTCGTTTTTTAAGAATAAAATGATAGCGGTATTGTTGTTAGCATTGATTTCAAAAGAAAAAACGTCTCTTTCCTGTTGGAAATTGAAAACTTCTTCTGCAAATGTTGCTGTTAATTTTTCTTGAATAGCTGTGTTTTCTAATGCCATTTTATTTGATATTATAAGAAGCTAATAATTCTTGATACTCAGGCGAACTTCTTCTTCTTACCGATTCTGATTTTACCAATTCCTGTAATTTCATCACGCCATCAACAATTTGCTCCGGTCTTGGCGGACAGCCTGGAACATAAACGTCAACCGGAATTACTTTGTCAATTCCCTGAAGAACAGAGTAAGTATCGAAAATTCCACCTGAACAGGCACAGGCACCTACAGAGATTACCCATCTAGGCTCTGACATTTGTTCGTAAACCTGACGTAAGATAGGAGCCATTTTTTTAGAAATAGTTCCCATAACCATTAACATATCGGCTTGACGAGGAGAGAAACTTACACGTTCAGAACCAAAACGTGCCAAGTCATAATGAGATGCCATTGTGGCCATAAATTCAATACCACAACAAGAAGTTGCAAAAGGCAATGGCCAAAGTGAATTGGCACGAGCCAAACCTACAACGTCATTTAGTTTTGTGGCAAAGAAGCCTTCGCCAACAACTCCTTCTGGTGGTGCAACCATATTTACTTTTGAATCGCTCATTTTTTATTCTTAGATTTCTGATTTCGATTTTAGATTGTTGTAAATCCTAAAAACAAAATCAATTTTTTATATCAATTTTTAATTTAAGAAGTTTGCTTTCAAATCTGAAATTCTAAATTCATGTAATCTAAAATCTAAAATCTGAAATCTAAATTCTTTTTTTATTCCCATTGTAATGCTTTCTTTTTGATGATATAGAAAAAACCAACTAAAAGCAAAGCCATAAACACAATCATTTTTATCATTCCTTCCATTCCCAGTTCTTTGAAGTTGATTGCCCATGGATAAAGGAAAATAACCTCAATATCAAACAATACAAACAAGATAGCAACCAGGAAATATTTTACTGAGAAAGGAATACGTGCATTTCCGACAGATTCAATTCCACATTCAAAATTTTTGTCTTTAGCTTCTGACTTTCTTTTAGGGCCTAATTTTCCTGAAATGAAGATAGTTGTTACAACAAAACCGATAGCAAGTAAAGCTTGCATTAGTATTGGAAGATAATTGAATTGTTCCGTTTGCATAATAATATTTTTTCGCTAAAATAAGTCACAAAGATATGCTTCAATGTTATAAAACACAAGTAGACAATCAAAATTAGTGGTTGGTTTTAAGGTGTTTTTTTCTAGTTTTTAATGATTATAAATAAGCTTTTTTAGGTTTTCTTAAAAAAAACTAAAATTTTAACTTTTCATTATAAAAAAAGCGTCCCGATAATTATCGGGACGCTTTGCATTCGGTAACAAAAAAATATTTTGTTTAGATAACTGCAACTTTAGCAGCAACTTTTCCTTTTCTTCCTTCTTCTTCTTCGTAGCTAACTCTGTCACCTTCGCGTAATTCTTCCGCGCTGATTCCTGAAGCATGAACAAAAATGTCTTTTCCTGTTTCTTCGTCTGTAATGAATCCGTAACCTTTTGATTCATTGAAAAATTTAACTGTACCTGTACGCATTGTAATAGTAATAATAATTTATAATAAGGCAAATGTAATGTTTAATTACATACGAAAATGATTAATAGCAACTTTTTTCATAAAATAATTGATATTCAGTGTATTCAAGGCTTTTCGAAAGATATTTATTATAAATCTAGCTGTATGTGTAATTCGTTTAATTGAGCATTATCAATGGCTGACGGAGCGTCAATCATCACGTCTCTACCGGAGTTGTTTTTAGGGAAAGCGATGAAATCTCTGATAGTTTCCTGACCTCCTAAAATGGCAACTAATCTATCTAGTCCAAAAGCTAATCCACCATGAGGAGGAGCTCCAAACTGGAAAGCATCCATTAGGAATCCGAACTGCGCTTTTGCTTCTTCTTCAGAGAATCCTAAATATTTAAACATTAATTGTTGGGTTGCTTTATCGTGAATACGGATAGAACCTCCTCCAATTTCATTTCCGTTTAAAACCATGTCGTAAGCATTAGCGCGAACTTCTCCCGGTTTGGTTTCTAATAAGGCAATATCTTCCGGTTTTGGGGAAGTAAAAGGATGGTGCATTGCGTGGTAACGACCGCTTTCTTCATCAAATTCCAACAATGGGAAATCAACAACCCAAAGCGGAGCGAATACTTCCGGATTACGTAATCCTAAACGAGTTGCTAATTCCATTCTTAAAGCACTCAATTGTGCTCTCGTTTTATTAGATGGACCCGAAAGCACAAAAATCATATCGCCTGCTTTAGCACCGGTTGTTTTTGCCCAATTGGCTATATCTTCCTGATCGTAGAATTTATCTACTGATGATTTAAAAGTACCGTCTTCGTTGCATTTTACATACACCATTCCTGATGCTCCTACTTGCGGACGTTTTACCCAGTCAATTAAAGCATCAATTTCTTTACGGGTGTAGTTTCCGGCTCCCGGAACTGCAATTCCTACTACTAATTCAGCAGCGTTGAATACAGGGAATTCTTTGTGTTGTGCAAATTCGTTCAATTCTCCAAATTCCATTCCAAAACGAATGTCCGGTTTGTCATTTCCGTATGTTTTCATCGCGTGCTCGTATGTCATGCGAGGGAATTTGTCAACTTCGATTCCTTTGATTTCTTTTAGTAAATGACGTGTTAGCCCTTCGAAAATGTTCAGGATGTCTTCTTGTTCTACAAATGCCATTTCGCAGTCAATTTGTGTGAACTCTGGCTGGCGGTCAGCACGTAAATCCTCGTCACGGAAACATTTCACAATTTGGAAATATTTATCCATTCCACCTACCATTAATAATTGTTTGAAAGTTTGTGGCGATTGAGGCAAGGCATAAAATTGTCCTTCGTTCATACGGCTTGGTACAACGAAATCTCTCGCTCCTTCAGGAGTAGATTTGATTAGATAAGGCGTTTCTACTTCACAGAAATCCAAATCTGATAAATATTTACGAACCTCCATTGCCACTTTGTGACGGAATAGCAAACTGTTTTTTACCGGATTTCTTCTAATATCTAGGTAACGGTATTTCATTCGAATGTCTTCACCGCCGTCTGTTTCATCTTCGATAGTAAATGGAGGAGTCAGAGCACTATTTAATATGTTTAGTTCAGAAACTAAAATTTCTATTTCACCTGTTGGGATATTTTTATTTTTAGCTTCTCTTTCGATAACGGTTCCCTTAACCTGAATTACAAATTCGCGTCCAAGAGTTTTTGCTAATTCGAATACTGTTTTTTCAGTACGACTTTCGTCAAAAATTAATTGTGTAATTCCATAACGGTCTCTTAAATCGACCCAATTCATGAATCCTTTATCACGTGATTTTTGAACCCAACCTGCAAGTGTTACTTCGGTATTGATATGTGAGGCGTTTAACTCGCCACAATTATGACTTCTGTACATTATCGAAAATTTTAATTATTTGGTTTATAAGTCTAAAAAAAGACACGGCTGCAAATTTAGAACTAATTATGTACATTAAATTGAGAAAATTGAATTTTTAATGCTGGCTTTGATTTCCGGTTTTTATTTCCAATGTTAAGTTTTCGTTCTATGTTATTAAATTGTTACCAAATTGTTTTTTAAATGTAAATTAATATCTAAATTTGATAAAAGAAACCACTTAAAATTTTACATTATGAAAAAATATATAATTATCGGAGCATTATTAATCACAGGAATGATTTTTGCACAAACCCCAAAACCTCAATTAGAAGCCGTTGGAAATAAAGTAAAAGCAACTTATTTTCATGAAAATGGAAAGGTTCAACAAACAGGTTTCTTTAAAAACGGAAAATTAGAAGGGAAATGGACTTCTTACGATCAGGATGGAAACAAATTAGCTATTGCTGAATATAATAATGGTGAGAAAGTAGGGAAATGGTTTTTCTGGAAAGATTCTACTTTGAGTGAGGTGGATTATTCTAATAACCAAATTGCTTCTGTGAAAAATTGGAAAAAAGAAGCAATAGTTAATGCGGATTAAAAATTACAATTGTTAATTATGAAAAGGCTTTTCCTGAAATGTTTCGGAAAAGCCTTTTTTTATGGGATTAATGGTCTGTTTTGTTGTTGGTTTTTAATCTCTTTAGGTTTAGTTCCTCGAAGCTATGCTTCGTTTTTTACTGCAGATTCGCAGATTATAATATGAAAATCTGCGAATCTGCGGTTGTTTTTCTAATACCTCGTGGGCTCTGCCCCGAGGCAGTTTATTTTAAATCCTGCATAGAATGTTATAGCGGAAATAACAATCCAAAAAACATCTACAAAAAACAATTGAAATTGATGATTGCCAAATGAAATCCAAAACCAATTCCCGGTTGTTAGTCCGTTGGCAATTGGAATGATAAAACCCAAAATACTTCCTGAAAGTAAACAAGCCTGATTGGTAAAACGATTGTTTTTCTTTAGAATAAAAAAGATAGACAATAACAACCAACTAATAAAATAGATACTGTATATGTTGTCTTGTCCTAATGGATAAAATACTTTGGCAGCAATAAAACTCATGGCCGTAACCGGAAACATACTCAGACAAATGGCCAGATATATGCGAACAACTCCTTCATTAAAACGTCTTTTTTTCTCAGGAACATTTTTTTTGTCTCGGGCAACCAGCCAAATCATTACTCCCGAAATGATTACAAAACAACTTAGGATTCCTAATACAAAACTGATAATTTTTAATCCATAACCTCCATAATCACCATAATGGATGCGGTACAATATGTTTTTTACACTATCCAAATAAGTCGTTTGTGTATAAGGGTCTTTTTTAGCAACTATTTCGCCAGTAGCAATTTTATAAACTATTTTGCCAATTCCGGTAAATTTCTTGTTGTATTGGATTTCGCCTTCTACTAAAACATGCATATTTGCATCGCCGTAGTTTTGAATTTCTACACGGGTGATGTCAAAATCATTCCAGTTTTTTTTAGTTGCAGCAACTATTTCGTTAATACTGAAATGTTTCGTTAGCGGTTTGTTTGCAAATTCATATTCAGCTGTGGTGTATTCCAGTTCTTTGTATAATTGATCCTGATCGCCTTGGTATAAAAATTGAACAGCGGGTGCAACAATAAGTAATTTAATCATAAAAAAAGCACCGGTAACCGCATATACAAATTGAAAAGGCAATCCCAACATTCCCAGCGAAGTATGCGCATCAGTCCACCAGGTTTTTAGTTTTTCTTTTGGTCTGAAAACATAAAAATTAGATACAATTTTTTTCCAATGCAATAAAACTCCGGTTATAATGGCAAACAGAAAAAATAAAGCAATAAATCCGGATAAATAATAACCAACCGGGTAGGGAATTTGTGCCAGAAAATGCAAGCGATAAATGAATTCACCCAGATTGTATGAATCAACATAGGTTGTAGTCTTATAGGTAGTATTGTTCAGGTATAAAAACTGACTTTCTCTGGCTTTTTTTGTGGCCAGACTATCTTTAGTAGCTTCAAGACGGGCAGCAATGTTTTTTTCGTTGTGAGTCTGAGAAATAGTTATTTTTCTGCCTTGTAAGTCGTAAGCTGTATCGAGTACTTTTATTGCCTGGTCGTAATTTAATTGTATTTCATTTGAAATTACTGCCGATTCTCCACGTTCCCAACTGGCAATATCATCTCTGAAAAAAGAGAATGAACCCGCGAAAAAAATCACATACAAAACAACGCTGATAACAATTCCACTAACGGTGTGGGTGTGAAAAAAGATGTTGTAATTTCTATTGCTCATGGTTTATTTTGTTATCGTATTATAGTTTTGTCCTAAGTATAGTAGTCCTGAAAAAAATAGACTTAGGCCTAAATAGATTAACCAAATTTTCCAGCCATTTTTAGCCAAAAAAGCGATTACCATCAAAGCGACCCAAACTATAAAACCACTAAAAGCCATTGTGATGATAATATTGGCTTTGTTAAACCAACTAGCCAGAGCCAGATGAAAACTAATGGAAACCAAATAACCGCCTAAAATAGCTGCGGTTATTTTGGCAAAACGTTGCCATTTGGATTGCGTTAAATATTTTGGATTAGCCGGCATTTTTTAAAGTGTGTTAAGAATAAATTTCGAAAAATAGAGCAAGTAAAAGTATTCCTAAAATAAATCGATGACTGATGATTTTCAAAGGAGCTAAAATTACAACCAGACTTCCTATAGTCATGATTTGGATTAGGAAAATAAGTGTTGAAACTCCTGTAGCTTTTAATGAAATTAAAGTGCTATAGGCAATTATTAAAATTCCTAGTCCAATAAAACGGGAAGGCTTTGCATTTTGTTGAATCCATCTTTCTATTGGAAAGTTAGTTGATAAAGTTGCTTTTTTAGAGGTATTGTACAAAACATAAAAAGCAAAAAATACAGTTAAGCTAACTAATGAAATCATAATTATTTAAATTAAGAAACAGCTTTCTTTGCATGAATAAGAAAGCTGTTTTTTTGTTTTTTTAGAATTTATAAGAGAAACTGGCAGAGGCACTCCTCATATTTCTAGGGTGAATAGTTGACCATCCATCATAGGTATCTACATTGGCAATATTGTCAATTTTTAATGTTAAATTGAATTTGTCATTTCCATAGAAAATTGACGAATTCAACACGGTGTATTCAGGAATTGTAAAAGTTCCTGTTACTGCTCCATGAGTAATTTTGTTTTCTCCTGAATAGTTACCTCCAAAACCGATTCCGAATCCTTTTAAAGTATTTTCCTGAAAACGGTAGCTTGCCCATAAATTTGCGGTATTGTATGCGCCTGCACTGGTTGGTCTGTAGCCCACTGTAGTAGCATCACCTTTGGTTACATTTGCATCAACATAGCTATATCCGGCTACAATATTGAATCCTGAGATTGGATTTGCTATAATTTCTGCTTCAAAGCCTTCATTTTTTTGAGCACCATTTTGGAAATAAGTAATATCAGTGGCAGAATTTCGGATGTTATAAACACGGTCTGTTACTTTTATCTTGTAGTAATTAAAAGTACCATATAATTTATCTCCAAATAAATTCAATTTTGTTCCAAATTCTAACTGGTCAGCATGTTCCGGATTAAAAACACGTGGCGTTCTTGTTGTTCCATTGATATCTTCTGCAGGAGCAACGTTTGTAAATCCGTTCATGTAGTTGGCAAAAAGGGAAACTTTGTCTAAAATAGGCTGGAAAACCACACCAAATTTTGGTGAAAGTGCTGTTTGATTGTAAGTGCCATTTTGTGCATTCATAAAACGATCTACACGTAAACTTGCCATGGCAGATAAACTTGGTAAAAAGTTGATTACGTTTGAAACATAAGCACTATAAACCTCTTGTTTTGTTTTGCTATTGTTTACAGTTGCTCCGGCTAATAAGGCATCAGTTGCATTTTTACTTAATTTGCCGTTGTCTCCTGTAGTAATGTATTGAGCCGGATTAGTTATTCCAAAAACATTTTCGTTTACAGTTTGTAAATCATCATTTCCAATATATATGCGTCCGTTAACAATGTAGCCGGTACCGTTGTCAATAATTTGACGATTAAAATAATCCAATCCGGCAACAATTCGGTTTCTCATGTTTCCAATTTTGAAATCTCCGATAAAGTTTTGTTGGATATCTGTTGCTAAAGTTGTTGAGTTTTGATAATTAATATAACGGGCAAATACTACTCCTTCAGTAATAGCAGGGAACGATGTAGTTCCTTCAAACAAGTAGCTGTAATATCCTTCTGATTTTGCTGATGTTTTTGAAATTGCTGTTTGTGAAGTCCAGGAATCATTTATTTTATAGAACATTTGTCCTTGTAAATTGAATGAAGGTGTTTTGATTGACAGGTTGTTGCTGGTGTAAGAACGTTTGTTGTCATATCCTAATTCATCAATATTGTTAACTCTTAATGGAGTCGAACGGGTTAAGAATAACATGGTAGCATTAGTCGCTTCATTACTTAAAAATTCGGTGTTAATTAAGAAAGAAAGTCTGTCTGAAGCTTTGTATAACAAGGATGGAGCTACAAATAAAGCTTTTCTGAATCCGGCATCCTGAAAACTGTTTTCGCTATGGTAAGCAGTGTTGATTCTAAAATTAACCGTTTTGTCTTCGTTGAGCGGAGTGTTGATATCGGCTGTTACCCGGTTTAATCCGTATGAACCTGTAGTGTAATTAATTTCTCCTCCAAAACGCTCATAAGGAGTTTTAGTGGTAATGTTAATTAAGCCTCCGTATGAAACGATGGTGCTTCCAAATAAAGTTCCCGATGGGCCTTTGATTACTTCAATTTTATCAATGTTAGCAGGATCTAAACTACCGTTTGAGATGCCTGGTAGCCCATTAAGTGCTCTAGGCTGTACAGCAAATCCACGTAGTGAAAAATATCCCGCACCATCACTTCCACGACCTGTTGAAGTCCAAAGCGGTTGTATTCCCGGAGCATTTTTTAGTGCGTCATCAATATTGGTAACCACCTGTTCTTTTAGTAATTCAGATGAGATGGTGGTATAAACCTGCGGGTTTTCAAGATTTTTAAGTGCTAATCTTGATACTTGCTGATTTTCTTTTTTAGCAAAATGATTTTTTTTGCCTCCGTTGATAAGCACTTCGCTTAGTTCTTCTGAATTTGCAATGATAGTAGCATCTTGTGTCAGTTCCTGACCTTTAGTTAAACTTATTTTAAGTTCTTTGGTGATGTATCCAATTGCCGAAATCTTTAAGGTGTAATTTCCGGTTTTGATGTTTTTTAGCTTATAATTTCCTTTGGAATCAGTTATTGTTCCTAAGCCTGTACCTTTTAAAATTACAGAAATGTTTTCTGGAGATTGTTTGTCATTTAATGTAATTTGTCCTTTGATAGTCCCTTTTTCCTGTGCCCAGTTTGTACCTGATGACAGAACGAAGAATAAGCATAAAATAGCTAGGGTAGATTTTATTTTCATCTTATTTAGAATTGTTTTTGATAGCGCAAAAGTAAAAGCTATATTGTTATAAAACAAATAATTTTAATTCATTCTAAATAAAAAGAAGTTTTTTGAATCAAAATAAAGTCTGTATATCCACCTACAGGCTTTATTGTGTTACCGTTTTGTTTAATTTAGGTTTGATTCCAAAATAATTATGTTTTTTATGTAAAAAGCTGTTTAGTAAACAATTTGTTTCTGTTGGGCTAAGAGAAAGAAAGAACATTCAGGGCTATCAATATTTTATTCTCGTTTGTTTTTTAACTTATTGTTTTTCAGTATTTTGATTTTTATTTTGGGCTTTTTTTCGTAAATTTATAGGTCAAATTTTTATGAAATCCAGATGGTTGTAAATAATTTTAAAATCAACTAAAAATGGCAATAGCAAGGAATCGTTCAGAAGTAGAAGCCGAAATCAGAGAGTATTTAGGCATTATTCCGGGATTTATGAAAGATATTCCCGATGCTTATTTAGATTTTGAATGGGAATTATTCAAAAGCCTTCAATTAGGTGAAACGCTTATCCCTAATAAATACAAAGAATTAATGGGGGTAGCCTTACATTCAGAAACTAAATGCAGATATTGTACCTTGTTTCATACGGAGACAGCAAAACTCTTTGGTGCAACAGATGCAGAAATACAGGAAGCGGCTCATTATGCAAAAATGTCGCTTGGCTGGAGTGCCTATCTTAATGGCATGCAAACCGATTATGACGAGTTTGCCGGTGAATTGAAACAGATAGGTAATTATGTGAAAGAAAATATGGCACAACATGCACATTGAGAAAAAAAACAATCTGGTTTTTCATATTACACTCAGCGGCTACGAATTAGCTACTTTAATTTCGGCAGCGCGCTGGGTGGCTGAAGGCGCCAAAGGCGAACTTACAGCTGAGGCTATCCAACAGTTGAAACAGTTAGTTGCTAACTATGATAGAGCAGCTGATAAGCTTAGAGAACGAGAATCAAATAAAGAATAATTCTTCATTTTGATTCTCGTTTTTTTGTTGTGTTAAAATATAATTGTGGAGAAGTCAGGAGCTATTTGCTCAAAATATGATTTTTTCGAAAATCGATATTTTCTTTTATTAATTGTTTCAATTCGTATGAAGCAACACCAAGCTTTTCATTAAGCCTATTGCCTAAATCCGTTGTAGAGTGTGTTAGTGGCTGTTATTCTTCTGTTCCTAATATTTTTTTCGTTAGTTTTTTATTATGTTGTTTATCGTGAATTTTGCTACTTAATATCCAATAGATAGCAATACCTATAAAAATAGTTAGAGTTATTGACATTAAATTTAATCCAAGCAAAATATAGATTAGAATTAATAATATAGTCATTGTTATTTCAAAACCGTATTTATCTTTTTCTTCATTACGTCGTTTTAAAATCATTAAATTTCCACGCCTTTTATTTATTCTTTCTATCACTTTTTTTGTAATACTGTCAATAGAATAATACTTGTCTAGATCGGGAATTGAAAAACAAATTCCAAACTCGAGTTCAAGTTTACCCATAAATCGATAATATCGTCTAACGCCTTTAAACGTATTTTTTATTGTATTTTTTGAATGAGCTGGAAATGTAAGAAAGTCAAGAAAATGAGATGCCGAAAAGTCAGCATCAGGCTTTTGCCTTTCTTCGTTAAAGATTCTTAAAATTATATTTTTTATTTCTGTTTCAGTCATTTTATTTGTCATATGCTTGTAGCGTGTGTTAGCTGCAGCTTATGTCAGATTGAAAATATTTACTAATTCTTTATTAATGGATATTTCAGGGGCATTAGTTTCTACTTGAATTATGAAAAAACCTCTGGCACTTTTATAAAGAACCAGTAAAGTTTGCATCCTGCCATCAGGATATCGAAAGTATATATAGTCTTCAAACTTGCTATTTGTAAAACTCATTCCGTCAATAGTACCCAAGAAGCCCTTGTATGAAGAACTTTGAAATGTGTCTTGGATGGTTGAGTTCTTAGATAAATTAACATTTATTCTATTGTCAAAATTTCTTCCAAAACGCACAGCAGTCTGGGGACTACTCGTAGAGTTGAGAACTTCTCCTTTTCCATACATGATATCTATGTCTTGAGTTGATTTGTCATAATTGATAACTGCATCGGTCAATTTAATTTTGTCAAGATCGTCAAAGTGCCAAATTGAAACTAGAAAATGTTCCTTGTAAATAAAATGGCAGAGAATATCATTGTTCTTAACCCAACTTCCTTGAAAATGTGGGTCAATATCATTAATAGCGGAGTCGGTAAACAGCCATAAATACTCCTTCTGGTTGTCCCAACTTGAATGGTGTGTGTTCGTTCGGATATAAATAATAAAGTAAAAGACTATACTTAGCGGTATTGCTATAAGTAAGTATGTTTTCAATCTTTTTCTATGTTTCATTCGGGTGTGATGTCAAATAAGTTGCAGCTAACGTTCCCTTGCTACACGAGGTTTGGGATTAAGAATGCGTAATCTTTCGGATTTGCCAAAACTTCCCAAATACAAAACCAACTTTCCATTAAGCCTATTGCCTAAATCCGTTGTAGCTGTTACTGGCAGTTATTATATTTCAATTGTTTTGTTTTCGATTAAGTGTTTTATTTTAGGATCAATAATGTTATATACATACTGTTCATCAGTCATTTTAATAAAATTAAAGTCTGACATAATTTTTATATAAGTATTTGCGGTCGCCGGATTTACTTTCAAAACTGATGCTATATCGTTGGAACGTAAAGTTGTTTTTCCTGTTTTTAACAATCTATTGATATTTCGAAATACATCATCTTTTGAATTTCTATTTGATGGAAACAAAGCGTAATATTCATATTCTTTACAAAACTTCAATTTGCCACTATTAATAGCCTCTCTAGAAAAATAAGTAGAATTGCTGTCAATGACTGATTGTTCGTCATAAATATTTGCAAATAGGTGGAATAAATCTCTTGGCGAATTGTTTGCTAATTTTATAATCCCATCTTTTTCATTTGAATCTACTAGTAAATCTTGAATGTTGTTTGTTTTATCTGAGAAAAAGCCAATACGTTTATTAATGATTTCAATAATTTCATCACTTGTCCAAGTGACGTCAATTGGTCTGAACTTGTCAAATCGAACACCTCTTGAAGCAAGAACATTTCTTACCTCGTCCCAAATACTGAAAACCACACCAAAATCACTTTGCATAAGCAAATTTGTGTCTTTAAGAATTTCTTCAATAAAATTACAAACATCATTAATTGACCCTCTCAAGTTACGGTTCTCATCAATTTTGTCAATCATAATTACAACACTATGATAGCCTACTTTCCTTATTATTTTCGATAAATCAATAAGAATGTTTTTTAAGGAATTGTAATCATAATTGTCAAATGATATTTTTTTTTCAGGGATTTTGGTTTTGAAATCAGGTATATAGTTTTTATAGAATTCATCGTTTTGCACTTTAGGTAAACCTAAAGATTTTGCTACTGTATCTGATATTATTTCTATTCCCCCTGAAACTAGAAGATTTACAGGTTTATTTAAATATGAATTAAAAAACTCCAAAAAAGCATTTTTTGTTTTGAAACGTTTGATTTTATCATTCCGTTCTAAATATTCTCTTTTACTTAATGTTTTAAAAAATTCCTGAATAATAAACGAAAGTTTCTCTTTTTCAAATTTGTCAAGATTTTTTAAAAGTTTAGGATTTTTAGAAAGGGTTAGACTAAAGTCAGAAGTAATACCTTGAATGATTTCCAAAATGAAGTGTCTTTCATTGTCTTTATTCGGAATGTTTTCAAAATTATCTAAGAGAAATGTATAAACATTATTTTCTTCTAAAGATTTTTTCAGTTGAAGAATAAGCGCAGTTTTTCCACTTCCTCTAGAACCAATAATAAATCTACTACTTGCACCTTTTAAGTTGCTATAAAGTGAATTGAAATATTTCGGTTGCACATATATATCGTTCAAATACTCTTCTTCCTCTTCAGCAGAAAATTTTGAAAATAAGTTATTTTTTAGTCCAAGTGATTGGTAAAGTTCGTTCATATGTTATTATTTGCGTGTTTTGTATAATTGCTGATAACTAGTATATACTCCCATAAAGTTTATAATCATCCCAAAATCGGGTAGATTGGCGAAGGTTTGTTTCGCTTTATATTTTTTGCTAATATAATAAATCCATTCCTACAAAAAAACAAAGAAACCACCTAAAACAAGTTTCAGGTGGTTTCTTTTTATTAAAAATAAGTAAGATTACATGCTGTGTTTTGGGTTAAAACCGTCTTCACTTAATTCTTTGTGTTCGTAATCGGCAACCATTTCGGCTTCGTAATCGATTTTTTCTCCTTTAGAGAATTTAGCAATGATTTTCTCCATGATTTCATAAATCACCGGAACAATAATCAGGGTTAGGAATAAAGAAGAAATTAATCCACCAATAATTACCCAGGCTAATCCGTTTTTCCATTCGGCTCCGGCTCCTGATGCTAATGCAATTGGGAACATACCAAAAACCATCGCAATAGTTGTCATCAAAATTGGACGTAAACGAGCGTGGTTAGCCTGAATTAATGCCGTTCTGATTGATTCTCCTGCAGCTCTTCGCTGGTTGGTATAATCCACCAACATAATTGCATTTTTACAAACCAATCCAATCAACATAATGATACCTAAAATGGTAAAGATGTTTAATGAGTTGTTTGTTAAAGCCAATGCCAGCATGGCTCCAATAAATGAAAGCGGAATAGCAAACAATACCACAAACGGGTGAACAAAACTGTCATACAATCCTACCATTACTAAGTAAACTAAGATAATCGCGGCTAATAATGCAATTCCAAGTGTACCAAAACCTTCCGATTGGTTTTCCTGATCACCTCCCCAAATGTAACTTACACCGGTAGGTTTTTCTAACTTTTGTAATTTTTCTTCCCATTGAGTTACAATAGTTCCTGCCGGAACTCCAATGTTTTGACCCTGAACCGTAACCGAAGCTGTTTTATCTCTACGTTCCAGTTTACTTGGACCTGAACCTTCGGTAATTGTAGCAAATTGAGATAATTTAATTTGTTGTCCTAAATCATTGATGAAAATTAAATTACTTACATCAGTAATGTTTTTTCTGTCAAAAGCATTGTATTTAATGTTGATGTCGTATTCGTATTCTCCGGCTCTAAACTTACCGTCAGTATTTCCGCTGTAAGCTGTTTGCATGGTCATACCAACCGTTTGTAATGATAATCCAAGTGCGGCCATTTTATCGCGATCCACCTGAACGTTAATTTCCGGATTTCCATCTTCAACCGTTAATTTAATTTCGGTAGTTCCCGGGATGGTTCTTAATTCAGCTTCGGCTAATTTGGCAAATTTCATAGCACTTTCCACATTAGGCCCGGTAACAATTAATCCAAGAGTAGCATCTTCGGCAGATCCCATAATACCTACAGGAACCGTTTTTACTTTGGCACCAACTAATACTTTTTCTAATTGGCGTTTCATTTTAGCAGCATAAACGGATGCTTCATCAGTACGTTCTGACTGATCAATCATTTTTACATCAATCTCCGCCTTGTAAGTGGTTGCCTGAGAAGCTCCCATTCCTTCTGAAGTTTGACCTACAGTTGTAATTTGGCTATGAACATATTTTTGTTGTTTCAAATAAGCTTCTGCTTTTTGCGTCATGAAGTTAGTTTGTTCCAATGAAGCATCTTTAGGCATTTCTATTTGCACTAAAAACTCTCCACTATCTGAGGCAGCAAAGAATTCTCCTCCAATGAAACCACCACCCATTAATCCAAATGTAGAAGTAATGAATAATACTAATACAATCAGGATGGTTTTGATGTAATGGTTTAAACTCCATTCTAGAATTTCAGTAACCCAGTTGGTAAAACGAGTTAACAAACTTTCGAAACCAAGAATAATTCTTCCAAAAAGATTTTTCCCTTCAATATGTTCCAGTTTTCCAAAACGGGAAGACAACCATGGAATGATGGTAAAAGATGCTAAAAGAGATAGTAAAGTAGAAATTACCACCGTCATACAGAACTGTGTAATAATATTCGATACTAATCCGCTACTCATAGCGATAGGTAAAAATACCACCACAATTACTAAGGTAATCGAAGTTACTGTTCCGCCAATTTCGGCAGTTCCGTCAAAAGAGGCGCGAATACGGCTTTTACCCATTTCCATGTGCCTGTAAATGTTTTCCAATACCACAATGGCATCATCCACCAGAATACCTACTACCAGAGATAATCCTAATAAACTCATTAAGTTTAAGGTGTATCCTAAAAGATAGATACCAATAAAAGTAGCAATCAAAGAAGCCGGAATAGAAATCATTACAATTAATGAGTTTCTAATACTGTGCAGGAAGAATAACATTACTAATGCCACCAGGATTACGGCAATTAATAAATCATGTAGTACAGAGTCGGCTGCTTCCAATGTGAAAATAGTACTGTCTTTAGCCGTTTCTAACTGTAAATCATTTACCTTATAATCACTTTCTAATTTCTCAACGGTTTTTGCAACCAGTTCGCTCACCGCTACGGCATTAGCATCTGATTGTTTCACAATTTGCAATACAATGGCACTTTTTTGATCGACACGTGCAATTTTTTCAGCAATTTTTTGAGTGTCCTGTACATCGGCAATATCCTGTAAACGAATCTGAATTCCGTTTTTAGAAGAAACTACCAGGTTTCTTAATTCGTCAACACTTTTGTATTTACCCGCTAAACGAATTAGAATTTTTTGCTCACGGGTTTGGATGTTTCCGGTAGGGAAATCAAGGTTAGATGCTAAAATGATTTGTTGTACTTGTGGAACCGATAAACCGTAACCCTGCATTTTAGTGGCGTCAAGATTTACCTGGATTTCACGTTCCTGACCACCAATAATATTTACTTGTGCTACCCCTTGAACACGCGATAAAACAGGGGCAATTTTTTTATCAATTAAGTCATAAAAAGCAGCCTCATCCATTTTTCCATTGGCACCAATAGTAATAATTGGCATATCACTGAGTGAGAATTTATTCAATGAAGGTGTTTTGGCATCATCGGGTAAGTCACTTAAAATGGCGTTGATTTTTCGTTGGGCATCGTTCATCGAGACATCCACATTCGCATTCGAAGTTAATGTGATAGAAACCACCGAAAGACTTTCGTATGATTTAGAGTCAATTTTCTTGATGTTTTCTAAAGATGCGATGGCATCCTCCATTTTCTTGGTAACTGTGTTTTCAACTTCACTGGGAGAAGCTCCGGGATAAACTGTTGAAACTGTAATTACATTCATTTCAAATTTTGGAATCAATTCATAGCCCAGCTGGCTATAACTGAATAGTCCTCCAAGGATTAGTATCGTAAAGAGAACGATAACTAACGAAGGACGTTTTATGGATATTTCGGCTAATTTCATATGTTTCTTTTATATTTTTATGGAGTCCTTAGTTTTTAGTCCCCAGTTCTTTGTATTAAGTATTTAGATATTTTACTAGGCACTAAGGACTTTGTACGAATTACTTAATAACCTCTATTTTACTTCCTTCCTGTAAGTTGATTTGTCCAGTTGTAATAACCGTTTCACCATCTGATAAACCGTTTAGGATCTCTACTTTGTCACCTAGAATTCTTCCCGCAGTAACTGTTTTTAATTTAGCAATTCCATTTTCGGCTACAAAAACCTGATTACTGCTCACACTACCTACAAAAGCTGTTCTTGGTACTACCTTCATGGTTTGTTTTTGTTGTGCCGATTTGAAAACGGCAGTTCCATACATACCCGCTTTAAGGTCGTTGTTGGCATTGTTTGTAATTTCAATTTCAACCGGGAAATTCAGACTGCTGTCGGCTTTGGCGGCGATAAAAGTAATTCTGCCTGAGAATTCTTTGTCCGGATAAACACTGCTGGTTACAGTAATATTATTGCCTGTTCTTAAATTAGCTACCTGTGCTTCGTTTACTGTTACTTTTAATTTTAAAGTATTTACGTTTACAATTTCGAACATTTTAGTAGGAGGCATAGCAGCAAGCATTGAACCCGGTTCGATCAATTTTGCATTAATGATTCCGCTTATAGGAGCTTTAATTCGGGTGTCACCTACATTAATTTTAGCTTGTTTGTAGTTAGCTTCAGCGTTAGTCAAAGCTACTTTTGCCTGATCGAGTTGTTGTTTAGTAACACCGCCTGTTTTATACGCATTTTCAAAGCGGTTGTAATCAGATTTTGCATTTTGGTAAGCAGCTTCGGCGGCCTGAGCATTAACATTAATAGCATCACCTCTCATGATGGCTAATGTTTGTCCTACCGTTACGCGATCTCCTTCTTTAGCCAAAACTTTAATTACTTTTCCTGAATTTTCAGCTTCTAAGCTTAGTTCTTGTTTGGGTTCAAAATTTCCGTTGGCAACAAAATCCAGTGAAACTTCTTCCGTTTTTACAGCAGCCACTTTTACGGATACGCTGGCGTTTTTCTCGGCAACAATAGCAATTTTTGCTTCGTTTTCGGCTTTATTCTTAGTTAAAATAAATCCTATTAGAGCTAATGAAGCTATAATGACAATTCCGGTAGTTATGTATTTTTTCATGTTATTTATTTATAAGAGTTTTTAGTTCGCCTTTTGATTTGATAAGTTTGATTTCTGCCAGTTTGTAATCTAAAGTTGCAGCAGTATAATTGTTCTGAGCTTCGATTGAAGCATTTTCAGCATCCAATAAATCGGTTAATGATGCCAGACCTTGTAAGTAATTGTTGTTGATGTTTTTCAGGATTTCATCAGCCAGTCTCATGTTTTCTTTTTGATTTTGAAGTGTGATGATGCTGTTTTCAATTTGGGTTTTGGCATTTTTATAATCCAAATCCAATGCTAATTGAGTGTCTTTAATATCTTCCTGAATTGTTCTTAGTTCCACATCAGCCTGTCTTACCTTAGCTCTGGTTCCAAAACCGGAGAAAATAGGCACTCTTAAGTTCAGTCCTATAGAAGAGAAATCAGACCAATAAACACCATTAGAAGGTTTTGCAAATAAAGGCATTTCAGCTCCCTGACCAATGTAATTGTAGTTTGCAGAAAGAGAAAGTGTAGGGTAGTAACCCGCAATTACTGATTTTTTTTGCAGTTCTAGTAATTCTTCCTGTTTTTTCAATATTAAATACTCTGTTCTGTTAGTCACATTTGGAGCTTCAGTAAAGGCTGCCGGAGTTACTTCAAATTCTGATTGTGGAATCTCTATTAGAGCATCAATAGGCATTCCGATATAGAATTTTAGAGCATTTTCCTGTAGTTGAACCGAATTGATTATTTGCTGTTTTTGAGTGTTGATGTTAGACAGGTTCACCGTCATTCGGTCTAAGTCAATTTTTTTAGCTAAACCATTATCAAATTGACCTTTAACAATATCACGTACTTTAGTTGTTGTTTTTAAATTGGTTTCGACCAAAGCTAATTTTTGACGCAACACATAGACCTGATAGTAATTGTTGGCTACTCTTTCAATTACTTCTTCTTCGGTTAATTGATTGTTAATTTGGTAAAATTCGCGAGTGGTTCTGGCTGCTTTTAAACCTGTAAAAACCGATTGGTCAAACAAAGCCTGTGTTAAAGAAACTCCTGCTGTAGAAGTCCATTTTTGTCCAAAAGCCGCTTGGATAGTTGTTCCAGGGGCATTAAAAGCTGCTCCGTCAATAACAGTTGTCTGGATTACCGGATTGTAAGTCATGTTTCCGTTGGCTGAAATTTGTGGTAAAGCTCTGGAACGTACTTCCTGAATTTGGTACTCGCTGTTTTCAATTTTTAATTTGGCTTTTTTAGCATCTGCCTTGTTTTCAAGGGCATATTTAATCGCATCTTTGAGTGTTAGCGATGTTTTTTCCTGTGCATTTACAATACTTGCAAATGTTAGAATGGTTATTATCAGTAATTGCTTCATTATTTAGTTATATTAAGTAAATTTTTTTCTAATTCGATAATTCCTGCTGGTGTTGCCATAGCTCTGGTGTGGTATTCCAGTGCTTCGAGTTCAATTCTTTTTGCCTCTTTTTCAGAGCTTGTATTTTCGTTAATATGGAAGATTAAAATATAGTAAAATTTTACATAGGTTTCAATATCAAGGTTTTTTCGATACAAACCTTCTGCAATTCCTTTTTCTATATTTTGCCTAAAACAGTATTCGCATTGGTTGACTTCCTGTTCTAATACTCTTTGATAGATTTCGGGATAATGCTTTTTTAATTGGAAAATAGGTGAGCTGTCGGCACTGTTGTTAAAAAGTTCGCCAAATGTTTTTCGGATTTCAAAATTTTCATGAATGGCGTTGTAGTTTTTAGCTACTATGGTGTCGATTAACTCGTGTACTTGTTTATGGACGAGTTCGGTGCTTTCTTGAATCAGTACTTCTTTATTGCAAAAATATTTGTAAATGGTTTTTTTAGAAATACACATTTCTCCTGCAATGTCGTCCATTGTGATGCTTTTAAACCCCAGTTTTAAAAACATTTCGCTTGCTTTGGCTATAATTTTCTCTTTCATTTTCTCTTAATCAATAATTATATTTTTTTGTTAAATTCCAAATTCAACATTAGCTACTAGTTTGATGTCTTGTCCTGTTGTTAATCCGTTATTGGAATGAAAAGAATTAGATGCTAATCCAAAATCTTTTCTGTTAATATCGGCGGTGAGCTCAAATGCCAGTTTTTTATTTCCGTCTAATGAATCGGTTTCTATTAATTCTACGTCAAGTTCAACAGTTTTAGTGATGTCCTTAATAGTTAAATCGCCTTTTAAAAAGTTGATGTTCTTATTGATTTTTTGAAATGAGGTCGATTTAAAACTGATGGTTGGATATTGATTTACATCAAAAAAATCGTTTAGTTTTAAATAGTTGCTAAACTGCTCCAGTTTTGATTCTCTGTTTTTTACGTCCAATGAAAAGGCTATTACAGCGTCTTCAATTTCATTGTTGTGAAAATCGGCATGCCCCTGAAAATTATTCACTGTTCCTCCGAGGTAAGCAATTATTGAATGTTTCATTCTGATTAAAACATCGGATTGATTTGAATTGACTTTCCATTTTGTTTTCATGCTTCTTCTTTATTTGTCGTATTCAATAATTTTGTTTTGGCTAACGAATTTGATTGTTAAATTCTGTGCAAATATAGAACGGAAACTTTAAACACCAAAATAGTTTCCAATGTATTTAAGATAATTTAACATTTCATTTATAAACGAAGTTTGTAATCCAGTGTTAATGCTGTAAATTAGCCCCAAAATTAAGTTTATGCACTCCGTTAGTCAATATCAAGAATTTGTAATAGAATATCTTCAGTCACAATTAGAAATTAAAGAGCCTAAAAATTTATACGAACCTATACATTATATATTAGGACTTGGGGGCAAAAGAATTCGTCCTGTTTTAACGATTATGAGTGCTGAAATTTTTGATGTTTCTTATAAAAAAGCTTTGCCGGCAGCATTGGCGGTTGAGGTTTTTCATAACTTTTCGTTGGTGCATGATGATATTATGGATGATGCGCCATTGAGAAGAGGAAATACTACGGTGCACGAAAAATGGGATACTAATACAGCTATTTTATCAGGGGATGCCATGTTAATTTTGGCTTACCAATATTTTGAATACTACGAGCCAAAGATTTTTAGAAAATTAGCTAAATTATTCAGTAAAACGGCTTTGCAGGTTTGCGAAGGTCAGCAGCTGGATGTGGATTTTGAGACGCGTCAGGATGTGACGATTCCCGAATACATGAAAATGATTGAATACAAAACCGCAGTTCTTGTGGCAGCAGCTATAAAAATGGGTGCCATTATTGCGGAAGCTTCCACTGAAAATTCCGATTTGATTTATGATTTCGGATTGCATTTAGGTTTGGCTTTCCAGTTGCAAGACGATTATTTAGATGCTTTTGGTGATCCGGAAACTTTTGGAAAACAAGTGGGTGGTGATATCATTGAGAATAAAAAAACCTATTTGTATTTAAAAACGATGGAATTTGCCGATGAAGCCGATAAGCAAAAACTAAGTGATTTGTTTTCGAATAAAGTTATTGATAATTCGGTTAAGATTGAGCAAACAAAAGAGTTGTTTGTGAATTCAGGTGCTGCTGTAGCAACACAAAAAGCAATTGAAGCATATACTTTTAAGGCTTTTGAATTATTAGATCAAATGAAGATTAAAGAAGATAAGAGGGAAATCTTGAGGGCTTTTGGGCAAAGGTTGATGGGAAGAAAAGTTTAGTTAGTTAATAGTTTAATCAGGTTTTGTGGGTGAATTTATAACGACTCTTAACAATCAAAAAACTTCTGTAAGTACAAAACTGCAATTGGTTTATGCTTGCTGTTTTCCTTTTTTTACGATTTTGGCGTTAGGAATTGATTCGGTTTCATTTACTAATCAGTATTTTGACGGAAGGCAGATTACTAATGTTTTAGCGGTTCTTTATTTTCTTGGTTTTTATTCGGTTTCCAATCTTACATTGCGAAGATTGATGCTGGTAATGCTTGGTTTGTCGTATATAGGCGAGTTGATTTTTTGTAAGTTACTCGGGATGTATGAATATCGTACACCTATGATTCCTTTATATGTGCCCTTTGGTCATGCTATTGTATATGCTTCCGGTTATGTGTATGCTCATGCTGTTTGGTCATTAGAAAAGGAATTGCATCTGAGGAAATATTTTCTTTGGTTTTTTGCTCTTTTGTTTTTGGGTGTAGGGCTGTTATTGAAGGATTTTTTTTCAATGATGTTTGGATTGCTGTTTTTTGTGCTTTTAAAAAGAAAGCGTTGGCAGAATCTGTATTGTTTTATAGCACTTTGTGTGGTGTTTATTGAATTGGTTGGGACTTATTTTAAATGTTGGACCTGGGTTCCTGATATTTTTGGGTGTATTCCAACTTCTAATCCTCCTATGGGAGCGGTTTTTTTCTATGCAGGAGGCGATGTGTTGCTGGCAAAGATTGTAAAAACCTGGGAAAATAAAAAAGTAAAGTAAAATAATATGAATTTCGTAGCACCAAAAAATTCCGATTTATTGCTTTGTGAAGCCAAAGATGAAAATCTGTATCTTAAATTAATCGAACAATTAAATAAGGATTTTAATCTGGCTAATGAAGGAGTTGATTTTCCTATGAGTATTTCTCCTGAGGAATTGAAAATCCAGTTGCATGAAAAAATCTATCGATTGATTCAGTACAAGTTTGCTGAATATCTGAATCTGCTGTATGTGATTGATGTTTCGGAAGAAGAGGTTAAAAAACTTGACGGTTCTGATTTGGTTATTCTGGCTGAACAGGTTTCTTTTTTAATCCTAAAAAGAGAATGGCAAAAGGTGTGGTTTAGAAATAATTTTAAGTAAGTGACAGAGTTGCTAAGAATCTGAGAGGTTGAGGTTTTGAATTATGAAATTCTCTCTTGTAATATTGTTTTTAAGTTTGTATTCCAGTTGTTTTTTTGAGCTATTTCTTTAATTTTATTTATCTCATTTTTATTTAATGATGTTAATTTAAGAATAACTTCAGTTTTCGTAATTCCCTTTTCTCCAAAATTAATTTTCAATACATCGTTTTCGAAATTTACTTTATTTGGTTTTTTTACACGAGCAAATGGAAATCTACTTGAGAATTTATTCAATTCATGAGTTAAAATAATGGGTGTTGAAAGTTGTTTAAAAAAACTATTCTTAGTAAATCCTAATATTATAATTGCATTTTTTATTACATATAAATCACAGTGATTAAATAGAAAATCGCTGTTGTTTAATCCAATAGTTATATTGAGACTTTTTGTCTGTTCTACGTAAAGTTCTATTTCGTCTTTTATATTTTCGATTAGAATGGCGTATTGTTGTTCTCTATTTTTATTTGAAGATTTAACAGCGAAAATTATTGCAAATACAAGAACTGGAATTATTACAATTGGTATAAACATATTTTGCTTTTGAATTAAAATCTTAGTGACTTAGAATCTCAGTTCCTTTTCTAAAAATAAAACCTCACAAAAGGCATAAAAGCATCGCTGTAAGCGCTTTTGTTTTCATCGTGTAACACATTGTATCTAGCACCTATAGTTACATTTCCACTGCGATAACCCGCACCTAAAAATAAACCGGTATTCCAGAAGTTGCTGCTGAAATTGTTGTCGCCAATCCCTTTTACATTGACTCTTAATTGCTCGAGTTCGGCCGAAAGCTGGACTTCAGGAATAGGATTGAATAAGGTAATCAGGCTTCCGCCGTATAGATTGGAATTGTAAAAATCTTTTTGTTTTACATAAGTATATTGTGCGCCAAGACCTACTGCGAAATATTCGTTGACATTGTAAATGGCACTCGGTGCGACCGAAATATCAGTGTATCGGTTTCCGAAACTTAGTCCTAATCCGCCTCCAAATTGTACTTTTTGCCAGAAATCACTATTTGATTTAAAGCCTGAATTTTGATATTGAGCGGATAATTGAGTAGAAATGAATACTAATAAGGCAGTTAAAATTGATTTTGAAACTATTGAAGCGTATTTTTTTCTCATAAGTATTGAGGTATTTAACATTTTAACAGTTAAAAGTGTTTTAATTTTCAAGTAAATTTAGTTGATTATTGTACTTTTGCCAAACTATTTTAACAAAAAGTATATTCACTAACATTATGGATAGGTTTTCATTTTTAAATGCAGCGCATACCGAGTTTTTTGCACAATTATACGAACAATATTTACATAGTCCAGACAGCGTAGAGCCTAGCTGGAGAAGTTTTTTTCAGGGTTTCGATTTTGGAATGGAAACTTATAATGAGGAAAATCCAGTTCAATACATCAGAGAAGTAGCTCCGTCAACTTCAGTGTCTTCGGCTCCTGCTGTAGATAATAGTAAAATTTCAGAGCAACTTCAAAAAGAATTTAAAGTTGTTAAATTGATTGATGGATACCGTTCTAGAGGGCACTTGTTCACTAAGACAAACCCGGTTAGAGAGCGTAGAACTTTTTCTCCAAATTTAGATTTGGAAAATTTCGGGTTGAGTTCAGCTGATTTGAATACTACTTTTGATGCAGCAAAAATATTAGGTTTACAGCCTTCTACTTTGTCTCAAATTGTTAATCATTTAACTACAGTTTATTGTCAGCATATTGGTATCGAATATATGTATATTCGTCGTCCGGAAGTTGTAGAATGGATTCAGGACAGATTGAATGTGAATGAAAATCGCCCTACTTTCTCAGCTGATGAGAAAAAAGGAATTTTAAATAAATTAAATCAGGCAGTTTCTTTCGAGAACTTCCTGCATACTAAATATGTAGGTCAAAAACGTTTCTCTCTTGAAGGAGGAGAAACTGTTATTCCGGCTTTGGACGCTTTAATTGAAAGAGCTGCCGAAAAAGGGGTGGAGCAATTTGTAATGGGAATGGCTCACCGTGGTCGTTTGAACGTTTTGGCTAATATTTTTGGTAAATCTACTCAGGATATTTTCTCTGAATTTGACGGAAAAGATTACGATCAGGAATATTTTGACGGTGACGTAAAATACCACTTAGGTCTTACTGCTGATAAAATTACTAAGTCAGGAAAGAAAATCAACATCAACTTAGCTCCAAACCCTTCGCACTTAGAAACTGTAGGTGCCGTTATTGAGGGGATTACCAGAGCAAAACAAGATAAATATTTTGCAGATGATTTCTCTAAAGTATTGCCTATCGCTGTTCACGGTGATGCTGCAATTGCAGGACAAGGTATTCTTTATGAAATTATCCAAATGGCGCAGTTAGATGGTTACAAAACAGGTGGTACTATCCATATTGTAATCAATAACCAGGTAGGTTTTACAACGAATTACTTAGACGCTCGTTCTTCTACTTATTGTACTGACGTTGCTAAGGTTACTTTGTCGCCTGTATTACACGTAAATGCTGATGATGCAGAATCTGTAGTACACGCTATGCAATTTGCATTGGATTTCAGAATGCAATTCGGGCGTGACGTATTTATTGACTTATTAGGATATAGAAAATATGGTCATAACGAAGGAGATGAGCCTCGTTTTACACAACCATTATTATATAAAATCATTGCTAAGCATCAAAATCCAAGAGATATTTATGCTGAAAAATTATTATCTGAAGGGATTATCGATGCTAATTTGGTAAAAACTTTAGAGAAAGAATACAAAGACGATTTAGATCATAACTTAGAAGCTTCCCGTAAAAAAGATTTGACAATCATTACTCCGTTTATGCAAAATGAATGGAAGGGATTTGAGCAGGTTTCTGATGATGTAATGTTGCAAAAATTTGAAACTACTGTTGAAAAATCAACTTTAGATTCTATCATTAAAACAGTTTCTAGCTTACCATCTGATAAAAAATTCATTAACAAAATCACTAAGATTGTTACTGATAGAAAAACAGGATACGATAATAACACTATCGATTGGGGAACTGCTGAAACATTAGCTTACGGTTCACTTTTGACTGAAGGATTTGATATTCGTATTTCAGGTCAGGACGTTGAACGTGGTACTTTCTCACACCGTCATGCTGTTGTAAAAGTAGAAGATTCTGAAGAAGAAGTTGTTTTGTTAAATAACATCGAGAACAAAAAAGGAAACTTCCGCATCTTTAACTCATTCTTGTCTGAATACGGAGTATTAGGATTTGATTATGGTTATGCTTTGGCTAATCCAAATGCTTTAACAATTTGGGAAGCACAATTCGGAGATTTCTCTAATGGTGCCCAAATTATGATTGACCAATACATCTCTTGTGGAGAAGACAAATGGAACAATCAAAACGGATTAGTAATGTTGTTGCCACACGGTTACGAAGGTCAGGGAGCTGAACACTCTTCAGCACGTATGGAGCGTTACTTACAACTTTGTGCACGTCACAATATGTATGTAGCCGATTGTACAACGCCAGCTAACTTCTTCCACTTGTTGAGAAGACAAATGAAAACTACTTTCCGTAAACCATTAGTTGTTTTCTCTCCAAAAAGTTTGTTGCGTGATCCAAGATGTATATCTCCAATTGAAGATTTCACTTCAGGAGGTTTCCAGGAAACAATTGATGATACTACAGTAAATAAGAAAGACGTGAAAACATTAGTTTTCTGTACAGGTAAATTCTATTATGATATTACTGCCGAAAGAGAAAACAATGGTCGTAAAGATGTAGCTGTAGTTCGTATCGAGCAATTGTTCCCATTACCGGTAGAACAATTAAAAGCGATTATTGCACAATATCCAAATGCTGATGATTATGTTTGGGCACAGGAAGAGCCTAAAAACATGGGAGCTTACACCTATATGTTAGCTAACTTTGATTTGGTTAAATGGAGATTAGCTTCATTAAAAGCATACTCAGCACCGGCAGCAGGAAGTTACACTAGAGCAAAACGCCGTCATGCTGATGCAATCAGAATGGTATTTGATAAAAATTTATTTAGATAGTCATTGCGAGGTACGAAGCAATCTCATTAAAAATATTTTTTCCAGAAGCTATTTCCCGCTATTCGTTACAATCTTTTTATTTTTTAAAGAAAAAAATAAAAAGTATTTTCACTGCTATCGGGGCTAGATTTAAATACAAAGAATAACGATTCATAATTAAAAAATAAAATTCATAATTTAAAATATTACGACATGATTTTAGAAATGAAAGTTCCATCACCAGGGGAATCTATTAAAGAAGTTGAAATCGCCACTTGGTTAGTAAAAGATGGGGATTATGTTGAAAAAGATCAAGCAATTGCTGAAGTAGATTCAGACAAAGCTACATTAGAATTACCAGCTGAAGCTAGTGGTATCATTACTCTAAAAGCAGAAGAAGGTGATGCAGTAGCAGTAGGAGCAGTAGTTTGTCATATTGACACTGCAGCTGCTAAACCATCAGGATCAGCACCAGCGGCAGCGCCTGCAGCAGCTCCAGCTCCAGTAGCTGAAGCACCAAAAGCAGCACCTGCGCCAGCGGCTCCTGCAGCACCAGCAGCTACTTATGCAACTGGAACTCCATCTCCGGCAGCTAAAAAAATATTAGATGAAAAAAACATCGCTCCGACTACTGTATCAGGAACTGGTAAAGGTGGAAGAATCACTAAAGATGATGCAGTAAATGCTGTTCCATCAATGGGAACTCCTACAGGAGGAAGCCGTGGAGTAGAGCGTACTAAATTGTCTATGTTGCGTCGTAAAGTAGCTGAGCGTTTAGTTTCTGCTAAAAACGAAACTGCAATGTTGACTACTTTCAACGAAGTAAACATGACGCCTATCAACATTTTGCGTAATGAATACAAAGATGCATTCAAAGCAAAACACGGTGGTATTGGTTTAGGATATATGTCATTCTTTACAAAAGCGGTAACAAGAGCTTTAGAATTGTTCCCTGATGTAAACTCTATGATGGACGGAGATCACAAAATTGCTTTTGATTTTGCTGATATCTCTATCGCAGTTTCAGGACCAAAAGGATTAATGGTTCCTGTAGTTCGTAATGCTGAAAACTTAACTTTCCGTGGAATTGAGGCTGAAATCAAAAGATTGGCTTTAAGAGCACGTGATGGTCAAATTACAGTTGATGATATGACAGGTGGTACTTTTACAATCACTAATGGTGGTGTATTTGGATCTATGTTGTCAACTCCAATTATCAACCCTCCACAGTCTGGAATCCTTGGAATGCACAACATTATCGAGCGTCCTATCGCTGTAAACGGTAAGGTTGAAATCCACCCAATGATGTACATCGCTTTATCTTATGACCACAGAATTATCGATGGTCGTGAGTCTGTTGGTTTCTTAGTTGCTGTAAAAGAAGCTTTAGAAAACCCAGTAGAATTGCTTTGTGGTGGAAATCCTAAAAAAGCTTTTGAATTGTAGACTTCGACAAGCTCAGTCTGACAAACATATAAATCCCAAATTCCTCCCGATGCTTCGGGATTGGAGTTTGGGATTTTCTTTTTATATTCGAGAAATAAATAGAAAATTATGAAAATAAAATTAATGTTGCTTACAATTGTTTTTGGTTTAGGTTCTGTTTTTGCCAATCCACTAGCTAAAAAACGTATTTTAGTTTACACTAAAAACGGCAAAGGTTATGTGCATAAAAATATTCCTTTCAGTGTGGAAGCCTGGAAGAAAATTGGAGAAGCCAACAACCTAATTATTGATGTTTCAGATGATCCGGCGGTAATGACCACCGAAAATCTGGCAAAGTATAGCTGTCTGGTTTTTTCTAATACCTGTAATGATATCTTTGATACCGAAGAACAAAAACAAGCTCTTGTGGATTATATTCATGCTGGTGGCGCATTTGTAGGAGTTCATAGTGCGTCTGATTCTGAAAAAGACTGGCCTTGGTTTGCAACCTTGGTAGGTGGTAGGTTTAAAAGACATCCTGCTTTTCAGTCTTTCGAAATAAAAGTGATTGATAAAAACCATCCTTCGACTTCGATGCTAGGGGAAACATGGAGAAAAGAAGATGAGTGTTATTATATGAATGAATTCAATCCTAATACTCATGTACTTTTAGCCGCCGATATGCGAACGGTGAAAGACAGCGAAAAAGAAGTCTATCCGGGACGAACTTTTGGAGATTACTTACCATTGGCCTGGTGTCATGAGTTTGAAGGCGGTAGAGTGTTTTATACCGCTTTAGGGCATGATAGTAAGGATTATGTTGACCCTGTCTTTATTCAGCATCTTACAGGCGGACTTTTATGGGCATTAGGTGAAAATCCAAAAGAGTCTCATTCGAAAAAAAGAATCAAAAGCAAATAGGCTTAAAATGAGTTAACCGCAGATTCACAGAATTTTTTTTTTAATCTGCGAATCTGCGGTTAATTAGAGGACATCATTTTATTTGAATTCTACCCAGTCAAATAAAGCATAATTTTGTGTAGCAGGAATATGATCGCCTATAAAACTCAGATTTTCGACACTGCAAAAGATTTTAAATTTAGTGGCTGTGCCGTAAGTAAGTGTTTTGCTTGTTAGGTTTTGGTTGTCAATTTTCCAGGTTGCCACATATTTTTTCTTTGTATTTAAAGCTAATGTTATTGTAAAAGTGTACCATTGATTTCTTTTGATTTTGCTTTGAAAAGAATGGCTTGGATTAGCTTGCGAAGTGGTATAAACAATAAGATCATCGGATGCAGCATTCAGTCCCTGACGAACAGTTTCTTTGCCATAGCCAATTTCAAAATCGAGTTCGTGGGTATCATCACTGTATAAAAAAGCACCTATGCTGGCACAATCGCCCACTCCCATTTCAGGGACAAAAACGCGCCAGGAATACGTTCCTGTAGAATAAGTAGCAATCGATTTTATTTTAGTTCGATCCCAAGTATTAGCATTGGTAAACAGGCGTAAATTTCCATTTTCGATAAAATAATTAGCTTCACCCACCTGAGTAGCATCTTCCCATTCATCTAAGTTGTTAAAATCCCAAAATTTAGAAATATTGTTTTTCACAGGGGTGGTTTTTGACGTTTCGGAAGAATTCGTATTAGATGCTGCTGTAGAATTTTGACTATCTTCTGTTAAGTCTTGGGTGGAACAGGAGAATAGTAACATTCCCAGAGCAAGACAGGCTGCTTTGTAGAATTTTCTCATAATGTTTTGGTTTTCTGTTGGTTATTGTAAATATAAGCAATTATTGTAGTAATCAATTATGGCTTTGCCTTTTAGTAAAACATCGGCTCCAATGATTCCGTCAACAGTTTTTGATTTGTAAGCCGTCAAGGCTTCATTAACATGTGACATATCAAATATGATCAAATCAAAATTATTGTTTTTCCAAGAACCCAATTGTAATTTGTTTTGGGTGGCAGTTTGAGTGAGCATTCCTGTTGCTCCCGCTCCCGAGGCCTTGGTTTTTGAATCTTCGGCATTTAGATTGAATAAGGCAATGTGTTCAAAACCTACACAACTATTTGAAGCTCCTGTGTCCAGAATAAAACGGCCTTCTACACCGTTAATTTTAGCTTTTATCAACAGGTGCTGGGTCTTAGTAATCTTGAATTTTACTTTCTTATATTTTTCCTTTTTTAGGACTTCATGCAGATTTTTCATTTTCTATATCGGATAAAAAGCCAAATTAAGGCAATTACAGATAGAATTCCCAATATAATAAAAGTATAATTGGTTTTTTCATTGGTTTCAACAGCGCCATAATACACAAATGCACTCCAGTAATAAGGTGATTTTTTGGCGTTGGAAATCTCCGGATTTTTTAAGAAATCTCTTTTAGCATTGGCGTTGGCTTCTAAATAAGATTGTCCGTTTTTGATGTTCTGATAAAAAGAATCCATAAAAACAGAAGTCGTATAATCATTGACTTTCCATAGTGAGAACAATAAATTTTGCGCGCCGGCCAATTGGAATCCGCGGGCAACGCTCATGGCTCCTTCGGATTTATAGAGCTTACCAATTCCCGTTTCGCAGGCACTTAGAACTACCAAATCAGGGTTGATACTTAAATGGTACAATTCGGAATAGAGGATTTCCTGATCGTGGAATTTAATACTTGCGGGAGTAATTACATCGCCAGCATCAGCATGAGTGGATAAATGTAAAATGGAGTAATCTGCTGCATTTTTTTTGAAATTATCGAAAGAAGCTTCGCTATTTTTAAAATATTTTCCTTTGAAGTTTTTTTGAATCGAATGCAACTCGTCTTTTGAATAAGTCAGCGTATAAGGCGTGTTTTCGAAAACTGGAAAAATTCCTAAAACAGTTTTTTCTTGTTTTGAAGAAGGTTTTGTATTAAGATAAAAACTAGCCGAATTCTGGTATCCGATGTTATAATCATTCAACAAATAATGCATTTGAGCAAAATTGGTCGTGTTGGATTCTTGAGTGATTAAGGCTTCGAAAGGAAGGAAGTTTAATATACCATCAGGAACGATGATGAGGTTTTTATAGCTGGAATTTACGGGCAATTTTAGCATTTCATATAATGAATGACCATAATGGTTGTAATCTGAAATGTTGTCAATGATTTTATTGGCATTACTAAAAAAATCTAAGAATGAAATTATTCTAGGGGTGGCAGTATGGTTGTCCCAATAAAAATTCAGTCTTATTCTATTGTTGTCCAATGTAAAAAAATACATTTTTTCAAAACCTGAAAAATACTCAATCATCATGGATTTGTCTTTTTTCAGTTGGGCAAACAAGGATTTGATATCGATTGTTTCTTTTTCCGAAACGGTATTTTCCGAACGAATTTTTTTGAGCGAAAGCATTAATCCATTTTGCTTTTTGATGGCTTCGTTTATTTTTACAATATTGGCTAAATCTCCTTTTTGTTGCTCTTTGAGGATTGCGTTGCTCCAGTTTTGTAATTGTTCTATGTGGAATTTTTCTTTACTGGAGAGGCTTTTGTTTTGCAATAAATAACTTTTTAAAACACCCGATTTGCTTTGTTCTGCCAATTGAAAAGCCGCTTCTATATAAGTTTGCTTTTGTTCCTTTTGATACAATAAGTCATAAATAACAATACATTTCTCGGTTCGCATACGAACACGACTTTGATTGATAATTTTAGAGTTTTCATAAACCATCATATTCGAAAATAAGTCTTCAATATGAAAAGCTAAATTATAAGATTCTAATGCTTTTTTAAGTTGGTTTTGTTTCGAATAAATTTCGGCTCTTAAATCTAAAGCATCCAGCAAACTGGTTTCTGTATAAAGTGAATTTTGTTCTGGTAAGCTGTTTTTTTTGTTAGAATAATTTGGAATGAGAAGTTTAAAAAGGGACTCTATAGATGCAGTAGCTTCTTTTAGTTTTTGCTGTTTGAAAAAAAGCGAAGCTTCTTCGTATTTGAATTGAGCTATTTTTCGAGGTGAAAGATTGGGTGTTGCGTAGAAATAGCTTTTAGCTTTTTCGAAATAAGAATTAGCCAATTCAAATTGTTGCCATTGGGAGTTAAGAGAAGATAAATTGCGGTAACAATTCGCTAATGTTTCCGTTTGAGATTTGTCTGATTGTAATAATTTGATAGCGGTAAGGTATGAGCTTTCTAATTTTTCAAAGATATTTGGTATAATTTTTATAATTAATCCCGTGCTTTTGTAACTCAATACATAGCTGTTTCCTAAATTATTCAACAAAATCCCTTTTTGAATGTTAGATAATTTTTCGGTTTGGATTGTTTTTTCAAGTAAATCAATGGCTAAATCAATCTTGCCTGAATTTTGATACACATTCGATAAATTGAGAATGGCGGCTATTTTTTTATCCTGATTTTTTTCCTGATTGGCGATGTAATAATACTGTTTGATGGTATTTTCGGCATTGTCGTAATCGCCCAGAATGGTGTACAAGTTTCCCAGAGGTTTTAGGCAAAATTCTACAATGTCGTAATTGTTGAGATGGTATTTTTGATAGGTTTTCCAGGCTTTTTCGTAACTGGAAACTGATTGCTGAATTAGGTTGAATTGGTTTTCGTAATAGGCTTTGTTGCAATTTAAAATGACAATTGCCAACAGTTCGTTTTTAGTTTTTGGCGTTGGGGTTTTCCAGAATGCGTTTTCGGTACTATTGAGGGTTTTTAAATTTTCTGCTGTTGGATTTGCAACAAAAGCATCTACTGCATTGTAGATTTTGTCTTCTTGAGTAAGTGGTTTTTGTCCGAAAAGAATCAGGGAAGAAACTAGAAGAAAATAGCAAAAAAGTTTTTTCATAAAGAGTTGTTTCACAAAGATACGCAAAGCATTTCACGGAGATTCACGAAGAAATTATTAAAAAAATCTGTGTCAATCTGTTTAATCCGTGTTCCATAAATTTAAAACTTCCATATTCCATACACTTGAAAATAATTAAAATTTTCTTTGAAATTCATCACATAACGCACTCCTAAACTCGGACCGATGCGGGCAAAACCAAGTGTTAAGTCAAACAACAATCCAGTTTTTAAATTGGTGAAGGTTTTACTGTTAGATACGCTATTTTCTTCGGTTTTGATAATTGGAGAATCTGGTTTTTCTGATTCGAAATATTCAATCTTTGTGTGTTGTTCCTGTTTTTCAGAAGCATTAATGTTGGCCTGTACTCCAGCTCCAATGCCGATGAAATTGTTGATGTTGTAACGAAGAAGTAATGGAATTTCATTATTGAAATTTGAATAACTAATAGTTTTGCTAGTACGTGTAGCCTGGCGGACTCCGTTAGCAGTTGTGGTGAAACCATTTGTAATTGAGGTAGCTGAATTGAAATCATGGACACTATTGATTAATTCGGCTTGCCAATACAAACGATAGGATTTATATGGAGAAATGGTCGCGCCCACAAAATAGCTTCTGGATTTGTCTAAATTTGGGTAATAATTATAACCTGCTTTAGCACCAATAGAAATTCCGGGAAGGAATCGGGTGGTGGCGTAATTGGTTATAATAGGTTCGTTTTTGTCGAAAATAATTGCGGTTCTGCTTCGGGTGTTTACTTTATGAAAGTCTTTGTTGAATTTCAAAGAGTATTTTACAAAACCTTTGGTACTGTCTTTTTCTTTCACATTTTTCTGTTCGCTTCCCGGCAGATAAATGTTTTTGAAGGTAAAGAAGATTTGGTTTTGCTTAATTATGGTATCTAAGCAGCTGGTTGTGGGGATTTCGTCTTTTGGACAAATAGGGCATTTAGGATACATGTCTTCGATTTGAAATGTTTTCTTGTCAAACATATCCGGAATATCGGTTTCCAGACGAATCATTCTTGCCGGACCTTCGCCGTTGTTTTGAAAACGGGTTTTGAAATTCACTCTTTTAAAACGAACGAATCGATAATTCATAAAACTTCCGTTAGATCCCATTTTGTTAGGGTCATGGGAAGTTACGATTTCCATTTCCAGGTTTTTTACTTTGTGGTTTTTATAGCTACGATTTGGGACATAAATACCTCGCATAGTAATTGTCGCACTGGTGTCTTTGAGCATTTCAGGAGTAGTCTTGAAAGTATAAAAAACATTGCGGGTTTCCTGCGGATTAGCATCGTCAAATTCTAAGATGGAAACGTTTTTGAACGTTTTATGCGCTTCGGCCAGAGCGGCGTCTAAATCTTCTTCGGTGGTGGTGTTCTCGTATTTTCTTATTGGTAAATAAGTATTGGCTGAAGCCAAATATGAATTAGATTGGTCAATGTCGTTGATAGCGGCAAAAGTGTTTTCTGTGACTGTTCTTTCGCCAGCATAGGTTCGAAAATCAGCTAATTGAAAGTTGTTGTCCTTGAATTGCGTTTCGTTGTAAAAAAGATAGATTTTTCCATTCGCGACATAGTTTTCCAGATTTTGATAACTAAGAATGACTTCCATTTCCTGATCGGGAATAGGGTCGCAGTTTTTTTGAAGGGCAAAACCATTTTGGTTAGCAACGGATGCGATTTCGTCAAAATTTTTATCTGATACTTCGTTAATTACTACTTTTTTTGGTCGGGTAGCGGGTGGTTTTCCGTTGTCGTAATTATTGGTAACAGTCAATCGGGTGGTGTAGGTTCCTTTGTTTTTATAAGTATGTTTAGGTTCGGTAGCTTTGCTGTAGTTGCCATCTCCAAATTCCCATAGGTACGAAAAACTAGGTTTTGGCGCACCTGCAATAGGAATTAACGGTGGAGTTTCGGGTTTGTACGAAACCGTATTCGCATTTTGACTGTAGTTTATTGCGGCTCTTCGGGTAACGGTATCTTTGACTTTTTTTTGTGAAAAGGAGACAACAGAAAGCAGAATAAAGAAAATAGATGCTAGTGGTTTCATAATCATATTTGGTTTTTAGCCCTGATGGTAGCGGCATCCTCTTGTGGCGGTGTTCGCCGCAAGAGATATAGCGGACAGCAGGAATAAGCTACTAATTCTTATTTGGTTAACGGTTAAAAATCCTTTAAAAATAGAAAAAAGCGATGAGCAAATCATCACTTTTTTCAGAAATTAAATTTGGGAATTTTTATTGGATCGCATTGATTGCGGCAATTAATTGAGCTTCGGTTCCTACAGTGGTTTCGGACATTGTGAAAGTGTAAACGTCATTGGCCTGAACGGTTACTCCTTTGATGGCGTATCTCCAGTTTCCATTGTCTTCGGTCGCAAAGATGATGTGACAAGCAAGGCCTACTGGAATTTGACCGTAGTGTTCGCTGAATAATCCTTCGGCTGTGTAAGTATCAAGTTTTGCTAAAGCGTTAGTTCCTTCGCCGTCATAAGATAAATAGATTGCACAGTTGTTGTTGTCGTATCCTTCGGGAGCATCAACAAGAATAGTAGTTTTAGGTCTTGGATCGCTGTAGAATTTATCCACATTTGTCCATCCAAAGTTTCCAAAACTCACATAGTAGTTGTTCCCTTCGGCTTGAACGCCACCTTTTCCACCATTAGTTCCATCGGCTTTACGGGCATCTTCCCAGGCTAAGTTTCCTTCGTCATCGATGATTCCTTTCCATAAAGTCATCATATTGTCAACGCCATCAGTAAGGCTGGCAGGAACTAATAAAGTAATGTTGCAAGTGGTTGCTAATTCTTTGCCATTTTGAGTTGCTTTGATGAAGAATTCTCCTCCAGAGATTAGTAGATTTCGGTTTCCATCGGGCATGATTCCCATTGTTGGTTTGTTAGTTACTAACATGTTTCCTTTGTCGAAAAGTTCTACATACTCAATTTTTACTTCTCCTGTTACAGGATTTCCGTCTTTAGTTAAGCAGTTTCCGTTGATGGTAATTTTTACTCCGTTTTCAGAAGTAAATGTTTTTACTCCGTTTTCGGCAGTAAAGGTAAATTCCTGAGTTATTTTTTCTAAAGCAGCTTCTCTAATATTTGCAAATTCTGCTGCTGTTGCCGGCGTGTTTTCGATGTTCTCGTTTTCGCAACTTACGAATGAAATTGCCGCTAAAAATAAAAGTCCGATGGTTTTAAAATTTGTTCTCATGATTTCTTGATTTTAATTATGGTTAAAATGGTTTTACTTGTTTTATACTGTTATATCAATTCGGGTTTTAAATTGTTACCCCAGTATTTTAATTTTTTTTAATTGTTTCTGATTCTGTTGTTATATCAATTCTTGTTTTAATTTGTTACCCCAGTTTCCAAAATATTTTTTTAGTACTTCGGGTTTCTATTGGTATATCAATATGGGTTTTGAATTGTTACCCTTTAATTTGAATTTATTTCAGATTATTTTTTTAAAGCCTGTTTGAAATTCATCAAAATTATTTCCCCAACCCTAAAGGGTGTAATTTTGATGCGTTTTAAGAAATTTTCCCGGTTTCTAACAGCTGGTTTTTTTCTTTAAACATTCAAACAGGCTTTTTAATTGAGTAAGCATTTTTCTTCAAACACATTTCCGTCTTCATCAATAGCAATTAGTATTTCTTTTTTTGGGGTATGTGTTAATGTCAAATAAATCCAGACAAAAGACCAGATTCCGAATGTGATGCAAAAGAGTTGAAGATGTAAAGCATGATTGATCCTTTTTTGCTCTTTTGTTAAAACCACATAAGGCAATTTGGCGTTGTATTCGGAGATTTTAAAACCCGCCTGAATTTTATTCGAAAGTTTTTCAGAAAAACTATCAATAATGATTGGAGAGGATAACTGTTCATTTTTCATGATTTATCAATTTGAAAGGTTTCACATCTATATCCACTTGATTTTATATTTGTTACCTATTAAACTGATTTTTATTTCAGATTCTTTTTTACATTAGCAGTTCAATTTTTTTCCTATGTCAGAAAACAAAATTCATCCGGATCAGTATTTTATCGAAGGATTAGCGAATAATGATTCGGCGATTATTCGGTCTATTTACAAAAAGTTTGTTCCCAAAGTGGTTTCCTATATCAGGAACAATTCGGGCGATGAAGATCAGGCTCAGGATGTGGTCCAGGAGATCCTAATTTTGTTGTTTAATCAGGCAAAAGCCAAACAATTGGAATTGAGTTGTCCTTTTGATGCTTACTTTTTTTTGTTATGCAAAAGAAAATGGCTTAACGAATTAAAAAAAGCATCGAATAAAGGGGTAACAATTCAGGATGATTTGACATCTACTAATGAACCCACGGAAGAAATGGTGGCACAAACAGAAATATTTGAAGAAAAACAACAGCTTTTTGATATGATGTTTCAAAGATTAGGCGAAAAATGCCAGGAAGTTTTAAAGTGGAGTTTTACTTTGAAATCAATGGAAGAAGTAGCCATGAAACTTAACGTAACCTATGGTTATGTTAGGAAGAAAAAATCCTTGTGTACGGGTCAGCTTACCCAATGGATTCAGGAACACAGTAGTTTTAAAACATTAAAAATTTAAGGAGCCATGAAAGAAGAGAAATATATAGTATTCGATCAATACCTTCAAGGCGAATTGTCGGACGAAGCCCGATTGGATTTTGAAAAACAGCTTTCAGAAAACCACGAACTGGCATCTGAATTTGAAACTTTCAAAGAAGTACAAATACAGTTAGAAACAAAATTCGATTTTGCTGCTGACAGAGAGGCTTTCACAGCAAATCTAAAAGCGATTTCGAACGAACATTTTAAAGCAGATAAATCGAAGGTGATTTCGATTAAACCATGGGCTTATTTGGTTGCTGCCTCGGTGGCGCTTTTGTTTGGATTGTTTCTTTTAAATCCTAGTCCGAAACCTGTTTTTGAAGAATACAATCAATATGAAAATGCTTATTTGACCGAAAGAAGCGAAGGAGTTGATAATTTAAAAAAGGCTGAAGCCGCTTTTAACGCTAAGAATTACAAAGCTGCGATTCCGTTTTTTGAAGCTATTTTGAGAGAAAATAAAACCGTAGAAGTTCAGTATTTTTATGGGGTTTCTTTATTGGAAAACAACCAAATCAAACAAGCCGAGGCTGAGTTTAACTGGATAAAATCAGGAAATTCTATTTATAAAAACAAGGCGATTTATGCTTTGGCTTTAATTAAACTAAAACAAAAAAACTATAAGGCCTGTAAAGAAATCCTGTTGACCATTCCTTCCGATTATGAGAATTATGATAAGGTTCAGGAATTATTGGATAAATTGGATTAAGAATTTTTAATTAATGAACAATGACAATTAAAGAATTAGACAATAAATTAAAAGAAAATGGTATATCTGAAGATCAATATTTTCTTCACGGACTTTTTGGTTCAACAAACGATGATGAAAAAATAGCCTTAACAATTAAGAAAGGAAAATGCGGGATTGAATATGAGACTTATTTCAGAGAACGCGGAGAAAAACACTCATCAAGAATATTTGTCACAGAAAAAGAAGCTTGTGAATACATATTAAAAGAACTTGTTAGGAGTATATAATGAAATATATTTAAGGCAAAAATATTTTAAAGCCACACAAAGATTTATTAGTTTTTGTGTGGGTTTTTTTGTTTTTGTGAATCTTTGTGTAATAGTCTAATTTTGCACATTTAAACTTTAGACTTGGAAACAAAACCCATAATTACCGATACCCACGCACATTTATACAGCGAAGAATTTGATCAGGACAGAGACGAAATGATGCAACGCGCCTTAGCGGCTGGTGTGACTCGTTTTTTTATTCCGGCAATCGATTCGGCTTATACTGAAGCCATGTATGATTTGGAACAAAAATATCCTGACAACGTTTTTTTGATGACTGGCGTACACCCAACGCATATTAAGGATAATTATTTGGACGAATTGCAATTTGTTGAAGAGGAATTAAAGAAGAGAAAATTCTATGCTATCGGCGAAATTGGGATTGACTTGTATTGGGACAAAACCCATCTAAAAGAGCAGCAATTGGCTTTCAAACGTCAAATCCAATTGGCAAAAGAATACCAATTACCTATTGTGATTCATTGTCGTGATGCCTTTGATGAAGTTTTTGCAGTTTTAGAAGAAGAAAAATCGGCTGATTTGTTTGGAATTTTTCATTGTTTTTCGGGGACTTACGAGCAGGCTTTGCAAGCTTTGTCTTATAATATGAAATTGGGAATTGGTGGTGTAGTGACTTTTAAAAATGGTAAGATAGACCAGTTTTTGAATAAAATAGATTTAAAACACATTGTTTTAGAAACCGATGCGCCTTATCTGGCTCCGGTTCCTTTTAGAGGGAAAAGAAACGAAAGTAGTTATCTGGTGAATGTAATTGATAAGTTATCACATATTTACGGAATTTCAGCAGAGGAAATAGCGAAAATCACTACTGAAAATTCGAAAGCAATTTTTGGGATTTAAAGCAGAATTCGCTAAAATTTAATATTTTTTTTGTTCATTTGTTTTTCTAATAGTACCAAAATGCAAAAGTTTGACGAGATTCGGCCTTATTATGATTCCGAAATAAATAAAGCGATAAAAAAAGTGCTTCATCACCCGATGTTGAAGTCATTGATGAATTTTTCTTTTCCTGATGTAGCCGATGAAGTTTGGAAAGAACAATTGCTAAAAACGCATTCTATTCGTGATTTCCAATGTAATTTTATATACCAGTCGGTTCAAAAAGTATTAGAAAAAAGTTCAGAAGGCTTGATGACTGCGGGCTTTGAACACTTAGAGCCTAATACTCCTTATTTGTTTATCTCTAATCACAGAGATATTTTATTAGATACCACTTTGTTGAATGCCACTTTGTTTGAGCACGATTTGGTAATGACTGCTTCGGCTATTGGGGATAATTTGGTTAAACAACCTTTTTTGAATGTGTTGGCTAAATTGAATCGAAATTTCCTGGTTCAGCGCGGTTTAGGACCAAGAGAGATGTTGCAGAGTTCTAAAACATTGTCAGAATATATCAGTCAGTTGTTGCAACACGAGAACCGTTCGGTTTGGATTGCACAACGTGAAGGACGAACCAAAGATGGAAATGATGCGACCAATCCGGGAGTATTGAAAATGATAGGAATGGCTTCGGATGAAGCTAATTTGATGGATTACTTCAAAAAATTGAAGATTGTTCCTGTTTCTATTTCTTATGAATATGATCCTACCGATGCTTTAAAAATGCCTCAATTATTGGCGGAAGCCAATAATGAAGTCTATGTCAAAGAAGAGAATGAAGATTTTATGACCATTTTGAGTGGTGCTTTAGGACCTAAAAAACGAATTTTTATCCATATAGGGAAAGTTTTAGATACTGAAATTGATGCCATAAAAGCAGAAAACGATAATGTAAATAAACAAATTCAGGCTTTGGCGCAAGCCATAGACGATTCGATTTTGACCAGCTATAAATTGTGGCCTACTAATTATATTGCTTACGATATTTTACATAAAACCGATAAATATTCGCATTTATATACTGAAAACGAAAAAGCAGTTTTCGAACGAAGATTAGAAAAACGAATCGATGCAGAAAATCCTATTGCATTGCAGGGAATATTGGCTATGTATGCCAATCCGGTAGTCAATAAACTGAAATACACCCATGAACTCAAGGACTAAAATTCTTTTAATTTATACTGGAGGAACCATTGGAATGCGCAAGGATTTTAATACCGGAGCATTAAAGGTTTTTAACTTTAGTAAATTATTACAAAGAATTCCTGAGTTGAAACAATTGGATTGTGAGATTGAAACCATTTCGTTTCAGAATCCAATTGATTCTTCAAATATGAATCCGGCAAATTGGGCCGAAATTGCCTTTATAATTGAATCCAATTATTCAGGATTTGATGGTTTTGTGGTGCTTCATGGTTCTGATACCATGTCGTACACGGCTTCGGCTTTGAGTTTTATGCTCGAAAATTTATCCAAACCGGTTATTCTTACGGGTTCGCAATTGCCCATAGGTGATTTGCGTACGGATGCCAAAGAGAACTTAATCACAGCAATACAAATTGCTTCTTTGCAGGAAAATAATAAAGCTGTAATTGCGGAAGTTTGCCTTTATTTTGAACACAAATTGTATCGTGGCAATAGAACCACTAAAATTAATTCGGAACATTTTAATGCTTTTGCTTCGCCAAATTATCCGGCTTTGGTGGAATCGGGTGTGAATTTGAATTTTAAATCAGAATTGCTTTTGTCGAAAGGCAGTACTAAAGGGTTAAAGCTCCATTCTGTTTTAGATACGAATGTGGTAATCATAAAAATGTTTCCCGGAATAGGAGAAACGGTTTTTTCTGCGTTGCTTGAAATTCCAAATTTGAAAGGAGTTGTCTTAGAAACCTACGGTTCGGGAAATGCGCCAACAGAAGATTGGTTCTTGAATGTAATAGAAAAAGCCATTGCTAAGGGTTTGTATATTGTGAATGTTACCCAATGCACGAGCGGAAGTGTTAATATGGGGCAATATGAGACGAGTTCGGCAATGAAGCAAATAGGAGTGATTTCAGGAAAAGACATCACTACCGAAGCTGCAATTACCAAATTGATGTTCTTATTAAGCCAAAATATTCCGTCTAAAGATTTTCAAACTGTATTTGAAACTTCTTTAAGAGGAGAAATATCATAATAATTACAATTTGGCTTTTCTAACTCAGATTTTTTTATGTTATTTGCAAACCGAAATAGAGAGGTGTCCGAGTGGTTGAAGGAGCTAGCCTGGAAAGCTAGTATGTGGGTAACTGCATCGAGGGTTCGAATCCCTTTCTCTCTGCGATATTGTCTGATTATTAGGGTTTTGTGGTTTTTACACCCAGTTTTACACCTATAAAATTAGATTACAATAATAAAAGGTTGTCTGAAAACTACTTTTCAGACAACCTTTTTGCATAAATTACACTTTTACCATAGCCATTAAATCCTCAATAGCTGAAAGTGAAATATCAGGATTAGCACCTGGTGCCTGAGCTACTAAGGCTCCAATTGCGCAAGCAAAATCAATTGATTCTTGTGGTGCTTTACCAGTTAATAAAGATGTAATTAAAGCAGCTAAAAAAGAATCTCCTGCTCCAACAGTATCCGAAACTACAACAGCATAACCTTCGTTTTTATAAAGTTGTCCTTCCCATAATAATATAGCACCGTGTTTCCCTTTAGTAACACACATGGCAGTAGCTTTCTTTTTTTCAGCGAAAAAAAGCATATTTTCTTCAAGAGTTGCAAAAGGAGAATTAATGGCTGAGGCTATTTCTAACAATTCCTCATCATTGAACTTAATGAAATTGGCCGAATTCATTAACTGTGCTAGAATTTCGTAGTTATAATGTGGCTTTCTTAAATTAACATCAAATACTTTGTACACATCCATTTGCAGCAATTCTTCAAGTGCTTGTCTTGACACCTGGTCTCTACAAATTAAACTACCGTAAATTAAAACATCAGCTTCTGAAACTAAATTTTTAGCTAAATCATTCAGTACAATTTTATCCCAAGCCGATGGATATGCAATTTCATAACTAGCCGAACCACGTTCGTTTAAAGTTACATTAACCAATCCTGTTGGAAAATCTTCCGATTTAATAATAGCATCGGTTTCAAGCCCTAAATTTTTAACTTGATTGATTATAGCTTCTCCATCCTCATCATTCCCTACGCAACTAATCATTCCTACTTCACAACCTAATGTTTTCATGCGTAAAGCTACATTCAGTGGTGCTCCACCAATCTTTTTTTCATTGCCAAAAACATCCCAAAGCACCTCTCCATAAGCTACCGCCTTAAGGTTTTTTCCTTTATTCATTTCTATTCTGTTTTTTAATGTTACTCAGCTTGTGTAAGCTGAAGATTACTAACTGTAGCACTTTGTCCTTCAGCAATAATTCCCCAATTGTACTTATCTCTTCCGTAAATACGGTTTGTTAAGGCTACTTTTCCATTAATATAAAATACCACTACACTGCCTTCGGTAATTATTTCCACATCGTATTTTGTATTTACTTGCAATCCAAATGGTATTCTGGTTGTTTCCTGTGAAGCTGAATTGTATCCTATGATGGCATTTTTTGTAGCATCTAAAACAATTTTATAATAACTTCCTGTATTATTAGTATGAAAAACAAATCCAGTAGTTCCCGTTGTAGTTGTCAAAGTAAGTTCCGCATTTATTTTGGCTCTTTTACCAACAGACTTAAAAGTGACCATAGCTTTATTGGTAGTGCTACTCAAACTATAACTACCATTATTTACAGTAACACCTCCTAAAGTAGCATCGACCTCAATAGTGCTATTTTTAGAAAAAATATTTTTTACTGCTTGCGGTGCCTGAGTTCCTAAAGTTCCATCTGAATTTTGTGTTAACTCATGAATGACCATATTTCCAGCCCAATCTTTATTGCCTAAATCAGTTTCTGGTGTTTTTCTGGCATTCCAACCAAAAACATATCTTTTGTTTCCATCAGAAGCTGTTTTTCCGGCATAAAAATATTCTCCATCAATTCTATCATTTTGCGGTGTTGTCCAAGGTCCGTTGATAGAAGTTGCCATCTTATAATGTGTTCCTTTAGTATTACTCCAGTTCTCAGAAAACATTAAATACCAATAATTCCCCATTTTAAAAATATCAGCACATTCCATCATCAAATAATTTTCCTGTGGAGTTGTGGTATAAATAGGTGCCTGAACCTCCCAATTCCCTGAAGCTGGATTAGCAGTTGTAAAATGCAATAACACCGCTTTTCGGCCTGGTTCCGTTTGCGTACTTACCAACATCGAATATTTACTCAATTCTTGATTGTAAAAAACATGTGGATCTCTAAAATCAAAATTATAATATCCGGCAGGTGCTGTAATTTTAAACGAAGGTATTTTTGTCCATGTTTTTAAATCCGGACTTGTAGCACATAAGACACTTTCTCGCGCGTTTGATTGTAAAAAAGCAGGAGTTCCATTGTGTCCTGTGTAATAAAAGTAATAGAGATTCCCTACTTTAATAACAGAACCAGTACCGATGCCAAAATCAGCATCGGTAGTTGTTCCATAAGGAATGACTTGTCCTTCGTAGCTGAAATGAGCCAAATCAGTACTTTGAAATTCGTGGATATCATGAAATCCTTTTCCTGCCGGTTTATTTTTGGCATCATGGAGAAAGTAAATATGGAATTTTCCATTGTCGAAAAATGGCATAATATCACCGGTATAACCCGCACTGTAATATGGTTCACTTCCTCCTCCAATCCATAGTGATGGCGGTACTGGAAAAATATTAGCTATTTCTGATTCTCCACCCGAAATAGAACCTCCAATATAAGTATCATCCTGACTACAAGATAATAACGAAAAGAAAATGGAAGCTATTGTAATTATATTTCTATAGTTCATTTTGTTGATTTTAATGAGGTTAATTGCCCGCTAAATAGTTGATGCTGTTTTGAGTCAAAAGTTTGATATTACCTATGAATTCATTGGCCTGGCTAGGAACTCCGCTACTATTGGTTTCATTGTACCAATCATAAGCTCCCATCGAGATTACTATTACATTTTTATTAGGATTGTTATTTGGCCATTCTGCAATAGTTACACGACCGTCTAAATTATCATCCCAACCTTCACTGGCTAAGTTTGTACCACCTGTTTGATCTCTCCATCCAGCTCCATTTACATATCCGCCCCATTCCGGTACAAACCACCAGGCAGTATGGTTTAATCTATAAGTTCCACTTTGAAGTAAGTAGGCTTTTCCTGTTTCATAAGTGGTAAGACCATTAAAAATAGGATGTGATTCATGACTTCTAAAAGACATTCCCCATGAATTTCCATCAACCCATCCTGCTGGCAAAAAGTCTCCAAAAACATTATTTGGTCCTTTCCCGGAAGGAACAATTCCTAAAGCATCTACATATTGTGAAGCAAAAGAAGTCAGCAATAAGTTTCCTCCATTAGTTCTAAAGTTTTTAAGAGCTGTAGTCACTGCCGGATTATAGGCCACAGCAGGTAAATTTGTAGCAGAATCAAAATGCCACCAAATTACATCCACATTACTTAAATCGGCACCATTTAAAACACTATCGAAAGAAATGTATTTGGCATCATTGAAATTAGCAAACAGCCAGTTTGCAGCTGTAATTTCGTCCATATTAGTAATTTCTGCTCTTGTTGCAGCAGTTCCTAAAAAGGCTACGGTCAAACCACTAACAGGAACTCCCACATTAGCAGTATAATTTACCGTTTTTCCATTTGCAGTAATTACAAAAGTTACGGCATTAGTAAAATTAATGGTAGTTCCTGATGCTGGCGAAATAGAAACTCCCTGAGTCAATTCTATAACGGGTTGCAATGCTGTAAGATTAGTATCCTCAGGTAATACCAGCGTAATGGTTTTGCTAACATCATTGATTGTTGCCGCTACATTATTGATTTTAAAACTCTTTATTGGACTTAAAACCGTAACATTTACAGTATAATCTTTGTATAAATTACCATTTATAACTCTAAATTTTACTGCGTTTGTAAAATTAATAGGGGAGTTTAAATTCAAATTTGATGTTGCTCCTTCCTCTAAAATAATTTCAGGATTTACCGCTGTAATATCGGTGCCATAAGGCAAGGTTACTGCAATTGTTGCTGTTTTTTGATCGATAGTTCCAGCAACTCCGTTTATCTCAAAGGAAGTCACATTAGAAGGCGAATCGACATCAAGACCATTAGTATCGAAACTATCTTCGCAGGCAGAAACCATAAAAATCAATGCCAGTATCAAAGACCATTTTGTCCAAGACTTATATATAAAATTTTTCATATTCGTTTTCGTAAATAGATTAATAATCCAGATTTTGTTTGTACAATCCTTGACTGAAATTAATTTGCTTTAACGGAATTGGACAATATTCTTCCTTATTGGCGTCAAAAAAAGCATCTTGATAATACGCTCTTTTTGTTTTTTCTTCAGCATAAAACGCATTCATTACCTCATCAGTAACACCCCAACGAACCAAGTCGAAAAAGCGGCTTCCTTCCATTGCTAATTCTAAACGACGTTCCCAACGCAAAGCTTTTCGAGCAAATTCCTGTGTCCAGTTGCAATTCGTTCCGTCCACATAAGTATTGATTTTAAAGTTATTCACATACGGAAGTCTTCCTGTACTTTGCGCAGCTCTTTCTCTAATTTCATTGATTAATGGTAAAGCTTCTGATTGTCTTCCTAACTCAATCAAGGCTTCAGCGCGCATCAAAATCACATCGGCATAACGAATTTGTATTCTGTTTTTTGAATTTCCATAAAAAGGATCAATATTGACTACACAACTACAATTTGGCGCTACATTTTCTTTTAGCGAAGCATAGTATCCATAAGTTCCCGGAGAACGTACCCATGCTTCAACATATAAAAATTCCGGATCATACTTATATGGTAATCCTGGCATTGCAACAGTATGATACAATCTAGGATCTACCGTATTAGCATCTATATTTTTATAATCAAAATCGGTATCGTTGTAAGTGTCAAATTCAGGTAAACCATTAGCTCCGGTTTTAAAAGCATTTACTAAATTTTGACTTGGTTTGTGAAAATCACAACAACCTAAACCTTGAGGAGTTGAAAGAACATCGGAGAAATTTAATCTTCCGTATAAAGTTCCATCATTATCTGAAAACTGAATAGAAAAAATGGATTCTACTCCGTTTTCATAAGTCCCCGGTAAAAAGTTATTCGCAAAATCTGGCTCTAAACTCGCTTTTCCTATTACTTTATCTGTAGCTGCAATTACTTCTTGTAAATGTTGCGCATTTGTTCCTGTAACTGTATAAGTTTCATCCTGAGTATAGGCTTGATACAAACGTGTTTTTGCTAAATAAGCATAAGCCGCTTTTTGTGTAGCGCGTCCCGCTTGTGGTTGTGTTTCCGGTAAATCATTGGCTGCAGCCTCAAAATCTTCGGCTATTTTATTCCAAAGTTCCTCATTTGAAAATTGTTTGTTCGAAATTGTTTTGTAATCTTCAACAGGAATATCTTCTGTTATGTAAGGTACACTTCGGAACATGATTTTTAACATAAAGTAAAAATGCCCTCTTAAAAAACGCATCTCAGCCATACGTGTTTTTTTCAATGGATAATCTGCTTCCGAAATTTGTTCTAAGGCTTTCAATGCTTTATTGGCTCTTGAAACGCCAACATAGCTGATGTACCAGAAATTATCTAATTCGCCAAAATCAGGTCTGATATTATTAGAAACTTCAAAAAAGTGAAAATTCTGAATATCATTAGTTCCACTACCTCCTTTATAGGCATCGTCAGAACGAACATTTCCAAAAGGCCACAAACTATAAGGTGAATCATAATGATCATTTCCTAATTGAGCATAAGCCGCATTCATAAAACCTTCTATAGATTGAGGAGTAACAATATCTTCTTCTGACAATACACCGCGAGGGTTGTTTTCCAGAAAATCCGAGCAGGAAGCAAAAACTCCCAGCACTAAAAACCCAATTATATATACTATCTTTTTCATGTTTTTCGATTTAATCTTTTGTATTAAAATGTAAAATTAAGACCCGCTGTAAAAGTGGTAGGCTGCGGATATCCAAATCCTGCATTTTCAGGATCTACACCTGTGAAGTTTTTAGCATCAAGGATTAATAAATTTTGTCCGCTGATGTAAAATCTAAAAGTTTCTAAACTTAATTTTTCCAATAAACCTTTTGGAAAACTATATCCAAGTTGTAAAACGCGAAGTTTAAGGTAGCTTCCGTTCTCAACAAAATAAGTGGAGAATCTCGATTCGGCATTTCTATCCACTGTTGTTAATGCCGGAATAGTAGAATTTGGATTGTCCAAAGACCAAGCATTTAGCAAACGTGTTCCTTTGTTTGATCCTACATCATCAACACTCCAAAAATCAGTTTGATATTTGGTATTATTGATTACATCAACATTTGCTGTTCCTTCCCAAAAAGTTGAAAAATCGAAATTTTTATATCCTAGTCCTAAATTAAATCCATAAATCAAACCTGGATTTGGATTTCCTATCCATGTACGATCTTTGTCTGTAATCACTCCGTCTCCGTTTAAATCTTTGTAACGAATGCGTCCAAGTCCTTTTCCATCCTGATCAGCCCAAAGATCAACTTCGTCCTGACTTTTAAACAAGCCATCAGCAACGTAACCATACATAGAATTTATAGGACGACCCAAAATGTTGTCTTCTAGACCATCGCCTCCATAATTGTTTTTTACTTCATCCGGTAATTGTGTGATTTTATTTTTATTCCCTGAAATATTAGCTGAAATATCATATTTCAATCCAAATGATGTTTCATCATGGTAACCTAAAGAAACTTCCCATCCTTTGTTTTCCATCGATGCCCCATTTACCCATCGATTTCCTCCTTCGCCAATTACTCCTAAATAAGGTGGCAAAACCAAAATATCTTCTGTTTTTTTGATGTAGTAATCAACCGAACCACTTAATTTTTGGTCGAATAATCCAAAATCCAAACCGATGTTAGTTTGCGTTGTAGTTTCCCATTTTAAGTCATCATTCCCAGATTGCGTTGCAATAAAACCTGATGGCAGTAAACCATTTCCGTTTCCGGCAATATCATAAGCTGTCCCAAAAGAAGTATTCCATGTAGGATTTCCACCAGCATAACTGGCTAAATAAAGAGAGTAAACAGCGGTATTACTAATTTCCTGATTACCTGTTTGTCCCCATCCTGCTCTTAATTTTAAATCAGAGATAACGGGAGCATTGTCTTTTATAAAATTTTCATTACTTATTCTCCAACCTGCAGAAACAGCTGGAAATATTCCAAATTGATTATTCTTTCCAAAACGAGAAGAACCATCTCTACGAATTGTAGCCGAAAGCAAATAACGGTTATCGAACTCATAATCTGCTTTTCCAAAATAAGACAATAGTGAATAGGATGTTGAAGTTCCGCTGGTAAAAGATTCTCCTGTTCCGGCATCGGGATACATATAGTCAGGAGTTTCAATTAAAAAGTCATTTTTACGCAAACCTACATTGTCAAAAACTTCTTTATACATCTCAGTTCCTGCCATCAAATTCAAATTGCTTTTTCCGAATTTTAAATTGTAAATAGCGGTATTTGTCCAAGTCCATTTATCACTAACGGATTGATCGATACTCACTGAAGTTTGGTCATTTTGCAAATAACCCGATTGATAACTTCTTTGTAAACTACGCTTTTTGAAAAAACCATAATCAATACCAAAACTAGTTTTGATGTGTAAATTTTTAACTAATTCTAAATCGGCAAACATGTTTCCGAAAAGACGTAAATAATCATATTTATTGTCTTTATTGTATTCTAAAAGACGAACCGGATTTTGTCTGTCGTTCATTCCGCCTACTGGGCCACCCCAGCCTTTTCCATCAACAGTGCGCACCGGAATTATAGGTAAGGCACGAAGAGCTGGATCTAAAACACCCGGATCAGTAACTTCATTAGTACGATTGAAGCTGAAATTTTCGCCAATAACTAATTTGCCATCAAGATATTTATAAGAACTATTCATTCTGGCAGTAATTCTTTCAAAATCGGTAGTTTTAACAACACCTTGATTACCATAATAACCCAAAGAAAAAACATAATTCCCTCTTTCTGATGCGTTTGAAACTGATAAATCATAAGAATTAGCTACACCGGTTTGCGAAACTTCATCATACCAGTTTGTATTAGCTGATTTCAGTGTTTGATTAGCATCTAAATATTCCGGAACTAAAACCTTGTTTAATTGAGGCTTATTATCTACTACCGACCAATCAAATTGATAACGCAAATTGTTGTTGTTTGGATTTAATCCATCATTAATATTAGCCTGCCAAAGGGCTTGTCCAAATTGATCTGCATTTAAAACACTTAGTTTTCTTGAATAATCAGAAAAAGAAGTATAGGCATTAAAATTAATTCTCATTTTGCCCGCCTTTCCTTTTTTGGTAGTAATAATAATTACCCCGTTGGACGCTCTTGATCCATAAATACTCGCTGACGAGGCATCTTTTAAAACCTGAATCGTTTCAATATCATTCGGATTCAATTCGTGCATTCCTGATTTTGTTGGCACTCCATCAATTACATAAAGAGGATCGGTATTATTCAGGGTTCCTACTCCACGAATAACCACCTTAGTATTTCCTCCGCTTGGAGAACCATCCGATGAAACTTTAACCCCGGCAATTCTTCCTTGTAAAGCTTTAATTGGGTTAGGTTCTGGCTGTTTCATAAGATCCTTCATATCCACAACAGCGACAGCTCCTGTAATATCGGCCTTCTTTTGTTTTGAGTATCCGGTAACCACAACTTCGTTTAGTTTATTGTCATCTGTTTTTAAAGTTATATTGATTACTTTTTGACCTTTTACGGCTATAGATTGTGGAGCAAATCCGACAAAAGAAACTACAATAGTAGCATCGGGATTTATTTTTTGGAAAGAGAAATTTCCGTCTAAATCAGTAACTGTACTGCTGGTAGTTCCTGAAATAAGGACAGTTGCTCCTGGTAATGGCATTCCGTCATCAGACGAAATTACCGTTCCTTTAATTCCGCCTTCCTGAGCCGATAATAGCAGCACTGGAAAGAAGAAAAACAGAAAATAAATAATTTTACTTTTCATAAGTTAATAGTTTTGGTTTTTAGTTTATATTTAATTGGTTAATTACAAGATTATTCAATTCTATTTTTTGACTTGAAGAAACAGAAAGTTCAGTAAATGGCTGGTTAGGGAAGAAGAGCTCAGTCATTACTTTTTCGCCATTGTTATAAAAAATTTCAATAGATGTTTTATCCAAAATGATTTTAAAAGCAGCTTCTTTTTGGTTTCCGTCTAATGGTGCTTTAGTAATTGTAGAAGCAAATTTTTCAGAGAAATCAGTTTTCCCGGATTTTGTTCTGTCTAAAAACAAATAATGATCTGAATTATTAATTCCGAAAGTCAAAGATTCACCTACAGCATTAGAAAGCGTAAAAGTATAAGTGTCTTGTTGTAGATTTTTTAAATCAAAATTGACAATTGCTTGAGCCAAATCTATTTTACCAGCTGCAACAAGAGCTAATTTTCCTTTTCCTTTTAGTGATTTTTCTTTAATAGTTTTAGAAATGTACTTGTTGATTTCTTTTACTGGCTTATTAATCAGACTATATTTATTTCCTTTTTTGATTAATTGGATTTCACGCGCAATAGTAGTGCTTCCTCTCCAGTCAAATGTGGGAACTTGCGATGCATAATCCCAATTAGACATCCATCCGATAATAATTCTTTTGTTATCAGGAACATTATCAAAAGACACGCTTGCATAATTATCACGCCCCCAATCCAGCCAAGCAACTTTTTCTTTTTCGAGTTGTTTTGTAAAAACAGCATCCATCTTAAAAGTTTTTCCGTCAAAATCGCCTACAAAATATTGTGCAGCAGAACCGCCATTGGGACCACCCGGATTAATGTTCACGATAAGTACCCATTTTTCTTCATTAGTTCCGTTTACTTTTATTGGGAAAAGATCCGGACATTCCCAAACGCCGCCGTGTCCACCGACATCTTTACCAAATTCTGAAAGAAAAGTCCAGTCTTTCAGGTTTTTCGAGGCATAAAAATGCTGTCTGTCCTGTGCTGCTAATCCCATTACCCATTGTTCTCTTTTAGCATCCCAAAAAACTTTAGGATCTCGGAAATCTTTAATTCCCGGATTTTTCAATACGGGATTGTTGCTGTATTTAGTCCAGGTTTTTCCGTTATCCAATGAATAAGCTATTGCTTGAGATTGTGCATCAATTTCTCCCGCTTGCTCTTTTTTCATATTGTGGTAGGTAAAAATTGCTACCAAGGGTACATTTTTTCCATCACCAAAACCTGATGTATTATCTTTATCCACAACAGCACTCCCTGAAAATATCGCACCTTTCTCATCATAAGCAAGTGCCGGAGTCAATTCTTCCCATTTTATAAGATCTTTACTTATGGCGTGTCCCCAATGCATTTTGCTAAAATCCGGAACACTTTGAAATGGCGTATGCTGGAAAAACAAATGGTACGTACCATTGAGATAAAACATTCCATTAGGGTCATTCATCCAGCCTTTTTTCGGAGTATAATGAAAATTAGGACGGTACATTTGTTCCTCCATTGTAGTTACAACAGCATTAGTTTGCGCTACGGCTGAAGTGCTTTTGCAACTTGCTATTGATAGCAATACTGCACTACAAAATGCTAGCGGTAGCTGTTTCTTTAATTTCATTTTTGGTGTTTTTATTGGTTAGATTTTCGCTTAAAGTTTCTAAAGAAATTCCTTTAGTTTCGGGCATCATAAATATTACGAATAACAGCTGTAGTACCATCATGATGGTAAAGATTAAGAAAACGGTTTCTGGACCGATTTCTGAAAATAGCATCGGAATCAATGACGGAATAATCGCTGCCAGAACCCAGTGTACTGAACTTCCAAAAGCCTGTCCTGAAGCACGAATGTGATTTGGGAAAATTTCGGAAATAAAGACCCAGATTACAGCTCCCTGACCAATGGCATGTGAAGCGATAAACAAGAAAAGAAAACTAGGTACTGATAGTCCTCCCCAATCGTAATAAAAAGAAGCAGAAACTAATCCAAGAGAAATAATATATCCAATAGAACCAATGTACATTAACAACTTCCTTCCTAATTTGTCAATTAATGCAACACCAATTAAAGTAAATATTAGATTCGTAATTCCGATTCCGATACTGCTTAATAAGGCGGTATTTTGTCCCAAACCGGCTTCTTCGAAGATTCTGGGTGCATAATACAGGAATGCGTTAATTCCGGAGAATTGATTAAAAAAGGCAATTAGAAAAGCAAGCATTAATGGAAAACGGTATTTTTTCATGAAAATGTTTTCATGTTTGGTAACACCATTTTCTCTGGAGTCATCCATAATGTCACTCAATTTTGCAGATGGATCAATTTTAAATAACACCTTGCGTGCTTCTTCATCACGATTTTTAGATAGCAACCATCTTGGACTTTCTGGAATTGTAATTATGAAGAGAATATAAATCAGTGATGGAAAAGCCTGAACACCTACCATCCATCGCCAGGCATTTTCTCCAATATCTTTTAAAAAGTAATTGGATATAAAAGCAATCAAAATCCCTAAAACGATGTTGAATTGGTATAAAGCTACTAAGCGTCCACGTTTATCGGCTGGAGCAATTTCTGAAACATAAGCTGGAGCAGCAATAGTTGAAGCCCCAACACCAAGACCTCCAATAAATCGAAATGCAGCAAATACATAAGGATCATTTGCAAAAGCAGCACCTATTGCAGATACAAAATATAAAATTCCTATCCAGAATAAGGTCTTTTTACGACCTATTTTATTAGTAGGGATTCCGCCAAAAATGGCTCCTATAACTGTTCCCCAAAGTGCCATTGCCATAACAACAGATCCGTGAAAAGCATCAGATGATTGCCATAAAAGCTGTAATTGTTTATCAGCTCCAGAAATAACTACGGTATCAAAACCGAAAAGAAAACCTGCCAGTGCAGCAGTAACAGACCAAAGTAATATCTTATTCATTGTACATGTATTAAAAACTTGTTGCTAAGATATATTCAATAAAAACAACTTATTTTTAACGATGTTACAATTTAATTAGAGAAATACTGGTGTTTTGATATTTTTATGCGAGTATCTTTGTTTTCAGGACTTTAGCGGTTTTCTTTTTTATTTACGAAAACCTTTTAGGTTTGATATTGTTACTTTTGCTACGAAATTGTTACTTAAAATGTGTCGGTTTTGAACTTGGAGTTATAGATTGGATTTGTATTCCTTTGGTGAAATTCCAAATTTATTCTTAAAAGCTGTAGAAAAGTAGTTGGAAGAAGAAAATCCTAGAGAATAAGCGATCTCTGTAATATTTATTTCATTGGCTTTTAAAAGCTCGGCAGCTTTCTCTAATTTTATATTATTGATATGGTCACTAATATTAATTCCTATAATGACTTTTACCTTTCGATACAATTGTACTCTGGAAATACCTAATTTCTCAGCTAAATCTTCAACAGAGAATTTAGGGTCTTCAATATTCATCGTAATCATATTATTCATCTTTGTAATGAAGGATTGTTCTTGATTTCCAAATCTGGATTCAGCTTCGACAAGGTAAATATTGTTAGTATAATAGTAGCGTAGTTTTTCTCTGTTGAAAAGTAAACTTGAAATAGATTGCTTTAAAATAGAAAGGCTAAATGGTTTTGTCAGATACTGATCTACTCCGATTTGTAAACCTTTTAAAACGGATTCTTTATTACTTTGTGCTGTTAGAATAATAATTGGAATATGAGAAGTGCGTAAATCTTTTTTTAATACTGTGCTTATTTCATAACCATCTTTGTCCACTAAATTAATATCACAAATGATGATGTCCGGAACAATTTCGGTTGCCTTTTCGATGGCATCACTGCCGTCAGAGGTGTGTACTACATATTCATTTGATAATTTAGTTCTTAAAAAATAAACTAAGTCTGTATTGTCCTCAATCAGTAAAAGAGATTGTTTTTCCGATTCGGAAATTAGATTTTCCTCTTTAAAATCAGCATCTAAATCAGTATCTAAATCAGAATTATCAGTTATTAAATTATTAAAATTGTTTTGAACGTCTAATTTGTTACTGATTTCCGAAGTTTGCAAATGGCTGTTTCCTTTTAATAAAGTGATTACAAATTCGCTGCCATGTTTTGATTTTAATTCAATTGTTCCATGATGCAAAAGCACAAATTCTTTTGACAAATGGAGTCCAATTCCTGAACTGTTTTTATCATTGTTTGAAGCTCTGAAGAATGGACTAAAAACAGTATCTAATTCCTCTTCGGGTATTCCAATTCCGGAATCTTTAAATCCTATTTTTACCGTATTGTCCTGACTTTCTGTTATTGAGATACTTATTTTTCCGTTGTCGGGGGTGAATTTAAAGGCGTTAGAAAGTAAATTAAAATAAACCTTATCCATTAATTCTTTATCAATAAAGAGTTCTAATTTTTTGTTTTTACAAATTAGCTTAAAATCAATATTTCTACGAGCTGCTTCTCCTTTAAAATTACTCATTACTTCATTTGTAAAATCATAGATTTTAGTGTTCGAAGCTTTTAAAGTAAACTTTTGTTCTTCTATTTTTCTAAAATCGAGCAACTGATTAATTAGTCGTAATAATCGGTTGGAGTTTTTATGAATCAATTTTACTTCGTCGATTAGTTTAGTTTCTTTAATTTTTTTGTTTTCTATTAAAGATTCTACGTAACTCATAATCAGGGTTATTGGGGTTTTGAATTCATGAGAAAGCCCTGTGAAAAAATTAAGTCTGTTTTCATTGCTCTGCTTTATTTGCTCCGCAAATTTTTCTATTTCATTTCTTTGGCTTATAATCTTTGCATTCGTTTTTTCAAGTTCTTTCTTCTTTTTGCTTATTATGATGCGTGAATAGATACTATGGGCAGCAAATAAAAATAATAGCAGACTCAAAGTGATTGAGATTTTTAAAAGATTTCTTTGACTACTGTATTTTTCTAATTGATCTTTTATGAAATTTTGTTGGTTTTCGATATCGGATTGCTGAAGTGATATTTTGTCAAATTGACTACTCATAATTTCTGCATTTAGAGAGTCAATTAATGTAGTATTAAGCTTGTTGTTTTTGGGAACTATTTCTTTATTGCTTATTCTTAATGCTAACTTAATGGCTTCAGCTCCACCTGTTGGATATAATACTGTGGCTGTCAAAATTCCGTCTTTAACAAATTGTAAGCCTCCATTTGGTACATTAAGTCCATCTACACCTATAAATTTAATTTTATTATTTGGTTTCTTCTTTTTAGAAATTTTCCAGGCATTATATGCTATAACATCATTAAATGCAAAAACATAATCAATATTTGGAATGCTATCTAATATTTTGACATACTTACTGTTTGTTGAATTAAAATCATCCGCATCAATGCTTATTCTATCGATATCGGGAAATTGATCTATTATTTGTTTAAAACCTAAGCTTCTTTCGGTGCCTGGAGATGTTACAGATTCACTTCTAATTTCAACAACGTTAGCACGGCCTTTGGATAATGAAACTATTTGTTTACCGGCAATCCTGCCTACCTCAATATTATCAGCTCCTAAAAATGCAGTATAATTTGATGTATTTACTTTTCTGTCAACAATAATGACGGGTATCCCTTTTAAATTTGCTTTTTCAATTACAGGAACAATTGAATCAGATTCATAAGGTGCAATTATGATTACATCCATATCTTGCTCAATCATTTTTTCAATATCCTGGATTTGTTTTTTTACTTCTCGATCAGCATTGTAAATCGTTAACTTAACTTCCGGGTGCAGTGAGGCCTCAACTTTCATAGCATGATCCATCGATTTTCGCCACATATCATTATTGATAATTTGAGAAAAACCAATAGATATTGAATCTTTTTTTTCATGAGTGGAATCACATGAGCTTAAGAAATTTACAATAAATAGTATGATTGTGATTATATGTGTTTTTGACATAAAATTTCAATTATTTTAAAAAGGATAAAAATAGTATAGGGTTGGTTGTAGATAGCTATCTAAACAGGGAGATTGCTATATCAGAATTTGAATTACTTAATAAATTTTGAAATTTATGATACGGTGTTTAAGTAATAGAATCTTGTAGGATGGTTGTTTTTTTTAAATCAAAATTACCATTTAGGAATGCTTTTGATATTCACAAATATAAAAAATAAATATAGATTATTATCTGTGTCATCAGGACAAATACATGAGTTTTATTTTTGCCACGAATTACACTAATTTGCCTCAATTTTATCTTCGTGCATATCCGTGGAATGTTAATTCTTTTATTTTTACAAAGACCCTCTTACTATAAGACTGCTTTTATTTTCTATTTGTTCTTTTTTATTATTGAGGATTAATTCGGCAAGGATGCGTCCCATTTCGTTAAAGTCGGTGGATATGGTTGTGATTCCTTCTGCAACTACTTTTTTTAGTGGGGTATCATTGTAAGAGATGATGCCTACGTCCTGACCAATGACTAATTTTTGCTTTTTAGATTGTTCGATAACATTTACCAGATGGCGATCATCGGGGATGATATAAAGGTCTCCTTTTTGGATTTCGTTATTTTCAAAATTAGAGATGATGTCATAATGCAATTGATGTTTTTTGCAAAAATCGATAAATCCGTCTCTCATCCCAATTGGTTGTTTGTAACTGGAGAAAATCAAGATTAGTTTTTTGTATTTCTCAATTTTGTTTTTGCCTGATTCTAAGGCGTTATAGGTGTCTTTAGCGTGATTTTGATGTACTGAAGGATAGTCTTTTAGTTCCAGGTTAGTCTGATCCAGAATAAAAACATCTTCTTCAGGTAATGTTTTAATTATGGATGCGGCATTGACCAAATTGGTAGGCATGATGATGTACTTGGAATAATTTCCATTATTGTCATGGATGAGTTTTTTAAAAACTTCGGGATTGAAATAATGGAAAAAAATATCTATTTCTGCATTCCGGTTGATGGTTTCCATGAACGAATTGTAGAGGTCTTCCTTAAAGGCGTTTAATTCGTCGAATAATAAGAAAATGCGTTGTTGAAAACTGAAATCTTCACTTTTTACATAATAACCTTTACCTAATATCGCATAAATAATCCCTCTTTTTTTAAGTTCATCATAAGCCAGTAAAACCGTGTCTCTCGAAATTCCAAATTCAAGAGATACTTTATTAACAGACGGTAGTTTATCTCCTCTTTTCAAACGTTTTTCGGCTATAGATATTTCTATAGATAAAATAATCTGCTTGTATTTTGGGAGATTTTGCCTTTTGTTGATGGATATTATTTTCATGCTTCAAAATATAAGGCGATAAATATATGTAAAATAACTGGTATATAGTGGTATGGTTTTTTAGACAGGATTTTAAAAACTACTGATTTCTCAGATTATTTATTAATGAATTCTGTGTTGCATTTGAGTTTTATGTTGTAGTTGCTTATTTATCTGGTAGATAAATCTAAAAACTGGTTGGTACTGGTTTGTTTTTGCAAATGTTGTACATACATTTGTTGATTACTCCATAAAAAAGACATTAAAAAAAAATAGATTTGCTATTTTATTCTAAAATCTATTATATCAAAGCAGGATTCGGAATGTAATAAGTGGCAACCTTTATAAAAAACAGCATGAATAGAAATTTACGAATGTGTTCAAGTACAGTTACTGTCGTCGTTAAGAGTGTGTTTTTGATGATTGCTTTTTTTTCCTGTACAGTAAACGCTCAGTTACAAATTAAAGAAAGTGAAATAGGTTTGGGCTGGAGCAATAATTCGGTCAATACTGTCATTTTTAGGAGTAGTGCGCTCACTACTTTTAAGAAAGTACAGTACACTGCTTATTACAATCCTGAAGGGAAAATGGTTTTAGCAAAACGAAAAATAAATTCCAAAAAATGGGATGTATTTGAGACTCCTTACAGTGGTAATGTGAAGGATGCTCATAATGATATTAGCATTGCTATAGATGATGCCGGCTATCTTCATGTGAGTTGGGATCATCACGATACCCGTTTGAGATATGCTAAAAGTAAAGTGCCTTTTAGTTTAGAATTGGGTGAGGAGCAAGCCATGACTGGCAAAGATGAGGTTAAAGTAACCTATCCTGAATTCCATAATTTACCTAATGGGAAATTGCTGTTTTGTTACCGATCAGGGGCTTCAGGACGAGGGAATATGATTATGAAGGTGTATGATGTGAAAACCCAAAAGTGGACTTCATTACAAAATAATTTAATTGATGGCGAGAATCAACGTTCTGCCTACTGGCAAATGTGTGTAGGCAAAAAAGGGATTTATATTTCCTGGGTTTGGAGAGAAAGTTGGGATGTGTCTACTAATAATACTATTTGCTATGCTTTTTCGGCTGATGGAGGGAAAACTTGGCAAAAATCTACGGGTGAAAAATACAATTTACCAATAACTAAGGCAACTGCTGAACACGCCTGGGATGTGCCTCAAAACAGTAGTTTAATCAATCAAACTGCCATGACGGTGGATGATTCAGGGAATCCATACATTACAACCTATTGGAACAATGATGGTATTCCGCAATACAAAGTAGTTTATTTATTAGACGGAAAATGGAATTTACTCAATACTGATTTTCATAAAAAATCTTTCACTCTGGGAGGTGGCGGAACCAAAAGAATTCCAATTTCACGCCCTGAAATTTTAGTAAACAAATCGATGTTGTATCTGCTTTTTAGAGATGAGGAGAGAGATAACAAAATAACACTAGCTTATACTAATTTGGATGAAAAACAATGGAAATTAGAAGATATCAGCCGTTTTACGGTAGGACAATGGGAGCCTAATTTTGATAAGGAACTTTGGGCGACTAAAAAACAATTGCATATTTTTTCTCAAAATGTAAGTCAGGCCGATGGAGAAGGATTAGCAAAGGTAGAACCTCAGCCAGTACAAGTTTTAGAGCTTAAAAAGTTACCTTTATTACAAGCTAAATAGTAAAAAACGCACACACTAAAAACCACCAAAATAGATTAAAAATGAGAAGTAAAATAATTTTTGCGCTTTTGCTTGCCGTACAGCTCATCACGGCTCAGCAGCAAAATGAATGGGAGAATCCCAACATTGTAGAGCGAAACAAGGAAGCAGGGAGAACTTCATTTGTTTTGTATCAAAATGAGACTGTAGCAGCTTCAAATAAACCGGAAACTTCGGCTTATTACCAGAGTTTAAATGGCGACTGGAAATTTAATATTGTTAAAAAACCAGTTGATCGTCCTGAGGATTTTTACAAAGTAGATTTAGATGATAAAAAATGGGCTACTATACCTGTGCCATCCAACTGGGAATTGCAAGGATTTGATATTCCTATTTATACCAATATTACCTATCCCTTTCCTAGAAATCCGCCTTTTGTAGATGATAATTACAATCCGGTAGGGAGTTATAGAAAAACATTCACCGTGCCTGAAAATTGGAATGGAAAAGAAGTGCTACTACACTTTGGTTCTATTTCAGGTTATGCCCGTGTTTTCCTGAATGGAAAAGAAGTAGGAATGACCAAAGCCGCTAAAACAGCAGCCGAATTTGATGTGACTTCCTTTCTACAAAAAGGAGAAAATGTATTGGCAGTTCAGGTTTTTCGTTGGCATGACGGAAGTTATTTAGAAGATCAGGATTTTTGGAGGTTGAGTGGTATTGAGCGCGATGTGTATTTACAGGCTACTCCTAAATTCACCATTTGGGATTATTTTGTAAATGCCGATTTGGATGAAAATTATACCAATGGACTTTTTAAAACCACGGTTCAATTAAGAGCTTTTAAGCAGAATAAAATTAAAAATGCCAATCTGACTTTGATATTGGTAGATGCTCAAGGCAAAAAAGTATATGGCGAAACTAAAAAAGTAAACAGTGCCACTAAGGAAGTTGTTTTTACTTCAGTTGTAAATAATGTGAATAAATGGAGCTCGGAAACTCCTTATTTATACCGTTATATTCTAAAATTAGAAAGCGCTAATCCTGCTGATAACTCGGTAATTTATGGGAAAGCCGGTTTTAGAAAAGTAGAACTAAAAAATGCCCAGCTTTTAGTTAATGGAAAGGCAATATTGATTCGTGGTGTAAATACTCAGGATCATCACGAAACAAAAGGACACGTTCCAGATCACCCAACGATGCGTAGGGATTTAGAATTGATGAAACAAAATAACATCAATGCTATCAGAATGAGTCATTATCCGCACGATCCTTACTTATATCAATTGTGTGATGAGTACGGAATGTATGTGGTGGACGAAGCCAATATAGAAAGCCACGGAATGGGGGTAGAAGGACAAAATATTTCTGTAGAGTCAAAGCATCCTTCTTATGTGCCAATGTGGTTTCCGGCGCATCTGGATCGTATTGGACGAATGTTAGAAATTAATAAAAATCACCCATCGGTTATTATTTGGTCAATGGGGAATGAATGTGGAAACGGACCTGTTTTTCATGAAGCTTACAAGTGGTTGAAAAATCGAGACGCTTCTCGCCTGGTACATTCAGAACAAGCTAAAGAAAATGCCAATACAGATATTGTAGCGCCAATGTACCCAAGTATCAAGTACATGAAAGAATATGCTGCTGCAACCGATAAAACGAGACCTTTTATCATGTGTGAGTACTCGCATGCTATGGGAAATAGTAATGGTAATTTTCAGGAATATTTTGATATTATTAATAGTAGTCCACATATGCAAGGTGGTTTTATCTGGGATTGGGTTGACCAAGGAATTAAAACGAAAGACGAAAACGGAACTCCGTTTTATGCTTATGGAGGAGATTTAGGAGGAAAAGATCTTCTTAATGATGAGAATTTTTGCGCTAATGGATTGGTTAATGCTGGTAGAATTCCTCATCCGGGACTGGCTGAAGTTAAAAAGGTATATCAGGATATTTTGTTTAGTCTAAAAGGTGAAAACCAATTGACGATTAAAAATATATTTCATTATACTAATTTGAAACAATACCAATTCAAATTTGAATTAGTTAAAAATGGTCAGTTAATTCAGGAAAAAACATTCAATGTTGATTGTGAACCTCAAGAAAGTGTAACTATTGATTTGCCTCTTGAAGCTTTAAACGCAAAAGGAGAATATTTCCTGAATGTGTATGCTTATACTAAAACAGCGACCGATTTAGTTCCAGTAAATCACGAAGTAGCCAGAGAACAATTTGCTATTGGAAAAGGGAATTTCTTTGCTGAAAAAACAGTCGAGATTTCGAAAAAGGCAGCGTTGAAAATCAGGAAAAAAGGAAATGAATTGTCTTTTGAAACCAAAACAATTGCCGGGACTTTTGATTTAGTTAATGGTGAAATTAAAAGCTATAATTTTAAAGAAGGAAGTGCTGAGGTTATCACTAATTTCCCTAAGCCTTATTTTTGGAGAGCACCAACCGACAATGATTTTGGAAGCAAAACGCAAATAAAATTAGCTGTTTGGAGAGAAGCACATTTGAATCCGGAAGTAAAATCGGTTACGGTAGGAAAACAAACGGATTTAGGTTTGCCAATTGCCGTTGAATATGCTTTGGCTGAAGCTAAAATACCTTATGTTGTAAATTATCTTATTCAAAATAATGGCGAAATCAAAGTAACAGCAAGTGTTGATATTACCGATAAAAAAATGCCTGAAATGCCGCGTTTTGGAATGCGTTTACAGCTTCCAGGATCTTATGAAAATTTGAGTTATTATGGTCGTGGGCCATTAGAAAATTATTCTGACAGAAAAACAGCTTCGTTTCTGGGAACTTATCAGGACAAGGTAGCTAACCAATTTGTTTGGGAATACATTCGTCCTCAGGAATGCGGTTATAAAACCGATACGCGTTGGTTTAGCTTACAAAACGCTAATGGATTAGGACTTAAAATCACAGGAGAACAAGCTTTAGGTTTTAGTACTTTAAATGTCTCTACAGAATCTTTAGATCCCGGAACGACTAAAATGCAGCGTCACACCACTGATGTGAAACCGCAAGATGCTGTTTTTGTGCATGTAGATTTAGCACAACGTGGTGTGGGTGGAGATAACAGCTGGGGTGCTCTTCCGCATGAACAATATTTACTTACGGCTCCAAAATACAGCTATAGTTATACCTTGAGTTTAATTGCTCCAAATAATTAATATTAAATCAAAATTGATGTTTCAATGAATATAAAACGAATACAATCTGCATTTTTAATGATTTCGATAAGTTTGGTTTTAGCCTTCTTTTCGTCTTGTAGTGCTACTAAAAAAGTAACCGAAAATAACAGTGCTTACTTGTTTGTTTACTTCACCGGAAATGCAAAAACAGAAGAAGCCATCCGTTTTGCAATCAGTAAAGACGGTTATAATTATTATGCTTTAAATGATAATAAGGCTGTTATAGCTTCGGAGGCTATAAGTACAACTGGCGGTGTTCGTGATCCTCATATTCTAAGAGCTGCCGATGGAAAAACTTTTTACATGACGGTGACCGATTTGCAAACTGCCAATGGCTGGGATAACCAGGCCATGGTACTTTTAAAATCGACTGATTTGGTGAATTGGACTTCTTCCAAAGTAGATATTTCAAAAGTGTTTGCCGGATTTAAAGATGTTACCCGAGTGTGGGCACCGCAAACTATTTATGATGCTAAGGCTAAGAAATACATGGTGTACTTCTCGATGTTACAACCTGGGGGGAAAGATATTATTTATTATTCTTATGCCAATAAGGATTTTACGGCTTTGGAAACGGTTCCAAAACAACTGTTTTTTAGTCCTGTAAAAGGTTCTTGTATCGATGCTGATATAATAGAAAAAGACGGAAAATTTTATTTGTTCTCAAAAACAGAAGATACTGCCGATAAAGGAATTAAAGTGGCAATTTCAGATAAGCTGACTTCAGGGTATGTGTTGAAGGATGAATACGTTGATCAAACCAATGAATCGGTTGAAGGTTCGGGAGTTTTTAAGTTAAACAATTCGGATACTTATATTTTGATGTACGATATGTATAGAAAAGGAAAGTATCAGTTTACATCTTCGACTGATTTGAAAAATTTCAAGGTGATTGATGAAAACATTTCGATGAATTTCCATCCAAGACACGGAACAGTTTTACCAATTACAAAATCGGAAGCACAAAGGTTAATTGATACCTTCGGTTGGTTTCCAAATAGTGAAATTGTAGGAGCGCAATCGGAGGCAATTAAACAAAACAATATTGTTGTTGATATTGAAAATAAAAAAATCCTCCTTCCTGTAAAAAACGGAACCGACTTGAAACATTTTGACCCTGAATTCAAAGTAAATCAGGGAGCATCGGTAAGTCCTGTTGGAGCTCAGGATTTCTCTCAAAAAGCGGTGAAGTACGATTTTGAAATGGGCGATTTAGGGAAAATATCTTTTGACGTAGAAGCGGTGGTTAGAAATAATCCGTCAATAACAGGTTATTACGCCGATCCTGAAATCCTTTATTCGAACAAGGATAATCGTTTTCATTTGTATCCTACCAGCGATGGTTTTCATGAATGGAGCGGCGATTATTTCAAGAGTTTTTCGTCAACTAATTTGGTGGATTGGGTTGATGATGGAGTTTTGTTAGATTTGAAAAAAGACGTTTCCTGGACTGATGTAAAAGCTTGGGCACCTGCAGCAGCTGAGAAAAAAATAAATGGTCAATACCGTTATTTCTTTTATTATACCGGCGATGCCAAAATAGGTGTGGCGGTAAGTGATAATCCTCAAGGACCATTTACTGATATTGGAAAACCATTAGTGGCCACAAAACCTAAGGGAATTACAAGAGGCCAAATTATTGATCCTGATGTATTCACCGACCCTGTTTCCGGGAAAAGTTATTTGTATTATGGAAATGGATTTATGGTGGGAGTCGAATTGAATGACGATATGATTTCGGTGAAAGAGAATACTTTGACATTTTTAAAACCGGATAAGACTTTTAGGGAAGGGACAGAGGTTTTCTATAGAAAAGGTAAATATTATTTCTTATGGTCAGAAGACGATACCCGAAGCGAGAATTACAGGGTGCGTTATGCTACATCCACTTCACCACTAGGAGATTTTAACATTCCAAAAGATAATTTGATATTGGCTAAAGATCCTTCTCAGGGAATCTATGGAACAGGTCATAATTCGGTAATCCAAATTCCGGGTACTGACGAATGGTATATTGTGTACCACCGTTTTACTATCCCAAAAGGAATCACCATGGGGCGTGCAGCCGGATATAATAGAGAAGTATGTATCGACCGACTTTATTTTGATGAAGAAGGAAATATCATTGCTGCTAAACCTACATTAGAAGGAATTCAGCCTGTTAAAAAATAAATTAAACCATTTTTAACCATTAAGGAATTAAGAAAATTTAGACTTTATGTCTCTTAATTTCTTAATGGTGAAATTAAATGTTTCAAGGTGAATTCAGGTGTTTTTATTATTTCGCACCTACGGAGCTTAAATGTTTTTGTTGTTTTTTTTCTATAGATATATTGCCACTCTGTGGCTTATCAGCTTTATTTTTAAGCTCTGTAGAGCCTATGTCTATATAAAATTTTTATTATTTCTATAAGCATTTTGTCATTCTGAGTTTTATTAGTTTGGTGTTTTAGCTCCGTAGGAGCGTAATGTTTATAGAAATTAACGTTGTTAGGTTTAAGCTCCATTGGAGCGATATGTTTTTTATAATCCAGTTTAGGTGCAAATTAATTTATAAATAATGAGAAACTACAATTTGATATTTAAGAGTTTGTCGGTGTTTTTTTTGTTTTCAATTTTGGCTAATGCCCAAAATAAATCAGCAACAATTTCGGTAAAAAACAATCTCGATTTTTTGCGAAAAGAAATTGTGGTTGTTTCAGGCAAGCAACTTTCGGATTTGATAAAAGGAAATAAAGCAAACGATTTGCGAATTAAAAAAGAAGGTACGCAGCAATATGTGGTTTTGCAATGGATCGATTTCGATCAGGATGGAGTGGCTTATGAATTGTTGTTTCAGGCTGAGGTTCCGGCTAAAGCCAAAGCAAATTATCAAGTGGTTTTTGATGGAAACATTCCATTAGCTGAAAGCAGAATAGCAACTTATTCTCGTTTTGTACCCGAGCGAACCGATGATTATGCCTGGGAAAATGATAAAGTAGCTTTTAGAACTTATGGTCCTGATGCTCAAAAAAGAGTGGAAGAAAAAAGACCAGATGGAACATTAACCAGCGGAATTGATCTTTGGTTAAAAAGAACTGATCAATCTATTATCAATAAATGGTACGGCGAGAACCTGAAAAAACCGGGTTATTACCATATTGATCATGGCGAAGGTTATGATCCGTATCACGTGGGGGCAAGTAGAGGTACTGGAGGAATTGGGATTTGGGAAAATAATAATTTGGTTGTTTCCAAGAATTTTGTGGGTTATAAAACCATTGCTGTTGGACCATTGCGTACCGTTTTTGAATTAAGCTATGCGCCTTGGAGTTCTTATGAAGTGAAGGAAATCAAAAGGATTTCATTAGATTTGGGGTCGAATTTTTCTAAGATCGAAATTTCATATGAGGCTAATCAATCATTGCCTAATATTACAACAGGAATTACTTTGCATGAAAATAAAGGCGAAGCAAAAATCAATAAAAAAGCAGGTTGGTTTCGTCACGGAGAGACAATCGACGGACTTTTCTTAGGTGAAGGGATTGTTATGAATCCAAAGTTGGTAAAAGATGCTTTTGCCAATGTTTCTAAAACTAAGGACCAAAGTAATCTTCTGGTAGTAACTCATCCAAAAGTAAATAAACTCAGTTATTATGCTGGTTTCGCATGGCAAAAAAGCGGTCAGGTTACTAACGTAGCTGATTGGGATACTTTATTACAAAAACAAGCCAAAATGTTAGCTAACCCCCTTAAAGTAACGATAAAAGGAGATAAATAAATCTTTTTTTGTAGTTTCGCTAAAACTTACAAAAAACGCTGAAATGGACATAATTAAAGGACTAAAAGATAAAGTAGTCGTAATAACAGGAGGTGCCGGAGTATTAGGTGCCGGATTCACAAATGCATTGGCAAAACAAGGAGCTAAGGTTGCAATATTAGGAAGAGATTTAGCAAAAGCTCAAAAATTAGCTGCTGAAATTAACAGTGCCGGTGGAAAAGCCTTAGGCGTTTCTGCTGATGTTTGTGATGAAGACAGTTTAAGAAAAGCACATCAGGAAATCAATGCCGAATTAGGATTAGTTGATATTCTAATTAATGGAGCAGGAGGAAATCACCCAAAAGGAACGAGTGCAGATGTTTTTTTTGACAGAGAAAATAAAACTACAGGATTACAAACTTTTTTTGGTTTAGATACTGAAGGATTACGTTTTGTATTCGACCTTAATTTTATTGGTACTTTGTTGCCAACCCAGGTTTTTGCTACTGATATGATAGGAAGAGAAGGATGTAGTATCCTGAACATTTCTTCGGTAAGTGCTTTTCATCCTTTGACAAAAGTGGTTGCTTACAGCGCTGCCAAAGCCGCTATCAGTAATTTAACAGAATGGTTGTCTGTTTATTTTGCTAAAGAAGGAATCCGTGTGAATGCACTTTCTCCTGGTTTTTTCTTAACAGAACAAAACAGAACTTTATTGACTAACGAAGACGGAAGTTTGACTGAAAGAGGAAATAAGATTCTTTCACAAACACCAATGGGACGATTTGGTCAGCCAAATGACTTAGATAGTACATTACTTTGGCTTTGTAATCCGGATTCTCGTTTTGTAACAGGAATTGTTGTTGCTGTGGATGGAGGATTTTTAGCTTATTCTGGAGTTTAAAAACACATAAATTAATCAAAAATACAATGGGAATAGAACAAACTTGGAGATGGTACGGTCCAAATGATACAGTGCCACTTTCTCATATTAAAATGGCAGGAGCTACAGGGATTGTAACTGCATTGCACCATATTCCAAACGGAACAGTATGGAGTGTTGAAGAAATTCAAAAAAGGAAAAAAGAAATCGAAGATGCGGGATTGACCTGGTCAGTTGTTGAAAGTATCCCGGTTCATGAGAATATTAAAACCCGTAAAGGAGATTATAAAAAATATATTGAAAATTACTGTCAAAGTATCCTTAATCTGGGAGCTTGTGGTATTGATACAGTATGTTATAACTTCATGCCAGTTTTAGACTGGACAAGAACCGATTTGTCTTTTGAAGTTGAAGATGGTTCTAAAGCCTTGCGTTTTGACAGAATGGAATTTGCTGCTTTCGAATTGTTTTTGCTAAAAAGAAAAGGAGCTGAAAACGATTATACTGCCGAAGAAATTGCTAAAGCTACTACCGTTTTCGAAGCAATGACTGAAGACCAAAAAACATTATTGGTTAAAAATATTATTGCAGGATTGCCGGGAGCCGAAGAAGGGTATACAGTAGAGCAATTACAAGTTGCTTTAGATGATTATGCTGAAATTGGAGATGCTGAATTGAGAAATAATCTTTATGAATTCCTGAAAGAAATTATTCCGGCGGCTGAAAAAGCAGGAATTGTGATGGCAATTCATCCTGATGATCCGCCTTATGCTATTTTAGGTTTACCAAGAGTTGTAAGTACCGAAGGTGATGCGAAACAATTGATAGAAGTGGTGGATAGTAAGAGCAATGGTTTGTGTTTTTGTACCGGTTCTTACGGTGTAAGAGCAGACAATGACTTGGTTGGTATGGTAGAAAGATTGGGTCACCGTATTAACTTTATTCACCTAAGAGCAACTAAACGCGATGCCGAAGGTAATTTCTACGAAGCAGACCATTTAGATGGCGATGTGGATATGTACGGTGTGATGAAAGCCATTGTTGAAGAACAACAAAAACGTATCGCTAATGGTCGTCCGGATTACCGATTGCCAATGCGTCCGGATCACGGTCACCAGATGCTTGATGATTTAGACAAGAAAATGAATCCGGGTTATTCTGCTATCGGTCGATTAAGAGGTTTAGCCGAATTAAGAGGTCTTGAAAGAGGAATCAGAGGAAATCAAAATTAAATAGTATTAAAAAGGAGCAATTTTTTTGCTCCTTTTTTTTGCAATGTCTAATTTGAAACCTTAAGAGAAATAATATAAGTAGGAATTTTGTAAGATTTATTTATATATTAGCGAAAAAAATAATCCTCGTTACCAGTAAGGCCAATATCTATTAAAACGATTGATAAGCACAATAAGTGAGTGAAAAACTGAGTGTATAAAAGAGTTGGTAGCAATTATAACGCAGAATCAAAAATATATTAAATGAGCTATAACGAATTACTCAACGATCAGAGATGGAGAACTAAAAGAAATCAAATTTTGGTTAGAGATAAACATACTTGCCAACGTTGTGGAATAAGTCCAAGTTCAAATTTTAACGCTACCTCATTTAAACTAGGAACAAATTTTCAAACCAATTTTGGTATAGAATACATTAATGAAGATTCAAATACAAAAATAATCCGTTTGGTGAAAAATACAGGACAAGAAATTATATGCAAAACATCACTCGCAGAATATCAAATTAATTTAACTACAGAATATACAATTTTAGTTAATTTCGCAATTAAAAACTTCATTAAATACCCATACAATGGGGCTACAGTAAATAATTTAAAAGATAATATTTTCATTTCTCCAGGAACAAATTCAGCTTTGATTAAAGCTTTAGAAAAACATAAATCAACTCTAGCGATAGATTTGGAAGGTATTTGGTTTGTTGAGAAAAAAAACGAAGAAGAATTTTCTAAAAATTCCCAAGCACTGCACGTTCATCATAAATGTTATAGAAAAAATTATGAGATTTGGAATCAAGATGATGACGATTATGTCTCACTTTGTAATGTTTGTCATCAAATTGTTCATATAAATCAACTAATTCCATACTATGATGAAGTTGGTAGAATTTATCAATATATGAAACCTTGTCCAAGATGTAATGGGAAAAGAATATTAGAATGCTATAAACACGTTCAGAACGGGATATGCTTCCAATGCAAGGGCGAAGGAGTTTTTATGACATAACTGGCCAACATACTACAAGCTATTTGGGTATTATGTTTAATTTTAAATTGGTCTTGTACAAGGAAAACTTGTGGGTAATGGAAAAAACTCGCCTCTTTAATTTCAAACTTCATATAAGACAAGAAAGTTCTTCATTTTTTATATTGAAACAGATAGTTTAATTAAAAATAAGGAATTAGCATAAGGAATTAGCATAAGGAATTATTGTTCATAGAAAAATTAAAATTTTTTAAAATATAGATGTTATGGGCTTTAAAATTTTACCAATTTGTTCCAATTGTGGTTACAAAACAAAGTCAATAGCAATTGGCGGAGGAAGGTTAAGTCATCTTACTAATTTTGGCGCACCAGCTTTGAATACTGAATCTAACGAAATTGAGCAAATCAACCTATATGCTTATAAAAAAACTGTAATTGTTAAAAAGAAATTTCTGTACTTTTTTTCCAAAAGCAGTGCCATTGAAATTGAAACAATGGATGAAAAATATATTCCGTATTACGAGCCAAGTATGTTTACTGATGATTTGGAAATTGAAAATCATTATTGGGGTGGTAAATGTTTTAAAAAAAGTAAAAACTTCTGTCCAAAATGCAAATCATACAGTTTAGCTTTTATAGATGAAGGAATTTGGTTTGATTAATTAAAAACAACCCCAATCGATTACTATGATTTTACCAAATAAAAATTTCAAATATGAGATTCTCAAGAGGCTGATTGTTGTTTTTTCAAAGACTGAGGAAATGAGCAATTTTTTTTGCTCCTTTTTTGTTTAAATAGTTTAACAGTTATGTTTTAAAACAGCTATTTTTACCGTTAAGAAATTAAGGGAATTTAGACTCAATGAACCTTAATTTCTTAATGGTAAAAATAAAAGTGTTAATGGTGGAATTTAAAAGAAAACAACAAACGATGAATCTACTTCAAAACCAGTTTAGAGAAAAATTATTTTTTAGTGTTTTGCTACTATTGCCATTTTTCAGTGCTTTTGCGCAAGGAGAAAAAAAATCTAAAGAAACACAAGTAGTAAAAATAGATTCTTTGTACAGAGAAGATCAGTTTTATTTTGGGTTTACATACAATACGTTGAAACAAATGCCGGAAGCTGCCTCTCAGCAAAAATTCTCCATTGGGATTTCGGGCGGTTTTTTGAGAGATATGCCTATTAATAAAGACAGAACCGTAGCTTTTGCATCTGGTTTAGGACTTAGTTATAATAATTACAACCAAAATATCGGAATTAGCGGGACGGCTAAGGAAGCTGTTTATACTATTTTAGGTTCGTCTGCTTTTGATAAAAACAAATTCACACAGTTGTTGATTGATGTGCCAATCGAATTCAGATGGAGAACATCAACGTATGAGAGTTATAAGTTTTGGCGAATTTACGGCGGAATGAAATTGAGTTATTTGGCGTATAGTAAATCGGTTCTTGAAAACAGTGAAGACAGAGTAGTGATTACTAACAATGCCGATTTTAACAAATTCCTCTACGGATTGTACGTCTCAGCGGGCTATAATACCTTTAACGTGTATGCTTATTATGGTTTAAATCCTATTTTTAAATCGGCTAAAATTGACGGTCAAAAAATAGACATGAATGCAGTTACAGTAGGTGTTATTTTCTATATATTATAGCCATAGCCCAGCCATACAAATAATAAAAGAATTTGTGGAATACTGCCTAAAAGTACTCCAATAATTAACTCTTTGGGAGTATGAGCTTTCATGATTAATCTTGATGAGGCTACAAATCCATTCATTAAAACCAGAAAAATTATTAGAATAGTATTCGGAGTTTGGTGATGCAGGCTCAAACCGAATACAAAAAAAGTTAAGGCACTTATCCCCATCATGTGCAAGCTTGCTTTTATGTTAAAAAACAAAAGTGACAATGCAATCAGAGTGCTGAATAAGGCGGCTAGCAGAAAAAAATGCAGTTCGGGATAAAGTTCCAGAGTGATGCTTTTTCGAACCAAAAGTATGATTAGAAAACATTGAATGATTAAAGGGAATTTTCGCTCTGATAATTCAGGAACCATAACCGAAGTGATTTTTCCGGTTAATCGCAACAGCAAAAAAAACAGCATTGGAATTACAAATGTGATGATGCTTACCTGAAGTAAAACCAAATATTTTTCTTTATTTATAAAATAAGAATGATTTGAAAAAAGATAAAAAAGGGTTGCATATATCGGTATAAATACCGGATGAAAAAGATAAGAGAAAAACGGAAGGATTCTTTTTGGCATTGTAAAATAACTTAGACTCACAAATATAACGAAACTTATAAAATGACATTGTCTATTGTGATTAGATTTATGCTGAGTCCCTTTTTTTAACGCACGCTGTATGGTTTCAATTTAAAAAGAAGTCTTATTTTTGATGAAGCATAGTTTGCCTTAATTTCTTTTCAATTCGATGAGTATAATAATAAAAAACAGTATTCCAATTCTGGATGCAAAATGGTTTGGAAACCATCCCGAAGCAATAATAGATAATATATCCATTGATAGCCGCTCCTTGCAAAATAGCGAACATACACTGTTTTTTGCTTTGGTTGGGCCTAATAATGATGCGCATCATTATATCAAGGATTTAATTGCCATCGGGGTACAAAATTTTGTTGTGACTCATATTCCTGAAGAATGTAACGATCAGGCTAACTTTTTAGTGGTTAAAAATACGCTTGTTGCGCTTCAGCAATTTGCTGCCTATTACCGCAGTCTTTTTCATTTTCCTATTATCGGTTTAACAGGTAGCAATGGAAAAACCATTGTCAAGGAATGGCTTAATTTCCTGTTGAGTCCCGATTATAATGTAATTCGAAGTCCTAAAAGTTACAATTCACAGGTGGGTGTTCCGTTGTCAGTAATTGCCATTAATGAGAAACACAATCTGGGGATTTTTGAAGCCGGAATTTCTACCGTTTCCGAAATGGATAAACTGGAAAAAATTATAAAGCCTAACATTGGTGTTTTGACCAATATTGGTTCTTCCCATGACGAAGGTTTTGCCGATTTGGAAGAAAAAATCCAGCAAAAAATGCTGTTGTTTCAAGATGCTGCCGTTTTGATTTATCAAAAAAACACTCAGATTGAAAAGTATATAAGTCCTAATACAAAAGCCTTTTCGTGGAGTTTTAAAGAGGAGAATGCCGATGTTTTTGTGTTTCACAAAGAGATTGGAAATCATGAAACTACATTGTCTTATAAATACAAAGACAACTCTTATCAGTTAAAAATCCCTTTTGTGGATAAGGCTTCGATTGAAAATGCCATTTCAAGTTTGATGGTGTTGTTGTATTTTGATTATGAAAGTGATGTTATCCAGTCGAGAATGGAAATGCTTTTTCCTGTCGAAATGCGATTAGAAGTAAAAAACGGAATCAATAATTGCAGTATTATTGATGATAGTTACAGTTCGGATTTTCAGTCTTTGAAGATTGCCTTGGATGTTTTGGAAAGTCAGAATCAATTTCAAAAGAAGACGGTAATTCTTTCGGATATTTTTCAAAGCGGTTTCCCTAATGAGCAATTGTATGCAAAAGTGGCGCAGTTAATTGTTTCGAACAAAATCAATCGTGTTATCGGGATTGGTGAAACCATTTCGGAGTTTAAAGATCAATTTTCGAATTGTATCACATTCAAAACTACAGCCGATTTTATTTCGAATTTTGAAAAGCTGGATTTTTCCAATGAAAGCATTTTGATAAAAGGAGCGCGTTCGTTCCAGTTTGAGGAAATCGTGGCTTTGTTAGAAGAGAAAACACATGAAACGGTTTTGGAAATTAACCTGAATGCCATTAGTTACAACCTGAATTTCTTTAAATCGAAGTTGAATCCAAAAGTGAAAATCATGGTAATGGTCAAAGCTTTTGGATATGGAAATGGCGGACTCGAAATTGCCAAATTATTGGAACATCACAAAGTGGATTATTTGGGTGTGGCTTTCGCCGATGAAGGAATTTCGTTGAAAAACGGCGGAATCAAATTGCCTATTATGGTGTTGAATCCTGAAAGCACCAGTTTTTCGGCCATTATTCAGCATCGTTTGGAGCCTGAGATTTATAGTTTGAAAGGATTGCACGCCTTTCTTAAAATTGCAAAACAAAAAAATCTGCAACATTTCCCAATTCATATAAAACTCGATACGGGAATGCACCGTCTGGGTTTTGAGGAAAATACCATTGATGAGTTGATTTCGACTTTAAAAGGAAATTCGACCGTTAAAGTTCAAAGTATTCTGTCGCACATGGCTACCAGCGATGATGTGAAATATTATGAATTTGCGCTTTCACAAATTCAGTTGTTCGATAGATTGTCAACTAAAATAATGAGCGAATTAGAGATTAAACCCATTCGTCATATTTTGAATACTTCGGGAATCAGTAATTTTCCGGATACACAATTTGATATGGTGCGTTTGGGCATTGGACTTTACGGGGTTTCTAATGATGCCAATGAGCAAAAATATTTAGAGAATGTAGGCACTTTGAAATCTATTATTTCGCAAATTCGAATTATTCCGGCAGGAGATAGTGTAGGTTATGGACGAAGATTTATGGCCGAAAAAGAAACTAAGGTTGCCACAATTCCTATTGGTTATGCCGATGGAATTTCCAGACTTTGGGGCAATGGTGTGGGTTATGTCAATATAAAAAACCAAAACGCTACAATTTTAGGAAGTGTTTGCATGGATATGTTGATGGTGGACGTAACCGAAATTGATTGCGCCGAAGGAGATGATGTGATTATCTTTGGTGAAAATCCTAGTGTTTCGTTCATAGCCGAAAAATTAAATACCATTCCGTATGAAATCTTAACGAGTATTTCTCAACGAGTTAAGCGCGTTTTTTATCGTTAAGAATATTTTTTTTGATTCTAATAATACTTTTTTGTCAAAAAAAATGTTAATTTAGAAATTCAAAAAAGAAGTTTAATCTTTTAAAAATATTAAAATATGGGATTTTTTAGCGATTTTAAAGCCTCTTTAATGAAAGGCGATGTGTTGAGTTTAGCTACTGCCGTAGTAATTGGTGGAGCTTTTGGTAAAATTGTGGGTTCGGCCGTTGATGATGTTATCATGCCAATCGTAGGTTTGCTAACCGGTGGAATCGATTTTACGACTAAGTTTATTTCTTTAGATGGAAATAGTTATGCCGATTTGGCTGCTGCCAAAACTGCAGGAGCTGCTGTGATTACTTATGGTAATTTGGTTCAGGCGATTATCAATTTCGTGATTATTTCATTTTTTATCTTTGTGGTTTTAAGAGCTGCCGAGAAAATGAAAAAGAAAGAAGAGGCTGCGCCAGCTGCACCAGCCGGGCCAACTCAGGAAGAATTGCTTACTCAAATCAGAGACTTGTTGAAAAAGTAATACCGCTTCACTATATGTTCAACTAAACCATGCGCCGCGGCGCATGGTTTTTCTTTTATGTTATATTTGTAACTTTTTGTTACTTTTTGTGAACGCGCTTGTTTTCGTTTGAATATTAATTACTTTTGCAGTTCAAAATTTGAATTTTAATAAAATAAAGATATAGCATATGAAAATTGCAGTTGTAGGTGCAACCGGAATGGTTGGAGAAGTAATGTTACAAGTATTGGCAGAAAGAAATTTTGTTACTGCTAATGACGAATTAATTCTTGTAGCTTCTGAGCGTTCAGTAGGTAAAGAAATGGAATTTCAAGGGAAAACATATAAAGTGGTAGGATTAGCTACTGCTGTGGATATGAAACCGGAAATTGCTTTATTCTCTGCGGGTGGAGACACTTCATTAGAATGGGCACCAAAATTCGCTGCAGTAGGAACTACAGTGGTAGATAACTCTTCGGCTTGGAGAATGGATCCAACTAAAAAATTAATTGTACCGGAAATCAATGCTGACCAATTGACTAAAGAAGACAAAATTATTGCTAACCCAAACTGTTCTACTATCCAGATGGTTTTGGCTTTAGCTCCATTGCATAAAAAATATAATGTAAAAAGAGTTATCGTTTCTACTTACCAATCTATTACAGGAACTGGTGTAAAAGCGGTAAAACAATTAGAGAACGAATATGCTGGAATTGATGGTGATATGGCTTACAAATACCAAATTCACCGTAATGCAATTCCTCAATGTGATGTTTTTGAAGATAACGGATACACTAAAGAAGAGATGAAATTAGTTCGTGAGACTAAAAAAATCTTAAGTGATAATACTATTGCAGTTACCGCTACTGCTGTTCGTGTGCCTATCGTAGGTGGACACTCTGAGGCAATCAATGTAGAGTTCTCAAATGATTTTGACATCAACGAAGTAAGAAGCATTCTTGAAAGCACTGACGGAGTAATTGTTCAGGATAACCTGAAAGAGTTTGAATACCCAATGCCTCTTTTTGCTCAGGGTAAAAACGAAGTATTTGTTGGTCGTTTAAGAAGAGATGAGTCTCAACCGAATACTTTAAACATGTGGGTTGTTGCTGATAACTTAAGAAAAGGAGCTGCTACAAATACTATTCAAATTGCTGAATATTTAGTAGCTAACAAATTAGTTTAATACTAAATACTTTTTATAAACGGAAAGCTTCTCGATTGAGAAGCTTTTTTTATGGGTTAAATTGTTAATGTCAAAAGAAAGGATTAAGAGGTAATCAGAGTGCGCAATCTTGTCATTCCGAGGAACGAGGAATCTCATCTTTGTGGGCAAGGATTGCAAATCCGCGCTATCGGGATATAACTTAGTTTAATACTGGCGATACTTAAAAACAAAAAAAACTTCTGGAATAGAAGCTTTTTTTTCTCATTGTTGCGGGTACTGAATACTCCCGAAACTTCGGGACTACGCTAACTTTTGTGAATATCAGTGCGGTCGGGGTTTAAAAATAGTGATTCAATAAAATGCCTAATAAAATTATCGTAACTAATGGAAGAAAGATTAGAGTCATCCCAAAAATGTAATCTGTGAATGTCACTTTTCTGTTTTTTGGGTAACCTGAACCTAATACTTTTGATCCAATTTTTTCCCTATATGGTGAATATGGATATTTACCTATGAGAGGCATGAAAATAATCCGAAGTATTTCGTAATAAAAAACGTAGAGTAATGGTAGTAATCCAAAAACGAAATAAGAAAATTTTCTATCTCCTTTAGAAAATATTTCCAATACTATTCCAAAAATTAAACTTACAATTGATAATATTATTCTTTTCTTATACCTTTCTTTTAGTGTTGATCTGCTAATTGTCGCAACATATCCAGATATTAAAAGAAAAGGAATAATTAAAACATTCATTTGATTTAGATTATGTTGTTTTCTGATTTTGAGCTAAGATTAATGCAAACTGTAGTATTAAGTGTAGAAAAAATCACCGTAATATTTAAAATCAAATATATCAAAATATTTTTTACAAATTATTTTGAAAAGCTAATGTTTGTTTTACTCATTAGGATTTTTTATTTCCACCGCTTAACTTTGCAAATGATGAAAAGAAAACAGCTTCTATATAGTTTTACTCTGGCAGCGGCGGTATTGTTCTCGATACTGTTTCAGTCTTTTCACGGTTACGAGCATTTAGAAAAACAACTTTCGCATAAATTCTGTGTTCACAATCCTACACAAAATAAAGCCGAACTGACCCACCAGCACAAGGTATTTGAACAATGTGCTGTTTGTCATTTTGAATTTGGGAGCAGTCTTTGTCCTAAATTTATAAGTTACCATTTCTTTTCTGATTTTAGGGCAATCCCTTTTTTCAGTAAAGAACAAAAAGAGATTATTTTTTTTCCGGGGAGTTTGTATGCACTCCGGGGACCTCCTCAAAGTATTGTTTAATACTATTACTTTTAAAATTACCGCGAAAATCTTTTGTTTTCACCATTAAGAAATTAAGGGAGTTAAGATTTTATTCTTAATGAAACTTAAAAACTTAATGGTTTAGAATATTACAATGGTTTATGTTGTAATTAAAGTCAATTCTAATTTTACTTTCTCCTGTTTTAATTAAAACGGGATGAAATAAACAATACAATCATTTCATGAAAAAATATATAATTGCCCTATTCTTGGGTTTTTCGGCTATGCTGCAAGCTCAAAATGCAGTTTCAGGAACAGTAACTGATGTTTCAAATCAGCCTATAATTGGTGCTTCAGTTTATATTCCGGAATTGCACAAAGGAACAACTACTGATGCCGATGGGAAATTCGCTTTTAAAAATTTACCCAACGGAAGTTTTAGAATTGTTTTTTCGTATGTGGGTTTTAAGACCGTAAATCAATGGATAGAAAAACTCACTAAAAACACCGTTGTCAATATCCGCATGGAAAATGCGGTTCTTGAGATAGACGAGGTGATTGTTTCTACTCCTTTTAACAAAATGCAATCACAAAACGTAATGAAAGTGGAGCACGAAAGCATTGAAAGTTTACAACAAAAAGGAACTTCGACTTTAATAGAAGGACTGGCAACTATTCCCGGAGTTTCACAAATTGCTACAGGAACTTCAATAGGTAAACCTGTGATTCGTGGTTTGAGTGGCAACCGGGTTTTAGTGTATTCACAAGGCGTTCGTATCGAAAATCAGCAGTTTGGAGCAGAGCATGGTTTGGGATTAAATGATGCCGGAGTCGAAAGTGTTGAGGTTATCAAAGGCCCGGCTTCGCTGTTGTATGGTTCGGATGCAATGGGAGGAGTTTTGTATTTTAATCCTGAAAAATTTGCCGACGCTCATACTTTTAAGGCTAATTTTAACCAAAAATATTTCAGTAATACGCTGGGAAGTAATGCTTCCATGGGAGTGAAAACATCAACGGATAATTGGAAGTTTTTAGCCAGAGGAACTTACAATACGCATTCGGATTATAAAATTGGACAAGGAGATCGGGTGACTAACAGTCGCTACAATGAAACCGATTTTAAAACCGGAATTGGATATAATAACAGCAAATTTTCTACTGTTGTTCGATACAATTTTAACAAATTGGATTTAGGTATTCCCGAGGAAGGTCTGGCTGAACAAACTTACAGTAAAGATCCTGAATCTCCTCGTCAGGAAGTGGATAATCATTTGTTGAGTTTGAATAATGTGATTTATTTTGGGCATTCAAAATTAGATGTCGATTTAGGTTATATTTCTAATAATCGTATGGAATTTGAAGATGGCAATGAGGCTTCTTTGGATATGCTATTGAATACGTACAATTATAATGCTAAATACCATTTGCCTAAAATGGGACAGTTTGAGGCTGTTTTAGGAGTTCAGGGAATGCACCAAACCAATAAAAATTCGGGTGAAGAATATTTGATTCCGGATGCGACTACGAATGATTTTGGTGTTTTTGGAACAGTGAATTATGAATGGGGAACAAGTGTTTTGCAGGCAGGATTGCGTTTTGATAATCGTAATTTGAATTCCCTGGCACATGAAGCCGGAGAGGAAGAACATCATGAAGAAACTGAGGAAGAGCATGAAGAACACGAACATCATGGAGGAGATATTGATGCTTTGAGTCGATCTTTCAACAGTATTAATGCTTCATTAGGATACAAAACAAATCTTTCAGAAACCTTGGTGCTACGCATGAATGTAGCTTCGGGTTTCAGAGCTCCTAATTTGGCCGAGTTGACTTCTAATGGGGTGCATCATGGAACGAATCGTTACGAGATAGGAAATGCTAATTTGAAAACGGAACAAAATGTACAAACGGATATTAATTTAGAGTACGGAAATACACATTTTGAGTTTTTTGTAAACGGATTTTACAATCACATTAATAATTATATTTATACTTCGCCTACGGGTGAAATTATGGATGACAGTGATGTTTTTGCCTATGTTCAGGATAATGCCAGATTGTATGGAGGCGAAGTAGGATTGCATTTTCATCCGCATCCGTTGGATTGGTTGCATTACGAAACCAGCTTTGAAACCGTTACCGGAAAAAAAGATAACGGCGATTATTTGCCTTTAATTCCGGCTAACAATTGGAATAATACCATCAGAACCGAATTCAAAATTAAAAACTGGTTCGAAGAAGGATTTGCCAGTTTGAATGTTAATACTACTTTCAATCAGGATAATGTGAGTGGTTTTGAAACTAGTTCAAACGGCTATACTTTGGTGAATTTAGGTTTTGGAGGAAAAATAAAATGGAATAAAACCGCGTTGAATGTTAGTTTAAACGGGAATAACTTATTTGATAAAAAATACATTGCCCACCTTTCCAGATTAAAAACCGATGGGATTCCTAATATTGGACGAAATATTGTCTTGGGAATGAATTTTAATTTGTAAAACGTTTTTTTACCGCAAAAAATATTTACCGCAAATTCGCAAATTAAAATTTTTAATCTGTGAATCTGCGGTGTTTTTATCCCTATTTTTGTTTGAATCAATAGTGAGAATACTATGCGAAAAACAATTATTATAACCACCATTATCAGCTCCATAATGACATCATTTGCCCAAAAATCAAAGCCTATTCAATATCCGGAAACCAGAAAAGACGCAACGGTAGATGATTATTTTGGAACCAAAGTCAAAGATCCCTATCGCTGGCTTGAAGATGACCGTTCGGCTGAGACAACTCATTGGGTAATTGCCCAAAATAAAGTAACCAATGCCTATTTAGACCAAATCCCGTTTCGAAATCAATTGAAAGAAAGACTGGAAAAATTGTGGAATTATGAAAAAATCAGTGAGCCTTTTATCGAAGGAGATTTTACTTATTATTTCAAAAATAACGGGCTGCAAAATCAATCGGTTTTATACCGAAAAGACAACGCAGGTAAAGAAACCGTTTTCTTAGATCCGAATACTTTTTCTAAAGAAGGAACCACTTCTTTGGGAGAATTTGCTTTTTCTAAAGATGGTTCAAAATTGGCCTATTCCATTTCCGAAGGTGGCAGCGATTGGCGAAAGGTGATCATTTTAGATGCTTTGTCTATGCAGGTTTTAGGAGATACTCTGGTTGACGTTAAATTCAGCGGCTTGTCCTGGAATGGTAATGAAGGCTTTTATTATTCGAGTTATGAAAAGCCCAAAGGCAGCGAATTATCGGCTAAAACCGACCAACATAAATTGTACTTTCATAAACTGGGAACTGCTCAAAAAGAAGACAAGGTTATCTTTGGCGAAAGCCAAAAAAGAAGGTATGTAGGTGGAAGTGTTACCGAAGATAATCGGTTTTTGGTAATCACGGCGGCAACTTCGACTTATGGAAATGAATTATACATTCAGGATTTGTCAAAACCAGAAAGTCCTATTGTGACTATTGTTTCCGATTTTAATAGCGACAATACCGTTATCGATAATGAGGGAATGAAGTTATTGATTGTAACCGACAGGAATGCGCCCAACAAGCGAATTGTAACGGTAGATGTTACTAATCCAACACCCGAAAACTGGAAAGATTTAATTCCCGAAACGACTCAGGTTTTACAACCAACAACTTGTAGCGGTTATATTTTTGCCCATTATATGAAAGATGCGGTTTCTGTGGTAAAGCAATACGATTATTCAGGGAAATTTTTGCGTGAAATTGAGTTGTCAGGACCGGGGACAGCGGATGGTTTTAGTGGCAAGAAGAAAGACAAAATGGTGTATTATTCGTTTACCAATTATATTACTCCGGCAACTATTTTTGCATTAGAACCGAATTCCGGGAAATCAATGCTGTATCAAAAATCGAAAGCCCAATTTAAAACAGAAGATTATGAATCGAAACAAATATTCTACACTTCGAAAGACGGAACCCGGATTCCGATGCTGATTACCCATAAAAAAGGATTGAAACTTGATGGCAAAAATCCAACTATTTTATACGGTTACGGCGGATTCAATATTAGTTTAACGCCAAGTTTTAGTATTTCTAATGCAGTGTGGATGGAAAACGGAGGTGTATTTGCCGTGCCTAATTTGCGTGGCGGTGGCGAATACGGAAAAGAATGGCACGATGCAGGAACGCAAATGCGAAAACAAAATGTGTTTGATGATTTCATTGCCGCAGCCGAATATTTAATTGCCGAAAAATATACGTCTTCTAATTTTTTGGCGCTACGTGGAGGATCTAATGGCGGTTTGCTGGTAGGTGCTGTAATGACCCAACGTCCGGATTTGGCTAAGGTGGCTTTGCCGGCTGTGGGTGTTTTGGATATGTTGCGTTACCATACTTTTACCGCAGGTGCCGGTTGGGCTTACGATTACGGAACGGCTCAGGATAGCGCAGCAATGTTTGATTATCTCAAAGGCTATTCGCCTTTGCACAATATAAAAGAAGGAGTGCAATATCCCGCAACGCTTGTTACTACAGCTGATCATGACGATAGAGTAGTACCGGCACATAGTTTTAAATTTGCTTCCGAATTGCAAGCCAAACAATCCGGAGAAAATCCTGTTTTAATCCGTATCGATGTAAAAGCCGGTCATGGTGCCGGAAAATCAGTCACAGCAACCATACAGGAAAATGTCGATATTCAGGCTTTTACTTTGTTTAATATGGGAATTACTCCATTGTCTAAATAATATTAGGAGTAGAGTGAGTGCTTTTTCTTGTAAAAAAGAATCATAATGTTTTATTAATTCATTCGTTTTTTAGATTGTGGTTGGTTAATTTAGGAGAAATAATTATAAATAAAACAGACTATGAAAATCCAATTTAATACAGACAAAAACGTAGAAGGTCACGAGAGAGCAGAAGCTTATTTTGCTAGCGAATTAGAAACAGCATTAGCCCGTTTTGAAGAAAAAATCACTCGTATCGAAGTGCATTTTGGCGATGAGAACAGTGCCAAATTTGGAGTAAACGATAAACGTTGTTTAATTGAAGTGCGTCCTGCAAAACTTCAGCCTGTTGTAGTTACAGAACATGCCGATAGTGTTGAGAAAGCATTTAGAGGGGCACTTGTAAAAATCAAAAAAACGCTCGAAACTACCTTTGAAAAACAAAAAGTACATTAAAAAACGATTTAAGATAAAATACAAAAGACGGTTACTCTAAAAGTAGCTGTCTTTTTTTATGCTGAAATATGAAATCATTTATCAAACAACATCGAAGCCAGTAATTCATCTCTTTTATAAATGTCATTGTAAAAATGAATCGTTCCGTCATTATCAACCCAGGCGGTGAAATAGCCAATATATACAGGGATTTTTTCTTTTAAGGTGAGCCAGCTTTCTTTGCCGCTGTGCATTGCCGAATCAATTTTTTCAGGTGTCCATTCGGGGTTGTCTTTTAGGATTTCGATAGCTAATTCTTTTGGCTTTGCCACACGAATACAACCATGACTAAAGGCTCTGGTTTCTTTTTCAAAAAGATTTTTAGAAGGCGTGTCATGCAGGTAAATATCATTCGAATTGGGGAATAAAAATTTAATCAATCCCAGAGAGTTTTTAGAGCCCGGTTTTTGTCTGATGTTGTTGCCGTTCCATTCCATGTTGTGTTCGGCTAAATAATTGGGGTTTTTAGCTATGGCCGGAAGAATTTCGTTTTTTTTAATACTCGTAGGTACATTCCAGTACGGACTAAAAACGATGTATTTCATTGGAGCACTAAAAATAACAGTTTTGTTCAGGATTTTGCCCACCACAACTTTTGAACGCAAAACCACCTCCTGATTCTTAAAATACGACAATTGAAAAGAAGGGATATTAATAGCAATTAATTCTTTGGATTTTGGAATATCGCTCGAAACCCATCTGCAGCGTTCCATATTAATCATGATGGTTTTAATACGTTCGCTGATGGGAATGTTTAAATCCTGAATCAATTCTTTTGAAATAATATTGTTGGTCAGATAGCCTCGTCTTAGTTTGTAATTTAAAATGCCCTTAGATAATTCCGTATCATAAACAGGACTTCCCGAATTGGATTTAAGGTCTTCGGAGAGAAATAGTCGTTTTCTAATGTCGGCAATAATTGCAGCACTATCGCCAATTTTGTATGAAGCAACCGCAGTGTCAATTGTAATTGAGTTCCAGCCGCCTTTTTTTTCTATTTGGCGGTATTTATGAAGGGCTTTTTTAAGCAAAGAATATTGACCGATTAGATTTTTTTCGTCCTTATTGATTAAAGTAGGATTGGTTAACAGCGAATCCAGATAGTTAATGTAAGATTGCTTTTTTCGGGGGATATACCATTCGGCCTCTTTTGATTTATCGGTATCCAGACCATGGTAAACATTCATTACATAGAAAAAATACAGCGAAGAATGCAACAGTTCGGTTTCAATATTGGGTTTTGAGTTTCCATTTAAGCTGTTGTGAATTCCATCAAATTTGGCTTTATAAGGTACATTGATGGCAACGCCTTCTTCTTCCAGATTGTTGGTTTTGTCGTATAAAAGGTTGGCAAATTCGTTGATGCCATTTTTATCAAACCAAATGTAATGGTATTGGTGTTTTTGATAGAGTTTTTTTACCTCCGGTTGGTATTCTTTTAGTTTGGGATAGGTTTCAAAGAAATCGTTAATAGCCGTGCTGTCAAAAGTAGTCTCGTGTTCCTCAATTACAGCAAGAGGCTGGATGTTTTCATTTTGTTCCTTTGCGTTTTTACAGGATAACAATGTGGAGAAAACAAGCAGTGTAATAATTGAAAAATTGAAAACTATTTTTTTCATGTAGCAACTTTTTAGGTTAATACTGTGATGCAAAACAGAATAAAGAGTTCTTGTTTTATGAAAAATTACAACTTTTTTTTCAAATTTTAGAGTTAGAAATCTTTTTTGTTTGATTTTTCTAAAAAACGGAAAAATATTTTTCTCATTGAAAAGATTGAAAATCTTTAAAATTGATAATTTTTTTAAACAAAATTGTCTCTGCTATGTTAAAATAAGGTTATTTGTTACGGACTTACTTATTTTAGGGGTATGGATGTTATAAATATAAATTATTTTTAAATTTGCCCCGAATTTTAATGGGTTAAAGCTAAAAAAATATGAAAATCGAGAAACGTTGGATCATTTCTTTTGTAATTATTAGTATTGTTTGTATTTCAGGACTTTTTTGGGAAGTGCCTTTAGAACCTAAAGCTGTTCATTCACAATTTGGAACAACTGACCAAATTGTTGCTGCTGATGTTGCCTGGATGCTTACCTCCTGTTGTTTGGTGTTGATTATGACACCGGGTTTGGCTTTCTTTTATGGTGGAATGGTAGGGAAGAAAAACGTAATTTCTACGATGTTGCAAAGCTTTATCTGTATGGGAGTTGTTACATTAATATGGGTTGTGGTTGGATTTAGTCTGGCTTTTGGAGAACCCCTTGGCGTTCAGATAGGAGACGGTTTTTACAGTTTTGTAGGTAATCCGGCTACTTTTACTTTTATGGATTTTGTGGGGGTTTTGCCTCATAAAGCTATTGCTAAAACAGTTCCGTTTATGCTTTTTGCTTTGTTCCAAATGAAGTTTGCCGTTATTGCTCCGGCTATCATTACGGGTTCGTTTGCTGAGCGCGTTCGTTTTATTTCGTATCTGCTTTTTATCTGTTTGTTTAGCATTTTTATTTATTCTCCTTTGTGTCATGCGGTTTGGTATCCTACTGGGATTTTAGGCTCTTTCTTTGGTGTTAAGGATTTTGCAGGAGGAACTGTAGTACACATGAGTGCAGGATTTGCAGCTTTAGCAGGAGTTTTGGTTTTAGGAAAAAGAAAAAATAATAATCATGTGCCAACGAATATTCCTTTTGTTTTATTGGGAACAGGAATGCTTTGGTTTGGTTGGATTGGTTTTAATGCGGGATCTTCCATGGAGGCTAATGGTGTTGCAGCCATGGCTTTTGGAACAACCACTACAGCTTCGGCAGCAGCTATGTTGACCTGGATATTTTTTGACAGAATCAATGGAAGAAAAGTTTCAGCTCTTGGTGCTTGTATCGGGGCAGTGGTAGGATTGGTATCTATTACGCCGGCAGCTGGTTATGTAACGGTTCCGGAGAGTATGTTCTTTGGTTTTATTGCTGCTTTGGTTTCTAATAATGTGGTGTATTCTAAATATTTAAAAGGAATTGATGATACCTTGGATGTTTTTGCCTGTCATGGTGTAGGCGGAATTATGGGAATGATTTTGACGGCTATTTTTGCTCATGGTGAAGATGCCAGTTTGTTGCACGGTGGCTGGGGAGTTTTTGGACATCACATGACGGCCTTGATGCTGGTTTCTATTTATACTTTCTTTGGAGCTTATTTGTTGTTTAAAATTACCGATAAGATTATTCCAATGCGTGTTTCGGAAGAATCAGAAAGTATGGGATTGGATTTATCACAACATGATGAAACCTTATTTCCTATTGAGTGCGCTGATTAGGTTGTTTCTAAGTTCAGTTTATAGGCTCGGGCAAGTTTTTATTTTGTAAAAGCTTGCCCGAGGTCTTATTTATTTGATTAATTTTGCGCAAATATTTAAAAAACAGTGGGAAGTAAAAATAAATTAAAGCGATTTAAGGAGAACGAGACATTTAATAACGTTTTTCAGCCAACAAGAGAAGAAGTAGTAGGTAATTTGTTTCCTTTAAGAGGGAAATGGAATACTGATTTCTTTAAAAATGATAATCCTGTAGTGTTAGAATTAGGTTGTGGAAAAGGCGAATATTCTGTTGGTTTAGCCGAGAGATACCCTAATAAAAACTTTATCGGAATTGATATCAAAGGAGCGCGTTTTTGGCGTGGTGCTAAAACTGCTGTAGAAACAGGCTTGCATAATGTTGCTTTTGTTCGTACTCAAATCGAATTGATTAATCATATTTTTGCCGAAAACGAAGTAGATGAAATCTGGATTACTTTTCCGGATCCTCAAATAAAATACAAACGTACCAAACATAGAATGACTAATTCTGAGTTTTTGCAGTTGTATAAAAAAATCCTTAAAAAAGATGGTGTAGTCAATCTTAAAACCGATAGTGAATTCATGCACGGTTATACTTTAGGATTGCTTCATGGTGAAGGACATGAGGTATTGTATGCTAATCATAATGTTTATGTAAACGAGGGAAGTCCTGAGGAAGTGACTGCTTTTCAAACTTTTTATGAGAAACAATATTTAGAAATTAATAAAGCAATCACGTACATTCGGTTTAAAATTAAAGAGTAGTTCTCGGGAATTTCAAAACCTTTTATAAACTTTCCTATGAACTTAATTATCTCCCTTTTTTCTGGTTTTATTTCGGCTTTCATAGGAATTACTCCTCCTGGTTTGCTTAATATGACAGCGGCCAAAGTGAGTATGAAGGAGGGAAAACGCAATGCTTTTTGGTTTGTTTTAGGTGCGGTATTGGTTATTTTTTGTCAGGTCTATATTGCGGTTTTATTTGCCCGAATTATTAATGCCCGACCTGATATTATCTTGTTGTTGCGTGAAGTAGGCTTTGTGATTTTTACCGTTTTAACGGTTTATTTTTTGTGGATTGCTAAGCAGCCAAAATTAAAACAGCCCAAAATTAAGAAACACAGTCAAAAGAAGCGTTTTTTTATGGGAATGCTGCTTTCGGGACTCAATTTTTTTCCTATTCCTTATTATGTTTTTGTAAGCATTTGGTTGTCGTCTTATGCTATTTTTTCTTTCGATTTTACTTCTGTCTCAATTTTTGTGAGTGGAGCTGTTTTAGGTTCTTTACTTGTGTTTTATTTTTATATTGGTTTTTTTAAAAAAATAGAAAAGAAAGCCGATTTCATTCTTAAAAATATGAATACAATTATTGGAGGTATTACCGGATTGGTTTCGGTGATTACTTTAATTAATATCCTGGAATATTATTTGGGATAATTAGTTTGTTATATCATTCAATTGAATTGTTTTGCAGTATTTTACGTATTGAAAATAATGTAAATAATTCCAAATCATCCTTTTTTTAGGTTATATGTCGAATGTTTTTTTTGCGATTGATAAGAAAGTTGGATAATTGTATATCTTTATTTTTTTATCCTAAGTAAATTGTAGTCAAGTATGTTTTTAAGTCTTGTGTTTTTTGTAACAGGATTGTTGGGTTTTCTGACTTTTACTGTTGTGGCTGCGCAATATCAATGGAACAGAAAGGTGAATATTTATCTTTTAATTTTACTTTTAGCCGCCTCATTTCGGTTTTTCTTTAACGGAATTCATATTTTGATTCCTTTTCCAATTGATGAAAATATTGGGATGTTTTTCAGGTCTTTCGGTTGTGCTGTTTTTCCTTGTATTTATTTGTATTTCAAAAATTTAATAGAGGATAAAAAAAAACCATCTCATGTTGATTTATTTCATTTTGTAGTGCCGTTATTATTTGGTTGTTCGATTTTTTGGATTCGTGAATACGCTCCTTTTTTAGTGTTGTATTATTATTTTTTGTTTGCAGGAATTGCATTGTTCTATTTGTTTTTAAGCTATGTAGTACTGAAAGATAAATTTTGGACACAGGAACTGCAAGGTAGTAGCGATAATCAACAGGAGTTGCTGATTCGAAATTGGGCATTCTTTTTTTTCGTTGTTTGTGTATTAATAATATTGCGTTTAGTAATTACACTTTTCTTTGATTTGTGGGTTGCGACTTATTCGGATGGGGAAACCTGTTTGTGGATTACAGCTGTAGTAGCTAGTGTTTTGTTTTTCAAAATTTTATTGACTGACGAAAACTTGCTTCATTTGGCTGTAAAAAGGGATGTTAAGGTAAAATTAGCCTTAGTTTTTGATGATTTTTGGATTTTGTCTAAGCCTGTTTCGGTTGATACTGAGGATTTGAAACTTAAGTATATTGTCGAGACAAAATTATTGATCTATCTTCAGGAAATGGAGCGAATGGCTTTGAAGCAATTATATTTTAGAACTCCATCAGTTTCTTTAAGTGATTTTGCGGTTAAATTAGATATTCCTAAGAGCCATTTGATTTATATTTTTAAGTATCATGCCAATGTTAGTTTTGTAGAATTTAAGAGAATTGTTCAAATTTATGATTCTATTGATTTGATAGATGAGGGTTATTTACAATCAAAAACATTGCAATCATTATCTAAAAAAGCGGGTTTTTCTTCCTATGATCCTTTTTTGATTAGTTTTAAAGAAGTTACAGGAGTGATTCCGCAGGAATATGAAAAAATAAATTATAATGGATTCAAATCAGACTAATTTTTTTGAGCGAGTTTATGAGGTGGCTAAGCAAATTCCATATGGAAGAGTAACTTCTTATGGTGCTATAGCAAAATTTCTAGGTTCTGCCCGCTCGGCAAGAATGGTGGGTTGGGCTATGAATGCATCGCATGCAATGGAAGATGTTCCTGCACACAGAGTTGTTAATAGAAAAGGTTTGCTTACAGGTAAATTTCATTTTGACGGAACTAATTTGATGCAGCAATTATTAGAAAGTGAAGGTTTGAAAGTAGTTGATAACCAAATAGTCGATTTTGAAAAATACTTTTGGGATCCGGCAGATAAAGATTAGTCTGTTTTGATGATAAAAATCACAGTAAAGTACTTAATAGTTAGAACTAATTTGGCTATTAATAAATCCAATTTAAATCCTTTAAATTAAGAACTTAATCTCTTATCTTTGCAATCTCAAATCAGTTTAAATAAATACTTGTTTTGACTGAGATTAGCAATTGAAAAACAGTAAACTTAGTAATGAAATTAGATAGAAAAGAAATTCTGAAAGCCCTAGAAACAATCACTGTTGCGGGAGAAGGAAAAAATATGGTAGAAAGTGGTGCTGTTACTAATGTAATCACTTTTGGCGACGAGGTGGTGGTTGATTTAGTTTTGGGTACACCGGCAATGCACATAAAAAAACGTGCAGAGGACGATATCAAAAAAACAATTCACGATTTAGTGAACGCCGAAGCTAAGGTTAAGGTAAATATTAAGGTAGAAGTTCCGGAGAAGCCTGAAATTAAAGGGAAATCAATTCCGGGAATTAAAAATATTATTGCTGTAGCTTCTGGAAAAGGAGGAGTAGGAAAATCTACTGTTACAGCAAACTTAGCAGTTAGTTTAGCTAAAATGGGATTCAGTGTTGGTGTTCTTGATGCCGATATCTATGGTCCATCTATGCCAATTATGTTTGATGTAGAAAACGAGAAACCAATTTCGATTCTTGTTGACGGAAAATCAAAAATGAAACCTATTGAGAGTTATGAGATAAAATTGCTTTCAATCGGGTTTTTTACTTCGCCAAGTCAGGCGGTAATCTGGAGAGGGCCGATGGCTTCTAAAGCTTTAAACCAGATGATTTTTGATGCCGATTGGGGAGAATTAGATTTTATGTTAATCGATTTACCTCCGGGAACAGGCGATATCCACTTGTCAATCATGCAATCACTTCCGGTTACCGGAGCAGTTGTAGTGAGTACACCTCAGGCTGTGGCTTTGGCTGATGCTAAAAAAGGAGTTTCTATGTTCATGTCAGAAGCGATTAACGTACCTGTACTTGGAATTATAGAAAATATGGCTTACTTCACACCTGAAGAATTGCCTAACAATAAGTATTATATCTTTGGTCAGGAAGGAGCAAAAAATCTTGCAGCAGATTTAGCAGTACCATTTTTAGGTGAAGTACCAATTGTTCAATCTATTCGTGAAGCGGGAGATTACGGTCGTCCGGCAGCTATGCAAACAGGTTCAGTAATTGAAACTGTTTTTGAAAATATTACACGTAAAGTAGTTGAAGAAACGGTAAGCCGAAACGAAAATTTACCTGCTACCGAAGCAATAAAAATTACTACTATGGCTGGTTGTTCAGCAGTAAAAAAATAATTTAATAAAAGAAAATGACAACAGAAGAATTAACAATCGAAGTTCAAAAAGCACTTGACGAAATCAGACCTTTTTTAGAGTCAGATGGTGGTAATATTACCCTTATCTCTATTGAAGAAGATAAGCATGTAAAAGTGCGTCTTGAAGGTGCTTGTACTAATTGTAGTGTGAATCAAATGACGCTTAAAGCGGGTGTTGAGACTACTATTAAAAAGTTTGCTCCGCAAATAGAAACTGTTGTAAATATCTTGTAAGGCTAATTTAGTCTTGGATTATTTGCTTAAACTGTTATATTCTTAAAATCAATCAATTCCAAATAGTGAAAAATGGATGTATTAATAAAAATTAAAGATAGAGAAGGAGTTGTTCACGAATTACAGGCTCCTACGGATATGGCTATGAATATCATGGAACTTTGTAAGGCTTATGAATTGCCTGTAGAGGGAACCTGTGGAGGAATGGCCATGTGTGCTTCTTGTCAGTGTTATGTTTTAAATGATGTAAGTTTGCCTGAAATGGGAGAAGATGAAGAAGCAATGCTTTCTGAAGCTTTCTATGTGAAGTCAAATAGTCGTTTGGGTTGCCAAATTCCAATCACAGTTGACTTAGAAGGTCTTGAGTTAGAATTAGCTCCTGAGAGTTAATAAATGATTCTTATATAAAAAAAATGTCCCAAATAATTGGGACATTTTTTTTTGTAATATAAATGCCATACATTCGTAACCTTTTAAGTAAATCAATTGATGTTTTTAAATGAATTCAAATTCGTATTCCCCAGGTTTACATAAGCTAGTTACTCTTCAGGTTGATAATATTCAAAAACTTACCGACAGCAAAGGATATATAGCTGTTACAAATAAAATTTTGAATAGATACGGATTAGAACAAGTAGGTGTTATTGTGCATGATTTTGATAATAGTAGCTTTACTATTTCAGTTTGTTTAAAAGAATCACATATTTGTATTCACACTTGGCCAGAATTCAATCAGTTAACTTTGGATGTTTATTTGTGTAATTATCTTCAGGATAATACTCAAAAAGTAAAAGATGTTACAGAGCAGTATATATCCTATTTTGAAGGAACTGTTTTGAAAGATTTTGAAATTAACAGGTAATGTTTATGGAAGTTAGCTGTATTAATTGCAAACATACTACTCAAATTGATTTAAATTTTGAAGTAAATACTTATGCTTGTACCAATTGTGTTTTTGTTTATAAAAACCAAGATGGGTTTAAGGTCAAAGATCAATTCAGACCCTATTCTTTTGATGAAAAATTAGAGGTAGGGCAAGAAGGTGTTTTTAATGATAAAAACTACATAATAACCGGAATTCTTGTAAAAGACAATCAAGGTTTTGAATGGACAGAATACATTTTGCAAAGCAAAGAGGATTATTTGTATTTGTCTGAGGCAGATGGACATTGGATTGTTTTAGAAGAAATAACGTTAGCTGAAAATGTTGGCAATCATCCGGCAACTGTTGAATACAATGATATTACCTTCGACTGTTATGATTATTGTTATCCTAAATTATTAGCCGCCAGAGGTTTTTTTGATTTTGATATTTTTGAAAAATCCGAGCTGATAGAGTATATAAATCCTCCACTATTACTTTCTTTTGAAAAATTAGGCAAGCAACAAACTGTTTTTTTAGGAAAACATATTTCTAAAAGAGCTATTAAGAAAGCTTTTCAAACGAGCATTTTACCAACAAAAAGAGGTGTTGGTTTGGTACAGCCATTTTTGTTTAATTTAAGGGATTTAGCCATTATTTTATGTACTGTTGCATTACTGATTTTAATTTCAAATTGGTATTTAAATAAAGACCGAATAAAGACCGATGTCCTGGATACACAAATACCTTTTGATCATTATGGGGTTAAAGATTTTGTGAGTCCAAGTTTCGTTTTAAAGGGCAGTGCTGCTCCGCTTTCGATTTCATTATACTCGCCAGTTGATAATTCCTGGGCAAATGTTCAAGTGGCTTTGGTTAATGAAAATAATGGAGAAGAAATATATGCGAGCAAGGATATTGAATATTATCACGGTTACACAGATGGAGAAAATTGGGCAGAAGGTTCTAATTCCGAAAACTTTAATTTATGTGGAGTGCCTGCAGGTAAATACCATTTAACCATAACGCCATCTAAAGCAGTAGAAGACAGATCGAGTAGTTTTGTTCAGGTTAAAGCCACTTGGAGTGCTCCATCATCAAGGAATGTTTGGCTAATTTCTATAATTATGATCGGTTTTTTAATAGTGGTTTACTATTTTGAGAAAAATTTTGAAATAAAAAGATGGAGTGATAGTAGTTATTCACCATATAATAACGAATAGATTATGGATAAACTAATAGATTTTTTTAAAAACAATTATCTTTCTCTTGGAGTAGGTTTGTTGTTTTATGTTTTGTTCTTGTATTACAATACATCAGGGAGTCAGTTGTGTGACTGCGAAACTACCGAAAGTTATAGACCGACTGGGTCTTATCGCGGAGGTGTGAATCATTTTTATCATAAATAAATAATATAAACTTACATAACATGGATTTTATCGCGTCAAAACCAATTTTAAATTCGCTTATTTTCTCTTTTTTGGGAATCATTATTTTATTAGTTGCTTATTTTATCATTGAAAAACTTACTCCTGAAAATACATGGAAAGAAGTGACTCAAAAGAATAATATTGCTGTAGCCATTGTTTTTGCTGCCTTTATTATTGGGATTTCAATGATTATTAGTGCAGCTATACATGGGTAAGAAGTTTTTAAGATTTGAATATTTACTTCTTTTTGCGGTATTTACTATTGCAACATGTGGATTAGTTTATGAATTGGTAGCAGGTACTTTAGCCAGTTATCTTCTTGGGGATTCCGTAAAACAATTTTCATTCATCATTGGAGTGTATCTTTTTTCGATGGGAGTGGGGTCTTATTTTTCAAAATTTCTGACAAAGAATATGCTCAACACTTTTGTTGAAATTGAAGTTTTGGTAGGTTTGATTGGAGGGCTGAGTTCAGTAGTGCTTTTTCTGTTGTTTGAAAGTGTGTATTCTTTTCAGTTTATTCTTTACTTGTTGGTTTTTGTAACGGGCTGTTTGGTAGGATTGGAAATCCCGTTATTAATGAATATTCTTAAAGATAAAGTACAGTTTAGGGATTTGGTTTCTAATGTATTTACCTTTGATTATATAGGGGCTTTATTGGCCTCTATATTGTTTCCTTTGGTTTTAGTTCCTCAATTAGGGATTATGGGAACTTCATTGTTTTTTGGTATGATTAATATAAGTATAGCCATCGTGCTATGCTTTTTGTTAAAATCAGAGCTAAAGAAGGTCTATTTGCTCCGTACTAAAGCAATTGCAGCTTTTCTTTTATTGTTTGTTGTTTTTATATTTTCGAATACTATTTTGTCGTATTCGGAAGGGAAGTTGTATGGCGAGAATGTTATTTATTCCAATTCTACTCCATACCAAAGAATTGTTTTAACACACAATAAAAGTGATTATCGGTTGTATCTGAATAATAACCTTCAATTCAGTTCTTTGGATGAATATCGTTATCACGAAGCGTTAGTGCATCCTGCAATGTCAATGGCAAAGAAAGTCGATAATGTATTAGTTCTTGGTGGAGGAGATGGTTTAGCTGTTCGGGAGATATTAAAATACAATGATGTGAAAAATGTTATTCTTGTGGATTTGGATGAAGGAATGACGCAGTTGTTTAAAACGAATACCATTTTAACTGATTTTAATCGTAATTCACTCAATAATCCTAAAGTGAAAGTTTATAATAAGGATGCTTTTGTTTGGGCAAAAAACACTGAAATCAAGTTTGATGTAGTAATTGTCGATTTTCCTGATCCATCTAATTATAGTTTAGGGAAATTATATTCTTTGAGTTTTTATAATACTTTAAAACAACTTCTTACTCCAGATGCAGTGGTGGTAGTACAGACTACTTCTCCTTATTTTGCACCAAAATCTTTTTGGTGTATCAACAAAACTTTAATGGAAATTTTTCCTCAAGTCGATGCTTATCACGCCTATGTTCCATCTTTCGGAGAATGGGGTTTCTCTATTGCTATGAATGGTTTTGAAACTAATTTTAATAAAGTAAACAGAGAAGTTCAAGGGTTACGTTTTTATAATTATCAGTTTGATAAATTCAATTATTTTTCTAAGGATATGATTTCAAAAAACATTGAAATTAATCGTTTGGACAATCAAATTCTAGTACGTTATTTCGATGAAGAGTGGGGAAAATTATAAGCATTCAAGACGTTTCTTTCTGAAAAGTATTGCAGCTTCCTTACTCGTGATTCCATTTTTTCAAGCGTGTCAGGAAAAAGTAATCACTTTGCTTATTCGTTTGTCGGGAACTAATCATATTTTAGGACATCGGTTACGGGTTAAAAATTTTCCAAAACCGACAAGTCAAATTCATATTCCTTATTTAATTGTAGGTGGAGGAATTTCAGGTTTGAGCGCTGCACGTCAATTTTCTAAAAAAGGAATTGATGATTTTTTGTTGATAGAATTAGAAAATCATCTCGGAGGAAATTCTTCCAATGGGGAGAATAAATATTCTAAATTTCCATTGGGAGCGCATTATTTACCGTTGCCTAATAAGCAGGATGTAACTTTGCTTCAATTTCTTGAAGAAGAGAAAATAATTTTGGGTTATGATTCAAAAGGCTTTCCTGAATTTGATGAACTACAGCTCACTTTTGCACCTGATGAACGGTTGTTTTATAGGAACAATTGGCAGGAAGGATTGGTTCCTAAAACAGGAAATTCTTTAGAGGATGATATCCAGTTTAAAAAGTTCTTTTTAAAAATGGATGCTTTTCGTGCGGGAAAAGGAATTGACGGGAAATATTTTTTTGATATTCCATTAGCATTGTCTTCGAATGAAGAATCGATTCGAGTTTTAGATACTATTACAATGGAACAGTGGTTTGAGAAAGAGGGATTTAATTCTAAACCATTATTTGATTATATAGATTATTGTTGTAGAGATGATTTTGGGTTAGGAATTAAGTATGTGTCTGCTTGGGCTGGTATTCATTATTTCGCAGCAAGAAAGCAAGACGCGACAGAAGATGCTAAAGATAATGTTCTTACCTGGCCAGAAGGAAATGCCAGATTAGCCCATCATTTGCAAAAATATGCAGAAAATAAAACGCTAAAAAATCATTTGGTTTATGAAGTGAAAACTACTGATGGGAAAGTTGTTACTACTGTTTTTGATGCAGAAGAAAAGAGAACAATAGAGATAATTGCCGATAAAGTAATTATGGCTACACCACAATTTGTAAATCAATATATAATTAAGGGTAGAAAAACGTTAGCGCAAAATTTTCATTATGCTCCGTGGCTTTTGGCAACTTTGGTTGTTTCTGATTTAAGAGATAATGAAAGTTTTCCTTTGTGTTGGGATAATGTTATTTATGGATCAAAGGGGTTAGGTTATGTTTATGACCAACATCAATCTTTGCAACAAGTGCAGTCTAAAAAAGTAATTACCTATTACCATAGTTTTTCTTCTGCAGATGTAAGGAAAAGTAGAAAGGATTTATATTCTAAAAAAAGTACGTATTGGAAACAATTAGTTTTTGATGATTTGAAAATAGCCCATCCTGATATTGAAAAAGTTACCGAGGAAATAAATATTCATCTTTTAGGGCATGGAATGATTAGCCCTGTGGTTGGTTTTATCTTTGGTGAAGCTAAAAAACAAGCCGCACAAAATATCGAGAACAAAATTTTCTTTGCACATTCCGATTTGTCCGGGATTTCAATTTTTGAAGAAGCTTTTCATCAGGGAATTAATATTGTAAATCAAATTATAGATGGTTCAACCTTGGATTGATAAACCTCAAACAGATGGTTTTTTTATTCTAGCACCTTCATTTGTTGTGGTGGCTATTGTTTTTTTATTTCATGAAACGTTGAAAGATATTGAAGCTAATTATTCTTTTTATACTTGGCTTTTTTTAATTGTTTTTATTGATGTTGCCCATGTTTATGCCACATTATTTAAAACTTATTTCGTTGCCGAAGAGTTTAAAAAAAGAAGAAAATTATTAATTACTCTGCCTATAGTTTGTTTTGTTATTGGAATCATTCTATTCAGTTTTGGAAATGTCTTTTTTTGGTCAGTTTTGGCATACATAGCAGTTTTTCACTTCATACGACAACAATATGGTTTTATGCGTCTATATTCTCGGAAAGAAGTGAAAACAAATTGGAGCATAGCTATTGATAATTTAATTATTTACACTGCAACAGGATATCCAATGTTGTATTGGTTTTTATCTTCACCTAGGGCATTTAACTGGTTCACGGAGAAAGATTTTATTCGCTTTGAGAATCAATTGTTGCTGGAGATTCTGGGTTGGATTTATGGGATAATAGTAGTTTTTTATATTGTAAGAACGGCGTATAAAAGTATTAACTCCCATTATTTTAATATTCCTAAAAATGCAATTATCATAGGGACATTTCTGTCGTGGTATTTTGGGATAGTGTATTTTAATAATGATTTGGTTTTTACATTACTTAACGTTGTTTCACACGGGATACCCTATATTGCATTGATTTATCTTAATGAAATAAATAAAAAACAACAAGTTGATTTAGGAGTTTTAAATGCTGTGAAAGGACTTAAGGGAATACTTTTTTTTATTGCTTTTTTGTTCGCAATTGCTTTTTTTGAAGAATATGTTTGGGAGATTTTTGTTTGGAATGAACAATTTTCAGGGTATGATTTTGATTTTTCAAATTGGCAATTTTTGCTGGTTCCGTTACTAACGGTACCTCAGTTTACACACTATATTTTAGATGGGTTTATATGGAAATCAAAATAGAAAAATTAATTTAGTAATTGCTAAAATTTTGAAGTCTCATCTCCAGAGGGTTAATTTCTCGCTTTTAGTTTTGTAATATCGCAATTGCTTTCGGGAGCAGGCGTTGTACAAATAAGGTATAGGCATCGGTTGATGGATGCAGACCATCACTGGCAACTAAATTACTGTTGCTTAATCCTTGGCGAGTAATATCGGTGATGTTGATGAAGAGTATCGAATTGGTTTCGCAATAGGATTTTGCAAAAGCGTTGTAACTGTCGATTTCTGTTGAAATAATAGTTGGGTTTCCATAGCTTTGCCCAAAAGGAGTATAAGCATAATCAGGTATTGAAACTACTATCAGTTTTGCTTTGTTTCCTTTGACAAGACTAATGGCTTTAGCAACTAATTCTGGGAATTCCTTTTCGTAAACGCTAAAATTTACTCCTTGGTATTGATTGTTTACACCTATCAATAGGGTAACCAAATCAAATTTGGCATCTGGTTTTTTGTTCTCAATTGCCGAAATTAAATTAGTTGTTGTCCAGCCTGTCTGAGCAATTATTTCCAGAGAAAAATTGTTTTGCAGATTACTGTTTTTTAAAGACTGTTTGAGTTGTTCAGGAAATCGGCAGGTTTCACATACACTTTGGCCAATGGTGTAACTGTCGCCAAGAGCTAAGTAGTTTATCGTTTCCGGTCGAGTAGGGAGTTGTAGAGAAGAATCGGTTTTCGGTGGTGTTATTTCAGATTCCATAATTGAGTTTTCATTGCTACAGCTTGTGTTTATAACAAAAGTAAAAAACGTAACTATTATTTTTAATGTCGTTCTCATGAGTATGAAATTGAGTTTTAATAGTAGTTACGTTTTTTATCTAATTCCGGATTGCTTTTTTAAGCCATTTCCACTTTCATGGTGATGATTTCTTCGATGGCATTCCAGAGCTCGATTCTTTTTTCGAGTGCTAAAATGGAAACTTCTTTAACTTCTTCCCATTTTTGAGCGTCTTTTTCGCAAAGCTCTGTAATCATTTGCATAGCCATAGGCCCATGTTCGTCAGCATCTAATTCGATATGTCTTTCGAAATAATAAATCAATTTGCTCAAATCGGTTTCCGGGAATTGCTCCTGAAAATTTTTCAATATAGCATGAAACATACTCGGAATCAAATCTTCTCTTCCAAAAGTGAATGCCGCGGCAATTTCATGGGGTTTTCCTTCTTCTATAACTCTAAAAGTAAAGTCCAGAAACGCTTTGATATTGGGGTGTAAGTCACTTTTTTTAATAGCGACAAATATGTTTTGTAAAGATTGTATTTCGGACAGAAAAGTGTTGATTTTGTTAGTGTCGGCACCACAGGCTTCCATGGCTTCAAGGTACATTTCGTAGTGACTTTGATGTCTGCCGTCCAGTGTTAAATCAGTTTCTTCAGCCAGAACAATTTCGTTTATCAAATATCTTGTTTCAGGGTTGCTAGTGGCAAACCAAGGGGTAGTGGTGCAGGTTAATCGGGCTTGTAAGGCTTTTAATAAAGACATGAAATCCCAAACGGCATAAACATGGTTTTCTAAGAAAATGTGAAGATCTTCTATAGTTTTTACCTTGTTGTAAAGTGAATGCTCTAATAATGCACTTTTTTGGGTTTTAATGCTGTTGTTGATATGCTGAATGTTCATTGTGAAATAATTTGACGTAAAGATAAAAAAGATGCTATTTTTCAAAAGAATTAGTTATCAATTTTATCAATACTTTAATAAGTGTTTATTTTATTCGATGTCTAAATTCCTTTTATGGTATTTACGAATTTTTTTGAATAAAGGTTTTAAAAGCTATTATTTAAAGGCCGAAATTCCGGTGATATCCATTCCGGTAATCAATAAATGAATATCATGAGTTCCTTCGTAAGTAATTACTGATTCGAGATTCATCATGTGGCGCATAATCGAATAGTCGCCTGTAATTCCCATAGCTCCTAAAATCTGACGCGCTTCACGGGCGATGCTAAGAGCCATGTTTACATTGTTTCTTTTTGCCATCGAAATTTGGGCTGTAGTTGCCTTATTTTCATTTTTTAAAACTCCCAATCGCCAGGTTAATAATTGTGCTTTGGTGATTTCGGTAATCATTTCGGCTAATTTTTTCTGTTGCAATTGCATTCCTGCAATGGGTTTGTCAAATTGGATTCTCTCTTTGGCATAACGCAAAGCGGTATCGTAGCAATCCATGGCTGCGCCAATGGCTCCCCAGGCAATTCCATAACGCGCCGAATCCAAGCAGCCCAGCGGTGCACTCAATCCTGATTTATTAGGTAGAAGATTTGATTTTGGAACTTTTACATTATTAAAAATCAATTCTCCTGTTGCCGATGCGCGAAGCGACCATTTGTTGTGGGTTTCAGGAGTAGAAAAACCTCCCATACCGCGTTCAACAATCAGTCCGTGTATTCTTCCTTCTTCGTTTTTTGCCCATACTATCGCAATGTTAGCAAATGGAGCGTTAGAAATCCACATTTTAGCTCCGTTTAGTAAATAATAATCACCCATGTCTTTGAAGTTGGTGGTCATACTTCCGGGATCTGAGCCATGATTAGGTTCTGTTAGTCCAAAGCAACCCATTAATTCCCCAGTGGCTAATTTGGGTAAGAATTTTAATTTTTGCTCTTCGCTGCCATATTTCCAAATGGGATACATCACCAACGAAGACTGAACGGAAGCAGTTGAACGGACGCCAGAGTCGCCTCGTTCTATTTCCTGCATAATCAAACCGTATGAAATTTGGTCTAATCCGGCACCACCATATTCGGTGGGAATGTACGGGCCAAAAGCGCCTATTTCGGCTAATCCTTTGATGATTTGATTGGGAAATTCTGCTTTTTGAGCATATTCTTCGATAATAGGGGAAACTTCACGTTTGACCCATTCTCGTGCGGCATCACGTACCAATTTATGTTCATCTGTCAATAGTTCGTCAAGGTTGTAATAATCCGGGGCTTGAAATAAGTCTGGTTTCATGATTACGGCTTTTATGAAATCTAATAAGCATCTAATGTTATTAAGTATCTATAAATTTACATAAAGCAATTTAACCGTGTATGAAAAATAGAGTTAATTTTTGATAAATTGATTTTTTTCTCAATTACATCTTCAAATAAAAATCTTTCGTCAAAGCAATATATTCTGGAGTATAGATATGTCTTGCGGTTTCGATGATTAATTCATCAATTGGGAAATTGTTTGTTTCTGTTCTTGAAAAAGCCAAAAGACTGCGTTTGATTTCAGAAGTAGGTGTTCCTTTTACGTGGGTAATTTTTAAAGGGTATAATTCATGTTCATTGGCTAAAGCCAAGAATTTTTCTTCTTCTTTGAAAGGAATAATAACGGAGAAGATTCCGTTTTCAGAAAGTAATAAAGCAGCGGCTTCAATTAAATCTTCAAAAGGCATAGCGTCCTGAAAACGCGCCAAGTCACGTTGGTCGTTACTGGATTTGTAATCTTCACTATAAAAAGGAGGGTTGGAAACAATTAAATCATACTCGTCTTCCGGTTCTTCGACAAATTCATCTAAACCAGCGTGAAAACAAAACAAGCGGTCATTCCAAGGGGAATTTTCAAAATTATCTGTGGCTTGCTCGTAAGCGTCTTCATCAATTTCTAAAGCGTCAATTTGTTCGGCATGACTTCTTTGGGCTAACATCAATGCAATGATTCCGGTTCCAGTGCCAATATCCAAAATGCTAAACGGATTGTTTTCAAGAAGAGTCCAAGCACCTAGTAAAACACTATCTGTGCCTACTTTCATGGCGCATCGGTCTTGGTCTATTGAGAATTTTTTGAATTGGAATATAGACATGAAGATTTCAGATTGTAGATTAACGATTTTTGATTTCAGATTTTTTCAAATAACCGAATAAACAAATAACCAATTAAACCTTTTAAAGATACATCTCAATCAATCCTTCTGGTAGATCCATGATGATTTTTTTGTTTTCTCTGTCAACTTTAACTAAGAAATGATCAATCATTGGAATTAGGATTTCGGCTCCGTCTTTTGTTACTTCAAAAAGAGGCTGTGCTGTAGTGTCGTTAATAGATTGAATTTCTCCAACGTATCCCAATCTTTTATCTTCGATTTCAAAACCAATTACTTCATGGAAATAGAATTTGTTTCCGCTAAGTTTTGGTAGCATTTTTAAAGGAAGATAAATGTCGCTACCTATAAGATTGTCAGCATCAGCTTCGGTATTGATGTCTTCAAAAAGGACTCTTAGAAAGTCGTTTTTGTGTAATGAGCTGTTTTCAATAAAAAAAGGAATCAAGTGTTTGTTTTGTTCAACAAACACTGATTCCAAATTTTCGTATAACTCAGGTTCATCCGTATCTAAGTAGATAAGAACTTCCCCTTTAAAACTAAATTTTTTGGCGATTTTGCCTAAATAGAAACAATCTTCTTTACGCATCTTCGCTGTTAAAATTATGCTTGAGTTTCTTCGTTGTTTTCTTCTGCAACTGGAGCTTCTTCTTCAGTTTCAGTTGTAGCTTCTTCAGCTTGAGCAGCAGCAATTGCATCAGCTTCAGCTTGAGCAGCAGCAGCGATACGTTTAGCGTTTACTTCTTGTTCAGCTTTGAATGCTTTAGCTTTAGCATCAGCTTGCGCTTTTGATAAACCATCTTTTTTAGCGTCAACTTTACCAGCTTTAGCTTCTAACCAAGCAGCTAATTTTGCATCAGCTTGTTCTTGAGTTAAGGCTCCTTTACGAACTCCTCCATCTAGGTGGTGTTTCAATAAAGCTCCTTTGTAAGAAAGAATTGCTTTAGCAGTATCAGTTGGTTGAGCACCATTGTGTAACCATTTAACTGCGCTATCAAGGTTTAAGTCGATAGTTGCTGGGTTAGTATTAGGGTTGTAAGTACCGATTTTCTCTAAGTATCTACCATCTCTTTTTGAGCGTGCATCTGCAGCTACTACCCAGTAAAAAGGTTTTCCTTTTTTACCGTGTCTTTGTAATCTAATTTTTACTGACATAATCTATATGATTAAATTTTGAGGTACTCGACCCCGATTAATTAAGGCTGCAAAGATACATTATTTTTTTATATGACAAGAGTTAATTTAGTATTTTGATATGTAATTGTTTAGTGGGGTTTTTTGAGGCTTTTTTTGGTGATTAATTAGATGATTTTAGTATTAAAAGTTTATTTTTGTTTGTAAAACTTTCTATTTATGAAAAAATATTTTCTGTTTTTGATTGTGCTGTTCTCTTTGTTTTCCTGTCAGGAAGACGTGAGATTTAATAATCCTTCTTTTCAGGGTACGAAGGATAATGAATTCTGGAGAGCTGTTCAGTCCATTGCTACGGTTAATTCAGGAGGTTCATTGGTGATAGAGGCATATACTGCAACTGAAGTTGTTACTTTAAAAACAAATTCAGCCTTAGCCGGAACTTATTCTATTGGAACAACTCCAATGAATACTGCTTCTTATGTTTTTACGGATCCTTTGACTAAAGAAACAATTGATTTTTCTTCGGGTTTTAATGTGGGTGATGGTCAAATTGTTATTACAGAATATGATGCGGTAGCTAAGACTATCTCTGGTACGTTTAAGTTTAATATTGTAAATACTTTTGATAATCCTTTAGCAGGGCCTACTTTGAATTTTCAATATGGCGTTTTTTATAAGATTCCCGTTACTGTTCAATAGTGGGAAGTTAGATTGTTTGGTGATTTGTTAGAATTTTCAATAATTTATTATTGAGTGCTTTTGTTGAATATTTTCATTTGCAATATAAATAAGCTTATTTATAGTTGGTTATAGAAAAATAAGATTACATTTGTGACTATTATTATAAATAAGTATATATGAATATTTTTGTTGGAAGCCTTCCATTCAGTATTGAGGAAGCAGATTTAAGAGAGTCTTTTGAGGCTTATGGAGCAGTTGACTCTGTTAAAATTATTACTGATAAATTTACTGGAAGAAGTAAAGGATTTGGTTTTGTTGAGATGCCAGTTGATGCTGAAGCTCAAAAAGCAATTGATGAATTGAACGGAGCTACTGTTCAGGGGCGTACAATTGTAGTAAATAAATCAGAGCCAAAACCAGAAGGTGAAAGAAGAAGTTACAACAACAACCGTGGAGGTGATTCTCGCGGAGGTTACAGTAACAACCGTGGTGGTGACCGTGGAAACAGAGGAGGATATTAATATTTTTTCTTTATATAAAAAAAGGGGACAATGTAAATTGTCCCCTTTTTTGTTATGCAAATGTTTCGCCCTGAAGCGATCCGGAAAACAATCGTTATGAAGAAAAAAACAAATTAAAAGTAAGTCAACAAGATTATAGTTTGTCGTTAAATCTTAAAATTGTTAGTGAAAGGAAAGAGGTTTAGCAACCGTTACCCAAGTCCGAAACAATACGGTATTGAAAAGAAGAAAATTCTTTATTAATTATTTTGGCTGCGTAAGAAATAATCCCAAACAACTATTATATTTGTGATTACTAACCATTGATTATTTACTTTATGAAAAAAATTCTATTCATCGCAATTGCTTTTTTTACAATAGAACTCGTTTCTGCTCAAGAAACGACAACTGATTCAAATGATCCCATATATAGTACTGCTGGGCTAGAAAAAAAACCTGAGTTTCCAGAAGGGGTTACGGCTTTTTATAAATTTATTGCCAAAAATTATAAAACCCCATCTAAATCTGTAAAAGGTAAAGTCTATGTAACTTTTATAATTGAAAAAGACGGTAGTCTTTCAAATATTAAAGTGCTACGAGATATTGGTCATGGAACTGGGGAAGAAGCAATAAGAGTTTTGTTAATATGCCCTAATTGGATTCCAGGAGAGAAAAATGGTCAAAAAGTAAGATGTCTTTATAGTTTGCCTATTTCTATAACGTCTTAGTTTTATTGGAAACTCTCGGAAAAGTAATTCTTGACAAAATTAGCCATAAAAAAAGCTGCCAAAATTGACAGCTTTTTTTGATTTTATAAAAAGATACTAATTAGATATTGGCAGCTAACCAATCTCCAACTTCTTTAGTTCCGTATGCTTTACCACCATCGGCTAAATCTTCAGTAACAACTCCGGCTTCTAAAGCTTTGTTTACAGCGTCTCTCATTGCTTTTCCTTCTTCCATTAATCCGAAGTTTTCAAACATCATAGCAGCCGATAAAACAGTAGCCATTGGGTTAGCAATGTTTAAACCAGTTGCTTGTGGATAAGAACCGTGAATAGGCTCAAATAAAGATACTTCAGCTCCCATAGATGCTGATGGCATTAATCCCATAGAACCTGAGATTACAGAAGCTTCGTCAGTTAAGATATCACCGAATAAGTTTTCAGTAATTAATACGTCATAAGAATTTGGCCATTGTACCAAACGCATAGCAACAGCATCAACAAATTCGTAGCTTACTTCAACTTCCGGATAATCTTTTTCCATTGCCTGAACTGTTTCTCTCCACAAACGAGATGTTTCTAAAACGTTAGCTTTATCCACACAACATAATTTCTTAGAACGAGTCATTGCTAATTCGAAACCTTTTTTAGCCAAACGTTGTACTTCAGCTCTAGTGTAAACACAGTTGTCAAAAGCAGTATCTCCGTTGTCTCTTCTTCCTTTTTCACCAAAGTAAATACCACCAGTTAATTCTCTTAAGAAAACTAAGTCAGTTCCTTCAATTCTTTCTCTTTTTAATGGAGATTTATCTAATAAAGACGGGAATGTAAACGTTGGTCTAACGTTAGCAAATAAACCCAACGCTTTACGCATTTTTAATAAACCTTGTTCTGGTCTTACAGGTGCAGAAGGATCGTTATCATATTTAGGGTGACCAATTGCTCCAAATAAAACTGCATCAGCATTTTTACAAACTTCATGTGTTGCATCTGGATATGGTTCTCCTACTGCATCAATCGCAGCAGCACCGGTTAAAGCTGGTTTCCAAGTAATTTCATGTCCAAATTTTTGTGCAATTGCATCTGATACTTTTACTGCCTGATCAATTACTTCCGGTCCGATTCCGTCCCCTGCTAAAAGTGCGATATTTAACTTCATTATTTTATATTTATATTAATTTATTGTTTTTGTTCTAATTTAAACTGCTATTACGTTGAGCATTTTTTGAGTTGCAATGATTGCAGCTACGGTTTGGTCAGAATCCAATCCTCTTGTTTTGAATTCTTTTCCGTCGTTTACCCAGGTGATAATGGTTTCACATAAAGCATCCGAACTACTTCCAGGAGGGATTCTTACCGCGTAATCAGTAAGTTTAGGTAAAGTCATTTTCTTGGTTTTATAAATTTTTGTCAAAGCATTCATAAAAGCATCAAATTGACCATCTCCTTGTGCGTGTTCCTCGATGATTTGTCCGTCTATTTTTAAGCAAATAGTAGTTGACGGTCTCATTCCTTTGGCGTGAGATAACAAATAGGATTCTACGGTAACTTTTTCCTGATACGTATGACTGTCTAATACGTCAGAGATGATGTAAGGCAGATCTTCTTTGGTAACTGTTTCTTTTTTGTCTCCCAATTCAATAATTCTTTGGGTGACCAATTTTAAATCTTCCTGATTTAATTGCAAACCTAATTCCTGAAGATTTTTTTCAATATTAGCTTTTCCGGAAGTTTTTCCTAAAGCGTATTTTCTTTTTCTTCCAAAGCGTTCCGGAAGTAAATCGTTGAAATATAAATTGTTTTTGTTGTCTCCATCAGCGTGAATTCCGGCTGTTTGAGTAAAAACATTGTCGCCTACAATTGGCTTGTTGGCTGGGATTCGGTAACCGGTAAAGGTTTCGACTAATTTACTAACTGAGTATAAAGAAGTTTCTTTTACACCAATTTCGATTTCGGGCATGAAATCATTGATTACTGCAATCGTACTGGCCAGTGGCGCATTTCCGGCGCGTTCTCCCATTCCGTTTACGGTCACGTGCAATCCGTGAATACCTGCTTTTAAGGCTTCCATTACGTTAGCAACGCTTAAATCGTAGTCGTTGTGTGCGTGGAAATCAAAATGAATTCCAGGGTATCTTTGAGTGATTTCTGAAATATATTCGAAAGTTTCCGAAGGAATAAGTACGCCCAAAGTATCCGGAAGCAATATTCTTTTTACGGGTTGGGTGCTGATGAAATCTAAATATTGGTAAACGTATTCAGGTGAATTACGCATACCATTACTCCAGTCTTCTAAATAAACATTGGTTAAAATCCCATTTTCAGTAGCTAAAGCAATACTTTCGGCGATTTCGGCGAAATGCTGTTCAGGTGTTTTTTTTAATTGATGTGTAAGATGGTTGAGTGAACCCTTGGTTAAAAGATTTTGAACTTTTGCACCCGATTTTTTCATCCATTCAATAGAGAGTCCTTTGTCAACAAAAGTCAATACTTCGATTTTATCGGCATATCCTTTTGTTTCTGCCCAAGTCATAATTCCTTTTACACCTTCAAATTCTCCTTCGCTTACACGAGCCGAAGCTATTTCGATGCGGTCAACTTGTAACTCTTCTAATAATAATTGGGCAATGGTTAGTTTTTCTGCAGCAGAAAATGATACTCCTGAGGTTTGTTCACCATCACGAAGCGTCGTATCCATTATTTCAATTTTTCTTTTTCCCATTATAAATTTGATGCTAAAAAAGGTTCTGATTTCATGACTTTGAAATCATTATTTTGTGTGTTTTATAAAACGGTAAAAGCAGCTGCCAGATAATTCCGTGTGGAATGTTTTAGCAGCTGCATTTTTGTATGATTGTGTTATTTAGTAAGGAAGCTTGCTGGCAAAACTTACGATTTCTTCTTTCACACTTTGTAAATAGTCAATATCATCAAAACCATTGATCATATTATTCTTTTTGTATCCGTTGATGTCAAAAGATTCTTTTTCACCTGTAGCTTTCAAAGTAATTGTTTGCTCCGGTAAGTTGATTTCTAATTCTGTTTTAGGATCAGCTTCGATTGCAGCAAAGATTTTATCAGAGAATTCAGGAGAAACTTGTACTGGTAAAACTCCGATATTTAAACAGTTTCCTTTGAAGATATCAGCAAAGAAAGAAGAAACTACAGCACGGAATCCGTAATCGTAAACTGCCCATGCAGCGTGCTCACGAGAAGAACCTGAACCGAAGTTTTTTCCACCTACAAGGATTTTTCCGCTGTAAGTTGGGTTGTTTAAAACGAAATCAGCTTTAGGAGTGTTATCTCCATTGTATCTCCAGTCTCTGAAAAGGTTGTCTCCAAAACCTTCACGTTTTGTAGCTTTCAGGAAACGAGCCGGGATAATTTGATCAGTATCTACGTTTTCTATCGGTAGTGGCACTGCACTACTAGTAAGTATATTAAATTTATCGTATGCCATTTTTATTTTAGATTTTAGATTTCAGAATTCAGATTTTAGATTTTCCATTAAGGGAAATAAACCATGAATATTTAAAATCTTTTTATTTTTATTCTTTTTTGAAATTGTTATTGCTGTTGAAATTCAATTACAACAAATCTCTTGGGTCAGTTAATTTTCCAGTAACTGCCGCAGCTGCTGCCATAATTGGAGAAGCTAACAAAGTTCTTGAACCTGGACCTTGACGACCTTCGAAGTTTCTGTTTGAAGTACTTACTGCATATTTCCCAGCAGGTACTTTGTCATCGTTCATAGCTAAACAAGCTGAACAACCTGGCTGACGCAATACAAAACCAGCTTCAGTAAGAATATCTAAAATTCCTTCTTCTTTAATTTGAGCTTCAACAACGTGAGAACCTGGAACTAACCAAGCTGTAACATTATCTGCTTTTTTACGACCTTTTACAATTTCAGCAAAAGCTCTAAAGTCTTCGATACGACCATTAGTACAACTTCCTAAGAAAACATAATCAATTTGTTTTCCAATCATTACATCGTCTTCTTCGAAGCCCATGTAAGCTAATGATTTTTTGTAAGTTTCCTCACCACCTTCAACTTGGTTGGCAGCTGGGATATGTTTAGTGATACCAATTCCCATTCCAGGATTTGTACCATAAGTAATCATTGGTTCGATATCTTCTGCGTTGATGTTTAATTCAGCATCAAATACTGCATCAGCATCAGTTTTTAAAGTTTTCCAATATTCTACTGCTTTAGTCCAAGCTTCACCTTTAGGAGCATACAATCTGCCTTCTAAGAAATCAAAAGTAGTTTGGTCAGGAGCAATCATACCTCCACGAGCACCCATTTCGATACTTAAGTTACAAACAGTCATACGACCTTCCATAGTCATTTCTTCGAATACATTTCCTGCGTATTCTGCGAAATATCCTGTACCTCCGGAAGTAGTCAATTTAGCAATGATGTATAACGCAACGTCTTTAGGAGTAACTCCTTTGCTTAATTTTCCGTTTACGTTAATACGCATTTTTTTAGGTTTTGGTTGCATGATACATTGAGTAGAAAGAACCATTTCTACTTCAGAAGTACCAATTCCAAAAGCAATAGCACCAAAAGCACCATGAGTAGAAGTATGTGAATCTCCACATACAATTGTAGCACCAGGTAAAGTAATCCCGTTTTCAGGCCCTACTACGTGTACAATTCCATTTTTTTGATGACCTAATCCCCAGTGAGAAATACCGTATTCAGCCGCGTTAGTTTCTAATGCTTTTAATTGATTAGCAGATAAAGCATCGGCAACAGGTAAGTGTTGGTTTATAGTTGGTGTATTGTGATCGGCAGTTGCGAATGTGCGCTCTGGATATAATACTGATACGCCTCTTGATTTTAGACCCAAGAAAGCTACTGGACTTGTAACCTCGTGAATGAAGTGACGATCAATAAAAAACACATCTGGTCCGTCTTCAATTTTACGCACAACATGCGAATCCCATACTTTGTCAAATAATGTCTTGCTCATTTTTTAATTTTTTTTAGTGTATTTCTGTGTTTTGCACTACCCGGTTTTCTAACAGAGTAATAACAAGGACGCAAAAGTATAAAAATGAAATCATGTATTCAATTAATATTATCGATTATATACGATACCCAAACTATATTAATAAGATTGTATGCTTTTATTTTGCTTGCTTGTGTTTTAGAGAGTTAGTTTTTTTATTTCTGTTTGAGAATTATAAAGTTGCGTTTGTAACAGTTGGTAGTTGCTTTGGGTTTTGTGAATTTTTAAGGGTTTTTGATGAATTTCGTTGTTTTGTTTAATAAATCATTGAATGTCTGATTGAAAATAAAAAAATCAACAAGGTTTTGTTTTTGGGTTGTGTTTGTTAAAATCTTTTTTTGTTTAAAAATAAACTACAGTGAGCTGTTTTTTTAAGATGATTTTATTTTGATGAAATATTACGACAACCAAAAAAATAAGAAAGTTGAATTTAATAGGTGTTTTTTATGTTTTTTATTCGTTAATTGTTTGAAAGTTTGTCTTTTTTTAATATTGTCTTTTGTTAATAACTTCCCTTTTCAAGGCCTTAAAAAAAGACTAAATTTGAACTTCTTCTGTTTTCTGTTTATCATTTTTTTATATTTCATGAAATCAATGGTTTATAGGTGGAATTTGGAACTTTTTAATTTGGCTTTTTTTTAAAATTATGTATTTAATATTCGATACCGAAACTACCGGATTACCTAAGCGTTGGGATGCGCCTATAACCGATACGGCTAACTGGCCGCGATGTATTCAAATTGCATGGCAGTTGCATGACGATATGGGACAACTCATCGAGCATCAGGATTATCTGGTAAAACCGGAAGGTTTTAATATTCCCTATGATGCCGAACGAATTCACGGGATTTCGACCGAGTTGGCTCAGGCTGATGGAATTTCGTTGTCTGAAGTCTTAGAAAAATTTAATGTTGCTTTAGGCAAAGCCAAATTTATTGTGGGTCAGAATTTAGGTTTTGATGTCAATATTATGGGCTGTGAGTTTCATCGAATGGGAGTCGATTCGCCTATGGCTTCGATGCCGGTATTGGATACCTGTACCGAAGTAACAGCTTCTTTGTTGAAATTACCCGGAGGTCGTGGAGGAAAATTTAAACTGCCAACTTTAACGGAATTACATAGTTATTTATTCAACGTTCCTTTTGCCGAAGCGCACAATGCAACTGCCGACGTTGAGGCAACCACGCGTTGTTTCTTAGAATTAATTAAAAGAGAGGTTTTTACTAAGGAAGAACTGGATGTTCCAGCTTCTTATTTTCAGGAATTTCAGGCTAAAAATCCGAGAGAAATTCAACTCATCGGATTAAAACATATCAATTTAAAAGCGGCTTCGGATAAAATCAGGGAGCAGCTGCAAAAAGCGGAACCGAATGTTTCGCAAACCACGATTTCAGCAGCCGATAAAGAAGGTTTTGCTGCGGCAAAGTTTGCGCATTTGCATAACCATACCCAGTTTTCAGTTCTGCAATCGACTATTGGGATTGGACCGTTGGTTTCGGTTACGGCTAAAAATGGCTTTCCTGCTGTTGCCATGACCGACACTGGAAACATGATGGGTGCTTTCCATTTTGTGAGTGCGGTAATGAATCACAATAAAGGGGCTTCCGCTAAAAATAAAGCTTTAGTAGAAGCTGGCGAAGAGCCAACAGAAACCGAAATCAAACCGATTGTAGGTTGCGAATTCAATATTTGCGAAAACCATTTGGATAAAACCAAAAAAGACAATGGTTACCAGGTCGTTTTATTGGCAAAAAATAAAAAAGGCTATCACAATTTGGCCAAAATGGCTTCGATTGCCTATGTAGATGGTTTTTATTATGTACCAAGAATTGATAGAAAAGTTGTAGAAAAATACAAGGAAGACATCATGGTTTTGTCGGGGAATTTATACGGAGAAATTCCGAGCAAAATTTTGAATATTGGCGAAAACCAAGCCGAAGAAGCTTTACTTTGGTGGAAAGCACAATTTGGAGATGATTTTTATCTCGAAATCATGCGCCATAATCAGGAAGATGAAAATCGTGTAAACAAAACTTTGATTGAGTTTTCGCAAAAGCATAATGTTAAGTTAATTGCAACGAATAATACCTATTATTTAAATAAACAAGATGCCAATGCGCACGATATTTTATTGTGTGTAAAAGATGGTGAAAAACAGGCAACGCCTATAGGTCGTGGTCGTGGCTATCGTTATGGATTACCCAATCAGGAGTATTATTATAAGTCGGGAGAGGAAATGAAAAATCTCTTTGCCGATTTGCCTGATGCCATTATCAATATACAAGAAATAGTTGATAAGGTCGAAATTTACTCGCTTTATCGTGATGTACTGCTTCCAAAATATGATATCCCTCAGGAATTTGTTGATCCTGAAGATGAAAAAGACAATGGTGTTCGTGGTGAAAATGCCTATTTGCGTTACCTTACCATGGAAGGAGCTAAAAGACGTTACGAAGAAATAACCCCCGATATTCAGGAACGTTTGGATTTTGAGTTACTGACCATTTCAAACTCTGGTTATCCGGGTTACTTTTTGATTGTGCAGGATTTCATTGCCGAAGCGAGGAAAATGGATGTTTCTGTCGGACCAGGACGTGGATCGGCGGCAGGTTCGGCGGTGGCTTATTGTTTAGGAATTACCAATATTGACCCGATTAAGTACGATTTGCTTTTTGAGCGTTTCCTGAATCCGGATCGTGTGTCCATGCCCGATATTGATATCGATTTTGATGATGAGGGGCGTGGTCGTGTAATGGATTATGTTATCAATAAATATGGAGCCAATCAGGTAGCACAGATCATCACTTATGGTAAAATGGCGACCAAGTCGGCAATTCGTGATACGGCGCGTGTACTGGATTTACCTTTATTTGAAGCCGATAGAATTGCGAAATTAATTCCGGCTATGATGCCATCTAAGTGGAATTTGGCGCGTTTTATTTCTGAAAGCGAAGAAGATGTAAAAAAGTCATTGAAATCTTCGGAAGAATTTGATAAGGTAAAAGAACTAATTGGAATTGCTAATGAAGATGATTTAGCAGGAGAAACCATTCAACAAGCCAAAATATTAGAAGGTTCGATGCGAAATACAGGTATTCACGCCTGTGGAGTAATTATCACGCCTTCGGATATTACCAATTATGTGCCGGTAACCACCGCAAAAGATTCTGATTTATATGTGACTCAGTTTGATAACTCGGTGGCTGAAAGTGCAGGATTGTTGAAGATGGACTTCCTGGGGTTGAAGACCCTGACTTTAATAAAAGATACGGTTAAACTGGTAAAATACCGAACAGGAATTCAATTGGATCCCGATACTTTTCCAATTGATGATGTTAAAACCTATGAGTTGTTCCAAAGAGGAGAAACAGTAGGGATTTTTCAATACGAGTCACCCGGGATGCAAAAATACATGAAGGATTTGAAGCCGACGGTTTTTGGGGATTTAATTGCTATGAATGCTTTGTATCGTCCGGGACCTTTGGAATACATTCCTTCTTTCGTTCGAAGAAAAAATGGAGAAGAGCCTATCGTTTATGATTTGGACGCCTGCGAAGAATATCTTGGGGAAACATACGGGATTACAGTTTATCAGGAGCAGGTAATGCTTTTGTCCCAATCCTTAGCCGGTTTTACTAAAGGTGAGGCCGACGTTTTGCGTAAGGCGATGGGTAAGAAGCAGAAGGACGTACTGGATAAAATGAAACCCAAATTCGTAGAACAAGCAGCTACTAAAGGACATGATCCAAAAGTTTTGGAGAAAATATGGAAAGACTGGGAAGCTTTTGCGAGTTATGCCTTCAATAAATCGCACTCGACCTGTTATGCCTGGATTGCCTACCAAACGGCTTATTTGAAAGCTCATTATCCGGCTGAATATATGGCGGCGGTACTTTCGAATAACATGAATGATATTAAACAGGTTTCGTTTTTTATGGAGGAATGTAAGCGAATGGGCTTACAGGTTTTAGGTCCTTCTGTTAATGAATCCTACTATAAATTTACGGTAAACGATGATTATGCCGTTCGTTTTGGAATGGGAGCTATCAAAGGAGTGGGAGCCGGAGCAGTGGAAACCATTGTAGAAAATAGAAAAAACGGATTATACAAATCAATTTTTGATTTGGCTAAGCGAATTGATTTGCGTGCCGCTAATAAAAAAGCTTTTGAGAATTTAGCTTTAGCTGGAGGATTTGATTGTTTTGCGGATACTCACCGTGCGCAATATTTTCATGATGAAGGTGACGGAATTACCTTTTATGAAAAAGCCATGCGTTATGGTTCGAAATTTCAGGAGAATGAAAATTCGTCTCAGGTGAGTCTTTTTGGGGAAGCCAGTGAAGTGCAAATTGCCGAGCCTGTAGTGCCGCCTTGTGAGGATTGGAGTACGATGGAAAAATTAGCCAAAGAGAAAGAAGTTGTTGGTATTTATATTTCAGGGCATCCGCTGGATGACTTTAGATTTGAAATGAAATATTTCTGTAACGCTAAGTTGGAAGCACTCAAGAATCTCGAAGCTTATGTGGGTAAAGCATTGACTTTTGGAGGAATTATCAATGATGTACAACATCGTGTGGCTAAGAATGGTAAAGGCTGGGGGATGTTTACACTGGAAGGATATGATGAGAGTTATGAATTTCGGATTTTTGGAGAAGAGTATTTAAAATTCCGTCATTTTCTGATACAGAACAATTTTACCTATATGAAATTAACGGTAAAAGAAGGTTGGGTGAATCAGGAAACTGGTAAAAGAGCAGAACCAAGATTACAGTTTGTAGAAATAAAACAATTGCAGGATGTTTTAGAAACTTTTGCAAAAAGGCTGGTTGTTTTGCTAAATATTAGGGATTTATATCCAGAATTTATTCATAAGTTGAGTCATCTTTTTAATGAAAATAAAGGAGATAATCAGGTGACTTTTGAAGTGATGGAGATAGAAAAAATTAAGAAACTGGTCGAAACAGTTCCGGTTATGGAGGATAATGAAGAAGTAGTTTTCGAAGACGAAAATGACGATTCTGAAGCTTCTGATGTACCGATAACCAAGGCGGTTCAGGTTACCGAAGTAGAAGAAGTAAAGGTAGTAACTAAGTTGAGTATGGCCAGCAGAAAGTTGAAAATTAAAATTTCGACCGAATTATTACAGGAATTAGAGAAAATGCAGGTCAATTTTAAGTTGAATTGATCCATTGAGATAGTTATAAAAACCCGTCTTGTTTTATAGAATGAGACGGGTTTTTTGTGAGTTTCATTTTGTGTCTATGGCATTATTGTTGTGGAATCAGGATTTGTTTTTAAGAAAAGAAATCGTGCAGCGTTAACAGGACGGGACAGGATGCTTTAGAAGCCGATGTTTTATAATTTCCCCAAATAGAATTAGAATCATTTAGTTCCTCTTAATGATTTATAAATAAATTAAATGTATTAATATAAAATAAATGAAAAAGAAACTCAATTACATTCCGTTTTTTGCCGGGATTCTATTTTCTTTAAATGCTGTGGCTCAAACAAATCCTTGGCCAGAAACTAAAAACGTCAACAAACCATGGGCTCGCTGGTGGTGGATGGGAAGTGCAGTAGATAAACCTAATTTGAAATCCAGTTTGGTTGATTTTCAAAAAGTGGGAATTGGAGGAGTTGAAATCACTCCTATTTATGGAGTGAAAGGTGTGGAGAATAATTTTATCGATTATTTGTCTCCAAAATATATGGAAATGCTGGGCTACACGGTAAAAATTGCCGATAGTTTAGGATTGCAGGTCGATATGGTTCTTGGGACGGGTTGGCCTTACGGAGGTTCTCAGGTTACGCTTCCACATGCAGCTACAAAATTAGTAGTTGAGAAATATGAGGTTAAGAAAAACGAACAATTCAATAAAGAAATAAAAGTAGATCCAACAAAGGAAAAAGTACCAGCCCAATTATTGGCGGTTTCGGCTTATGGTACTGACGGTTCTTATCTTGATTTGACAAGCCAATTAAAAGGAAATCAGTTAAATTGGAAAGCTAAAAAAACAGATTACACGCTGTATGCTGTTTTTGCCGGAAAAACGGGTCAGCAGGTAAAACGTGCTGCGCCCGGAGGAAAAGGCTATACTTTAGATCATTATTCAGAAGAAGCGTTGAATGCTTATGTAGTTCCTTTTGACAAAGCATTAGTAGGGTTTGAAGGGAAATTGAGAGCTATTTTTAATGATAGTTATGAAGTATATGGTACCGATTTTACGCCTCAATTTTTGCAAGAATTTGAGAAACTTAGAGGTTATGATTTGAAGAAATATTTGCCTCAGTTGTTGAGTAAAGAAGATTCTGAAATTGGAAACAGAGTAAAAAGTGATTATCGTGAAACCATTTCGGATTTATTGTTGCATAAATTTGATTTGCCTTGGACGAATTGGGCAAATGCTAAACAGTTTAAAACTAAATTACAGGCGCATGGTTCTCCGGGTAATTTAATTGATTTATATGCATCGGCAGATATTCCGGAGTGTGAAACCTTTGGTTCGATGCCGTATGATATTCCGGGATTCAGACGTGAAAAAGAAGATATTAGAGAAGGTGATGCCGATCCGGTAATGTTGAAATTTTCTTCTTCGGCGGCACATATTGCCGGAAAACCATTGACTTCTTCGGAAACTTTTACCTGGTTAAGAGATCACTTTAAAACGGCTTTGTCACAATGTAAGCCGGAAGCCGAGGATTTATTGCTGAACGGAATCAATCATATCTTTCTTCATGGTTCCACTTATTCGCCTAAAGAAGCAGCCTGGCCGGGATGGAAATTTTATGCTTCGGTAAATTTTAATGCTACCAACACCATTTGGGAAGATGCTCCGGGATTGTTCAATTATATTGCTAATTGCCAATCGATGTTGCAGGTTGGAAAACCAGATAATGAAACCTTGTTGTATTATCCAGTTTATGATACTTGGGGAAAAAATTTAGAAGGGAATTTATTTTTCCAGTTCAAGATTCATTCTTTAAAAGAATGGTTGCACGGAACATCATTTTATGATACGACTAAAAAATTAATGGGGAATGGATATGGAGTTGATTTTATTTCGGATAGTTTTATTGCTCAGGCCAAAGTTGAAAACGGAATACTTGTATTGCCTGGAGGTAGTTATAAATCATTAGTAGTACCAAATTGTGATAAAATGCCATTGGCAACTTTAGAAAAATTAATCGAATTGAAAAAAGCGGGTGCTTCGATTATTTTTGAAGGATTGCCGGAATCAGTTCCGGGATTGAAAGATTATGAAGCTCAAAATACAAAGTTAACTTCATTACTTTCAGATAATAAATCGATTGTGACTCCGGTTAGCGATTTGTTTCAAGCATTACAACAAGCTAATATTCAATCGGAAGATTTGGTTAAAACAGGTTTGAAATTCATCAGAAGAGATTTAGATGGAGAGAAAATCTATTATTTAGTGAATCATACACCTAAAACAATTGAAGGTTTTATTCCTTTGGCTGTAGCCAATAAAGAGGTGCTAATCTTAGATCCATTGAATAGAAATGTTGGTAATGCGATTGTTAAAAAGGAAGGACAAATTACTTTGGTAAAATTGTGCATCGAATCAGGAAAATCATTTATTCTGAAAACAGAAAATACAGCTTCTGAAAAACCTTGGAAATATTACGAAGCCGCAGCTGAGCCAATTGCTTTGAAAGGAGATTGGAAATTGACTTTTGAAAAAGGTGGGCCAGCTTTACCCGCTCCTGCAAAAGTAAGTACTTTAGAATCATGGACTAAAATTAGCCCGGAAACGGAAGCTTTCTCAGGAACAGCATTATATACTTTACAATTTGATGCTCCAAAAGTAGCTGCCGATAACTGGCAATTAAATTTAGGTGATGTGAGAGAAAGTGCTAAAGTTTGGTTGAATGGAGAATATATCGGTGATACCTGGTCAGTGCCATTTACTATCAATTTAGGGAAATTGAAGAAAGGCAAAAACGAATTGAAAGTTCAGGTTACTAATCTTTCTGCGAATAGAGTGATTGATATGGAAAAGAAAGGAAAAGAATGGAAAATTTTCTACGAAATCAATATGGTAGATAAAGATTATAACAAATTTGATGCGACTAAATGGGCTCCAATGCCTTCTGGGTTATTAGGGCCAGTTACCATAACTCCTTTAAAGAATTAGATTTTACTTTAATTCTTAGTAATAAAAAAACTTCCTAAGTGCTCCGGTTTATAGAGTATTTAGGAAGTTTTTATTTTTAAGATAATTTTAATGAATATCTGTTTCTTGTACCAATTATTGAAATGGCATACAGGTAAAACTGATTTTAACGGATTATCGCAGATTGTGATTTACAAAGAGCTATGAAAATCCGTTTTTATCTGTTCAATCAGTGTCACCTGCCTGTCGGCAGACAGGTCTGTGGCCTGTTTTATTATTTAGTCTGCTAATCGGACAGTAATATTAATTTTTTTTAAACCATTTTGTATTCTGCGTATTTGAGCTAGAACGAACAATAATCGAATCAGAAAGTTCTCCCTTGATATCGAGTTTTGCTGCTTTAGGTGTTTTAAAATCAATTTGATTAAAAACAATATTTCTAGAATCTAATAAAAACAATGTTGAATCTTTTGTTGTAATTGATAGGTTCTTAAAAGTGGCATCTCGAAGGTCGTGAGCATTAAATAATTCTTGACAATTTACTTTAGCATTTTTAATAGTCAAATTGGTTACTGGCGATTCAGGAATGCCAAAAACCTTTATAAAAGTGGAGCAGTTTTCGACAATAATATCTTTAATAACGATATTGCGGTATTTTGGAGTAAGTTTATTAATTGCTCTTGCCGGTAAACGATCGGCGAGATCACCAACACTGCCCGAAGTGCCTAACATATCCCATTTGATGGCTGTTAGGTCAAGATTCATTCGAATGCGTTCGTAAGTTAGATTTTCGCCACCACCACCACGAGATCTTCGGGTTTTGAATAAAATCCCCACTCCCGAATTTTTAAAAACACAATCGTGAACGTATAGATTTCTTATCATTCCGGCTGTTTCACTTCCGCAGGTAATTCCGCCATGTCCTTGCAAGGCAAGACAATAACGCACCACTACATTTTCGGTGGATTTATTTACTCTAATACCATCTTCACCGCGACCTGCTTTCATGGTAAAACAGTCGTCGCCAGTGCTTAGATTACAATATTCGATTAATACATTTTTGCTGGATTCAATGTCAATTCCATCACCACGAGGAGTATTTACCGAATTTACGGTTACACCACGAATAATTACATTGTCACAGTAAACAGGAACAATATTCCAAAAAGCAGAATTTTCCAGAGAAACTCCTTCAATATAAACCTTTTTGCAATTGATAGGAGAAATAAACATAGGTGGAAAAATCCAGTCTTGTTTCATTCCGTCAACAATACGTTCCGTTACTGGAGTATTTGGATTAATAACGTTATCGATTACATCTTTTGTTAAAATTCGGTTGCGAATAGAACCTTTTTGAGGGCCTACTAATTTTCCTTTTCCAGTTACGGCAATATTTGTAGCACCATTGGCATAAATACAAGCGCCGAGTGACATGACTTCAATTCCTTCAATTCGGGTAAAAACTACAGGAAGGAAATCTTTTATTTCGCCACTAAAAACTAACTGAGCTTCATTGTCTAAATGAAAATTAATATTGTCTTTCAGTTGAATTCTTCCGGTGAGCCATTTTCCATTTGGGACAACAATTGTTCCTCCGCCTTTGGCACTTAATTGATCAATTGCTTTTTGAATTGTAGTAGTATTTATTTCAGTTGTAGAAAGTGTTAGTGTAACTTTTTCTGATGGGAAAGTTGGTTTTGTAAATTGGATGGTTTTAAAAGGAGCTTTTACAGGCGCAATTTCAGCGGAAAGTATTTTGACACCCACTTCGTTTTCTGTTGGAATGTTTATGGTTGCAGTTGGATTGTCGAGTTGTTTTTTAGTGCTACAAGCAAATACTATTGCTGCTAATAATGTCAGGAATATTGTTGTTTGTAATTTCATGGAGGGGATTTTCTTAAAATTAGTGTGATTCTTCTTTAAAGAAGTAAAATTTCATAGCAAAACTAATTATTAATTTTAATTTAGCAGGATGCTACAGGACAGGAAATAGGGATTTCTAAACTATTTTTACCAGATTAATTTTTATATTAAAATTATTAAGCTCTAAAATTCATTATTAATTCAAAAAAAACAAAAGACAAATGAAGAAATTGGTTTTCATCTTTACATCCTTTTTGTTATACAATTCGGCTTCGGTTGCTCAGCAAACTTTAGATAAAAAAGCAGTTTTGGCACAGATGGAATTGGCTAATAAATATTTTATGGACAAATGGCCTGATACAGGTAAAACCATCATTACAAATAAAGAGCGTCCAAGTAATATTTGGACTCGTGGGGTTTATTATGAAGGATTAATGGCTTTGCACGAAATCTATCCTAAAGAGGTATATTATAAATATGCTTACGATTGGGCCGAATCACACAAATGGGGATTTAACGGAGGTAACACCACTCGTAATGCCGATAATTATTGTGCTGCTCAAACCTATATTGATTTGTACAATTTAGAACCGGATGCTAAGAAGTTGAAAAATACCAAGGCAAATATCAATATGTTGTTGAATACACCTCAAAATGACGATTGGTCCTGGATTGATGCTATCCAAATGGGGATGCCGGTTTTTGCAAAAATGGGTGTTTTGGAAAAAGACAATCGTTATTATGAGAAAATGTATGAAATGTACATGTATTCCAGAAATAATCATGGAGACAACGGATTGTATAACCCAAAAGACGGATTATGGTGGCGTGATGCCGATTTTGATCCTCCTTACAAAGAACCAAATGGAGAAGATTGTTACTGGAGTCGTGGAAACGGGTGGGTAATTGGCGCATTAGCAAAAGTATTGACAATTATTCCAGAGGATGCACCACACAGAGAGCAATATGTAAAAGATTTAAAAGCGATGGCTAAAGCCTTAGTGCCTATTCAAAGAGCCGATGGTTTCTGGAATGCAAGTTTGCATGATCCAAATAATTATGGAGAAAAAGAAGCTTCGGGAACTGCGTTGTTTGTTTACGGAATTGCGTACGGAATTAACAATGGAATTCTAGATAAGAAAACCTATTTACCTGTAGTTGAAAAAGCCTGGAAAGCATTAACAACGGAAAGTTTACATAAAAATGGATTCTTAGGATATTTACAATCTACAGGAAAAGAACCAAAAGATGGTATGCCATTAAGCTATGATAAAATTCCTGATTTTGAAGATTATGGATTAGGTTGTTTCCTGTTAGCGGGTTCTGAAATTTATAAAATGAAGTAATATAAAAACCTATTTTAAATAAGTTTGAAAAAGTTTGTAATAAAAAAAGGGAAGTTAATTAACTTCCCTTTTTAATGGATATTAATTGCTAAAACGCCTAATTTAATTGATTTTTAATGAAATTTAAGATTCTAATTGCAGTAGTTTTTTTGAATAGTTTCTTTTGTTTAGCAAAAGAATTCTACGTCGCTCCTTCAGGAAATGATACTAATGACGGAGCAATTAAAACTCCGGTTGAAACAATCAAAAGAGCACAGGAATTAGCCAGTTCAGGTGATACCGTTTTTATAAGAGGCGGAGTTTATACCATGCGGGAAGACCAAATTGCGCAACAAAAAAGTATTTGGGCTTTTGTTACCAAATTAGATAAAGACGGAATTTCGTATTTAGCTTATCAAAATGAAAAACCTGTTTTTGATTATAAAAATATTAAACCTGCTGGAAAGCGTATTATTGCTTTTTTAGTCGATGGGAATAATATTCATATAAAAGGAATTGAAGTAGTAGGCGTTCAGGTAACACTTAAAAAACACACACAATCCGAATGTTTTGAAGTTCGTGGAAGCAACAATACGCTGGAACAATTAAGTATGCACGACAATATGGCTATTGGAGTTTACATGCTTAGTGGTTCTAATAATTTAGTTTTAAATTGCGATGCTTATAATAATTGGGACTCGGTTTCCGAAGGCGGAAAAGGTGGAAATACCGATGGTTTTGGATGTCATCTTGAAAAAGGAAGCATAAATAATGTTTTTAGAGGTTGCCGGGCTTGGTTTAATAGTGATGATGGTTTTGATTTGATTAGTAATGCTGAGCCGGTAATAATTGAAAATTGCTGGGCTTTTTATAATGGCTATTCTACCGGTTTTATTGGGCGTGCTGATGGAAACGGTTTTAAAATTGGAGGATATGGAGCAGGAAAGAGACCTTATAATGATCTCATAGAAAACTATGCTCCGATACCTAAAAATACAATCCGATTTTGTTTAGCCGTAAAAAATAAACAAAGCGGATTTTATGCTAATCATCATTTAGAAGGCAATTATTGGCAAAACAATACGGCGTATCTGAATAAAAGGAATTACAATATGCTCAATTGTGTAGCTTTGAATCCAACAGATTTTGGTACTGATGGGCCGGGATGGAATCACGAAATGGCTAATAATTTAGGTTTTGCTGCAACCGTGGCTGAATTGACAGATATTGATAAGTCAAGATGTATTTTGAAAAACAATTATTTTGATTTAAAAAATAGTACAGTTACTGCTGCTGATTTTTTAAGTCTTGACGAAAGTTTATTAATGGCACCAAGACAAGCTAATGGAAGTCTTCCGGAAACTAATTTTTTGAAATTGAATCCTGCCAGTAAACTTATAAATGCGGGAACTGATATCGGATTTCCATTTAAAGGTATAGCTCCCGATTTAGGATGTTTTGAACAAAAATGAAAATAATCAAATTTGATATTTTTGTTTAAATTGCATTCGTTTAAAATAAAAAAATAATTAACTAAAAACCATAAAAATAGAATTTTACATTAAAAAGATGAATAAAAATAAAAAGACATTATTATTTGGACTGGTACTTTTTTTAAGTATTTCCATCAAAAGCTTTTCTCAGGAAAGTACAGCATTTCTTTTGTGGGATAAAATTCCGGGAGCTATTAAAAATGAAAAACATGTTGAAAATTCCCGATTAGATGCTAATGGGAACGTGACAGGAGTTGATAAGGTTTCGATTCCAACTTTAACTCCTTTTTTGGTTTCGAATAATAATAAGAAAAATGCTGCTGTGGTGGTTTGTCCCGGAGGCGGATACAGTCATTTAGCTATCGATAAAGAAGGAATTAAAGTAGCAAAATGGTTTAATTCTATTGGGGTTTCGGCTTTCGTTCTTAAATATCGTTTGCCATCAGACGAAATTATGAAAGATAAAAATGTTGGTCCATTGCAAGATGCGCAAGAAGCTATCAGGGTATTACGCAAGAATGCTGCAAAATGGAATTTGGATGAAACAAAAATCGGAATTATAGGTTTTTCTGCCGGAGGGCATTTGGCTTCAACAGCATCTACACATTTTTTAGATAAAGTATATGATTCGAAAGGAGATATCAGTGCACGTCCTGATTTTTCGGTATTGATTTATCCTGTAATTTCAATGGAAGATGGAATTACGCACAATGGTTCGAAAGTAAGTTTGCTAGGAAAAACTGCTTCGGCTGATTTGATTGCTAAATATTCGAATGAAAAACAAGTGAACGAAAATACGCCGCCAACATTCTTGATTCATGCTACTGATGATCGTGCGGTTCCTGTAGAAAATAGTATCAATTATTATTTGGCTTTAAAGAAAAATAAAGTACCTGCCGAAATGCATATTTATGAAAATGGAGGTCATGGTTTTGGATTAGGTAACAAAGGAACAAATACAGATTGGTCAGCTTCTTTAAAACATTGGTTAATTACTAATAAGATTATCGCTGAAAAATCAGCTTATATTTTTTCTTATTTTAAAGGAAATGGCGAAGATGGCTTGCATTTAGCTTACAGTGAAGATGGTTATAAATGGCAATCGCTTAAAAATGACGCTTCTTTTTTAACTCCCGAAGTTGGAAAAGACAAGTTAATGAGAGATCCTTGTGTTATTAAAGGAGGCGACGGTTTGTATCACATGGTTTGGACGGTAAGTTGGACCGATAAAGGAATTGGATATGCTTCTTCAAAAGATTTGATTCACTGGTCAAAACAGGAATTCTTGCCTGTCATGGCTCATGAAAACGGAACTCGTAACACCTGGGCTCCCGAAATTACTTATGATGAGGTGAATAAAGAGTACATGATTTATTGGGCAAGTACCATCGTGGGGAAATTTCCTGAGACACAATCTACTGAAGATAGCGGTTACAATCACCGAATTTATTATACAACCACAAAGGATTTTAAAACTTATAGTCCAACAAAATTGCTGTATGAGCCAGGTTTTAATGTGATTGATTCATCGATTTTAAAAGATGGTAAAGGCTATATAATGTTTTTGAAAGACGAAACAAAAGTTCCTGTGCAAAAAAATCTTAAAGTAGCTTATAGCGATAAATTGACTGGGCCTTATTCAAAAGCAAGTACTCCAATTACGGGGAATTATTGGGCAGAAGGGCCAACAGCTATTAAAATTGAAGGGAAATGGTTGGTGTATTTTGATAAATACCGAGATCATAAATATGGTGCTCTGAAACAAACCGATAATGGCTGGGAAGATGTTTCGGATAAGATGGTTTTTCCATCAGGAATTCGTCATGGAAGTGTTTTCGAAGTACCAAAATCAATGCTTAAGCAGTTGATGAAAGAATAGAAAGAATTTTTACGAGATGAAGTTCCTTAAAAGTGATTGTTATAAGGAGTTTTTACTTTAATCTTATACCATAAACCCGATTGATTAGTTTGTGCTAAATCAGTCGGGTTTTTGCATATATGATATGTTTTCTTTCATAATTTAGTGTTTTTTGTTTTATTTCGAGTCTTTTTATTTTTATAGTGAAATAATTTTTTATATTTGGTAATCGATTACAAGTTTTTATTTGGGATTATTGCTTTTTTTTAGCAAAGAATAATGCAAAGGATTTTTAGGTGTTGTAAAGAAATAGAAATATAATTTAGAAGTAAAATGGAAAAGTTTTTGACAAAAGAAATGGTTGATGAAGGAGTTTCCTTTACAATAAGTTTAAGTGAAAATTCGAGAATCCCAAAATACAAACAAATTGTAGATTCGATAATTAATAATATTTCTACAGGCAAATTGCAGATGGATCAAAAGTTACCTTCTATCAATATGCTGAGTGAGGAATTTTATCTTTCCAGAGATACAGTTGAAAAAGCCTATAATATTTTAAAGAAAAGAAAAATTATTACTCCCATCAGAGGAAAAGGCTATTATGTTACCCGTACCAAATTAATTGCAAAAGTTAATGTTCTTTTCCTGATTAATAAATTGAGTTCCTATAAAATGAGAATTTATAATTCCTTTATTAATAGTATTGGAGGGAATTCTCAAACCGATTTACATATTTATCATTGTGATCAGACGCTGTTTTTAAATCTTATTGATAAATACCTTGGGGGTTATGATTATTATGTAATTATGCCTCATTTTAAATCAGATGATTTAACTCATTTTAGTTCGGGTGAAGGGGTGCTACAGGCAATCAATAAAATTCCGAAAGAGAAATTAGTTATTTTAGACAATAACAAAGGTATAGAAGACTCAGTAATCGAAGTTTGTCAGGATTATGAAAATGATATTTATGGTGCTTTGAAACAAGGTTTAGCAAAAATTTCAAGATACAATAAACTAATTTTAATTTATCCCGAAAGTTCTGTTTATCCTTATCCAAGACGAATTTTAAACGGTTTTAAACGTTTTTGTGTCGATTCAGGATTGGAGTATGAAGTTCTTAGAGAAGTTTATGATGATATTGTATTGAAAAAAGGTGATTTGTTTATTACCATAGAGGAATCTGATTTGGTGAGTTTAGTAAAACAAATCAGAGATAAGGATTTTGAATTAGGAAGGGAGATTGGTGTTATTTCATATAACGACACACCGTTGAAAGAGTTGCTTGGAATTACCGTAATTTCAACCGATTTTAAAATGATGGGAGCCACTGCTGCCAGTATGATTTTGAATAAAGAATCCGGGAAAATTAAAAATCCATTTAATTTTATAGATCGAAATTCAATTTAAATTTTGATAGGAAATAGTAAAAAAAGCCTTGTAAATTTTAAGATTTACAAGGCTTTTTATTTGTAAATAGCCTTTTTACAAATAAAAAAAAACAGGATTTTGTTAATACCCCAACAGAGCAGGATACTAATTTGTATTGAAAATAATACTTTAGTCGGCTATTAATAAAAACTCGAATTTTATGATTTTAAAAAATAAAATTGTTTTGTTGTTATTGATTTGTAGTTTCAATGTTTCAAATGCAAACATTGTTTTGGCTAAATCAATTGATATAGAAGACAATAAAGCAATTTCGAAAATAGACGGGAAGCAGGTTTTTTACTTTGGAAAGAAAATTAAAAAAGATAAAAAAGCTATCGTTGTTAATAAAGTAATGAATTATGATGCTTCTTTAGGTTATGGGTTTGATTTTAATTCGGAGAGCAACGTTAAACTGAACTCAAAATCATTTAATATTGAAGCGCCTACTTATTTTTCGGTAAAAGTTCCTGAAGGCAATTATCAGGTTACGGTAACTTTTGGCAGTAAAACTAAAAGTACTACAACTACTATTAAAGCTGAATCCAGAAGATTGTTTTTAGACCAGCAAGTACTTAAAAAAGGAGAAACGACTACTAAAGTTTTTAATGTAAATGTGAGAACTTCCAAAATTGATGAAAAATCGCAAATTCAACTAAAAGACAGGGATTTGGGACAATTAAATTGGGATGAAAAATTGACTTTGGAATTTCTGGGAACAGTTGAAATTAAAAGTATTAGTATTACTCCAATAACCAATGTTAAAACAGTTTATCTGGCTGGAGATTCTACAGTAACCGATCAGGATTTAGAGCCCTGGGCATCATGGGGGCAATTCATTACCAATTATTTTGACCAAAATGTGGTGGTGGCAAATTATGCGGTTTCCGGAGCTACATTGCGTTCTTTTAAGGCAAGTTTGCGTTTGAAAAAAGTCTTGTCTATTATCAAACCGGGAGATTATTTAATTGTTGAATTTGCTCATAATGATGAAAAAGAAAAAGGCGAGGGCATTGGTCCTTGGGATTCCTATTCAGCTTCCATTCGTGAATATGTTCAAGCAGCCAGAGACAAAGGTGCAATTCCAATTTTGATAACTCCGGTTCAACGTCGTGCTTTTAATGCCGACGGAACTTTAAAACCAACACATGGGGATTATCCTGATGCCATGCGAAAAGTAGCTCAGGAAATGAATGTTCCTTTAGTAGATATTACAAAATTAACTACAACACTTTATGAAAGCTGGGGAGATGAACCATCCAGAAAAGCATTTGTTCAATATCCAGCGAATACTTTTCCGGGGCAAAAAGAAAAATTAGAAGATAACACCCATTTCAATTCTTTTGGAGCCAATGAAATTGCACTTTGTGTGATGAAAGGACTTCGTGATTTAAACAGCCCTTTGGCTCAATATTTCTTAAAAGAAGTGCCTCAATATAATCCTAATCAGCCGAATGCTTTCGCAAAATGGACGCTGCCTATGAGTAATCGTTTTGAAATTGTAAAACCAGACGGAAACTAATTCTATAATCAAATTTTATGTTTTTTAAAAAATCATTACAAGCTGCCTTTGCATTATTTCTACCGTTTTTATGTGTAATAACTGCAAATGCTCAAGAAACTAAAAAAGTGTTCCTCTCAGGGACAGATTTTGAACATCCTGTAAAATGGGATTTTATGTGTACCGCTGGAAATAACAGCAAGCAATGGTCTAAAATTAATGTGCCGTCAAACTGGGAACTGGAAGGTTTTGGCGAATATACTTATGGCCGTTGGTACAAAGAATTAAACCAAAAGGAACCAAGTAAAGAAGAAGGTTTCTATAAACATGAATTCCAAATTTCGGCTTCAGATAAAGGCAAAACCATTTATATTGTTTTTGGCGCAGCCATGACTGATACAGAAGTTAAAATTAACGGAAAATCAGCAGGACCCATTCATCAGGGTGGTTTTTACGAATTCAAATATGATATTTCGTCTTTGTTGAATTATGGAGGAAACAATGTTTTAGAAGCACATGTTTCTAAACATTCGGCTAACAATTCAGTAAATGCTGCTGAAAGAAAGGCCGATTGGTGGCTTTTTGGAGGAATTTATCGCCCGGTTTGGCTAGAAATCATGGCAAAAGAAAATATAGCTCATGTTGCTGTAGATGCTAAAATGGATGGAACGTTGAATGCACATTTAGATCTTCAGAATATTTCTCAAAAAGGCTCGATTACGGCTTCTATTTCGGCTGATGGAAATAATAAAATCATTGGAACACATACTTTTGATGTTAATGCTAAAGAAGCTAAAAAAGTCATTAACATGCAGTTTCCAAATATCAAGCCGTGGAGTCCGGAAACGCCTAATTTGTACAATCTAAAATTAGAATTGAAACAAAACGGGAAAACCATTCACGAAATTACTGAACGTATTGGTTTTAGAACCTTAGAATTCATCAAAAAAGACGGAATCTATGTGAATGGAAAGAAGATTATCATGAAAGGAGTTAACCGACATGAAATTTGGCCAGAGTCTGGAAGAAGTACCAGCAAGCGTTTGAGCATCATGGATGTGAATTTGCTAAAAGATATGAATATGAATGCTGTGCGTGGCCATTATCCTGCGGACAGTCATTTTCTACAAGTTTGCGATTCATTAGGGATTTTTGTTTTGGATGAATTAGCAGGTTGGCAAAATTCTTATGATACTGAGACAGGAACTAAATTAGTAACAGAAATGGTAACGCGAGATGTCAATCATGCATCGGTTATTATTTGGGATAATGGAAACGAAGGCGGATGGAATTATAATGTAGACAAGGTTTTTAGAGATTTAGATCCTCAAAAACGTATTGTTATTCACCCTTGGTCAGATTTTGATGGTTGGGATGCGCATCATTATCCAGCGTATCAAACCGGAATTCACCGATTCGTAAAGGGAGAAAATGTTTTCTTTCCAACAGAATTTATGCACGCCACTTATGACAATGGAGGAGGAGCAGGACTGGAAGATTTTTGGAATCACTTTAAGGAAAGTCCGTTGTTTGCCGGTGGATTTATCTGGGTTTTTTGTGACGAAGCAGTGAAAAGATCTGATTGGAAAGGAAAAGAGCAATTTGACTCGAAAGGTTCTTTGGCTGCCGATGGAATTCTTGGGCCTCACCGTGAAAAAGAAGGAAGTTTTTATGCGATTAAGGAAATTTGGGCACCAATTCAATTTGCTCCTTTGAGTATCACTTCTAAGTTTGATGGTACATTTTTTATAAGTAATGATTATATTTTTAGTAATCTGAATACTTGTACAATGGAATACCGAGTGGTTAAGGCTAATAAAGACGCTTTATATGCTAAGAATGAAAATTCGATTTTAGATAAAGGAAAAATTGAAATTCCAAGTATTGAACCAGGGGAAACTTCTAAAATAAAAATTCCTGTTGGGGCTAACTTTTTCGAAGGCGACTGGGTAGAAATTATTGCTCGTGACCAACACGGAAGAGAAATCTATACCTGGACCTGGACCATTCACAAAGGAGATTATTTTGCTGAGAAATTTTTGTTGAAAAAAGAAACCAAGGCAAAAGTGAGTATTAAAGACGAGGCAGCTTCAGTTTCATTGATTAGTAAAGATGTTCAGGTTTCATTCGATAAAAAAACCGGGAAAATTACCGAGGTTAAAAACAAAAACGGAATTGTTCCTTTGACTAATGGACCAACACCAATTGGGATGATAGCTGAAGTAAAAAGTATTGAAACTACTATCGAAAATAATGCAGCCGTTTGTGTGGTGAATTATATTGGAGGAATCAAAAAAATCAAGTGGACAATGACTGCCGATGGTCGTTTGAAAATGGAAATGTTAGCACTTAAAGATGCAGGAGCTAACAATGGTTTTGATGGTGCTTTTTTCCAAGATAAAGTAGATGCTTTTGGTATCACTTTTGATTTCCCTGAAGAAGGAGTCGAGAGCATGAAATGGTTTGGAAAAGGGCCTTATCATGTTTGGAAAAACAGAATTCAAGGAACAACTTATGGAATTTGGGAAAAAGAATACAACCAAACTATTCCTGGAGAAAGTTTTGAAAATATGATTTTGCCAGAGTTTAAAGGTTATCATGCTGATTTTTACGCAGGAGCTTTGAAAGCCAAAGGAAATAATAGTTTCAAAATGTTTGCTGCTTCCGAGAAAGTATTTTTAAGATTATTTACACCGGATTTACCTAAAAATGCTTTTGAAGGTGCTTATCCGCAACCGGCTTTCCCTGAAGGAAATATTTCGTTTATGTATGAAATTCCGGCAATGCGTGATTTTAAACCTATTGAGCACCATGGACCACACAGTCAGCCTGCGAGTATTAGAATTAAAAGTGGCGACGAAGGAATTCAGATGAATTTATGGTTCGATTTTAGATAAGATAATAATTTATTTTGCCACGAATGCTCGAATGAATTTTTAAAGTATTTATTTTAGATTACACTAATTAATTTCGACAAAGTCGAAATGTGTTTTTGAAAATTGAACATACAGAGAGTTATAAGGAATAATTAGTGCATTCGTGGCTAAAAAAATAGAGAATAAATATAACAACAAATAATAAAAAATGAAGATTAATAAATTAATGCTATTTGCCTTATTAGCACTTTTTTTAGCACAATTTAAGGCTGAGGCACAGCAAAAAATAACAGTGTACACAGTAGGCGATTCTACAGTTAAAAATGGTCGTGGCGATGGAGCTGGTGGTCTTTGGGGCTGGGGCGATTACATCGGGCAGTTTTTAGATTCTAACAAAATTACAGTTGAGAATCATGCTCTGGGAGGAACAAGTTCCAGATCGTATCAAAACCTAGGATTATGGGATGCGGTTTATAAAAAACTGAAAAAAGGCGATTATGTTTTAATCCAATGGGGGCATAATGACGATGGCCCGCTTAATGATACCATTAGAGCCAGAGGAACCATAAAAGGAATTTCTGATAAGACAGAGGAAATTGATAATTTGATTACCAAAAAGCACGAAATTGTGCATACTTACGGTTGGTACATCCGTAAAGTAGTGAAAGAGGCTAAAGAAAAAGGAGCTATTCCTATTGTGATGTCGCCAATTCCAAGAAATACCTGGAAAGATGGAAAATTGCCTAGAAATAATACTTCTTACGGATTATGGGCGAAACAAATTGCGGATCAGGAGAAGGTAGTTTTCATCGATTTGAATGATAGAATGGCTAAGAAATTAGAGCAATTTGGCGAAGCCAAAGTAACAGGAACTTATTTTTATAAAAAAGACCATACACATCCATCGGCTAAAGGAGCTGTGATGGCTGCCACTTCAGTAATCGAAGGATTAAAGGCATCTGCGAGTCCTTTGAAGAATTACATTTTAGAAAATCCAGTAATCAAATTGCCTAGAAAAATTAATGTTTTCCTGATTGGCGATTCGACTATGGCGAACAATAACAATGAAAATGCAGTAGGATGGGGAGTAATGGCTCCACGTTATTTTGACACTACCCGAGTAAATATCGTTAACAAAGCAAGAGGAGGAAGAAGTTCACGTACTTTTGATTTTGAAGGACTTTGGGATAAAACAAAGCAAGAAATCCAGCCCAATGATTTTGTTATTATTCAATTTGGACATAATGATGCCGGTAAAATTGATGGGGAAAAATTCAGAGGTTCTATCAATGGAATTGGTGACGAAACTCAAGTAGTAAATCGAGCAGATAGTTTGACGGAAACGGTTCATACTTATGGTTGGTATTTGAAGAAATTCATTCGCGAAACCAAAGAAAAAGGAGCAACTCCAATTGTGATGAGCTTAACGCCAAGAAACGAATGGCCAAATGGAAAAGTAGAGCAAAGAGATCAAACCTATATTAAATGGTCACAACAAGTGGCTGAGGCTGAAAAAGTAGATTATATCAATTTAAGCCAAAAAGTGGCTCAGAAATATGAAGCTTTAGGACAGGAAAAAGTAAAAGAATTTTATCCAAAAGATCATACACATACCGGTAGAGCAGGCGCTAATACGGTTGCTGAAACCGCTGCTGAAGAGTTGAGAAGTTTAAAAGGAAGTAAGATTAGAGATTTGGTTTTAACTAAAAAAGAGGTAGATGATTTGCCTCCTGTTCAGTTGAATAAATAAATTAGTTTCTATCAGGATAAAAATTGGCACACAGATGAAACGGATTTTAGCAGATTATCACAGATTGAATTTTTCTTAGTTAAGAGAAATCCGTTTTTGTCAGTTGAATCTGTGTTATCTGTGTGCTAACTAGTCCGCTTGCGGACTTTTTTATAGATATGAGATACCGTTATTTAAATGGTATCTCATATTTTTTTTGTCCTTTAGGATAAATCGCTAATTGGTCAATTACAATTCCGGTTTGATTTACCTCGATTTTAATACTGTGTTTTCCTGTGTTTTCTATTTTTACAGGAAGGCTAATAATAGCTGCATTCCGCAACACATTTGCCTTCCAAGTTGCGTCTCTGTCATAGCTGTTCAACTTGAATGTTTTGTTAGTATTTGAATCGAATGTAACTGTTGCTTGATGATTAGAATCATTAGCATGTGTTGGGATGAAACGCACTTCAATCTCATATTCACCTGTATTATTGCTTTCGAAAGTATAAGTTACCGAAGGTTTTTCGGATTCAAAAGAGCTTGTTTTTAAAGGGAAAAGAGTGATAGCAGCATTGCTGTATCCAAAACCTTCTATCGCTTTCCATTGGTAATTTTTAACCCCTTGACTTGCCGAAAAATGGTTTGCCTGAATCGCGATTAATTCAGTAGTTGTTGCTTCTTTCTTTTCTTCAATTTTTACTGGGTTATCGTATTTTATAGCATCAAAAACAGGCAGTTTTCGTGGAGCCATACTCATCATATTGTTCCATTTTCCATTGCTCATTTCGTTATTGTAATAATGAGTCAATTTTTCAATTTGACGGTAACCTTCTTTCGATAAGTTTTCGAATTTTTCTTTTTCTGCTGGATCTTTTGTTTCTAATGATAATTGCCAATATAAAAATTTATGATTGATGTAAGCTGCCGATTTTACTGGATAAACAACCAACTGAAACCAGGCATCTTTTCGTTCTTGAGGAATAGATGCAGATAAACTATTTACTTTTTCAACTAATTGATCATAAAGCTGGATTCTTCGTTTGGCTTCAGCAGTCGTAAATTCAGAAGGTTTAATTTGGGTTGTTGGTTCTGTTTGGCTCCAGCCCATGAATTCCGGTTTTCTCAACATCGCTAATCTATAATATTCACTCATGACGTTGCTAATATCATTGGCAACGGCATCATTAAATTCTCTTGCTGCCCAGTTTTTCAGATGTTGGTTAATTCCATCTGGTTTTATGGAGTTGATATCCCAAGCCAAGTCCATGAAGAATTCCAAATCGTATTCGGTAGGTTTGATGTCGCCGACATTCACAATCCACATTTTTTTGTCTCCGTTGGCGTAAGCCTTAGACATTTCTGACCAAATTAAACCCGGCTGCATAGACGATAACCATAGATAATCATGAGGTCTTCCCCAGTAACTTAAATGGTAATAAATACCGCCACCGCCAATTCTTTTTTGTTCTTTTTCGTCGCTAATTCGTCTGATGTAGCCATAGTTGTCATCGGTCCACATCAGGGTAATATCTTCAGGAACTTTTAGTCCTTTATTGTATTGTTCTAAAACTTCTTTATACGGAATCATAACTTGAGGAATCGAAGTAATAGGTTTTTTAAATGTCGAAGCCAGCATTTCGCGTTGTTTGACGATGATTTTTTCAACCATATTTTTGGCTTCTTCTGCATTTTTTGCACCTTCCATTTGGCTGTCATGAACGCCACGCATTCCCAGTGTGAAGACTGCTTCTGCTTTGCTGTCGCGAACTTCATTTAAGCGTCCTTGCCAGTAATCGTTTATTTTTTCGCTATTTGTAAAATAATTAAAAGCACCCATGGTTTCTTTTTTCCACTCGTCCACATTGTTTCTCAACATCGGTTCGGCGTGTGAAGTTCCCAATAGAATATGGTATTTCTGAGCCATTTCTTTATTGCCTTCGATTTTAAAAAAAGCTTTGGTCGATTCGTGCATGGCCGGCCAAATGGTATTGGCTTTCAGGCGCAATAATAATTGGAATATCTTTTCGTAGGTTTTAGGGCCAATATCTTTTGTTTCTTTTTCGAAAGTTTTAGCCGCCCAGGGTTGTAATCCCCAGTCTTCATCATTTAAGAATATGCCTCGAAATTGCACCGAAGGACTTTCGGTAATTCCTCCGGCAGGAAGGTTTAGGACTAATGTTTCTTTTTTAATATTGTTGACATCAGCCCACCATTTCCAAGGGGAAATCCCCAGTCTTTCGGCAGTTTCAAAAATCCCGTAAACCGTTCCGCGCACATCGCTCCCTACAATGTACAAATTGTTTTTGTCCTGGTCAATCGAAAATTTTTCCCAGGCCCCTTTTAAGTTAGATTTCGTATAATTTTTAAAGACAGTTTCATTGATTTGGCCAATGTAAATTCCTTTTTCATTCGTTGCTTTTTTAGAAGCTATAATTTTAGGTTTTTGCCCTGTGATTTCCTGAATGTCGTTTGCCAATTCATTGACAGCCCAAACCACCAGTTGATCAGCATTTTGATCGATGTAAATAGTGCTGACTTTATTTTTATCAGCAATAAGAAAGCTGCTTTTGTTTTCCTGACCCCAAAAAAAATGGCTTGTAAAAAAGAGTATTAGTAAAGAGGAATATTGAATTTTGTTTTTCATTAAATGCTTGTTTTGATTGGTTTTGTTAGGGTATTTAATAGCCGTCTAAAATAAGATAATAACGCCTAATAATGAAGTGATTTCGTGATTTTTTACAATATGTAATCGATTACTAAAAGCTGGGTTTTTTTTCTTTATTTTTGGGTTTCGATTCCTTTTGGTTTAAAGGATGAATAATTAATTTTTTTAGATGATGAAGTATATTTTAGTATTGTTTTTTTGTGTTTTTTCAGTTGCTTCTATTGATGCGCAGTTAAAAAAAGATTTGGATAAAAAGATAACGGTTACTCAGGATGGAAGTGGCGATTTCAAAACCGTTCAAGCGGCAATTGATGCTGCCAATACTGAAAAGGAATCCGTTTTGATTTATATCAAAAAAGGAATTTACAAAGAAAAATTAGTCATTCCATCTTCAAAAGCAGGATTGAAATTGGTAGGAGAAAATAAAGACAATACGATTATTACCTATGATGATTATTCGGGGAAGGTGAATCCAAATTCGAAGCGAAATATAGGAACTTCCGATTCATATACCCTTTTGGTTCGTGCCGATGATGTTCGAATAGAAAATTTAACGATAGAAAATACATGGTGTGAGAAAGGACAGGCTGTTTCTTTATGTGCAAAAGGTAATCGTTTTATAATAAGAAATTCTAAAATTTTAGGTTGTCAGGATACTTTGCTTACTGACGGTGATGGTTATTATCAATATTATGAAAATTGCTATATCGATGGGACAACTGATTTTATTTTTGGTCCAGCAATAGCCGTTTTTGAAAATTGTATTATTAATAGTAAAAAAGATTCTTATGTAACGGCGGCATCCACTCCCGAAAATCAACAATTTGGTTATGTTTTTCTGAATTGCGTACTGATTGCCGATGCCAATGTGACAAAGGTTTTCTTAGGCCGTCCCTGGCGTCCTTATGCTAAAACGGTGTTTATGAATTGTAATTTAGGAAGCCATATTTTGGCTGAAGGATGGAATCCATGGAAAGATGAGCGATTTGCCGATAAGACTAAAACCGCTTTTTACGCCGAATACAACAACAAAGGAAAAGGTGCAAAAACTGATAAAAGAGTGGCTTGGTCGCATCAATTGACTAAAAAAGAAGCTGCAAAATATACCTTGAAAAATATCTTTCCTAAGGATGATTTTTGGAAAACGATTCGATGAATTTTAGCTCCGCAAAGTCTGTGACTTTGAGGATGCGTTAATCTGTCTCTGACAGACATAATATCGGTTGTAAACCGATAATCACTACCGCAAAGTTGCAAACTTTGCGGAGCTGGGAGCTGGTTTTGACCGACATTTTCACAACAATCTGTTAATCTTTTATTTCCGTTTTAAATAGACTTCGAGCAGATAGTATTTAAGTAACTTTGCTGTAATATTTTTAACTAATTTACTATTTAAAAAATATAGAACAATAAATATGATTGACCAAGAAGATTATTTAAGATTTTTAAATCATTTACAAAGTATAATAAGTCTTAAAGAAAGTTGTAGACCTTTGTCTGAAGATAAGAAATATAGTCATGATGATGTTCGTAATACTTACTATAGACAAGTAATGAATGTTATAAATGATTACTATTTAGGTATGATTGGCCCTTTTTTTATGAATAGAATAAAAGACCCTCTTGGAAATGGAACAATTGCTCAATATTTGCCTTGTGCTATTGAAAACGAATTGTTTTCTAATTTAGGCTTTCTTTGTAGTTTTTCGTATTTAAAAACGTGGCATGATATGAAAAAGGTAGGTTTAGTTTTTTCTTTGTGGATTGTTTTTGAAGATTCAATTGATATTATTTATCAAAATATTGCTACAGAAAGTGAAATTGAAAAATATAAAAATGGAACATTCAATAGAATTAAAAAAATTATTGAAGGAAAACTTATTGATGAAGATATTCAAAGTATTCAAGAAAAATTGAAATCTGACTACATAGGTATCAATAATAAATATAATTATATTTTAAATTTTCTCACGTTGGATAAAAACCAAAAAAAGAAGGTAAAAGAAATTAGAGATTTCCTTCAATTTTTTAATATTCTTAGAAACTCATTACATACTAATAGTAGACCAATGAAAAACTATGAATTTAAATTGTCAATTGGAACATTTAAATTTGAAAAAAATAAACATATTGATTTTTTCACTCTTGACGTATTATATAATTCGATAAACGAATTTGTAAAGATCTTTAGTTTTTTAAGAGAAAACTTAGATATAGAGAAAGAGATGTTTAATACAGCCTCTTTAGTTGAAAACTCATATACAGGAACGGATTTATAATTAGATAACGTTTGTTTTGATGAAAGATAAATCAAATATTCTTGTCTTTTAAAAGAGTTATTTAAAAAATAAAATTCCACATCGTCTCTGACTTTGTGGAATTTTGTTTTTATATAAAGAGTTTTTTAAAATTTAATTTAAGGAACCAATTTTATATTTGGTTTTGGAGCGGCTTTCATGCCGGTTCCCATATAAAAACTGGTATGTGGCGGCTGGTTGTAGCCTACATTTTGCCAGGCAATCGCTAAACGATATTGGGAATCGTGCATTAAGGTATATTGTCTGATTGTCGTTGGAATTGTAGTGGAATAAATACGCAATTCGCTGTTGTCCTCACTTCTTAAAATTAATTCTTCTCTCCAATCTCCTAAAATATCAGCTGAAAGGGCAGGAGTGGATTTAGTCCCATTGTTAGAACGCGCTCCTTCGGCAGTGAAAATTCTGCCTTTTCCGTATTTGTCAATATAATTCGAATTTAAAATTTCTCTGGAAGCGTCGCCATCCCAGTAAATTAAGAAGTTGGTAGAACGAGGTGCTTCGCCAATTTTATTTCCTTTGATGTCGTATAAACCTTTAGAACCTGACCACCACATTTGGGCGCCAACTTTTGTCGGGTCAATGTTATCAGCAACCCCTCTTCCTACGTCCTGGTCGTCCATGGCGGTAAATAATACTTTTCCATTGGCAGCCGAAAATAAAACTACTCCCGGACCTTTTGTCCCTTCTTCAATTTCGTGTACACCAAAAACTTCCTGACCGGGAATTTCAGGATCTAAATCGCTTACATGTAATGCATCTCCATGTCTAAAACCTGTGGAGTATAATCCTTTTCCATCGTTGTCAACAACCATAGAGCCATATACAATTTCGTCTTTTCCGTCATTATCCACATCGGCAACTGAGAGTCCGTGATTCCCCATTCCGGAGAACGGATTGTTCCCGTCTTTAGAATCAAAAACCCATTTTGAGCTTAGTTTTCGGTCTTTAAAATCCCAGGCAGCCATAACAATTCGTCCATAATAACCTCTGCACATTACCACAGATGGATGTACGCCGTCAAGGTAGGCAATGCAAGCCGTAAAACGATCCACTCTGTTTCCGGTTCGGTCATTTTTCCCGTTTCCGCCTTTTCCTCCCCATTTTCCAATATCCCCTCTTTCAGGAATGTAAGGAACTGTATTGATTATTTTTCCCGTTTTACCATCAAAAACAGTCAGGTATTCAGGTCCTTGTAGTATTTTACCAAAAGTAGCCGATTTTTGATCGGTATCTCTCCAGTCTTTTGAGGCGTCTCCCACTACATTATTAGCACTATCAGTAGTTCCGTCTGCAGTTTTACAAACAAATTCGGCTATGCCGTCTCCGTCTAAATCATAAACCATGAATTGAGTATAATGCGCGCCTTCGCGAATGTTTTTGCCTAAATTAATTTCCCATAAAAATTTTCCTTCGAGAGTGTAGGCCTGAAAAATAGGAGGGTCAGTTAATCCAGTGAAAGAATTGTCTTTTCCTATACCTGTCATGTGAACAATTAAATCATAACGCCCGTCTCCGTCTAAATCCCCCACCGACATATCATTTGGAGTGTAGCCTTGTTTTGCTTTTAGGGGAATGGATAAATAGTTTTTATCGGGACTATTGGCTGGAATAGTGAAACTTCCTTTGGCTTCTTTTTCGACTCCGTTGCTAACCGTTTTTACAAACCAGCTATTGTCTTCGGCTGGATTGGCTTTGTCATCAATCAGATTGGTTGCGCCAGTAATGGGTTGGTCGTTTACACGAACTGCTGCGTTTGTTCCGCTTTTTCGATACAAATTGAAAGTCAAATTATCGGCATCAGTTCCTAAAACTCTCCAGCCTATATAAAAATGACCGTTTTCTTTTACAGCAATCAATCCCCTGTCGAGGGACTCCATTTGTTTTTGGCTGAATAATAATGAACTGGATAGTTGGAAGACCAGTGCTATTATTAGGTTTTTATTCCAGGTGTTTTTCATGTTTTTTTGTTGGTTTGGTTATAGAAAAAGCTGTATTTATCAATTTCTATACCATATGACTACAGAAAAGGAAATATGTTTAATGGGATGGTAGCTTTTTTGTTAAATTTTTTTAAATGCTTTATCAATGATATTCTGTTTAGACTGATAAGTTTTGGTTTTAATACTTATAATTTTCTTTTTTGCTTGATCAAAAAAGAAACAAAAAAATCAAGTCTTTGCACCCTCGTCGGTCAAATTAGTTTTCGAATGCTAAAAGAAAAGAACTCGCTACGCTCAAACAGCTTTTCTTTTTACGCATTCTTCAAACATTTGACGCTCGACTGCGGATGCTAAGGACGCTTAAACCTCACAATAATTGTAATAAAACAGATGTGAAAAAAAATCCTGAGAATTAAAAACTCTCAGGATTTAACTTATTAAAACATTTTTTCAAGACCTTCCCAGCGTACATTCCATTTACCATCTTTAGGGAAACCTGGATTACTTTCGGTAGTGCCATCCCAGCCCGCACACATCATGGCTACTGCCGTAAGCAGTCCTCCATTTCCGGGCAGGTAAATAGGCAAACGACCTTCCTGATAATTGTGTCCGTTGACCAAATAAGTATTGGTTTGTACATTCATAAACAAGGCATCTACAGCTTTATCAGGCATTTGTAAACGAGCCGCAGTCATAGCCGTCATTGGGAAATCCCAACCCCAGGTTTCTTTCCAGGACCAGGTTTTCCAAATCAAATCGAAGGTGTTCTTCATGATACTTTTATCCAATAAAGTGGTTTCCGGTAACATTCCGTATGTTCCAAAAACAGATGGATGGTCAGTTTTGTATTCCGGATTGGTATAAGAATCGGTAGCACTTTCAGTAGCTAAATATACATTTTCCTGAACAGGCAGTTTTGATAATTGAGCAACAACGTCTTTCCATTTGGCTACTTCCGGTTCTCCAACGCGTTTTTTCCATTCTAAGGCCGTATTTAAAGCCCAATTCCAATAAGCTAATTCGTAAGTTGGGTTAAAGGTTTCTGAGGCTTTAAAACGCTCCTGCGCCGGAATTACCCCCGGACCCAGAATGTATCTTTTTTTCTCTTGGTCATAATAAGCAAACGAAGCCATGAAATCGGCAGTAGCAAAAACACGTTTTTTGTATAAATCTAAAGTGGCTTTGTCTTTATGATCGCGATACATTAATTCGGCAAAAGTGATAAAATGAGGCTGTTGCCAAATTAATAAGGCGCCAATAGAAGAAGGCGCTTCGTTGCCATCAGGATCTGTCATTTTTTGCCATCTTACTCCGTCAAAACCTTGTCTTTCGGCAATTTTTTTAGCGTTATCATAAACTTTGTTGTACCAAGGCAGGCTTTTTTCTAGTAAATTAGCTCTTCCCCATAGCGGATAATGAACACCATGCCACCAGTGCATTTCTAAATGCGGTTTTCCATACCAACTATTGTATGTTAATCCTGTTTCCTGAGGAGGTTCGTTTCCTGCGCATTGTAATTTAGTCAAGTATTGAGAAAGAATAATTCTTCGCTCTAATTCAAAAGCGCGTTCATCAGTACATTGTGAAAAATCAACGGCAGCCCCGCTTTTCCAGAATTTTTCCCAGCCGGAAATACTGCTGGTTTGTATTGCAGCTACATCAGGAATGTTTAATTTTCCTTTATGTGCCGGCGCAAATTCACAGCTGAAAGCAAATTCACTATTCTTTGATGGAGTCAGGATATAATAATGCGCTTCTTTTTGGGCAATAGCTGCATTTCCGTTCCATTTCAGACCGATGTTGTAAGTAATCGAATCCATTTTATGCGTGATGATGGCTTCGTTTTTTCCTTTATTCGAAAGTGTACTGGTATAAGCCAAATCGGCTTTCCACAAATTTCCGTTGTCGCCCCATTTCATTGTCGGGTAAGGAATGCGAAGGCGGATTTTCAATTGCCCTTTTTTCATCAAATCAGAAGAGACTTTAACTCCAATTGCATCTTTTTGCTGATGCGAAGCCGTCCATACTTTTACCGGAGTTCCTTCAAAAGTAAACGTACTTACAATTTCTCCTGTCCAGACATTCAGCGTTTGTTTGATGTTTTTAATATCCGATGGATTGGCTAAAGCACCATCTTTTTTGTACAATTCAAATCCTAAATTCCCTAACTGCAAACGATGTGCATTGGCACGAAAATATTCCACGGCTTTTGCAGCATGATCCGGTGTTTTTTGCTGTACAGAATAGGAAACTTTTCTCCCATTTTGGTCGAAATCCCTCAAGGTTTCTTCAAATTTATAATTTTCAGTATTGGGAACAGCGTTCCATCCCCATTCAGATTGCGTTCCCAATGGAACACCTGCCTGATAATAATCGGGGAAAGTTTGTAAACCGGTAGCGTCAACGGTAAAGGCAAAAGTTCCGTTTCCAACAGACAAAGAACCCAAGGTGTCAATTTTTGTGATATTAACATTGTGCCTGCTTACTAATGCTTTTCGGTCAATTTTTTCCTGTGCTTTTGCTGTGGTTATCAGCAAACACAAGGAGACTGCGATGAATACTTTTTTCATGTTAATTCCGGTTTAATGTTAAACTCATAATTCCAATAATTACTTCATTGGCAATGGCTTTGATTTCTATATTTTTTAGGTTTTTGTTTTTGTCCAACGGTATGTCAATAATTGTTCCGGCTCCACCTTCGATACCAAAATCACTGAAACCTTTTATCGATTTAAAATCTTTAAAATCCCTGCTAATCGTTCCTGTTTTTAAATATACCCTTGGTGGTTTTTGCGCATCGGTTGTAAAAGCATAACCATCGGTGTAATAATCCTGTTCGATAGGCCACCAGTTTTCAGGATTTTTCAGTTCCAATTTTTCGTTGCTTCCGTCGCTGTAAGTTACTATAATTTCACCATTGGTAAAACGGCTTTGCATTGGATTAGTCGTTCCTGCCATCATCAAATAAGCATGAGATGCTTTTCCCGAAAGGGGAATTGCAAGTGATTCAGGGAAATTATCCCATTGGGAAACAAAAGCAATATTTTTACCGGCAGTGGACGGAGTTGTAAACGGAATGCCTTCGGGACTGATAATTTGGTTGTTCGTTCCTGCTTTTGCTCTTAATCCCGAATCATCAATTATGGGTTTTATAAAAGGATAACACCAGTTTCCAATTCCCTGTGTTGGAAGCTGAAGGCTTGGTGATTGTGCTCTTGGGCTGAGATATTTGTTTTCAAAAATATTCGTGATTTTATCATTGAAAAATCCATCCAGTTTTAAAGTTTCCCATTTTGTTGTAGCATTGCTCGCAATATCCCAGTTGGTAAAACTCAATTTTGTTTGAGTTCCATCTTCAAAATTCATTTCCACCTGATTCGTTCCCGAAACCAATTGGTCTGAAGGAATTTCGATGCTGTTTTCTGAATTGGCTTGCAAACTAAATTTTGTTTTATTTGTTTTTTGATTCGAAATAAGGAAACCATTTACTGTTTTAGATAAGTTGTTTTTGATAGTCACAATTGCATTTTCTCCTTTTATCGCATTCGAAATAATTTCAAATTTAGGAGTGATTTTGAGGTCAATCGCTTGCCACCAAATCATCTCTTTTTGTTTCAATTTGACAAAGAACGATTTGTTGCCAAGACTATTTGCCACCGCATTGATTTCATTATTGCTTAAAACAGTTTTTGCCAATGCGTTTTGGGTGTCTTTTATTTCTAAAATAGTCGCTTTGTTTGTTGCAATACGAATGTTTTCGCCTTCGCAAATAGAGGAAACTACAGTTGGTTGTTCTAAGGTTTCGTTACTCCAGACAATCTCTATTTTGTACGCATCAGCATAAGGGCTTTCGATACTTATTTTTGGACTTCCAATAGTTCCGTCAATCATTTTCCATTGCACTTCTTTTTCATTAACAATCACTTTGCTAATGTTTTCATGAGTAGCATTGACTACTAATTTCAAGTTCATTTTTGTTGAAAAATGAGGTGTAATTTGGTAAATATCGGTGTTTTTTGTTCTTTCGAAAGCAAAAGTTACATCAGGAATTTCAAGAGAAGCATTGTTCCAGGATTTAGGTAAGCCCGGTTGAATGCTTAAAGTGTTTTTAAGCGCATCAGGTTGAATTCCGAAAAGTCCTTCTACTAAAGTTCGTCCAGCCATTCCAACTGGATCGGCAAAATCGCGATACAATTCGCCACGAATCGCATCCTGAAATAACAATTGTTCAAATCCACCCGGAGAAGCCCCCAGATACATGCTTTCGATTAAACCACTTTCCCAAAGTTGGTATGCTTTTTCCGATTGTCCACCTTGCCAATAAGCCAAAGAAGTATGCAAAATCTCAGCCAAAGCCACATTGTTTAGCGACCAGTCGTAAGGCTGCCAGTTGGTGGTTGAAATTATTTCCAGATTATTTTTGTCTAAACCTTCGGCAGCAACCGGGATATGTGGAATTTCAGTATCTACATATCGCAGGGCTTGATAGGCCTGAAAAGGATTAGCAATTTCGCTATCCAAGGCGTGATAAATAGTCCAGATTGCAGGCGTATCATGTGTGAGTTGGTTGCCCAAAAGATCTTTGTATTCGGCAAAAGTTCCTTTATTGCTTTTCCATAATTTTTCCTGAATGGCCTGGTAAATCTGAGCCGCTTCTTTGGTGTAAGGAGTGCCGTCTTCGCCTACAATTTGCGCTAATTCTCCCGCCATTTTATTGGCAAAATAATTATAAGCGGAAGTATGGGTAACACTTCCGCCACTATATTGCAGCGCATCACTTGCCCAGATGGCAGCATAGGCATCGTACAAACCATCGCCATCTACATCGTAATTTCTTTTTTCCCAAGCCAAATGTCGTTGGATAACCGGCCACATTTTTTTTAGAAAAGCAATATCTCCCGTCCATTTAAAATGACGAATCAGCTGGTCGATAAAAACCAAATTCATGTCGTAATGATGGGCAACTTTGTTGTTGTTAGGATTGCGGCTAATGTAACCGCTACTGAACATTGAAGTTCCCATTTTCTCCAGTTGGCGAGCATAATTTCTTGTTGTATCAGGAACAACCGGGCCTGATTCCGGCTCTGTAACCTGTGAATTTCCATAGCTTTCAAAATGCGTTTTGGCTCTGTCATGCCAACCTAACGGGTCGGCAACATAGGCGCCACGCCAGGCGTTCAAGTACATTCTCCAGGCAACAGCTCCATGTAAATAAGCTGGATTTTCCCAAATAGCATCGGCAGCCATCGCCAATGCACCACCCAAAGTGTTGATGTAAGGATCGGGTGTGTTTACCTTGATTCGGTTAGCCAGAAGTTCGCTTTGAGCAAGGGCTTTTTTAAATTTTTCGGCTATTGATTTTTGAGTTGTATTGTTAATTTTGGCTGTGTTTTCAAACAACCAATAATTTCCTTCTTTCGAAAGTTGATTCAATTGCCCAATAATCATTGGAACAGAATCTGCTTTTGAAGTATAGTTTTCTAAAGGTGTTTTTAAGAAATTGGCACTGGCCAAATGGGTGTTCGAATCTGGAAAAATGCCACTAATTATTTGATTATTCTCCGTTGCTTTTTTACTGCTTGCAGAACCATAGGAAACACTTAAATTGTTTTTGTTGATTTGGTATTGATTGTTGATGCAATAGTCAGGTTGTAAATAAAACACCGATTCCGGATCGCCACCGATGTCTCCATTTCGGGAAAATTTCTTTCCACTGGCACCACCATAAGCCCAAATAAGCGAAGTGTTTTTTGGAACATTGTTGCCAATAACTTTTAGAATGAAACCATCGCTGTCTGCCAAGGCTACAATTTGAATAGTCAAAGTAGCATTCGAAAGTAAAGCATCTTTTATTTGGTATTCAACCGTTCCGGGTGTGTATTTTGTATTTATTTTATCGGCTTCGGTAAGCCATTTGCTGTTTTTTCCGTTGATTAATCCCAGTTTGAAATTACCGCCCATTCCAGGCATGTACATCGCAAATTCTGGTAAATCACCTGCTTCGACCCTAAAAGCGGTGTTGGTTCCATATAAGGCACGATTGAATTTTCGGGTTCCATTTTTTAAAACAAAACTTTTGCCTTCGGGTGCATAATGGATTTTTCGTGTTTCTCCATGCCATAGCTTTTGACTTTGCGCCGTTATATTTGGCACAGCAAAAGACAAGCAGATCAGGGAAATGGAAATTTTAAATTTCATTTATAGAATGTTTTTTTGCCACGAATTCACGAATTTTCTCTTTAATTTTCGAAGCGCTGCTTCGATTTGCTTTTTTGGCCGCAGATTTCACAGATTTTCACAGATTTTTTGTGTGTAAACTTGTGGAATTTGTGTTTTGTTTTACCAATATTTCGTGGACTCTGCCCCGAGGTAGTTTATTTTTTAATTAGTGAATTCGTGGCTTTGTTTTTATATTATTTGCTACTTGATTTTGAAAAATCTACATTCTTTGAGTTTTCAATTTTCAGGGTCGAATGGTCTAAAGCATTTATAGTTACATTGTCTAAAATCCAATTGCTGCTATAGGCAATGTTTCCCGCAGTTTCGGCTGTAATGTGTACGTTTTTCAGGTTTACGTTTTCAACAATGGATTCCTTTAATCCCGCTACCGAAATGGCTTTTTTAGCACCTTTGATATCGATGTTTTTTAAATAAATATTTCTGAAAATAGGAATTCCTCTGGATTCAGGTTCTACCTTGGTCAACATTTTTTTCCAATGTGGAGGCAAAGTTTCTTCGGTATAACCGGCAGGAAGTTTGGAATAGCTGTAAGCAGGATTCCAATTCATCGAAACGGTGATAAAAGTACCGACACTTTCCATTTTTATATTTTCCATGTAAATGTCTTCTACAGTTCCGCCTCGGTTAGTGGCCGATTTTATGTTGAGTCCGTTTTTAGTGCCGTATCCCTGGATGTTAGAAGCGTATACATGACGTATACTTCCCGAAGTTTCGCTGCCTAAAGTGAATAAACCGGCACCCTGACGGGCAATGCAATTGCGTACGACTACATATTCGGTAGGGCGGTTGACTCTTAATCCATCCCAGTCACGCCCTGCTTTTAGACAGAAATTATCATCATTGCAATCAATATCGCAGTTTTGAACCAGAATCCATCTCGATGAATCAATATCCACTCCATCGGTACTTGGACCATGTCCGCCAATGTTGTTTCTTATTTTGATACCATCAACGGTAATGTATTCCGAATACAATACCTGAACCGTCCAAAATCCCGCTCTTTGGATGTTTAAATCTTTAAGAAATACATTTTTGGAATTCGTGATTAAGATTGTTCTCGGACGTTTGGCATCATAATCTACAATCCATCGTAAATCTTTGGCTTCGTATTCTTTTCGCAAATTCCAATAGTAATCCCAATGGACTTTTCCCTGACCATCGATAGTTCCTTCTCCATCAAGAGTTACATTTTTTTGATCTAAAACATTGACTAAAGCTGCTGGCCATTTCATTTCGATTCCGGCCACACGGGTATCGATTTCCGGGTAGTCGGCAATATTTTCGCTACCTAAAATAGTTACTCCTTTGGGAACATTAAAATGCACACCTTCTTTGATAAATAACGAACCAGTTAAGTAATTTCCGGGTTTGAAAGTAAGTGTTCCACCACCATTTTTACTGCATTCGTCTATGGCTTTTTGGATGTTTTTAGTCGAAAGTGTTTTACCATCATTTATTGCTCCATAATCGTTTGCGTAATAAATTTTGGATTTGAATTTATTTTCTTTAGCACCCACTTTGTTGATCCATTCAGGTTCAAAATTAGCCGAATGAGATGTTACCTGAGCTGTTTCTTTGCATGAAAAAAGCAAAAAGCATAAGGAACTTAAAATGATGTGGTATTGTTTCATTATAATTAATTTTATTCCCGAAAATCATTATTTCAGATTAAAAAAGCATCCTGTACTTGCCTGATTTTAAATCGAAATTTAGCAAATTGATAAAAATGGGATAGTTTTGGATAATTTATGTTTTGATTTTCGAATAAGTTAGAGCTGTTTTAATTTATATGACTGTCCGCTAGGCGGACTAAAAATTCAATAATGGCACATGGATGATACAGATTAGACAGATTTTCGCTGATTATAAAAATCTGTTTTTATTAGTTTAAATCCTTGTCATCCGTGTACCATTTTCAAAATAGGTACAAGTAACGGATTGTCATATTAATTTATTCTCCAGCTGAATTTACTTCTTTGGAATCCTTGGCAAATTCAACTTCTAAATCTTGTTTTAGTTTATCCGTAATGCTGGAATGTGTTAACACTAGATTTTCTTTTTCTTCAGGATCTTTTTCGATATTGAAAAGTTCAAAAACGGCGGGAGCATTTTTATGTCTTGTTCGAATTAATTTCCAAGGTTTTTCAGTAATACTTTCCTGTAAATGACCACGAATGTAGATGGATTGATTAGGAATAGAATCATTAGAAACAATAGAATTCCAAATATTTTTCCCTTCTATAGTTTTAGGAAGTGATTTGGCTCCGGCCAATGATAGAATAGTAGGCATTAAATCGGTTACCGAGATGTAATTTTGATTTAAAGAGCTGTTAATTTTGTTTTTCCAATAGATAATTGCCGGTATTCTTACGGCTCCTTCATAATTGGTGGTTTTCCAGTCTCGTAATGGATAATTGCTACCTAAGACGTCATTTGCAGCATGCCTTCCCTGGTATTGGTTTCCTGGAATCCATTTGTCCATAGCGCCATTGTCGCTCATGAAAATAACAACGGTATTTTTGTCTAAATGCTGTTGTTTTAAAGTTTTTAATATCTGGCCGATGCTGTAATCTAAATGCGACATGGCAGCGGCATAATCTCTTCGGGAGTTGTTTTTAATGGTTTTTAAATAAGGCTTTTTCCATTTGTCTTCTTCCTGTAAAGGAAAGTGCGGAGCGCTATAACTCAGCTGAATGTAGAAATTTTTAGAAGGATCTCTTTTGGTTTTAAGCCAGGTTATGGCTTCGTTTTCGACCAAATCAGTAACGTGTCCTTTTTCGGTAATAAACTGACCGTTTCTGTGCCAACTTGGATCTCCGTTTTTGTATTCGTGACTGTATTGGTCAATTTGCCCATGTAAAAAACCATAGGAATAATCAAATCCATAGACTTTAGGACCACTGGACGGATTTAAGCCCAAATGCCATTTGCCAAACAAAGCTGTTTGATAGTTTTGTTGGTGTAAGGCTTGCGGTAAGGTGGTAACATCACTTGGAAGACTTAAATTGCTTTTGTCGCTTATAGGCGCTACAATTCCCATACGGCTAGAAGGTCTTCCTGTAAAAAAGCTGGCTCTGGATGGAGAGCAGGTAGGGGCAGCGTACATGCGGTTTAATTGTGCTCCGTTTTTGGCAAGCCAATCAATATTCGGGGTGTGAATTTCCGAACCATTATAACCTACATCATTCCAGCCTGCATCATCAGCAACAATAACTACAAAATTAGGTGTAACAGGAGCTGCGGCTTTCTTTTCAGTTGCCTGGCCAAAAGTTGAACCCCATAAAAATAATGTTGTTATACTGCTGATGACGAGTCTGTTCATGAATTGTATTTTAAAATTATTTACGGGTTTTTAATTGTAAAGAGCTATCGTTGATTTCGAATTCGTTGTTTTTAAGCATCAGAATAATTTCAGATCCAGCTAAAATAACCGGTCCATAACCATGAGCTGCAAAAACATTAATTGGGCGATAGTAGTAAAAAGCAGGGTCAAATCCCATTCCGGTTCCTACACAAGTTCCTTCCACTTCTCCTTTGTCGTTTACTTTTGTAGCAACGGCATTCCAGGCTAATAAAGCCGCAGGAGCATAAGCTGCCTTGTCAATATAACCTCTGTTGATAGCGCGGGTGATTGAATAAGCATAAATGGCAGTTGCCGATGTTTCTAAGTAAGTGTCATTGCGGTCAATCAATTGATGCCAGAAACCGGTGCCATCCTGATAAGCAACCAAACCTTTGATATGCGCTCTTAACTGATTTAAAACAGCATTGTATCCAGGGTGATCTTTTGGCAAAACTTCTAATAATTCGACCATAGTCATTACAGCCCAGCCATTGGCACGAGCCCAATGAAATTGTGGATGTTCTTCCATTGATTGTACCCAGCCGTGCATGTATAAGTTTTTCTGGCTGTTAAACATTCGCTCTGAGAATTGCTTTACTTGTTTAACGGCATCATCATAATATTTAACATCGCCTGTTAATTTACCCATTTGTGCCAAAGCAGGGACAGCCATAAATAAATCGTCCAGCCATAAAGTGTTGGGTTGGGGTCTGTTTCTGGCCAGTGTCCCGTCAGTTAAACGAAATTCTTTGCTGCTGATATAGTCCATGAAATGGTCAATTAATGGTCTCAAATCAGTTTTTAAGCCAGCTCTTTGTGCTTTAATCATCGAGGCAGTAACAGCACCGCCATCATCCAAGGCATGTGGCATTAAAAAGCCGTGAACTGGAGAAGGGAATTTACTGTTTTTAGCTAACTCTTTTTTGTAATAAGGAGAAATGTCTGCTATTAATTTTAATCGTTTGTTAGTATAATCGGCATATTTTGGATCACCTGTAGCTTCTGTAGCTAATAACATTCCGGCATAAGTTACTCCCCATTCGTAGCTGGTCAATCTAAAAGTTCCGGGAGCAAATACCGTGTTTTCATTCAGTTTTTTCAGGTCAGTTACTTCCTGTTTTGTTTTGCTGTCTATCAGGCTGGCAGGAGTTGTTTTTTCTAAAAAAGCGTATATTTTATCTATAGTCGCTTTGATTTCCTGCGTAGTTTTTGCTCCATAAGGAGTTGGATAATCCGGTTGTAAAAGATGTAACGGTGCTGTAACATCGTTAGCGGGTTGCTGCGCATTTGCAAGCGTTGGAATTGCCATTATTGCTGCCGCAACGCCTATTTTAATTCCAGTGGTGAATGCTTTGGTTCTCATTTTACTAAAATTTTGGTGGTTAGTTAGATTTTTAATAGCTATCATTTTACGGCCACATCCCAGACTTTTGACAATTGGGAAGTCCCTTTTGGCCCTTGAATTTTTAAAATTACAACATATTTGCCGGCTTCTTTATATTGATGAATTGGATTTTGTTCAGTTGAGGTCGTTTTGTCTCCAAAATCCCAATTCCAGAATTGGATTTCGCCTTCAGATTCATCGACAAAGGCGACTTCTCTTTTGTCCATATTGACAACTTTAAAAGACCATTTGGCTTCGATGTCTTTTTTGAATTGCTTTTCCAAAGGCATTAGTTTAAAAGGCAGACTGTAAGAAGCATTTCCATACATTTTGTGTTCTTTTGAAAGATTCCAAAAGCCGTTGTTTTCTGTTTTATTAACATCATCATAATCGATTATTGCCCAGCAAAGACCTATGTTTTTGTTTTCTGTCAATATGGATTCTACCGCTCTCGATGGATCATTTCCTGCATAATCAAAAGGAGTTATCCAGAATTCCAGGGTTAATTTTCCGCCTTGTCCCGGTTTAAAATCATAATGATAAGAAGTATTGGCATAAGGTAGGTTTTTAATCCAAGGCTGACTGCCCCAAACCATAGTCCAGTCCTTTTCTACGGCAGGAGTGAAAATATGATAGTTTTGCGCATGAACTCCATGATAGGAAAAATAGGCGTCCATTGTGTTTGTCAGAGTTGGATTGGGATGAAAACGATCAATAAACGGTCCGCCAGATTGATCCGCATCGACTATGAGTTCGAAAGTATCGTTATGTAATCCCGGAAGCGAAAAATCCCAATAATCATCATAAGCTTCATAAAGAAAATACAAACGATTGAGTCCTTTTACCCAACCTACTTTTACGCTAACGTCCAGGTTTTTTGGGTCGGATTTGGGTTGTTTTCCGCTGTCGTCCCATAATTGATCCATTCCTACCACGTAGTTTTTAGGGACAATTTGCCAATCTTCGCTATTTCCATCAATTGTTGGTATTTTATTGGCAGGAAATTGAAAAACCTGAAAACTTTTATTGTCCTGAGCATTGGTTTGGATGCCAATGAATAGCAGCAGTAATGCTAAAAAAAAGCCGTGTTTTGCTTTTATTTTAAAATTGAAAAAGGATTTGATTCTAAAAAGCATTGGATATTTCTTTAAGGTTTTTGGTTCAGAATTTGCTAAGTTAAAAAAGCCCCAACAAAAGTTAGGGCTCAAAACTAAAAACTCACTCTGAAACTAAACTAAAAACTAAATTATGGTTATCCATAATGGATTGAATTGCTCTGGTATTGTGAAAAACAGGTACTACTTTTTTATAAAACAAAAAAAATAAACCGAATTAATTTTGTTCTTATTAATACATCAATATTAGAGTTTAAATTTGATATTAGAGTCCTGTACTGTCCTGTTTTTTAAAGGATAAGTCGGTTGGTGATAAAAAAAAACAGCCAACTGTACTAAAAAGTGTACTGTTGGCTGTTTTAAATGGGGAACTTTTTTTATTAAAAAAAGACTCTTTTTTAGATGTATTGGTTGATGATGTTTTCGAAAAGTTCTTGTTTTCCGCTTTTTAAATCCAATTCACCGTTTTCTAAAGCGATTTTATACAAATCCTCTAAACCTAATTTTCCGTTTTCGAAATCTTTTCCTTTTCCGGAATCAAAAGAGCTGTATCTTTCGGTTCTTAATTTTTCATAAGGAGAAGAAGAGATGATTTTATCAGCAGTTAGTAAGGCTCTTGCAAAAGTATCTGCACCACCAATGTGAGCTAAGAATACATCTTCCATATCCGTTGAGTTTCTTCTGATTTTAGCATCAAAATTAACTCCACCACCTTGTAATCCACCTGCTTTTAAGAAAACTAACATCGCTTCGGTAGTTTCCTGGATATTGTTAGGGAATTGGTCTGTATCCCATCCGTTTTGATAATCTCCACGGTTAGCATCTAAACTTCCAAGCATTCCAGCATTAGCAGCTACTTCAATTTCGTGTTGGAAAGTGTGTTGTGCTAATGTTGCGTGATTTACTTCGATATTGATTTTGAAATCGTCCTGTAAACCATATTTATTTAAAAATCCAATAGCTGTAGCCGAATCAAAATCATATTGATGTTTCATTGGTTCCATTGGTTTTGGTTCGATAAAGAAGTTTCCTTTGAATCCTTGTGCACGTGCATAATCTCTGGCTTTTACTAAAAATTGTCCCATGTGGTCTAGTTCACGTCCCATATCAGTATTTAATAAAGACATATAGCCTTCACGTCCACCCCAGAAAACATAGTTTTCGCCATCTAAAGCAATAGTCGCATCTAAGGCTAATTTTACCTGTCCACCTGCTCTGGCTACTACATTAAAATCAGGATTAGTAGAAGCTCCATTCATGTAACGTGGATTTGAGAAACAGTTTGCAGTTCCCCAAAGTAATTTAATTCCTGATTCGGCTTTCTTTTGTTTTAGGTATTCAGTGATAGTAGCTAATCTGCTTTCTGATTCTGCAAATGTTGCTCCTTCCTGAACTAAATCGTAATCGTGAAAACAGAAATAATCAAATCCCATTTTGCTAATGAATTCAAAAGCGGCATCGGCTTTGTCTTTAGCTGCCTGGATTGGGTCGTTTGACTGATCCCAGGCAAAGTTTTGAGTTCCAGGTCCAAATGGATCTGAACCTTGTCCGCAGAAGGTGTGCCAGTAAGCAATAGAAAATTTAAAATGCTCACGCATTGTTTTTCCAGCTACAATCTGGTCTGGATTGTAATATTTGAATGCTAACGGATTGTCAGATTCTTTTCCTTCAAATTTGATTTCGCCAATACCCTTAAAGTATTCTTTACTTCCTATTATTGCCATTTTTTTGTTTTTAGTTTATTTGTTTATAATAAGTTCTAGTTCTTTTTTCCAATTTTGATATGCGATTAAATAAGGTGTGCTATTTTGTAAAGGCATAAATGTCATTACGTGGTCGTTTTTGATAATATTATCACCAAAAGTCTCATAATCACCATCAATTAAACCGACTGCTCTTGCAGCTCCAACAGCTCCTGTAGTGTTGTAAATTTCTATTTCGTGACCAATTAATGTGGCAACGGTATTCGAAAAAATTTCGGAGCGAAACAAGTTGTCATTTCCTGCTCGAATAACATTTATTTGTGCATTATCAGCTTTCATGATTTCCATTCCATACACAAAAGCAAAGGCAATTCCTTCCAGAGTGGCACGGTACAAATGCCCGTGTCCATGTTTGTTGAGGTTTAGATTCAAGAAATGACTACCAATGTTTTTATTGTTAAACATTCTTTCAGCTCCGTTTCCAAAAGGAATCACAACCACGCCGTCAGAACCTACCGAAACCTCTTCGGCTTTTACATTCATGTTTTCATAAGAATCCATTCCGCAATGATTGCGTAACCAGCGGTACTGAATTCCAGCGCCATTAATACACAATAATTTACCTACCGTAGGTTTTTCGTTGGCATAATTAACATGTACAAAACTGTTGATTCTGGAAGTTTCTTTCGATTTTAACTGATCAGTTACAGCATAAATAACTCCAGATGTCCCTCCTGTTGCAGCAACTTCACCTGGTTTTAAAATATTTAGCGATAAAGCATTATTAGGTTGGTCACCCGCTCTGTACACAACAGGAATTCCTACTGGAAGTCCTGATTCTTGAGCGCCTTTTTCGTTAAGGAAACTTTGGTTTGTGAAATTGTCTACAATTGCGGGTGTTAATGATGCGTCTATTCCGTAATATTTTAATAACCAATCAGCGACTTCATTTTCTTTGTAATCCCAAAGCATTCCTTCGGAAAGACCATTTTTGGTAGTGTTTATTTCGCCTGTTAATTTATAAGCTATAAAATCACCAGGCAACATGTATTTGTAAATTTGCTCGTAAATTTCAGGTTCGTTTTCTTTTACCCAGGTTAATTTGGATGCCGTGAAATTTCCCGGTGAATTCAGTAGGTGAGTAGCACATTGCTCTTCGCCTAAGTCTTCAAATGCTTTGTCTCCAATTTCTACCGCACGGCTATCGCACCAGATAATGGAATTTCGTAACGATTTCCCATCTTTATCGACTACAACTAATCCGTGCATTTGGTAAGAGATACCAACGCCGGTTATTTTTGAAGCATCAATATTAGCTTCTTTGATGGCTCTTTTGCTAGCTACACAGCAGTATTCCCACCACATTTCGGGATCTTGTTCCGCCCAGTCTTTGTGATAAGCTGTAATTGCCATTTCATCGGCTGGTTCATGCAGCGTGATGATTTTTTTTCCGGTTGCAGCTTCAACTAAGGCAACTTTGACAGAAGAGCTGCCTATATCATATCCTATATAATACATAATTTATAATGATTCTCTAATGGTTAGTTTTGTTGGTACGTAATATTGCATAGGCTCGTCTTTGGTTACAAATTCGGCAGCCTTGATTCCTAATTCATTGAAATCAGTAGTGACAACTGAAATTCCTTTGTATATGAATTTTTTCATGGGAGTTTCATTATAAGATAAAAATCCAACGTCTTTTCCTGGCTCTAAATCTTTCTCTCGGCATTGTTCTAGAAATATTCCTAAAATTCGATCGCTTACACTGATGTAGGCAATGTCTTTTTGAATGAAAAAATCTTTTGGATTACTAATTACTTTATGATTTAAATCGAAATCAGAACAGAATTTTTTGAAATAATCCAAAGCCTCTTTAGGGTGGTAGGTAAATGGCGGATAGATAAAGACAATTTCTTTATATTTTTTAAATAAATCCACTCCTTGTTCCAGAGCTTCATAAAAAGCTTTGCCAAAATCCTGAAAAACATAATTGTTTTTAGAATCGGAATGGATGTTCCAGTCGATCAGTAGTAATTTTTCGTTGGATATCGATGCTAATGCCGATGTGACTTCTTTGTCGTCAAAGTTCATTACCACATATTTGTAATATTTTCCAATGCTGTTATTGATAATGGTTTTGAAATTGTCAATATTGTAATGATGGAATTGTACATCGACAATAATGTTTTCGGGAAGATTGTCTATGAAAGAATGGTAGAGTACTTCCTTATAGGCTTTAAAAGTATCCAGAACTAAAAGGACCTTTCGGGTTTCTCCGGCTACAAAATAACCTTTGTTAGGAACAGAGTCAATTAGTTTTTGCTCCTTTAAAATAGAATAGGCTTTAAAAACAGTATCTCTAGATAATTGGTTTTTTTGACAGATGCTATTAACAGAAGGCAGTTGTTCTCCTTTGCCTAAAATGTTTTCCGCAATAGCATTGTTAATGGAATTGACTAATTGCTGATATTTAGGAATATCACTTTCGTGATTGATGTTGAAGCTAAATTTCTTTTTCATAACTATGCTGTTCTGTTCCGGTATGCAAATATAGATTTATTTTTTAAATTTTAAAGGGATTGAGATTTATTTTTAAATTCTCTGTTGGTTTTTGAGTATAATTATTTGTTATTCAGTTGTTTGTTGTTTTTTGTATCTTTATAAAACTCTTTTATTTATGATGTAAGTTGTTGATTTTCTATTTGTTGCTGTTTTTTGAGGTTTGAAGTGTTTTTTTAACAATTTTTTTTGATTTAGGTTAGCTAAGAGAGTAAGTTTTAAAATTTGGAGACAGAGTTTGTTATTGTTTTTAAATGTAAAATTTATGTTAATTTAATATACATGTGTTTTTTACATTTCAAGAACAGGGAAAATAGATGTTGAAGACCAATAAATACAATGGTTTTTCTATTGCTAAAATATTAGTAAATAGAATGCGATATGTATATTTAATAATGTGTTTTTTTAAATATATATAAAAAACAGGATACAGCAGGATAGATGTAATAAGTTGAACCTATAACTTTGAAAAGTTAAATACTAACAAAAAACAGTTAAAAAAAACACAATTAATTTATTCACCACTTTATAAGCTAACCAATAATGAAGAGAAAAATTAACTATTATTTATTAATCCTACCCCTTCTGGCATTGTTTGCTAGTTGTAGTCGTGACGTATTTGATGAATACTATGGACGTCCGGATTATCTTGAAGATCCTATTTATCAAAGATTGGAAGAACTAGGTAATTTTAAAAATTTCACAGCCTTAATTGAAAAAGCAGGCTACAAGGACATCTTGAGTAAGTCAGGGTATTGGACAATGTTTGCACCTAATGATGCAGCTTTTGCAACGTATTTTCAGGAAAAAGGAATTTCAAATGTAAGTCAGATTGATGAAGCAACTGCAGCTAAAATTGTTAGATATGCTTTGGTTTATAATGCTTTTAGAGAAGATCAGCTTTCTGATTATCAAAGTGCACAAGGTTGGGTTAAGGATAATTCCTTTAGAAGAAGAACTGCCTATTATGATGGTTTTGTAACTAAGACGATTGATGGTCAACCTAAAGTAATTGTGGGTTCTAATCGTAATGGTGCTAATAGTTACGTTGCTGGAGATAATAATAATAAATATATTACTTATTTTACTGAAGAATATTTTACTGCATCTGGATTGAGTGAAACTGATTTTAATTATTTCTATCCTGGTAAAGAATATACAGGATTTAATCTTTTTGATTCCAAAGTAACTGAGGCAGATATTATTGCTGAGAATGGAATTATTCATGAGGTAGATAAAGTAAATCTTCCATTAATGAATATCGATCAGTACTTAGAGTCAAATTCGAATTATAGCAAGTTTCGTGAAATTTTAGAGGATAATTTAGTCAATTATTATTTCAATCAGTCTGCAACAACAACTTATCGAAATTTTACAGGCAATTCAAATGATGTTTTTGTTAAAACATATGATCCTGCTTTAGTTTTTGCACCTAATAATGAGAATTTTATAAAATCGGAAGATAATGATGGACAATTTGATGCTTATACAATGATTGTACCTGAGAATGCACCATTGAATGAATTTATTGAAACTATTTTACTTAAAAATTATTCCTCTCTTACTGCATTGCCTCAATATATCTTTCAAGATTTTTTTAACGCTCATATGGTTCAACGTGCAGTTTGGCCGTCCACTCCGGGAAGTTATACTAATGGATTGGGGGAAGACATACGATTTGATTTTAATACTGATATTACAGATAAAAAAATATTGAGTAACGGCTTTTTTTATGGAGCAAATAAAGTTCAAAAATCAAATTTGTTTTATAGCGTTTATACTTCAGCTTATTTAGATCCTAGATATACTTTTGCTACAAGAATATACAATGATGCCACTGGATTTAAAGAAATGATTAGTAATATAAATCAGAGGTTTACAATTTTTTTACCTTCAGATGCGGTATTGAGAAGTCTTGGGTTTGATTTTGATACTAGATTCCAATCTTGGGTATATATTTCTCCACTGAATGGTGCAGCTGATTCAGCTATTAATGCTAGAAATAGATTGATAAGACTTTTGTATAATTGTATAGTACTTACTCCTGAAGGAGAGTTAGATAATATTGCTACTACTTCTGGTATGATTCGTACAGGTGATAATGAGCTACCTGGTGAGTATATAAAATGGGATCATAATAGAATATATGCCGCAGGAAATCAAACAGGTGGCGTTCAAACATATGTCAATATTATAGGAAGTGAAGTACAACAAAACGGGATTACTTATTATGTTGACAATGTGCCAAGATATTCTGAAGAATTTCAAGGTCTGGTAATAGCACGCTTAGCAGCTTCTAATCCTAATTTTAATAGTTTTTATCAATATTTGAGAAATTCATCAATTTATAATTTTACTACTGGAAAAATTGAAGGTGTAGAATTAGGAACGTCATATACTTTTGTGATTCCAGATAATGCAGCTATTGCTAGAGCAGTTTTAGCTGGAGATCTACCTTCTAGTCCTACTACTGGTGTACAAGGAGAAAGGGATTTGATAGCGGATTTTATTCGTTATCACATTATAGTAAATAAGACGGCTTCGAATGATGGTCTTGTTACTGGTCAATATGAAACTTTAAGAAAAGATCAAATTGGTGATCCAACTTATGTTGGTGTAATTAGTAATGCTGGAAGTTTATCATTTAAAGATGAAACAACAGATAATAGCATTGGTGGAGAAAATCCTGCGGCTAATTTTATTCCGGCAAGTAGTAATAATTTAGCAGATAGATCCTTAATTCATTTAGTGGATAACTATCTTACACTTCCTAAAATTCAGCAATAAAATGAGAAAACAAATTATAAATATATTACGTAGTTTTACTTTCGCCTTATTCATTCTGGCAGCTATACCTGCATTAGCGCAACAGCCTGCTTTGGCTACTATGTTACGTGGTCAGGTATTTGATGCGGGTGATAATTTAACGATTCCCGGTGCAACCGTTATTGAGCAGGATGCTGAAAATCGTACCGTAGGATCTACGGTAACCGATTTTGATGGAAATTTCGCTTTAAGAATTAAAAATCCAAATAATAAAATAGTAGTTTCTACTATTGGATATAAATCACAGACAATCACTATCAATGGGAGACAATCCATTAAAGTTAAAATGGTTTCTAGTGTGGAAACATTGAAAGAGATTGTTCTTACTGCTTCAAAATCATCCGATAATGGTTTGATGCGAATAGCTGATCGTGATCGTACTACCAGTTCGGTTAGTATTAATGCAGCTGATTTAGAAAATACTCAGGCAGCCTCTATAGATGAAGCCTTACAAGGACGTTTGTCTGGAGTAGATATTGTGGCTACTAGTGGAGATCCTGGAGCCGGAATGCAAATCCGTATTCGTGGAACTTCTTCTATTACAGGTTCTTCAGATCCATTGATTGTGGTAGATGGTATGCCTTATGAAACTTCAGTTCCAGAAGATTTTAACTTTGGCTCTGCTGATGAGCAAGGTTATGCTGCCTTAATTAATATTGCGCCATCTGATATTGAAACCATTACTATTTTAAAAGATGCAGCGGCTACTGCTATTTGGGGAGCTCGTGCTGCTAGTGGTGTTTTGTTGATTACTACTAAACGTGGATCAGTAGGTACGCCAAAAATTACTTATACCTACAGAGGTACTTATTCGAAGTTGCCTCCTACAATTCCTATGTTGAGTGGAGATCAATATTCGCAATTAATTCCTGAGGAGTTTATGAATAGAAATGGTGTTCCATTGAATACTTTAAACGTAAAGGAATTTCAATACGATCCACAGGATGTATATTATTTTAATAATTACAGCCAAAATACGGATTGGATAGATGCAATTACTCAGTCAAGTATAACGGGTGATCATAATCTTTCTTTGCAAGGAGGAGGGCAAAGAGCAAGATACTTTACCTCAGTAGGTTATTATAAAGCTAGAGGGGTAACTATTGGTACTGGACTAGAGAGATTGAATGCCAGGTTAAACTTAGATTATGTGGTGTCAGATCGTATTAAATTTAAAACCGATTTGTCTTATACTCATACAGATACCCAACGTAATTATGTGAATGGAACAAGTAATGGAGACCGTCTAAGAGGAGTTGCTTATACTAAGATGCCTAATATGAGTATTTATGAGTATGATGAACTGGGCAATTTGACTCCGAATTATTTTTCACCTGCTGCCAATGTTCAGGGTACTTATGCAGGCACATACAATCCGCTTGCTATGGCTGAGTTAGCTATTAATGATCAAGTTGAAGACCGTATTGTTCCTCACTTTAATTTGAGTGTAAGCATTGTTCCTAAGGTTTTTATGTCAACTTTTGATTTACAATTTGATTATATGTCAAGAAAAGCAAAATCTTTTTTACCTCAAAATGCAACAGGTCGTCCTTTTACAGAAACAGTAGTAAATAGAGCCGGAGATGCCGATTCTGATCAAGCTAATATTGTTACAAAGACTAATTTTATTTATACTCCAAGTATAGGAGAGAAACAAACTTTCCAAGCTATAGTATCATTACAGTCTAATGATTTTCGTTATAATGCACATCAGGCATTGACTTCTAATACGGCATCTTCTTTATTGACAGATCCATCTAATCCATCCAGAACACAAAACTCAGAATTGCAATTGTCTACGGGTATTTTTCAGTCAAGAAACGTAGGAGCAGTATTTACTGCTCAGTACGGTTTGTTAGATCGTTACTTGATAAATGTAGGTTTAAGAGCTGATGGAAACTCAAAATTGACTGGAAAAAACAGATATGGTTATTTTCCTTCTGTATCTACTCGTTGGAGAATTTCTGGTGAGCCATTTATGAAAAATTTTGAAAAAATTGATGATTTAAGTATGCGATTGAGTTATGGACACTCTGGGGGGGCGCCTCGTGGAGATTATCGTTTTTTTAATGTTTACAACAATTATGAAGCACAGTATTTAGGAATTAATGGAGTAGTTCCAGGAAATATGGAGTTGACTAATTTAAGATGGGAAACTAAAATTGGTACAAACTTAGGTTTCAATCTTCAAATGTTTAACAAGCGTTTGACTATTGATGCTGAGATATATCAAACTACCACTAAGGATATGTTATTTCCAAATCTTGATGTAAGTTCTGTTTCGGGTTATAATACTATTTCTGATCAAAATGTGGGAACTTTAGAGAATAGGGGTTGGGAGATAGGAATTAATGCAACTCCATATAAAGCTGGAAAATGGAAAGTAGATTTTAATTTCAATATTTCTAATAATCAAAACATGATTACTGAAATTTCTGAATTTGTTGCCACTGAAAGTGGGAATACAGATAGGAATGGTCAATTCAAGCGTTTTCTACAGGTCGATAATCCTTTTGGTTCGTTTTATGGTTATAAATTTAAAGGTGTATATACTGATCTTGAAGCAACTAAAGCCAGAGATGCCAGAGGTAATATAATTACAGGACCTAATGGGCAGGATGTGTTCATGCGTTTTAATTATCCGAATACAGATTATACTTTCCAGCCAGGAGATGCAATTTATGAAGATATTAATAAGGACGGAAATATCGATAGTCGTGACGTAGTGTATTTAGGAAACAGTAATCCTAAATTAGCGGGTGGTTTTGGTCCAAATGTTAGTTTTAACAACCAATGGAAATTAAATCTTTTCTTTACTTATCGTTTTGATTTTGATATTGTTAATGGTACTGATATGAATACTACAAACATGTATGGATGGAGTAATCAAAGTACAGCGGTATTAGCCAGATGGCGTAATCCGGGAGATGTGACTAATATTCCTAGAGCAGTTTTCGGAGCTGGATACAACTGGTTAGGTTCAGATCGTTATGTTGAAGATGCTTCTTTCGTTCGTCTTCGTTCGGTAACTCTTAGTTATAACTGGGGTAAAAATCTTTTGAAGAAATTGAATTTAGATGATGTAAGGATGTATGTAACAGCAGATAACTTATATACTTTTACAAAATACAGAGGTCAGGATCCTGAAGTAAGTATGGGGCCAGGCGCTTTTGGTATGGCGATTGATAATGCAGCAACACCTCCTACAAAACGTTTCTCATTTGGTTTAACAACTCGTTTCTAAACGAAAAAAATTGATATATGCAAACTAAAATAAAAACAATATTAGCAATCTTTATACTTTTTGTCTCAGTTAGTTCCTGTGACAACTATTTAGATTTACGTCCACAAGATGGAATTATACGTGATGAATTTTGGAAAACAAAAGAAGATATACAGGCGGCAGTAATAGGGATTTATTCTTCGATGTTAAATTCTCCTCCAGGGGTTAATGATTTAACACTAACTCAATATTTATTCATGCACGGTGAATTAAGAGGAGGAATGGTAGCTGAAGGACCTAATGTTACTGACGATCAAAGAGATATTATGAATACTAATGTGCTTTCTTCTAATGGTTTGACTGATTGGGCAGCATTTTACAGAACGATTAATTATTGTAATACCGTTATTGATCTGGCACCAGCAGTTAGAGCAGAGGATCCAACTTTAACTCAAACACAGTTAAATCATTTTCTTTCAGAGGCTTTGGCTATTAGGGCTTATTTGTATTTTACATTAGCTCGTACCTATAGAGATGTGCCTTTAAAATTGAAGGCTACACTTAGTGATAAAGATAATTTTCAAATTCCAACAAGTACGCAATCGGAAGTATTTGATCAGGTGATCAAAGATTTGAAATTAGCCGAGGAATATGCTGTTGAGGATTATGGTGATGTTCCTTCAAATAAAGGACGTATTACTGTGTATGCTATTAACGCTATGTTGGCTGATGTATATTTATGGAAAGAAGATTATGAGAATGCCCTTGTTGAAACAAATAAGGTGATTAATTCAGGAAAATATTCTTTAATTGAACCATCTAACAGTTGGTTTAATACTTTATATGCAAGAGGTAATTCTTCAGAAAGTATTTTTGAATTTCAATACACGACAGGAAATTTAGGCCCTTTTTACGGTATCTTCTTGCAAAGACCTCAGTTTATTGCAGGCTCAATTGTTTTAGAACAAGTCTTTGGAATTGATTTTGTTAATCCTGAAAAAGCAGATATACGAGGAGTACGTGCTTCGTTAGTAGCAGGTACAAATGAGATATACAAATTTACAGGATTAAATAATTCTGAACGTAAAGCATTACAAGATTCTGATACGCATTGGTTTGTATATCGTTATGCTGATGTGATGCTAATGCAAGCAGAAGCTTTGGCTAGATTAGGAGGAATAAATCAAAACCCAGAACAAGGACAAGCTGCACTTGATATTATTTCAGAAATACGCTTAAAAAGAGAAGCAATTGAATTAACTGAAATGACAGTTTTTCCAGATAATACAAGTGGAATTCTAGATTATATTTTGGCTGAGCGTGCTAGAGAATTTGCTTTTGAGGGAAAACGTTGGTATGATTTATTGCGTATGGCTCGTGCTAATAATTATGAACGTATAGATTTGTTGATAGACAACGCAATTGCTACTGCTCCTCCTGTACAACAACAAACTATATTAGCAAAACTTAGAGATTATAACAGTCACTATTTACCTATAAACGCTAATGAACTATTCAGTAATAAAGCACTTGTGCAAAATCCATTTTATAAATAAAAAAATTAAGTCATGAAAAGATTATTAAGATTGCCTAGCCTGTTGAGACTTACTTTAGTTTTTTTGATAGCTTTAGTGTTTCAAAATTGTTCTGAACAAAAAATCAAAGAGAGTACAGACGAAACTTTAAATATTACCGAATATTTAAGAGATAATCCGGATTATTCTATGTTTTTAGAGATTCTTGATTTAACTAATTATGCTTCATTTATGAATACGTATGGTACTTATACCATTTTTGTTCCAAATAATGAGGCTGTACAACAGTATTTGAATGACTTAGGTGCTGCTTCATTAAGTGAGGTTCCCTTGAATGATTTAAAAAATATAGCTATGCTACATATTTTAGACAAAGTTGTTAATACTAATTCTTTTAATGATGGTAAAATTGCTACTCCAAGTTTGTATGGTCAGTTTCTAATAACTGGTGCAGCTAATGCAGAGAATGGTTCCAGTATTACGGTTAACAAAACAGCAAGAATTGTAACTCCAAATATAATCTTAGGAAACGGAGTAGTTCATGTTTTAGATAAGGTATTACGTGTTGCAGATAAAACTTTAGCGCAAACTATAGAAGAAGACCCTAATCTTTCTTTATTTACAGAATTATTAAAAGAGACAGGATGGTTTGATAAATTGAATAATCCTATTACTTATGATGATAATAATGTAGGAAGTTATTTGACTGTATTGGCTCAAACTAATGAAGTATTTAATAATACTAAATGGAAGAATCCTGAAAACAATAATGAAGAAATTACATTAAATACTATAGAAAACTTAAAGTTGCGATATAGTAAGCCAGTTGATGGTGCTACTCAAGCAGATCCTAAAAACTTAAAAGATAGTTTGAATTTGTTTGTACAATATCGAATTTTACCAGGTTTAAATTACATGGCAGATTTAGCAACAAAACCCTCGTTTGAAACTAAAGCCCCTCTTGAGGTTATTAGTGCTAGATTGAGTAATGACACTATATTGTTGAATGATGATGTTTTTAACGGTATTCGTGAAAAAGGTGTTGCCATAGTTAGAAATATAAGTGATGTTACTGCTTCAAACGGTGTTTTACATTATGTAGAGTCTAACTTTAATATTAAAAAGAGACTTCCTGCGCCTGTATATTTTGATCTTTGTGATCAACCTGAATTTAAACAAAATACAGCTGTATATCGTGTACCTGGTAAATGGGCTAGTTATTCTAAGGATCAATTGTCAGGTATAACTTGGGAAGGAAAAGCTACAACTGTAACTTATACGGCTGGAAATACTACTGCATGGCGCGGAGATGTTATTGAATTACTTCGCTTAAATTCAAGTTTTTTTACCTCTATAACATTTGATACGCCAGTAATTATTAAAGGACGATATAAAGTATGGGTTTCTTATAGAACTAATACAAGGTCATCAGCATCTGTAAGGGTGTTAGTAAACGATATGCCAATGTCTAGACTTATTAATTTTAGAGAATATTACAATTCTACTATTCCTGAACGTGTTTATGAATCTCAAGGATATAAGACAAATTTATCTCCAGTAGATAGAAATTATTGTTGTAGACTTGTTGGTATTGTAGAAATTCCTACTACAGGAAGACATAAATTGAAATTTGAAAGAATATTAGATAGTAGTAATGGTCAAACTTGGATTGATGTAGTGGAGTTTCGCCCTGTTGAGATGGATCAGTTGTATCCAAGACTTCAGTCGGGAGGAGATGGTTTAGTTCCTCAATAAAAGTTTAAGTAAAAACAATTTAATACAAACTTAATCAAGTACAAATGATTTTATTAAAATATAAATATGCAAGATTATTTGCTAGTGTTTTAACACTAGCAATAATCTCCTGTTCTAACCCTTGGGACGATCGTGAAAATAATGGCCATGTCAATTTGAATTTCAATTTAACTCAGGCAATAACAAATAAAGCCGAAACATCTGAGTTTGCACGGTTATTGGTAGAAACTGGTTACGATACAATTTTAGCAGCTTCAAAAACTTATACGGTTTTTGTTCCAACTAATGCAGCCATAGATCAGATTGGTGATGAAATATTAGGTGATCCAGAGGCCTTAAAAGAATTTGTAGGTAATCATATCGCTTTAACAGCTTATTCTTCGGAAAGAAACGAGGAAGAAACACAAATAAAAATGTTTAGTACTAAATACTTAACATTTAAAGGGAGTACTCAGATTGATGATGCAACTATAGTAACAGCCAATCAATATGCTAAAAATGGAGTGTTTCATATTATAGATAAAGCTTTGACTCCAAAATTAAATATTTGGCAGTATATCAAATCACAAGAGGGTACTTCAGCAACTAGTGATTATTTATTAAGTTTAAAAGACTTTAATATTTACAAGTCAGATAGTATTGCAAAAGTGTTGTCTGAAGAAAATGGTGCAGGTTATCTTGCCGATTCTTTGACCAATTCTTATTTGAAGAATGTCTATAATTTGAATAACGAGAAAAATTCATATACCTTATTTTTAATGGAAGATGATGGATATAATGAAGAAGTGGATAAGATGAAGCCTTATTTGATAAAACCTTCAGATGATGCTGAAATAGACTCTACTGGTATTTATTCCCAATATTTTACTTTAAGAGATATGGCTTTTCATGGGAAATATGAGTTAGATGAATTGCCTTCAACTTTAGTGTCAAGATTTGGAGTAGAGGTTCCTATCGATAAAACACAAATTGTAGGAGAGCCTATTCATTTAAGTAATGGTATTGTTTATATTATGAAAAGGGTAGATGTTCCTTTAGCTAAACGTTTATTGACTACCAAAATTGAAGGAGAGAACAATGGACAATATTTTAACTTTATTCGCTCAAGAATGTTTTATCGAGACCGTACTGATCTTTCCGGATTGTTCTTCCAAGATATATATGTACAAAATCCAGGTTCTCCCCAGCCTTGGATAACTTATAGTGCAAAAGATTTTTACAGTACTACTTATAAGGTATATTGGCGAGCTATAAATGACATTCAGACAAATGTTTTTCAACAGCGTTTAATGATCTATGGAAAGTCTGAAATTATTAATGATGCGACATTTTTTTCAGAAACAATTGTTTTATTTCCGTACATGAATGTAGAACTTGATAATTATGATGAGGTATTTATTGGAGAATTTACGTTAAATGAAGCTCGAGATATCGATTTTATTTCATTAGTAGGTGCCAATACATCAACTAACGGAAATAACTCGCTGACATTGGATTATTTGAAATTTATTCCTGTACTTAAATAATATCTATAAAAAATTAGTTATGCTAAAAAATATAAAACTAAGCTGCTTAGCAGGTCTTTTTTTTGCCGGTGGACTATACTTACCAATGTATGCACAGCAAACACAGGATTCTACAGCAACTTCAACCATAAATAAAAATGTTAAAGGAATTTTGGTAAAAGGTGTTGTGAAAAGTGCCAAAACCAAAGCCGGTTTATCAGGAATAAATGTTAGTGTCGATGGATTTTCCGCCGTTATCACTAATGATGACGGTAGATTTGAAATTAAAGTTCCTAATTTACAAACTATAATTAAAGTTAGTGGTCAGGATTATCAATCTAAAGTATATGCTTTAAGAAATCAAAATTCAGGTATAGCAATATTCTTAAGTGAGTCTAACTATGCTGCTGCTTATGAGATTGCTAATACTGCTTCGGGAGATAAACTGCAATACGAAAACGTTAATGCGGCTAGTGTTGTTGATTTTAGCAAAGATCAATGGTCTAATGCAGTTAATGAATCTGTTGGAGGTTTTTTACAAGGAAAAGTAGCTGGTTTAAATACCGTTAGAAATTCAGGAACTCCAGGAGCAGGAACTTATTTGTCTTTGCGCGGATTTACATCCTTGTACGCTACAAATAAACCATTGATTATAGTTGATGGAATGATTTATGACGACGAAGATTATGGTTCAGGAATTTTACAAAATAACGTGTCTTCTCCTTTATCAAATATCGATGTTAAAGATATTGAAGATGTTACTATTATTAAAGATGGATCATCTCTTTACGGAACCAAAGGAGCTAATGGAGTGATTAAGATTACGACTATTCGCCCAACAGAATTAACTACAAAAATAGATTTTTCTATGTATGGTGGGGTTAATCAGGCTCCAGATCAAATGCCTTTACTTGGTTCAGATGCCTTTCGTACTCATCTTTCACAGCTTGAAGCTAGCCGTGGATTATCTCAACAACAAATTGCAGCTTTGCCTTATATGAACGATGATATTGGTTCGTCAGCTTATTACACTTATCATAATAATACCAATTGGCAAAAAGAAGTTTTGAAGCCAAGTGTTAACCAAAACTATTTTCTTAAGGTTCGTGGAGGAGATGAGATAGCTAAGTTTGGTTTGTCTGTTGGTTATTTGGATAGTAAAGGGATAATAGATCAAACCAATACAAAAAGATATAATATGCGTTTAAACGCTGCTTTGCGTTTAACTAATAAACTTAGTGTAGATGCTAATCTTTCTTTTGTAAATAATACACAAGAACAATGGGATCAGGGATTTGCTTATAAAACCAGTCCTTTGTATCTGGCATTGACTAAGGCTCCTTTTTTAGCAACTAATGAAATTAATGGCGCAGGAGAAGTTTCTCCTAATTTAGCAGATGTAGATTATTTTAATGTGGGGAATCCTAATGCTATAATGACTAATGGTTTTGGGAAGAACAACAATTATCGTTTCTTTGGAAATCTTAAATTTAAGTATGCCTTGAGTAAATCATGGGATATCAATAATATCTTAGGTTTAACATTAAACAAAGAGAGAGAATCTTTCTTTATCCCTGACCAAGGAGTTGCAGATGTTGTGTTACCTACCGCTATAGGTACTAATCGTTCAGGAAGTGATATTCAACAGTATAATAGTCTTTTTACAGATACTTATGCTCATTATCTAAAAAAAATCAATAATGATCATAATATTGAGGCTAATTTTGGTCTTAGAACACAGAGTAATAGATCTGAGCGAGATTTAGGTCTAGGCTTCAATTCTTCTACAGATGACTTTACTTTGGTTGGTGCAGGGTCTAACTTACTACGTCAGGTAGGAGGAGCTCTCGGAGAATGGAAATGGTTAAATATTTATGCTGGTGCTGATTATAATTACCGTAATAAATATTTCTTAGCAACTAGTTATGCTGTTGATGGTTCAAGTAGATTTGGGGATAAGATGAATGGAAAAGAAAAATATGCTTTAATGACATCTTTATCTTCTGCTTGGTTAGTTTCTTCTGAAGGTTTTATGAAAAATTTCAGAGCTATTGATTATTTAAAATTGAGAGCTAGTTATGGGTATAGTGGGAATGATGATATAGGAAATTTTACAGCTCAAAAATACTATATTTCTCAAAATTTATTAGGAGTTCAAGGTTTAGTAAGAGGAAATATTGGGAATCCTAACTTGCAATGGGAGACAGTTAAGAAATTCAATGTTGGGGCTGACTTAGGTATCTTCAATGAAAGAGTGAATGCTTCATTTGATTTCTTTACTAACAGAACAAGAAATATGATTGTATATGAAACTGTTAGTAATGCTAGTGGTTTTGATTACGCTGTTTCTAATGCGGCAGCTATGCGTACTATGGGAGCAGAATTGGCATTAAAAACGCGTCTTGTTAATGCGGCCGATTTTACGTTGGATTTAGGAGTGAATGTAAGCCGTTATAAAAACGAAGTTCAAGGCTTGCCTAATGGAGATATTTTGACTCAATTTGCTGGGGCTACTTATTTAACATCTGTTGGGAAAGATGCTAACTTATTTTACGGTTTAAAAACGGTTGGAGTTTACAGCACTACAGTTGAAGCAAATACCGCTGGTTTGAGCAGACGTTTGTCAAATGGAGAATTAGTTCCATTTGCCGCGGGGGATATGCAATTTGTAGATAAAAATAATGATGATATAATTGATAATAATGACCGTATGGTTATCGGTAACCCGAATGCTGATTTATTAGGTAGTTTTTCAACTAATATTGCTTACAAACGTTTTAGTCTTCAGGCATTGTTTAATTTTTCTATTGGTAACGATATCTACAATGGTTTGCGTTATAATTTAGAGAAAATGAGTGGATATGAAAATCAAAGTGTTGCTACAACTTATCGCTGGGTGGCTGAAGGGCAACAAACTGATATGCCAAAAGCCACATGGGGAGACCCAATGGGGAACTCCGAATTTTCTAGTAGATGGATTGAAGATGGATCTTATTTAAGATTGAAAACTTTAGTTTTAGGCTATGATTTTAAAGTAAATAATATGGATTATATTAAATATATCAAACTTTATGCTACAGCTAACAACTTGTTGACTTTTACTAAATACTTAGGCTACGACCCTGAATTTAGCGCTACTTCTTCTATATTTGGTCAGGGAACAGATATTGGTTTAGCTCCACAGTTCAGAACATTTCAATTGGGATTGCGTTTAGGACTTTAATTTTTACACTATAGAAAGAAACATACAGATGATAACAACAATCAAAACAAAAATAACAAAAAGCATATTATCTCCAGTGTTGGGTATGGTATTGCTACTTAGCTTAGGCTCATGTCAGGACTATCTGGATGTGCAACCTGAAGATAAACTTTCAGGCGATCAAGTATATCGTAATGTATTTGATGCTGATGCTGCTGTAATAGGTATATACGGTAAATTTATGAATCTTGCGGAAAAGCATGTGATTTTAAATGAAATGCGTGCCGATTTAATGACCACTACTAGAAATTCTAATCCCTTTTTGAAACAACTTTCGGAGCATAATGTTACGACAGAAAACGCATACATTAGCCCTAGGCAGTTTTATGAGGTAATTCAAAATTGTAATGACGCATTGAAAAATTTTGACATCATGCTGGTGGATAAGAAGTTCACACAGTCGCAATACGAGCAACGTTATGCTGATGTGGGGTGTATTCGTTCTTGGGTATATTTACAATTGGGAATACATTATGGAAATGTGCCTTACATTACTGAACCTATTGAAACTTTAGATGAAGTAAAAAATATTTCGAAGTATCCAAGAATTTCATTTGATCAACTTATTGACAGGTTAGTCACTTTTACTGAGGGACTTACTTATAAAAAACAATATCCAAATGGAATTGATATAATTACTGATGTTGATAATTATAATACTGCAAAGTTCTTTATTAACAAAGAATGTTTATTGGGAGATTTACAATTGTGGAAAGGAAATTATTTGGCTGCAGCTTCGCATTATAAAAATGTATTAGAGACATCCTCAAATAGTTCAAATATTAATGAATTGTTTGATGTATATCGTCTTAAAGGAGCAGATGTTTCAACTAATAATGATTTAGCTGTTGGTTATATTAGATTCTCTGAACAGGATGCTAGATCTTTAATTAATAATAATACACAGGGTTGGAGATCAATGTTTGCTAGAGAAAGAGATGTACTATGGAATATCGAATGGATTTGGTCGCTACCCTTTGATAGTGATTTTGCTCCAGAAAATCCGTTTATTGCTATTTTTTCTAAGAATTCAGGTGATTATTTAGCTAAACCATCTCAATATGCTATAGATCTTTGGAATTCCCAAACTCAATTTAATTCTTTCCCTTATGATGCACGTGGTTCAAAGTTTACTTATAATATGGTAGGTGACGATCCTGTAATTATGAAATATCTTTATAAATTTCAAGCTGCTAATGATCCGTTTAAAAGAGAAGGGGATTGGTTTTTATATCGTGCAGCCAAATTGCATTTGCGTTATGCCGAAGCTGCAAATAGAGACAACCAACAGAAAATCGCTTATGCACTATTGAATGTTGGTATATATGAAGCTTACAGAGAGGGACTTACAGGTTCAGATGATGTAACTAATGTTATGCAAACTAAAGAGCCTTTTCCTTATGATTTTGATGCTCGTAACGGTGAAGCTCCGCGTTTTAGAGGTAATTGGCATCGTAATGTAGGAATTAGAGGTCGTGCGTATTTAACCTCTGTCGGAGCAATTGGAGATGATGTTATTACAACCGAAAATAATATTATCAATGAAGCTGCTTTAGAACTGGCTTACGAAGGAAACCGTTGGGAAGATTTAGTGCGTATTGCCAGACGTAGAAACGATCCTTCTTTCCTGGCTGATAAAATCTATGAGAAATTAAATAAAGAAGGTAATGCTGAAGCGGCTAATGTTAGAACAAAGTTGATGAATCCTAATAACTGGTATTTACCATTTAACTGGTAATATAGATTGAATAATTTGTAGTAAAAAAAGCCGTTTCAAAATTTTGAAGCGGCTTTTTTATTCGGTAAGATTGGGATTTGGTACCAAAAAAACCGCCTCAAAACTTAATTTGAGGCGGTTTTTTGTTAAAAAAAATGAAAACTAGGTGTTTTTCAAGTTGATAATCTCTTGCTCAGTAAGTAATCTCCAGTTTCCTCTAGGCAGGTTCTTTTTAGTTAAACCGGCAAAAGCTACACGGTCAATACGCAATACATCATAATCGAAGTGTTCAAAAATAGCGCGGACTACTTTTACGTTTGAAGTTTTTAACTTCAATCCAATTTCGCTTTTTGCTTCTCCTTCAATGTAGCTTACTTCTTCAACAAAAACACGGTGTCCGTCCAGAACTAATCCTTTGTTGATTTTTTCTAAATCTTCAAATTTTAAGTTTTTGTCAAGAGAAACCTGGTATATTTTTGATGATTTTTGATTAGGTAAGGTAAATTTTCTAATCATATCGGTATCATTGGTAAACAATAATAATCCGGTAGTGTTTTTATCCATGCGTCCTACAGCTGCAATTTTAGCTGTTGTAGAGCCTTTTACCAGTTCCAATACATTTCTGTATTCCTGACCTTCGTCAAGAGCTGTAGTAAAGTTTTTAGGTTTGTTAAGCAAAATGTACACTTTTTTCTCCGGGGTTAATTTTACTCCGTCAAAATTTACATCATCACCGGGCTTTACCAGATAACCCATTTCGGTAACCGGAACGCCGTTTACTTTTACATTTCCTGATTGAATGTAAATATCTGCATCACGACGAGAACAGACACCTGAATTTGAAATGTATTTATTCAAACGAATTTCGTCTTTTGCTTTTGGTCTTTTAGCCGTCGGATTTGGCTTTTTCTCAACTTTATTTGCAGGAGCTTCAGCAGCTTTTGTATTCGGTTTTACTTTTTTAGGGCCTTGCGCTCTTTTTGGCATTGCAGGTTTAGCTCCGCTCCGCTCGGCTCCGCCTCGGGTTGGCTTGTTAGAACTTGGTCTGGAGCTATTAGGTCTGGAACCTCCTCTTTTATTGTTGCCTTCCTTATTATTCATAATATTCTATAATTTACTTCGTCTGTTCGGCCTTTAATGGCCTCGAGTGTGCAAAGATAGTATTTATATAATAGCTAATTGATAAATGCTGATTATAAAACATTAACTAACTCGTTGATAAGTTGTTTCTTCTGATTAGAATTGTAATCAAAAAGAAAGCAACAGCTTTTTTCCGTGCCATAAAACACTTGGATTGATTAGAATAATACAGAAAACTCCTGAAACAATCAGGAATTTAAGTACGTTGTGCAGTAATAAGAATTGAGCTTTAGTATTCGATTTCCATAAATATTTCAAGAAAAACAGCAAGATAATGAGACAGGAATAGAAATAAATATCCATGTAGCCTACATCGTAAATTTCGATTAAAATATAAACAGGGAATAAGGTTAGAAGACTCAGGAAGCTGATAATTTTTTTTGAAGTTGCTTCACCATATAAAACCGGGATGGTATGGTAGTTATCGACTAAATCGCCTTTGATGTTCTCTAAATCCTTAATCATTTCCCTGATAAGTAATAATAAAAATAAAAATGTAGCATGAGCTGAAATCACCACAAATTGAATTTTGTATGTTTCTATTTCATAAAAAGGAAGTTTAGTGTAATAATATAATAATATAGCAAAAAAAGGCATTACTGCTAGGATGGATGCCATAAGATTGCCTATAAGAGCTATTTTTTTGATTTTGTGAGAGTAAAACCAAATTAGGAAAATATAAGCTGAAAAAAATAAAAAAGCCCGCCATGATAGATAGGCTGCTACTAATGCTGCTATAAAGTTAAGTGAAAAATATACTTTAAGTTTGGTGCTTTGACTCACTAATCGATCGAGCATTGACTTAGTAGGACGGTTAATTAAATCTTTTCTACTATCATAAAAATTATTGATAATATAACCCGAAGCAATAGTTACTGTGGAGGCAAAAACAATGAGAAATAAACTAAAATCCAACAAAACATCTAATGCTCTTATCTCAGGAGCCAAGATAAATATGGCAGATAAATATTGTGCCAAGATAATGATGGGAATGTTGTAGCCTCTAACCACAGAGAACAAACTAATGATTTTTAACGCTAAAAGTTTGTTTTTTCTACTAAGCATTTTTTGTTTTCGGTCAGTTTTTAAGTTCTTTATTCAAATTTAAGGGTTTGTTTTTTAAAACAAGCTTATTTGAATTAAAATAACTAAAAAATTAAGCACTTTAGTATCGCAATCAGGAGATTAATTGGTCGTATTTTTTGGGTAAATTGATGGTAAATTTTGTTCCAATGTTGATTTTTGATGTAATTTCGATGGTTCCGTTTAGTGTTTTAATAGCATCTTTTACCAAATAAAGACCTAAACCGGTGCCTTTGTTGTTGTTATTGGTTACAAAAAACATATCGAATATTTTGTTTTGATATTCCGGTTTTATACCAATACCATTATCCGAAATGACAATTTTATTCCCCTGATCGTCTGCATAGGTATTGATGGTAATGTAGCAATTTTCTTTTCCCGAATCCGAATATTTGATGGCATTGGTCAGTAAATTATTGATGATGATTTTTAGTTTTAATTCATCACTGTCAATACTGTCAATATTCAGATTTTTGTTAATGCTGATTTTTTTGGTTTCCTGTCTGAATTGGTTTTGATTGATTGCTTCTTCTATTGTTTGAATCAGGCTCACTTTTTTGATAGCAAGTTTTGTTTTTTTATTTCTGGAATACTCAATAATGTCTTTTATAAATTGATCTTGTTTATCCAGATTTTGATTCATTAGTGCCAAATAAGCCCTTAATTGGGTCACGTTATTTTCGGTGTTCATGATTTCAATTAATCCTTTTAAAGAAGAAATAGGTGATCTTAAATCATGAGACGCACTGTAAACAAATTGGTCTAATTCTTTGTTGACTATCGTTAAACTCTTGTTGGTTTCTTCGGTTTCTGTCTTAGATCGTTTCAGTTTAGTGACGATTACCCAATAATAAATACTGACACTTCCTATGATAATTAATGAAAAGAAAATATTAATCAGTAAAAGAAGATTTTTAATCGAACGCAATCCCGAGCTCAATTTTTCAGAAAATGCTTTTTCGTTTTGGTTGAGCTCTATACTTAATGTGTTGATTTTTTTTAGGATATTTTCTTTGTCGGAACTAGTTAGACTTTTAGCTGTTATTTTCTGATTTACATTTTGTCCCAGAATGGCTAATTTCTCAATTGATAGATCGGCATTTTCCCATTCTTTTATTGCTTCTGCAAAAAAAGAAACGGATCTAAAGTTCTTAAAAAGCCATATTAAATCATCAAAATCCTCGGAGTTATTTCTTCCGGCTCTAAGTCCGGCTTCGATTGTTTCAATAGGAGCATTGTTAATCAAACCTAAACGAGCAATTTTATCTCCTTTAGGAACACTTAATTCTCTTTGAAATGACTGCCATTCGTTACTGTCACTGGTTAAAAGATAGGTCGTTAAATGACGGGTTGCATCTTTTTGTCCTTTTGAATAATGAGATTCACCATTGATGTACGCTCTCGATGCCGATAAAATTTTTATAGTTAGATAATTGCTTGCTATTAAAAGGGTACATGACAGAGCTACTACCAGCAATGGAATAAAAACATTGTCTAATCTAAGTTTTTTGAGAAGAGTATTTTTAAGCATATTGTTCTTATTTAGTTGATAAATAGAAAACGGAGTTTAAAGATACGCTGTTTTTTCTTATCAAAAAGTAGGAATTGGTCAAGTTGTTTACTGAAATAAAAACGCTATAGAATAAGTAAAACCAGTACTTTTCAAGTAAAAGAATAAAGTAAGAAGGAATTAGAATTGATAAACCACTTCTAATTTGTAATCTTTCAATGAAGCTTTAGCACGTTCTATATCTTCAGTAAAACCAAGAATATAACCGCCACCGCCAGAACCGCAAAGTTTTAAATAGTAATCATTTGTTTCAATTCCTTTTTGCCAAATTTCATGAAATTGCTCCGGAATCATAGGTTTAAAATGGTTTAAAACTACTTTAGATAATTTTTTGGTGTTGGTAAATAAGGATTTCATATCACCGTGTAAAAAGTTTTCCACACAGGCATCGGTATATTTTACAAACTGATTTTTCAGCATCGCACGGAAACCTTTGTCTTTTAAGTTTTCCATGAAAATATTGATCATAGGAGCAGTTTCGCCTATAATTCCTGAATCTAATAAGAACACCGCACCTTTACCGTCAAAACTTTGATTTGGGATTCCGGTTGCTTCAATATGATCTTTTGAATTAATCAAAATCGGGATACTCAAATAGCTGTTTAAAGGATCTAATCCGGAGCTTTTTCCATGGAAAAAACTCTCCATTTGAGAAAATATATTTTTTAACTGCAATAATTTTTCACGGGTTAAATTTTCCAGAATAGTGATTTTATTATTGGCATATTTATCGTAAATAGCAGCAACTAACGCTCCGCTACTTCCTACACCATAACCTTGCGGAATACTGGAATCAAAATACATTCCAGTATCAATATCATTTTTTAAAGACTTTAAATCAAAAGAAACTAAATTTGTTTGTTCGTTTTCTAAGGTTTCTAAATAATTAGCAAAACGTTTTAAACTGGCGTTAGAAGCAATGGCTTCGGCAGAAGGATTCTCTTCTTTTTTCAATGCACCATTATAAAAATTATAAGGAATAGACAATCCTTTAGAATCACGAATAATTCCATATTCTCCAAAGAGTAATATTTTTGAGTAAAATAAAGGTCCTTTCATATTTTTATTTTAAGTCTTTCAATTTATTTGGGTTTTGTCTGGTGTCAAAAACAAAAACAATAACAATATGTTTGATGTTGTAATGATAAAACAAACTGGTTTGTTTACTAATAACAACTTTTCTAATTTTTTTATTTATGCTCGAAATTGGAAATAATTCTGGATTTTCAACAATTAATTGTATTGTGGAATTAATCTTATTTGAATTTTTTTTACTTCATTATTCCATTTTGCTTCCAAGTAGTTAAAAATTTCTTCAACTTCCATTTTAGCTCTAGGAGTAATTACAACCTCCCTTTTCATCTCTAAAGATGTAGTTTTATAAAATCATCAAAAGAAGAAAAATCACCTTTTTTATATTCTTCTAAAGATTCGTTTATTGTATTTTGTTGCTCTTCAGTCAAATCATCCCAAAAATCTTTTTTCTTTGAATTAAAAATGTTTTTAATGGATGCAATAATAGACTCATCATTGGTTTCAGCCAATAATTTTATCAATTCTAATTTTTCTAATTGAATATTCATCATCTAAAATTTTACTAAAGATACAAAAATTACAATTGCATAGCACCTGTTCCAATTTCGTCACAAAGGTACTGCCCATTTTGACAATAGCCAACTAATTCGTCCTTAATAAATTGCAAAACGCTTTCTTTATCTTTATTTGGGTATAAAACATGCACATTAGCACCGGCATCAAGAGTAAAACAAACCGGTATTTGGGTCTCATTTCTGAATTTCCAAATTTTATTGATAATCTGCAACGTATTTGGTTTCATTAAAATAAAATAAGGCATTGATGTCATCATCATGGCGTGTAAAGTCAGGGCTTCACTTTCGACTATTTTAATGAATTCGTCCAGATTACCATTTTCAAAAATTACAATTAATTTGTCCAGATTTTCATGTGCCTGTGCAAATCGTCTTTCGGCAAAAGGATGATTGTGCATCAGGTCGTGACCTACGGTACTCGAAACTTGTTTTTCTCCTTTGTCAACCAGCAAAATAGTATCTTGATAGTTTTTGAAATTTTCGTGAATGTTATATGGAAATTCAACGCCATATAAATCCGAACTCCTTTCAATATTTGTTTGCTGTCCCCAAGTTACCACTTGACCTTTTACGCTTCGGCAGGCACTTCCTGAACCCAATCGTGCTAATAGCGATGCTTTTTGATAAAAATAATCTTCAGTCATTGCAGGGTTCAAAGCTTTTTCCAGACTCATTAAGTTCATCGCTAAAGCTGCCATACCTGATGCTGAAGAAGCAATTCCTGAACTGTGCGGAAAGGTGTTTTGAGTATCTATTGTAAAATGATAATTTTTCAAAAACGGCAAATAAATTTCGATTCTTTCAAAGAATTTTTGGATTTTTGGCTTGAAATCTTCTTTTGGTTTTCCTTCAAAAAACAAATCAAAAGAGAAATTATCCGTATTCTGTTTTTTGGCGAAAGCCAATTTGGTAATCGTTTTACAGTTGTTCAACGTAAAACTCACCGAAGGATTAGCTGGAATTTGATTCGCTTTTTTTCCCCAATATTTCACCAAAGCGATATTGCTGGGTGCGCTCCATTGAAAATTACCACTTTCTATAGATTCTGAATAGGAAGTTGGAATAAAATCGTTTGCTGTAAACATGAATGATAAAATTTGCGCAAAGATACTTTTTTGAATTATATGCAAGGTGTTCGCTTTTAAAAAAAGTTGGACAAGACCCGAGAGATAGCGAATTGGCTAAGCAATTACACCAATTGTCACTAATTCTAATCAAATGATTAAAGTCGAATGACACAAATTTCAATCTGCTTTAATGATTCGTGTAATTAAAATGAGGTATAATTTGTGTTTATTTGTGTAATTTGTGGCAAAAAAAATAAGTGCTATTGCCTAGGAATATACGTTGATTGTATTATTTGTTCAATCGGTGGAAAGTTTAGTATTTTTGGAAAAAAATAGAATAATGAATAAGATTACTAAAATAATTGTTGCAGTTGCTATTTGTCTAGGCGTAGGATATTCTTCCAGTATTGTTACGAGTTCGGCAATTTTAGATTGGTATCCAACATTAGTGAAACCAAGTTTTAATCCGCCTAATTGGGTTTTTGCTCCTGTTTGGTCTCTGCTATACGTGATGATGGGAGTGGCTGCTGGACTGGTTTGGGACCGAATTGCTTACGAAAGTGAAATTGTTCAGAAAGCTTTGTTGTTTTTTATCATCCAGTTGGGATTGAATGCTTTGTGGTCCTACCTGTTTTTTGGATTGCACAACCCTATGTTAGCCGGGATTGAAATTATTCTTTTGTGGTTGCTAATTTATGAAACCTATATTCAATTTGCTAAAATCAATAAAATAGCTGCTTATTTGTTGATTCCATATTTGGCTTGGGTGAGTTTTGCTGCTGTGTTGAATGCCAGTATTTGGTGGTTGAACAGATAGGTAATTGCAATTGCAAAAATCAATGACAATAACTAAATAATAATTGCAATAGTTTAATGTCAAAAAAACAATAAAAAGATTTATTCCGGAGCGTTGATTTTCTTGAATTCAACGCTTTTTTTGTATAAAAAATCCATTAATTCAAGATTGTTCGAATTTTTAGATAACATTTTTTTGGATTCGGGATCAAAATTGCAAAAAGTAAGGAAGGCTTCCATTTCTTCTTTTTTTAATTGTAAAGTTTCGGTATAGAATTTTTGGTCAAAGTTAGCGGCAGCAATTTCTTTGAATGCTTCAGGATTCTCGGCTTTTTCTTTTTTTCCTTTGAATAGGTCACCAAAAATCATTTTTCCTATTTTGACAAAATCCATTCCGTTTTCAATCGTTCCATTATATACGCCCGAATTTTTTAAAGCTTTGGCTTTTTTTTCCATGGCAATTTCATGATTTTTTTCTTTCTCCCATTTTTTATCCAATTTCCAATCAATATTAACCTGATGAACCACCACTTCTTTAAGTTCTTCTGCTTTTCGTGTAATTTCTATTTTAATTTTGGTTGTGTTAAGATCATCGGAGCTTATTTTGATCCCTTTCAATTCATAATCTTTATGGAAAATCAGGATGCTATCGTTGATTTTTGCAGCAATTGAGAATTCACCATTAGCATTGGTAGTTGTGCTTCGTTCTGTAGAAAGGTTGATGATTTCAGCGTCTGGGATGAGTAGATTTTGAGAGAAAACACTACCATTGATTACTTTTCTGGATTGTGAAAAACTAAATTGAACAATCGTAATCAATAAAATGACAGCTAGTTTTTTCATACAAATACTACTTTGAGGTAAAAGTAGTAAAGTTATTGGTCTTAAAAAGTTAAAAATTATGTAAATACTTGTTAATTATGATGGTTTAAAATCTGATTTTTAAAAAGTATTAGGGGTGTAATTTTTCTCCTTTTATCACTTTGTTTATAGTATTTGCTATTCGTTCTACTTTAGTTTCATCCTTTTTTGCCGAATAAATCCAATCAATAAATGCTTTTTGTTCACCTTCTTTTAAGTTGATAAAAGTTTCATAAGCCAATGGTTCATCTTTGAGGCAGAGTTCTAGTTCATTTGGAATTTCCAAAGGATTTTCGTCTTTGTATAAAATCACTTTTACATAATCTCCGGCTTGTTTTCCTATTTTTTTTCGAATTGCAGCTTTTAGCGGAAGAAATAATTTTCCGTTTCCCATGGGCATGAGTTTGTAATTTTTTAATTCGTAATCGTCAATACTTCCACGAACTTTTACCCAACCAAAAGGAGTTTTTTTATCTTGTAGTATTTCTGGAATTGCTGCGTATGTCCAACCTCCTTTTCCCGGGAATTTTTCTAAAAGAGATTCTTTACTGATTAAAGGTTTTTCCATTATTTGATGTTGGTTATAAGACTTTATTTCTTGAATTTTTCCATATTTTCTTTTACACGAAATGCAACTATTTGTTTGATTAGTTCATAAGGGATAGGCGCATCAAGAGGAAATTGAACAGAACCTTTGCCTTGCTTGTATTTTGATAATGCTTCAGAAAATTGTGTATGTCCTGAAGGAGTTGCATATAAACCAATGTGATTTTTGTAGGCAGCAAAATAGACTAATGGCTTTCCGAATGTTTTGTAAGCCGGCATTCCATAAGAAATACTTTCAACACAATCCGGAGCTTCATTTTTAATAATGTTTCTTATTTCTTGTGCTATTTTTTGAATTTCAATGGGAAATGTGTTAATATATTCTTCTACTTCTTCCATTTTAAAAGGGATTAGTTATATTTAAGAAATTCCATTCGCCAAAATAAACCCACTGGTCCAGGCATTCTGGAAATTAAATCCACCTGTAATAGCATCAATATTAACGATTTCACCAGCAAAATAAAGATTTTCATGTAATTTGCTTTCCATGGTTTTGAAATTGATTTCTTTTAAATCAATTCCACCTGCAGTTACAAATTCTTCTTTAAAAGTACTTTTTCCATTGACTTGAAAAGTAGCATTGGTTAATTGTTTGGCCAGATTTTGTAATTGAGTTTTCGATAAATCGGCCCACTTGGTTTCGGTGGAAATACCGGAAGCAAGAACTAAGCTTTCCCATAGTCGATTAGTAATTTCAAAAGGAGATTTTTTTGAAACCGTTTTTTTAGCATGTTCCTGTTTTAGGTCTTTCAGGATTTTTTCAGCTTCGCTGGTTTCAATGTCGTTGAGCCAATTCACAAAAATCGTGAATTGATAATTTTTATCGTGTAAAATGCGTGCACCCCAAGCCGATAATTTTAATATAGCCGGTCCGCTCATACCCCAATGAGTGATTAACAAAGGACCGGTTGAATTAAGTTTAGTGTCTTTTACTTTTACAGAAACCTGTGCCGAAACACCGGGTAATTCCTTAATTCGGGAATCTTTGATATTAAAAGTAAATAGGGAAGGTACAGGACTCACAACGGCATGACCTTTTTGTTGCAGCATTTCCCAAATCTTAGGATTACTGCCTGTTGCCATTACTAATTTTTCGCAAATAAATTGTTGGTTTTGAGTGTCTATTTTCCAGACCGATTCTCCCGAGACTTCGGGACTGAAAATCGATTGTACGCTTTGTCCGGTCAGGACTGTAATTCCTAGTTTTTGGGTTGCCTTCAGAAAACAATCAATAATGGTTTGGGACGAATTAGAAACAGGAAACATTCTGCCGTCCTCTTCGATTTTTAACGCTACTCCATGTTTTTCAAACCATTCTATGGTATCACCAGAACAAAATTGATGAAAAGGACCGCGTAATTCTTTTTCACCACGAGGATAAAATTTTACTAATTCATTAGGTTCAAAACAGGCATGGGTTACATTGCAACGACCACCGCCAGAAATGCGGACTTTTTGCAAAACTTCATTACCGCGCTCCAGAATAGCTACTTTTAATTTTGGTTTTTTTTCGACAATATTTATGGCTGTGAAAAATCCTGCTGCGCCACCGCCAACAATTATGATGTCAAAATTTGAATTCATTTTTAAACCATTAAGGGAGTTAAGAAATATTAAGTTGTTTTGTGTTTTTAAACCATTAAGAGAATTAAGAAATATTGAGTGATTTTTTCTTTTAAAATACTATAATGCTCTTATGGTTTAAAATAAATCCTGTCTGGAAAATCGGAGATGATTCCGTTTACGCTAAAGGATTGCATTTTTTTGATGTCGGCTGTTTCGTTGACTGTCCAGGGATATACTTCAAAGCCGTTTTCCTGTAGTTTTCTTGTGTTTTCAATGTTTAATAATTGAAAATCAGGGTTGATAGCTTTTGCCTGAATTATTTTGGCGAAAGCCAGAGCTTTATCTAAATCCGTTTCGGTAAGTACCGCAATTGGGATTTTGGAATTGACAAAATTAACCTCTTCTAAGGCATCCCAATCGAAGCTGGAAACTAAAAAATCACTGTATTCCCAGTTTTTCTCCCGAATGTTTTTTTCGATTAAATCGACTACTTTGGCAGCGGTTTCAAAAGTTTTCAATTCGACATTGATAAAACAACGACGGCGTACTAAGTCAAAAACTTCTTGGAGAGTTGGAATTTTATGTTGGTTTTCAATACAAAAATCTTGCAATTCGGCTTTGGTAAATTGATTGACTTTGCCTTTTCCATTGGTTGTTCTGTCAATGGTTTCATCGTGAATAACCATGAGTTCGTTATCGACGCTTAAATGCACATCGAGTTCAATAGCATCAACTTGTAAGTCAATTGCTTTTTGAAAACTGGCTAAGGTGTTTTCGGCTTCGTAAGCTTTGGCACCGCGATGACCTATTTTAAGCATAGTATTTTTTTAATTACAAAGTTCGCAAAGTTTTTTCAGTTTTATCACAAATATTCGCAAAGTAACTCGGAGAAACACTAAGTTTTAAAAAAGTATAGCGAGCTTTGCGGTAATGAATTTATTCTAATTCCAAAATCAAAGCCGATTTGCCTTCGATAGGAATTGCTTGAGATAAGTCAAAAAATAAATCAGTTAAGATTTCTTTTCCAGTGATATGATTTTTAATGTTTTCCTCGAATCGTTTGGTCATGATTTCCTGATTTTCGGGATTGTTGTTAATCAATACCATTACCGTTTGATTAGTATTGTATCTAAAATAAACGTACACATTATTTTCTGGTATATAATGTGTTGTTTTTCCAAAATGTACGGCAGCATTCGTTTTTCGCCAATGGAATAATTTGGAAGTGAAATCAAAATAGGCTTTTTGACATTCGGAACGAGTTTCGGGAAGGAAAGCATTGTTTTCATCATTTTCCCAACCGCCGGGAAAATCTTTTCGAATATCGGCATCGCCTAGGTTTTGATCACCGGCCATCCCAATTTCGGAACCATAATACAACTGAGGAATTCCGCGCAAAGTAGCGAGCATACACATTGCCATTTTGTATTTTCGAATGTCGTTATTATAAATGTGATTCAGTCGTCTGGTATCGTGATTTTCACCAAAAATCAATAAATTATTCACATTTGGGAACAAAAAATCTTTCGAAAGGATGTCATAAATTCTGGTGATTCCCTGATCCCAGCTGTCATCATCTTCGTTGAAAACACTTTGTAAAGCATCGGATAAGGCAAAATCCATTACGCTGGGTAAATGTGAATTAAAGTTTTGGATTTTAGCAATGGGACTGTCTTTTTGCCAATAAGAAAGTAAACCCTGATTGCGCATGGTGATTTCGCCTACCAAATTAAAATTGGGGTATTCATCGGAAATGGCTTTAGTCCATTTTGAGATGTATTCGGGTTCTGAATAATTGTAAGTATCGACTCTAAAACCGTCCAAATTAGCGTATTCAATCCACCAAATGGCATTTTGACAAAGATAATTGAAAACTAGGGGATTGGTGATATTCAAGTCGGGCATTGAGGGAACAAACCAGCCGCTCAAACAAATATTACGGTCAATTTTTGACGCATTAATGTCGCTTATCGTACTTCTTTTGTGATTGGTTTCGGTATAATTTTCAAATTGATGAATCCAGTTTTTTGCAGGCGAATCTTTGAGCATCCAGTGGGCTAATCCCCAATGATTTGTTACATAATCCATAACTAGTTTCATGTTTCTGTTATGGATTTCTTTGGCTAAACGCACATAGTCTTCGTTAGTACCAAAACGAGGATCAATTTTGTAAACATCTGATTGGGCATAGCCATGATAAGAGTATTCAGCTTCATTGTCTTCACAAAGTGGCGTACACCAAATAGTGGTAATTCCCAGTGATTGTATGTAATCCAGATTTTGAATTATCCCTTCGATATCGCCGCCATGTCGTCCTCCCGGCAATTCCCTATTGTATTTTTCGGTAGTCTTAGTGTCGTTTTGATTGTTCTTGTTTCCGTTAGCAAAACGATCGGGCATTAAAAGATAAATACTGTCTGAGGAATCAAAACTTTTACGAGTAGCGGAGTTTTTCGTTCGTTTTCTTAATTCATATTTTTGAATAAAACCCGATTTGTCTTTACGTTTGAAGACAAAATCAATTTCGGTAGTGTTTATCTTTTGCGTGTTGATGGTTACAAAAATAAAATTGGGATTTTCAGTGCGTTTTACATTGGTAATAGCATTGCTGTTTTCAATTGTAATTTGGCATTGACTGATATTGGTTCCGTAAAAAAGAATTTGAAGTTCAGGATTGTGCATTCCGGAAAACCAAAATGGTGGTTCGATTCTTTGTATTTGTTTGTTTAACGCAGTACTCATAAAATAGAGAAATTAAAGCATAGCGGTAAAAAACAAAAACGTTATGCTTACTCTTAGTTAACGAATGTAGTAAAAATATAGCGTTTTGATATGAATTTAAATTGAATAATTACTTTTAGAAAAACCAAAAGCTACCCGGTTTATTGAGTAGCTTTTGGTTTTATATAAAAATAAGGTTGAAACTTATAGTTTTCCATTTTTGATTTCTTCCACAATTTCCGGATTTAATAAAGTTGTGGTGTCTCCAAAGTTTGAAAAATCCCCTTCGGCAATCTTACGAAGAATGCGTCGCATGATTTTCCCGGATCGGGTTTTTGGCAATCCGGAAACAAATTGAATTTTGTCTAATTTCGCTATAGGACCAATATGATCTGCGATATGTTGGTTGATTTCTTTAGCCAAATTAGCTTTGTCGCGTTTTTCTCCTGTTTCTTTTAGAATTACAAAACCGTACAAAGCATTTCCTTTGATGTCATGAGGGAAACCTACAATAGCACTTTCGGCAACTGCCGGATGTTCGTTGATGGCATCTTCAATAGGAGCAGTTCCTAAATTGTGTCCTGAAACAATAATTACATCATCCACACGACCTGTGATTCTGTAATAGCCCACTTCATCACGTAAAGCACCGTCACCACTGAAATATTTTCCCGGGAAAGTAGAGAAATACGTTTCTTTATAACGTTTGTGATCACCCCAAATGGTTCTTGCAATTCCAGGCCAAGGGTACTTAATACACAAACTTCCTACTACCTGATTGTCTTCAATCTCGTTGCGTTTTTCGTCCATCAAAACAGCCTGGATTCCCGGAAGAGGGAGAGTGGCATACGTTGGTTTTGTTGGTGTAATGAAAGGAATTGGTGAAATCAAAATTCCTCCGGTTTCAGTTTGCCACCAGGTATCCACAACAGGACAACGTTTTCCGCCCACGTGGTCATTGTACCAGTGCCAAGCCTCTTCGTTGATAGGTTCTCCAACTGAACCAATTACTTTTAACGAACTCAAAGGATATTTTTGTACATAATCTAAACTTTCTTTGGCCAAAGCTCTGATGGCTGTTGGTGCCGTATAGAATTGGTTTACTTTATGTTTTTCGATTACTTCCCAAAAACGACTGAAATCAGGGTAAGAAGGAACGCCTTCAAAAATAACAGTGGTAGCTCCGTTTAATAGCGGACCGTATAAAATATAAGAATGTCCGGTAATCCAGCCAATGTCGGCAGTACACCAGAAAACATCATTCTCTTCGTAGTTAAAAACATTTTGGAAAGTATAAGCAGTATAGACCATATAACCTGCTGTTGTATGTACCATTCCTTTTGGTTTTCCGGTAGAACCCGAAGTATAAAGGATAAACAACGGATCTTCGGCATCCATGATTTCGGCAGCATTATTGTCTGATGCTTTTTCTACAAGAGGAGCTAACCATAAGTCACGTCCTTCTTTCATTTGGATATCCGTATTGGTTCTTTGAGCAACTAAAACCGTTTCTACCGATGGACAGTTCACTAATGCTTCGTCAACAATTCCTTTTAGGTCAATGGTTTTATTTCCACGATAACCACCGTCAGAAGTAATCACCATTTTACATTCGCTATCGTTAATTCGGGCAGCAACAGCCGATGCTGAAAATCCGGCAAAAACTACTGAGTGAATGGCTCCAATACGGGCGCAAGCTAATGTAGTAATGGCTAACTCAGGAATCATTGGTAAATAAATGCAAACACGATCTCCTTTTTGAATTCCCTGACTCAATAAAACATTCGCCATTTTGCTTACACGTTGGTGCAATTCATTATAAGTAAATGATTGTGTCGCTTCGTCAGGATTATTAGGTTCAAAAATGATAGCTGTTTTGTCTCCTTTTTTAGCTAAATGGCGATCGATACAGTTTTTGGTGATATTTACCTTAGCATCTACAAACCATTTTATTTCGGCTTCTGCCATGTTGAAATCAACTACTTTGTCCCATTCCTGGTACCAGGTAAAGTTTTCAGAGGCAATTTTGTCCCAAAATTTCTTCGGGTCTTTGATTGATTTTTTGTACTCTTTAAAGTATTCTTCGAAATTACTAATCTTGTAACGACTCATGATTTTTGTTTGTATTTAGTTTTGTTAGTTTATTAATTCCTGGGCTTGTTCAACGAGTTTTTTCAGAGAAAAAGGTTTGGTTACGTATAAATTAGCTCCTAATGCGAGTCCTTTTTCAATGTCTTTTTCTTTGTTTTTTGCCGAAATAAAAATCACTTTGCAATGATCCAATCGGGCATCTTGTTTGATTTGTTCCAATGTACTGTAACCGTCAACCATAGGCATCATCACGTCGAGAATAATGATGTCCGGCAATTGGTTCTTTAAAATATCCAATGCCTCTTGTCCGTCGCGGGCTATGAATACCTCAAAATTATTTTTTTTAAAAGTGTATTCCAGTGACATTACAATATTAGGTTCGTCATCTACAATTAATATTTTCTTCATTTTTCAGTAGTATTGTAATTGGGTAATGTAAAAATAATGCTTGTTCCTTTTCCGGTTGAGCTCTCCACCCATATTTTTCCTTTATGATGTTCAATAATTTTTTTGCAAATAGCTAATCCTAAACCGCTTCCTATGGGTTTTTTTAGGTTTTGATTTCTGGATTGATAAAATTTATCAAAAATGGCTTCAAAATCTTCGGGTTTTATTTCTTTTCCATTGTTGTGGATACTAACGGATACAAAATCAGGATTTTCGATTAGTTTAATGGTGATTTTCCCGGCTATGCTTTCGCAGAATTTAATCGCATTCGAAAATAGATTATGCAATACCTGAATGATGCGCTCTTCGTCATAAAAGGCTTTTACTTCCCGGGATTGGTCTTTAAAGTCAACATATATATTTTTGTTGGCTATTAATTGTTGTAGCGATTCAAGGGTGTTGTTGATGGTTTGGCAGATATTGTTTTTAGAAAGATAAATTTTTTGTTTCCCGGTTTCAAATTTTTCTAAATCCAAAATTTTGTCAATCAAACGATTGAGTCTGTCGGATTCGGAGATGATATTTTGCAGAAATTTTTGGCGTACTTCAGCAGGAATATTTTCGTCGTCATGCAGGATTTCGGTAGCGGCACGTATTGCTGTTATGGGCGTTCTTAATTCGTGGGTTACCGTGTCCAGAAATTCATCTTTTTGAATGTCTTTGTTAATGAGTTCTTTATTGGCAATTTGAAGTTGCTCTGATAATATTTTTAGCTCATTCGAACTCTCGGTTAGTTTTTTGTTGATGATGATGTTTTCTTTGGATTCTTCCAGAATTCGCAAAACCTCAGGCAGACTTATTTTGTCTTCTTTGGCTACACTGGAAATGACTATTTTGGCGGAAGCCGTACCTATATGACCTGTGAGTAAATTTTCGGCAAATTTGATAAAACGTGCATCGGCAATCTTATTGTCTTTGTCAATATTGTATTTCAGGTTAAAAATAGTCATGGCGCGTTGGGTTCTTTCGATACCTAAAAAACGCTCTAATATTTTTTGAACATCCGAAATATTGGCTGTTCCTTTCCATACATAAGCATTCTCGTGATTGGTGATGTATCGGTCAATATCAACAAACATTTCAGCATAATTGCGTTCGCGATAATTACCGCTAAAACTTACCGAAACCGCCATATAGCTTAGAAAATTGACTAATAAACTCCAGAAAACTGCCTGTGGAATGGGTTCTAAATAATCCAGACCAAAAAGCTGAAAAGGTTTTAATAATGCGATTCCCCAAGGGCCTTTCTGTACAAAGGTGCTCGCTGAGTTTGTTGTTCCAAGTGCGTATGGAATTAATAAGGTGTAAAAACAAACTAAAAAGCCAAGGATAATGCCGGTTATAGCCCCTTTTTTAGAGCCTCTTCTCCAAAATAAACCTCCGAAAAATGCAGGAGCTAATTGGGCAATGATAACAAAAGAAACTAATCCGATGGAAACTAAAGTGTAATCTAAAATGAAAACACGATAGATAATATAGCCTAGAATGATGAGCGAAAAGATTCCGATTTTTCGACTAAGAACGATTCTTTTGGTGTTTTTTTCTTGAGAAACATTTTCTAATGAACCAATAAAACCATAAGGGATTAAAAGGTTGTTACTAAGCATAGTAGCAAGTGTAATCGAAGAAACAATAATCATCGAAATGGCTGCTGAAAATCCTCCCAGAAATACTAAAACGGTTAAGAAATTATTATTGAAATATTGCGGAATTAGTAATGAATAAGTATCGGAATTCAAACCCTGAGTTCCAAAAAGAATGTTGCCTCCCCAGGCTATTGGAAATACAAAAACATTAAAAAGTAATAAGTAAAGCGGAAGCAACCAAATGGCAGTTCGAATGTGTTTTTCCTGGTTGTTTTCGACAATTGCGGTGTGAAATTGTCTTGGTAAAATAAAAATGGCAAACATAGAAATCAGACACAGGAAAAACCAGTTGAGTCCGTTAGTCAAATTGCCGATGGTGTTTTTTTTGTCAAAGTTTTCTAAGACGGATGCTTTGGTATAAATATCGTCAAAACCATCGAAAACAAAATAAGTTACATAGATGCCGATAATCAAAAAGAAGACTAATTTTAAAATCGATTCAATGGCTATGGCGGTTACAATTCCGCGTCTTTTTTCGGAAGCATCAACGTATTTGTTACCGTAATAAGAAGCAAATAGTGCTAAGGCAATGCAAATATAAGTAGTGTTGTCTGTAAAAATATTGGAACTCGCCTGTGTCTTGGTAACAACGTGAAAAGTATCGGATATGGCTTTTAGCTGTAAGGCAATGTAGGGTACAATTCCGAAAATAGAAATTAAAGTAACTAAGGCTCCCAGTGATCGACTGTTGCCGTAACGCAACGAAATAAAATCGGCAATACTGGTTATTTTGTTGACTCTCGAAATTCGGATAATTCTTTTAAGGATGATAATCCAGGTGGGAATAATGATTATTGGGCCTAAATAAATGGGTAAATAATCCAAACCGGTTTGTGCTGCTAAACCAATACTACCGTAATAGGTCCAGGCAGTACAATAAACCGCCAGTGAAAATGAATAAACATAAGGGTTGTTAGTCCATTTAGAATGGCTTCTTTTTTCAGACCAATGTGCAATGTAAAAAAGCATTACTACATAGATGGCTAAGATTAACAACAGCCCCAGACTACTCATAATATTTTTTTACAATTAGGTAGGTGGTGCCAATTGAAAATAAGCAGGCCGAAAAGATGTAGATATAAGTAATAGGGAAACCAAATAAGGGTTTCGAACTATCAAATAATAGAATAAGCGGAATGTTCAATGCTAAAATCATCAGCATTGAAAGGATAATTAATTTTTGTTCATGTCTTTTTTTCATTGAACTAAAAAATACAATAGCCTTAAATGAATAAGGCTATTGCATGTTATTTTTTATAAAGGTAAAAGCTGTTTACCTAATTTTTCATTAATTACAATTGCGGCTGCTTCGTAAAAAGCAAAAAATCCGCATAAAATTCCTTCGTAACCTGCAATGGTATGAATTTGTTCACTTCCTGTAAAACTAGCTGCTGCTAATAGCGCAAATAAAATTACCAGTGAGCCAAAAATCAATTTTCCAACGGTATTACCATTTAGAGTTCCTATAAAAAAAGCGAATGTAAATAATCCCCACATCCCTAAGTAGCATCCCATTGAAGCGCCATCAGGTTTGTTGACACCTATTAAAGGCAGCAGCCATAAAGCAACCAATGATAACCAAAAGAAACCATAAGAAGTAAAGGCTGCCATGGCAAAACCGTTTCCTTTTTTCCATTCCATAATTCCGGCAATAACCTGTTGTGTTCCGCCAAAAAATATTCCCATTCCCATAATCATCGCATTGAGATCAAAGAATCCTGCATTGTGGATGTTTAATAAAATAGTTGTCATTCCGAAGCCGAAGAGTCCCAGTGGAGCTGGATTGGCAGTAGTGTCTTTTAGTACTTGTTCCATAATTGGTTTAAAATTTTAAGGTTGTTTTGGGTTAAATAGGATAGCAAATTCAGTTTTTTTGTTTGTATAAAAAAATAATATATATATAATTGTAAAGAGTATAGTTATTTTTTAAATCGTTCCCATTTGATAAGCATGAATTTATCACCCAGTTCGGTGATAATCATTCCTGCACCTGAGATGGTTTCTTTGTTTTTTATATATTCTACTAGTTCTAAGTGGTTTAGTATTTTGTATGTGGGATGGTAGTTAGTGTTTACCGGTTTTTTTATATTGAAAGATTTTATCCAATTGCTTATGCTTACATGCGAAACGCCAATAATGCGTTCGATTTCTCTGTAACTCAATCCTTCGAGATAAAGTTGTAAGGCTTTGGTAACATAGTAATCGTCTATTTTTTTTCCCAATTTGCTCACAGTGAAAAAATAGTTGCATTTTTTGCATAAATACCTTTGCTTTTGGTTAATAACACCACTTTTTACTATTTTATTTTCCTGGCATTTTGGGCAACTGATATCTTCCATGTATATAAAATTTGCATAAATATACTAAATTAGCAAATATGTTTCAATAAAACGTTATTTGTTATTTTATACTAATGAATTTTGCAAAAAAATGAGCGTCTTACTGTGATTGGGAATAAGGGTTTTAGGTTTTTTTTGTGTGAAATTAAAAAAAAGTTATAATTTAATGAGTATATAATAAAAAAGATGTCCTTTATATAGGAAAGAACTTTTTTGAATGTGATTTTGGTTAGTCATATAGTTGGTAAAAAGAGTTGCTGTTTTATTGGTAACTCTTTTTAAGATAATAAATAAGTTTTCAGGAATAACAAAATAGTAATTTAAGTAATAAACTTTTGAATTTGAAAAAGCAAATTTTACATAACACAGTTCTTGATGATAACGAACTATGGTTGGAGATGAAAGCCGGGGATGAGAAAGCTTTTTCGACACTTTTTAAGAGGTACTATAGTTATTTGATTCAGTACGGGAATTCATTCTCGTCCTTTTCTGAAAAAATTCAGGATTGTGTTCAGGATGTTTTTACTGATATCTGGGTATATAGAAATAGTTTGAGTGATACAGTAGTGGTAAAAGCCTACTTGCTGTCGAGTGTTCGTAAACGTATTGTGCGTTTACAGCAGCGTGATAAAATTTTCAGCAAAACAACATCGGTGGATGCAGTTGCTTTTTTACTGGATTTTTCGGTAGAGCATCAGTTGATTTCGGATGAATTGACTGCCGGGAAAGTGGCGTATTTGAATAAGTTATTAAATGTTTTACCGGCCAGACAAAAAGAGGCCTTGTATTTAAGGTATCATCATGGTTTGAATGTGGAAGAAGTTGCCGGGATTTTGAATGTTAATTACCAGTCGGCTAATAATTTACTGCATCGTGCCTTGGTAAATATTCGTAAGGAGTGGAAGGGGAATTTAATTTTGATATTAGTTTTTTGGGCTAATTGGATATAAATTAAAGTTAGAAGTTAGTGAGTATGAAAGTTGGATGCTGTCCTTATTAAGACAGAATAATATAGTTTTTTAAATGAAGAATCGTAATCAATATAGTGAAATAGAAGATTTTTTGGCAGATGAGTCATTCCGATTGTGGATGCGGTCAAAAGAAGATTCGAACGGTTGGGAAGAATGGACTTTGGAAAATCCTAAGCGGGCAAAACTGGTAGAAGAAGCCCGTTTGTGGTTGTTAGCTATGGAAGTTCCGGAGGATAATGTGTCGCAGGAACAGCTAGATGCTGCTTTGCAAAATACCTGGATGAAAATTGAAAAAGCAGAACAGGAAAGTAAAATGGAACTCAAGCTAATCCAGTTGTGGAATACTTCATGGTTTAGAAAAATTGCTGCCATTCTGGTAGTTGGTTTGCTGTCGTTTTATGCTTATGATAATTATTTCAGTACTGAAAGATATGCTGCTAATTACGAACAAATAGTAAGTAATCTGGATGAAGACGGCTTGATTGAGCAAATTAATAATTCAAATAAACCTCAAATTTTGACCTTGTCTGACGGGAGTTCAGTATTGTTGCAACCAAAGAGTAAGTTAAGTTATCCAAAGCTATTTGAAGGCAATGAGCGAAATGTATATTTATCAGGAGAAGCTTTTTTTGAAATTAGCAAAAATCCCAAAAAACCATTTTTTGTTCATGCCAATGAGATTGTTACCAAAGTTGTAGGAACCAGTTTTAGAATCAAAGCTTATGCTGACCAATCGGATGTGGAGGTTGTAGTACGAACAGGAAAGGTAAAAGTAAATGCTGAGAAATTAATTCGAAATTCATCTCAGGAAGAAATTGTGCTGTTGCCTAATGAGGCATTACGATTTGAGAGAAAAAACAAAACTTTTGATAAAATTACTGATATCACTTTGGATAAATCCATCAGTAGTTCGGTAAAAAGTATAGAACAATTGAGTTTCGAGTTTAGTGATATTCCTGTAGCTCAAATTTTTAAAACGATAGAGCAGGCTTATTCTGTGGAGATTGATTACCCAAAACAGCAATTAGAAAAATGCCATTTAACGACTTCTTTGAGTGATCAGCCATTGCCTGAAAAACTAAAGATTATATGCAAGAGTATTGGTGAGAATTCCAGTTATACCATGAACGGAAATCAAATAACTATTGTTTCTAAAGGATGTAATTAGATGAAAAAAACAGCGAAATAAAATATAAAAAACAGCGTCGATATGCTGCAACATAATCGACGCCTAAAGCTTCACCCTCACTCTGCAAAGTGGGGTTGAAATGTTTCTTAGAATACCCACAAATAGTATTAATTAATAAACAAACCAAAATTATGAAAAAAACCGTAGTAAAACAACGATTACTAATCCGACTCATGAAGATGACTTTATACCAATTTGTATTAGCGCTGGTTTTCTCAACTGTGACTATGGCAAATAGCCTGGGACAAGGAAAATTAGATACCAAAGTAACTATTTCTATATCTGATATGAACTTAAATAAAGCATTATCTGAATTAGGAAAATCAGCCGATGTTAAGTTTTCTTATAATTCCAGAATGGTTGCTTTTGATCAAAAAGTGAGTGTTGAAGCGACTAATGAAGTCTTATCAACAGTGCTTTCAAGAGTGCTAAAGCCGCTTAACATTACTTACACTCTTGTTAGTAATCAAATTGTTTTGCAAAAAGCAAAATCAAACGAAGCACCTGGTGTTTCTGCAGTTGAGCAACAACAAAAAGTACTTACAGGGGTAGTTGTAGATGCCAATGGACTTTCGTTGCCGGGTGCAAGTGTTCTTGTAAAAGGAACCACTAACAGTACTTCAACTGATATGGATGGAAAGTTTTCTATTCGTGTGGATGATGCAGCTAAAATATTAGTGATTTCTTTTATTGGTTTTGATACCGTTGAAATTCCGGTAGTAAATAAAACCGATTTTAAAATTACTTTGAAAGAATCATCACAGAGTTTAGAAGAAGTTGTTGTTATTGGGTATGGTACCGTTAAAAAATCAGATTTAACGGGAGCTGTTACTAGAGTTAGTGCAGAAGAATTAAATGATCGACCAGTAAGCAATGCTATGGAGGCTTTACAAGGGAAGGCAGCCGGTGTGGATATTACTACCAGTGAACGCCCAGGGACACTTGGAACGGTTCGTATTCGTGGACGACGTTCATTAGATGCTACCAGCGATCCTCTTTATGTAGTTGATGGAGTACCATTGTTATCTTCTTCAGCTATTGAAACTTTGAATCCTAGAGATATTGAATCTATTGATGTTCTTAAAGATGCCTCTGCTACGGCTATTTATGGTTCTCGTGGTGCAAACGGAGTTATAATTGTTACAACAAAACAAGGGAAATCCGGAAGATTCAATTTGAATTACTCAGCTACATTAACAACTACTAACATTGTAGATCGTTCCCCATCAATGAGTGCAGCTGATTTTATTCAATTCAAACGTTGGGCGGCATATAACTCAAGTATGCTAGATCCAAACTCATTCCAATATGCACACCCAAATTCTCCTACTTTAGCAAGTGACACACAACTATTTGCTAGTGGTTTAGACGCTAACGCTACACGAGATAATGTATTGAAAGGTTGGGAAAGTGGAACATGGGATCCCTCAAAGGTAACTAACACCAATTGGACTGACTTTGTAACCCGTACAGGTATCATGAATGAACACGTAATCAGTGGTAGTGGTGGATCTGAAAAAGTAAATAGTTACGTTTCTTTTGGTTACTTAAGCAACAAAGGAACACAAAGAGGGCAAGACTACTCTCGTTATACTACAAAATTGACAACCAACATTACACCTGTAGATTGGTTTAAATTGAATGCTTCATTGAATATTTCATGGAGCGAACAAGATTTCGGTATGTCCACTTTAGGAGGACGTAGTGGATCTGTACCTAATGCAATTTACGGAGCAGCTAAATCTATTTTTAATATGGCTGTTCCTTATGATGCGGATGGCAACTTAATAATTAATCCAGGTGGAGAAAATGGAATCTATACCATAATGGACGAATGGAAAAAAAGCACTCAATTGTCACAAACTATGCGTGCTTTAGGTAATATTTCTGCCACTATTGAAATAGGAAAAATTTGGGAACCTCTAAAAGGATTGAGTTACAAATTTAATTTTGGCCCCGATTTTCGTCATTGGAGAGAAGGGGTTTATATTGACGGTACTTCTTCACACAGAATTAATTCAAATGGTACTCCTGGAAGAAACTTTGCCCGATTGAGAAACGAACGTGATTTCTCTTGGACTTTGGATAACATGATTGTCTATGATCGCACTTTTAGTAAACACAAGGTGGGAGCTACTATAGTACAAAGTGCATCTTCTTGGGATGAAGAATTCTCTTCTTTAGCAGCAAGTAACATTGCTAAACCTTCTTTCTTATGGAATGCTTTAGGCGATATCGATTTAACAAATGCTAATAATGGTGCAAGCATGAGTTCTGGTATTATACAACGTCAAATTTATTCGTATTTAGGTCGTTTTAATTATGGATTTGATGACCGTTATTTATTAACCGTTTCAGGACGTTATGATGCGGTATCTCAATTGTCTGAGGGATACAAATGGGATTTCTTCCCTTCAGCAGCCTTAGCCTGGCGTTTGGATCAAGAGGAATTTATTAAAAACACTGACTGGATTAACAACCTTAAACTTCGTTTGGGATTTGGTACTGTTGGGAACTCTGCTATAGACCCTTATGACACTAAAGGAAATATCAGAAACTTAAATCTCCCATTCAATGGAATAAGTAATCAAGTAGGTTATACTACCAATGAACCTTATTACACAGGCGATTTAACACCAATGGCAAACCCTGCACTGGGTTGGGAAAAGACGACGCAATACAATCTTGGGGTTGATTTTGGTTTTCTTAAAAATAGAATTAGCGGTAGTATAGAATTTTATAGATCCTTTACAAATGATTTAATATTGAACACAGCTTTACCAACATTGACAGGTTACGACAGAACTATTGCTAACATAGGAAAAACCAGTAATAAAGGAGTTGAAGTTACTTTAAATTTCACTCCTATACAAACAGAAAGTGGATTTACATGGGAAAGTAGTTTAAATGCAGCCTGGCAAAAAGATAAAATTGAAGGATTGGCTTATGGTAAAAACGACATGGTGCAGGATACACGCTTCATCGGCCAACAAATCAGTGTTCGATATGGTTTTGACAACTTAGGTTTATGGCAAGACACCCCTGAAGACCAAGCCGAAATGGCATTATGGAAAGCTAACGGCTATAATTTTACACCAGGTAATGTACGTCCAAAAGATCAAAACGGGGACTACGACATGACTATTGAAGACAGAACAATCATAGGTAATAGTGATCCAAATTGGACTATGGGATGGAGTAATACTTTCAATTACAAAGGCTTTGAGTTATCAGCACTATTGTACGGACGTATGGGTTATACAGCCTCCTTAGGTGGAGAAGCGTTGACAGGAACAAGCAACCAACGCCAAGTAGATTACTGGACTCCTGATAATCCAAATGCTGAATTCCAAAAACCATTGTTAGGACAAGCATCTGCCGGATCAAGAGATCCTTATTCAGGACTTCTTGGGTTTACAAAAGCTTCTTTTGTAAAAATCCGTAATATTTCTCTAGGGTATAATTTCCCTAAAGAATACACTTCAGCAATTGGATTAGCTAATTTAAAAATCTATGCTCAGGCAGTGAATCCTGGTAGTATTTATCAATCAGTTGACTGGTATGATTTTGACACTAATTCAACTATCTTCAATCGTAGTTTTGTTATGGGAATTGAAGTTGGATTTTAGTAAAATACGTTATAACGAATCTAACAAAGTAATAATATTAAAATATAGTAAAATGAATAAATTTAAAAATATAGGAATCGGTCTGCTGCTATTAACGGGACTGTCTTTCAGCTCTTGCTCCAAAGACTTTCTGGATGAAGAGCAAACAAATCGCTATTCAACAGATTATTTTGAGACAGCAGAAGGACTTGAAGCTTTAACCCTATCACTTTACGGTAACATCAGATGGCATTTTGGGTTTGAATGGGCTTATGGAATTACACTTTACGGAACGGATGAGTTTACCAATGCGAATGACTTAACCAATCAAATGTGGAATAATTATGATAACCGTTTAGCACCTTTTAGAGCAACTCCTGCTTTAGGAGCTGCAAATAATAACGCAACAGGACCGGAAGCACTTTGGGATCAGATGTATTTTGGTATTGCGTCAGCCAATAGAATCATTGCCAATGCCAATAAAATTTCAGACCTAACAGTTAGGAACCGTTGTTTAGCACATGCTTATTTCCTTCGCGGATACAATTATTATCGTCTTACTGCTCAATATGGAGGTGTAGTATTACAGACTAAACCTGTAGTTGGAATTGTACGTAACTTTACCCGTTCTACTGACGAACAATGTTGGGAGCAAGTAATTTCTGATTTCCGTAATGCTTACAATTTGTTTGAAGGAGAAATTTTTACTTATGGTAAAGGAATTACATGGACAAAGGCTACAGCTGCACATTTCCTAGCAAAAGCCTTATTATTCCGTTCTTCAGAACGAAATGATGCCTGGAACAGCGCTTACAAAGATGCAGATTTGAATGAAGCTATTGATGCTTGTACTTATGCTATTAATGCTCGAGGTCCATTAACGAGCAACTATAGAGATTTGTTCGGAAACTGGACTGGAGTGGATTCGGCTGCTGAGCAACAAAACGAAATTCTTATGGCAGCAGGACACAATGCAGACCCAATTACAGCAGGACGTTTTGGAAACCGTACCTACAATTATTTCGCTCCTCAATTCTCAAATTTTGCAGGAGGTTGGGTTCGCCGTGGGGTATGGATTGGAAGTATGGATTTTCAACGTTGTCGTCCTACTGAGTACAGTTATGCCGTTTATGATCACGTCAATGACTCCCGTATGTGGAAAACATTTAAAACCGTTTATGGTGCCAATACTATTGTAGGAGCAAATCCAAACGGAGTTCAACTTGGCGATCCTGCTATTGTAATGATTTTAAATACAAAAGACGATGCTACTTATAATGGCTATACTTTTGGGTCAACCAACCAAAATCCAACATGGAGAGATGATAATAGTAGATTGCCAGCCTGGACTGTTGGTTCTCGTCAAACAGCTACTTCCGGATCTTTAACTACCAAAGTAGGACACTATTCTCCGAACTCATTAGTATTGTATAAAAATGGAACTTATGTAGCTCCAACATTCGGGACAGGTACTAGTTTCAGTAACTTCTTTGCAGGTATCAACAAAACCGAAGATGGATCTCGCCAGGCAGAAAGAGGAGATTCACGACGTGATGTAACTATGGCACGTTTGGGAGAGACTTATCTTGTTAGAGCTGAATGTTATGCACGTTTAGGACAATATGCTGAAGCAATGGGAGATATTAATATCATTCGTGCCCGAGCCCAATGGAAAAATGGAGAAAATAGATCATATTATAGAGATGGTTCACAAGCGTTTGAAACGAATGGATTAAATACAGGGACAAATGCAACCAATTATATCAATTCTAATTTGAATATGAATACGTATTATTTGTCTAATCCTACTCTTGCTGTCACTACAGCTGCGTCTAATTTACAATTAACTTCATTTCCGGCTAATTTACCTGCTGAAGATGAAGCTGTAATGACTAAGGTTGGAGCAAGTTCTAATTACCAGCGTGCCTTACACTTTATATTAAACGAGCGTACTCGTGAATTATTAGGAGAATGGCAACGTTGGGAAACTTTATCGCGTACTGGAACCTTAATCACCCGTGCTAAAGCGTTTAACACAGAAGCAGCTCCTAATATTACTGCTAACAAACATGAATTACGTCCTATACCGCAATCTTTTATAGATGGCTTACGAAATGATGATGGTTCTAATTTAACTGAAGCACAGGCAAGAGCTTGGCAAAACCCAGGATACATAACAAACTAAGATTTTTTTTGTCCTTCAAATTACCCTCAAATTGTATTTTACTTTTTGGGGGTATTTTTTTATAATTATTTAAGCTTGAATTAATAAATGTTTTTTTTACATTTGTTAATTCGGGCTTCTTGTTAAAAAAAACAGGACAAGTTAATTTTATAAAGAATAAAACCAATGAAAAATAAAATGAAACTGAGTATTGTTGTATTTATAATGAGTTTTGTAATGGTCTTACCAGCCTTTGCAAACAACAATATAAAGTTAGCCCATCCGGGTTCAGTATATTTATTTGCCTATACTCCGGAAAATTTATCGGGTAGAACAGGATTACAGTTTGCCTGGAGTGTCGACAGAAAAAATTGGTATTCGGTAGGGCAGAATTATAATTTTTTATATTCCGATTATGGAAGATGGGGTTCTCAAAAAAAGATGATAGCGCCTTATCTTTTTAAGGCTGTTGACGGAATGTGGCATTGTGTGTGGAGTTTGAATGATAAAGATGGAAATTTTGCGCATGCGGCTTCTAAAGATTTGATTAGCTGGGGACGTCAGTCGTATCCTGTGGTCATGAAAGATAATAATTGCCTGAAACCGATAGTTTCTCAAAATAACGGAATTTTTACGATATCATGGAAGAGTTCGGCTAATGCCACAAATGGATTATTTGCTGTAACTACAACGGATTTTGTAAAATATGCTGCTACAAAAACAATTCAGGAATCAGAGCGTGTCGATTTAAGGGAAGCTGTTGCCATTGCTGGGATTGTTCAAAACGGAACCGTAAACAAAGTTTCCTGGGATGTGGTGAATGATTTAATTAAGGCTGAACAACTAGTAGCTTATAAAAATCAATTGAATGGGGAAACTTCAAAAACCGATGCTAGTCGTTTTGCTTCACTTAAAACACTAAATGCGACCATTACTGTAGAAGCTTCTCAAAGTAAAAAAATAAGTAACATGCTTACAGGGGTGTTTTTTGAAGATATTAATTATGCTGCCGACGGTGGATTGTATGCTGAGTTGATTCAGAATCGTGATTTTGAATATGCATTGAGTGATAAGGAAGGTCGTGATAAATCATGGAATAGTTCTAAATCCTGGTCTATTGAAGGAAATCAAAATACATTTACTATTGATTCGCTTTCGCCAATTCACGAAAACAATAAGCATTATGCTATTTTGAAAACGGTTGAGGTTGGTAAAGGTTTCAGTAATGAAGGTTTTGATGGCATTGCTTTAAAAGCAGGTGAGAAATATGATTTTTCATTGTTTAGTCGAAATTTGGCTGGAGCTAATACGAAGTTACTTGTTCGTTTAGTTGGTAAAAATGGAGAAAAATATGCCGAAACTACGATTAATTCGAATAGTGTAAATTGGAAAAAATACAGCACTGTTTTGATCTCCAATAAAACAGTAGCCGATGCAAAATTAGAGATTGTTCCTCAAAATATCGGAAGTATTGCTTTAGATATGATTTCGCTGTTTCCACAAAAAACATTCAAAGGACGTAAAAACGGTCTCCGTGCCGATTTAGCTCAAACTATTGCTGATATTCAGCCAAAATTTATGCGTTTTCCAGGTGGATGCGTGGCTCATGGCGATGGATTGGGAAATATTTACCATTGGAAAAATACCATTGGTCCACTGGAATCCAGAAAGCCACAACGCAATCTTTGGGGCTATCATCAATCGATGGGATTGGGTTATTTCGAGTATTTTCAGTTTTGTGAAGATATGGGAGCAGCTCCTTTACCTGTAGTTTCGGCGGGAGTTCCTTGCCAGAATTCAGGAGTAGGCGGAGCAGGACAACAAGGCGGCATTCCGATGAGTGATATGGATGAATATGTTCAGGATGTGTTGGATTTAATTGAATATGCCAATGGAGATGTGAATACCAAATGGGGAAAGAAAAGAGCCGAAGCAGGACATCCAAAACCATTTAATCTTAAATATGTTGGAATAGGAAATGAAGATTTGATTACGGATATTTTTGAAGAGCGTTTTACGATGATTTTTAATGCTGTAAAAGCAAAATATCCCGAAATTACCGTTATTGGTACGGTTGGACCTTTTTATGAAGGAACGGATTATAACGAAGGTTGGGCTCTTGCCGATAAATTGAATATTCCAATGGTGGACGAACATTATTACGAATCGGTGGGTTGGTTTATTAATAATCAGGATTTTTATGATAAGTATGATCGTTCGAAATCAAAAGTATATCTTGGGGAATATGCTGCTTTTTTACCGGGACGTCCCAATAATATCGAAACTGCTTTGGCGGAAGCCCTATATTTAACATCAATTGAACGCAATGGCGATGTGGTAAGTATGGCTTCTATTGCGCCAATGCTAGCCAAAGAAGGTCACACACAATGGAATCCGGATATTATTTATTTCAATAATTCGGAAGTGAAACCAACAGTGGGTTATCAGGTTCAAAAAATGTACGGAAACAATGCAGGAGATACTTATTTTTCAAATGATATCAGTATTTCTGATACCAGTGAATCAGTTCGAAAACGCATTGGAGTTTCGGTTGTGCGCGATAGTAAAAGCAATGATTTAATTGTAAAATTGGTTAACATGCTTCCGGTTTCGGTAAATACACAATTGAATTTGAAAAATCTTGGAGTAGTGGCTTCCAATGCAAGTCGTACGTTGTTAACTGGAGCACCAGATAGTAAAACGGCTTTGCCAAAAACAGATACTATTGCAGTAAACGAGGAGTTTTCAAGTGAACTGCCAGCGTATTCATTTTCGCTTATTCGAATAAAAACCAAAAAATAATTTAGAAATAAATCAAGGAGGAATTTATTTTCTATAATCCAACTAAAACCAAAATTATGATATTAAAAAATGTAAAAAACAATCTATGGTCGGTTGTTTTGATTACGCTGAGTGCTACTGCTTATAGTCAGTCAGCACAATTGCAGTCTTTTCCGTTAACTTCTGTTCGTTTGTTAGAAAGTCCTTTTCAAAAGGCGCAGCAAACCGATATGAAATATATTTTAGAACTCGATGCCGATAGGCTGCTGGCACCTTATTTAAAAGAAGCCGGAATCACGCCTCTAAAGGATAATTATGGCAATTGGGAAAATACAGGATTGGATGGTCACATTGGTGGACATTATCTTTCGGCTTTATCGGAGATGTATGCCGCAACTGGAAATCAGCAAATAAAAGAACGTTTAGATTATGTGCTGGATTGGCTGGAAAAATGCCAATTAAAAAATGGAGACGGTTATATAGGCGGTGTTCCTGGAAGTAAGGCATTGTGGGCTGATATTGCTAAAGGCAAGATTGATGCGGGTGGTTTTTCGTTAAACGGAAAATGGGTGCCTTGGTATAATGTTCATAAGGTTTACGCGGGTCTTGTGGATGCTTACAAACTAACGGGGAATGAAAAAGCTAAAAAGATGCTAATTCAATTGTCCGATTGGTGTTTGAAATTAGTGGCTAATCTTTCGGATGAGCAAATCCAATTAATGCTAAAAAGCGAGCATGGCGGTATGAACGAAGTTTTTGCGGATGTTGCCGCAATTACAGGAGATAAAAAATATTTAGTTTTGGCTGAAAAATTTTCGCACAAGACCATTTTGAATCCTTTGTTAAAAGATGAAGACAAGCTGAATGGTATTCATGCCAATACACAAATTCCAAAAGTAATCGGTTTTATGCGTGTAGCCGAAGTAGGTGGTGATACAAAATGGGCTGATGCGGCTAACTTTTTTTGGAAAACAGTAGTCGAAAATAGAACCATTTCCATAGGAGGAAATAGTGTGAGAGAACATTTTAATCCTTCGAATGATTTTTCGTCCATGCTTGAATCCAGAGAAGGTCCTGAAACCTGCAACAGTTACAACATGCTTAAATTGAGTAAGCATTTGTTTCTGGCACATCCTGAGGCTAAATACATGGATTATTACGAGCGTACCACTTACAATCATATTTTATCATCGCAGCATCCTGAAGGAGGATTTGTTTATTTTACGCCTATTCGTCCGCGTCATTACCGTGTGTATTCGGAGTCACAGGAATCTTTTTGGTGTTGTGTGGGTTCTGGTATAGAAAATCACGGAAAATATGGCGAAATGATTTACGCTCATGATGCTACCAATTTGTATGTGAATCTTTTTATTCCTTCCACTTTAGAATGGAAAGAAAAAGGATTGAGGCTGACACAAAATACGAAGTTCCCTTTCGAAGAGCAATCAGTCTTTACATTGGATTTGAAAAAAGCGCAAAAGTTTGCGGTTAAGTTCAGATATCCTTCCTGGATAACGAACGGAGAAATGAAAATTAAGGTAAATGGCAAAGAAGTAGCGATTGAAAAAGATGCGAATTCTTATGTTTCAATTAATCGAAAATGGAAATCAGGAGATGTTATTTCAATAGTGCTGCCAATGCACAATAGCGCAGAACAACTTCCGGACAAATCGGCTTGGGTTTCATTTGTGCATGGACCAATAGTTCTGGCTGCTGTTACAGGTGAGACTGATTTAATAGGCTTAAGAGCCGATGGAAGCCGAATGGGGCATATTGCAAACGGACCAATTTATCCAATTGAAGAAGCGCCAATGTTGGTTTCTAATTCAAATGATTTGGCACAATCTTTAAAAGAAATAAAAAACAAACCCTTTACGTATTCTGCTTCGGATATTATTTATCAGGATCAATTTAAGAACTTACAACTGGTGCCTTTTTTCCAAATCCACGATGCGAGATACATGTTGTATTGGCCTTATACCACAAAGGAAAAATTACCTGAATTGCAGGCTGCAATGAAAGAAAGAGAAGATGCGAAAATGAAATTGGAAGCACTAACAGTAGATTTAGTTACGGCTGGAGAGCAGCAACCTGAAAATGATCATAATTTTAAAGGTGAAAAAACTGATACCGGAATTTATAAAGAACGTCATTATAGAAACGGAACGGGATTCTTTAGTTATGATTTGAAAAACCCAAAAGCGGAAGCACGTAAGTTGAGAATCACTTATTTTGGTTCGGATAAAAACAGAAATTTTGATGTTTATCTGAACTCCGTTTTAGTTGCTTCGATTGCGATGGATGGAAAAGAAGGCAATCAGTTTATTGATAAAATAATTGAAATTCCGGCCGAAATTTTAAAATCAAATGCAAAGTTGCTGGAAGTGAAATTTCAAGCCAAACCGAATTCGTCTATTACAGGTATTTACGAAGTACGCTTGATGAAATAGACTCAAAAATAATAATTAGAAAACCTTTTGGAAACAAAAGGTTTTCTAATTTAGTGCCACAATTGTAACAGACAGAAAATCTTAACAAGAAAATATGTTAGCAAAAATAATCAGTACAAACAATTCTAAAACCAGAATACTCATTCGTTTAATTGTGGGGGCAGTATTTTTATCAGAAGGTATTCAAAAGTTTTTATTTCCGGCACTTCGGGGAGCAGGAAGGTTTGAAAAAATAGGTTTGCCATCGCCTGAATTCTTAGGCAGTTTTGTTGGTGCGTTTGAAATTATTTGCGGTTTGTTGCTCTTAATCGGGTTGTTTTCAAGGTTGGCAAGTATTCCTTTGATTGTAATTATGCTTGTGGCATTGGCAATAACAAAATCAGAAGTTTATTTAGAGGAAGGATTATGGGAATTGCTCCACGAAAGCAGAACTGATTGGGCAATGCTTTTAGGGAGTTTCTTTTTATTAATTGAAGGTAGTGGCGGTTACTCATTTGACAAAATGATAATAAGGAATGGTAGATAAAGCAGAATTAAAAGATTTAGCAAAGCTTTTTTTAAAACTCGGTATAATTGGTTTTGGTGGTCCTGCGGCTCATATTGCAATGATGCGGGAAGAAGTAGTTGTAAGGCGAAAGTGGTTAACGGAGCAACATTTTTTAGATTTAATAGGTGCGACCAATTTGATTCCGGGGCCTAATAGCACCGAAATGGCTATTCATGTTGGACATGAAAAAGCAGGTTGGAAAGGTTTATTGATTGCGGGACTTTGTTTTATTTTACCTGCGGTTTTTATAACAGGAATTTTTGCCTGGCTTTACAAGCAATTCGGGCAGCTTCCTCAGGTGCAGCCTTTTGTTTACGGAATAAAACCTGCAATAATTGCTGTGATTCTGGGGGCTATTTTTCCATTGGCAAAAAAATCATTAAAATCATTCGAATTGCTCATCGTTGGTCTTCTGGTTTTAAGTTGTTCTTTGCTGGGTATTAATGAAATTTACCTGATGTTTGGAGCAGGATTTCTTGCTTTGTTTTTGGATTCTATTCGAAATAAATCCTTGAGAAATACCAATAGTGTTTTTCCTTTAGCTTTTTTGCCGATTACCAACACCGCTTTTCTTTCGGTAACCAACTCAAATCTATTTTTGATTTTTTTAAAAATAGGTGCCATACTTTATGGAAGTGGTTATGTATTGTTTGCTTTTTTAGATACTGAGCTGGTCGCAACGGGATTTTTGTCAAGAGCTCAACTTATTGACGCTATCGCTGTTGGGCAATTTACACCGGGACCGGTTTTTTCTTCGGTAACATTTATTGGTTATCAAATTAATGGACTATCCGGAGCTGTTGTTGCTACTATTGGGGTTTTTCTGCCGTCTTTTGTTTTTGTTGCCTTACTGAATCCATTGGTTAAGAAAATGCGGAATTCAAATAGCTTTGCTGTATTTTTAGATGCCGTAAATGTGGCTTCGGTGGCAATTATTGTTGCTGTTTGTGTGCTAATGACCAAAGAAACCATCACAGACTGGCGTACTATTTTAATTGCGGTTTTGAGTATTGGAGTAAGTTTTGGTTACAAAAAACTAAATAGTGCGTTTGTTGTTTTGGGAGGTTCTTTAATGGGGTATTTGTTGGCGTTGCTGTAATTTTTTGGGGATAGTTTGCTTGTTCTTTTTCTAAAAGATAAAAGCGAATAACCTAAAAAATCCGTTTTTATTTGCTGAATCAGTGTCATCCGTGTTCCAAATTGTTACAAAAACAAAAAACCCGAACTCTAAGAATTCGGGTTTTGTGGTACCTCCAGGGATCGAACCAGGGACACATGGATTTTCAGTCCATTGCTCTACCATCTGAGCTAAGGTACCGTGCTTGTTGCGGGTGCAAATATAGAACCATTTTTAATATATCCAAAACATTTTTATGAAAAAATCTATTCGTACATTCGCTAAACCAAAAATCAAAATATGATATTAACTGTTGATGTGGGGAATACCCAAATTAAAGCGGCTGTTTTTGAGGGTGATACCATTTTGGAGCGTTTTGTTTTTGATAAAAAAGCTCTTGAGAAAAAGATAGAAAAAATTTTAGAAAAATTTGAAACAATAGCTCATTTGGTGGTTTCTTCGGTAGCAGATGTCGAAAAACAATCTTTTTTAGCATTCGAAGACAAGGTTAAGGTTCATTTTGTTTCAAATGAAGATTCTTTTCCGTTTTTCAATAATTATGGGACTCCAAAAACTTTAGGAATTGACCGTATGGTACTTGCTGCGGGAGCTACTTTGTTATATCCCAATCAAAACAGATTGATAATCGATGCAGGAACCTGTGTTACCTATGATTTTGTCGATGAAAATAATGTATATCAGGGCGGTGCCATTGCGCCGGGATTGCGGTTGCGATATGAATCTTTGAATCAGTTTACGGCAAAACTTCCGTTGTTGACTTTGCAAAGTCCGGAAAGCTATATCGGAAAATCAACAGCTGAATCCATACATTCGGGTGTGGTTAACGGATTGGTCTATGAGATTGACGGTTTCGTAGATGAATATAAGGCAGCTTGTACAAAAATTATCATAATTTTAACGGGTGGTGATGCAGATTTTTTGGCTAAACGATTAAAAAATACCATATTTGCCAATTCAAATTTCCTTTTGGAAAGTTTGAACCAAACATTTCAATACAAAATCAAAAATGATTAGAAAAATTATAACAAGCTTTTGCTTGCTTTTATCACTGCTGTCTTTTGCTCAGGAGGGGACTTCTTCACCTTATTCTTTTTACGGAATTGGAGATGTACGATTTAAAGGAACTATTGAAAGTCGTTCGATGGCTGGAGTGCAGGTGGAACAGGATAGTATTCACATCAATTTAGATAATCCGGCGAGTTATTCTAATCTAAAATTGACCACTTTTACGGTGGGTGGAACTTATAACCAAACAACGTTGAAAAATACTACTGCTTCTGAACAGGCTAAGAGAACTACTTTTGATTATTTGGCAGTAGGATTGCCTATGGGGAAATTAGGTGTGGGATTTGGTTTGATACCTTATTCTTCTGTGGGTTTTAAAATTACGAATACTTCAGATGTGGCAGATGGACAAAATACTCGTGATTTTGGAACGGGTGGAGTAAATAAAGCTTTTTTTGCTGCTTCTTATAAAATACTTCCTAATTTTAGTATAGGTGCTAATGTGGATTATAATTTTGGACGAATTGAAACAACTAATTTGCAATATATTAATGGAGTTGTTTTAGGAAGCAGGGAATTGAACAGAGCTGATTTATCAGGTGTAAACTTCAATTTTGGAGCTTTGTATCAGTCAAAATTGACTAAGAAACTGAGTTTGTACAGCAGTTTGAGTTATAGATTAGAAAGCAAATTGGCTTCTGATAATACCCGAAACAGAGATGTTGTGAGTCTGACATCTGATTTTGATGTGACTTCAGTAGAAGCATTGGATGAGGAAAAAGATTCAGAAAACCTGACTTTGCCAAGTGAATTAAGAATTGGTCTTGGAATAGGAGAATCTAAAAAATGGTTAATTGGGGCGCAAATTATTTCGGCAAGTCAGGGAGATTTAGCAAATACTTATAATAATTTGCCTAATGTGTCTTACGAAAAAGCAATGAAATATAGTTTAGGAGGTTATTTTATTCCTAACTATAGTTCTTTTTCAAACTATGCTAAAAGAATTGTTTACCGAGCAGGGATTAGATATGAAGAGACAGGTTTGGTTGTTAATTCGCAATCAATCAAAGATCAGGGGCTTAGTTTAGGTGTAGGTTTGCCTATTACAGGAAGTTTTTCTAATATAAACTTAGGTTTTGAATTTGGGAAAAGAGGCACTACTTCTGCATCTTTAATTCAGGAAAACTATGTTAAACTTAGTGTTGGACTTTCGTTCAATGACAGATGGTTTGTAAAGAGAAAGTTTGATTAATAATTGCTTTAAGGAAATTTTGCTTAGTTTCACTTTGCTTGTTTAAAACTATGTTTTTATTTAAAAAAAATAAAATGTTTATGGTAGTCACGGCCTTAGCTGTGACTCTGTTTTTTGGGTGCGAAAGTAATTTTAAAAAAGTACAAAAAATTAATTTTACCGAATTTACTCCCTCAGGTGACGCCGACAATGTTCATCTAAAATACACCGATTCGGGTTTGATAAAAGCAGTTTTGCTTAGTTCAAAAATGCTGGATTATGCTACTGTGGATTTTCCTTTTACCGAATTTCCTAAAGGAGTTGATGTTACTTTGTATGATAAAAAAGCAAAAAAAACCCGGGTAACATCTAATTATGCAGTTTCATACAAGCAAACCAATATTATTGATTTGCAGGGAAAAGTAAAAATTGTTTCCCAGGACGGACAAATGTTAGAGACCGAACAATTGTATTATGATCAAAAAAACGAATGGTTTTTTACCGAGAAAAAGTTTAAATTTACTGATTTAAAAGGCGCTTCAAACGGTCAGGGAATTGATTTTAGCAAAGATTTTAAAGTAATTAATTCACAAAGAATAACAGGCGAAGTTTTAACAGCCGAATAATCATTAAATTTTTATACTATGAGTTTTTTTAAATATACTCCTTATGTTTATCTTATCCTGGCAGCTTTCTTTATTTATGATGCTATCGAAAAATGGAATGTAGCCGATGCAACGCCTGTGTTGAGTCTTTTAATGGCGGGCTTAGGGATTTTTATGTTTTTCTTTAGAAGAAGATTTGCAAAAAAAATGCAAGACCGTAACGGTAAATCATAGTTTATGGAAATTAGTATTATAATTCTATGTCTAATACTATCTGCATTTTTTTCAGGGATGGAAATTGCGTTCATCTCTTCCAATAAAATTTATCTTGAACTTGAGAAAAAACAAGACGGTTTTATCTCCAAAATTCTCACTAAACTTACTGAAAAACCATCTAAGTTTATAGCTGCAATGCTTATTGGGAACAACATAGCATTAGTAGTTTATGGTTTTTTTATGGGAGATCTCATTATGGAATGGGTAACTTCTTTTAGTTATTATTTTTCAGATTTTCTGAGTTTGTTTATTCAAATAGTGATTTCTACGGTGATTGTTTTGATTACAGCCGAGTTTTTACCAAAGGTTTTTTTTCAAATTTATTCTAATAGTTTAATCAAGTTTTTTGCCGTTCCGGCTTATGGTTTCTATTTGCTTTTCTATTTTATTTCGACATTTTTAATTTGGGTTTCCGATTTTATTTTGAAGAAATTCTTTCGAACCGAAGGAGATCAGGTTCAATTGTATTTTTCGAAAGTAGAATTAGGGAATTATATCACTGAGCAAATGAGTACGGTGAAAGATGACGAAGAAGTGGATTCGGAGATTCAGATTTTTCAAAATGCACTGGAATTTTCGGGAGTAAAAGCGCGTGATATTATGACGCCAAGAACCGAAATTGTGGCTGTAGATTTGTATGATTCGGTGGCTGAACTCAAAGATTTATTTGTGCAAACCGGTTATTCTAAAATTGTGGTTTATGAGAATTCATTAGACGAAATTGTAGGTTATGTGCATTCGTTTGATTTGTTTAAAAAACCCAAACATATCAAATCAGTGGTTATTGCTGTCGAATATGTTCCTGAAACCATTTATATTAAAGATGTCATGGATTTGCTTACTAAAAAGCGAAAAAGTGTGGCCGTGGTTTTGGACGAATACGGAGGGACTTCAGGTATTATTACGGTGGAAGATATTGTCGAAGAACTTTTTGGCGAAATTGAAGACGAACATGATTTAGACGAAGAATTAATTGAAAAAGAATTAGAAGAAGGTGTTTATCTTTTTTCGACCCGATTTGATGTAGAATATTTAAATCAGACCTATAAATTTCAGATTCCTGAGAGTGATTCCTACGGAACTTTGGGTGGATTTATTGTCGATTTTACAAAAGAAATTCCTCAAAAAGGCGATGTTATTGCCATTGAGAACTATCATTTTGTGATTGAAGAGGCAACAAATAAAAAAATTGAATTAGTAAAAATGACGGTAAAAGAGTAATTTTTTTAGAAAAGTGAAAAATCTTTTAAAATAAAACGTTACTTGTATTGTTATTAGCGAGATAATTGTATTTTCGCAAACTGAATATAAAATTAACAACAATAAAAATGGCAGTTTTATCAAAAATTAGACAACGATCCGCTTTAATGATTGCAGTAATTGCACTGGCTTTATTTGCATTTCTAATAGGTGATTTGTTTCAGAGTGGTACATTTAGCAGTACTTCAAAAGATGTAGGAAGCATCAATGGAAAAGATATTTCATTTGAGGATTTTAGACTTAAAGTTAGTGAGGTTGAAAAAAGTGGTCAGGGAATCACTCCTACAGCTGCAGCTAACAGAGTTTGGGAACAAGAAGTTTCTGTGGCTTTGCTAACTTCTGAATTTGATAAATTAGGATTGAGAGTGGGTGAAAAACACATCATCGAAATTTTAAAAGCTGACCAGAATATCGGTCAAAATCCAATGTTCCAGAATGCTGCGGGTATGTTTGATTTGGCTAAATTTAAGGATTACTTTAAAGCAAATCCTGCACAGGCAGAATATTTGAAACAAAGAGAAAAAGATGCTGTACTTAATGCAAAATACCAAATTTACAGCACTTTGGTACAATCTGCTTCTTATACAACTAAGGCTGAAGGAAAATTGAAATATAGAATGGAAGCTGATAAGGCTAATTTCTCTTATGTTGGAGCTTTATTTTCGTCAATCAAAGACAGTGAAGTAAAAGTAACTGATGCTGAGATCTTAGAGTACATGAAGAAAAACGAAAAAAGATACAAAGCAGAAGAATCCCGTTCAGTAGAATATGTTTTGATAGAAGACAAACCATCTGCAGCAGATGTGGCTGAGGTAAAAGCCAGAGTTAATGCTTTGTTGACAGGAAGTGTGGTTTACAATCAGGCTACTGCTAAGAATGATACTTTAGCCGGATTTAGAACAGCTGCAAATGTTATTGAATTTGTAAACTCAAATTCGGATATCCCTTATGATTCGACTTATGTTGCTAAAAAAGATTTGCCGGCTGTAGATGCTGACAGATTATTTAATTTAGCTCCGGGCGAAGTTTACGGACCTTATGTTTATGGAGATTATTATTGTATTTCAAAATCTTTGGGTAAAAAATTAGGTGTTAATGCTAAGGCAAGTCATATCTTAATTAGTTACGAAGGAGCGCAGGTTCCTAATCAAAGAGAAAAGAGAACTAAAGAAGAGGCAAAAGCTAAAGCTGAAGAGGTTTTAGCTCAGGTTAATGCTAATCCGGAAAGTTTTATGATGTTAGCTTTCCAGTATTCTGATGATTCATCTGCACAACAAGGTGGTGATTTGGGGTATTTTGGGCCTAACCAAATGGTGAAACCTTTTAATGATTTTGTATTCAGTAGCAGTATTGGTAAAATCGGTTTAGTAGAAACTAATTTTGGATTCCATATTATAAAAGTTACTGATAAGCAAGACGGAATTCGTTTGGCTACTGTAGCTCAAAAATTAGAAGCTTCTGAGGCTACTTCAGATGAAATCTTTGCAAAAGCTACTCAATTCGAAATGGATGCAGCTGATAAAGATTTTAATAAATTGGCAAAAGATATGAAACTTAAGGTAGCTCCTGCGGTTTCTGTAAAAGCAATGGATGAGACTTTTGGTTCTTTAGGAAACCAAAGAAATATTATTAGATGGGCTTTTGAAGACGGTACTAAAGTGGGTTCAGTAAAACGTTTTGAAGTTGCTAATTTAGGTAACGTAATTGCAACAGTTAAAAATATTGATGATTCCGGATTTGCACCAATTGATCAGGTAAGACCATTTGTTGAAACTAAATTAAAGAATGCTAAAAAAGCCGAATTGTTAAAAGCTAAAATGAATGGAAGTTCACTTGAAGCTATTGCTAAGGCTACAGGTAGCAAAGTAGAGCAAGCGGTTAATGTAACCTTGGATAACCCAGTATTGAACGGTGGTGTTGGTCAGGAGCCAAGAGTAGTAGGAAACGCATTTGCTTTAGCAGCCAACAAAATATCAGCTCCTATTGAAGGTAACACAGGAGTTTATGTAGTGAAAACTACAAGTATTGTTAAAGCTCCGGCAGTAAAAGATATTTCTCCTTATGTTGTAAAAGTAAAAGCGCAATCAGCAGGAGATGTAAACAGAGTGTTGCCTGCTCTTAAAGATATTGCTGATATTAAAGACAACAGAAAACTGTTTAATTACTAGTTTTATCTGGTTAGATTAATTTTAATTTCACATAAAAAAAAACCGATGTAATTCAAACTTACATCGGTTTTTTTTGTGTCTTTTCGGTTGTAAATTGCAGTGTTTTTTATGACAACGCCTAGACAATTGAAACGTGATTTAGATTGCTTTTTTGGTAAAAAAAATTAGTTCGAAATGACGTTATTAGCGAACTATTTCTTCTTTTTGGTCTTTTTTGTTTGCTCAAAGCCAAAATCAGGTAAGGCAGTCAATTCGGCAATTTTTACAATTACTTCTACAGCTTTTTGCATACTTTCTACAGGAACATATTCGTATTTTCCATGAAAATTATGTCCGCCGGCAAAAATGTTTGGACAGGGTAATCCCATGTACGATAATTGCGAACCGTCAGTTCCGCCACGAATGGGTTTGATGATTGGTTTGATATTCAGTTCTCTCATTGCTTTTTCGGCAATATCCACAATATGTTTTACAGGAAGTACTTTTTCTTTCATATTGTAATATTGATCTTTAATCTCGGCAATAACAATATCTTCTCCAAATTGATTAGCAAATTTCCTGTTGATTTTGCGCGCTATTTTTTGGATTTTTTCTTTTCTCTTTTCAAATTTTTTCAGGTTGTGGTCTCTGATAATCAATTCAACAATCGTTTCTTCGATGTTTCCGTTGAGGTGATGTACATGATAAAAACCCTGATAGCCTTTCGTCTTTTCAGGAACTTCATCAGCAGGTAATTCGTTGATGAAAGCATTTGAAATTAACATGGAGTTAATCATTTTTCCTTTGGCGTAGCCCGGATGGACGCTTTTTCCTTTGAAAGTTATTTTGGCGGAAGCCGCATTAAAATTTTCATATTCTAATTCGCCTATCTGACTTCCGTCCATGGTGTAAGCCCATTGAGCGCCAAATTTTTCCACGTCAAAAAAGTGTGCCCCACGACCAATTTCTTCATCAGGGGTGAATCCAATTCTTATTTTTCCGTGTTTGATTTCCGGGTTTTTAATGAGGAATTCCATGGCGGTAACAATTTCGGTAATTCCGGCTTTGTCATCTGCACCTAATAGAGTTGTTCCGTCAGTGGTAATTAAGGTTTGACCTTTGTATTGCAATAAATCTTTGAAATAGTCTGGTGATAAAATAATGTTTTGTTTCGCATTCAAAACAATGTCTTTTCCATCATAATCAGTTACAATTTGTGGTTTTACATTAGCTCCGCAAAAATCAGGCGAGGTGTCAAAATGTGATACAAATCCTACTGTAGGTACTTCGTGCTCAACATTACTTGGCAAAGTTGCCATGATGTAAGCTTTGTCGTTTATAGTAACGTCTTGCATTCCAATAGCTTTTAGTTCTTCGACTAATTTATTGGCTAAAACCCATTGTTTTTCGGTGCTTGGAGTTGTTTTTGAATCAGGATTGGATTCGGTATCAATAGTTACGTAACTGATAAAACGATCAATAATATTTTGCATAAAATAATTTTTTATTGGAGTCCAAAGATAAGATTAATTTGCAGCATAGTAAATCCAACTTTATTTCATATTTTCCAGCATTTGGATTATTTTATCTAATTTTTCTACATCAATAGAGTTGAGTTTTGTTGCCAAAGCTTCGATTTCAAGTTTTGCTTCTTTATTGGTGTCATAATCTTCCTGAGCCTGGATGCGATCCCTTTCGTTTTGACGGTTTTGTGACATCATGATTATAGGTGCAGCATAAGCCGCCTGAGTAGAAAATAAAAGGTTGAGCAAGATAAAAGGATAGGCATCCCAATGCTTAAAATAAGCAATAAGATTCAATCCCATCCAAATGATTACAAATACTGTCTGAATGATTATAAATCGCCAAGAACCCATTCCTTTGGCTACTGAATCGGCAATACGGCTCCCGAATGCCAGGCTATCATAATGTTGCTGATGCCAGTTTTTATTGATATTCATATGCGGTGTTTTTTATTTAAAAGTAAAGAATGTTTATAAAAAAAACTGCAAATTCAACAATTGCTGAATTTGCAGTTAATTTTAGGATTATTTAATTTCTCAATTTGCTTAATTTTTCTTCTTCTTTGACAAGATCTGCGTTGAGTTTGTTTATCTTAATTTGTTGTTTGCTGATTTTGATATTTTCTTTTTCTATATCAGTAGAACTTAGTTTGCCTTTTGATTTTTTACTATCTAATTTTTCTTTGTTTCGGGTCAAACTTTTTTCTTCATTAGCAATTTTAGTTTTTAACTTATTGATTGATTTTTCGCCTGACAAAATTTTGTTTTGCTGTTTTTCAAAAGCTTTTTGTTCTTTTTCAAAATCTTTTTGCTCTTGTTCTAATTTTTTAGCCTCTTTTAATGCCTTTTTTTCTTCCTTCATTTTGGCCTGAAGCATTTTTTCTTCTTTTTTTAATGCCTCTTTGTCCGGGATAGTTGCAGCTGCTTCGGGAACTACTTTTATAATGGTGTCTTTAACGGTGGTGACTGTAGTTATAGTCGTTTTTTTTACGGATTTTATAGTGTCGTTTGTGATTTCCTGTGCTAAGAAAACTTGAAAACTAGCAAGTAATACAGCGGTAAAAATAAATTGTAGTTTCATGATAATGTGTTTTAAGTTAATAATAAAAATGAGTCATAATTATTAATTTCTCTAATACAATATAAGAAAAATCTTTTCGAAAAGCCATGTTTTTTGGATTTTATATAAGTTAATGAATTGTTTTTTGGAGTAAATGGCTGTTTTTTAGTTGTTTATGATTTGTTTTTGTGCTTTGTTTAACTAATGTTTAGCTCATTTGTAGGTTCTTTCAGTATGCGAACTCAATTCTTGTGTTATAATTTTTTTATCCATTAGATAATTCTATTTTTGCAGACAAATTAAAATCCTATGTATAAACAGTTTATCCGACCGCTATTTTTTTGTTTTGATCCTGAAAAAATACATCATTTTACGTTTTCGTTAGTTCGCGTTACTTCTAAAATACCTGGTTTTTCAGTTCTTTACAGAACGCTTTATTTGGTAAATGACAAAAGATTAGAAACGGAAGTTTTTGGGTTGAAATTTAAAAATCCTGTTGGTTTAGCTGCGGGTTTTGATAAGGATGCCAAATTATACAAGGAATTGTCTAATTTTGGTTTTGGTTTTATCGAAATAGGGACTTTAACACCAAAAGGGCAGGAAGGAAATCCTAAAACACGTTTGTTTCGTCTTAGAGAGGATTCGGCAATTATTAATCGAATGGGATTTAATAATGGTGGTGTGATGGAAGCTGTTGAAAGACTGAAATCGAATCCCGGAGTTTTAATTGGAGGAAATATAGGTAAAAATAAAGTGACTCCTAACGAGGAAGCAACTTCGGATTACGAAATTTGTTTTGATGCTCTATACGATTATGTGGATTATTTTGTGGTGAATGTGAGTTCGCCAAACACACCAAATCTTCGTGAACTACAGGATAAAGAGCCGTTGACGCAGTTGTTGCAAACTTTGCAGAATAAAAATTTGGCTAAGCCAAAACAAAAACCAATTCTGTTAAAAATTGCTCCTGATTTGACTGACGAGCAATTGTTAGATATTATCGATATTGTGAATGAAACCAAAATTGCAGGTGTAATTGCTACTAATACTACCATTTCACGTGAAGGTTTACAATCGGCAAATAAAACTGAAATGGGCGGATTATCAGGAAAACCGTTGACGAAACGTTCTACTGAGGTGATTCGTTTTCTTTCACAAAAAAGCAATAAGGCTTTCCCGATTATAGGGGTAGGAGGAATTCATTCTGCCGATGATGCTATCGAAAAATTAGAAGCGGGAGCTAGTTTGGTACAATTGTACACCGGTTTTATTTATGAAGGTCCAGCCTTAGTAAAAGCCATCAATAAAAAGATTTTAAGTCGTATGTAATATTTCGCAAAGGTTCACAAAGAAGGGACTAAGATTCGCTAAGTTTTTTTACTTAAAAACGGTTTGTTTTTAACTCTGTGCGCTTTGCGAAAACTTTTTCCAAACTTTTGGGGTTAAACTTTTTAAATTTCTTTGTGTAGCTCTGTGTTTTCTTTGTGGATCTTTGTGTAATAGCGTAATAAAATATAAATGCGTAATTCTTCAACAGAGTTGCGCTTTTTTGTTGGTTCTAAATTTTGCCACTTTGCAAGTTTTAGTATCTTTGAAATCTATGGAACCAATAAAGATTATAGAATGTCCGCGCGATGCCATGCAAGGCATTAAAACATTTATTCCTACCGAAAGGAAAGTGGCATACATTCAATCTTTATTGCGGGTAGGATTTGATACTATCGATTTTGGCAGTTTTGTTTCGCCAAGAGCAGTTCCGCAAATGCAAGATACAGCTGCTGTTCTAGACCAATTGGATTTATCTAAAACCACAAGTAAATTATTAGCTATTATTGCTAATACTCAGGGAGCGAAAACAGCTTCTGAATTCGAGCCCATTCAGTATTTGGGTTTTCCTTTTTCAATTTCTGAAAATTTTCAAATGCGAAATACCCATAAAACCATTGCAGAATCGATTATTAGTTTGGAGGAAATTTTGGAAATTGCCGATAAAAATAATAAAGAAGTTGTAGCTTATTTGTCTATGGGCTTTGGTAATCCTTATGGAGATCCGTGGAATGTGGATATTGTGGGCGAGTGGACTGAAAAATTAGCGGCAATGGGAGTGAAAATACTTTCGCTTTCGGATACTATCGGGAGTTCTACGCCGGAAGTGATTCAATACTTATTTTCGAATTTGATTCCAAAATATCCTCAGATTGAGTTTGGAGCACATTTGCATACTACTTATGATAAATGGTTCGAAAAAATAGAAGCAGCCCATCAGGCGGGTTGCCGTCGATATGATGGTGCCATTCAGGGATTTGGTGGTTGCCCAATGGCAAAAGACGAGTTGACAGGAAATATGCCTACCGAAAAGCTCTTGTCTTACTTCACGGCAAACAAAGAGAATATAGGCTTAAATCCGTTGAGTTTTGAAAGTGCTTACAATGAAGCTTCTAAGTTATTTGGAACTTTTTATTAGTTGTTGTAATTGTAATAAATGTTTATTATTATTCGTTTGCTTAAATTGAAATTTGTGATCAAAAAAAGATGAGAAAATATCATTTTATAAGAGTATTGAGTCTGGCACTTTTTTTAATGTGCTCTTTCTCCTGTTCCAGTGATTTGAATTTTGATCAGGCCAACGATTTGAAATTAACTCCGGTTATTGAGGGAAATTTAAGTTATTTTGATGTTCCCGCAACAGCTTTTGTAGCCGATGATGGTTCAGCCTATCATTGGGATTCTGATGATCAAAACTTTGATGTTTTTAGAGACAAGTATTTTAATAGTTATTTGCAAAAAGCAGATTTCCATTTTGAGATTACCAATACAATTAGCCGAGCTTTTTTGTTGAGTATTGTTTTGTTAGATGATAATAGTAATGCGTTGACAACTATAGCTTTTGATATTCCGGCTTATTCAGCTTCAGCTAATAATGTGGTTACACGAACTGAAGTATTTGAAAATGTCAGACTGGATTTGCTTAAAAGAGCCAGAAAAATGAGATTTTTAGTTGTAATGAAGTCCGGAACAGCTTCAAACCAAAATAGTACAGGAAACTTAGTGTTGCGTTCGAGTGCTACTGTTTATTTGGAAATATAATGAGAAAAAGGCTTTTATTTTTGTTGGTTTTTATCTCTGTTGGTTGTTTTTCTCAAAACAAGCAAATTCTGTATAATTTAACTTCTGTGCCTCAGTCTTTAATGCTGAATCCCGGAGCCGATTTTAAGTACAAATATTATTTTGGTGTTCCTTTGCTTTCCGGAATGTCCTTTAAAGTAGGTTCGACCGGATTTTCAGTTTATGATTTGTTTGCAAATGACGGAGTCGATTTCAATCAGAAGTTGCGAAATGTGGTTTATTCTACAAGCCGAAACGATCATGGAGCTATAAATGAGCAAATCGAGATCTTTAATGGCGGAATTAAACTGGGCGATTGGCTTGAAGACAAAGGGTATCTTTCATTCGGAATGTATCAGGAGTTTGATTTGTTTGCTTATATGCCAAGAGATTTGGCGATTTTAGCCTTAGATGGAAATCAAAATTACATAGGTAAGTCTTTTAACTTAGGCGATTTGAGTATGAAATCCGAATTGGTTTCGGTTTTGCATCTGGGCTATCACAAAAATATTTCCGAAAAGCTGATAGTAGGAGCCAGAGGAAAAATTTATTTCAGTGGATTTAATGCTACTTCTACAAATAATTCAGGTTCGATAATTACTACCAATTCCAATACCACTGTTTATAATCAGGAAATTAATTCCAATTTATCCTTAAATACTTCGGGGATTTCTAAATATATCGACGAAAATTATAATGGAGATGTAGCGACTGATGTTAGAAAACAACTGTTGCTGGGAGGCGATATGGGTTTGGGGTTTGACATTGGATTTACTTATTATCCTAAAAAAAATATCCAGATTACAGGGAGTATTTTAGATGTTGGTTTTATAAATCATGCTAAAGATGTAGAGAATTTTACCTGGAAAGGTTATTATAAATACGAAGGAACCAATCCAAATTTTTCAGGAACAGATGATCCTGATGGTGTTTATGATGATTTTAGAGAAGCCATTCCGTTAGATACTTTGTATAACAAATACACTACCTGGCGACCTGTAAAATTAAATGCTTCCTATCAATATTCGTTTGGAACTTCTACCGATGAAGATTGTGTGTGTACAGCAACCGAAAAACGTTATAAAAATGCTGTAGGAGCACAGTTTTTTATGATGAGTACACCAAGACTTCCCATAACAGCTTTGACGGGTTTTTATCAAAGAAATGTTTCGGATAAATTGCAACTAAAGGCAACCTATACATTGGATTCTTATTCTTATACTAATATAGGATTGGGATTATCGGCAAATCTCGGGAAGTTCAATATGTATTTTATGGCTGATAATTTATTGGAATACCGCGATGTTTCTAAAGCCAATAGTCTTTCGTTTCAGTTTGGATTTAATTTTATTTTCGCAGATAGCAATGAGCCGCATTATTGAGCTTTAAATTAATTGGATTCCGAATTATAGCAAATTCAAAATAATTTGCTATATTTGCACGCAATTCAACTAGAAATTGCAACATGATAGCACACAACTCCAAGATTATCGGCGAAGGTTTAACTTACGATGATGTATTATTAGTTCCTAACTACTCGCAGGTGCTTCCTCGCGAAGTGAGTATCAAAACAAAATTCTCAAGAAACATTACACTTAACGTTCCTATTGTATCTGCTGCTATGGATACAGTTACCGAAAGTTCTATGGCAATTGCTATGGCGCAAGAAGGTGGAATTGGTGTTTTACATAAAAATATGACTATTGAGCAGCAAGCTGCTAAAGTAAGAAAAGTAAAACGTGCCGAATCAGGTATGATTATCGATCCGGTTACTTTGCCTCTTAATGCGACTGTTGCTGATGCAAAAGCGGCAATGAAAGAATTTGGTATTGGCGGAATTCCGGTTGTTGATGAAAATCAAACCTTGAAAGGAATTGTTACTAACCGTGATTTGCGTTTTGAAAAAAATACTACAAGACCTATCATTGAAGTAATGACTAAGGACAACTTAGTTACTGTTGCCGAAGGTACTTCCTTAGAGCAGGCTGAAGTGGTGTTGCAAGGTCATAAAATCGAAAAACTTCCTGTAATTGATAAAGACAATAAATTAGTAGGTTTGATTACATTTAGAGATATTACTAAATTGAATCAAAAACCAAATGCTAACAAAGATAAATACGGGCGTTTGCGCGTAGCTGCTGCCTTAGGAGTTACTGCCGATGCAGTTGAAAGAGCTACGGCTTTAGTAAATGCAGGTGTTGACGCTGTAATTATTGATACTGCTCATGGACATACCAAAGGAGTAGTTGATGTTTTAAAATTAGTTAAGGCACAATTTCCTGACTTAGATGTAATTGTTGGAAATATTGCAACTCCTGAAGCAGCTCAATATTTAGTTCAAAATGGAGCTGACGGAGTAAAAGTAGGAATCGGACCTGGTTCTATTTGTACTACCCGTATTGTGGCTGGTGTTGGATTCCCACAGTTTTCAGCGGTTTTAGAAGTGGCTGCTGCTATCAAAGGTTCAGGTGTTCCTGTAATTGCCGATGGTGGAATTCGTTACACAGGAGATATTCCTAAAGCGATTGCTGCAGGTGCTGATTGTGTGATGTTAGGATCTCTTTTAGCAGGAACTAAAGAATCTCCCGGAGAAACTATCATTTTCGAAGGAAGAAAATTCAAATCATACAGAGGAATGGGTTCTGTTGAAGCAATGCAAACAGGTTCTAAAGATCGTTATTTCCAAGATGTAGAAGATGATGTAAAGAAATTAGTTCCGGAAGGAATCGTTGGTCGTGTGCCTTACAAAGGAGAGTTAAACGAAAGTATGTTACAATTTGTTGGCGGACTTCGTGCCGGAATGGGATACTGTGGTGCTAAAGATATTGCTACTTTGCAGGAAACAGGACGTTTTGTACGTTTGACTTCAAGTGGAATTTCTGAAAGTCATCCTCATAATGTTACGATAACTAAAGAAGCACCAAATTATTCCAGATAATTTTTAAGCTAAAATCATTATAAAAGGGCTGTCTTGAATTAAACTCAGGACAGCCCTTTTTAGTTTTTTAGCAATCTTTTTATTTTAGTACATGAGTAGCTAAAACATTGTGGACATCATATACATTAACCGATTTGTTGAATTGTTTTTTAATGCTGGGATGTTGTTCGCTGGAAATCCAGATTTTCAATTCGGCTTCCAAATCAAAAGTTCCGGCAGTTTCTATGCTAAATCGGGAAATGTTTTTATACGAAATAGATTGGTACTCAATTTTATTGCCTGTCAGCCCCTGTTTGTCAACCAGAATAAGCCTTTTATTGGTAAAAATAAACGTATCTCTAATTAGTTTAAAACCTAATTCAATTTCTTCGCCATTAATCAATAGCTTTCCGTAATCTTTTTGTAAATCTTCCTGGCTAACCGTTCCGGCGTTTCCAAGTAATGCTGAAAATAATCCCATGATATTTTTTAGTTGTTAATTTATTTGAAAATTTATTTTTTAGTTTTTTTTTGGTTTTTCTTTCGCTTTTAGTCCAACAGGGATTTTTAAATCACCTGTATCATACATATTGATATATATGTCGAGTGTGTCTTTACTACCAATTTCAGTTATTCTGTACCTGTCAAGCATGCCGATATTGCTAAAGCCATTTGGTGTTTTAAATGCACAACAACTCCCAGCTCTGTAGTAGGTCATCTTTTTATCATTTGGGCCAAATAAGGCGTTTAAAAATCTTCTTTCGTTTCTGGGGCCGCTGTTTTCCCGTGCACCACCCACTTTTATGGGGTTTGATTTGTCATATCCGTATGTTTTGTCAACAGCTGTTTCGGTTAATAAATAGGTATCATCATTGATGTATTCGACTGTTTTTGTTCGGGTGTCTCCAATACCTTTATCTGTATCTACTGTGTTTAGCTGTTTTTTTGTTGTGCATCCTATTAACGCAAACATTCCTAAAATAATTATTTTTTTCATGTTAAAAGATTATTTTGTTTGAATTGGTTTAAAAGAACTACAGCTAGGGTTTTCAAATATAATAAAATAGTTATTTTAGAGTAGGAAAAGTTTTTGTTTTTATTTGAAACCTTAGAGCATAAAAAAACCTCGTTTCTACTCATAATGAGAAAAACGAGGTTTGTTATTTTAAAAGATTGAGGTTTTAAGATTTCAATCTTTTTTTAGAATATTATAAATCATATTTCAAAACAGCGCCATTACTGGCATTAGTAACTAAGGAACGGTATTGTCCTAACCATTTTGAATTTAATTCTTTTTTTAGCGGAACAAATTCTGCTTTTCTTTTTGCGATTTCTTCGTCTGTTAAATTTACAGATAAGATGTATTGATCTACGTCGATATGGATTTCGTCTCCGTCTTTTAGTAAACCAATCATTCCACCTTCGGCAGCTTCAGGAGATACGTGACCGATAGATGCTCCTCTGGTAGCACCACTAAAACGACCGTCAGTAATTAATGCTACTGAATTCCCTAGTCCCATTCCCATAATTAATGAAGTTGGTGCCAGCATTTCCTGCATTCCCGGGCCTCCTTTTGGACCTTCGTAACGTATAACAACTACATTACCTGCTTTTACTTTTCCGCCCAGAATTCCTTCTATAGCTTCCGGCTGTCCGTCAAAACAAACTGCCTTACCAGTAAATACTCGGTCTCCTGTAATTCCAGCCGTTTTAATAACTGCACCTTGCTCGGCTAAATTACCATATAAAACAGCTAAACCACCTACTTGAGAATATGGATTGTCAATTGTGTGGATAATATTAGTGTCTTTGATATAAGCGTCTTTGATTTTTTCTAAGATGGTTTCTCCTGTAATGGTAAGGTTGTCTAACAAAATATCATCACCTCTTTTAGTCATTTCTTTCATCACTGCATTTACACCACCGGCAGTATTAATATCTTCCATATGAACAGTTGATAAACTCGGAGAAATTTTAGCTATGTGAGAAACTCTTTTGGAAATTTTATTGATGTCTTCCAAGTTAAAATCAACATCAGCTTCTTTAGCAATAGCAAGCATGTGTAAAACCGTATTCGAACTTCCTCCCATTGCCATATCTACAGCAAAAGCATTTCTTACGGCATTTTCGTTAAGGATATTTCTCAGTTTGAATTTTTCAGTTTTAGCGCTGTCTTTTGCAATTTCGCAGATTCTTCTAGCCGCTTGTCTGTACAATTCTTCACGTTCTTTAGTCAAAGCTAGGATCGTTCCGTTTCCTGGAAGTGCAATTCCCATAGCTTCCATTAAGGTATTCATGGAGTTTGCTGTAAACATTCCGGAACAACTTCCTCCACTAGGACAGGCATTGCACTCGATGTCTTTTAATTCCTCATCGGTTATTTCTCCTAATTCGTGTTTTCCAACTGCTTCAAAAGCTGTAGCCAAATCGATAGGCACACCATCTTTAGTATGTCCTTTTTTCATTGGTCCACCACTTACAAAAATGGTTGGAACATCTACTCTCAAAGCTCCCATAATCATTCCGGGAACAATTTTATCACAGTTAGGAATAGCAATCATAGCGTCTAACTTATGCGCATTCATTACTGTTTCGATAGAGTTTGCAATGATTTCTCTTGAAGGCAAAGAAAAAAGCATTCCATCGTGACCCATTGCAATACCGTCATCTACACCAATTGTATTGAATTCAAATGGTACACAACCATTGGCTTTGATTTCTTCTTTGATCACTCTGGAAACTCTGTCCAAAAAAAAGTGTCCCGGAATAATTTCGATATAAGAATTGGCAACACCAATAAATGGTTTGTCAAAATCCTCGTCAACTAATCCTGTTGCTCTAAATAATGATCTATGCGGGGTTCTTTGATGTCCTTTTTTTACTTCATCACTTCTCATGCTATGTCTTTTTGTGTAATTATTTTTTTTTCGGGCTCAAAGATAGCTATTCTTATACTTTATTAAAAAAGTATCTTGGATTATATCGGATATGAAATGGTAACTTTGATGGCTGTTTTAATGATTCGTTGACTGAAATTGTTTTTGATGCTTTCCGCCAATGTTGTGTTATTCTAATATCATGTCTTTATACGGAATAATCGTGCTAAAGCCTTTAGATGTAAAATAAGTAACAGGACTTACTTCAGAAACTACCATGATAAAATCACCGCCCCAGGCACCTAAGCTTTTTATTTCGCCCATAAAATCAGAAAAGAGATTTTCTTTGACAGTTACCGTTTCTAAAATGTGACTCATTGTAGCTTCATGTTTAGCCATAGCATGAGCCAATGCCGTTTCGGTCTTAGCATGAATGATTTCATGAGTTAGTTTGTCTATTTTAGCAACATCTTTTTCGATGTCACTAGACTTGTTGTTTTGGTATTTGGCTATAGCCGTTTTGCTGCTTTGTTTTTTGTTCAAATACACAAAGTAAATATTGTCCTTAAAATTGGGGTTAAAACTGATGGTTTCCACCTTTGGTTTGCCGTGTTTTAATTGGTATGTAATTGGGCTGTTATTTTGTGCACAGGCAATGTCATAACCGCTTCCTCCAAAACTATTATTCAATAATTCGAAAGCATCAATTTTGAGCCATTGCGCCATATTGTTGATAAGGGTAGAAGAAGTACCTAACCCCCATTTTTTTGGAAAAGTTAATTCGGTACTTATTTTATATCCTTTTTCCTGATTTAGAAACACAGGATTTAAAAGATACGCCTGGTGTAGAATCTGGATTAAAGTGTTTTTTATAGATTCAATTTCGATATTTTTTGGCTCTTTTATTTCTGAAAAAAGAATTTCTTCTTCAAACCAAATGCTTCCATCTGCATCATAACTGGTCCATTTTATTTCCTGATAGTCGCCTTCTTCAATAATTAAATTTTGTCCAAATTTAGTTGGTAATGCTAATGCTTTAGCGCCGTCTAATACTAAATATTCAGCGGTAATTAATAATTTTCCGTTGCTGTAAAATGTTTTTTTTGTATCCATTTTCGAATTGAATTAAAATCGCTGTGCTATTGTTTTCTGATACTTTCAATAAAATTGACGACTCCGCTGTGCGATACCACATGATTTTTAAAGTGTTTTTGTACCAAATGACGTTCTTCGGCGGTGGCTTCAAATTGGTTCAAAATATTATTCAGATGCATTTTCATATGTCCATCCTGAATTCCTGTTGTAGTTAACGAACGTAATGCAGCAAAATTTTGTGCCAATCCTGCAACAGCAACAATTTCCATTAATTCTCCGGCAGATGGATTTTCGAGCATTTCCAATGAAAGTTTAACCAAAGGATGCAAACTCGTTAATCCTCCTACAGTTCCTAATGCTAAAGGGACTTCGAGCCAAAAACTAAAAATTCCGTTTTCTATTTTGGCGTGAGACAAACTGCTGTATTGACCGGCTTTGGCAGCATAAGCATGAACTCCGGCTTCTACGGCTCTAAAATCATTTCCGGTGGCTAAGATTACGGCATCAATACCGTTCATGATGCCTTTGTTGTGTGTTACAGCGCGAAAAGGTTCGACTTCGGCAATTTGAACTGCCTGAACAAAACGTTCTGCAAAAGCTTGTGGATTATCGATGTGTTTTTCGGCTAAGTCTTCTATTGGACAAGAAACTTCGGCTCTCACGATACAATTTGGAACATAGTTCGAAAGAATACTCATCACTACTTCGATATTTTTCTCTTCCTCGGTAAAGATTTCGTATGCCTGAGCTTCTGATTTTAAGATATTGGCAAACTGCTCTAAGCAGGAGTTGATAAAATTAGCTCCCATGCTGTCTTTAGTTTCAAAAGTAGCATGAAGTTGGAAATAATTGGACAATAAAGCGGTTTTGTCTTCCAGTGTAATGTTTAGAATTCCACCACCACGTTGTTGCATATTTTTGGTCAAATGTTCTGTTTCTGAGAAAAATTTAGCTTTGGTTTGAACAAAAAATAATTCCAGTTTAGAAACATCTCCTTTGTACATAAAATGTACCTGACCGATTTTTTCGGTATTGATTACCGTAGTTCTAAAACCGCCTCTGCTTGCCCAAAATTTAGCCGATTTAGAAGCAGCAGCAACAACAGAGCTTTCTTCGATAGCCATTGGAATCGTATGGTATTTTCCGTTGATAAGGAAATTAGGAGCAACACCCAGTGGAATATAGAAATTACTAATAGTGTTTTCTATAAATTCATCGTGTAGTTTTTGGAGTTTTTCGTCGCTGTTCCAGTATTTTTTTAATAATTGGATGGCATTTTCCGGATTTGAAAAATAGGCTGAGACTATCCAGTTTATTTTTTCTTCTTTCGATAATTTAGAGAATCCTGCTACGGCTTTGTTCATTTTCAGTGGATTATAGTGTAATGAGGCGCAAAGATACGTTTTCAGCTTTTTATTTGCCATTAATTTAGTGTCAATAATAAGATATATTGTTAATTTACCAACTGCATTTAGATGAATTAAATGTGAGATAATTGTGATTTTTTTATTAACATTGAATGTGTTTAATTTAGTCTTTGAATTATGAATTATAAGTTGCTGCCTTTGGTTTTGTTTTTGTTGACACTGAGTGTTTCTGGACAACAAAAAATAACAGTTGAATCTATTTATCGCGGAATGTTTCGAACTCAGGATATGGATGAGTTGCATTCGTTAAAAAAAACCAATCAATATACGGTTTTGAATTACAATCAGGCGGCACAGTCCACACATATTGATTTGTTTGATTTTGCTACTTTGCAAAAAACAGCCACCATTATCGATACTAAAGATCATAAAGACATGCCAACGATTGACAGTTATACTTTTGACTCGAATGAAAAAATGCTTTTATTGGCTTGCAATTCTTCCCCTATTTACCGTCGTTCCTCAACTGCTGATTATTATTTGTATGATATTTCGAAAAAAGAATTGACACTATTATTCGACTTCCAAATTCAGGAAGCTACTTTTTCACCTGATGGAGCGAAGATTGCTTTTGTCCGAGAAAATAATTTATATGTATATGATATAGCATCAAAAACAACAAGCCAGATTACGACTGATGGGAAGAAAAATGTCATTATTAACGGAATTTGTGATTGGGTTTATGAGGAAGAATTTGAATTTGTACGCGCTTTTGATTGGTCTGCTGACAGCAAAAAGATAGCTTACATTCGATTTGACGAATCACAAGTGCCTGAATTTTCAATGAATATTTTTGGTCAACAATTGTATCCTGTTAATCAGACTTTTAAATATCCAAAAGCAGGAGAGAAAAATTCGGAAGTGTCTTTGCATATTTTTGATGTAGTTTCGAAAGATTCTAAAACGGTGGATTTGAGCAATTATTCCGATTTTTATATTGCCCGAATGCGATGGACTAATGATGCCAATGTGTTGTCAGCTCAGATTTTAAATCGTCATCAGGATAATTTAGACTTACTTTTTATTGATGGAAATTCAGCTGCTAAAAAAGTGGTTTTGAATGAAAAAGACAAAGCTTATGTTGGCATAACTAATAACCTTACTTTTCTAAAAGACAACAGTTTTATCTGGACTAGTGAAAAAGATGGATTCAATCATATTTACTATTATGATAAAACGGGGAAATTAAAAAATCAAGTAACCAAAGGGAATTGGGAAGTGACTGCTTTTTATGGTTTGGACGAAAAAACCAATACTATTTTTTATCAATCAACCGAAAATGGTTCAATTAACCGAGGTGTTTATAAAATAGGATTGAAAGGCAATAAAAAAGTGGCATTGTCTAATCAATTAGGAACTAATGAAGCGACTTTCAGTCCAAATTTTGATTACTATATTCGGACTTTTTCCAGTGCGAGTCAGCCTACAACTTACACTTTAAACGAAGTAAAATCAGCAAAAGAATTAAAAGTAATTGAAAATAATGCTGCTTTATCCAATTCTTTAAAAGGATTTAATTTACCAACAAAAGAGTTTTTTGTTCTAAAAACAGACAAAGGCAACGAATTGAATGCCTGGATTATCAAGCCGAAAGATTTTGACGCTTCTAGAAAGTATCCTGTTTTTATGACGCAATATTCCGGGCCGGGTTCACAACAAGTGGCTAATAAATGGAATTCTCTGGATGATTATTGGTGTTTAATGCTTTCGCAAGAGGGGTACATCATCGTTTGTGTGGACGGTAGAGGAACCGGTTATAAAGGTGCCGAATTTAAGAAAGTAACGCAATTACAACTAGGGAAATACGAAGTGGAAGATCAGATTGATGCGGCAAAAGTTATTGGGAATTATCCTTATGTTGACAAATCCAGAATTGGAATTTTTGGTTGGTCTTATGGCGGATTTATGGCTTCGAATTGTATTTTGAAAGGAAATGACATTTTTAAAATGGCAATTGCCGTAGCTCCGGTTACCAATTGGCGCTTTTATGATTCGGTTTATACCGAAAGATATATGCACACTCCACAGGAAAATGCTAGTGGTTATGATGATAATTCGCCAATTAATTTTGCAAATCGCTTAAAGGGAAAATACCTTTTGATTCATGGTAGTGCCGATGATAATGTGCATGTTCAAAATTCGATGGAAATGATGAATGCCTTGATTAAGTCCAATAAACAATTTGATTCCCAAATTTATCCCGATTGCAATCACGGGATTTACGGTGGAATGACCCGAATTCAATTGTTTAATAAGATGACTAATTTTATAAAGGAAAATCTATAATTCAAATTAAGAAGTTAGAATTTTAGAAGTATATTTGGATTAGAATTTTTAATTCCCCAAAATTACCATTAGAAATACCAACCCACTAACATCTCATTTATGAATCAGGATACTCAAGATAATTTTTTTAAAAGCACCGTTTTAGGACATCCTGCGGGATTATTTGTATTGTTTTTTACTGAAATGTGGGAACGGTTTTCATTCTACGGAATGCGGGTATTGTTGATTTTGTTTTTGACAGCTTCTGTTTCAGGAGTAAATCCGGGTTGGGGATGGAATGCCGAAAACGCAGGAGCTTTATACGGAACTTACGCTTTGCTTTTATATATCACTCCTATTTTTGGAGGAATTATAGCTGATAGATACATTGGTTACAGTTGGGCTGTTGTTGTGGGTTCTATTATCATGACTTTAGGACATGTTGCTATGTTTCTGGATACTCCTTTTATGTTGTATTTAGGTTTGGGATTGTTAGTAATTGGAACCGGTTTTTTTAAACCCAATATGACTTCGATATTATCCGAAATGTATAAAGCTTTTCCAGAGAAAAAAGATGGTGCTTATACTATTTTTTATATGGGAGTTAATGCAGGAGCTTTTTTTGGAATGATGCTTTGTGGTTATTTGGCTTCTAATTTAGGTTGGCGCTGGGGATTTGGTTTAGCGGGTGTTTTTATGCTTTTAGGAACTTTACAGTTTTGGATGGCAAAGCCATTATTTGGAGGTATTGGTGATGTTCCTTCGAAAGAAAAAAGAGAAGCAGCTGTGGCAAAATCAAGACTTTTGAATGATCCTGATGACAAACCAAATCCTTTTACAACTATAGATTATGCTTTGATAGTATTTTCTACTGTAATTGGTTTGTTGTATGCTTTTAATGATCCGCTTTCTAAAATTGGTGGAATCAATTTGTTTCCTTTTACAGTGAATGGACTTGATGGTTCTATTTTTGTAATTCTTGTTGGCTTATTATTGTTTTTATATTTAGTTATCTCGCGTTTGTTGCGCTATACCACAGTTGTTAGAGATCGAATGATTGCCGTGATTGTTTTTGCATTCTTTACTATCTTTTTCTGGATGTCTTTTGAACAGGCAGCATCTTCTTTAGTGCTTTTTGCAAGAGACAATGTGGATAGAAGTTTAGAAGGAACTTCTTTGACGGTTTTTAATTCCATCAATACTTTGTTAACTGTAGTTCCGTTAATTATTATTTCGGTGGTTCTATTTTTATTGGCTAAGCAAACCTGGAAAAAGATAACCATATCTAACATTGTATTAGCGATTACTTTTTTAATGGTTTGGGGTATTTCGATTTGGATGCTGAATAATGAATTTAGCAAAGAAGCTTCTGAGATTGACCCGAGTTGGTTCTCGATTTTGAATTCCTTTTTTATTATTGCTTTGGCATCTACCGTTTCTAAACTTTGGGATAGTAAGTACAATCCGCCAGCTTCGGCTAAGTATGGTTTGGGATTAATTATTATGGCTATTGGATTTGGATTGTTGGCTTATGGATCTTATGGGATAAGTACGGGCGTAAAAGTGTCGATGATTTGGTTGGTGTTGGCTTATTTATTTCATACTATTGGGGAATTGTTTTTATCTCCTGTAGGATTGTCGTATGTTTCTAAATTAGTTCCTGCCCGTATGGTTGCTTTTATGTTTGGTATGTGGTATTTGGCCATTGCAATAGGTAGTAAATTGGCAGCAGTTTTGGGAGGACAAATCGAGAATATTACTAATACTTATTCGTTGTCAACTTTCTTTTTAATATTTACTGTAGTGCCTTCTGTTGCAGGACTAATAGTGATAGCATTAAATCCTCTTATGAAAAAGTTAATGCACGGTGTGAAATAAAATTTAGGTATTATATTTGTTGTGAATTCGATAAAAAATAAAAATGAGAAAAATATATTTAATTGCCATTTTCTGTTTAGGTCTGGTTTCAATGCAAGCTCAGGAGCTTAAATGGCATACTGATGTTAAAGAAGCTATGGCAATTGGAATTAAAGAAAAAAAACCTTTGTTGTTGTTTTTTACAGGAAGCGACTGGTGCGGTTGGTGTATTCGTTTGCAAAAAGAAGTACTGAAAACCGCGGAGTTTACTAAATGGGCAAAAGAAAAAGTAATATTAGTAGAATTAGATTATCCTAGATCTGTACCACAAACACAAGAGCTCAAACAGCAAAACTACGGATTACAAAATGCTTTCGGAGTACAAGGATATCCAACGGTTTGGTTTGCTACACCTCAGTTTAAAGATGGGAAACCAAGTTTTGGTGGTTTAGGAAAAACAGGTTATGTAGCTGGTGGTCCGGTGGCCTGGCTGGAAGTAGCTAACGGAATTTTGAATCAGAAATAAAAATACAACTTAGTTTAATTGGAAGAATCCCTTTTCGGCAGTAGCGTGAAAAGGGATTTTTTGTTTTTCACAACTCGCTTCCCATTGTTTTAAAAAGCTTTTGTAATTTGAGCCATCGGCAATAACTATTTTAGGTTTTAAGGATAAAAGCATTCGGTCTAAGTTAATTTTAGGGGATTGAGTAAGTAATACAATATCCGGTTTTATGTTTTTTGGAAAAATACCCATGCTGTCCAAAAGCAAGATTTTATTTCCCTTAAAATAAGTCAGGTGACTTAGTGTTTTTTGTTTTTTTATCTGGCTAAAATTACCAAGAAAGTAAGAGTGTAGCATTTTGTTTTTTGCGGAAGCGCTATCATTCGAATATAGATGAACGTCATTTCCTTGACGTTGTACAATTAGTGTTTTCTTTTTTTGATTAAAAACAATCCATTCTTCCTGATTTTGAATCTTCCATTGATTGAATAAATAGGCTGATTGCAAGCCGATAATTGCACATAAAACAAATATAAGTTTGTTAAAATTCGGTTTTTTTAGCCAAATGATTATTGCTAAAATGAAAAGATAAGAAGTTGTAAGTAATACAAAGTTAAAGGGAATGTCTTTGATGATGAATTGTTCGAAAGAAGCAATAGTATTGATGATTTTGTTGAGTAAAATAATACTCCATTCCAAAGGTTTTGTCAGCCAAAATGCGGTAAGTCCTATTGCAGCAAAAGACATGACAACAACTCCCCAAAACATAATGATACTAACCAATGGAATCACTGCCAAATTAGTAATAAAAAACAATCCGGGGAATTGATGGAAATAATACAAACTTAATGGTAAAGTGCCTATTTGTGCCGCAAATGAAACCGTGATAATATCCCAGCTGTATTTTAATATTCTGTTTTTGGGTTGCCAAATTTTGGATAGAATGGGCTGAAACCAAACTATGAAAAACACAGCCAAATAACTGAGTTGAAAACCAACATCAAATAAAAAATAAGCCTGAAAAAGCAATATTAGCAACATGGATACTAACAAAGTGTGATAGATATTCACGTTTCTTCGAAGGTGTAATCCAATGGCAACAAAGGAAAACATAACAACCGAACGTATAATGGAAGGGGACAAACCGGCAATTAACGCAAAGAGAAATAAGCTTAGTAAAGTTGTTGTTAATTTTATAAAAGACCCTTTTCGGGTATTAGGAATTGGGCTTAACAGGAATTTGATTAACAGAAAAATAAACCCCACATGTAAACCCGAAACCGATAAAATATGTACCGCTCCTGCATATTGATAATCCTGAATAATTTCGGGAGCAATGTCTTGCCTTTGACCTAAAATCAATGCAGAAGCGACGGCTAAAGCAGTTTTGTCAAAATGCGATTCTTCTAAATTATGGCTAATTCGGGAATTGAGTCGAGCAACATAAAACCAAATGTCTTTTTTGACTTCAGTACTCACTTTGATATTGGCCGGAATCGCATAGAGTTGGGCATAAATTTGTTTGTTATTGAGATAGTTGCCGTAGTCAAATTGATTAGGGTTGTCGGGCTTTTTGTTTTGCTGTAAATGCCCTTTGATATTGAGTATTGTCCCAATTTCAAATGTGTTAGATATATTTTTTGGAATGTTTAATAAAATTCTTCCGCTGTAATTTTTATTGTCGATTTTTTGAACTAATGCAATGTAACGTTGGTTGTATTTTGTATTTTTTAATTTTTCTCTCAGAATTAGTGTAATGCTATGCTCTTTTTCAAAAACAGTGTTGTGATTACTGTAGTTGTTCTCCCGGAAAGAATCCGTTTGTACAATCAAACTGCTCATTCCGATTAAAAGGGAAATAAAGTAGCTAAGGATAGAGAAATAATTCTTTGTGCTTTGGTTGGTTTTTGTTTGATAAAACAAAACAGATAGCAAGAGTAGGAATACAACAAGAAGTCCGAAAATCCATTTCGGATTTAGAGGAAAATAGAATGCAATCAGAATTCCCAGCAGGAAAGCTAGTGTGATTTTTGCCAAAGGAAATTCGAATACTTTCATTATTCTAAAGTACGAATTTTCTATTGTATTGTGTTTTTTTATGGCAAAATTCTATTCAGTTGGGCAAAAGTTTTGTCGTAGTAAGATTCTTTGGTTGAGGAAATTATAACACCTCTGGAAGTAGAGGAATGAATAAATTCCAGTTCGTCGTCTTTGGCATTGGTTACAATACCCACATGGTTGATTTGGTTTCGATTATTGGTTTTAAAAAAGATTAAATCCCCTTTTTGTGCTTTCGAAATATTTTTTCCTAAATCAATTCCCACTTTAGATTGCTCGGCTGAACTTCGAGGCAGTTTGATATCGTATTGATTAAAGGTCGAAAAAACCAATCCCGAACAATCAAAACCGGATTTTGTTGTTCCGGCATATTTATAAGGCACACCCAAATTTTCGGATGCTGTATTGATTATTTTTTGAGCCAGATTAGCAGATGATTTACTGGTTGTTCCTGATGTCGATTTACAAGAAGTAAAAAAAATTGCAATCAGGATTAGAAAAAAGTACGGTTTTAAAAGAGTTGTTTCACGCATTCAAATCGGCAATAATTAATTGAGCTGTTTTTTTACTGGCACCATTTCCGCCCAGTTTTTGTTCTAAAGCATCGTATTGAGCTAACAAATTCTTGCGGTATTCCGGATCCAGTATTTTAGTTAACTCTTTTTTGATGTTTTTAGTATTGCAATCGTCCTGAATTAATTCGGTTACCACTTCTTTATCCATAATTAAATTAACTAATGAGATGTATTTTAAAGTAATAATGCGTTTTGCAATTTGGTACGAAATGGAATTCCCTTTGTAGCAAACTACTTCCGGGACTTTAAAAAGTGCCGTTTCTAAGGTGGCAGTTCCCGAAGTGACTAAGGCAGCGTGAGCAATTTTTAATAAATCATAGGTTTTGTTAGAAATGAATTTAATGTTTTTATTGCTGATAAAAGTCTCGTAAAAAGCAAATTCCTGACTCGGTGCTCCAGCAATTACAAACTGATAATCCGGAAAATCATCCACCACGCTAAGCATTACCGAAAGCATTTTGGTAATTTCCTGTTTTCTGCTTCCCGGAAGTAAGGCAATAATAGGTTTTTCATCTAAATTATTTTCGGTTTTAAAATCGGCTGCATCAATTGGTTTTTGATTTTGAATAGCATCAATCAATGGATGTCCCACAAATTCTACCGGAAAATGATGTTTGTCTTCGTAAAAGTTTTTCTCGAAAGGCAATATCACATACATTTTATCGACATCTCTTTTGATAGCTTTGATTCGGCTTTCTTTCCAGGCCCAAATTTGTGGCGAAATGTAATAATGTGTTTTAATTCCAATTTCCTTAGCCCATTTGGCAATGCGCATATTAAAACCGGGATAATCTATAAAAATAATCACATCAGGTTGAAACTGACTAATATCCTCTTTGCAGATTTTGATATTGTTTAAAATGGTTTTCAAATTAAAAAGTACTTCTACAAAACCCATGAAAGCCAAATCGCGGTAATGTTTGACCAAAGTTCCACCTACAGCCTGCATTAAATCGCCTCCCCAAAAACGAATTTCAGCATTAGAATCTTGCTCCAAAAGTGATTTCATCAAATTAGAACCATGTAAATCACCTGATGCCTCTCCGGCTATAATGTAGTATTTCATTGTATGCAGTTTCTTTTTAAAACGGAAATCAAAATTAACTATTCCATCCTGAGGAATCAAATAAAGCTGTTCTTTTAAATTATTCGTTCCAATTCCAGGTATTGAGTTGCTGTGTGGCGTGATAAGCAGTCAAATCAAATTGCACAGGAACGATAGAAATATATCCGTTATTTAATGCCCATTCGTCTGTATCTTCGCCTTGATCCTGGTTTACAAATTCGCCCGATAACCAGTAATAATCGCGACCTTGAGGCGTTTTTCTTTTATGAAATTTTTCCATCCAAAGTGCTTTTGCCTGACGGCAAATTTTAATTCCTCTGATTTCTTCTTGCTTTAATTTTGGAAAATTAACATTTAAAACCACGTCCTGTGGTAATTTCTTTTTTAAAGTTTCGGCGGTTATTTTTCGAATAAAAGGTTTGATAGCTTCAAAATCAGCATTCCAGTCAAAGTCTAAAAGTGAAAATCCAATGGCAGGAATTCCCTCGATTCCGGCTTCAATAGCCGCACTCATCGTTCCGGAATATATCACGTTTATCGAAGAATTCGAACCGTGATTCACACCCGAAACGCATAAGTCAGGTTTTCTTTTCAGAACTTCATTAGTGGCAATTTTAACACAGTCGGCAGGAGTTCCTGAGCAACTGTAAATGCTAATAGCATCATTTTCGGTTGAAATTTTATTGAGATATAAAGTTTCATTAGTGGTGATGGCGTGTCCCATTCCGCTTTGTGGTTTGTCCGGAGCTACCACTACAATTTCTCCAATTTCGGACATCACTTCAATTAAGGCTTTGATTCCGGGAGCCGAAACACCATCGTCATTAGTAACTAGAATTAAGGGTTTGTTGTTGTTCATTGGAAGTTGATTAGCTGATTTTTTTGGACTTTAAAAAAGAATAAAATACTACTTTTTTCAACAAAGTAAACAAATTTTATTTAGTTGCATGATTATTGTTATTAAGAAAAAAACAATTTTATATCTTTAACAAAAAATTATGGAAGCCTTATCATTGTTGGCTTGGTTTTTCCTGTAACTTAGTTTAAAAAATTAGATGAATACTATTATTAGTCTTATGAAGAGAAATTATAAAATACTTCTTGTCGTTGCTTTTTTATCAGTAACATTGTTTGCTTTTAAAATAAATTCGGCTTCTGAAACCAATCCTGATAAAGATAAATTACTTTTAGAATTACTGACTTTTGTTATTGAGAAAGGACATTATAGTCCATCGGCTATAGATGATACTTTTTCTAAAGGAGTTTATAAAGATTATATTCAGGCATTAGATCCATCAAAAAGGTTCTTTTTACAATCAGATATTGAAGAGTTTTCTAAGTACGAATTAGAACTTGACGATGAATTGATGAATAAAGATTTAACTTTTTTTACATTAACTTACGATCGTTTGATGCAAAGAATGAAGGAAAGTCAGGGGTTTTACAAGGAAATCTTGAAGAATCCTTTCGATTATACGATAGATGAGAGTTTCAATACGGATTACGAGAAAGCACCTTATGCTAAAACGGATGCTGAATTAAAAGAACGTTGGAGAAAACAGTTAAAGTTAACTACGCTTTCGTCATTGACCGATCGTTTAAAAATGCAGGAAAACAAAGGAAAGCTTTCTAAAGAAGAAGCGGCTATTCTTTCTAACCCTTTGGAAAATCCGGAGGATGTTGTTCAGGAAGTAAAAAAAGAAGTTTTGCCAGCTGATAGTAAACCAAAATCTTTTGAAGAATTGGAAAAAGAAACCAGAGAAAGTACTTCAAAATCTTTGGATGAATATTTTGGATTTATGAAAGATTTAGACCGTAACGATTGGTTTTCGGTTTATATTAATTCTATTACCGCTCGTTTTGATCCGCATACTAATTATTTTGCTCCGGAAGAAAAAGAACGTTTTGATGTTAGTATCAGTGGAACATTAGAAGGTATTGGTGCGCGTTTGCAAAAGAAAAATGAATACACTGAAATTTCTGAATTGATTTCGGGAGGACCAGCCTGGAGAGGAAAACAATTAGAAGCAGGTGATATTGTGATGAAAGTTGCGCAAGGCGAAGGTCAGCCGGTAGATGTGGTAGGGATGCGTCTGGATGATGTGGTGAAGAAAATTAAAGGGCCAAAAGGTACCGAAGTACGTTTGACTATCAAAAAAGTAGATGGAACTATTAAGGTAATTTCGATTATTAGAGATATTGTTGAAATCGAAGAAACCTATGCTAAATCAAGTATCGTTAACAAAAACGGATTGAAATATGGGGTGATTTATTTGCCTAAATTCTATATCAATTTCGAAAATAAAGACGGAAGAGATGCAGGAAAAGATATTGCTCAGGAAGTAGCTCGATTAAAAGAAGCTAAGGTTGATGGTATTGTTTTAGATGTTCGTGATGATGGTGGTGGTTCTTTATCTACCGTTGTGGATATTGCCGGATTATTTATTGAGCAAGGACCAATTGTTCAAATAAAATCGGCTGGTAGAAAGAAAGAAGTTTTGTATGATAAAGACAAAAAAATAGAGTGGGATGGACCATTGGTAATTATGGTGAATAGCTTCTCGGCTTCAGCTTCTGAGATTTTAGCAGCCGCTATTCAGGATTACAAACGTGGCGTTATTATAGGCAGTAAGCAAACTTACGGAAAAGGAACGGTTCAAAATGTGATTGATTTGAATCAGTTTGTGCGCAGTAATGAGTTAGGTGATTTAGGTGCGCTTAAAACCACTACTCAAAAATTTTACAGAATCAATGGAGGTTCTACACAATTAGAAGGTGTAAGTAGCGATATTGTAATGCCGGATCGTTATTCTTATTTAAAAATGGGTGAGCGCGATGTTGAAAATGCTATGCCTTGGGATAAAATTGATGCCGCTGATTATACTGTTTGGAATAACAACAGTAATTTTGCTAAAGCTATTTTGCACAGTAAAGAACGTATTGCAGCTAATCCACAATTTAAGTTAATTGAGGAAAATGCAAAATGGATTGATACTCGTAGTGACGAAAATGAATACAGTCTGAATATTGATAAATTCAGAAAAGCGCAAACGGCTATCGAGGAAAAGGCGAAGAAATTCAAGCCTATTTCTGATTATAAAAACAATTTAAAATTTACTTCTTTGCCTTATGAAACGGAACAAATGGGTAAAGACAATATTTTAAAAGAAAAGAGAGATCGTTGGCATGAAAGTTTGGCTAAAGATATTTATGTAGAAGAAGCATTAAATGTTTTAGATGATTTGCAAACGAAAGTGAATTTGAAAAAATCTATAGCCCCTGCTACTACTAATACTATGAAGAAGCAAAAATTAGCTAAAACGTATTAATTTAGTAATATTAAAAAAGAATTTGCTCTGGAAATTAGTTTGATTTTCAGAGCTTTTTTATTTAAAATAAGCGGTATGAATTTTAGGTTTTTTTACGGAATCATTTTGTTTGCTGGTGTATTTTGGACTTCTCAGCAATATGGTATTCAACAAAAGACAGCATTGTCTAAATCCGGCGATTTGAATTTCTATTTGCCAAAATCAACAACTTCACAAATTGTAAAGCATCAATATTATACATTATCGTATAGTGAAAAAGCAGAACAAGCTGAATGGGTTGCTTATGAATTAAAGAAAAATCAGATTAAGAAAAGCGATTTTAAACGCCCTTTTTTTATTGAAGATCCTAAGGTGAAAACACAATCAGCTGATTGGAGAAATTATAAAAAATCAGGTTATGATAAAGGGCATTTGTGTCCTGCTGCCGATATGGAATTTGATATAATTGCCTATAATGATACTTTTTTTACATCCAATATTAGTCCTCAAAATCATGCTTTTAATTCAGGAATTTGGAACCGGTTAGAACAGAAAGTACGTTTTTGGGCTGTAAAGAATGATGGTCTTTTTGTTATTACCGGAGGAGTTTTGAAAGGGAATTTAAAAGCAATAGGTAAAGAAAAGGTATTTGTTCCTAATTATTTTTACAAGATTTTGTTGTGTAATTCAAAAGGGAAATATAAGGTGCTTGCTTTTTTAGTTCCCAATGAAAAAAGCAGTCAATCAATATACAATTATGTGGTTTCTATTGACAAACTGGAATCAGTTACAGGTATAGATTTCTTTCCTAAACTGGATGATGAGTTAGAAAATAATTTGGAAAAAAATGTTGATTTGAATCTATGGCTTGCCAAATAGATTTGTTTAGCCTACCATTCATTAACCTTATTAGCATCCATTTTAAGGAAGATAAAAAGTAAAATAGTAAATCCCCATAAACCGGAACCTCCATAAGAAAAGAAAGGCAGCGGAACTCCAATAGTTGGAAAAATCCCAATCACCATGGCGATATTTACAAAAAAGTGGATAAATAAAATCCCTGCGCAGCAGTAACCATAGACTCTGCTGAATTTAGTTTTTTGTCTTTCGGCAAGATAAATGATTCTTAAAAATAAGGTCGCAAATAAGCCAATTACTACCAATGAACCAATAAACCCCCATTCTTCACCTACTGTAGTAAAGATGTAATCAGTGTGTTGTTCGGGTACAAAACCACCTTTGGTTTGTGTTCCTTCGAGAAAACCTTTTCCAAACAAACCGCCTGATCCAATGGCAATTTCGGATTGGTTGGTATTGTATCCAATTCCTTTTAAATCGACTGTTTTTCCAAGTAAGATATTAAAACGGTCTCTGTGGTGTTGTTTAAAAACATTTTCGAAAACATAATTTACTGAGAATACAAAACCCGAAATAAGTACAAAAACAATACTACTTGCCACAATGTTTCTATCGGCTAATCGTGATTTCCAATAAACGATTAGTATGGTTATTAAAGCCATTAAGATGACATATTGTGGCTCGAAAATTAAGGTGAAAACAAATAAAACGATAGCTATGAAGCCTGTCCAGATATACCATGCCGGTAAGCCCTCACGATACAAGACAATTAAGAAAATACTATAGATAAGTGCACTTCCCGGGTCAGGTTGAGGTAAAATAAGCAATACAGGGAAAAATACAATAGCTAAAGCTTGTACTTGTCGGTTAATGTCTTTTAAATTAATTTGGGAATCACTAAGATATTTGGCTAAAGCCAATGAAGTTGCGGCTTTTGCAAATTCAGAGGGTTGTAGTGTAAAACTTCCTATGGCATACCAACAGCGTTGTCCAGCAATGGTTTTTCCAAAGACAAATAATCCCATTAAAGATAATAATGAAATCCCAAAAATGATAGTTGCATATTTTTCGTAGAATTTACCATCTACGGCAAGAATCATAAAAATCAAAGGAATGGTTAAAGAGATAAAAATTAATTGTTTTTGGTAGGTATCTTCAATAGACGACAGCGATGAAGAATAGATATTTAGCCATCCTAAAATTACTAATGCACTATAGATAATAACGCATATCCAGTCAATATTTTTCTTAACACTTTGATTTTTCATCAGTAAATGAATGGCTTAATTAATTTTTTTGGTTGTATCAGTTGCCGTGTTTGTTTTTGCTTCCTTGTATTTTTGGATTGTATCTTTAGGGGTACTTTCAATAGCATTGGCTTCTTTCATTCCTCCTAAAATGGCATATCGGTCTCTCAAACTTCTTTCCAGAATTCTTTTTTCTAAATCAGTTCGGGTGATTTTTTTTCTCAAATATTTTTCAATCATCAAACTCGCGATTGGCCCTGCAATAGTGGCTCCGTACCCTCCGTTTTCAACCATAACCGCAATGGCAATTTTTGGATTGTCTTTTGGAGCAAAGGCCACAAATATAGAGTGGTCTTCAAGTTTGACTCTTTTACCGTCTATTTTTGCAAAATTTTCTGCGGTTCCTGTTTTTCCGCAAATATCAATTCCGTCTACTCTAAGTCCTCTGGCTGTTCCTAAGTTATAAACATCGAATAATCCATTTATTATAGGGGTGTAATATTCTTTGTTAATAGTGGTTTCGTGCTTAACCTTGAATTTAGGATCAATATTTTCGCCCTTAATTTTCTTAATGATATGAGGGGTGTAGTAATAACCCTGGTTTGCAACGGTTGCCATCATATTGGCCAGTTGAATAGGAGTCATTAATACTTCACCTTGTCCAATCGCATTAGAAACGATAGCGGTGCTTCTCCAGCCTCCGTTAGGATAAATACGTTTGTAGGTTTTAGAAGAAGGAATGTTTCCTCTTCTTCCAGTTGGTAAGTCATAGCCCATGAATTGTCCTAGTCCAAAACTTTTAACGTGATTACTCCAAACGTCAACGGCGTAAGAAGGTTTTACATATTTGTTAATAGTTTTCATATAGGCTGTTCCAAAATAAGCATTACAGGATTCGTAGATTCCGCGATGCAGTTGTAATGCGCCTCCATGACAGTGACATCTCATAAAACGTCCTCTGGCATAACTAAAACCATGTCGGCAAAAAACCGTAAATTGTTCGTCAATAACTCCTTCCTGAAGTGCCACGAGTCCCGTTAAAATTTTAAATGGCGATCCGGGTGGGTATTCGGCCAATAGACCTCTGTCGTATAATGGTTTTGCAATAGAATCATGATACAAAAGGGTATAGTTTTTAGAACGTTGGCGACCCACTAGAATTGAAGGGTCGTAAGAAGGAGCTGTAACCAATGCTAATATTTCACCAGTTTTAGGTTCTATAGCTACAATTCCACCTCTTTTATTAACCATCAGTTGTTCCCCATAACGTTGGATTTCGGCGTCAATGGTCAGGTTGATGTCTTCTCCTTGTACAGCTATGGTATCGTATTTTCCGTTTTTATAAGAGCCAATTAGGCGATTGTATTTGTCTTTTTGAAAATATTTAACTCCTTTTATTCCTCTTAGAATTTCTTCGTAGTATTCTTCAACTCCCTGTTTTCCTATTAAGTCACCACTTTTATAGTATGGATTTTTTTTGATGACTTGGTCATTTACCTGAACTATAGAACCAAATATATTGGCTCCAAAATCAACTTCATAGTCTCGAAGTGATCGCTTTTGAACATAAAAACCTTCAAATTTTCTAATTTTTTCCTGAAAAGCGGCATATTCACTTTTGTTTAATTGAGGTAGGAAAACAGAAGGCAATCTAGGACTGTAAACTTTAGCCTTTTCTATTTTTTTGATGAAATCTTCTTTGGTAATATCTAAGAGTTGGCAGAATTCCAAAGTATCAATATTTTTAATTTCCCTTGGAATTACCATGATATCATAAGAAGCCTGATTGGCAACTAAAAGTTTCCCGTTTCGGTCGTAAATATAGCCTCGTTCAGGATATTCGTATTGTATTTTAATAGCGTTGTTTTCTGATTTTAATTTGAAAGTATCATTGATTACCTGCAAATAAAAAATCCGAATTAGTAGCAAAGATGCTGCGACAATAATGATAGAAGGCAGCAGAAGTTTTCTCATCGTTTGTTAGGCTTAATAAGATATATTATTATAATACAACTAATGATTGTAAATATGGTACTGAGCAGGGATCGAATTAAAATATCTAAAATAAAACTGACCTGAAAGGCTTCTAATATAAATAGCGTTAAATGGTGTAGTACCACGGCTAAAAGTATGAATGAAAATCGTTCCGGAGTTAAGGATTCGTTTAATTTTATGGTTTGGTATTCGTAACTAACCCCAAATGCAAATTTAAATAAATAAGGTCTGTAATAAGCCAAAATTAAGCAAGCAGCTGTATGAATTCCACCTGAATTTGAAAATAAATCCATAATGATTCCAAGTGCAAAACTACTAAGTATTAAAGCTGATCTGTTAGCGTTTACAGGATATAATATAATGAATAGGATATAAGGTAGTGGCATTATAAAACCTAAAAACGTCATATTGTTGAATATGAGAATTTGAAGGGCTAATAATAAAATAAACCTTAAAATATTGACTAACAAACTGCTATTCATCTTTTTTGTTTCCTTTTTCTAAATTAGTAACTTCCTCTTTATCTCTGCTTTTGATGATATACACATGACCTAAATTGGTCATGTCATTAAATAATTTTATGTTTAAAACGTAATAATTAGTTTCTTCCTGTATATAAACTTTGTCAATTGTTCCAATGTTGATGTTTTCTGGGAAAATTACCGATTGTCCTCCGGTAACAATAGTGTCTCCTTTTCTAACTGAGGCTAATCTTGGAACGTCAATTAATTGTACAAAACCAGTGTTTTTTCCATCCCAGGTTAATGAACCAAAATGATTGGATTTTTTGATTTTAGCATTAATCTGCGATTTTGTATTTAAAATACTCACTACAGTAGCATATCTGGGTGAAGTTCTGTCAACGATACCTACAATTCCTAAGCTGTTAATAACCCCCATATCGGCTTTTACACCGTCGTTTGCTCCTGAATTTAAGGTCAGGAAGTTTTCGTGAGAGTTGTAAGTATTATGAATTACTTTTGAAACTATAATATCATTTGGCCCTACATTTTTAAGGTTTTCGGGTTTTTTTATAGTTGTGGTGTCTTTAGTATTGAAAAGGATGCTTTTAAGTCTGGCGTTTTCAAGTGCCAGTGCCTCATTTTCGGTTTTCAGATTTAAGTATTCGGTAATGTTGTTGATTTCTTCATAAACACCTCCTGTGAAAAAATTAGCCGAACTAATAATTCTGCTTTTATGGTAAGAATGAGACTGTATCGTAAGTAAAAACGAAATGCTTAATAACAGCAAAAACAGTATTCTAGTACTGTTTTTGAATATAAAATTAAATATTTGCTGCATTCTCTAGTTTGATTATTAATTTCAGGATATGCGAATAATGTATTTCAATTTGTAAAGTGCTATAACTTATAGACTACAGCACTTTAGCACTTTTATTTTATTAAAATACTTTTGAATTTTCCAATATTTTTCAAGGCCATTCCTGTTCCTCTAACTACGGCTCTTAATGGGTCTTCAGCAATGTAAACCGGTAAATCTGTTTTTTGAGAAATACGTTTGTCTAATCCTCTAAGCATAGAACCTCCACCTGCAAGGTAAATTCCTGTGTTGTAGATGTCGGCAGCTAATTCAGGGGGAGTTTGAGACAGGGTTTCCATTACGGCATCTTCAATTCGTTGGATTGATTTGTCTAAAGCTTTGGCAATTTCTCTATAAGAAACATCTACTTGTTTAGGCTTTCCGGTTAGCAAATCTCTACCTTGAACAGACATGTCTTCGGGAGGAGTTTCTAAATCTTCGATAGAAGCACCAATTTGTATTTTTATTTTTTCAGCTGTACTTTCTCCAACAAATAAGTTGTGTTGGGTACGCATATAATAAACAATATCATTTGTGAAAACGTCACCGGCAATTTTAACCGATTTGTCGCATACAATTCCACCTAGAGCAATTACAGCAATTTCAGTTGTACCACCTCCAATATCCACAATCATGTTTCCCTTTGGTTGCATAATGTCAATACCGATACCGATTGCTGCTGCCATTGGTTCGTGAATTAAATAAACTTCTTTTCCGTTTACACGCTCACAAGACTCTTTTACGGCTCTCATTTCTACTTCAGTAATTCCGGATGGAATACAAACCACCATTCTTAAAGCCGGAGTAAACATTCTTTTTTTCAATGCAGGTATGCTTTTGATAAACATACTAATCATCTTTTCAGAAGCATCAAAATCAGCGATTACACCGTCCTTCAAAGGTCTTATCGTTTTAATGTTTTCATGTGTTTTACCTTGCATTAAGTTGGCTTCTTTACCAACTGCAATGATTTTGCCGGAAATTCTATCACGGGCAACAATTGACGGGCTATCAATAACTACCTTGTCATTGTGAATGATTAGTGTGTTTGCGGTACCAAGGTCTATCGCAATATCCTCGGTCATGAAATCAAAAAATCCCATAAGTTTTTTAAGGGTTTATAAGTTAAAAATTAGGAGCGTACAAAGTTAGTCAAATTAATGTTTGAAATGACGTGTCCCGGTAAATACCATTGCCAAATTATTTTCGTTGCAATAGTCAATGCTTAATTGGTCTTTAATCGATCCTCCTGGTTGGATAACGGCTGTAATTCCGGCTTCTTTTGCAAGAGCTACACAGTCAGGGAAAGGGAAGAAAGCATCGCTTGCCATGGAAGCCCCTGTTAAATCAAATCCAAAGTGTTTTGCTTTTTCAACAGCTTGTTGTAATGCATCTACTCTTGAAGTCTGACCTGTTCCTGATGAGATTAAAGTTCCGTTTTTAGCAAAAACAATTGTGTTTGATTTGGTGTTTTTACAAATTTTAGAAGCAAAAATTAAATCTTCAATTTCTTGCTCCGTTGGACTTGTAATGGTAACGGTAGTTAAATCTTTTTTATTGTCTGTGATGTTGTTTCTGTCTTGAATTAACAATCCGTTAAGACAAGTACGAACTTGTTTTTGTGGTAATTCAACATCATTTTGAACTAAAATAATTCTGTTTTTCTTTTCCTGTAAAATAGTTACAGCCTCAGCATCATAAGCTGGAGCAATTACTACTTCACAGAATAATTGGTTGATTTCTATAGCTGTTGCTACATCAATTGTAGTATTCGAAATTAAAACACCTCCAAAAGCTGATGTAGGATCGCAAGCTAAAGCAGCTAAGTAAGCTTCGCTAATGGTTTTTCTTGAAGCTAATCCGCAAGCATTGTTGTGTTTTAAGATAGCAAATGTAGGGCCGTCAGTTTTGAATTCGTTAATTAAATTCACTGCAGCATCAACATCTAATAAATTGTTGTATGATAATTCTTTTCCGTGTAATTTTTTGAACATTGCGTCAAAATCTCCAAAGAAGAATCCTTTTTGGTGTGGATTTTCTCCGTAGCGCAATACCTGGCCATTAGCAATACTTGCTTTGTAGATAGTTTCGTCAGTATTGAAGTAGCTAAAAATAGCTCCGTCGTAATGAGAAGATACATGGAATGCTTTAGTAGCCAATAATTTTCTGTCTTCAAGAGTTGTTGCTCCGTTTTGTTTAGTAATCATATCTAAGAACAAAGCATATTCGTTCATAGATGGAACGATAACGGTATCTTTGAAGTTTTTAGCAGCGGCACGAATCAAAGAAATTCCGCCAATGTCAATTTTTTCAATAATATCTTGTTCGCTAGCTCCAGAAGCTACCGTTTTTTCGAATGGATATAAATCTACAATTACTAAGTCAATCTGAGGGATATTGAATTCCTTCATTTGTTGAACATCACTCTCATTGTCTTGACGGTTCAAAATTCCTCCAAAAATTTTTGGATGTAGCGTTTTTACACGTCCACCTAAAATTTCAGGAAAAGCAGTAATGTCTTCAACAGCAACTACAGGAATGCCTAAATTTTTTATAAAGTCTTCAGTTCCTCCTGTTGAATAAAGAGTAACATTTTGACTGTGTAATAATTTAACAATAGGCTCAAGACCTTCTTTCGAAAAAACCGAAATTAATGCAGACTGAATTGTTTTAGATGTGCTCATGTATAGTTTTAATTATAAAGTGCAAAAATAGTTTTTTAATGTGAAAATTAAGCTATCTTAAAATGAGATAATTTGTATTTAATTGTGCTTTTTTAAGAAGATGGCGAAATAGCTGGATTTTATTGTGTTAAAAGAAATTTATATTAGGATTTTGAATATTATTTACAGAATTTTACCTTATTAAAAATAGATTTTATGTTGTTATATCTTCGATTATTGAAAGAAAGTTTTGCTTTTGCGTTAAATGCACTGCGAAATAATAAGTTAAGAACACTTCTTTCTTTGCTTGGAGTAACTATTGGAATTTTTTCCATCATAGCTGTTTTGGCCGCTGTAGATTCTTTGGATAGAAAAATTAGCAATGATTTAAGTGGTTTGGATAAGAATACGATTTACCTGATGAAATTTTCTTTTGGACCTACAGATATTCCAAATTGGAAGAGGGAGCAATTTCCGAATGTAAAATACGATGAATATATTTATTTGAAAGGAGCAATGAACAATACCGCTGAATTGGGATACCAGATCTTTACTAAAGGGGAGACTATAAAATACGATTCTAAGCTGGTGAGCGACGTAAATATTGTTCCGGTTTCTCATGAATTTATAGATATTCAGGGACTTGAGTTTCAGGATGGTCGATTTTATACTGAATCGGAGGCTAATTCGGGAGCTAAGGTTATTGTTTTAGGAAACGAAATTGCAACTTCTTTGTTTGAAGATGCTAATCCTATTGGGAAAGATGTACGGCTTTATGGTCAGCGTTTTACAGTAATTGGGGTTTTGAAGAAAAAAGGAGCAGGACTTTTTGGAGATAGTAATGATTCGGCGGTGTTTATTCCGGTTAATTTTGTTCGACAAAAATTTGGAGATAATAATACTTCGCTAACTAATGTTATCATTTTCAAACCGGTAGATGGGGTAGATATGGAGGAATATAAGGCGGAAATATCGCAAAAACTACGTGCTTATCGCGGAATTAAAGCCGGCGAAATTGACAATTTTTTCATCAATGTTTTTTCCGGGTTTACTGATTTTATTGATGGGATTATTGGTAGTATGAAATTAGGAGGCTGGGTGATAAGCGGTTTTTCACTTTTGGTAGGTGGTTTCGGGATTGCCAATATTATGTTTGTTTCGGTAAAAGAGCGTACCCATTTAATAGGGATTCAGAAATCATTAGGAGCTAAAAATCGATTTATCCTGTTTCAGTTTTTGTTTGAAGCCATAATTTTATCGGTTATCGGTGGTTTGATAGGTTTGTTAATGGTTTGGGGAATCGCCTTTGGTTTGACTAAAGCTTTGGATTTCGAATTTGTATTAGGATTGGATAATATTCTTTTAGGTGCTGGTTTAGCGGGGATTATTGGATTGATTTCCGGGATTTTACCAGCTATTTCAGCTTCAAGGCTAGATCCTGTGGAGGCCATTAGGACGGGGATGTGATTTTAGATTGTAGAATGCAGATTTTAGATTTTAGATTTTTCCGCATAGTCATTGCGAGGAACGAAGCAATCTCATGATTTAATTTCGTCCTATTTCGAGAGATTTGTATGTTGGTATGGGGTGTTTTTTATTTATAAAATTTGATTTTAGTTTTATCCCATTTGATGCTATCTGAAAAATAATATTCATTGTTTTTCTTGTATTTTAGAACAGTATCTTCTTCTTGTGTCGTTCTCCTTATTTTAAAAGCGTCTATTTTACTTGATAGGGAATTGTTTAAAAATGTTAATATTTTATTGAAATTCATATTGTTAATAGTGTCTTTTTCAGATGCGATAATAATTTGTCTTTGACGTTCCGCCTTGTTGGAAATGTTTAGTTTAATAAAGTCTACGCAGCTATTATTAGGTATTTTGATGATTTCAATGGGTTTGAGATTAATAAAGTCAGGAATTGTGTCTGTTTCTGATTCGATGCAATGCCACGGGATAGCTTCTTTTTGATAAAAATAGAAATCGCCATTTTTATCTATAATTATTTGATTATGAAAATAAAATTCAGGTAAGGGTGGAGGTATATTTTGTTTTTGTAAATGAGTCAAAAACTTTTTGTCTTTTTCAGAAATTATATAAAGTATGTTTACTTCTTTATTCTCTTTCTTTTTATTGCAATTCCAAAAAAGCAAACAAATCATAAAGCCTATAATTATTCTTTTCATATTCGAAGATTTGAATTAAAGATAAAAAAAATCCCATCCCGATAGCAATCGGGATGGGATTTTGTATTTATAGCAATTCGAAAATTATCTAATTTCGTTGTTTTGAATCAAATCAATATACAAGTTAATCTTGTCTTTTAATTCTTTTCTTGGCGTGATAAAGTCAAGGAAACCGTGTTCTAAAAGGAATTCAGCAGTTTGGAAACCTTCCGGTAAATCTTTACCTGTGGTATCTTTAACAACACGAGGTCCGGCAAATCCAATTAAGGCACCAGGTTCAGCAATGTTAATGTCTCCTAACATAGCGTAAGAAGCCGTTGTTCCTCCTGTAGTTGGATCAGTACACAAAGAAATGTAAGGTAATTTTGCTTCAGAAAGCTGAGCCAATTTTACCGATGTTTTAGCCAATTGCATTAATGAATAAGCAGCTTCCATCATTCTGGCTCCTCCTGATTTTGATATCATCACAAAAGGTAATTTGTGTTTGATAGCATAATCAATTCCTCTGGCAATTTTTTCACCTACTACAGCTCCCATAGATCCTCCGATAAAGGCAAAATCCATACAACAGATTACTACATCTTTCCCTTTGGATTTACCAACTCCGGTACGCACAGCGTCTTTCAGTTTGGTTTTTTCCATTACATCTTTCAAACGATCTGCATATTTCTTTGTATCCACAAAGTTCAAAGGATCTTTAGAAGTAATGTTTGGGTCTAATTCAGTAAACTCATTGTTGTCGAATAAGATTTCGAAATAAGTAGCACTACTTATTCTTACGTGAAAACCATCTTCAGGGCTTACAAATAAGTTACGTTCCAGTTCTTCGGCATCAATAATCTTTCCTGTTGGAGATTTGTACCAAAGTCCCTTTGGAACGTCCATTTTCTGTTCGGTAGGAGTTGTAATTCCTTTTTCGTGTCTTTTAAACCAAGCCATAATTTTTTAATTTTGGTTTGAAGCTAGGAGTTGGAAGCTGGAAGATTACTCCCAACTTCTAACTTCTAACTTCCAACTTATAGTGTGTTAACGTTGTTCAAGTCAGCAAAAGCCTGCTCTAGTCTTGCGTTGAAAGTTACTTCTCCTTCACGCAACCATTTTCTTGGGTCGTAATATTTTTTGTTTGGAGCATCAGCACCTGTTGGGTTACCGATTTGAGTTTTTAAGTAATCAATATTGTTTACCATAAAATCACGAATTCCTTCAGTGAAAGCAAATTGTAAATCAGTATCAATGTTCATTTTGATAACTCCGTAGCTAATTCCTTCTCTGATTTCTTCAAGAGTAGAACCTGATCCACCGTGGAAAACAAAATCAACCGGGTTATGTCCTGTGTTGAATTTTGACTGAACGAAATCCTGAGAATTTTTTAAGATTTTTGGAGTTAATTTTACGTTTCCTGGTTTGTAAACACCGTGAACGTTTCCAAAAGCAGCAGCGATAGTGAATTTTGGACTTACTTTAGATAATTCTTCGTAAGCATAAGCTACTTCTTCCGGTTGAGTGTATAATTTTGAACTGTCAACATCAGAGTTGTCAACACCATCTTCTTCACCACCTGTAATTCCAAGTTCGATTTCTAATGTCATCCCGATTTTGCTCATTCTTTCTAAGTAAGTTTTGCAAATTTCGATGTTTTCTTCGATTGGCTCTTCAGATAAATCAATCATGTGCGAACTGAATAATGATTTTCCAGTTGCAGCAAAATGTTCTTCTGAAGCGTCTAATAAACCGTCAATCCAAGGTAATAATTTTTTTGCGCAGTGGTCAGTATGTAAAATTACAGTTGCTCCGTAAGCTTCTGCTAATGTGTGGATGCTTTTTGCTCCGGCAATTGCTCCGGCGATAGCTGCTTTTTCTCCCGCATTAGAAAGTCCTTTTCCCGCATTAAATTGTGCTCCTCCGTTTGAGAATTGGATGATAACTGGTGCGTTTAATTTTGCAGCAGTTTCAAGTACACCATTAATTGTGTTAGATCCTGTAACGTTTACAGCAGGAAGTGCAAATCCTTTTTCTTTGGCATAATTAAATATTTCTTGTACTTGGTCACCAGTTGCTACACCAGGCTTAATGTTGTGTCCCATTTTGTTTTTTGTTTTTAGTTAGATTTTTTGTTTTTAGATTAAGACCGCAAAAATAAGAATTTATTAGGATTAGAACGGATAATTTATTCCAAAATTTAAAACGGAGTGGGCAAAGTTGTAATCTCTAAACCATTTTTTTGCAGTTTCTTCGGCTGGGTTATAGGTTTTAAAACCAAAATCAAAGCGAACGACAAAGAAGTTTAAATCATATCTAAGACCGAATCCTGAGCCCAATGCGATGTCTTTTAAACTTGAAAAATTCTTAAAAGTTGATTTTTCATCAGTTACATTGTCAAAAACATTCCAGATGTTTCCGGCATCGGCAAATAAAGCTCCTTTTAAATCGCCCAGAATTTTAAATCTATATTCGGCACTTATGGCAATTTTCATGTTGGCTTCGTTAAAATCATTTGTTGCGCCACTACTTCCTGGGCCGAGACTATAAGGTTGCCAGGCTCTATTGTCATTAGAACCTCCTGAGAAATAACTTCGGGAAAACGGAATATAATCAGAATTTCCAAATGGGATTGCAATACCAAAGAAGCTTCGTACTGCTATAACTCGTTCATGATTTAAGTCCCAGTGTTTGATGTAGTCAAATTCGGTTTTGATGTATTCAGAATATTCCAGATTGAATAATTCGCGGTTTCCGTTTTGATTTCTCTTTAGGTTTGTAGCATTTCCAATTAAGGATAATAAAGAACCTGCCGATTCGATTTTAGTTTTAAAAAGATAAAAATTGTTGTCGGCTAAATCTGTTTTTGTTGTTTTGCTAAAACTAAAGTTGGTTGCAAGAATAAAATCGTTTTCGGTTAATCGCACTCTTCTTTCTTCGATGCTTTTTACTTCATTAAAATCATTTGTAGGTAAATTTGTTACTCCTGTTAAAACATCGTTGATAAAACCATTAGTTCCCGATTCAATTTTTAAGTTATTGTTGTTGTCAACATACTCAGGGTTGGTGTTGTATGTTTTTCCAATTTCATTTAGTGCATCATAAGACGAACCATAGACATTAAAGTAATTTGGAGAATTTAAGTTACGGACATACTGAATATTGAAAAGATCAAAACGGGCTGTGTTATTTCTCTTCGGATTCCAATTGTATGAAAAAGTTCCTGTGAAATTCTCTTTGTCTAATCCAATATTCCTTTGGGTAGCATAACCAAGACCTATTAAGGTAGACGGAATCATGCTTTTTGGGATAATTTTCTCGGTAGGAAAAGGCAAAAATATTCTTGGAAAATTTAGTTTGAAATCGACTCCATATTCTGACACGTTGAAGAATTGGTTATTAGGATTAGCTAAATCTCTTGAGGAACCAATATTGGCACGGACTGAGACTTCTAATGTTTCGGCACCGTTAAAAATATTTCTAATAGTTAATGATGGACTAAATGAGATTCCTATGTCCTGAATGTTTGAGTGCATGATATCTACAGATGATCCAAAGCTATATTTTTTTCTGGGTGTTAAATAAATTTTTGCAATAAGCGAATTGTGAAGTGTGTCTTTTTTATCTACTTCATATTGTATGCTCGGAGCATTGAAAACTTTAAGATTATTAAGGTATCTGGATGTTAGTACTGTTTTGTAATCGGCAAAAGAAGTTCCTTTAGTGATAAAAATAGCATCTGTTATGGCGTGCGGTTTGTAGCGTAGTTTCCCTCGGCTGTAAATATTAAAGTTTTGATGGGAAATACTGTCGGTAATGTTTTGTTTACTGGTGTTAGGTAAATAATCGGTGTAGATGTCAACACTGCTTATTTTGTATAATTTAAAAGATTCTGTTTTTGTTGAATCTTTGTCCTGATAGCTGTAGTCGCTGATGTTTATAGTTACATCGGCTTTGTTTTTTTTACCAATAGTATCAATGTCAAAAACAACAGCTGTGGGTTGAAAATAATAAGCTCCGTGATTTCTAAAATAGCTGGCAATACGATTTTTTTCATTCGAAAAATCGATTGTCTTGTATTGATTCCCAGATTTAATAAGTGCGTTTTGCTTACTGTTATTGTACAAAGAGTCCAGGTCGGGCGAACTGATATTGGTTTTTATCGAATCTAAAATATAGGCTTTGTTAGTGGTAATATTGTATTTTATTCTTCCTCTTTTTAAGCTCAGGGTATCCTGTTCGAAATTTGCTTCGACATTAAAAAAACCATTGTTAAAATAATAATATTGAAGTCTCGAAAGCGATTTTTGTGTTTTGACAGAATCAATAATTACAGGAGCTTCTCCGGTTTTTTTTAAAAAATCATGAATTCCGTGATGCCAAAAGGATTGTCCGAGCCGATCAACTTGTTTTGCCGAAAGCCATTTTGCTTTTCGCTCGTATTTTCCCGGATTGTTGGTAAACTTTCCCTGATAGGTCGAGTCAGGATTTAGATTTGCTAAATTATATAAATTCAAACGCAAACGATAACCGAGTATCTTACTATTGGGTTTTTGGTACAATTGGTTGGACACGTCTTCGTCGTTGGTTTTTTTGCCGTTGACTAAAATTTGATTGCTCGTAAGTAGTTGTTTGCCGTCAGGAACTCTTTTTTCGGCGTTACAGGCAGATATAATTATTCCTATTAGAATAAATAGTGATATTTTTGTTGAAATTTTTTTCAAGAGGTCTAAAATATTTAATTCAAAAGTACATATTTTTATGGTTAGTAAAAACCAAATAAAACTTATAACTAGTTTACAGCAAAAAAAGTATCGAATTAACAATCAATTATTTTTTGCTGAAGGTGTAAAACTAATTCAGGAGCTTTTGCAGTCTAATTTTGAATTAGAGCATTTATATACTACCCAGTTTGATTTTGAAGAAGTTCCCGCTGCTAAAAAATCATTAATCCATGAAAATGATTTGAAAAAAATTAGCGCACTAGCAACTCCTAACAGTTGTTTGGCTGTTTTTAAAATCCCTCAGCAAAAAGAAATTAGTAATTCGGGCTTAATTATAGCATTAGATGATATAAGAGACCCGGGCAATTTAGGAACTATTTTGCGTTTGTGCGATTGGTTTGGAATCAAACAAGTTGTTTGTTCGAAAGAAACAGTGGATATTTATAATCCTAAAGTAGTTCAGGCAACTATGGGGTCTATAACCAGAGTAAATGTGAGTTATGTTGATTTAGCCGAATATATTACTCAAACCCAATTGCCTGTTTTTGGTACTTTTATGGATGGCGAAAATATTTATAAGAACATTTTGCCTCAGGAAGGAATCATTATTATGGGAAATGAAGCCAATGGTATCTCGGAAGAAATTGAAAAAATAATCAAAAACCGACTTTCGATTCCTCGTTTTGGCGATTTACAAAAAACAGAAAGTTTGAATGTAGCTACTGCAACTGCAATTATTTTAAGTGAATTTAAACGAAATTTAGCTTAGCAATTTTAATGAAAAGTAAAGTTAATAAAGATGGCTCTGCTTTTAAGTGATTCGATATTTCCTGTCCACGGACTATTAGGATTGTTGTCTCTAATGAGTTCGTCTTTAAGGCTAAAACAGCCACGAATAGAGGGTGAGAATATAAAATATTCCGAGAAAAAATCAATGCCAAATCCTAATTCATAATTGGTACTCCAGGGTTTTACTCTAAATTTTTGTTGTTCATTATCGTCTATGGATTTTGAATTTCCAGATAAATTGAGCGTGGTTGATACTCCGCCCACAAGGTATGGTCGGATGTTTCCTGTGCGCAATGCTGAAAATTTTAATAACAAAGGAAAATGAATATAGGTGCTGTTTACTTCTCTAAGGGCATCAAGTTCTGTTGTGAAATTAGGATAATGTAGTGTTCTTTTAGTATAATATAAGCCGGGTTCAAAACGAAGATTGATGTATTCCTGAAGTTTTAAATCGGCAACAACGCCTACATTGAATCCGGTAGATTTTTCTACCTGAATGTCAGGGGCTACTGTTTTATAATCTATTTTAAAATCGAATGAGTTAAAGCCTAAATAGTAGCCAAAATACAAACGTTGTTTTTGAAAATTTTCTAAATTGATAATCGGGTCTTTACTAAACATACCTTTAGACTGCGAATATCCGTTTAAACACAGTATGAGTAATAAGTTAAAGACGGCGATTTTTCTCATTTTCAATTCAACTTAGGTTATTGTTTAGATGCAACATAAATGGTAGCGACTCCAAAAGTTTGCGGCATTGCTTTTACATCTATAAACCCAATTTTTCTTAAAATATTGTTTAGAGCTTCACCATAAGGAAAAGCAGCTGCAGACTCTGATAAATAACCGTAAGCAACATTATCTTTTGAGAATAATTTACCTATAATAGGAAGGATATTGTTGCTGTAAAAATGATAACCCTGTTTGTAAGGAGTTTTGTCCGGTACTGATGTTTCCAGGATCACAAAAGTTCCTCCGGGCTTTAATACACGTAATATTTCGGCTAATCCTTTTTTCAGATTTTCAAAATTTCGAACCCCAAAAGCAACGGTAATGGCATCAAAATGATTGTCTTCAAAAGGTATGTTTTCAGAGTCGCCTAAAATCATTTCGATAGTGTTGGATAGGTTTTTTTGAGCAATTTTTTTTACTCCTACTTCCAGCATTCCTGCCGAGATGTCTAATCCAGTGATTTTTTTAGCGCTGGTATTTGCCATTAAAATAGCTAAATCGCCAGTTCCTGTGGCTATATCTAATATGGTTTCAGGATTTGTATTAGCAACTATTTTTAAAACTTTTTTTCTCCATTTAACGTCAATGCCAAAAGAAATAACACGATTCAGATTGTCGTAGTTTCCGGAAATAGTATCAAACATTTTTGCAACCTGTTCTTTTTTTCCTAATTCAGAGTCTTTATAAGGGGTGATGTTTTTTGACATTTTTTAAATTTTGACAAATATACTATAATGGTGTTTAAGTTGAAACTGAAATTAATTTTCAATTATTATTGTTTTGTTTTTTTGTGAGTTTTTAATTCAAAAAATCACGGAAAGTGGGTATTGTTGTGTAAGATAATTTTTCTCAATTTTACCAAATGAATTTACTTGCAATGGATAATAAGGAATTAACGGTTCAACTCAGATGGTTGTTTTTTGCGTTGGCAATATCATTTGTTCTTGTGATTTGTTTTGACGGTGCTGTTTTGTTCAAAGGCGGTACTTTAAAAGAAGCGCAAAATACGTTCTTAGGATTCAATTTATTTTTGGAAATTTTAATTTTCATTTCCTTTACTACCTTTGTGGTATTTGGTATTAAAGGTTTTTTTGAGATGTTTTCTCGAAAAATTGCAAATAGAATTATTCTTGTTTCGGGAATGAGTTTATTATTTGCTAATTTGGTGTTGGTTTGTCAAATCATTTTTCAAGATTAGAGCCGTTTCCTTATTGTTGTTGCAAATTAAAAGCATTAAAAAAAGCCATTCGGATTCGAATGGCTTTAGTTTTATGAGGGTAACGGATAATTACAATCCAAAAGCTGTTTTAATTTGGTCAACATAGTCTAGTTTTTCCCATGTAAACAATTCTACAGTTACTGTTTTTTCTTCACCTCCCGGAGCTGAGAAAGTTTTTGTAACTACTTCAGGAGTACGTCCCATGTGTCCGTAAGCAGCAGTTTCGCTATAGATAGGGTTTCTTAATTTTAAACGTTGTTCGATAAAATACGGACGCATATCAAAAATAGCTTCTACTTTTTTAGCAATTTCACCATCAGTTAGGTTTACTTTTGCTTTACCATAAGTGTTGATAAAAATTCCCATTGGTTGAGCTACACCAATTGCGTAAGAAACCTGAACTAAAATTTCGTCAGCTACACCCGCAGCAACTAAGTTTTTAGCAATATGACGGGTAGCATAAGCGGCACTTCTGTCAACTTTACTTGGATCTTTTCCTGAGAAAGCACCACCACCGTGAGCTCCTTTTCCTCCGTAAGTATCAACAATGATTTTTCTACCAGTAAGTCCGGTATCACCGTGAGGTCCGCCAATTACAAATTTCCCTGTTGGGTTGATGTGGTAGTTAATTTTATCGTTAAACAAGTGAGCGTGCTCTGGGTTTTTAGCAATAATTCTCGGAATCAAAATTTCAACAATGTCTTTTTTGATTTTAGCAAGCATCGTAGCTTCTTCGTCAAAATCGTCGTGTTGTGTAGAAATTACAATCGCGTCAATACGAATTGGTGTATTGTCGTCACTGTATTCAAGGGTAACCTGAGATTTTGCATCCGGACGTAAATAAGTGATTTCGTTGTTTTCACGTCTTAAAATTGCAAGCTCAATTAAAAGTTTGTGAGACAAATCCAACGCCAATGGCATGTAGTTTTCAGTTTCGTTAGTAGCATAACCAAACATCATTCCCTGGTCTCCCGCACCTTGCTCTTCCGGGCTTTTTCTGTCAACACCCTGATTGATATCGGCTGATTGTTCGTGAATAGCTGAAAGAATTCCGCAAGAATTAGCTTCAAACATATATTCACTCTTAGTGTATCCAATTTTTTTGATTACATCACGAGCAATTTGTTGAACGTCTAAATAAGTATTCGATTTTACTTCTCCGGCTAAAATAACCTGACCAGTAGTTACTAAAGTCTCGCAAGCTACTTTTGAATCAGCATCAAATGCCAGAAAATTATCAATTAACGCATCTGAAATTTGATCTGCAATTTTGTCTGGATGTCCTTCGCTCACAGATTCTGACGTAAATAAATAGGCCATAATATATAATTTGTTTAAAATTAAGCGAGGAAAAAGAATTGCAAAAAAGACTAAAGGAGGGTTTCTGCTTTAGCATTTTTTTCTACTGAAATTTTTCAGTATTCATAATGAAGTTCTTTCATTATGAAGAGGTTGCAATCAGTTCAAATTTTTCCTCTTGTATTTTGAGGTGCAAAGGTATGAAACCATTTTTGAAATGTAAATTAATATGAACTAAATTTTTTAATTTAAAAAACTGCTTGGTTTTAAATGTTAATTTATTTTAAAAATAGTTGCAATTTAGAAAAATACTTACGTAAATTTGATTTCAAATTTTTAGAAAATGAAAACAGTAAAAGCGATGATGTGTAACAAGAAACAGAATATATTCTGCGGGTACACTATTGCTTAAACTTGAAAATATAAATTTAGCAAAGCCTCCCGAGAAATTGGGAGGCTTTTTTTTAAATAATTAATAATAAACAAAATAGACATGAGTACATTAAAATTTGAAACAAATGCTTTACATGCTGGACATGACGTAACAAAACACGCAGGAACGAGAGCTGTTCCTATTTATCAGACTTCTTCTTATGTATTCAATAATTCGGAACACGCGGCTAATTTATTTGGTTTAGCCGAGGCGGGTTATATTTACACGCGCTTAAATAATCCTACCAATGATATTTTAGAACAGCGTTTGGCTGCTTTAGAAGGAGGGATTGCGGCTGTGGTTACTGCATCGGGAACAGCAGCAATTTTTACAGCTTTATTGGCTATACTTAAAGCCGGTGATCATATTGTAGCATCCAGTAGTTTGTACGGAGGAACATTTAATTTGTTCAATTCAACTTTACCACGATTAGGAATTACAACCACTTTTGTAGATCCTTCAGATGCGGTTAATTTTGCAAAAGCTGCCACAGCTAACACAAAATTGTTTTTTGTAGAGAGTTTAGGGAATCCAAAATTAGATGTCTTGGATTTAAAAGCAATCTCGGCAGAAGCAAAAGCGTTAAAAGTGCCTTTAGTGGTTGATAATACCGTTGCTTCGCCTGCTTTATTGCGTCCAATAGAACATGGAGCTAATATTGTTGTGCATTCTTTGACTAAATATATTGCAGGTAATGGAACTTCTTTAGGTGGAGCTATTATTGATGCGGGAACATTTGACTGGAGCAGTGGACGTTTCCTTGAATTTACGACTCCTAATGCGGGTTATCATGGATTAGTGTATCACGATGCTTTGGGAGCGGCAGCTTTTATTGCCAAGGTTCGAATTGAAGGATTGCGCGATTACGGATCGGCTTTGAGTCCGTTTAATGCGTTTCAAATTATTCAGGGATTAGAAACTTTATCAGTGCGTATTCAAAGACACAGCGAAAATGCTTTGGAGTTAGCAAAATGGTTAGAATCTCAAAATCAGGTAGCCTGGGTAAATTATCCGGGATTAAAATCAAGTAAATATTATGATTTAGCGCAGCAATATCTTTCTAATGGACAAAGTGGATTGCTTACTTTTGGATTAAAAGGAGGTTTTGATGCAGCTAAAAAAGTAGCCGATGAAACAAAATTGTTTTCGTTGCTGGCTAATATTGGTGATACTAAATCCTTGATTATCCATCCGGCTAGTACTACACACCAACAATTATCGGAAGAACAACAGTTGGGTTCTGGTGTTTCTAAAGATTTAATTCGATTGTCAGTGGGCTTGGAAGATATCAATGACTTAAAAGCCGATTTGAAAGCTGTTTTCGATACTTTATAGTAACATTAATTTAAAACAGGGTTAATGTTTAATTGTGTTTTCGGTTATATCTTTGACATATCAAATCAGGAGAGCGGAATGGAGTTAATTTTTTAAATTATCTTGGAGAAAAGGCTCTTTTTTGATTTGTTTTTTTAGTCTGAGTCAAAAAATGATGTTAAAAAGCATAATTAATTGTTAATTAATGTAATTAGCGGAATTTTTTTCAAAATATTAATGAGTCATAAATATTAATTTGTATATTTGTGACTCTAAATAAAAACAAGAAATGAATTTTATTATTTGTAAAAAATCGATGGTTAAAGCGAAGGAAATCGGCGGGAGTGCGATAGCTTAATTTTTTTATTCAAAATAAGATTAAAAATATAGCAAAAGCCTCCCGAGAAATCAGGAGGCTTTTTTGTTAGAAAACAAATAATTAAAATAAGATTCAATTACAATAAGAATTACAATGATTACTATTAATATTAAGAAAAATAAACAGTTTACAACAGTCTCTATGTCTTGCGCAAAGTTACTGGTCTGTTGATTTCCAAAAGTATCGTTTATAATAATATAAACCCTTTTGGTAGATACTCCAAAAGGGTTTTTTTATAGAAAAAAGTAAAACAAAATAACAACAAACAATAAAGTTAAATTAATTAAATTCAAACATCATGAGCACAAAAAGTATGATTACAAGGGCGTTAGAACTTATAAGGAATATAAGGAGTACTAACATTGAGAAAAAAGAAAATAGAGTAGAATTGACAAATGCCAGATTTGGGATTAATTTGGATCCAAATTTCAAAGACCAAAAGAAAGCGGCCAATTCATTAACGTTTATGATGTATTCTAAAGAAAATGAAACACTGTTCATCTAAGTATAGTTTTGTAAATATAGGTTTCAAACGCAGGTGATTTCTGGATTTTGTGTTCAGTTATGACTTGCGTTTGTTTGTTATGTTTATGCTGGTTTGAATCTATAATCAGCAAAATTTGTTTGTTTGAAAAAATAGTGGTTACTTTGCCACTTTAAAGTTCGTAAGCATATTGAAATGTTATAAAGAAAGGACGAGGGATTAGACCCGATGATGCCTTAGCAACCCTTCGATTGTCGAAGAAGGTGCTACATTCTATCCGCCATGGCGGAAAAGATAACAATGCAAATCTTCTGGTTTATTTGAGCTTTCTTTTTAATATTTCCATAATCAATCCTATTTAAAGATTTGAAATTGGAAAATAAACCCAATCACATTATAATTCAAAATTTCACTACCGAGAGTGGTGTATTATACCCTGTTTTAAATTTAAGTTACCAGTCATTTGGTCCTGAATTGAATTCAGCACCTGTTGTTTTGGTTAATCATGCCTTGACCGGAAATTCTCAGGTTATTGGTTCAGCGGGATGGTGGAATGATTTAATTGGAGAAAATAAAACTATTGATACCAATAAATACAGCATTTTAGCTTTTAATGTTCCCGGAAATGGATTTGATGGTACTATTGTAGAAAATTATTTGGATTTTAATGCCAGAGATGTTGCAAAGCTTTTTATCGAAGGAGTTAAGCAACTTAAAATTCAGCAATTGTATGCCGTTATTGGAGGCTCTGTAGGTGGCGGAATTGCCTGGGAAATGATCGCTTTAGAGCCCAAGTTGGCGTTGCATTTAATTCCTATTGCAACCGATTGGAAATCGACTGATTGGCTGATTGCGAATTGTTTTTTGCAAGAGCAAATTTTGAAAAATTCGTCTAATCCAATAGAAGATGCCCGAATTCATGCGATGTTGTGTTACAGGACTCCGGAATCTTTCAAGATGAAATTTGACAGAACCATTAATGAAGAATTAGCTATATTTAATATTGAGAGTTGGTTGTTGCATCATGGTAAGAAATTGCAAAAACGCTTTCAGCTGGCTTCTTATAAAATGATGAATCAATTGCTTAAAACGATTGATGTAACCAGAAATAGTGATTCTTTTGAAGTTTTTGCTTCAAAAATAGAAGCAATAATACACATCATAGGTATCAATTCAGATTTGTTTTTTACCGCAAAAGAGAATAAAGAAACCTATCAGGAGTTGAAAAAGCATAACGTAAATGTTTCTTATAACGAAATAGAATCCATTCACGGACATGATGCTTTCCTGATAGAATATGAACAATTAAACAACTTGCTTGCTCCTGTTTTTTAGTAGCAACACAAAATAGAATTACATGAAAATATTAAAATTTGGAGGTAAATCTTTATCAAATGGTGAAGGAATCAATAAAGTTGTTTCTATTATTACAGATAAAGTAAATAAAGGAGAAGAAATAGCCATTGTTGTTTCGGCACGTGGAAATGCTACCGATGAGTTAGAAGAAATATTAGCAGTTGCATCTAAAAATGCCGATTATAAAACCTTACTCGATGAATTTAAGAAATACCAGCAAGATGAATATTCAACAGTCGATTTGTCTGAGGAATTTGCTGTTTTGGATAAATTATTCGAAGGTGTGAGTCTGATAGGCGATTACAGTTCTAAAATTAAAGACCAAATTCTTTCGATTGGAGAGTTGCTTTCCGCTAAATTATTAACGGCGATTTTAATCGAAAAAGGAGTTAATGCCCGTTTTGCTGATTCGAGAATTTTTCTAAAAACAGATTCAAAATTTGGAGATGCACAGCCATTGGAACAAATTTCGAAGAAAAATGTAATTCAGTATTTTAAAGAAAACGGAGGTTCGGTAGTGAATGTTGTAACCGGTTTTATTGGTTCTAACAATAACAATGTAACCACTACTTTAGGACGCAACGGAAGTAATTATACGGCTTCTTTGTTAGCTAATTATTTGAATGCTAAAGAGCTTCAGAATTATACGCATGTGGATGGTATTTATACAGCTAATCCGGATTTAGTTGCTGATGCTAAAAAAATAGACCATTTGACTTTTAATGAGGCGAATGAGTTGGCTAATTTTGGAGCTACTATTTTGCATGCAAAAACGATAATTCCTTTGTTAGAAAAAAATATTCCATTGCGAATATTGAATACTTTCAATCATGAAAACGAAGGAACTTTAATTACGGCAACTTCTAAAAATGCAGGAATTAAAACACTTTCAGTTTTAGAAGATGTAGCTTTAGTGAATCTTGAAGGTAGAGGTTTGCTAGGGAAAACCGGAGTTGATGCCCGTATTTTTAAAGTTATGGGCGATAATAATATCAGTGTAAGTATTATTTCCCAAGGTTCTTCTGAAAGAGGAATTGGCTTAGTGGTGGCGGCATCTCAGGCTACAAAAGCTATGATTGAATTAGAAAAAGAATTTGAAAATGATTTCTATTCTAAAGACGTTAATAAAATTTCAGTAACCGATGATGTTTCGGTAATTTCGATTATTGGACAAGATTTAAGTACTTTTTATAAGCCTTACACGGCTTTGATTAAAAACAAAATTGTTCCTATTCTTTTCAATAATACGGTTACTGGGAAAAATGTGAGTTTGGTAGTTAAGAAATCAGAACTGAATAAAGCATTAAATGTTATTCATGGGGAGATTTTTGGAGTTTCTAAAAAAATCAACATTGCCGTTTTTGGTCATGGATTAGTAGGGGGAACTTTGATTAATCAAATTTTAGAATCGGCGGTTGCTATTGAGAAAAGAAAAGACATCAAATTGAATGTTTTTGCCATTGCAAATTCTAAAAGTGTTTTACTGAATAAAGACGGAGTAACGCCAAATTGGATTAACGAAATTCAAACTAACGGATTCTCTTATACTATTGATGATATTATTGCTTACGCCAATGAGCATCATTTAGAGAATTTAATTGCGGTGGATAATACGGCTAGTGCTACTTTTGTAGAAAATTATGTTCCTTTGGTTGAAAATGGTTTTGATTTAATTTCTTCGAATAAAGTAGCGAATACTTTGAGTTATGGTTTTTACAAACAATTGCGTAGTGTATTGGCCGAAAATCAAAAGAGTTATTTGTATGAAACCAATGTTGGTGCAGGTTTGCCATTAATTGATACGATAAAATTATTGCATCTTTCGGGTGAAAATATCACTAAGATTAAAGGAGTTTTCTCAGGAACATTGAGTTATTTATTCAATAATTTTTCTGCTAAAGATGTTCCGTTTAGTGACATATTGAAAGAAGCAATTGATAATGGTTATACCGAACCGGATCCAAGAGAGGATTTATGTGGAAACGACGTAGGTAGAAAATTATTGATTTTGGCAAGAGAATTGGATTTGCAAAATGAATTTGAAGAAATTGTAATTCAGAATTTAATTCCGGAACATTTACGCGAAGGAAGTGCCACTGATTTCCTGACAAAATTAAAAGAGTTCGACCCAATTTATGATAAAATAAAAAGCGAACAAAAACCAAATCACGTATTGCGATACATAGGTGAATTGTCTGGTGATTTGCAAAATGACAAAGGAATATTAGAAGTAAAATTAGTTTCTGTTCCTTCGGATACGGCTTTGGGCGGATTAAAAGGTTCTGATTCTTTCTTCGAAATTTACACAGAATCTTATGGCGACCGACCGATTGTTATTCAGGGAGCAGGAGCAGGTTCTGCTGTGACTGCGAGAGGCGTTTTCGGGGATATTTTGAGATTATCGGATAAAGGATAGTTGGTTTTAGATTGCAGTCCTGATAGTTATCGGGATTAGATTTCAGATTATAAAAAAAACAAAAATCCGCGTTTGAAATCCGTTTCATCCGCGTTCCATAAATAAATAGTATTATGAAAATAACATTAGACAGAGTAAACGAAAACTTCCATTTTCAATTAAAAAATGAAAGAGGACATATTGTAAATGTAGATGCGCGTCCGGATTTTGGAGGAAATGATATGGGGCCAAGCCCAATGGAATTAGTCTTGATGGGTGTAGCTGGATGCAGCGGAATTGATATGATTTCGATTCTGAAAAAACAACGTCAGGAAATTACTTCGTTCAAAGCTGAGGTTGAAGGCGAGCGTGTGCAGGTAGGTGAAGCAAAACCTTTCAAAAATATTTATGTAGTATTTTCTTTGGAAGGAAATATTAAAGAAGACAAAGCGGCTAAAGCAGCACAATTGTCTTTCGAAAAATACTGCTCGGTTTCTAAGACTGTAGAACCTACAGCTACCATCCATTACAAAGTGATTTTGAATGGAGTAGAATTAGCGAAATAATTAAAATAGAAAATAAAGATTAAACTGATTTTCATATTAGTTTAATTTGGTTAAATTTAAAACAATATGAATTTGTGCAATTCGTGCAATTCGTGTAAAAAAAGAATAAAAAAATGGACGAACAAGAATTTGGTTTTGAAACCCAAGCCATACGTACACATATAGATAGAACACATTATCAGGAACATTCAACGCCTTTGTTCTTGTCTTCAAGCTTTGTTTTTGAAGATGCTGAAGATATGAGAGCTTCTTTTACGGAAGAAAAAGAACGTAATATTTACAGTCGTTTTTCTAATCCCAATACAACTGAGTTTGTAGATAAGGTTTGTGCTATGGAAGGTGCTCAGGCAGGTTATGCTTTTGCTACCGGTATGGCGGCGATTTATTCTAGTTTTGCGGCTTTGTTGAGTTCAGGAGATCATATTGTTTCGGCAGGAAGTGTTTTTGGTTCTACACATGCGTTGTTTATGACTTATTTTCCAAAATGGAATATTACGACTTCGTATTTTGATATCAATCAACCGGAAACAATTGAAAGTTTTATTCAGCCAAATTCTAAAATTTTATATGTAGAAACACCAACAAATCCAGGTGTTGATGTTATTGATTTAGAATTGTTAGGGAATATTGCTAAAAAACACAATTTGATTTTGATTGTGGACAACTGTTTTGCAACGCCTTATATTCAACAACCTATAAAATATGGTGCTCATATTGTAGTGCATTCGGCAACAAAATTGATGGATGGCCAGGGAAGAGTTTTAGGGGGAGTTGCTGTTGGTCAAGCCGATTTGATTCGTCAGATTTATCTTTTCTCAAGAAATACAGGGCCGGCAATGTCGCCGTTTAATGCCTGGGTTTTGTCTAAGAGTTTAGAAACTTTATCTCTTCGTGTAGACAGACATTGCGAAAATGCCTTGAAAGTAGCTGAGTTTTTAGAAAGTCACCCTAATGTAAATAGTGTGAAATATCCTTTCCTGAAATCGCATCCTAAATATGAAGTAGCTAAAAAGCAAATGCTTTTAGGTGGTAATATTATTGCTTTTGAAATTAAAGGAGGTATTGATTCAGGTCGTGCTTTCCTGGATAAAATAAAATTATGTTCGCTTTCGGCTAATATTGGAGATGCTAAAACTATTGTAACACATCCAGCTTCGACTACACATAGTAAATTATCTGTTGAAGAGAAATTGGCAGTTGGGATTACCGAAGGTTTGGTGCGTGTTTCTGTTGGTTTAGAAACGGTAAAAGATGTAATTGCCGATTTAGAGCAGGCACTTTCTTAAAGATTTCAGAATAAAGATTAACGATTTTTGATTGCAGATTTTCTGTAAATCAAAAATCGTTTTTTTATGTTTATTAGGTCAAATAATATATTTTTGTCATTATTAAGTGTGTTTTAGTTTTTTATAAATCAAAAATCATCAATCGTTAATCATCAATCAAAAATCATAATGCTTTCAAAGAAAACAAAATACGGAATTAAAGCATTGACTTTTTTGGCGCGCCAGGAAGATCAAACGCCGGTTGCTATTGCTGATATTGCCAAAAGTGAAAATATTTCGATTAAGTTTCTGGAAAGTATTTTATTATTACTTCGCAATTCAGGGTTTTTAGGTGCTAAAAAAGGAAAAGGCGGCGGTTATTATCTGATTAAAGATCCTAAAGAGATTAGTATGGCAAAGGTGTATCGTATTCTCGAAGGACCAATTGCTTTGCTGCCTTGTGCGAGTCATAATTTTTATGAAAGATGCGATGATTGTGAAGACGAAAAGACTTGTGCAGCGCGTCGTTTGATGACTGAGATTAGAGATAATACCTTGATGGTTTTAGAGAATAATTCTTTGGCTGATATTGCTTTCTAATTTTTTTGACAGTCATATTTAAAAAGCCCCTTTCGTTGAATGAACAATGAAAGGGGCTTTTAATATTTTTTATTTTGTTGTCTTTAGAAGATCAAATTGTATCCTACAAAAAACAACATTACCGCAATTGCATTTCTAAGGAATAAATCAGGTACTTTACCACTCAACATACTTCCCATATAAATTCCCGGAAGAGATCCCATTAATAATTGACCCAATAAGGCTAAGTCTAAGTTTCCCATTGAAGCATGTCCTAATCCTGCTACGAGTGTTAGTGGAACTGCATGCGCAATTTCGGTTCCTACAAGTCTTGGAGTTGGCAGAAGTGGGTAAAGGAAGAATAATGTCACCGTACCCAATGCTCCGGCACCAATCGAAGTAAGTGTTACAGTAGCTCCCAGTAAAACTCCTATAGCAATAGTGAGCATGTTTTGAGTTTTGCTTTGGCTGTGGAATTTATCTCCGGCATGTTTTTGAGAAAAGTCCAGCAATTTCTTTTTGAATAGAATGGCTACCGAAGTAAATAATAATGCCCAGCCTAAACTATATTTTATTACGGCATTAATTGCAGTAACATCAGCTTTTATATTGTGTAGAATCCATAAAGTTAATAGGGCTGCCGGAATACTGCCTAATGAAAGCCAGCCTGTTATAACCCAATTGACATTGCTTTTTTTATTATGTACAAGGATTCCCCCGGTTTTTGTGAATGCAGCATATAATAAATCGGTACCTACAGCCTTTGTTGGCGGAATACCAAAGTATAATAAGATAGGAGTCATTAACGAACCGCCTCCTACACCTGTCATACCTACTACAAAACCAACAAATAAACCTGCGACTATAAGCCCTATTTCAAAATCCATAAAAATATTTTTTTGCAAAAGTACAATTGTTTTACAATAATCCTATGGATATAGTAGAATTTGTTTTTTGCCTTGAATGATTTTGTTCTTAATTAGATGCTAAGATACTGAAATTTAAAAGTTTGTAAAATGGATTTGCTTTACAGGAAATGGTTTTAGGTTTTTTAAAAATGCTTTTGAGTAGCTTTTTACTGATTTTTAATGTTTTAAAGTTTTGTTTTTGATTCTTTTAACTATAAAAACAGTAAAATATGTTTTGAAATTTAGAAATAAGTAGTATTTTTGCGGAGTAATCTACTAAACCGATAGGGTAATGGATTTTAAAAGAATAAAATTTTAATTTTTTTTCTTGTCAAGGAATAAGATTGTTTAATGTTAAAATAAAAATGAGTTTGGATTCAAAAAAGAATAATGAGGTTACAAAATCAGAATTTGATTTAAAAGATCGATTGTGGGTTATTGTTCCGGTTGCATTATTAATTGGACTTATTTGTGTTTTGATATACAAGCATCACGATGCGTTTTCCTGGGATGGATTTATTGGAGGATTTAATCAGGAGTTTTTAGTGTTTTTTGCAATTGGTGTTTTTGCACAATTAGTGGATGGAACATTAGGAATGGGATATGGGGCAACTTCAACTTCATTTTTGTTGTCTTATGGGATTCCGCCGGCAATAAGCAGTGCCGGAGTACACGTGGCTGAAATGTTTACCACCGGAGCTTCTGCACTTTCGCATCATAGATTTGGAAATATTAATAAAAAATTATTGAAAAATCTTTTAATTCCCGGTGTGATAGGTTCAATTACCGGAGCTTATTTGTTATCGGATGTGATTGATGGCGATGTGATTAAGCCTTATATTTCGGTTTATATGATGATTTTAGCGGTTGTTATTATTGCAAAAGCATTAAAGAAAAATATAACAAAAAAGAAGACTAAAAAATTAGGATTTCTAGCTACCTTTGGCGGTTTTATGGATTCTATTGGCGGCGGTGGTTGGGGGCCTATTGTAACCTCTACTTTATTAGGTCGTGGAAGGAATCCCCGTTATACTATTGGGTCGGTGAATGCAGCTGAATTTGCAGTAGCATTTGCCAGCGGAATTACCTTTATGATTTTTGGAGGGGTAGAAGGATGGCAGTTGATTATTGGATTGATTTTAGGTGGTGTAATTGCAGCGCCAATTGCTGCCTATTTAGTTAATAAGATTCAACGAAAACCAATGATGATTTTTGTTGGAATTTTAATTATAATATTGAGTTTAAAAACTTTGTGGAAGTTTTTGTAAAATAATAAAATAAAGACTTTCCTCTTTTTTGGGAAGTTGAGTTAAAAATAGAATAATGAGTGAAGCAATAGTAAAAGATTTATTAGAAAAAACAGCAGGATTTTCGATTGAGGAAACACTGGTTTTTTTGGCTGATGAATACAAAGATAAAGTAGTTTTTTCTACGTCATTTGGTCAGGAAGATCAGGTGATTACTGATTTAATTAATAAAAGCAATGCGGCTGTAACCATATTTACTTTGGATACAGGACGTTTGTTTCAGGAGACTTATGATGTTTTTCATAGGACACAAAAGAAATACAAAACACCTATAAAAGTGTATTTTCCTGAAGCTAAGGCGGTGGAGGAATTATTGGAGAAAAAAGGACCTAATAGTTTCTTTGAGTCGGTTGAAAACAGAAAAGAATGTTGTTTTATTCGTAAAGTAGTGCCGCTTAAAAAAGCTTTGGCCGGGAATAAGCTTTGGATAACAGGTTTAAGAGCGGAGCAATCAGAAAACAGAAGCGATTTGCATTTGTTTGAATATGATGCTAATTTTGACCTCGTAAAATTCAATCCGTTGTTGAGATGGACATTGGAAGAAGTACAAAAATATATTGACGATCATAATGTGCCACAAAACAGTTTGCACAAAAAAGGATTCGTAAGTATTGGTTGTGCCCCTTGTACCAGAGCCATTGTAGAAGGAGAAGATATTAGAGCAGGAAGATGGTATTGGGAACAAAGCCATAAAGAATGTGGTTTACACGGGAAATAATTAAGAAAAAAAGTTAATTCAATAGATTTAAATAAAAAAAATGAGTTCAGTTTTAAAAACAAATGCTTTAGAGAGCGAAGCGATTTACATATTCAGAGAAGTAATTTCTCAATTTGATAAGCCTGTGTTGCTTTTTTCAGGTGGTAAAGATTCGATTACTTTGGTAAGATTAGCGCAAAAAGCGTTTTTTCCTGCTAAGATTCCTTTTCCATTGTTGCACGTGGATACAGGGCATAACTTTCCTGAGACTATCGAATTTAGAGATAAATTAGTTGCTGAATTAGGTTTAGAGTTAATCGTTCGTAATGTACAGGATGCTATTGATGAAGGAAAAGTAGTTGAAGAAACAGGTAAATATGCTAGTAGAAACAGTTTGCAAACTACTACGCTTTTAGATGCTATTGACGAATTCAAATTTGATGCTTGTATTGGTGGAGCACGTAGAGATGAGGAAAAAGCAAGAGCTAAGGAACGTATTTTTTCAGTTCGTGACGATTTTGGTCAATGGGATGAAAAAAATCAACGTCCTGAATTGTTCGATTTGTTAAATGGAAAAATTGAAATGGGTCAAAACGTACGTGTGTTCCCAATTTCAAACTGGACAGAATTAGATGTTTGGAGTTATATCGAACAAGAACAAATTGAAATTCCATCTATTTATTTCTCTCACAAACGTAAAGTTTTTGTTAGAGATGGTATGATTTGGTCACATTCTCCTTTTGTTTACCAAGATGAAGATGAGGAAGTTGAAGAAAGAATTGTACGTTTTAGAACTGTTGGAGATATGAGTTGTACTGCTGCGGTAGAATCTTATGCAGGAACAATTGCTGAGGTAGTAGGCGAAATCAGAGCTTCTACTATTTCTGAGCGTGGTGCACGTATTGACGACAAACGTTCGGAAGCAGCAATGGAGAAAAGAAAACAACAAGGATACTTTTAATAGTTGATCGTTTTTCGTTTATAATATAAACCACAAACAAACAACTACAAAATAATAAACAAAACAAGAATGGAAGTTTTAAAAATAGCAACAGCAGGAAGTGTAGATGACGGAAAGAGTACATTAATAGGTAGATTATTGTATGATACACAATCATTGACTACAGATAAATTAGAAGCAATTGAAAAAAGCAGTAAACAAAAAGGGTATGATTATTTAGATTTCTCTTTGGCTACTGACGGATTAGTTGCTGAGCGTGAGCAAGGAATTACTATTGATGTGGCTCATATTTATTTTTCTACTGCTAAGAAAAGTTATATTATCGCCGATACTCCGGGTCACGTAGAATATACCCGTAACATGGTTACAGGAGCATCGACTTCTCAGGTATCTATCATCTTGATTGATGCCCGTAAAGGAGTAATTGAGCAAACATACCGTCACTTTTTTATCAATAATTTATTGAGAGTTAAAGATGTGATTGTAGCGATTAACAAAATGGATTTAGTTGATTATTCAGAAGAAGTTTTCAATAAAATCAAAGCTGATTTCCAGGCATTGAATGCTAAGAGTTCATACAAGGAACAAAACGTAAGTTATATTCCATTGAGTGCCTTAACAGGAGATAATGTTGTGGAATCATTAGGAAAAATGCCTTGGTATACCGGGCAAACTATCTTGCAGCATTTAGAAGCCTTAGAGTCAAAAGATATTTATGATACAGGGAAAGCACGTTTCCCGGTTCAAACAGTAATTCGTCCAAAAACGGAAGAATATCATGACTTCAGAGGATATGCCGGAAAATTATACGGAAACAATATTAAAGTAGGAGATGCTGTAACAGTATTACCTTCTTTAACAGAATCTAAAGTGACTAATATTCACTTTTTTGATCAGCAATATGATGAAGCTGTTGCTGGGTCTTCAATTACAATTGAGTTAGAAAATGACATCAATGTAACCAGAGGAGATATGATTGTAAAATCGAATGAATTGCCTAGAGTTGAGAAAGACATCACTACGACAGTTTGTTGGATGGATAGCAAGAAATTAGTTGCGGGAACTAAATATTTAATTCAACACAATACTAACAGAGTGTTGGCAAAAGTAGATAGTGTCAAAAATGTTATTGCAACTGATTATTCAGGAACAACTCCTGCATCTCAATTAGCAATTAATGAAATTGGAGAGGTAACAATCAAATTGAGTAAGCCATTGTATTTTGATGCTTACAATGATAACAAGTCAAACGGAGCGTTTATTTTAATTGATGCTTCAACAAATACAACGGCAGGAGTAGGGTTTATTAGATAGCCTTTGGCTTTTAGCCTTATGCAAAATAAATAAGATATAACCATTACAAGCTGTTAGCTGATAACTAATAGCAAAAAGCAAAAAAAAGATGCAAAGTTTTAGAACAGAAATAGAGGATCCGATTGTCCAAAAAGAGATTATCGATTTAGAAAAAAAGATACACGCATTCCGTGGTGGAAAAATTGACGATGAGCGTTTTCGTAGTCTTCGTTTAGCGCGTGGTATTTACGGTCAACGTCAGGAAGGTGTTCAGATGATTCGTATCAAATTACCTTATGGTAAAGTGACCAGCGAGCAATTGAAAAGAATTACTGAAGTTTCAGATAAATATTCAACAGGACGTTTACATATTACAACACGTCAGGATATCCAAATTCACTATGTGAGTTTAGACAGAACTCCTGAACTTTGGGCTGATTTGGCTAAAGACGATATTACTTTAAGAGAGGCTTGTGGAAACACAGTTCGTAATATTACCGGAAGTGAATTAGCAGGTGTAGATGTTGATGAGCCATTTGATGTGACTCCTTATGCACACGGTTTGTTTCAATATTTGTTGCGTAACCCAATCTGTCAGGAAATGGGACGTAAATTTAAAATTTCATTCTCTTCATCAGAGAAAGATTCTGCTTTGAGTTATTTACACGATTTAGGATTTATTCCTAAAATTGTAGATGGGCAAAAAGGTTTCAAAGTAATGTTAGGTGGTGGATTAGGTTCTCAACCTTCTCACGCCGAATTGCTTTCAGAATTTGTACCGGTTGACCAAATTATTCCAACCGCAGAAGGAGTAATCAGAATTTTTGACCGTTACGGTGAAAGAGCTAAACGTTTAAAAGCGCGTTTGAAATTCTTAATCAAAGATTTAGGTCGTGACGAATTCTTGCGTTTAGTTGACGAAGAGAAAAAAGCATTGCCTTTTCATAGTTATGAAATTGACACTACTGCTTTTGAAGGACCAATCGCTGAGCCTTTATTAGAAGTACCAACGGTTACTATCGAAGATGTTGCTGCTTATGAAGCCTGGAAAAAAGCAAATGTTATTGCTCAAAAACAATCGGGTTATGTAGCTATTGGTGTAAAAGTTCTTTTAGGAGATTTTTATACTGATAAAGCCAGATTATTAGCTGATTTGATAAAAAATTACGGAGCTAATGAATTGCGTTTTTCATTACGTCAAAACATTGTGATTCGTAATATCAAAGAAGAAAATTTACCATTCTTCTATCAGGAATTAGCTAAACTTGATATGGTTTCTTTGGGTTACAATACTATTGGAGATATCACGGCTTGTCCGGGTACTGATACTTGTAACTTAGGTATCGCAAGTAGTACAGGTATTGCTGACGAATTAGAAAGAGTGTTAAAAACTGAATATCCTCAATTTGCAAACAACCAGGAAATTGCAATCAAAATTAGTGGTTGTATGAATGCTTGTGGACAACACAATATGGCTGAAATTGGTTTCCAGGGAATGTCAATCAATTCAGGGAAATTAGTTGCTCCGGCATTACAAGTATTATTAGGTGGTGGAATTTTAGGAAACGGAAACGGTCGTTTTGCCGATAAAGTTATCAAAATCCCTAGCCGTCGTGGACCTGAGGCTTTGCGTTTAATCTTAAATGATTTTGAAGCAAATGCTAACGGAGCTAAATTCTTGGATTACTATGATGCTAACGGAGAGAAGTATTTCTACGAATTCTTAAAACCGTTGGCTGATGTAACTAATCTTACCGAAGAAGATTTTGTTGACTGGGGTAATGCTGATAACTATGTGAAAGCAGTAGGTGTTGGAGAATGTGCCGGTGTAGTAATCGACTTAGTTGCTACTTTGTTATTTGAAGCTAAAGACAAAATAACTTCTGCTCAGGAATTATTAGAGGAGCAAAAATGGTCAGATGCAATTTACTTAGCTTACGCAGGATTTGTTAACGGTGCTAAAGCATTGTTATTGGCTGAGAAAGAAAAAACAAATACACACGCAGGAATTATCGATTCTTTCGATACTGTTTTTGTTGAAGGAAACAAAATTGAATTAGGAACTTCTTTCAGAGAATTAGTTTACCAAATCAATAAAAATGAGCCTTCTGAAGCTTTTGCAAAACAATATATTGAAGAAGCGGTTTCTTTTTTCGCAAAATTAGAAGCTTACAGAGAGCAAGATTTAGCTAAAGCATAATTCAAAAAAGATGAGTGAAATTAAAGATATAGCAGGAAAGGATTCAAATAGCCAGGAGCGTAACGAATTGTATCCGATTTTTTTAAAGCTGCATAACCTTAGTGTGCTTATTGTAGGCGGAGGAAATGTGGGGTTAGAAAAGCTGTCTTTTTTGCTCAAATCGAGTCCCAATGCAAAAGTTGAGGTTGTTGCAACGCGTTTTATTGATGAATTAGTCACTTTGGCCGAAAGTCATCCTACGGTAAAACTGACTAACAAAAAGTTCAAGAAAAAAATGCTGAAAAAGCGCAACATGGTAATTGCCTGTACAGATGATTTGAAGGTCAACAAAAGCGTATACGAATTATCCCGAAAAAGATATTTAATATGCAATATTGCCGACACACCTGATTTATGTGATTACTATTTAGGAGGAATTGTAACCAAAGGAAATGTCAAAATTGCTATTTCCACCAATGGAAAATCCCCTACAACCGCTAAACGATTGAGAGAGTTTTTTGAGGAAGTAATACCGGAAGATATTAATCAAATGGTTCAAAACCTCAATGATTATCGCAATACTTTAAAAGGGGACTTTGAAGCTAAGGTTCAAAAAATGAATGAGATTACTCAATCATTAAAAAATAAAGAATAAAAGTGTAATTCGCGGAAAACGAATGACAGAAATCATGTGGTAAATTTGATTTTTTTCGTTTCTTTGCAATTATTAAGAATGATTATAAATAAATAAAAAATGATAGAAACAGATATCCTTATAATAGGAGCCGGTCCAACTGGTTTATTTGCCGTTTTTGAAGCAGGTTTATTGAAATTAAAATGTCACATCTTAGATGCTTTGCCTCAGCCGGGTGGACAATTAGCCGAATTGTATCCAAAGAAACCAATCTATGATATCCCTGGATTCCCAGAAGTATTGGCAGGAGATTTAGTAGATAACTTAATGGAGCAAATTAAGCAATTCGAGCCAGGTTTTACACTTGGAGAGCGTGCTGAAACTATTGTAAAACAAGAGGACGGAAGTTTTATTGTAACTTCTAACGAAGGGACTGAATTCCATGCTAAAGTAATTGCTATTGCTGGAGGATTAGGAAGTTTCGAGCCTAGAAAACCTTTAATCGAGGATATTGAGTTTTACGAGAATAAAGGAGTAAAATACTTTATTAAAAACCCAGAAGAATTCAGAAACAAGCGTGTGGTTATAGCAGGTGGTGGAGATTCAGCTTTAGACTGGAGTATTTTCTTGTCTAATGTTGCTTCTGAAGTGACTTTGGTACACCGTCGTAATGAATTCCGTGGTGCTTTAGATTCAGTAGAAAAAGTACAGGAATTAAAAGATGCCGGGAAAATCCACATGATTACTCCTGCTGAGGTAGTTGGAATCAACGGAGCGGAGCACGTAGAATCTATTGATTTGGACGAAAACGGAGCACACCGTAATATTCCTTGTGATTATTTTATCCCACTTTTTGGATTGACTCCAAAATTGGGACCTATCGGAAACTGGGGATTAGAAATTGAGAAAAACGCAATCAAAGTAAACAATGCTTTGGATTACCAAACTAACATTCCTGGAATCTTTGCTATTGGAGATATTAATACATACCCAGGGAAATTGAAGTTGATTCTTTGTGGTTTCCACGAAGCAACTTTAATGTGTCAGGCGGCATACCAAATCATCAATCCTGGAAAACGTTATGTGTTGAAATACACAACCGTATCAGGAGTTGACGGATTTGACGGAACCCGTAAAGAAGCGCCAAAAGCAGTCGTAAAAGCGATAAACTAAAACACTCAGTTGTTTACAATTATAAATAGCCTTATCACTTGCAAGTGGTAAGGCTATTGCTTTACTTTGCATTTCCTAAAATATAAAATATCAGGAGCACAGCATTAGGTGTTTTTAAGGGAATTAGTTCCCGCCATTCGCTGTATCTTGTGGGGCATAAACGCCCGCCCCACAAAGATGTCGCTACTGCCGGGGCTAGAGAGTTACAGTAGTGATTTTAAGGAAACAAATAAAAAACAAAAGCTAGTGCCTTAGTGCCTTAGCGGCAAAAAAATAAGTTATGCCAAGCATTCAAGAAGAAATCAAAAAAAGAATACTCGTTCTCGATGGAGCCATGGGAACCATGTTGCAACGCTATAATTTTTCGGAAGAAGATTTTAGAGGCGAACGTTTCAAGGATTTTCCACATTCTCTAAAAGGGAATAACGATTTGTTGTCACTGACCCAACCTAAAGCCATTGCCGAAGTGCATGCCGCTTATTTTGAGGCTGGAGCTGATATTGTGGAAACCAATACCTTCTCAGGAACAACCATCGGTATGGCCGATTATCATATGGAGGATTTGGTTTACGAATTGAACTATGAGTCGGCAAAAATTGCCCGTCAGGTAGCCGATGAGTTTACTGCTAAAAATCCGGACAAACCTCGTTTTGTTGCCGGTTCAATCGGGCCAACAAACAGAACAGCAAGTATGTCTCCTGATGTGAATGATCCGGGATACAGAGCCGTAACTTTTGATGATTTGCGTATTGCTTACAAACAACAGGTAGAAGCTTTAATGGATGGTGGTTGTGATTTGCTTTTAGTGGAAACTATTTTTGATACGCTAAATGCTAAAGCAGCACTTTTTGCTATTGAGGAAGTAAAAGACGAACGCAATATTGATATTCCAATCATGGTTTCAGGGACAATTACCGATGCTTCTGGAAGAACACTTTCGGGACAAACAGTAGAGGCGTTCTTGATTTCGGTATCACATATCCCATTGTTGAGTGTAGGTTTCAATTGTGCTTTAGGAGCCGATTTGTTGAAACCGTATTTACAGACTTTGTCACATAATACTTCTTTCAATATTTCAGCACATCCTAATGCCGGATTGCCAAATGCCTTTGGAGAATATGACGAAACACCAGAGCAAATGCAAGCTTTTATCAAAGAATATTTAGACGATAATCTCGTAAACATCATTGGCGGTTGTTGTGGTACAACACCGGATCATATTCGTTTGATTGCAGAAGCTGCGGCAAAATATAAGCCGAGAGTTTCAACGGCGAGTTTGTAAAATGTTTAGTTCTTTATAATTGAATATGAATAAAGAAATAATAGAAAAAGCGACAAAATTTTGTAATGAGATCTTTGCAGACAAAAAGGAGTACGAACTCCCAGCCGAGTATTACTATAGTCACTTACCATTATGTGTTATTGACTCTATATTTTCAATTGGAGTAAAATATGAAATTGTTCAAAATACGATAAATCGCTTTTGTAATCATTTTAAAATAGATAAGTTTTCAGATTCTGAAGAAATTCCAACATCATATTTTTTGGGATTAATGAAGAAAGAATCTATTAAAGAGTTAACGGAAAATATTTATCAAAATAGACAAAGAACTTCTACGAGAAATGGGATTTTAAAGTCAGAGGCGGTTATATTGTTTTTGGAGATTTTACAGAAATTTAAAATTGATAAATTAAGTGATATTGATAAAATTATTACTAATGAACAATTTGAAATTGAAATTAAAAAAATACCAGGGCAAAATAGTGGAATTTCTTTGACTTACTTTTTTATGCTTGCAGGTTCAGACGAATTGATTAAACCCGACAGAATGATTGTTCGCTTTTTAGAGAATATTTCAGGTGAAAAAGTAAGTTTAAATGATTGTCAATTTATTCTTGTTGAAGTCGCAAATCGATTAAAAAAGGATGGCTTTAATATTACACCTAAAAAACTTGATAATTTAATTTGGAATTATCAACGTGATTTGAATTAATTAACTAGCACGGATTTGCAATCCGTGCCCGCAAAGAGAATAAAAATATAAAAGTCTAGTTTTGTCATTCCGACGAAGGAGGAATCACATAACGAATGTAACTTGATGAGATTGCTTCGTACCTCGCAATGACTTGGACGAATAAAAAATAAAGTTCCGTAGGAACGACCAATTTTGTAGCAACGGATTTCAATCCGTTGAAAAAAATAAAATAAAAAAATGGCAGTAGTAGAACCAAGAAGAAATTTAGTTTTATCGGGATTAGAACCTTTGATTATTACGCCCGAAAGCGTTTTTGTAAACGTTGGGGAGCGTACAAATGTTACAGGATCTAGAAAATTTCTTCGATTGATTAAAGAGGAGAAATACGACGAAGCGTTGAGTATTGCTAAAGAGCAGGTAGAAGGAGGAGCGCAAATCATCGATATTAATATGGATGAGGGAATGCTTGATGGCGAATACGCGATGGTGAAATTCCTGAACCTCATTGCTGCCGAACCGGATATTGCCCGTGTGCCAATTATGATTGACAGTTCGAAATGGCACATTATCGAAGCAGGATTGAAAGTGGTGCAAGGGAAATGTGTGGTAAACTCGATTTCGTTAAAAGAAGGCGAAGAACAGTTTATTCATCACGCAAAATTGATCAAGCGTTACGGTGCTGCGGCGATTGTTATGGCTTTTGACGAAGTAGGTCAGGCAGATAATTACGATCGTAGAGTAGAGATTTGCCAGCGTTCGTATGATATTTTGGTGAATAAAGTAGGTTTCCCACCTCAGGATATTATTTTCGATTTGAATATATTTCCAGTGGCAACCGGAATGGAAGAACACCGATTGAATGCTCTTGATTTCTTTAGGGGAACCGAATGGGTGAGAGCTAATTTACCGCACGCACATATTAGTGGTGGGGTGAGTAACGTATCCTTTTCTTTCCGTGGGAATGATGTGGTGCGTGAAGCGATGCACTCGGTTTTTCTGTATCATGCTATCAAAGCGGGGATGACAATGGGAATTGTAAATCCGGAGATGTTGACTATTTATGATGACATTCCAAAGGATTTGTTAGAATATGTAGAGGATGTAATTTTAGATAGAAGAGACGATGCCACAGAGCGTTTGTTGGATTTTGCCGAAAGCGTAAAAGGTGAAGGTAAAAGCAATGAGAAAGCGGTGCAGGAATGGCGAAATGGTAGTTTCCAAGATCGTATTACTCACGCCTTGGTAAAAGGAATTGACCAATTTATTGAGGAAGATGTTGAGGAAGCCAGATTAGCTGCAACTAAACCAATCGAAGTAATCGAAATCAATTTGATGGCGGGTATGAATGTGGTTGGGGATTTATTCGGAAGCGGAAAAATGTTCTTGCCGCAGGTAGTTAAATCGGCACGTGTAATGAAAAAAGCCGTTGCTTATTTGTTGCCATTTATTGAAGCAAGTAAACAAGCAGGAGATAAGGAAGGAAATGGGAAAATATTGATGGCAACCGTAAAAGGGGATGTACATGATATTGGAAAAAATATTGTTTCGGTGGTATTGGCTTGTAATAATTACGAAATCATCGACCTTGGGGTGATGGTTCCGCCAGAAAAAATTATTGCAGCTGCATTGGAACACGATGTAGATATTATTGGATTGAGCGGATTGATTACGCCTTCGCTGGACGAAATGGTGTTTTTAGCCAAAGAATTGGATAGAAGAAATCTAACAATTCCTGTGATGATTGGTGGAGCAACCACTTCGCGTGCGCATACCGCCGTGAAAATTGCGCCGCAATATCGTGCAACTGCAATTCACGTAAATGATGCTTCGAGAGCGGTTACTGTGGCTGGAAATTTATTAGATCAGAATAAAGAATCTTACATGAACGGCATTCGAGAAGAGTATGATGCTTTTAGAGAATCGTTCCTGAATCGTTCGAGAGATAAAAATTTCCTGTCTATTGAAGATGCCCGTAAGAATAAATTACAGTTGGATTGGGCCAATTATACGCCTAAGAAACCTAATTTTATCGGGACAAAAAGTTTAGAAGTAGATTTGGATGTTTTAGTTCCTTATATTGACTGGACTCCGTTTTTTCAAACATGGGAATTGTATGGGAAATATCCGGCTATCCTGACCGATGAAGTGGTAGGGGAGCAAGCTTCTTCGGTGTTTAAAGATGCACAAGAGATGTTGGAAGTGATTTTGAAAGAAAAGAAATTCACAGCTAAAGGGATTTATGGAGTTTTTCCTGCCAATCAGGTGAATGATGATGATATTCAATTGTATGATGAAAGCGGAAAAGAATTAGAAAAATTCCTGACTTTGCGTCAGCAATCACAAAAAACTAAAGGTGCACCTAATATTGCATTAGCCGATTTTATTGCGCCAAAAGACAATGAAGTGATTGATTACATGGGAGCTTTTTGTGTGACAACCGGTTTTGGTGTTGATGAATGGGCTGATGAATATCGTGATAATTTAGACGATTATAACTCGATTATGGTTAAGGCCTTAGGGGATCGTTTGGCTGAAGCTTTTGCCGAATATTTACATGAAAAAGTACGTAAAGAATTTTGGGGTTATGATGCCGATGAATCTTTGTCGAACGAAGAATTAATCAAAGAAAATTACAAAGGAATTCGTCCCGCTCCAGGATATCCGGCCTGTCCTGACCATTTGGAAAAACCAACGATTTGGAAATTGTTAAAAGTAGAAGAGGAAATTGGAGTAACTTTGACCGAAAGTATGGCTATGTGGCCGGCGGCATCGGTTTCAGGATATTATTTTGCAAATCCGGAAAGCAGGTATTTCGGACTTGGAAAAATAAAAGAAGATCAGGTAATTGATTACGCTAAACGAAGAAGTATTTCAACAGACAAAGCCATGAAATGGTTGAGTCCTAATATAGCAGATTAAAAAGATCGTTTTTGTTTGTTGGTTTGTCGTTTATGGTTTTAGACCAGAACGAAAACAACAAACAATAAACAACAAACAATACACATGAAAGTAACAGAGCACTTAGAGAAAGCAAAAGGGAAACCTTTATTCTCATTTGAAATTGTCCCGCCACAAAAAGGGAGTAATATCAACGAATTGTATGTAAACATCGATCCATTGATGGAGTTTAATCCGCCTTTTATAGACGTTACTACTTCCAGAGAAGAGTATGTTTATATCGAGAAAGACGGCCTTTTTGATCGAAGAATTACGCGTATGCGTCCGGGAACGGTGGGAATTTGTGCTTCTATTCAACATAAGTATGGTGTTGACGCTATTCCTCATGTTTTGTGTGGTGGTTTTACCAAAGAAGAAACCGAATATTTATTGGTAGATTGCCAATATTTAGGAATTGATAATTTGGTTGCACTTCGTGGTGATCCTATGAAAGGGGAGAAATATTTCGAACCAACTATTGGAGGGAATCATTATGCAGTGGATTTGGTTAAACAAATTAAAGCGATGAATGCAGGGAAGTTTTTGCACGGTGAATTGCCTATTCAAAACGCACCTGATTTTTGTGTAGGTGTAGCTGGTTATCCCGAAAAACATATCGAAGCACCAAGCTTAGAGGCTGATTTGAAAAGACTGAAAGAAAAAGTAGATGCCGGAGCTGATTATATTGTGACGCAAATGTTTTTTGACAACCAACGTTATTTTAAATTCGTTGAAGCTGCCCGTGCTATAGGTATTACGGTGCCAATTATTCCGGGAATCAAACCGGTAGCTGTAAAGCGCCATTTGCAATTATTGCCACAGGTTTTTTGGTTGGATATGCCTGAAAGTTTGATTAGTGCTATTGAAAACGCTAAAGACAATGCAGCAGTTCGTCAGATTGGAGTAGAGTTTGCGGTTCAACAGTCTAAAGAGTTGATTGAATTTGGAGTGCCTTGTGTACATTATTATTCGATGGGTAAATCAGATAATATTCATCAAATAGCAAGTCAGCTGTTTTAAATAAATATAAAACTCGTGTGAATAAAATTACACGAGTTTTTTTACGCCCTTTTAATTTGTTTTAATTTAGAATAAATAAAAATAATTTTGTAGCTTTCTTTTTATTTTATAGTTTTGCGGCTTATTAATTAAAAAATAATTAGAATGAATTGTATTTGTGTATATAAGTCGAGAAAAAATAATATTTGGTTTAGTTTTTTGCTAATTTTTTTCATGTCAATTGGATATTCGCAAACTAATAATGGTGTAGTTTCTGGTGTTGTAAAAGATGTTACAGGTAAACCAATAGAAGCTGTAATAGTTGTGCTTAAAAAAACGAATAAAAGAGTACAAACCGATGAGAATGGTGTTTTTAAGTTGAGTAACGTATCAATCGGGCAAACTGTTTTTGTGATTAGGAGATTAGGTTATTTAACAATAGAAAAAAATGTTCAAGTTAAAACAGAAGGAATTACCGTTATAGATGATATTGTTTTGATGGAAGATTTGACTCAATTGAATGAGGTAAGTATTTATGGCAATAAAAATAAATTTGCAAAAAAAGAAACTAAATCTATAGCTCGTTTACCGCTTAAAAACCTCGAAAACCCACAAGTTTATAATGTAGTGGGTAAAGATTTGATGAAAGAACAAATTGTTTTAGAACGTACTGATATTTATAGAAATGTTCCGGGTGCTGTTCCTAATTATTCGGCAGGTGGTTCTCAGGGATTAACGATGCGAGGGTTTTCGAATACAAGTGGAATGCTCAATGGTATGAATACTAGTCCGGTTTATCCATTAAATCCAGCAATTTTGGAAAGTATTGAGTTTATTAAGGGACCTTCAGGTACTCTGTTTGGAGGGACTAGGAATACTTCTTTTGGCGGGGTTTATAATTATGTGACTAAAAAACCTTTTGGGGTTTTTGGAGGAGAAGTTAGTTTTGTTGCAGGAAGTTTTAATTTCACTAGAGTTGCTGCAGATGTAAATACTCCGTTAAATAAAGAAAGAACGGCTTTATTAAGATTAAATGTTGCAGGGCAATCTGAAGGTTCTTTTCAAGATCAGGGCTATGCTAAAAACTATGTTTTTGCTCCCTCTTTTTCATATCAGGTAACTGATCGATTAAAGTTCTCTGTTGATTTAGATATTACAAAAAGCGCTTATACTATGACTACCATTTCAATAGGTTCTTTAACTAATGTTTTAGCAAGAAGTTTTGAGGATTTGGAATTTGATTATAATCGTTCTTATATAAATAATGATGTAGATGCAGAAATAGGAGTAAATAATTTAGGAGCACAAATAGATTATAAAATATCAGATCAATGGAAATCCGAAACAAAATTTTTAAGTTCAGTGGGATACTACAAACACTTGCTTTGGACAAATTTGAATGTTTTGACTGATTCTACAGCAACCAGGGTTATTAGAAATCAAACTCCAGAAACATTTGGGAATATTCATTTACAACAGAATTTCATAGGAGATTTTAAAATAGGGTCTCTTAGAAATAGAATGTTAATTGGGTTGGATTATAATAATGCTTATAATGAATTAAATCGAGTTGTTGGTATAAATTATGATGTGATCAATGTGAATCAGCCTTTAAATGATTTTAATGCAGAAAAAATAAGAGATTTGTCATATGCCAAAGGTTTTAGTGCCAGTAATACAAAAGCTGAGACTTATGGATTTTATATTTCGGATGTTGTTAATTTGACCCCATCTTTAATGGCAATGTTAAGTTTGCGTGTAGATAGATTTTCTACCAAAGGGACTTATAATGTTTCAACAGGGATTTACGCACCTAATACCGCATATCAACAAACTTCTCTAGCGCCAAAATTTGGATTGGTCTATCAACCTGTTGAAGGAAAGATTTCTGTATTTGCAAACTATATGAATGGTTTTACAAATTTAGCTCCGGTTGTTCAGCCCGATAATAGTGTATTGAAATTAGATTCTCAATATGGTACACAATGGGAAACGGGTATTAAAGTAGATATTTTAGATAATAAACTCAGCGGATCGATTAGTTACTATGATATAAAAGTCACTAATTCTAATTATAAAGATGCAGTAACAAATTATACTATTCAGGACGGAACCCAAAGTAGTAAAGGAGTTGATGTTGAACTTATAGCTAATCCAATTCCAGGTTTGAATATAGTAGCCGGATATGCTTATAATGAAAATAAATATACAAGAGCGAGTACCGCATTATTAGGGAAGTCACTTGCGGCTAGCCCTAAAAATGTAGCTAATATTTGGGCAAGTTATGCTGTTCCAGAGGGGGAAATTAAAGGTTTAGGAATTGGAGTAGGTGGGAATTATGTTAGTGATTCTTGGTTTGAAACAACTAATACATTTGTTCTTCCGTCATACACTTTGTTGAATACAGCATTATTTTATGATCAGCCAAAATATAGAATAGCATTAAAAGGAAATAATCTTTTAAATGAAAAATATTGGAATGCAACTGGAATGCCGCAAAAAACTATAAATTTTTTAGTTAGTCTGGCTTTTAAATTCTAATTTTTTAATCATAAACTTAAAAAGCATCGTTTTAATAAGGCGATGCTTTTTTTGTGTTTCTTTATTTATAATAACTTGGCTAAGTCATTAGGGGGCAATATTAATACTGTAATATAGATTGAAATGATAATATTTTGATTTTTAGCTGTTAAAATGCTATATTTGAGTTCACTGTAATAGTTTTTTCAAGATGAAACATTTTTATTATATTTTTTTAGCTACTGTTGTAACTTTTACATCTTGTAAAAATGATGATAGTAAAAAAGCCCAAGTTATGGATGGGGCTGTAGTGCCTTTTACACAACAAACGGTTACAGCTAATAGTCCGCAAACTCCGGTAGTTGAACAGCATAATTTGTTTCGTGAAAATAATGTTGTTACGGCTTCCTCTGCATCTGTTGTAGGAGCTGTTAATCCTGCACATGGTCAGCCTAATCACCGTTGTGATATCCCTGTTGGTGCTCCTTTAAATAGTCCTTCAAATAAAAGTGCTGCTGCTGTTAGTCAAACGAATGTTCAGCCTCAGGCTACTCAGACAATAACCTCTAAAATGTCCACACCTAAAGTAGTAACTGCTGAAGGAATGAATCCGCCACATGGGGAAAAAGGGCATCGTTGTGATATAGCTGTAGGTACACCATTAAATTCTAAGCCGGCTGTAAATGCTGCTGTTTCAGATGTTCAGTCTACACCAAATACTAATGTTCAGCATCCTGTTCCTGCTTTGTTGTCTACAAAAGCTGCAGGAACGAAAACTCTTGAAGAAGCGAAAACTACCGGAGGGGAGTAAATCCTCCTTATGAAAAAAGGACAGTGCTGAGATATTGCGGTTGGTGTCCTTTTTGTATAGATTTTTTTTTAATTATTTGGTAATCTCTCTGAATACGGCTTCCAGATTTTTATTTTTCTGATTAAGTTGTAAAGTCTTTAGACCGTTGTCATGAGCAAAGTCAAAAACCGCAGGACGCATATCCTTGTCGGCTATAAATGTGAGTTCCCAGGAGAAATCATGAGTGTTTTTGTATGATTTTAAATGTGGAATTCTGGCAATAGCTTGTTCTTCGATTTGGTAATCAAATTCCACTTCGATAATTTGTTCTTTATCTGCAGAGATTAAATTGTTTAGTTTTTTATCGGTGACAATTTTTCCCTGGTTGATAATGATGACACGGTCGCAAATAGCTTCTACTTCCTGCATGATGTGAGTAGAAAGAAAAACGGTTTTGTCTTTTCCTGCGTTTTTAATTACGTTGCGTATTTCTAAAAGTTGGTTTGGGTCTAACCCTGTAGTTGGTTCGTCCAGAATCAATACGTCTGGATTATGAAGTAAAGCATTAGCCAGTCCTACACGTTGACGGTAACCTTTAGAAAGTTGGCTTATTTTTTTGTGACTTTCGGTGTTTAATCCGGTGAGTTCGATTACTTCTTCAATTCTTGATTTGGATATTTTGTAAACATCGGCGTTAAAAGCGAGATATTCTCTCACGTACAAATCTAAATACAATGGATTGTGTTCCGGTAAATAACCAATAGAAAGTTGAACTGCTTTTGGATTAGTGCTGATGTCTTGTCCGTTTACTAAGGCTGTACCCTCGTCGGCAGCAAGGTAAGTTGTCAATATTTTCATTAAGGTCGATTTTCCTGCTCCATTTGGTCCCAGGAAACCAACGATTTCTCCTTTTTGTATAGAAAACGAAATGTTGTCCAATGCCTTTTGGTCACCATAACTTTTGGATATATTTTTTACTTCTATTGACATGTTTCTTTGATATTTGAAGCAAAAATAAACAGAAAAAGTATTGCTTTATTTTTTTTGTACAAAATGCAAAATATTTTTTGCTGAATTAAAAATAAATTCTACATTTGCAAAGTAAAAAAAAATATTTACAGCAAATTATATCAAAATGTCAAATAACCGTTTCTATTTTAGTACTTCTTTTTATTTCTTTAGCGAGAGATAAGGATTGTGCTATGGTAATTTGAAAATATAAGATAAACAAATAAAACTAATATACAATCCTGATGAAAATCAGGATTTTTTTTTGAATAAATGGAAACAAAAATTGCGATACAAGGTATAGTTGGTTCTTTTCATCATCAGGTGGCTCAGGAATATTATGATCAAGATGTGGTTGTAGATGAGTGTTTGTCTTTTGATGAATTGGTAGATAGTCTTTTGTCAGGAAAATCAAGTCAGGCAGTAATGGCTATCGAGAATTCTATTGCAGGTCCTATTATTCCAAACTATGCGTTAATTGATAAGAATGATTTACATATTATCGGGGAGCATTATTTGAGGATTCATCAAAATTTGATGGCATTAAAAGGACAAAGTATTGCCGATATAAAAGAAGTTTATTCGCATCCAATGGCATTGTTGCAATGTATGGATTTCTTGAAGCAATATCCGCACATCAAATTGGTTGAAGATAAGGATACGGCTGAAACGGCTCGTAGAATTCAGGAAAATCAACTTACAGGAGTTGCGGCAATTGCCAGTAAAGTAGCTGCTGAAATGTATGGTTTAGAGATTTTGGCTCCCAAAATTCAAACGATTAAAAATAACATGACCCGTTTTGTTATTATTAATAAAGAGAATTCATTTGTTCCTGAAAATGAAATAAACAGAGCTTCTTTAAAATTTGAATTGGATCATAAACGTGGAAGCTTAGCAGCGGTTTTGAATGTGATGAGCGATTGTAAAATGAATTTGACTAAAATTCAATCATTGCCAAAAATTGAAACACCTTGGAAATATTCTTTTTTCGTGGATGTTACTTTCGAAAAATATGAAGATTACGCCAAAGCAAAATCGTTAGTGTCAATTATGGCAGAATATTTTAAAGTATTGGGAGAATATAGAAATACCAAGCCTTTAATAAATGAAGATTAAAAAAGAGTAAAAAATATAAGCAGATTGTCAATTCGAGCAAAGTCGAGAATAGTTCAAAAGCAAAGAATAAAATGATTACAACAGCAAATAGATTAAACACAGTTGAAGAATACTACTTTTCATCAAAATTGAGAGAAGTGAGACAATTGGCATCAGAGGGAAAACCTATCATTAATATGGGAATTGGAAGCCCTGATTTGGCACCGTCGAAAGCTGTTATTGATGCTGTTGCATTGGCTATTCAAGATGAAAATGCACATGGATATCAAAGTTATCAGGGATTGCCGGAATTGAGAAGTAGTATGGCGGCTTTCTATAAGAATAATTTTCAGGTAGAATTAAATCCAAATACGGAGATTTTGCCATTGATGGGTTCGAAAGAAGGAATCATGCACATTTCGTTGGCATTTTTGAACGAAGGAGATCAGGTTTTAATTCCTAATCCGGGATATCCAACTTATACTTCGGTTACGAATTTAGTAGGAGCAGAAGCGGTTTATTATGATTTGGCAGAAGCTAATAATTGGGAACCTGATTTTGAAGCTTTAGAAAAATTAGATCTATCGAAAGTGAAGCTAATGTGGATAGGTTATCCGCACATGCCAACAGGAGCCAGAGGAAGTATAGAGTTATTTGAAAAATTGGTGGCTTTTGCTAAAAAAAATAATATACTGTTAGTGAATGACAATCCATACAGTTTTGTTTTGAATGACAATCCGATGAGTTTGTTACAGGTAGAAGGAGCTAAAGATGTGGCTTTAGAGCTGAACTCATTGAGTAAGACTTTTAACATGGCGGGATGGCGAGTAGGAATGGTTTCAGGAAATGCGGAGCTTATCGATGCTGTTTTAAGAGTAAAAAGTAATATGGATAGCGGAATGTTTTTTGGAATCCAAAAAGGAGCTATCGAAGCATTAAAAAGTGATCAATCATGGTTTGATTCCATGAATGAAATATATAAAAGACGCCGTGTTTTAACAGAGCAATTAGCTGAAAAGTTAGGTTGTACCGTTTATGCAGCAGGAGTAGGATTATTTGTTTGGGCAAAATTGCCTGAAGGAATAGCATCAGCAGAAAAATTCATCGATCAGATTTTGCATGAAAAATATATTTTTATTGCGCCGGGAACTATTTTCGGTTCTAATGGAGAAGGGTATATTCGATTTGCATTATGTGTGAAAGAAGAGAAAGTTCAGGAAGCAATAGATAGATTTTAACAAAATGAAAGTATTTGTAATAGGTGTAGGATTAATAGGTGGTTCGATGGTTTTAGACATCAAAGCACTTTATCCGGAAGCTACTATTTACGGAATAGACAATAACGAAAAACATTTGCAGCAAGCATTAGAGTTAGGAGTTATTGATGTTGCGGCTACAATGGAAGATTTGCAGGAAGCAGATTTTGTAATTGTGTCGGTTCCTGTAAATGTTGCCATTAGTTTATTGCCTAAAGTATTGGATTTAGTTGGAGAAAATGCCATTGTTTTAGAAGTAGGTTCGACTAAGAATCCAATTTGTAAAGCGGTAGCGAATCATCCTAAAAGAAGAAATTTTATTGCCACTCATCCTATTGCCGGAACGGAATTTTCGGGGCCTTCGGCAGCTTTGAGAAATTTGTTTAGAGATAAAACAAATATCATTTGCGAAGTAGAAAAAACGGCTTTCAAATTACAGGAAAAAGCATTAGAAGTGTTTAAAGCTATGGGAATGCGTATTCGTTATATGGATCCAAAATCGCATGATAAACACATTGCTTATGTTTCGCATTTATCGCACATTAGTTCCTTTATGTTAGGAAAAACAGTGATTAATAAAGAAAAACACGAGCAGGATATTTTTGATATGGCGGGTTCCGGTTTTGAAAGTACGGTGCGTTTAGCTAAAAGTTCACCAGCGATGTGGACGCCAATTTTCGAACAGAATAAAGCACAGGTTTTAGAATCATTAGAAGAATATATTTCGAATCTGACTCAGTTTAGAGATTTATTAGTACAGGATGATTACAATGCAATTTATGAAGAAATGGCAAGCGTAAATAAAATCAGAGAAATACTAAACGGAATAAGCGTTAAAAAATAGAGTAAAAAATAGAAGAATAATAACAACACATAATTAAAAGAATAAATAACTAAAAAGATGGAAAACACAAAAGAAATGAGAAATTGGTTGGATGCTTTCAAATTGAATCATCCATTTGTGATAGCAGGACCTTGTAGTGCTGAAACTGAAGAGCAAGTATTAAAAATTGCTCACGAATTGAAAAATTCTGATGTAAGCGTATTTAGAGCAGGAATTTGGAAACCAAGAACTCGTCCGGGAGGATTTGAAGGAATTGGAGAAATAGGATTAAAATGGTTGAAAAAAGCTAAAGAAGAAACAGGATTGTTGATGGGAACTGAGGTTGCTACAGCGGCTCACTGTAAATTAGCTTTAGAATATGATATCGATGTATTATGGGTTGGAGCTCGTACAACGGCTAATCCATTTGCAGTTCAGGAAATTGCTGATACATTAGCTGGAACTGATAAAATTGTATTGGTTAAAAACCCGGTAAACCCTGATATGGCTTTATGGCTTGGTGGTGTTGAGCGTTTACACATGGCTGGTATCAAGAATTTAGGAGTAATCCACAGAGGTTTCTCTACTTATGAGAAAACTAAATACAGAAATATTCCAGAATGGCAAATTGCTATCGAATTGCAAAATAAATTCCCTGATTTACCATTAATCATCGATCCATCTCACATTACAGGAAACCGTAATATGATTCTTGAAGTAACTCAGGAAGCTTTAGATTTGAACTATGATGGTATGATTATCGAAACACATATTGACCCGGATAATGCTTGGTCTGATGCTGCTCAACAAGTTACTCCAGATGCGTTAAAACAAATCCTGAAAGACTTAAAAGTGAGAAAAGTGAGCGGTGATACTGCTGATTTCGAACAAAAAATGACGAAATTAAGAGCTAATATCGATGTTTTAGATGCTAATTTATTAGAGCTTTTAGGAAAAAGAATGAAAGTTGCTGACGAAATTGGTCAGGTGAAAAAAGAAAACAATGTAGCTGTTCTGCAAAATACTCGTTGGAATGAAATTCAGGAGAAAATGGTGGCAGAAGGAGCTAAGAAAGGATTGTCTGCTGAATTTATCACTAAATTATTCAAATCAATTCACCAAGAGAGTATTGAGCACCAAGAGAAAATTATCAACGGATAATTGACTTGAAATATAAAATGAAAATCCCTTTGGCTTTACAAAAGCTGAAGGGATTTTTTTTAGCATATAAAAACCTCTCTTTTTTCAATAGTATACCAAAAACAATCATTTATCTTTGCAAAGGTTTTAGATTAATTTAAAATCTGGAATCTGATATCTAAAATCTGAAAATGACAGGAATCGTTTATAAATCAACAGGAAGCTGGTACACGGTAAAATCCGATGAAGGGAATTTTGTAGAGTGTAGAATAAAAGGAAAGTTTAGGATGAAAGGTATTAAAAGTACTAATCCTATCGCTGTAGGCGACCGTGTTGATTTTGAATTAGAAGAATCAAATGCCCAGATAACAGGTGTGATTAATACTATTCAGGACAGGAAAAATTATATTGTCAGAAAATCGGTTAATCTTTCCAAACAAACCCATATCATTGCTTCTAATATTGATATTGTTTTCTTGTTGGTAACGATTAATAATCCGCCAACTACCACCAGTTTTATTGATCGTTTTTTGGTGACTGCTGAGGCTTATGGCATCGAAGCTATTTTAGTGTTTAATAAGATTGATACTTTTGATGAAGCAGCCTTGGATGAGCAGTTGTTCCTGCAATATACTTATGAAAATATCGGTTACCAATGTTTGCGTGTTTCCGCACAAGAGCGTAAAGGTCTGGATAAGCTGATTGATTTGATGAAAGATAAGGTAAGTATGTTTTCGGGGCATTCGGGAGTTGGAAAATCAACTTTGGTGAATGCTATAGAACCTACTTTGAATTTAAAGACTAAACAAATATCTGAATCTCATTCGCAAGGACAGCATACCACTACTTTTGCCGAAATGTTTGATCTTTCTTTTGGAGCTAAAATTATTGATACTCCCGGAATTCGTGGTTTTGGTGTGGTAGATATGGAAAAAGAAGAAATTAGTGGTTATTTTCCAGAGTTCTTTAAGTTGAAAGATAAATGTAAGTTTAATAATTGCCTTCACAAGGAAGAACCTAAATGTGCTATAAAAGAAGCCTTAGAAAGAGAAGAAATTTCGTGGTCGCGTTACAATAGCTATCTTAAATTGTTAGAAGGAGATGACGAACATTACCGTACCGATATTTATGACGAGGACAGAAAGAATAGTGATAAATCCAGAGGTTAATGAGAGTTGTAATTCAAAGAGTTTCGTCGGCATCGGTTACTATAGATAATAAAATTGTTGCTGAAATAAATAAAGGTTTATTGGTTCTTGTTGGTATTGAAGATGCCGATACACAAGAAGATATTGATTGGTTAGTTGCTAAAATTGCTAAAATTCGCATTTTTGGTGATGAAAACAATGTGATGAATTTATCAGTCCAAGATGTTGATGGCGATATTATTGTGGTAAGTCAGTTTACACTTCATGCTGGCACTAAAAAAGGAAACAGACCTTCTTATATAAAAGCTTCCAAACCTGAAATTGCGATTCCGCTTTATGAAAATTTTGTTCGAAAATTAGAATCAGAAATTGGTAAAAAAGTTCAAACCGGTGAATTTGGTGCTGATATGAAAGTAGCCCTACTTAATGATGGTCCTGTAACTATATGGATCGATAGTAAAAACAGGGAATAAACTTGGTTTAAAGCTCAACTCCTTCATGAGTTATCCTTTTTTTGTTATATTTGATTATGTACACCTTATGTGTAAATCACGGTAAATCAATGCTATTTTGCCCCGAATAGTTTTGTGTTAATTTTTCAGTATGCCTATTTGGTAACCTGAAAAAAAATATTTATACGAAATTATTTGTTAATTATTTTAATATTTGATGATTTGGCAAAAATTAAACACACTAACACTTATGATGTAGTCGATTATATTTTTACTGCAGCTAAGGAAAAAGGAATTATGCATATTAATTCTGAAGAGCAAAGTTTTAATGGTGAAAAATTTACTATTAAAGGACGTGAATTAGTGAATTTTGGTACCTGTGGTTATTTAGGATTAGAAAAACACCCCAAAATATTAGCTAAAAGTCATGAATTATTGGATAAATACGGGTCGCATTTTTCAATTTCCAGAACTTTTATAAAAGCACCTTATCTTGAAGAATTAGAGAATTTAGTTAGTAGAATCTTTGATAATCGCCCTGTTATTATTTATACGTCAACTTCTGTTGCTCATCAATCTATTATTGGGACTATAGTTGAATCAAATGATTTGATTATTCTGGATCAACAAGTGCATTATAGTGTTCAATATCCTTCTCAATTTGCAAAATTGCAAGGAACTATGGTAAAGATGATTCGGCATAATAATATGGAAATGTTGGAGGATTTCATTAAACGAGGTTATAATCAATACAATAAAATTTGGTATATGGCTGATGGGGTTTATTCAATGTATGGGGATTTGCCGCATAAGAAAGAATTACTTTATTTATTAGAAAAATATCCAAAATTACATTTGTATTTTGATGACGCACACGGGGTAGGCTGGACTGGGAATAAAGGATGTGGTACAGTATTCGGGAGTTTTAAGTATAATGAAAGAGTAGTTTTGATTAGTACTTTAGCAAAAGGTTTTGGGAGTATAGGTGGTATTGCTATTTTTAATGATAAAGAAATGTATCGGAAAATAAACATATATGGAGGAGTTTTGGCATATACGCATCCTTTATCTCCTGCCAATGTTGGGGCTGCTATTGGTTCGGCAGAAATCTTACTTTCGGATGAAATAGATGAGTATCAAAATGAGTTGAAAGAGTTAATTAAGTATTTAAATATTAAATTGGCGGAGTTTAATTTGACTAATACTTCTTCAGAGGAAACTCCTATTTATTTTATTGGTACAGGTTCGGCAAAAGTGACACATAATTTAATTCAGAAAGTTCTGGCTGATGGTTTTTATGTAAATACGGCAACATATCCAGTTGTACCCAATGATAAAACAGGATTGCGTTTTACATTAACTAGGCATAATACTAAAAAAGATATTGATCAATTAGTTTCTTCAATAAATAAAAATTTTCATTTAGCTGTTGAAGAGGAAAATGAGGATTTAGAGAAAATTTATAAAGTGTTCAATATTCCTTTTAAAGGAAAACTAATAGAAAAGATTATTGAGGAGAAGAATGTTTTTGTTGAGAAATATAAAAGTATCAGTGAAATAGAGCCTTGTTTATGGGATCGTTTTTTTAGTGATAAAGGAAATTATTCTTATAACGGTTTGAAGTGTATTGAAGAAATTTTTTCAAATAATGATAAAGTAGAAGAGAACTGGAGTTTTCATTATGTAATCATTAAAGATAAAGATGGAAATGTTGTATTAGCTACTTTTTTTACAGGAGCTATTTATAAGGATGATATGTTGTCTCATACTAATGTGTCCAGACAGATAGAGGAAGAACGTAAACATAATCCTTATTATCTTTGTTCGCAAACATTAGCAATGGGATGTTTATTTACCGAAGGGACACATTTGTATATAGATGCAGAACACGTTTTGGTAAATCAGGCATTAAACAGTTTTTTTGTTGAAGTTGAAAAAATAAAAAATGAAACTAATTCTAAAGTAGTTATTTTGAGAGATTTTCAATCCGATTTTAAATTTCAAAAAGTATTTGAAAATGAAGGTTATGTAAGAGTGAGTATGCCTAATACTAATATTGTTTCGCTTCCAAAATGGAATACAAAAGATGAGTTGTTGTCATTTTTGAGTTCTAAAAATAGTATAAACAATATAAAACGTTATGTTTTTAAATATGAAGATCAATATGATATTTCGATTAAAAAAACATTGACAGATGCTGAAGCTGAAAAACATTATCAATTGTTTACCAATATTAAAAAAGCAAATTATGCGTTTAATTTCTTTTCATATCCTAACAAAATAGCCAAAATTTTATCTCAATATGAAGACTGGGAATTTATAGAATTCCGTATTAAAGATTCTGAAGAATTGATTGGTTGTATATGGCATTTTGTAGGTAAAAATCATTCCTGTCCTCTTGTTGTTGGTTTGAATTATGATTATGTTAAGTCTCATCATTTGTACAAACAAGTGATGTATTATATGGTGAAAAGAGGTAATGATTTAGGGAAATCAAAAACATATTTAGGAATAACATCTGATTATGAAAAACAAAAGTATGCTGCAGTTAGTATACCAACTTTTGCTTATATTAGAATTCAGGATACTTACAATTTTGATATTATTAATTCTTACTCAAATATGTAAATAATGAATACTAAAGAAGCCGAAAATGATTTTATTAAATTTTGGATAGAAAAAGATATTCTTTATTCTCAATTTAAAAAACCAACTGAGGTTACTATTGAAAAGATAAAAGCTATAATTGATTTACGTCATCAAATATCAGATGGAAAGAGTCAATATTGGTGTTATGATTTTAACGGAATTAAATCCTATAATAAAGAGGCTCGTGATTATGCTGATCAATATGGACAAGATCATCTTTATGCCTGTGCAGTAGTGTTGAATTCCCATGTTGCCAAATATATTCTTAATACTTTTATGCTCTTAAAGAATAGTACAGTTCCTTTAAAGGGTTTTACTAAAAAAGATGATGCAGTCAATTGGTTGAAAGAATTAAAAAAGAAAGAGAAACACTAATAGTGGATAAAGTGTAAATTACTATATATTTAGCGTTTTATAGATAAATAATAATACATAAGTTGGTTTCAATAAGTAGAAAATCATGAAAGATAGTTCAGTTAAAAATGATTATATAGCGTTTTGGTTAGAGAATGGGATAATGTTTTCAAGATTCCGTGAAGGAGTAGAAGTTGATCTTGAGAGGATGAAAGGTGTTGTCAGGCTTAGAGAAGAAATTTCAGAAGGGAAAAATCAATATTGGTTATATGATTTAAGCAATGTGAAAAACATTACTAAAGAAGCTCGAGATTATGCTGATCAGTATGGTCAAAATTATTTACATGCTGTGGCGGTATTAGTGAATTCTCATATAACAAAGTTTATTTATAACACTTATATCAAATTAAAAAAACCTATTATGCCCTTTTTAGTTTTTACAAATAAAGAGAAGGCATTAGCTTGGTTATTAGAAGTTAAAGAACAGAGTTAAATAATATAATGTAATATTTTTTTTAATTTAACAATGTTGGTTGTGTTTTTTAAAAGATATTTCTTATATTTATTTTTTAATACGTAATAATAGTTTTACTTTTTCGTTAATGTAAAAAATGTTATCCTATTCAATATTGAATGTAAAAGAATTAGATGTCTAAACTGGAAAAAATATTAGCCCTGGTGCGCTCCATAAACCAAGATGAGTTTCAGGAGCAACTAACTCATGGAGATAGTTTAGATGATGTTTATGAGGAATTGTTGTTTTTGGCTGAGAAAATTGATTCCAAAAAGAAAAGAACTGCTGTTATTGTTGAGCAAATATCCAATTGTTTTGCAGGAGATTTTTTCAATTATTTGCCCATTTCAGATGCGCATGATGAGCTGGATGTATTTTGCATGGGGTTCAATACTTATATTGAAGAGCTAAAAGCAGCTATGGTTTCTAAAAAATTAGTAGAAACTATAAATGAAAAATTGGTTGAAGAAAAAGAGCGTATCGAAAAATTAACATTGTCAAGAGATCAATTTTTGTCTAATGTGAGTCACGAAATACGTACTCCGCTTAACGGGATTTTAGGATTTACCGATTTATTATTAAATAGTCCGGTATTAGGTTCAGAGGAGAAGAGTCAATTAGAATACATCAGGATGTCGGGAGATATTTTGTTAGTAATTATCAATGATATTCTGGATTTAGCTAAAATGGAGGCAAAACAGACTGTTTTTTCAAATAAACCATTTCAAATAAGTCAATTAACCAGAGTAGTGCAGGAAACTTTTTTGACAAAGTTCCAGCAAAAGCAAATAGATTTTAAAATATCCATCGATGAAGAGTTACCAACGGTTTTAAATGGCGATTCGGTTAGAATTACTCAAATTTTATTTAATTTAATCAATAATTCCATCAAGCTTACGCCTGAAAAAGGGAAAATCAGATTAAAAATTAAGTTTAAGGATGAGGAGGATGATTTTTATGTGGTTCAGTTTGTTATTAGTGATTCCGGAAAGGGAATAGCCGAGGATAAATTAGCCGAAGTTTTTAATCCTTTTGTTCAGTTGAGTGATGATGCTGATTCTGGTCTTGGTTTAACCATTGTCAGAAAGATTGTTTATTTAATGAAAGGCGATATTCAGGTAAAGAGTCAGCCGGCTAACGGAACTAAATTTATTATAACACTTCCTTTTTCAAAAAATGATTATTATTTCTCAGTGTCTAAATCTTTTATAGACAAAAAACCGTCTGATAAAAAAACAAATATTAAAGACCGGACTACCAGAGTACTTTTGGCCGAAGACAATCGCATTAATCAGGTTTTAGTGCAAAAACTGTTGTCAAAATTTAACATGGAATGTGTAGTAGTTGCTAATGGGCAATTAGCCGTTGATGCTGTTATTGCAGAAGATTTTGATGTCATCATAATGGATTTGATGATGCCGGTTATGAATGGTTACGAAGCGGCTTCGGCAATCCGAAATTTAAAAAACCATACTAAAAAAAACATCCCAATTGTTGCCCTTTCTGCCGTAGTTACCAGTACGGTTACTAATGCCTGTAAAGCAGTAGGGATTAACCAATATATTTCCAAGCCTTTTGATTCGGCTGAATTGCATGCTGTTATTGTAGCGCTTATTGGGAATGAGTAATTGGGTTGATTTGCAATTTATTTTTACTTTTCGTAACTGCGTATAGTTTTTTGCAAAATATTTTTTACTACTCCATAGATTTATTTCAAAGTTGTTTTTAAAGCTAATTTGTTTATTTTTAAATGTTTGTTTTGAAAATTAGCATAAACAACAATTTTTTTAGTGTATTTTAGAGAGGAATTCTGCTGTGGTTATTTCTTGTTAAATAAAATAAAAATAATTGATTGTATTTTGTATGATTTGTTTTATTTTTGGTGATAATCGATAGTTGGGAAAGAAAAAATAAAAGCATTTTATTTAGGTGTCTTTCCCTCGATTTAATCATTATTTATATTCTCAAAATTTATATGAAAATCAAGAAAATACAATTTGCAATAATCTCAATGTTTTTTGCATTTCAACTTCAGGCACAAAAAAGCGAGTATCCTCTATTACTTATTGCTGATAGTTTAAAAGAAAATGCGAATGCTGTTATTCGACTAAATCAAATAGATGTTGTTATTTCTTCGCAAAGAAGTATGAATATTAAAACTAAAAGAGTAATCACTGTTTTTAATGAAAGTGGTTTGTCTTCAATAGATGCTTATGAAAATTATGACAAAAAAAGCTCAGTAAAAGCTATTGAAGTAAAAGTTGTTGATGTCTTTGGTAATGAAATCAAGAAAATAAGGAGAAAGGAATTTAAAGATGTAAGTGCCATAAGTGGCAGTACTCTTTTTTCAGACAACAGGTATATTTACCTGGATTATACGCCTACACAATATCCTTTTACAGTAATTTACGAAAGTGAAATAGAGACCTCAAATACGGCTTTTATACCTAGTTGGTTTCCGGTTCAGGATTATCTTGTAGGAGTGGAAGAGAGTGTTTTAAATGTTACTTATCCCAGTATTCTTGGTTTTAAAAAGAAAGAATTTAATTTCTCGGGTTTTAATATTCAAAAAACTACTGATACTAATACACAGCTGAGTTATAAAGCCACCGGAATTTTAGCTCAAAAACAAGAACCTTATTGTGCTACTGCTGTTATTTTTCCAAGATTAATGATGGGGTTAGAGTACTTTAATCTGGAAGGAGAAGATGGAACGGCAACCTCTTGGGAGGAATTTGGTAAATGGTATTATGACGAAATTTTGACAGGGACCACTCAATTATCTCCTGAAACTGTCAATAAAATAAAAACTCTTGTTGGAAATGAAACAGAACCTGTTAAGAAAGCTAAGTTGATTTATGATTATGTTCAAAAAAAATCAAGATATGTTAGTATTCAAGTAGGTATAGGAGGATGGAAACCAATGTTAGCTGATGATGTTGATCGATTAGGTTATGGTGATTGTAAAGCATTGACTAATTACACCAGAGCACTTTTGGATATTGTTGGAGTACCGTCTTACAACACAATTTTATATGGCGATACTCAAAAAAAGGATATTGTTTCGGATTTTGTTTCTATACAGGGGAATCACATGATATTAGCAATTCCTGTTGAGAATGATTATGTGTGGTTAGAGTGTACCAGTCAGGATGATCCTTTTGGATACCAGGGTAAATTTACTGATGACAGAACTGTATTGGTAATAAAACCAACTGGGGGAGAAATTGTCCATACTAAAATTTATGAGGATAAAGCTAATCTGCAAAATAGCAAAGGAACTTATACCATTGATGAAAAAGGAAATTTATCAGGAAACATAATTATTGCTTCAGAAGGTTCTCAATACAGTAACAAAGCAAGTTTAGAACATAGTCAGCCAAACGATAAGGAAACGCACTATAAGGAATATTGGAGTAATATTAATAATCTTAAATTAAATAAAATTAATTTTTCTAATAATAAAGAAAAGATAGTATTTGTAGAGGATGTGGTTGTAGATGCGGTTAATTATGCTGCTGTTTCGGGAGCAAAAATGATTTTTACGCTCAATGCTTACAATCAATTTACGGGTTCCGTGAAGCGAATTAGAAACCGTAAAAATCCATTCGAAATTCAGCGTGGGTATGTAGATGTTGATGAGGTTGAAGTTGCAATGCCTTTGAATTATGCTATTGAATTTCTTCCGTCTAATTTTGAATTGAGTTCAAAGTTTGGAGAATATAAGACTGAAATTATAAAAAAAGATGCTACTCACTTAGTTTATAAAAGAACTTTATTTATCCATAAAGGGTTTTATCCTAATACCGAATACGATCAATACCGTCTTTTCATGGAGCAGGTTTCCAGAAATGACAATGCTAAAATTATCTTAACCAAAATTTAAACCAAATGAAAACCAAATTTTTATTAACATCTGCTATACTGTTTTTGACAGTTTTTAATTCTAACGCGCAAGATTTTAGATTAGGAAAAGTTTCGATTGAAGAATTAAAACAAAAAGTGCATCCTAAAGACTCATCGGCTGTTGCGGCAGTGCTTTTTGAAAAAGCAGAAAATAAAATGGTGTTTAGTCAGAGCAATGGTTTTGAGACAGAATTAGTAGTTAGAGCCAGAATTAAAATATATAAGAAAGAAGGTTATGAATGGGCTAATAAAAAAGTTCGTTATTACTTAGATAGTAATTTAAGAGAAAGGGTTTCGTTTGCCGAAGTGGCAACTTACAATTTAGTTGATGGAAAGATAGAAAAAACAAAATTAAAGAGTGATGGAGAATTTGATGAAGAAGTAAATAAGTATTGGGGGCAAAAAAAAATAGTAATGCCTAATGTAAAAGAAGGTGCTGTTATTGAATATCAATATACTTTGTATTCGCCTAGTATAGGAAATCCCAGGGATTGGTATTTTCAGTCTGATATTCCGGTAAATTATTCAGAATACATTAGTTGTGTTCCGGAATATTTTGTTTTTAATACAAATGTAAAAGGATTTATAAGACCTAAAATAACGGTTGAAAAAGCAAATAAGGTGATAGTAATAGATTCTAAAGAACGAGTTGTTGGAAGAATGGGAGTTGCAACAACTAATTTTAATAGTGACAATATAAATTATGTAGAAACAAGAACGACTTATTTAGCCGAAAATATGCCAGCCATTAAAGAAGAGGCATTTGTTAATAATGTTAGAAATTATACAACAAGTTTGGAACAGGAATTATCGATGACTAAGTATCCTAATGCTATGCCTAAAATGTTTTCAACTAATTGGGAGGCTGTAGTAAAAACAATATATGAGTATGATGATTTTGGTTCTGAATTAAACAAAACAGGATATTTTGAAGATGATTTGAAAGTTGTACTTGCAGGATTAAATACCCAGGATGAAAAAATTAATGCCATATTGAAATTTGTAAAATCAGCTGTAAAATGGAATGATTACTACGGTTATTCCTGTAATGATGGAGTAAGAAAAGCCTATAAAGATAAAACAGGAAATATTGCCGAAATCAATTTGATGCTTACTGCAATGCTACGTTACGCAGGTTTAAATGCAAATCCGGTTTTGGTGAGTACAAGGTCAAATGGAATTTCATTTTTTCCCAATAGAACTGCTTTTAATTACGTTATTGCAGCAGTTGAAAATGGAGATGATATGATTTTGTTAGATGGCTCAGATCCTTTTTCAGTGCCTAATGTTTTGCCTTTTAGAGCTTTAAATTGGTTAGGGAGGTTAGTGCGTAAAGATGGGACTTCTGCTTCAGTAGATTTAATGCCTAAAAAAGCTTCAGTAGAACTAAATGCTTTGAATTATTCTATTAATGATAAAGGCGAAGTTTTAGGAAAGTTAAGATGTCAGAAAACAGCACATAATGCTATGCTTTTTAGAGAAGAAATAAAAGGAGTTAAAGAAGATACTTATCTTGAGAAATTGGAAAATGCAAACAATAAGATTGAAATAAATGAATATTCATTACAAAATGAGAAAGATTTTAGTTTACCAGTAATAGAAACTTATTCTTTCGTAGGGAATAATTTGAGCGAATTGATAGGTGGGAAAATTTATGTCAATCCTATGTTGTTTTTCACTAAAAAGCAAAATCCGTTCAAGCAGGAAAATAGAGAGTATCCAGTAGATTATGGATTTCCTTTTCAGGATAAATACGCAATAAATATTCAAATTCCCGAAGGATACAAGGTGGAGAATTTACCTCAATCTATTACATTAACAATGAATGGGAATTTAGGTGTTTTTAGATATTTAACTAGTTCCAATGGTAATTCAATTCAGATTTCAATTTCTAATCAAATTAACTCATCTATAGTTCTTTCGGAGGATTATGTAGCTTTAAAATCATATTATCAAAAGATGATTGAAAAACAGAACGAGAAGATTATTCTAACTAAAATATAAAAGCCAAATGAAAAATAGGTTTTTAATAACAATATTGATGCTGTTTTTGATTGCTTTTAATTCTCATGCACAGGAATTTCGATTGGGAAAAGTGTCAATCGAAGAATTAAAAGAAAAAGTACATCCTAAAGATTCATCGGTTGCTGCGGCAATTTTGTATAAAAAAGGGAGAACTTACTTTGATTATGATTTTAAGAAAGGTTTTGTAGCCAATCATGAAATCCAAATTAGAATTAAAATCTATAAAAAAGAAGGTTTGGATTGGGCTAATTTTGAAGTTCCTTATTATATAGGTTATCAAAATATAAGCGATGAGACCGTTAGTTTCTCTGACGGAATTACCTATAATATTGAGAATGGAAGTATTGTAAAAACGAAATTAAATAGCGAAGGAACATTTAAAGAAAATGTAAATGAAAATTGGAAAAAAGCTACTGTAACAATGCCTGCCGTAAAAGTAGGTTCGGTTATTGAATTAAAATACACAATCAAATCAGAGAATTTAACCAAATTTCCGGTATTCCAAATTCAATATTCCGTTCCGGTAAATCATGTGGAGTATTGTAGTGAAATCCCGGAGTATTTTATTTATAAACAGCTGCTTACCGGGTATGTTGATGTGAAATCAGATTCGAAGTTAGAACAAACTTCAAAAAACTATGATAATGAATACAGACAAACAAATTCTATCATTTATCAGCAAATAAAATCTACGTTTGTGGCAGATAATGTGCCCCAGCTGGTTAAAGAAAGTTATGTTGATAATATCAATAATTATAAGTCTTCATTGCAATATGAATTAGAAACAACAAGATATCCTAATCAGCCTGTAAAAGATTATTCTCAAACCTGGAATGGAGTTGCCAAAACTATTTATGATGATAAGAATTTTGGTAAGGAGCTTCAGGAACGGTTGTATCTTTTAGATGACCTCAAAAAAATCATAAGCAATCTTGGAGAAACGGTAACAGATTCAGACAAATTGAACGTTATTTTTAAGTTTATCCAAAGTAAAATGAATTGGAATGGGGAATATGGTTATTATACCGAAAAAGGAGTGAAACAAGCTTATCTTGACCAAACAGGAAATGTTGCCGAAGTCAATTTTAACTTGATTAATATGTTGAATTTGGCAGGGATTTCGGCTTATCCGGTATTAGTTAGTACCAGAGAACATGGAATTCCTGTTTTTCCCAATAGAACCGTTTTTAATTATACTATTGTTGCTGTCGAAATTAATGGAGAAAGAATTTTGTTAGATGCCGTTAATAAACATACTGCTCCTAATATATTGCCTTTAAATGTGTTAAATTGGAATGGGAGGCTTGTTAGGCAAGATGGAACATCTGAGGAAATTAATTTAGTGCCTAATAAACCATCTAAACAGCTTTATAATTTAAGTGTTGTTGTTGCTAATAATGGAAATATTTCGGGTAAGTATTTAGTTCAAAAAACGGATTATGAAGCACTGATTTTTAGAGAAAGAGAAGCTGATGTAAAAAAAGAAAACTATTTGGAGAAAAAAGAAAATGAATTTAATGGAATTGAAATTAGTGACTACACGGTTGAAAATAAGAGTGCTGATTTATCAAAAGCTGTTATTGAAAAATTTACTTTTGCAAGCAACAATCATTGCGAGATGATAGGTGGTAAGATGTTTATAAATCCACTATTGTTTTTTACAATGGAGAAGAATCCTTTTGTTCAGGAAAAAAGGAAAATGCCTGTTTATTTTGGATACCCAAGACAAGAGAAATATAATTTTAATTTTGAAATTCCCGAAGGTTATCAGGTAGAGTCGATTCCTAAAGCGATGAGAATTGCAACAGATGATAAAATGCTGGTGTTTTCTGTGAATAGTTTACTAAGTGGTAATAATATCCAAATTTCAGTTGCAAAAGAAATAAATACAGGAATGGCTTCAGCAGATATTTATGATGGTTTAAAAGAATTCTATCAAAAAATGATTGAAAAGCAGCACGAAAAAATTGTACTTAAAAAAATATAAGAATGAATCTAAAAAACGCTCAATTAGACGTAGATACCTGGATAAAAGAACACGGTGTTCGTTATTTTAATGAATTGACTAATATGGCTCAGCTTACTGAAGAAGTAGGTGAAGTGGCTCGTATTATTGCACGTCGTTATGGAGAGCAATCAGAGAAAGAGAGTGATAAAAACAAAGATTTAGGTGAAGAACTAGCCGATGTGGTTTTTGTGGTTTTATGTTTGGCTAATCAAACCGGAATCGATTTACAAGCCGCTTTTGATAAAAAAATGGATTTAAAATCAGTTCGTGATAAAGACCGTCATAAAAACAACGAAAAATTAAAATAATTATCAGTTGTGAATTATGAATTGTGAATTGTGAGTGGTAAATTGCGCCCTCAAATTATTTAAGTTAAAGCTCATAGGCAATAACTAATAATTCACAACTAATAATTAAAAAAATGAATTTACTACTACAAACAACACATTCTAACTTAAATGCCAAAATAGCAGTTACAGGATCTAAAAGTGAAACGAATAGATTGTTGCTGCTAAAAGCGTTATTTCCTAATATTACTTTGGCTAATACTTCTAATTCTGATGATAGCGAAGTAATGCAAATGGCATTGAGCGGAAATGAAGAGGTAGTAGATATTCATCATGCAGGAACAGCAATGCGTTTTCTTACTGCTTATTTTGCTGTAAAAGAAGGTCGCGAAGTGGTGTTAACCGGTTCTAGCCGTATGCAAGAGCGTCCTGTTAAAATTTTAGTAGAAGCATTACGTCAGTTAGGAGCTGATATTTCTTTCTTGAAAGAAGAAGGATATCCGCCAATTAAAATTAAAGGACAAAAAATCACCAATTCTAAAGTTACTATGGCTGCTAACGTAAGTAGCCAGTATATTTCGGCTTTATTATTGGTTGCACCAAAATTAGAAAACGGTATCGAATTGACATTGGAAGGAGAAATCACTTCGATTCCTTATATCAAAATGACTTTGGCTTTGTTGAATGACTTGGATATCCAAACCAGTTTTGAAGGAAATGTAATTAAAGTACTTCCAAAGCAAGATGTTGAATCTAAAGTAATGACTGTAGAGTCTGATTGGAGTTCTGCTTCTTACTTTTTTAGTTTGGCAGCTTTGTCTGATGAAGCCAATATCTCATTGACCAGTTACAAACAATCCAGCTTACAAGGAGATTCAGCTTTGGTTTCTATCTATAAAGAAATGGGTGTTGAAACCCAATTTAATGGAGATACGATTACCTTAACTAAAACTAAGAAATTCAACTATCAGGATGTAACTTTCGATTTGAATAACACACCTGATATTGCTCAAACTATCGTAGTTACTTGCCTTGGTTTAGGAATTGGTTGTCATCTTACAGGTTTACATACTTTAAAAATTAAAGAAACGGACAGATTAGAAGCCTTAAGAATTGAACTAAGTAAACTGGGGGCGAATATTTCTGTAACGAATGATAGCCTGACTCTTGTGGCTACTTCAGAAATTAATTCGAATGTAAAAATCGGAACGTATAATGACCACCGAATGGCGATGGCTTTTGCTCCATTAGCATTAAAAGTGCCAATTATTATCGAAAATGCCGATGTAGTTTCTAAATCTTATCCTGATTTTTGGGATGATATGGGAAAATTAGGTTATAAAGTCTCCGATTTAGTAGGTTAAAAGTTTTAGTCACATCCTTAAAACATTGACTCTTTGAGGTTTTGTTGTTTTAATTCTAAATTAAACGGCAAAACACTTGACAACGCCTATCTCACAATCGTATATTTGCAACCGATTATAATATTAAGAATCAAAACTTAAGACTTATAACTCATAAACTTATAACTTTTTTGAATGAAATTATCACATTTTAATTTTGACTTACCAAAAGAACTTTTAGCTGAATTTCCAGCCGAAAACAGAGACGAAGCTCGCTTAATGGTTATTGATCGTAAAAAACAAACAATCGAACATAAAATGTTCAAAGATGTTATCGATTATTTTGACGATGGAGATGTAATGATTTTGAATAATACCAAAGTTTTTCCTGCTCGTTTATACGGTAACAAGGAAAAAACAGGAGCCAGAATCGAAGTGTTTTTGCTTAGAGAATTAAATGCTGAGCAACGCCTTTGGGACGTACTTGTTGATCCGGCTCGTAAAATCAGAATTGGAAATAAATTATATTTCGGTGATGACGATTCGTTAGTTGCTGAGGTAATTGATAACACCACTTCTCGTGGTAGAACTTTGCGTTTTCTTTACGATGGTTCTTACGAAGAATTCAGAAATAAATTAACTGAACTTGGAGAAACTCCAATTCCTAAATACATAAGCAGAGAGGTTACTCCGGAGGATGCCGAGCGTTACCAGACTATTTATGCTAAAGAAGAAGGAGCTGTTGCAGCACCAACTGCAGGATTACACTTCTCTAAACATTTATTGAAAAGACTGGAAATTAAAGGAGTAAATTTTGCCGAAGTAACACTTCACGTAGGTTTAGGGACTTTTAACCCTGTTGAGGTAGAAGATTTGTCTAAACATAAAATGGATTCTGAGGAATTAAAAATTACTCAGGAAGCCTGCGATATTGTTAATGAAGCTAAAGGAAAAAGAAAACGTGTTTGTGCTGTAGGAACTACTTCTATGCGTGCTATTGAAAGTTCGGTTTCTTCTGCAAATACATTGAATCCTTACGAAGGATGGACTAATAAGTTTATCTTTCCTCCACATGATTTTAGTGTGGCTAACTGTATGATTACAAATTTCCATACACCAAAATCGACTTTATTAATGATGATTTCAGCTTTTTGTGGACACGATTTAATGAAGAAGGCTTATGATGAAGCTATCAAAGAAAAATATAAATTCTATTCTTACGGTGATGCAATGTTAATTCTTTAATCACCATCAAAGGTTAATTCACTTAAGAAAACTCGTCAGCAATGGCGAGTTTTTTTATGCTTTGTTTAGAAATAGCAGTTAGAAACGATGTTTAGTCGAAGCCTTTTTTAAATAAAAATGATTGTCAGTAGTTTTTTTGAATGACATAAGGTAAAAAGAAAATCTAAGTGGTAAAGAACTACATTGAGGTTTTTAGTTATTTTTACTAAACAAAATTTAGCTTATGATTTTCGAAAACACTAAAGAATTTGCCAAACAGCTCGATTCTCAGGATAGTTTAAATCAATACCGTGACGAATTTCATTTTCCAAAAGTGAACGGTAAAGAGGTGATTTATTTTACCGGAAATTCATTAGGCTTACAGCCTAAGAGGGCTAAGGCTTATGTTGATGAAATCATGAATGACTGGGCTAATCTGGCTGTCGAAGGTCATTTTTATGCCGAAAAACCTTGGTGGGATTACCAAGAGCGTTTTGCAAAACCATTGAGTAAGATTGTTGGGGCAAAACCGCTTGAAGTTACTGTCATGAATACGCTTACGGTGAATCTTCATTTATTGATGGTTTCTTTTTACCGGCCTACAAAAACAAGGTTCAAAATTATTTGCGAAGAAAAAGCCTTTCCTTCAGATCAATATATGTTTCAAAGCCAGGTCAATTTTCACGGTCTAAAACCCGAAGAAGTAATTGTTGAGGTCAAAAGACGTGAAGGCGAACATAATATTCGAACAGAAGATATTTTGGCAAAAATCAAAGAAGTAGGCAATGAGTTGGCTTTGGTCTTAATAGGCGGAGTGAATTATTACACAGGTCAGGTTTTTGATATGAAAACTATTACTGCTGCGGGACACAAAGCAGGAGCTTATGTGGGTTGGGATTTGGCTCATGCAGCAGGAAATATAAAATTGGAACTGCACGATTGGAATGTGGATTTTGCTGCCTGGTGCAGTTATAAATACATGAATTCCGGGCCGGGAAATGCTTCTGGTTGTTTTGTGCACGAAAAACATCATAATAATCCGGAGTTACCAAGATTTGCAGGATGGTGGGGACATAACAAAGAACGCCGATTTAAAATGGAACCGGCTTTTGATCCTATTCAAGGTGCTGATGGTTGGCAAATTAGTAATTTACCCGTTTTGTCTTTAGCTCCTTATCTGGCTTCGGTAGAAATGTTTGACGAAATAGGAATGGATGCATTGATAGAAAAAAGAGATAGAATTACGGCTTATTTAGAATTTATTCTTTGTGAAATTGACAAAGAAGTAAGTAGTAGTTTCGAAATTATTACGCCTTCCAATCCTTCGGAAAGAGCTTGTCAGTTATCTGTTTTTTTGCATGGAGAAGGTCGCAGCTTGTTTGATTATCTAATGAAAAATGGCGTGATTGTGGATTGGAGAGAACCCAATGTTATCAGACTGGCACCGGTTCCGTTGTATTGCTCTTTTGAAGATATGTACAATTTTGGACAAATTTTAAAAAGAGGAATTTTAGGGAAATAATTTTTTAGCCACGAATTTCACAAATAATCACAAATGATAATGAAATAAAATATTACACAAATTCATTGTTGTTTATGCATTTGTGTAATTGTTAAGAAGGTGAAATTAGTGTTCATTTGTGAAATTCGTGGCTATTTTTTAGTTTAAGCTACTTCTAATCTTGGAATTTCAATGCTAAATAATTCGTTTTTGTAACTATTAAGCTGATTTAAAACTTCATTTTTTATAGTTTCAAAATTAGGAATGGTCGAAAATAAATTTTGATAATATTCAATTCCTTCCAAAAGATTGCTTTTAAACGATTCTAATTTTTTGGTTTTAGCAGTATTGATTTCTTCAGTAATGGACTGGATATCATTTTTTAAATAATCAATATACATTTTTAGTTCTTTTACAAATAAATTCGGTCGGGTTGTATCTCTGAGAACCGTTGTATTTCCATAAATATGCTGAATCATTTTTGCTAGAGAAACTTCCTGATCAAAATACGCAATATTAGGTCCGGGACAAATCACTACGCCTTGGTCTTGTCCTTTTATTTTAATGTTGTTTTCTAAATAAGAAGCATTGGCTAATCCTACGCAAAGACAAGATTTCTCGGTAATTTGTTGCTTTACTTTTTCGTAATTTTCAGTAGAAATCGTATTTCTTTTCTCTTCTAATTCCTCGAGTTTTCCATCCTGATATTTTTTGGATGCGGTACAAATTCCTTTGCCTTCAGCATCTTTATTAAGTGCCAGGAATTTTTTCGGGCAGGAACTTCCAGCTTTGTTTTCCTGAATTCGTTTTTGTTTTAATTTTTCGTTAGTAGTTCCTCTTAAAGTGTTGAAAGGAACTCCCAATGGCGAAATATGACTTAAATACAAATCTTCTTCCTTGGCATTGATCAATAAATTTCGGGTTGCCTGATCTACCGAAGTAGCTTCGGGAACTAATAAAAAAGGTGAACCCCAGCCCACAGAATCTACATTGTAATAATCCAATAAAAATTCATGCTCTTCCGAAGTTCCAACGCCACCCTGAACTGTGATTTTTAAATCCAAAGGAGTTTGAGGAATTGCCATTCCTTTTTGCTCTAATGCTTTTATCATTAAATCATGAGCCGATTGGACAAGTTGTTCTTTCTTTTGTTTGAATTCCTCCATGATAGGTCCTAATAAAAGACCGTCGGTTGCAAAGGCATGTCCTCCACAATTTAGTCCTGATTCAATTCTATATTCAGAAACCCAAAGTCCTTTTTTAGCTAAAAAATTTCCCTGAATCATTGCCGATCGGAAGTCGCTTACTTTTAAAGTGATTTTCTTTTTTAGCTGGTTGTTTTCGTCAGGATAAAAGTCGGCGAAGTTTTCAAAATAACTGTATAATCTCGGATTCATTCCAGCCGAAAGAACAATCGAAGAGTTCACAGTACTATTTGCAAAACCTCTTAATGCGGCGTGTGCGTCATTATAGATAATAGGCAACTGTTCATTTTTGTCAAAATTATCTTTGTCTAATTTGGTCATGATATTAACATCAATTGCACCGGCTGATAAATGTTTTTCAACATAATTTTTGATGTTTTCTTTCCAATGAAATCCTTCTTCAACTAAGTTTTGTAGACCTTTTTTAATTTCAGATTTGTTTGGTAAAAGGTCAATGTAGTTTTCTAAAGCTTCTTTGCTTTCGGCTAATTCGTTTTTAAAATTCTCGAATTTTTCTTTAACAATTTTGTCAACTAAATTTAAGTACGAAGTGATTCTTTTAGCTCTGTAATCAGCTACTTTTTGTGATATTTCCTGATAGGGAAGATTGAATTTTTGATGATAAAAAGCATTCATTTTCTCAATCAGTTCGTCATCGGCAATTGAAATCACCGAAGAAATTCCATATTGAGCCACACGAATAGGACTGTCTATAGTGTAAGCTAATCCCATAACCGGGATATGGAAGCTATGTAATGGTTTTGGATTTTCTGTCATGTTGATACATTCATTATAATTTGTGCAAAGTTTGTGAAATACATTGGCTTAAAAACTGATAAATATCATGTGTACTTTGATGTTAGCTACTATTTTGTTGAAATAAATAAAATGTTGTTTTTGAAAATCAGTGATTTACATAATTTTGATAAGCAACAAATCAGCAATTTTGAATCCGGTTCAAACAATAAATCAGTAATTTTGTTTAAATCTTTATAGGATAATTATGCAAACTCCTAAAAAAATAGCGATTGTAGGTTCTGGTTTAGTGGGTTCACTATTAGCTATTTATTTAAAAAAAGCAGGACATACTGTTCATATTTATGATAGGAGCCCGGATATTAGAAAAATACAATTTTCAGGGCGATCGATTAATTTAGCAATGTCAACTCGTGGTTGGAAGGCCTTAGATGGAGTAGGTGTGGGCGAAGCTGTGCGGCAAATTGCAATTCCAATGGATAAACGCGCTATTCATTTGGTAGATGCTCTTAAATTTCAAAATTACGGTCAGGAAGGAGAATCTATATATTCGATTTCCAGAGGGGCTTTGAATCGGAAAATGATTGATCTTGCCGAAGAAGCTGGTGCCGAATTTTTCTTTGAGCATAAAGTTTGGGACGTGACTTTGGCTGAAGCTACCATACATATCGGTGAAACCGAAAGAGGCGAGTGGAAAGAAAGGAAATACGATATGGTTTTTGGGGCCGATGGTGCTTTTTCAAGAATTCGCCATCGTATGCAACGTCAGAGTATGTTTAATTATTCGCAGGAGTTTTTAAATATTGGATATAAAGAATTGAATATTCCGGCAAATAAGGATGATTCTCATAAATTAGATAAGAATTCATTCCATATTTGGCCAAGAGGCGAATATATGTTAATTGCTTTGCCTAATCTTGATGGTAGTTTTACCTGTACTTTATTTATGCCTTTTGAAGGTGAAAATTCGTTTGGTTCATTAAAGGATAGAAAAGAAGTGGAAGCTTTTTTTGAAAAGAATTTTCCTGATTCTGTTGAGGTAATTCCTGATTTGGCAGAAGATTATTTTAAAAATCCTACTAGTACTTTGGTAACTATGAAATGTTTTCCATGGACTTATAGTGATAAGGTAGCTTTGATTGGCGATGCTTGTCATGCGATTGTGCCTTTTTATGGACAGGGAATGAATGCCGGTTTTGAAGATATAACCGTGCTTTATGAGATGATTTTGAAATATGGTGAAGATTGGGAAACTATTTTTTCAGAATATCAAAAATCACGTAAACCGAATGCCGATGCCATTGCAGAACTTTCGTATCGGAATTTTATGGAAATGAGTTCTAAAACCGCAGATGATAAATTTTTGTTGCAAAAGAAAATTGAGAAATGGTTTTCAGGAAAGCACCCTGATAAATGGATACCTTTATATAGTAGAGTAACTTTTAGTGATCGTCCTTATGTGGAAGCTTTGGCAATTGGTGATTTTCAAAATGCAATTATGGAAGAAGTTTTGAAAATGGATAATATCGAGAATATTTGGAATTTTCCCGAAGTCGAAAATAAAATTTTAGAATTATTGTTGTGTCAATAACAATTTTAAAAATTAATATCAATGGCAATTTCAAATTTGAGATTGATTTTTTGATATTGCCATTGCTATTGCTATTGTTTTATTTTTTTAAGAATTTAGAAAGAATTCCAAAAGCACCACGAATAAAAGTAGCACTGGTAAGTACTTTTAAAACCGATTTCCCAACTACTTCTGAAGTGCTTGGTTGGTTAGAAGTTTGGGTTTGTTTGGTTTCGTTTTGCACTTCTTCTTTTTTAGTGTTTTCGTCTTCGATAGCGGTAATTTTTTTGTTCAGCATTTCGTAGGCACTTTCACGATCAATGTTTTCGCTGTATTTTTTTACCAACTTCGATTTATTGTTGATTTCCTGAATTTCACTTTCGGTCAGGATATCCATTCTGCTCATTGGTGCCCGAAGCATCGTAGCAGCTAATGGAGTAGGAGTTCCTTTTTCGCTCAATGCCGTTACCAGAGCTTCTCCAATTCCAAGACTTGTTAACAGTTCGCTGGTGTTATAGAATTCAGAGCTTGGGTAATTATCTGCGGTTTGTTTTATGGCTTGTCTGTCATTAGCGGTAAAAGCTCTCAAGGCATGTTGAATTTTTAAACCCAATTGTGCCAATATTCCGCTAGGAACATCCATCGGGTTTTGGGTAATGAAATAAATTCCAATTCCTTTAGAACGGATTAGTTTTACAATGGTTTCAATTTGTTCCAAAAGTGCTTTGCTGGCTTCTTTGAAAATTAAATGCGCTTCATCAATAAAAATGATTAATTCCGGTTGGTCGGCATCTCCTTTTTCAGGCATTTGCTGGTAGATTTCGGCTAATAAACTCAACATGAAAGTCGAGAATAGTTTCGGTTTGTCCTGAATGTCGGTTAAACGAAGAATGTTGACGTATCCTTTGCCGTTTTCATCAATGCGCATTAAATCATCAATATCAAAAGACATTTCTCCAAAAAACAGTTCGCCTCCCTGTTGTTCTAATTCAATAATTTTTCTCAGAATAATTCCTGTGGTCGAAGTTGATATCTTGCCATAGTTTTCGGTAATTTCATCTTTGCCTTCTTCGGTAATGTAATTGATTACTTTTTTAAAGTCTTTTAAATCGAGTAATGGCATTTTGTTGTCATCACAATATTTGAATATAATGGCAACTACTCCGGCTTGAGTGTCGTTTAAATCTAATATTCGCGAAAATAAGACCGGACCAAATTCAGATACAGTTGCTCTTAATCGAACGCCACTTTGTTCGGATAAACTTAATAGTTCTACGGGGAAACTGCTGGTTTGATAAGGGATATTGATTTTAGTATGTCTTTCGGTGATGAAAGATTTCTCTTCTCCTTCTTTGGCAATACCGCTAAAATCTCCCTTGATATCCATCATTAACACAGGAATTCCAAAAGATGATAATTGCTCAGACAGAACTTGAATCGTCTTTGTTTTACCGGTTCCGGTTGCTCCGGCAATGAGTCCGTGTCTGTTTAATGTTTTTAAAGGGATTTTTACATGAGCATTTTCTAAGGTTTCTCCTTCTAAAATTGCTCCGCCCAGTATGATACTTTGCCCTTTGGATTGGTATCCAAGGTTGATTTGTTCGCTAAATAGTTTGCTCTTATCCATGAAAATAGAATTGTTTTTTAGATTTTCTAATTATGTTGTAAATGTTTTTAAGTTGTGTTTATTTAGTGGTTACTGTAATTTTAAGCCTTTTTTTTTGTTAAATATTTAAAAAATATGTTTTTTCTGTTTTAGAATTAGATGTTGAAATATTACCTTGTAAAGTAGCAAATTAATAAATTATTTTATCAAAATCTTTGAATTTTAATGGCGAAATTGATAATAAAACAATAATTATATTTTTTAAAGTTCAATTTACAAATGATTAATTTGAATATAACGAAAAAAAATTTTTTTATTTGAACGAAACGTATAAATTTGCGGGACTACAAGTTAATTATAACTCAAATAAAATTATTTAAAACTATTAAAATTTAAAAAAAATGGCAAACGTTAAAAAAGAAAGCAGTTCAAAAGGAGGAGGAATGATTTCAGGAATCATTATTTTATTATGTGTGGCGGTAGGAGCTGTAATTTGGAAATTCATCATGGGGTCTCCTGCTAACTTCGAGGGTGGAAATCCAGAAACAGGTCACCCAATTAATACTTTAGGACAAGTTTATAAAGGAGGATTTATTGTACCTATTTTGTTAGGTATGTTATTAATGGTTATTGTATTCTCTATTGAGAGATTCTTTGTAATTACTAAAGCTGCTGGAAAAGGAAACTTAGATGTTTTCATGACAAAAGTACAATCTAGTATCAAAGGTGGTCATATTGAAGAAGCTATTGCTGCTTGTGATAAACAACAAGGTTCAGTTGCAAATGCAATTAAATCAGCATTAGTAAAATATCAGGATGTTAAGAAAGAAGGATTCAACAGTGAAGAAGCTTCTGAAACTATCCATAAAGAAATCGAAGAGGTTACTTCTCTTGAAATGCCAATGTTAGAGAAAAACATGACTATCATTTCTTCTTTAGTATCTTTAGGGACTCTTGGAGGTTTATTAGGAACTGTATCGGGGATGATTAAAGCGTTTGGTGCGTTAGCTTCTGCTGGTACTCCGGATCAGGCTGCACTTGCAACAGGTATCTCTGAGGCACTTATTAATACTGCAACAGGTATCTCTACATCTATCTTGGCTATTGTTGCTTACAACTTCTTTACTTCAAAAATTGATGATTTAACTTATTCAATTGACGAAGCAGGAACAACAATTGTAAATACTTACAGAAAGTTCAGAGGAAGTTTGAAACAATAATCATTTTTGATATATTTTATAATATCAAAATAAAAAACAAAAAGAATGGCTAAAATAAAAATGAAAAAGAAGTCAACATCGACAGATATGACTGCCATGTGTGATGTTGCGTTCCTTTTGCTTACCTTCTTTATTTTGACAGCTACAGCTAAAGTGCCAGAGGCAATGCCTGTTGATACGCCTGCATCAACTGTACAAGTAAAATTGCCGGATTCTGATTTGGCTACTATTACAGTTGGTAATGTTGACGGTAAGGATAAAGTGTTCTTTGATTTGAAAGGAAAAGATATTCGTAAGAGAACATTAGAGTTGATGTCAGATAAATTCGGAGTGACTTTTTCTGATGAAGACAAAGAAAAATTTGCTTTGATGACTGATTTTGGTGTGCCAATTACAAGTCTTAAGCAGATAATTGATATGAAGGCTTCTGATCGTGTAAAAGCGAATCAACCTGGAATCCCAATGGATTCATTGGATAATCAATTAAAAGAGTGGATTTATAATGCTCGTATTGCAAATAATGAATACAATAATTCTATTGGAAGCAAGCAAGAATTACAAATTGCCATTAAAGGAGATGCTAAAGAGGAGTATCCGGTTATTAAAAAAGTAATGGATATTTTGCAAGATCAGCATATCAATTCTTTTAGTTTAGTAACAGGATTGAGAGGAAAAGATTTTTAATTAAAAAAAATATACTAAAATGGCTGAATTAAATACCGACAGTGGTGGTGATAAAGGCGGCAAGGTAAGAAGTAAAAAGCAAAACTCGAAGGTAGATTTAACTGCCATGGTGGATTTGGCGTTCTTACTTATTACATTCTTTATGCTTACTACTTCGTTGTCAAAACCTCAAGCAATGAGTTTGGGCTTGCCAGATAAAGATCCGAAGAATAAAGTTGAGGATATGAAAGTTGATGAGAATCGAACAATGACTGTGTTGTTGGGAGATAATGATAAGATGTATTATTACATGGGGATCATCAACACTCCTATGGCTCCTAAGGATATTGCTTATGGTAAAGATGGAATTCGAAAAGAATTATTGAAAAGGAAAAAAGAAGTGGCTGCTTATACAGCTGCAAAAGGAAAGCCTGAACAAGGGATGATTGTTATTATCAAACCGGGTAAAAAATCAACCTATAAAAATGTAGTTGATATTTTAGATGAAATGGCTATTTCTTCGATTCCTACCTATACAATCGTTAATGATTTTTTACCTGAGGAACAAAAATTGTTAGAAGGGAAATAAGAGACATCTTATTTTCTTAATAACCTAATAATTAAGAAAAATGAAATTAGATATATTAAAAAACCAATGGGTTGAAATTGTTTTCGAAGGTCGTAATAAGCTTTATGGAGCTTATGATTTGAGAAAATCTAACCGCAAGACTACTACTAAAGCGCTGCTTATAGGTGCTTTCTTCTTTAGTCTGGCTGTTAGTGCGCCTCTTATCATTAGTTTGATTCCTAAAGCGACAGATGAAGAAGATAATTCAATCAAGGATATTAAACTTACAAATGTTAAGTTGCCTCCAAAAAAAGTGGAACCGCCAAAATTAAACGCTCCACCACCGCCACCACCGCCACCGGCAGTAGATCAGGTAAAATTTGTTAAACCTGTTGTGGCTAAAGCGGATGAAGTTGTTGAGGAACCACCTAAGATTGAAGAAATCAAGGAGAAAAAAACAGGTACTGAAACAATCAAAGGAGATCCTGATGCAGTATTAACTGTAGCGCCAGCAGGTACTGGTCCTAAAACCAGCCAGGTTGTTGAAGAATCAGATGATCAGGTTTATAGTACAGCTGGTATTGAAGTAAAACCAGATTTTCCTGGAGGTATGGAGAAATTTTATGGCTTTGTTAGTAAAAATTATCGTATGCCTGAAGAAGATGGTTTGAAAGGAAAGGTTTATGTTTCTTTTGTAGTTGAAAAAGATGGTTCGTTAACTGATATTAAAGTATTGAGAGATATTGGTTATGGAACAGGAAAAGAAGCGATAAGAGTTTTACAAAAATCACCTAAATGGAATCCTGGTATTCAAAACGGAAAACCGGTAAGGGTTCAATATTCGTTACCAATTTCACTTGTACAACAAGAATAATGTTGAGAAATATTATAACCAATATTAAGAAGAAATCGCTTAAAGAGCGATTTCTTCTCGTTATAGCCATTTTGTTTTTCCTGATTTATTTGATTTTAGGTTTAATGGTTTTGTTTATGACGAGTCTGCCGTTGAGTCTGCCAACGAATTACAGAATAGCTTTTGGGCTTCTTTTGATTGTTTATGCAATTATTCGTTGTGTGAGAATTATTAATGATAATAAGGAAGAGTAAGTTAATATTAGCAAGATTGTTAGTGTGTTTAGTCAATAATAAAAAATGTCTATGAAGAAAATAAAATTTTTATTGTATCCTTTTTTCTTTTTTGTAGCTGTTTTGTTTGTTTCTTGCAAGCAATCTGAAGCTAAAAAAAGCAAAGAAACTATTATTAAAGGGAAAACAGTTTTGTTAGTTGATGAGACTATAAAACCATTAATTGAGGATCAAATAGCGGTTTTTGAAAATACTTATGAGGCAAAAATTATTCTTGAAGCGAAATCAGAAAAAGAATTGATGCAGGCTTTTCTTAAAGATACATCTCGAATAGTAGTTTTGTCCAGACAATTAAGTGTTGATGAAGCTAAGTTTTTTGAACAACTAAACATCAAGCCCAGAGTAACAAAAATAGCAACGGATGCTATTGCTTTGATTTCGAATAAAAAAGATGCGGATACTTTGATTGCTATGAAAGATGTCGTTGCTTTTTTGAAAGGTAGCGCAGGAACTAAGATCAAAGGTTTGGTGTTTGATAATCCAAATTCAAGTACGGTAAGGTTTATGACCACTCTTGCAGGAGTAAAGGAGGTTCCTCATAAAGGAGTTTATTCTTTTAAGTCTAATGAAGAAGTGGTTAAGTTTGTTTCTGAAAATGATGGTATGATTGGTGTAATTGGTGTGAACTGGTTATTGCAGCCTACGGTAAATATTAAAGATTATTTAACTAATATTAACGTTTTAAGCGTACAGGGATTAAATAAAAATTCTTATTTTGCACCAACCCAAAATAATCTGGCAGAAGGAACTTATCCTTTGGCACGTGATTTGTTTATTATCAATTGTCAGGGATATTCAGGTTTAGGAATGGGATTTGCCTCATTTTTAGCCGGTGAGATTGGACAAAGAATAGTGTTGAAATCAGGGATGTTACCAACGAAAATGCCCGGTAGAAAGATTTTGATAAAAAGCAGAATAAAATAATTGAGGGAGAGAATTAGAAAATGAATAAATTAAATATAATCACAATGAACAAGTTTACAATTTTAAGTGTTGCACTTTTTGCTTCGGCTTCTGTGTTACATGCGCAGGATATTAATGAAGTGAAAAAACAGATTGATGCAGAACAATTTCAAAAAGCAAAAACATCTTTAAAATCGATTATAAAATCAAATCCTTCTGAGGGTAAAGCTTTTTTTCTTTTGGGAAATATTTATTTGAATCAAAGTGTAATAGATTCTGCAAAGATTACTTATGATGAAGGTTTGAAAGCCAAAGATAATGCTCATTTTAATTCTATTGGATTAGGTCAGATTGATTTAGAAAAGAAAGATTTAGCAGCTGCAAAAGCAAAATTTGATGCAGCAAAAGCAGGAATGCGTAAAAAAGATTTCGAAGAATATATTTATATCGCTAAGGCATATATGGATAATTCTTATCCTGATTATAAGGCAGCATTAGCTGTTTTAGCTCAGGCAAAAGAGAAAAATCCAACTGAACCACAAATTTTATTGGCTTTAGGAGATGCTTTTTACGGAGATAAAAATCAAAATGAGGCATTTACATCATACCGTAGTGCTTTCCAGGCTGATAACACTTTGATTAGAGCTAAAATGCAATTAGGGGTTTTGTTAAAAGGAGCGAAAGCATATCAGGAAGCTGTAGCTGCTTACAATGAAGTAATTGCTTTAAGTCCTAATTATGGTCCGGTTTACAGAGAGTTAGCACAAACTTATTACTATTGGGCACTTAATGTTCCTGGTCGTTATGACCAATACATCAAGCAGGCTTTGACTTTTTATGAAAAGTATATGACGCTTACTGATTATTCATTGGCTTCCCGTATGCGTCATGCAGATTTCTTGATTTTGGCAAAAGATTACAAAGCTTTAGAGATTGAAGCTAACAAAATGAAAGAATTGGATAATGTAAATCCAAGAATCTTCAGATACTTAGGATATGCAGCTTATGAAAATGGTCATATTGACGAAGCTATTTCTTCTTTAGAGCAGTATATTAATAATCCGGCTAATAAGGTTATTTCATTAGACTATTTATATTTAGGTCAGGCTAAAATCAAAAAAGGAACTAATGCTGATGAAACTGCTGTAGATCCTGTTTTGTATGCTGATGGTATTGCTCTTATTAAAAAAGGAGTTGAACTTGAGCCTTCGGTAGCTGATGGTTTAGGAGATTTAGGAAAAAAATATTATGAGAAAAAAATGTTTGCTGAGGCAGCTACCATTTTAGAAATTGCAACTTCTTACAAAGAAAGCAAGTCATTCTTGATTGATAATTTTTACTTAGGAAACGCTATTTATTTTGCTAATGCAGGGAAACCGGTAGCTGAAAGAAACATGGAGGCATTAAAGAAAGCTGATACAGCTTACGCAAATGTATTAGAAGCTTCTCCTGATACTGTTGATGCTTATATTTCTCGTGCAAGAACAAATAGTTTGTTAGAAGATGATCAGGCAATGATTAAATATTACCAAGAGTATGTAGATCGTGTTACTGCTAAAGGAGCTGAGGAATTAGCTAAACAATCTGTAAAAACTAAATTAATTGAGGCTTATAATACTATGGCTGCAGGATATGCAAACTTTGACAAGCCAAAAGCAATTGAGCATTTTAATAAAACGCTTGCTTTGGATCCAGCTAATAAATATGCTACTCAATCATTGAAAACACTTCAATAATTTTATTTTAAAATAGGAAAGCCGGTAGAAATACTGGCTTTTTTTATGCACATTTGTTAACCTATTGATAAATTAAGTAATCTCTTTACAAATTCGTTATCTTTGCACCCTAAATTGTCAAAATGCTATCAAAAGAAATTCAATTAGAAGTGAACAAAGGTGCTATGTTGCCTTTGATGGAGGAATTTTATACCATTCAGGGAGAAGGATTTCATACTGGAACAGCAGCTTATTTTATTAGAATCGGTGGGTGTGATGTTGGCTGTCATTGGTGTGATGTTAAAGAAAGTTGGAATGCCGAATTGCATCCTCCTACAAGTATTGATCACATAGTTGATAATGCCAGTAAATATGCTGATACCGTTGTTATAACAGGGGGAGAACCTTTAACTTGGGATATGTCTTTATTGACTTCAAGGTTGAAAGATAAAAATTTGAAAGTACACATTGAAACTTCTGGAGCTTATCCGCTTTCGGGAACTTGGGATTGGATTTGTCTTTCGCCAAAGAAAAATAAATTACCAACAGAAACTGTTTACAATGCGGCTCACGAATTGAAGGTGATAATTCACAATAAGCATGATTTTATTTTTGCAGAAGAGCAAGCGGAATTAGTAAATGATAAGGCTATTTTGTTTTTACAGCCTGAATGGAGTAAAAAAGAAGAAATGACGCCGCTAATTGTAGAGTATGTAATGAATAATCCAAAATGGAGGGTTTCGTTGCAAACACATAAATATTTGAATATTCCTTAAATAAAGACAAAGTCGACAGTTATTAGCTGTCGGCTTTGTCTTTATATTGAAAGTCTGGCCAGATAGTCATAATGTTCGCCTTCTATAATTAGTTCACATTGCAGTCCGTTATCATTTGCTGCATTTTGCAAAGTATTGTAGTCAAGATAAAGCCAAGGAAAAGAATCTTCTTTTTCGCCTTTATAGCTAACGGTAAATTCTAATTCACCATAATAAGTATTCGCTGGAACTTCGTATGCGCCGTCTTCATCTTCGTCAAACATATAAATGATGTCCGAACTGTCAATCAAAATTTGTCCTCCGGGATTTAATAAGGATTTTAATTTTTGAAGAAACTTAGGAGTATTTTTTAAAGTGCCAAAAATACCTGTGCCATTCATAAGTAGCAAAATAGTATCGTATTTTTCATTTTCTAAAGTCAAAATGTCTTGAACCAAAGCTTTTTTGAGACCGCGAAGTTGGCAAGTTTTAATAGCATTTGCTGAAATGTCAATTGCAGTTATGTCTAAATTCCTTTCGTTTTGTAAATACAAACTATGGCTTCCGGCGCCGGCACCAACATCAAGTGTTTTTCCTTTGGCTAATTGCAATGCTTTTTGTTCGATGGAAGGCATTTCGTTGAAATTTCGAAATAAATAAGTAACACTCATTTCATCTTCTTCCGAAATAGTGGTTTCAGTAATTAAATCTTCTGGAGAATTATTCGTTTGGTGGTCAAGAATGGCTTTTCCAAATAGGTCTTTCATAATAGTTTTATTGGGTAATGTGATAAATTGTTTGTCGATTTGAGTAATTTTGGAGCGTTGTTTTTAAATAAACGAAAAATCAAATTTGCAAATGCTCAAACCCTCTTTAAACGATCTCGGAAAACTAGCCAAAGATAAGCAACTTGAAAACAAAAAGTATTTTGATAAGCTTAAAAAGAAAACGCCTAAGAATTTAGATTATGTGATGCAGGATTTACACGATGCTGAATTTAAGAAAACGGATTGTTTAGAGTGTGCTAATTGTTGTAAAACGACTGGACCATTATTTACTTCTGCCGATATTGAACGAATTTCAAAACATCTAAGGCAAAAACCACAGCAGTTTATTGATCAATACCTTCGCATAGATGAAGATAAAGATTATGTTCTGCAAACTGTTCCTTGTGCTTTTCTGGATTCGGATAATACTTGTTTTATTTATGATGTGCGCCCTAAAGCTTGTCGTGAATTTCCGCATACCGATAGAAAGAAGTTTCAGCAGATAACCGATATTACTTTAAAGAACATACCAATTTGTCCGGCGGCTTATAATATTGTAGAGGAAATGAAAAAGAAAATGCCTCTTTAATATTTGTGTTGTTAACGTATGGATTCGGTATATAATATGGTTAGATTAGCGAATGGCTAAGAATAAAGCTGTATTTTTGAACATCAATTTTGAAAACAAATCACTTGAATTTAGAATATTTCATTGCCAAAAGACTTATTACTGCTAAAGATAATAAAAGTAGCATATCTGCGCCTATTATAAAAATTGCAATTTCGGCTATTGCTATCGGAATGATTATGATGATTGTGTCGGTGGCAACAGGGATTGGACTCCAGCAAAAGATTCGCGAAAAAATTTCCGCATTCAACGGACATATTATTATTGCTAATTTTGATAATAATCAATCTGATGCTACTTTGGTTCCGGTTTCTAAAAACCAAAAGTTTTATCCTAAATTTAGTTCAGTGCCCGAAGTAAGTCATGTTCAGGCTGTAGCTAGCAAGGCGGGAATTATAAGAACTGCCGAAGCTTTTGAAGGAATTGTGTTTAAAGGTGTTGGTACAGATTACAAATGGGATAATATAAAGGAATACCTGGTTTCGGGTAGATTGCCTAATTTATCGGCAAGTCTGAATTCGGAAGTATTGATTTCTCAATTTTTGGCTAATAGGTTAAAGCTTAAAGTAGATGATGAATTCAATACCTTCTTTATGAAAGAAGGGCAAAATAAATTACCCAATATAAGGAGGTTTAAAATCGTTGGGATTTTTAATTCAGGTTTTCAGGAATTTGATGCAACTTACGTATTGGGTGATATTCGACATATCCAGCGAATTAATAAATGGAAAGCAGGTCAGGTTGGTGCTTTTGAGGTTTTTGTAAATGATTTTGATAATATAGAGGCTGTCGGAGAACAGGTTTACGAGCATACTGGTTCAACTTTGGATTCACAGACTATAGTTGAGAAATACAGTTATATTTTTGAATGGCTTCAATTGTTTGATTTCAATATTGTAGTTATACTTATTGTAATGATATTAGTTGCGACCATCAATATGGTTGTAGCATTGTTGGTTTTGATTTTGGAGCGAACACAAATGATAGGGATTTTAAAAGCAATAGGTGCTAGCAACTGGACAATCCGAAAAATGTTTTTGTATAACGCTTCCTATTTAATATTCCAAGGATTGTTTTGGGGGAATCTAATAGGTATTGCGATTCTCTTAATCCAAAAGTATTTCGGAATCGTTGAGCTTAATCCAGAGAATTACTATGTAAATCAAGCGCCTGTTTATATAAATGTTGTTTATATTATACTATTAAATGTATTAACGGTTGGGGTTTGCTTCCTGGTCTTGCTAGTTCCGTCTTATATTATTACTAAAATTACTCCGGTAAAGGCAATTCGATTCGATTAGTAAAATGTCGACTCATTATATAAAGAGACTAAAATGGTATTGCATTGCTGTTTTAGTCTTTTTTATTAGTAGCTATTTCCTGCTATCCGCTATATCTCTTGTGTCCGCTGTCGCTACCACAAGAGGATGCTGCTACTATCAGGGCTAGGGTTGTGCGGTTAAAATGATATTGGTTGCTATAATTGTTAGATAAAGCTCTTAGCGAATCTCTGTGTTTTCTTTGAGTATCTCTGCGAAACAACTTTTGATAGATTCCAAAATCTTACAAACGCTAAAAACGCTAAAAAATAAAAACCACGTTTTCAGTTGATTAAAAAATACTTTCAAAATAGTTTCGAAAAGTTATTGTCAAAACGAATAAAGGTTCTACTTTTGCACCCGCAACAGCGCAGACGTTCTTTAAAATACTGACAAACATTAAATCTA
>NZ_VAHC01000003.1:0-499947 GCF_006386525.1 Flavobacterium sp. GSA192 | reverse complement strand
TCTCGTTCCAATAAGACCAAATCGGTCATTTGAGAGAAAATCAGGTAAATACAGATCTAGAATAAAACCTAAAACAACTAAGAATCAAAAGGATACTATTTGATTTCGGCTTAACTTAATGACATTGAGCGCGAGCATCTTGCTCGTACCCATATCGAAAACTTCAAAAGAGATTTTACAAAATTTAAATAAATTGACTGTGTTTATTTACCACAATCGTTAGCATAGAATTGTATTCTGTGCCTGCAAAGATTTTCAAAACAAACTTTAGAGTAATGAAAAACCTATTTACATTAAAAAACGTGCTAATCGGAATAGGATTAATTGTCTTTGATTTGTTTGTCTATATTTTTCTAGGGTTGATGTTAATGGGATACGACGATTTTTATGAGGAAAGCAAAGGAGAATATTGGAGTTTAGAAAGTATGACTTTCTCGCAAAAAGTAAATTACGTTAGTTTACATTTATGGCATTTGATTAATATCATTTTCATTGTCCTTTTAATTTATAGAGTAGTAATTGGGGTAAAGAAAAAGCAATCCTGTTAATTTTAAAAATGAATTTAGAATCAGTTATGAAGGAATGATACTGATTGTTTAGATATTTTTAAAGCTTGATACTATTAAAACCTTGAAAATTAAAACCAGCTGTTTTATTTGAGATGAGCTTCTGAGCAATAAATAATGAGCTTTTAAATAAAGTTTAGCCAAAACTTAATCCTTAATTTTGTTAGATTATAATCTTTATCAAAACAGTAAAATATGACTCCAGAAGAAACAGATAAGTTGAAAACCATAGGTTATTCAGGTATATTTTTGTCTTGCTACTCCGATTATAGCGAAAAATGTATTCATGCGACTCCGGAACACGTATTGGTGTATTTGTACTCGGGTGAGCAAGTGATTGAAGACCGAAATGAAAAAATAGTTCTTCAGTCTGGTGAATGTGCTTTTGTCAGAAGAGATCATCGTTTGAAAATGTACAAAAACAGCAAGGGCGAAGAGTTGTACAAAGGCATTTCGTTGACTTTTAAAAGGAATGTTTTACGTGAGTTCTACAGTAAAATGGATAAGGCTGAAATCCCGAAGAATATTGTTCTTACAGATGAAAATGTTTTCAAACTAAAGCAAACTCCTGCAATAGAAAGTTTGTTTCAATCACTGAATCCTTATTTTGATAGCAATGTAAAACCAACCGAGGGCATAACGCATTTGAAATTGTTAGAAGGAATTTACGCCTTGTTAAATAGTAATGAGTTATTATATCCAATCCTTTTTGATTTTGCCGAACCATGGAAAGTAGATATTTTGGAATTTCTAAATGAAAATTATCAGGACGAACTAACAATGGAACAAATTGCATCCTTCACGGGAAGAAGTTTAGCAACCTTTAAAAGAGATTTTAAGAAAATAAGCAATCTTACTCCGCAAAAATGGCTAATCAAAAAACGACTTGAAGTGGCCTATTTTAAACTAAAAGAAGAAGGTAAAAAAGTGCAGGATGTGTATGTGGAAGTGGGTTTTAAAAATCCGTCGCATTTTTCTACAGCCTTTAAAAAACAATATGGAATTTCGCCTACGGAAGTTTGATATTGAGCTTTTCAGAAAGATTCTTTGAGCCTCGCAGTAAAGTCACTGCGAGGCTTTGTCTTTAACTTTGCATTGTAAATCTTAACAGACATGCAAGCAAAAACAATATTTGAGCGATTAAAAAATGGAGAAATTATTTCGCCAACCGATAATGAAGCCTATAAAATGCGGGAAGCTTCTTTTGTTACCAAGAAATTATTGGTTAAGATGAATAACGCATCCAATCCGGTTGAAATCAGAAAATTTTTAAGCCAAATAACAGAGACTGAAATTGACGAAAGTGTAACCGTATTTACACCATTGCATATCAATTACGGAAAGCACATCAAAATTGGTAAAAATGTATTTATAAATTTTGATTCCGTTTTTCTGGATTTGGGCGGAATTACCATAGAAGATAATGTGTTGATAGCACCGAAAGTAAGTTTGCTAACCGAAGGACATCCAACCTCAATTGAAGACCGCCATTCTCTAATTCCAAAACCCATTTATATTAAAAAAAATGCTTGGATTGGTGCTAATTCGACCATTTTATCAGGTGTAACGATTGGCGAAAATGCCGTTGTAGCAGCGGGAGCTGTTGTCTCTGAAGATGTTCCCGATAATACTATAGTTGGTGGCATTCCAGCAAAATTTATTAAAAATATTAAACCTTAAAATAGATAATTATGAAACTGAAATCTTTAATAACTGTTATCGTTGTTCTTTTCGTTTTTTCTTTTTGTACCGCAAGTTGCAGTAATGATGCAGCATCATCAGCCCAAAACGATGAAAATAACACAACTGAAAATAATGTGCCAATGCCATCACAAAACAATGGGAACGATACAGCTGGTGGTGAAAACACTAACCTTTCAACAACTAAAATGAAAATTAGAATCGGAACCGCAATTTTTACAGCAACATTGTATGATAATGCGAGTGCAAATGAATTTAAGGCAAGGCTTCCGCTTACCATAAACATGATCGAACTAAATGGAAATGAAAAATACTATAATTTTCTTAGTCCATTTCCAACAAATGCTTCGGTTGGTGGTGATATAAAAGTAGGCGATTTAACACTTTATGGAAATAATGTGTTGGTGCTTTTTTATAAAAGTTTCAACACGGCATACAGCTATACAAAACTTGGATATGTTGATAATCCTACCGGACTTGCTACTGCATTGGGTAACGGGAATGTGGTCGTAAAATTTGAAAATAATTAAAAACTTAACGAAACGAAAAGTAATTCAAAAATAAATATGGAAAATAACATCAAAAACAAAGTAGTTGTAATAACAGGAGCAAGCAGTGGTCTTGGTGAAGCTGCAGCGAAGCATCTGGCAGAACTTGGAGCAACTGTGGTACTTGGCGCAAGAAGATTCAATAAAATTGAAAAGCTGGCAAAAGATATTCAGGAAGTTGGAGGGAAATCTCTTGCTATTTCAGTGGATGTAACAAATTTGGAGCAGGTAAAAAAAATGGTTGATACGGCTGTTCAACAATTTGGACGTGTAGATGTCATAATTAACAATGCAGGTATAATGCCTTTGTCCCCAATGGACCGAATTAATGTTGCCGAGTGGGATACGATGATAGATGTTAACATAAAAGGTGTACTTAATGGAATTGCCGCAGTTCTCCCTTATATGAAAGAGCAAAAGTCAGGTCAGATTATCAACACTTCTTCTGTTGCAGGTCATAAAATATTTAACGGTTCTGCAGTCTATTCTGCTACAAAATATGCCGTTCGGGCATTGACGGAAGGTTTGCGTATGGAGGTCAAGCAGTATAATATACGTACAACGATTGTGTGTCCAGGTGCTGTTAAAACAGAGTTGCTCGAACATATTACCGAAGCAGACATTCAGCAAGCTAACAAAGATTATGTGGGAGAAGTAGGGATTAGTCCGGACAGTTTTGCACGTGTGGTTGCTTTCGCAATCAGCCAACCTGAAGATGTAGATATTAATGAAATCATATTTCGTCCAACAGCGCAGGAGCTTTAATTGATTCTTCGTTCTAAATATTAAAAAAGATATGGTGAATTAGAACGAAACGGTAATCGATAAGTAGTGTTTAATTAAAAAAGCAAAATAAAATGAAAAAAGCATTCGCAACCGCAATACTGTTTCTGGTAGCAGGACAATTATTTGCACAAAAAGTAAAATCAATTTCAGAAAAAATGAATACATCAAAAGAACATTATACTTTTCAATTAAGTGATAAAGTAAGCCGTCAAAAAGTATCATTCAAAAACCGTTACGGCATTATCTTAAGTGGAGATTTATACCTTCCTAAAAATGCAGAAAACCAAAAATTAGCAGCACTTGTTATCAGCGGAGCTTTTGGAGCAGTGAAGCAGCAATCGTCCGGATTGTATGCTAACCAAATGGCAGAACGTGGTTTTATAGCATTGGCTTTCGATCCATCTTATACAGGAGAAAGTAGCGGCGAACCAAGAAATGTAGCTTCACCAGACATCAATACCGAAGATTTTAGTGCTGCGGTCGATTTTTTGGGATTACAGAAAAATGTGGACAGAAACAAAATCGGAATCATCGGAATTTGTGGTTTTGGCGGTTTTGCTTTAAATGCAACAGCTATTGACAAAAGAGTGAAAGCCGTTGCTACGACAAGTTTGTATGATATGACCAGAGTAATGTCAAAAGGGTATAATGATTCGGTAACATTAGAACAGCGCACAAAAACATTGGAAGGATTGGGTGAGCAACGTTGGAAAGATGCCGAAAACGGAAAACCAGCCTACGGTACAAGAAATTTACCAGAAACCTTGAATGGTGATGAACCTCAATTTGTAAAAGAATATTTTGACTATTACAGAACTCCTCGTGGTTTTCATCCGAATTCTGTAAATTCAAATGGAGCTTGGTTAATTACAAATGCGATTTCATTTATGAATATGCCTATTTTAAGTTATGTAAAAGAAATTTCGCCAAGACCGATGCTTTTGATTGTAGGCGAAAATGCACATTCAAGATATTTTAGCGAAGACATTTTTAAAGTAGCAAATGAGCCAAAAGAACTACTAATTATTCCAGATGCAGTTCATGTTGATTTGTATGATAAAGTAGATGTGATTCCGTTTGATAAATTAGAGCAGTTTTTCAATGAGAATTTGAAATAAGTTTAAGTAAAAAACAAATCATAAGGTTTATTTGAAAAACGCGTTCAGATAATTTTACGTAGAAGTTTAAATAAAAACGCAAAGTTTGCAAAGTGCTGCGAACTTTGCGTTTTTTTTCAATTATCAAAAAAAAAGCCTTTCGAACTTTGCGGTAAATTATAAGAAGCCGTACTGTGTAAGCTTATAACAATTGTTAACAGATAAAATTGTACCCAATCGGACTGATTTACCAAGGAATAGTCTTTTAAAAAGGCTGGTGAAAACCAATTTTTTGAGTTTTAATTTTGGATTTTAATTAACAATTGCCCGACTTTAGAACTCAACATTTTTAAGTACTTTTGTGGCACTTTTACAAAACACAATTCCTTACAAATGGATAAAAAAATATACGCTTTTTTATTTTCTACCCGCTTAATGGCTTTTCTTTTTCTGGCTTTTGCAGTAGCAATGGCAGCAGGAACTTTCATCGAAAGTAAATACAATACCGATACAGCCCGAATTTGGGTTTATAACACCTGGTGGTTTGAAGGGATTATGGTGTTTTTTATGATTAATTTCATTGGAAACATCAAACGGTATCAGTTGTTAAAAAAGGAAAAATGGGCTACTTTATTGCTGCATTTGGCTTTTATATTTATTCTTTTAGGCGCTTTTATTACTCGTTACATCAGCTATGAAGGCATGATGCCTATTCGTGAAAATGCTACCGAAAACCAGTTTTATTCGGACAAAACATTTCTAACTGTTTTTGTCGATGGTGAGTACAAAGGCGAAATGAAACGTCGTGTTTTTGAAAAGTCTGTTTTGTTATCACCGGTTACCAATAATAATTTTGCTGTAGCAGGACAATTCGCCGATACGCCATTTGAAGTAAAATACAAAAACTTCATCATGGGAGCAAAAGAATATGTGAAACCTGATGCCAACGGAACTTTGTACATGAAATTAGTCGAAGCCGGTTCGGGCGGACGTGAGGAACATTTCCTGAAAGAAGGCGAAGTACAAAATATTCACAATGTGCTTTTTGCTTTGAACAAACCTACTGATGGAGCTATCAATATTAACTTTGACGGTGAGAATTATACAATTCAAACGCCTTTTGAAGGAAACTTTATGCGTATGGCCGATAAGTTGCAAGGAGGAGTTGCTAAGGATAAAGTACAGCCGTTAATGATGCGTTCGTTGTACAGCATAGGCGATATTCGAATTGTTTTTCCGGATCCTGCTGTAAGAGGTGTAATTGACTACGAATCCAATAATGATTTTAAAGCTAAGACTCATGAAGATGCTTTGGTCTTGACTGTTAAAGCCGAAGGACAGGAAAAAGAAGTAACAGTTTTAGGTTCAAAAGGAAAACAGGGCGAGCCTAAAACAGTGAAAATTGGGAATATTGAATATTCATTATTCTACGGAAGTAAGGCTTATATTTTGCCTTTTAAAATTAAATTGAACGATTTTATTGCTCAAAAATACCCGGGAACGGAGAAAAGTTATTCTTCTTTTGAAAGTAAGGTAACGGTTTTGGATTCGGCAGAAAAACCATTTGATGCCCAAATTTATATGAATCATGTTTTAGACCATAAAGGCTATCGTTTTTTCCAGTCTTCTTTTGACCCGGATGAAAAAGGAACGGTACTTTCGGTAAACCACGATTTCTGGGGAACTAATATTACTTATGCAGGTTATTTCCTTTTGTTCTTTTCGTTAATGGCAATTATGTTTACTAAACATTCCCGTTTTGCTGATTTGAAACGAAAATTAGAAGTGGTTAAGGAGAAAAAAGAAAAATTGATTCCGATTTTAGTTTTGTTCTTAAGTTTTAATGGTTTTGCCCAAATGCAGGATCACGATCATGACCATGAAGGACACGACCACAATCACGATCATACAGAGCAGGAACACAATCACGCACATACCGAACCTGCAAAAGCGGGAAAAATGCCTGTGCGAGTGACTCCAACTGAAAAACAACTGGATTCCTTAATCACAAAATACAAGGTTTCTGAAAAACACGCGGCTCAATTTGGTCGATTGATTATTCAGGATGCAGGTGGAAGAATGAAACCGATTAATACTTTTTCATCTGAATTGTTGCGAAAAGTAAGTCATGCTAACGAATACAAAGGCATGAACTCTGATCAGGTATTTTTGTCGATGTCACAATATGCGCAATTATGGATTGAAGTTCCTTTGATTTATATCAAAAGTGGTAATGACAGTATTCGAAAAATTATTGGTGTTGATGCCAAAGCAAAATATGCGCCTTTTATTGCCTTTTTTGACGGACAGGGGAATTATAAATTATCCCCTTATTTGGAAGCGGCTTATAAGGCAGCAAATCCGAATCAGTTTGAAAAAGATTTTGTGGAAACAGATAAGAAAGTGAACTTAATGGAATCGGCATTGAGCGGGACTATTTTGAAAATTTTTCCAATTCCGAATGACCCGAATAATAAATGGATTTCTATTAATGAACTTGCAACAGCAGGCTTGAAAGGTATGGATTCTACATACACCAAAAGTGTTTTGCCATTGTATTTTGGTTCTTTAACCAATGCTGCTGTTTCAGGAGATTATAAAAATTCGGATGAATTATTAGAAAGTTTACATGGATTCCAAAAGAAATTTGGAGAAAAAGTATTGCCTTCGGAAGACAAAGTCACTTTAGAAATTTTATATAACAAATACGATGTTTTTCAAAAATTACCGTATTGGTATTTATCAGCAGCAATTTTGATGCTTTTGTTCACCATTTTAAAAATATTTAAGGAAAGAAAAGCATTGAATTATTTGGTAAATGGTATGCATATTTTCATTGGATTGTTGTTTGCATTACATACCGCAGGATTAATTGCGCGTTGGTACATTTCAGGTCATGCACCTTGGAGTAATGCTTACGAGTCGATTGTATATGTTTCCTGGGCAACCATGTTCTTTGGATTGGCTTTTGACATTAAATCAAAATTAACTGTGGCTTCGTCAGCCTTTGTGACCGCTATGATTTTAATGGCTGCTTATATGAACTGGATTGACCCGGAAATTGCTAACCTGCAACCGGTGCTGAATTCGTATTGGTTAATGATTCACGTTGCGGTAATTGTAGCGAGTTATGGACCGTTTGCACTGGGAATGATTTTAGGATTTGTCTCGTTGTTGTTAATCTTTTTTACCAACGAAAAGAACAAAGTTAAGATGGATTTGAACATCAAGGAGATTAGTTATATTAACGAAATGGCATTAACCATAGGATTAATTATGTTGACTATTGGAAACTTCCTTGGTGGACAATGGGCTAATGAAAGTTGGGGACGTTACTGGGGTTGGGATCCAAAAGAAACCTGGGCATTAATTAGTATTATGGTCTATGCTTTTGTAATTCACGCTCGTTTTGTTCCTAGTTTAAGAGGAAAATGGATTTTCAATCTGATGAGTATGTTTGCTTTTATTTCGATTTTGTTTACCTATTATGGAGTGAATTTCCACTTAGTAGGATTGCATTCTTATGCAAGTGGAGAAGCGCATTCGCTCAACTGGATTTACTATTCAATGGGAGGAATTGCTTTAATAGGAGCGATTACTTATCCAAAATATAGAAAGTATTATAAGAAATAAGTTTTTGTTGTAAATAATAAACCTGACAGGTTTGAATAAAAATTAAAAGGTTCAACTTTGCAGTTGGGCCTTTTTTTATGAAAAAAAAGATTACCCCTCCTTAATAATCTCCCTAACCGCCTGCTCATAATTTCGAATGCTTTTAGCCTTTTTTATCTTTTTATGAATTTTGTGTGGATTGGAAAAAATCACCGAAAAGTACTCCCATAAATGGTGCATTTTTAATAAAATATGAGTGGCTCCCGATAGCGATTCGCTATAACCGGCGTACAAGGTATCGTGAAAATCGCTGAATAATTCCATTTTGTTAGACGGATATTCGGAGCTGTTGTTTTTTATCATAGAAGGCAAAAACGGATCGGCAATTAAGCCGCGACCTATCATCCAATGGTCAATGGTTGGAAAACGTTCCTGCATTTTGTGAAATTGAGCTACCGAGGTAATATCGCCATTGTAGTATAGTTTGAGTTTGGTGTTGTCAACACATTGCTGGAAACCGTCTAAATTCACTCCTCCATTGTACAATTGTTTTCCAATGCGGGCATGAATAGCGATGTTTTTAATGGGATATTTTTCTAAAAGCGGCAAAACATCAAGAATTTCTTCGGCATTATCATATCCCAAACGCATTTTCATCGATACAATAATATCCGATTCGGCGTGTACTTTTTCTAAAATACTATTGATTTTTTCGGTTTGGCAAATCAATCCGGAACCCATTCCAGATTTGGTAACCATAGGATAGGGGCAACCTAAATTCCAATTCAATTCCTTATAGCCTAATTCCTGAACATATTTAGATACAAATAAAAATTCGTCAGCATCATTGGTAATTATTTGCGGAATCACTTCCAGTCCTTCATTATTCTCAGGAAGTAAATCACGTTGATAAGAAGATTTAACAACGAGTTTTCCGTTTAAACGAATGTAAGGAGAATAAAAAGTATCAATCCCTCCAAAGTATTTATTTTGGGCATTTCTAAAACGATAATCGGTAAATCCCTGAAGAGGAGAGGAAAGAAGTGTATAGCTCATGTAAAAAATAATTGTGCAAATATAATCAATGCAAACTACAACTGTACAAAACGAAAAAAGACTTTCTTGCGAAAGCCTTTTTACTATTTTAAAATTTTATTTTTTGGAACCATTAAGTAATTTAGGTTCATTAAGATCTTAATATTCTTAACCTCTTAATGGTAAATAAAGAATAAATGTTTAATAATTATACTTTTCCTAAAGTATACAATTGTTCCATTGTAGGTGTTATACTTCCGCCGGCTGGTTCTAAGGTGATACCAAATGCCTGAGCATCTCCTGTATTGTTGACAGCAAAAAAGCGTTGGTCATTTTTGTCAAAGTTATCCAGCAATCCGATACTTGTAGGAGTCAAAGGATTTAATGTTAAAGCCCAAACCTGATATACCATGCCTTTAGGTGGTTCCGGTAATCCGGAAGCATCCACATAAACCACTTGAGTTTCTTTGTTCCAATACACTTTAGCCGAAGATTCCGGAGCAACGGTTTGACCTGCAAGAGCAACTACAGTATTTTTTTCGTCTTTTATAACGGCTAAATTAGTTTCGATGGCTGCTTTTTTAAGAGCTAACTCATTGCGTTCTTTTTCAATTTTTGCCTTTTCAATTTTAGCGTTTACCACTTCATTATTGGTTTGTTCCAATTGGTTGTATTGAAAACCAATTCCCACTAAAAATAGTATTGCAGCGGCCCAACCAATATATGCCGCCCAATTTTTCTTAGAAGTTATTGGTATTACTTCGGCTTCATTTAAACCTAGTTTTTCTTTTATTTTAGCGTAATTTTCTGCTGATTGGAATGGCGAAAAACTCGATGATAATGCCAGAACTGATTTTTCAATTGCTATAATTTCGGCATTAATTTCGGGGTATTTTTTAGCCATTGCTGCTACTTCTGCGCTTTCGGCTTCGGTTAATGAGCCGTAAACATAAAGTTCTAATATGCCTGATTCTATATATTCTCTTGCGTCCATTGTACTATACTTTCAAATAGTTTCTTAAATCATTAATACAGTTTCGGTTGTGCGTTTTTACTGTCCCCAATGGGATTTCCAATTCCTCCGCAGCTTCTTGTTGAGTGTAACCTTTAAAAAACAGTAAATCTATTATTTGGATACATTTTGGTTTTAACCTTTTAATGAATTCCTGTATTCCAATTCCATCCACTTTATTTACCAGTTTGTTACTGTCTTCTAATAGATTTACGAAATTATCAGCAGATAAGTTTTTTTGACTGTTGTTAAAGTTTTTAGAACGTAATTTATCAATAGCTGTATTACGGGCAATATTGAGTATCCAGGTGTAAAAACGGCCTTTACTTTCGTTATAGCTCTCGATGTTTTTCCAAATTTTGATAAAAACTTCCTGTAATACATCTTCTGCTTCTTCTGTATTCTTTACAAGAACACTAATTACCGAAAAGAGACTTTTAGCATACATATCATAAAGATAGGTAAAGGCTTTTTCGTCCTTTTTGTAGATTAAAACTAATAATTCGTCCTGGCTCATAGTTTTTAAATTTTCAATACAAACATAATACAAACTTATTTAGGAATGAATAGCTTTTATTAGATTGAGGTATAAAAATCTTATTTTTCTTTTCTTTTAGTGAAAAGAAGTTTTTCAAAAGAAAATTATTAGGTTTAATTTAACCTTTGTTCATCTAAAATTAGTTGTCGAAAAAGAGTTTGAAGTAGTGAATTTGATTAATTTTAGCAAAAAAAAAACAGGGATATGAAAAAAATAGTATTGATGGCTTGTAGTGCCATATTTCTTTTTAGCACCTTAGCTCAGGCGCAAAACAAAAAAACAAAAAAAGTGGATACCCAAAGTATTTATCAATTTAAAGTTGAAAAATTGGATGGTGAAACTTTTGATTTTTCATCTTTAAAAGGAAAGAAAGTGTTGATTGTAAACACGGCTTCCAAATGTGGTTATACTTCACAATACGAGCAGCTAGAGGCGATTTATAAACAATACAAAGACAAAGGTTTTACAATTATTGGTTTTCCGGCGAATAATTTTAACGGACAAGAACCTGGAACCAATAAAGACATTGAGACTTTTTGTAAATTAAACTACGGAGTAACTTTCCCAATGATGTCTAAAATATCAGTAAAAGGAGCTGATATGAGTCCTCTTTATCAGTTTTTAACCCAAAAAGAGAAAAACGGAGTTAAAGATTCGGAAGTGAAATGGAATTTCCAAAAGTATCTGATTGACGAAAAAGGACATTTGGTAGAAGTGTATTTTTCTAAAACCAAACCTGATGCTCCGGAAATTGTAAACTGGATCAAACAATAAACAGTTTTGTTTTTATAGAAAAAGCGATTTTTAACGTAGTTTAGAAATCGCTTTTTTTGTGTTTAAAGTTTTAAATTTAGATTTTTTTGCTTTTACCATTAAGGAATTAAGCAAAAAGACATTCTTACTTAGCTTTCATGCTTATGTGATCTTCTTGATAATAACACTTAACCACATAAGTCATATAAATCTATAAACTTATATGACTTATGTGGTTAAAAAAAGGTTTATGTTTTCTAAATTAAGCCGCAACTTTGTATCTTTGGTTTTTTGAAATAAAAACAATGATTTACCCCAAAATACCTTTAGCGCAAAGCCTTATTCAGATTTGTCAAGCCAAAGGAATCACCGATATCGTAATTTCTCCAGGTTCCAGAAATGCCCCATTAACAATTGGTTTTGCCAATAATCCAAATTTTAAATGCTATAGCATTGCTGACGAACGATGTGCCGCTTTTTTTGCTTTGGGAATAGCCCAACAAATCAAGCGTCCGGTAGCGGTAGTTTGTACTTCAGGTTCGGCATTGTTGAATTATTATCCGGCCATTGCCGAAGCTTTTTACAGTCAGATTCCTTTGATTGTAATTTCGGCTGACAGACCACAAAGCAAGATTGATATTGGCGATGGACAAACTATTCGTCAGGAAAATGTTTTTGCCAATCATTCTCTGTACAATGCTAATTTAACCGAAGAAGCATCCAAAGAAAACGATCATAAAATCAACGAAGCCATAGATGCCGCTTTCCATAAAAAAGGACCGGTACATATTAATGCTCCTTTTGAAGAACCTTTGTACGAAACGGTTTCTGAGTATTCAGTGGATGCAATGGTGCATCATTTTGCCGCTTTGAATCCAATAGCTCCTCTGGAAGATTTGACTGCTTTTGCGGATATTTGGAATAAATCCACTAAGAAATTAGTATTGGTAGGGGTGAATGATCCGAATGCTATTTCGAATGCAACTATTGAAGCTTTAGCCAAAGACGAATCGGTTGTGGTGATGACTGAAACGACTTCCAACTTGTATCATCCCGGTTTTATTTCGAATATAGACACTATAATTACGCCATTTGACAATGGTGATTTTGAAGATTTCTGCCCGGAAATTTTGGTCACTTTTGGCGGAATGATTGTTTCTAAACGCATCAAGGCATTTTTACGAAAACACAAACCCAAACAGCATTGGCATATTGATTCTTTGCGTGCTTATGATACTTTTGGAATTTTGACCAAACATTTTGAAGTTAGTCCAAATACTTTTTTTGAGGGCTTTTTGCCTTTAACTGTTGCTGTAAAAAGTAATTATTTCGAAAAAACAAATCGTATCAAAGAAATTCGAAAAGAGAAACAGCAAGTTTATTTAGCTAAAACACCTTTTTCTGATTTTGCTGTTTTTGATACCGTAATTAAAAGTTTACCTAAAAATAGCCAATTGCAGATTAGTAACAGCGCAGCTATCCGTTATGCACAGTTAATAAATATAGATTCTTCTATAGAAGTGTATTGTAATCGCGGAACCAGCGGAATTGATGGCAGTACTTCAACGGCTATCGGGGCGGCATTAGCAAGTAAAAAACAAACGGTTTTTATTACGGGTGATGTGAGTTTTCTGTATGATAGCAATGCGTTGTGGAATAATTATATCCCAAATAATTTTAAAATTATTATCATAAACAATGGTGGAGGTGGTATTTTTAGAATTTTGCCAGGCCATGAAGAAAACGCTGTTTTTAATACTTTTTTCGAAACTTCACATAGTTTAACAGCCGAACATTTGGCTAAAATGTATGGTTTGTATTATTTTACAGCCACTGATGTACCCAGTTTAGAAGGTAGTTTGAAGCAATTCTACGCACAAAATTCTAAGGCGGTTATTTTAGAGATTTTTACACCTACAGTAGAAAATGATGCTGTTTTAAAACAGTTTTTTAAGGAGTTAAGCTAAAATAGTACTAGATTTTATATTTTAAATTTGGTATTGACTGTCAAATGTTTGAAAAAAATAAGAACTCCTCTGAAAGTCTTCAGGGGAGTTTTTTTATTTTATGTCCCGTCCTGAAATAAACAAGGAAGACTGATTTGATTGATGAAGATTTTTGTTTTTATTTTTTGTTTGAAATACAGGACAGTACAGGTTAGTTAATTGGTTTTATGTATATATTTTAGTAAAATTTAACTTACCTGTATTTTTGGTTCAGGATTACTTTTCAATGTTTATATAACATTGAGAAGTAATCAAAGTAAAGTTTTATAAACTAGTTTAATATAAATTCAATTTTTGTATGGTTACAGATTTTATTGTAAATAAAAAGTTCAGCTTAGTTTGCTTATTTTGGGTGGTAGTATCATTTGGTTTTTTACAGGCACAAGACAAAAAAGCAATAAGTGATATCGAAAAAGTCTATCTTCATACAGACCGATCCATCTATTTTATGGGTGAAGATTTATGGTACAAAGCCTATAATGTCCGATCTTATAATAATCTATTATTTGACAACAGTAACATCTTGTATGTTGAATTGATTTCAGCTGATTCTAAAATCATTGCGAGAAACAAAACTAATTTAGAAATGGGATTGGGAAATGGCGATTTTCACCTAACCGATTCTCTTGGTGTAAAACCGGGAGTGTATCAGTTGCGTGCTTATACGAATTGGAATAGGAATTTTGGAGAAGATTTTGTTTTTAAAAAAGAAATTCAAATTATTGATGTTTTCGAATCCCATTCGAAGGCAAATAAATCAAAGTTTGAATTGGTTCAAAATAATGCAAATAATATTGGTACACAAAATGTAATTAAGGTTGATTTTTTCCCGGAAGGAGGTTCGCTTTTAGAAAATGTAGCCAGTGTTGTAGGATTCAAAGCTGTTGACGGTAACGGAAATCCAATAACTGTTACAGCAGATGTTTTTGATTCAGACAGCGAATTGGTTACTTCATTTGAAAGTGTTCATGATGGTATGGGTAAATTCCAAATCATACCCAACACCGGAAAAAAATATTACGCAAAAATTAAAACACAATCAGGAACAGTACAACGTACCGATCTTCCGGATGCGCTTAAAAACGGTTACGCTCTAAGCTTTAGAAATTTTAAGGGAAGAAATATTATCGTTATTAATACAAATCCGGAGACGTTAGCACTTAATCCTAATGAACAGCTTACTGTTGTATGTAAATCTCGAGGGGTCACTTATTTTGAAACAACTCAAACGCTAACTGAAAGCAATCTTTCTTTTGAACTGCCAAAAGATAAACTTCCTGAGGGGATATGTCAAATTACACTTTACGACAGTAGTTCTAAACCATTAAGCGAACGATTAGTTTATATCGAAAAAGAACATGATTTGGATGTACAAATAACAACAGATAAAGCAACTTATCAGCCTAATGAAAAAACGACTATTACTGTGACTTCAAAATCAAAAGCAGGGCTTGGGAAATCGGCCAGTTTTTCATTAAGTGTAACGGACAGAAACGGAGTAACAGAAGAGAAAGATGACGACTCCGCTATTAGTTCTTATTACCTGGTGGAATCAGACATAAGAGGAAAAGTACATAATCCTTCTTATTATTTTGATGCAACTAATCCCAAACGATTAGAACATTTAGATAATTTAATTTTAACTCAGGGATGGCGTGATTTTATATGGAAAACAGCTCCTAAAATCAATGATTCTGTTTCTTATATTGCTGAAAAAGGAATTACAATATCGGGTAGGGTAAAGCAACTTCTTGGTGAAAAAGCATTAGTCAATAATACGATGACACTGGCATTAATGAATAAAAAGTATTTTAATATTTTTAATGCTACTACAGATTCTGAGGGCGGTTTTAAGTTTGAAAACCTGATGTTTTCAGGAAAAACCGGTATGTTTTTAAATTCCAGAAATGTAAAAGGGAAGTTTAGAGGCGAATTATTATTAAACCCAATAGAACAAAATCCTATTGGTATTTCGATCGAAAATAAAGCTATCAATTGGGACATAACAACAAGAATGCTGGTTGATAATGTGTACAGAAAGTTTGCTGCTTTTGGAGTAAAACCTGAAAATATTCTGGACGAAGTAAAAATTGTTGCTAAAAAGAAAAGTCTGCCACCGGTTTTCTACGGAATTGCTGATAACAGTTATGTTCCGGATGAAAGCGTAGCTACGTTTACGGATATTTTTCAACTGATTGAACAAAATATTCCGGGTGTTGTTGCCACTGATGATTCCGTACGATTTACGCGTTTTGAAGGAGCACCACTTTTTATTATAGATGGTTTTGAAGCTGTTGACAGAGGACAGGTAAGTTTTATCCAACCTGAAGATGTTTTAAAGATTGAAGCAGTAAAGGGAGCAACTGCAACAGCTTATTATGGAGAAAAAGCTGCTAATGGTATTATTTCCATTTTTACTAAGGCTAATACCGGACAACATGCTAAAAAAGAAGTTTTTCACTCTATTAAGAAAGATATTGATGGCTTTTATACTGCAAGGGTATTTTATGTTCCCGATTCCGCAAAACCAAATCAGGAGTTAGATAATCAGACTGCTGTAAGAAATACGATTTACTGGAATCCGTATGTGCATCCGGACAAAGAGGGAAACAGTACGCTGAATTATTATAATACAAAGGTAGAAACCAAAGTGAAAGTGGCTTTAGAAGGTATTACAGCTACCGGAATTCCTGTGGTTAAGAATATTTTTTATACTATTAAAAAGTAGTACAAAATATAATGATTTAGTAAACCGCTGAAAAATGTAAAGGTCTTTTGATTTTAATGTTTTTAGCGGTTTTTTTTATATCCTATTTAAATTATCAGGATTAATATAATGTTTTTGTGTTTATTGGCTTAATAATTGCGATTTATTTTATTAAGAATTTTACTGGATATATTTCTTTCTGTTCTCATAAATTTAAATTTTTGGTATGTATAAACATTTTTATAAAAATTGCCGTATTCTTGTTTTTTTGTGCGTGATTTTAATGTCTGTTTTTTTACAGGCACAAGAGCAAAAAAACATTCAGGATATTGAAAAAGTCTATCTTCATACCGATAGAAGTACTTATTTTATGGGCGAAGATTTATGGTATAAGGCTTATAATGTAAGAGCTTCGAATAATCAGCTTTTTGATAATAGCAATATTTTGTATGTCGAATTAATTTCGTCGGAATCTAAAATAATTGCCCGAAACAAAACCAATTTAGAAATGGGATTGGGTCATGGCGATTTTCAATTGCAAGATTCTCTGGGTGTAAAACCGGGGACTTATCAACTAAGAGCTTATACCAATTGGAACCGAAATTTTGGAGAAGACTTTGTGTTCAAAAAAGATATTGAAATTATTGATGTTTTCGAATCACATGACAAATTAAAAACATTACAAAAGTCCACTTTAGAAACTAAAGCGGTTAAAAAAGAAGCAACTATACAAAATACACTTCGCGTTGACTTTTTCCCGGAAGGCGGTTCGTTTTTAGAAAATGTAGCTAGTGTGGTTGGTTTTAAAGCAGTTGATAGCAACGGAAAACCAATAGAGATTAAAGGTGAAATTTATGATTCTAGTAATGAATTTGTTACCGCTTTCGAAAGTGTTCACGACGGTATGGGAAAATTCCAAATGCTACCAATGGAAGGAAAAACTTATTATGCAAAAATTAAATCACTATTTAGAGAAGAACTAGATATAAAACTTCCTAAAATTCTCAAAAAAGGTTATTTACTCAATTTTAAAACAGTGAAAGGTCGAAACATTGTAAGTATCAATACCAATCAAGCTACTTTGGCACAGAATCCTAATCCATCGCTTACGCTAGTTTGTAAAGCCAAAGGAATTCAGTACTTAGAAACAACGCAAACCTTAACCGAAACCACTTTGTCATTTGAGTTACCAAAAGACAAAACCCCAGAAGGTATCAGCCAAATCACCTTATTCGAGAACAATGATAAACCACAAAGCGAGCGATTAATTTACATTGAAAAGGAACATGATTTAGAGGTTGAACTTGAAACTGATAAAGAAACTTATGAACCCAATGAAAAAGCAATAATAAATGTTTCCTCTAAATCGAAAGCAGGAATTGCCAAATCAGCCAGTTTTTCTTTGAGTGTAACTGATACAAACGGAGTAGAAGACAAAGATTTTGATACCAACATTTGTTCTTATTACCTTATGGAATCAGATATCAGAGGAAAAGTGTATCATCCGGGCTATTATTTTGATACAACTAATCCAAAGCGTTTGGAACATTTAGACAATTTATTGTTGACTCAGGGCTGGCGTGATTTTGTATGGAAAATAACCCCAAAAGCTAATGAAACCATTAATTACAAAGCAGAAAAAGGCATCACTATTTCAGGAAGAGTAAAACAGCTTTTTGCGGATAAGCCATTGGTAGGTAATAATTTGACCTTGGCTTTGATGAGTAAAAAGAATCGGAATATTTTTAATACTGTGACTGATTCTATTGGTCGATTTCAATTTGAAAACCTACTATTTTCAGGGAAAACTAATATGTATTTAAACACCAGAGACGGAAAAGGAAAGTTTAGAGGCGAAATTGTTTTGGATTCTATTGAGGAGTCTCCAATTCCTGTTGTGTTAAAAAAAGAATCCATAGATGTAATTCCAACAAAAAATCTTGTAACTGAAAATGTGTTGAAGAAATTTACTGCTTTTGGAGTGAAACCAGAAAATGTTTTGAAAGAAGTTACTGTTACTGGCACTACTAAAAAGAAAGACAATATCGTTCAAAATTATGGTAATTATGGGTTTGCTGATATTACTTATGAAGCTGATGAAGATACCCATATGTTTAGTACAATTTTTGAATTGATGGAACAAAAATTCCCAAGTTTTTTTAGGGGTTCTGATCCTCTTTACATTATTGATGGATACGTAGTCCCAGAAGATCAAAAGTTCATGGTAGAGGCTGTTTTACCTATGGATGTTGTAAAAATTGAAGCTGTTGGGAAAGTACAAGCGACTTTGTTTTTTGGTGGTGATGATAGTACGCCAGGAAAGGCTCATGGGCGCAATGGAATAATAGCTATTTATACCAAACCTAACAAAGGGAATAGAATTAAGGAAGTTGTTCAATCGATTAAAAAAGAAGTAGAAGGCTTTTACACCGCTCGTGTTTTTTACTCTCCAGATCCGGAAAAGCCAAATCCCGAATTAGATAAAATAGCAGCGGTAAGAAATACGATTTACTGGAACCCTTATGTGCATCCTGATAAAACCGGAAATGTAACGGTTAATTATTATAATACCAAGGTTGAAACCAAAATAAAAGTAGCTTTAGAAGGGATTACTGGTAGTGGAATTCCTGTTGTAAAAAATGCTTTTTATACGGTTAAAAAACAAGAGAGTTTAAAATAGTATTTTTAGTTGATAAAAGCATTTTTTATTCAGCACAGTACAGGACAATTTTTTCTTATTGAGCTTTTATTTTAGCCATTTAAACTCATATTATGATAAAGAATAATACTATTAGGTTGAAGAACTCATTTTTATGGATTGGAATACTGTTTTTGTGTTCTACAATAAATACGTTGGCACAAAATCAAAATATTAAGAACGACGTTTTTTGGGATACCAAAGACGGTCTCCCTATTTATAGTCAGGGTGGTGGAATTTTTAAGTTTAAAGATTCTCAAACCGGGATTGAAAAATACTATTGGTATGGTGTGCATTATGAAGAAGCCGAGAAATACCGCAAAGAACCAACGGTAACCTATCCACATTGTACTTTTAAATCAGTAACTTGCTATAGTTCTACTGATTTGGTGAATTGGACTTTTGAAAGGGATGTTTTTAGTGAAGCCACAGCTTTTCCTGATGGAAAAAAAACATGGATAGGGCGTTTGGGGGTGGTTTTTGTAAAAGAAATGTATAAATATGCGCTGTTTGTTCAACATGGCAGTCAGGTTTTGGTGGCATTGGCTGATTCTCCTACAGGAGATTTTGTTTGGCATCAAAAAATAAACATGCAACCCTGGATTGGTACAACAAATACAGGGGATCAAACCGTTTTTACGGATGATGATGGAAAATCCTATTTGATTTATTCCTACGGAAAAGGACGTAATAAAATATATGTTTCTGAAATAGGTGTGAAAGACGGAAAAGTAACTATTTTAGATTGTACCAAAGTTTTTCAGGGAGAAAGCAGGGAAGGGAATTGTATGTTTAAATACAAAAACAAGTATTACATGGCCGCTTCTAATATCTATGGCTGGGACGCTTCTTTTGCCTATTATTTGGTTTCTGATCATATCCGAGGGCCTTATTTTCCAACCAATGATATGAAAATCATGGATGGCTCTGCCGAGGATTATGCTCATGTTACCCAAACCGGATTTTTTTATACGATCAAAAGAAACGATAAAGAAACAGTGGTGTATTGTGGCGACCGTTGGGCTGATTTTGCGGGTAATGGTTTAGGCTACAATCAATGGTTTCCGCTTTCTTTTGATGGAGCTAAACCTTATTTTAATTCGTTGAGTTCATGGAATCTGGATGAAAAAACAGGAGATTGGAATGTAGCTGCGGATAATAATTATGTTAAAAACGGCAGTTTTGAAGCCGATAGAAATAAAATTCCAAGCAACTTTAAACCCATTCAGGAACAATTGTTAGGTTGGAAAACCGTAGTAATTAAAGGAAATCCAATTAAGGTTAAAAGCGAAATCTCGCCACAATTGAATTATTTTAATACTGAAAATGACCGAAAAGAAGTCATTGGAGAAAAAAGTTTAAATATTACCGATACAGTCGATTTTACAAGAGAAATTTCTCAGCAAATCAGTTCGTCTCCTTATGTTTTTTTAGAGGATGGAGTGTATAATTTGACTGCTAAAGTTAAAAATAGCCGAGGTTTTGTCGAACTTAAAATGTTTGCGAATAGTGGTGGTGTCGATTATAAATTTAGCATTGAGAATGAAAATCCTTCCTGGACTAGCATTCGCATTTCAGACATTGCGGTAAAAGACGGTAAAATAACAATTGGATTTTTTGCTAATGGAAATGCTAATTCATTTTGTTTGTTTGATGATGTGACTTTGGTGAAAAAATAAAGTTAGCCACAAATTACACGAAACAACACAAATTTTGATTTCATAGATATTTCACGAATCTGTCAATGTCTGATAAAATTGGTGTAATTTTTTAATTTGTGCCAATTTACCAGAACATAGATTATCTCATGTTTTTTTGAACTTAGTGTTCTTTGCGAAAAACTTAGTGTTCTTTGTGGTTAAATTGTTGTGTAACATCGTACCTTTGCGGCTTAGAAAAAAGAATAAAAATGCTTAAAATAGGAAAATACAACAGCTTAACGATATTACGTGATACCAAAGTAGGATTGTTTTTGGGGAATCCCGAACAGGATCCGGAAGGAATTCACGACGTCCTTTTGCCAAATAAATATGTCCCTAACGAATTTGAAATAGGCGAGGAGCTTATTGTTTTTGTTTATTTGGACCACGAACAACGTCCGGTGGCTACCACATTGGAACCTTATATTTTATTGAATGAATTTGCGCTTTTGCGTGTTAATTACACCAATCAGGTGGGAGCTTTCATGGATTGGGGAATGGAAAAAGATATTCTGGTTCCGTTTAAGGAGCAAGCCCGACCAATGGAAAAGGGAAAACGCTATTTGGTTTACCTTTATATGGACGAAAAAACCAATAGATTAGTTGCTTCAAGTAAGACGAATCAATTTCTTAATAACGAAACACTTACCGTTGAAAAAGGTGAAGAAGTAGAATTGATTGTTTCTCACATTACCGAAATTGGAATTAATGTAATTATCAATGAGAAGCATAAAGGTCTTTTGTATAAAGATGAAGTTTATGACGACAGTATTCGTACAGGAGACAGAATGCGTGGTTTTATTAAAAACATTCGCCCTGATAACAAAATAGATGTTTCGTTACAAAAACAGGGTTACGAAAGTATTGAACCTAATGCTGAGAAAATTTTGGACGAATTAAGAGCAAGTCGTGGTTTTTTAAGGCTAAACGATAATTCGCATCCCGAGGATATTAAAACGGTTCTTAAGATGAGTAAGAAGACTTTTAAGAAAGCCATTGGATCTTTGTATAAAGAAAAACTTATTGAAATAAAAGAAGACGGGATTTATCTTGTAAAAGAATAAGAGAAACTGTTGCCCTGAAATTACAAATGTAAAAAGCCATCTTTAAATTTAGAGATGGCTTTTGTGGTTTTAGATAATCTTTTTTATAACCCTGAGTTTATGAGTATGTTTGTTGATTTCGGCATTAAAAATACCCAAATGATCAATACGGTCAATCCTAACTTTGCCACTGGCATGAATGATATAATTGTTCTCCATGATAATACCCACATGGATGATATTGCCTTCTTCGTTGTCAAAAAAAGCTAAATCACCAGGCTCGCTCTCCTCGATAAAACTTAAAGCCTCACCCTGTGTCGCCTGTTGTGAGGCGTCTCTTAAAAGTTTGTAGCCATTCAATTTGTAAACCATTTGGGTAAAACCGGAACAGTCAATTCCAAAAGGTGTTTTTCCGCCCCATAAATAAGGTGCGTTTAAATACAAATAGGCGGTGTTAATGAGATTTTTTTTGTCTTTGATTCCGTTAACTTTAGTGCCTTCAAACTCATAATTTTGAGTATTGATTTCGTTATTGTTCAAAAAAGATAAAGAAGCTCCCAACGGAATAGGAATTAAGGTATTAGAAGGGCCTGTAATGTATTCGATTAAATCCGAATTTAAGATTAAGGTTTCTTTAGATAATTGTTCGTAATTGGATTCGGAAATCTCCTGATATTGTTTAGAATCTACCCAGCCTTCGTAATCGTCATATTGTAATTTGATACGAGACCATTGTTTGTGTCTTTCTAAAATTTTAAAATGTTCGCCAAATAAGACCTGAGAAACAATTTCACTTTTGTCACTAGGTTCAAATCGAAGAGGGATAATGGCTAAATTACAGATTCCAAACATTTAATTATATTTTTTAGATTCTTTCTATAACAATTGCTGAAGCACCACCACCACCGTTGCAAATTGCGGCAGCTCCTATTTTTGCATTGTTTTGCTCTAAGATGTTTAGTAAGCTTACAATGATTCGGGCACCCGAACAACCTAAAGGATGTCCTAATGCAACAGCACCTCCGTTAACGTTTACTTTTTTACTGTCTAAACCAAGGATTTTAATATTGGCTAAACCAACAACCGAAAAGGCTTCGTTAAATTCGAAAAAATCGACATCATTGATTGAAATACCGGCTTTGTCTATGGCTTTTGGTAAGGCTTTGGCCGGGCTGGTAGTAAACCATTTTGGTTCTTGTGCGGCATCGGCATAGCTTTTTATGTAGGCTAATGGTTTTAATTTTAATTCGGCTGCTTTTTCTTCGCTCATGATTATTAAAGCAGCAGCACCGTCATTTATTGTAGAAGCATTGGCAGCGGTTACCGTTCCGTCTTTTGAGAAAACAGGACTCAAGGAAGGTATTTTATCCAATTTTACATTAGTAAATTCTTCGTCTTTATTGATGATAATTGGTTCGCCACGTCTTTGTGGAACTTCAACAGGAACTACTTCGTTATTAAATTTCCCTAATTCCCAGGCTTCTGCGGCACGTTTGTAAGATTCGATGGCAAAATTATCTTGTTCTTCACGGCTAATATTGTATTCCTTGGCACAAAGGTCGGCATAAACTCCCATGGCTTGGTTGTCGTAAGCATCCATAAGTCCGTCTTTTTGCATTCCGTCAATAAGAGTCGTTGGTCCAAATTTAGTTCCGTTTCTTAAATGAGTGTAATGCGGAATTAAACTCATGCTTTCCATTCCTCCGGCTACAACAATTTCGGCATCGCCAGCCTGAATAGCCTGAGCAGCCATCATAACTGATTTCATTCCTGAAGCACAAACTTTATTGATTGTGGTACAAGGAACATTATTGTTTAATCCGGCATAAATAGCTGCCTGACGGGCGGGTGCCTGTCCGGTGCCGGCCTGAATAACATTACCCATCAGCACTTCGTCAACCAGAGTAGGGTTTAGGTTGATTTTGTCTAAAGCTCCTTGTATTGCTATAGCGCCAAGTTTTGGGGCTGAAATAGTGGATAATGCTCCCATAAAACTTCCGATAGGGGTTCTAACGGCTGAAACGATAACAATTCTTTTGCTCATAACTGAAATGATTATTTAATATATAGTAGAAGCAAATTTACTCTTTTTTGTATAAAATTTAGATTTTCAGGAGTTGATTCTATTTTTATAAAAATAGTTTTGCTTGTATATGAATCTATATATTTGATTGTGAGAGTATTTAAAATAAAGTAAAAAAAATAATAAAAATAATCTCGAAAATAGTTGTGAGAAATGGGATGATGTGTTACATTTGCAACCGCAAAACGAGATAGATTCTTTGAGCTTAGGAGAGGTGCCAGAGCGGTAATGGAGCAGATTGCTAATCTGTCGACGGGTAACCGTCGCCAGGGTTCGAGTCCCTGTCTCTCCGCTTAATTTTTGCCTCGGGGTGTAGCGTAGCCCGGTTATCGCGCCTGCTTTGGGAGCAGGAGGCCGCAGGTTCGAATCCTGCCACCCCGACAAATTGAAATAATGGTCGCATAGCTCAGCTGGATAGAGCAACGCACTTCTAATGCGTAGGTCGAAGGTTCGAATCCTTCTGCGATCACTTTGAACCCCTTGATTTCAAGGGGTTTTTTGTTTTTATATTTTTTTTATTTCTACATTTACCACTACAAAAAGCCGCTTTTTGTCACAAATTCACGAATTTTTCACGATATGACAATAGAAATCAGACTAAACAATCAAAAAAAAGTATTTACTTGTTTAATTTGTTTGTTGGTTTTATTGTCTGGTATTTCTGTTTTTGGACAAGCTAAAAAGGATACACTTTCTTTGTCTGAATTAGTATTATCAGCTGCTCCTATTCGAAAAAATATTCAGAATACAGCTGCAGCAGTTTCGATAATAACCGAAAAAGAAATCAATCAGACCGATGGGGTAATTTTGACTCCGGTTTTGAATAAAATTCCGGGAGTTTATATGCAACAAGGTGCTTTGAATACCAATAGAATTACAATTCGCGGTATCGGGGCAAGGACACAATACGGTACAAGCAGAATTAAGGCTTATTTTGAGGGGATTCCGCTTTCTGATGCTGAAGGAGAAACGGTGTTAGAGGATATTGATTTAGAAGCTTTAGGAGGAATCGAAATTATAAAAGGACCTAATTCGAGCAGTTTTGGTGCTGGTTTGGGAGGTGTTATCAGTTTGAAAGCAAAGCAAATTGATGAAGAGGTCACCTTTGGAAAATCAGGAACTACTTTTGGGAGTTTTGGGTTGATGAAACAGATTTTATCGGTTGGTTCTGCTGATTCAAATTCTTCTGTTTTTGTCAATTACAGTAATTTGCAGCAGGATGGTTATAGAGTAAATAGTGATTACAATCGAAAATCACTTAATCTGTTTGGTAAACAGCGGCTCTCCGGAAAAAGTACTCTTTCTTTCTTTGGAATTGCAACCCGATTGAAAGCATTTATTCCGAGTTCGATAAGTGAAACTGCTTTTAATAACAATCCTAAATCGGCGGCAGCTACCTGGCTTGCTGCGAAAGGATTTGAATCCTATGATAAATTGTTGGCGGGTTTGGGATTGGAATATCAGTTTTCTGAAAATTGGTCTATGGATAACAGTTTTTTTACGACTTTAAAAAACGCTTACGAAGCCCGACCTTTTGATATATTGGAAGATAAAACCAAATCGGTAGGTTTTCGATCGAAAGTAAATTATTCATCTTCTTTATTCACTTTGCCAAATGTTATCAGTCTTGGAACTGAATTTATAACGGAGAATTATAATTTCTCTCTTTTTCGAAATTTATATCAGTCTAATTCCGGAAAAGGTAGTTTGCAGGGAGAACGATTTGCTAAAATGGAACAAAACAGACGTTGTTGGAATGCGTTTTTACAAATGGAAACTAAACTATCAACAAAACTCAATCTGGAATCCGGGATTGCATTCAATACAACTCATTACAATCAGGTAGCTATTTTTTCAGAAGCGGGAATCAAACAAAATTACAGCTTTGAAAGTATTTGGTCGCCTCGAATAGGATTGTCTTATAAAATAGACAATGGTAAAAATATTTATACTTCATTGAGTAAAGGTTTTTCTATTCCTGTAGTTGCCGAAACCCTAACAACCGAAGGGCAAATTAATACTGATTTAAAACCAGAAGTGGGAGTTAATTATGAAGTAGGTTTTAAAGGGAATTTTTTAGGTCGAAAGCTTTATGCGGAATTGGTTTTTTATTCTGCACAAATTAAGAATTTATTAGTGGCGCGAAGGATTGCCGACGATCAATATGTGGGTATTAATGCAGGTGAAAGTTCGCATCAGGGAATGGAATTCGTAGTGAATTATAAATTTGATGCGAATGCCAATATTCAGCTTAATCCGTATTTATCGGGAACCATTACTCGTTTTAAATTTAAAGATTTCGTAGATAGGGACAGTGATTTTTCAGGGAAATTGTTGCCTGCTGTACCTAATGTGCAATTGAATGCGGGATTGGATTTAGTAACGGCAATGGGTTTGAGTTTTAATGCTTCTTATCGATATACGGGCAAAAGATATCTTGATGATGCCAATTCGAAAGAAACAAAAGGGCATCAATTGCTTGATGCAAAAGCCAGCTATGTTTTTTATGTTCTTAAAAAGATAAAAATGGAGATGAATGTGGGAATCCAAAATGTATTGAATGAAAATTATGCAGCCAGTGTTTTGCCTAATGCAGTAGGTTTTGGTACAGCTCCGGCGCGTTATTATTATCCGGGAAATCCGGTAAATTATTACGGAGGCTTCAATGTGGTTTATGTGTTTAACTAAAGGCTGTTTTAAATTTATTTTAAAAAGAAATTTTCTTTTTCCCTATTCCGCCTGGGCGGATGAAAAATTTCTTGAAAATTCATCAAAATTACATCCGCCGCGGCGGAATAGGTGGAATTAATTTCGATAAATTTTAAGTTTAACGCGCTATTTTGTTTTTGTATTCTTTAGGAGTGTTTCCCGTATTTTTCTTGAATAGTTTATTGAAATTAGAAACGGTTTTATAGCCGCATTCATAGGCGATTTCCGAAACACTCATGTCAGTTTCAATAAGCTGTTTGCATGCATTGGAAATGCGTATTTCGTTCAGATATTCAATAAAATTCTTTTTGGTTCTGGATTTGAACATTCTGCAAAAAGAAGTCGGTGTCAGATTGGCAATTTGAGCTACTTCATCCAGAGAAATCTCTTTTTTGTAATTGTCTTTTATGTATTGGTAAACATCCGAAAGACGATCTTTTTTGAAAGAATCGTTGGAAGGAGTGTAAGTTTCGCTATTTATGAAGTCTAAATCAGTAGTGGTAGCGGATAGAAGAGATAAGATTTCGAACAGACCTATGATTACTTCAAAGTCCTGTTTGATAACTAATTGTTCTAATTTTTCAGCAATCAGTTTGTTTGTTTTTCCTTTAATTGAAAGCCCTTTTTTTGCTTTTTCGAAAAGGCTATTGATTTTTTGAGCTTCTTTTAATTCGTAAAAAGCCGGGCCAAAAATATCTTTGTTAAAGTAAACTACAATGGCTTTTGCCTTTAGTTTGTTGATGTTGTGATAATAAATTTCGTCATTTAGCCAAACATGAGGGATATCGGAACCAAGGAAAACCATATCTCCGGCTTCAAAATTGTCAACAGAATTACCTATAATCCTTTTACCAAAACTTTCCTTTACATAAACCAGTTCCAGTTCCGGGTGGGAATGGAAAGGGGCCTGAAAGAAAGATTCCTCTCTGACAAGTACAGAAATAGCATTATTTAGGTAAGACGATATTTGGGTTCTCTCTAGTTTCATTAGCTTCCAAAGATAAATAATAATTAGATAAGGATAAAATCGAATTATTATTTAGGATTGTGGCACAGTACCTTTATTTTTTTATATTTAGATAAATTTAAAATCGTAATCTATTGGTATTTAAAACGATATAGTGTTGGGTGTTGGTTTTGTAAATCAGTTGTTATTTCCAATAATTCAACAAATTAAGACTATTTTGTCTCTTGAAAACGAAGCATTTATTTATAAATTTGTCCTTATTAAAATAAAATATCATTTATAATAATTTAATACTACGTTAAAATGTTCTCATTAAAAGATAAAAAAGCAATCATAACAGGTGGTGGTAGCGGAATAGGAAAAGCTATTTCTGTTTTATTTGCAAAACAAGGAGCTGAAGTTCATATTATAGAATTAACTGCCGAAAGTGCCCAAGCTACCGTAGATGAAATCACTGCCGAAGGAGGTAAAGTTTTTGCTCATGCCTGTAACGTTGCCAAACATGATGAAGTAGTTGCTACTTTTGAAAAAATTGGTAACATTCATGTTTTAGTGAATAATGCCGGAATTGCCCATGTAGGTAAGGTTGATACCACTCCGGAAGCTGATTTTGACCGAATTATGGACGTAAATGTAAAAGGAGTTTATAACTGTTTGTTTGCAGCTATCCCTCAATTCCGTAAATCAGGTGGAGGATCGATTGTGAATATGGCTTCGATTGCTTCATGGGTTGGTATTTCAGATCGTTTTGCTTATTCTACAGCCAAAGGAGCTGTGATGTCTATGACTTTATCAGTTGCCAGAGATTATATCAACGAGAATATCCGTTGCAATTCGATTTCTCCTGCACGTGTGCATACTCCTTTTGTAGATGGATTTATTGCTAAAAATTATCCTGGAAATGAGGCTGAAATATTCGAAAAATTATCAAAATCACAGCCTATTGGAAGAATGGGAAAACCGGAAGAAATTGCTACTTTAGCATTGTTTTTAGCAAGTGACGAAGCTGGGTTTATCACAGGATCAGATTATCCAATTGACGGAGGATTTATCAAATTAAATAATTAATTCTAAGCGACTTAGTTGCTAAATACCTAAAAGAAAAAAATAACAATAAAATATAGAGAAATGAAATTAATACGTTTTGGAGCAGCAGGCAGCGAAAAACCAGGAATTTTAGTTGGAGAAAAAAGATATGATGTTTCTTCAATTGTAACTGATTATAACGAATCTTTTTTTGAGAATAATGGCTTAGAAAAGTTAAAAGCAGCTATCGAAAGCGGAACTTCTTTCCCTGAAGTTTCAAATGAAGTTCGTTTGGGGTCTCCGGTTGCAAGACCTTCAAAAATTATTTGCATTGGTTTGAATTATGTGGATCACTGTCATGAAACTGGTGCACCAATCCCAACAGAGCCTATCATTTTCTTTAAATCGACTACTTCTTTGTGTGGACCAAATGACAATGTGATTATCCCTAAAGGAAGTGAAAAAACCGACTGGGAAGTTGAATTAGCTTTTGTAGTGGGTAAAAAAGCAAGTTATGTGGAAGAAGCTGAAGCTTTAGATTATGTTGCGGGATATGCTTTGTTAAACGATTATAGCGAAAGAGCTTTCCAAATCGAAATGGGAGGGCAATGGGCAAAAGGGAAAGGTTGTGATACTTTCGCACCTCTTGGACCGGTTTTAGCAACACAGGATGAAATTGCCGATGTGAACAATCTTCCAATGTGGTTGACTGTAAATGGTAAAAAATTCCAAAACAGTAACACTTCTAATTTAGTGTTTAAAATTCCATTTTTAGTGCATTACTTAAGCCAGTTTATGACTTTACTTCCTGGTGATATCATCAGTACAGGAACGCCTCCTGGAGTAGGTTTAGGTATCAAACCAGATCCTATTTATGTAAAAGCAGGTGATGTGATTGAATTAGGTATCGAAGGTTTAGGTTCTAGTAAACAAGTTGCTGTAGCTTATTCTAAATAAGATATACCGAATATATTTTTTAAAAGGAGTATTGGATTTAAAGATTCAGTACTCCTTTTTTGATTAAGTATTAAACTCTTGGGTAAAATTTTTTGATTGTAAATTTTCGTCAGTTCGAGGTGGATTTTTAGAAAATGAGATAGCTTTTTCTGATTCCGAAGTTTCGGGAGTATCGGGAAGCATTTTTTAATAATACCGTCATTTAGGTTTTTAAAACGACGCAGGTTTTTTTGATTAGTGTTACACATTAAGCCAATTGCCTAAATCCGTTGTTTTAGCGTTAGGCGTACATTTTTATTAGTACACTCTATTTATAATTTCCATTGCTTCATTTTTAGCATTTTCAACATTTTTAAACTTTCGAGAATAGAAGTAAAATAGCGCTATACCAAACTTTGGAAGTTCTAAAAAAATAAAATCATTTAAGTGATGAAAGAAATAAAAACTTTCATTTTTGGTTTTAAATATAACTAAAGAGTTTTGATTACTAACTTTAGATTTCTGGGTAACTCTTTTCTGCGCAAGTCTAATTTCAGTTACCGCTTTACTTGGCGAATAATCTATGTTGGCTCTCATAATAGATATAGGAATGTCTCTTAGATATTCTAAATATTGAGACGACTTTGATTTTATGAATTTTCTCCGAATCTCCAATAATTGAAATTTATATTCTATTATTTCTAACCAACGAATTATGTTTTGCAATTGCTCATCATTAAAAAATGAGTTTGATAAATCAGTATCTTTAAAAATGGAAATTATATAGCTTTCAACACTACTCAATAAATTATTGTTACAATCTGCACAAACTGGAATTGTCGTTTTATTATATGTTTGTTCGCTACCATTTGTATCAGTTACAAAGAATTTTTTAGTGCAATTTTCAAATGTCCATTTTGGCAATACATGTTCTTTTGTTAAATTATCTTGACTTGCACAAAAAACACATATTTCTTTTTTTGATTTATCTTTTGAACTAATTTTAGGAACGTGTCTCACTAAAACATCATTCATGATTTCTTTGGAATTCTGTCTTAATTTGACCCGAAGATCTTTTAGTTTAATGTCAATGTCCATGAATGTGTTTTTGATTAAGTGTCTTATAAATTTGCGCGTAACTTAGTATATAATCAATATAAAGTAGCAACTATACACCCAAATATAGGTAGATAGGCACTACATAGCTTATTTTTTCAAATGTAGTATTTTTACTCAATCAATTCTTATGAATTGAAAATAAAAAAACAAACCCGACAGCTTTTAAAAAGCTGTCGGGTTTGAATTAAATTAAATAACCAGAATATAAAAATTATAAAACCAATTCGCTTAGAGCTTCTTTACTAAATCCTACCAATTCCTCTGTTTTTCCAGCTTTTATTTTGGCAACCCAATTCGGGTCGGATAATAAAGGTCTTCCAACGGCAACCAAATCAAAATCGCCTCTGTCGAAACGTCTTGTTAGTTCGTCCAAAGACGCTGGTTGCGAACTTTCACCTGCAAAAGCACCAAAGAAATCACTAGAAAGTCCAACAGAACCCACCGTGATCGTTGGAGCTCCGGTTAGTTTTTTAGCCCAACCTGCAAAATTTAAATCAGAGTTTTCAAATTCAGGTTTCCAGAAACGACGTTGTGAACAATGCAAAATATCCACTCCGGCATCCACAAGAGGCGTAAGCCAGGCGTCTAATTCCTGAGGTGTTTTAGCCAGTTTATAATTGTAATCAGAAGGTTTAAATTGAGAGAAACGCATGATAACCGCAAAATCATTTCCTACTTGTCTTCTAATTTCTTTCACCACTTCAATTGCAAAACGGCTGCGTTCCTTCAATGTTTTTCCTCCATAAATATCAGTACGTAAATTGGTTTCAGGACTAAAGAATTGGTCAATCAAATAACCGTGCGCACCGTGAATCTCGATAGTGTCAAAACCCAGTCTTTTAGCGTCGGCAGCTGCTTTTCCAAAAGCAAGAATAGTATTTTCAATGTCTTTTTCAGACATTGTATTTCCGTTATTGAAACCGGGACGGTTCAATCCTGACGGACCTTCAAAAGGTACTGGCGGAACCCAACCCGAATGATGATTGTCCATAATGCCCATGTGCCAGATTTGTGGTCCCATTTGACCTCCGGCAGCGTGAACTTCATTGATTACTTTTTTCCATCCTTTTAATGCCTGATCGCCGTAAAAATGAGGAACATTTCCATCATTGGATGAAGAAGGTCTGTCGATAACTGTTCCTTCAGATAATATTAAACCCACTTCGCCTTCGGCTCTTTTTTGATAGTAAGAAGCGACTTCATCCGTTGGAATTCCGTTTGGAGAAAAAGAACGCGTCATAGGTGCCATTACGATTCTGTTTTTAAGATTTAATGTCTTAAAATTAAAGGGGGTAAATAAATTAGTTGTACTCATACTATTTTATAATTTTAGATTTTATTAAACTGTTTGTATTTAACTATATATCAAATGTTGTTGTTTTTAGATTATCCCGTCCTTAGCTTCCGCAGTCGAGTGTCAAATGTTTGAAGAATGCGTAAAAAGAAAATCTGTTTGATCCGCCGCGGCGGAGAGTTATTTTCTTTTAGCATTCGAAAACTAATTTGACCGACGAGGAAGTGTAAGACTTGAAATCGAAGATTCATGAATACCAAAAAAAATAGGAACGCATGAATAATTTTTTGTTTCTTTTTTGATCAAGCAAAAAAGAAAATGGATAATCTAATTTTTTACTTTTATATCAATTGAATGTATTATCTCCAACCACCACCCAAGGCTCTATACAATTCAGTATTAGCAGAAAGTTGTTCTCTTTTTATATTCGCCAGTTCCAATTCACTTTGTAATAAATTGGCCTGTGCTGATAAAACTTCCAGGTATTCCGCCATTCCGTTTTGGAATAACAAATTGGCATTTTTAATTGCCTGCTGTAAAGTCTTTACTTTTTCTTTTAAGAAAGTTTCCTGCTGCTGCAATTTTTCCACTTTTACCAAAGCATCTGAGACTTCACTCACTGCAACCAAAACAGCCTGTCTAAAACCCAAAACGGCTTTTTCTCTTTCGACTTTCGCAATATTGTATTGTGTTCGCACTTTTTTAGAGTTTAATAAGGGCTGGGTTAAACCTCCTGCAACTGTTCCAAATAACGAAGCCGGAATGTTGAACCAATTGCTGGTTTCGAATGAATTTACGCCGCCCTGAGCTGTAATTCTAAGCGCAGGATACAAGTCGGCTTTGGTGATTCCCACATTGGCGTTAGCCACTTTCAGCGCTAATTCGGCACTTTTTACATCCGGTCTTCGGCTTACTAAGGATGACGGAATTCCGGTTGACGTATTGTTTTTTACTTCAACTGAACTCAAACGAATCGTTCTGTCTTTCGAATTGGGGAATGATCCGGTTAACACACTCAAAGCATTTTCCTGAATGGCAATGTTTTGTTCTAATAATGGAATCAATTGTGCTGCGTTTAATTTTTGTGCTTCCGCTTGTTGAATCGCCAATGAAGTTACCTGTCCCGCATCGTATTTTAATTTGATGATTTTGCTGGTACTATCGTTTAATTGTACATTTTTCTTGGCAATATCTAATTGCGCATCCAGCATCAACAGATTGTAATATCCTTTGGAAACATTGGCTACAATAGAAGTTTGCAATGCTTTTTTTACTTCTTCCGATTGCAGGTAATTTACAAACGCCCCTTTTTTCTGATTGCGGATTTTACCCCAAATATCAGCTTCCCACGAAAGGGAAACTCCGGCCGAATAATCGTCAATGTGTTTTTGCCCCAAAGCCTGATTCAGATTCATTCCCGTAAAACTATTGTCCGACGGATTGCTGGTGCTGGCATTCACAAACAAATTCGCCTGAGGAATATTTCCCCATTTGGATTGCGTAAAACGATATTGCGCAATTTCGATGTTTTTAGTGGCGATTTGTAAATCGTTATTTCGGGTCACCGCGCTATCGATTAACTGAATAATATCTTTTTCGGTAAAGAAGTTTTTCCACTCTAAATTGGCAATGCTAGTGGTATCTTTTGAAACTGATGCATTCCTGAAATTCTCAGGAAATGCATCTTTTGGAGTTTCAATATCCTTAGAAACGGTACAGGATATTAAGGTGATGAAGACAAAAAGAATCATCACTATTTTTGTTATATACTTTTTCATTTTTATACTTGGTCTTTATTTTTCTGAATAGAAATCATCTTTTGTTTCAAGATCTTTCGATATTTTATAGGACAGGTACGTTATGCTGATGATGATTGTCACCAGAATTATTGTGATATAATTTTCCATTTTTATTTTCTTCGTTATGAATTACGGCTACTGGTTTTCCAGAAACCTTTTCTTGTAAATGTTGGAATATGATGAATAAAACCGGGATAATAAATAACCCTAGAATTACTCCTGAAACCATTCCACCCGCAGCTCCAATACTTATCGAGTGATTCCCTTGTGCCGAAGGCCCTTTGGCACTCATCATCGGGATTAAACCAACAACAAAGGCTAATGAGGTCATGATAATTGGTCGTAAACGCAGTTTGGCGGCATCGATGGAAGCTTTGATCAAATTCTGTCCTGATTTTCTTTTTTGCAATGCAAATTCGACAATCAGGATGGCGTTTTTGGCGAGCAGTCCGATAAGCATTACCAAGGCAACCTGTACGTAAATGTTGTTTTCAATTCCGGTTAAACCAATGGCTGCAAATACCCCGAAGATTCCCGCAGGTATGGAGAAGATTACTGCCAAAGGCAAAATGTAACTTTCGTATTGCGCTGCCAGTAAGAAATAAATGAATATCAAACACAGCAAGAAAATCGTTGCCGACTGACCTCCTGACGAAATTTCTTCTCTCGTTTGTCCTGAGAATTCATAGCTGTAACCGGCTGGCAATTGTTGGGCTGCGACTTCTTCGATTGCTTTGATGGCATCTCCTGAACTAAATCCTGGTTTTGGAATGGCATTTATCGAAATAGAGTTGAACAAATTGTATCTCGAAGCAGTTTCTGAACCATAAATACGAGTCAGTTTTACCAAGGTATTGATTGGAACCATTTCGCCACGATTATTTTTCACAAAAACACGGTCGATTGCAGATGGATCAGCTCTGTCGGCAATATCAGCCTGAACAATAACTCGGTAGTATTTTCCAAAACGATTAAAATCAGAAGCCTGAGCACTACCAAAATATGCCTGCATGGTTTGCAGAATGTCTTTGACTTTTACACCCAATTGATCGGCTTTTTCATCATTGATATCCAATTGCAATTGCGGATAATCGGCTTTGAAAGAAGTAAAAGCAACCGCAATTTCGGGACGTTTCATGAGTTCTCCAATGAAGGTTTGAGAAATTCCGCTGAATTTATCCAGTTTTCCTCCGGTTTTATCCTGTAACACCAAATCTAAAGCTTCCACATTACTGAAACCGGGAACAGTTGGGAAACTGAATACAAAGAAGCTTCCACCGGAAATCGCACCTAATTTGCCACGAACCTCATTCATGATTTCGTCTATATTTTTCACTTCGCCACGTTCTTCATTTGGTTTCAGCAAAACAAAAACTACTGCTGATGACGGGCTTGTAGAATTTGTCAATAAGTTGAAACCTGAAATAGCGGTAACGTCTCTGGAAGCATCTAATTTGCTTAAAATATTTTCAGCTTCGGTCATTACTTTTTGAGTTCTGTCCAAAGAAGTTCCCGATGGCGTATTAACCGCGATGGCAATAAATCCCTGATCTTCTGTTGGGATAAATCCTGATGGCGTTGTTTTTACCATTACAATGGTTGCAACAGTTATTAAGGCCAATCCGCCTAAACTCAGCCATTTTTTGCGAATTAGAAATTGCAATCCACCCACATAGCGATTCGTTAAGGAGTTGAAACTCGAGTTAAAAGCAGTGAAGAATTTTTCTTTAAATCCTTTTTTCTCATAAGGTGTATTTTCATCATGTGCTGCATGATTATCTTTTAAGAACAAAGCGGCCAGGGCAGGGCTTAAAGTCAACGCATTAACAGCTGAAATTACAATTGCAATGGCCATCGTAAAAGCAAATTGACGATAGAAAACCCCAGTAGAACCTTCCATGAAACCAACAGGCAGGAATACTGCAGCCATTACCAATGTAATCGAAATAATTGCACCGGTAATTTCGTGCATCGCTTCGTGAGTGGCTACTTTTGGAGACAGATGTTTGTGTTCCATTTTGGCATGCACGGCTTCGACCACCACAATAGCATCATCGACCACAATACCAATCGCCAGAATCAAAGCGAATAAAGTCAATAAGTTAATCGAAAATCCGAATAACTGCATGAAAAAGAACGTACCCAAAATCGCTACCGGAACCGCAATTGCCGGAATCAAAGTTGATCTAAAATCCTGCAAGAAGATGAAAACCACAATAAATACCAATATAAATGCTTCTAATAAAGTGTGTTTTACCTGATCTATCGATTGGTCTAACGATACTTTTGTACTATAAAAAATATTGTGTTTGATGCCCGGAGGAAAATCTTTAGCGGCTTTCACCATCAATTTATTAATCGCAACCTGAATATCATTCGAATTAGAACCAGCCAACTGAATCACACCAATTACAATTCCTTTTTTACCATTCAAACGCGTTAAACTGTTATAAGAATAAGAACCAAGTTCCACTCTGGCAACATCTTTTACACGAAGTACAGAACCATCGGCATTGGAACGAATGGCAATGTTTTGATAATCTTCTGGTTTGCTTAGTTTTCCTTTGTATTTGATTACGTATTCAAAAACTTCTTTACTTCTTTCTCCAAATTTCCCCGGAGCAGCTTCTAAACTTTTGTCCTGAATGGCTGCCATAACTTCATTTGGCGTCACATTGTAAGCCGACATCTGGGTTGGATTTAACCAAACACGCATCGAATAATCTTTTACACCACCAAAAATACTGGCGGCACCTACTCCCGGAATACGTTTGATTTCAGGAATAATATTAATCTGGGCATAATTGGCAACAAAAGTCTGGTCGTATTTGCATTCATCATCGGTGTACATTCCGATGGCCATAATAAAACTGTTTTGTTGTTTTGCAGTGATTACACCTTGCTGAACAACTTCGGCAGGCAACTGACTTGTAGCCTGAGCCACCCTGTTCTGAACGTTTACAGCAGCTCGGTCAGCATCAGTACCCAGTTTGAAGAAAACCGTAATGGCTAAAGTTCCGTCATTACTGGCTGTTGAGCTCATGTAAGTCATGTTCTCAACACCATTTATCGATTCTTCCAGCGATGGTGCAACCGAACGTAAAACGGTTTCTGCATTCGCTCCCGGATAAATAGCCGTCACCAAAACCGATGGTGGCGCGATATCAGGAAACTGTTGTAAGGGTAATTTGGTAAGTCCCAGTATTCCCAAGATCACCAGTAAAATGGAGATAACGGTGGCGAGTACTGGTCTTTGTATAAATATTTTGAACATCTGTATAGAAATTATATTTAGTTAATAATTTGAGCAATTTGTGCTTTTGGTTTCTCAGGCTGGATCAGTTGTCCTTCCTGAAGTTTGTCGATACCGCTTAATACAATTTGGTCACCTGATTTTATTCCGTCTTTGATTAAGTAATTAGTACCGCTTTTTCCGCTGATGTTAATCGGCATTTTGTTGACTTTGTTCTGTTTATTTACGGTGAAAACAAAAACTTTATCCTGCATTTCAATTGTAGCCGATTGTGGAATTAAAATCGCATCGTCATGTTGCACTCCTAATCGGATTTTCCCGGTATTTCCGGAACGTAATGTTCCGTTTTTGTTTGGGAAAGTAGCTCTAACGGTAATGGCTCCTGTGTTTTTATCAAACTGACCATCAACCATATCAATTTTTCCTGATTGTGGGTAAGCTGAATTATCGGCAAGGACTAAAGTAACGGGAGGTAATTTTTTGATTTTATCGCCAAGGGTATTTCCGCTGTACGCTGATTTGAATTTGATAAAATCGGTTTCGCCTAATGAGAAGTAAGCATATACTTCATGCACATCGGATAAGTTGGTTAAAGGCTCAATATCAGTTGCAGCAACCAAACTTCCTTGTTTTTTAGGCAATCTCCCAATGTATCCGCTTACAGGGGCTGTAACATTAGTATATCCTAAATTAATTCTGGCCGAACCCACCATTGCTTTTGCCTGCTCAATATTGGCAGCAGCGATTTTTTGTGTTGCTTTAGCGGTTTTCAACTGATAGTCGGAAACTACTTTGTTGTGTACCAATGGTGTCAGCTTATCGACTTCTAACTGAGCGTTTAAATAAGCCGCTTCTGCTGCGTGAAGATTAGCCAAGGCATTGTTTAATTGCTCACGAAAAGGACGCTCGTTTATTTTAAAAAGTGTTTGACCTTTAGTTACATAGGCACCTTCATCAACATAAATCCTTTCCAGGTTTCCGCTAACCTGCGGACGAATTTCGACATCTACGGCACCTTGCAGGGAAGCCGGGTATTCATTTTCTGTAGTGGCTTCCTGTGATTTAATGTTCATTACTGGAAGGCTAGGGGCTGCAGTTGCTGGTGGAGCGGTATTTTTATCGTTGCAACTGATAACGAATAATGCTAGTATGCTTATTAGGGTAATCTTTTTCATAGTTATTGTTTTCCTTAAATTAATATTTGATTTAGAACTTCTTTTTGAAATAAACGTTTCAGAATTCATGCTGTTTTTTATTAAATTAATGTTTGATTTTAGTATTTATTCTGGAATAATCGTTTCAAAATGAATGCTGTAGTTTAAAAAAATGGGTATGCGTAATAAATATTATATCTGAAATAAACGTTCCAGAATTGGTGTAAAAAAAAATTACTTGAATATGTTTTTTATAAGGAATTCTGACATTTTTTTGATTTTGATAGGATTTCCATTAAGGATGTACGATTGCTTCCATCCTGTAAAAGAAGTGGCAATGTATTCAGCCATTAATGCCGCATCTTCCGAATCATCCATTTCGCCATCATCCATAGCTTTTTGTACTATAGTAGCTAAGAATTCAATGAATATATCATTGTTTTTACTCATTACATTTCGGACAGTACAATCATCCGGGGCAATTTCGAAAATCGTTTTCATCCCCAGACATCCTTTATCACAGGATATAATCCAATCTGCTTTATCAGAAATGACCTTAATCAGCGCAGCTTTTGCCGATGTTTCGTTAACCACTTTATCTTTTAATTCCTGCATGGCATTATCAAAATAATTGCTGATGCATTTCATAAAAAGCTGATGCTTGTCGCCAATAGTATTATACAAACTGCTTCTATTGATTTGCATAGCATCCACAAGGTCTTGCATTGAAGTAGCATTATATCCTTTTTCCCAAAAGACATTCATTGCTTTTTCAATTTTTTCGACTTCGTTAAATTCTACACAGCGAGCCATAAGATTTAATTTGAAGGGCAAAGATATAGTTTTTTTAATTCTGAAACAAGCATTTCAGAATTATTTTCTTGTTTTTTAATTTTGGCTGTATTAATTTTCTTTTTTACTTGATTAAAAAAGAAACAAAAAAATATCAATGCGTTCCTGTTTTTTTTTTTTTTTTTTGTATTCATGACCCGAGCCTAAAAGGCGAACGGATGTAATAATTTTCGATTTCAAGTTTTGCGCTTCTTTGTCGGTCATAATTAGTATTCTTTAAATATTTGATAATCGACTGCGGAAATTATGGACACAATTGGAAACAACACAAAAAAAAGTGCTTCTTAATTCGGGAAGAATTTTTTATTCATTGAGGCACAATCTGTTTTTCAGGCTCACCAAATGGATTAATTAGCCATTCCTTTATGAAAAATCCATGTATTAGCATAAAATATCCATATTCAGTTTTTATTTTGAGTCTATTTTTGTGTACATAGTCTTGCTATTGACTACAATAAACCAACCTAAAAATTATGAATGCACTACAAACCGCAGATTACATTGTTTTTCTTATTTATTTTGTGATAGTCACCTCTTACGGAATGTATATCTATCGAAGTAAGAAAAATGCAGTTACAAGCTCAAATGATTATTTTTTGGCCGAAGGATCACTAACCTGGTGGGCTATTGGAGCCTCATTAATTGCTTCTAATATTTCAGCGGAACATTTTATCGGGATGAGTGGTTCGGGTTTTGCACTTGGACTGGCTATTTCTTCATATGAATGGATGTCGGCAGCGACATTGATTATCGTAGCCGTGTTTATCCTTCCGGTATATCTTAAAAACAAAATATTTACGATGCCGCAATTTTTGGCAAAAAGATACAATGATACCGTAAGTGCAATTATGGCGGTAATCTGGTTGCTGATTTATATATTCGTAAATCTTACTTCGATTATTTATTTAGGTGCTTTGGCCATTTCATCGATTGCGCCGGTTAGTTTTGAGTTTTGTGTTATCGGATTGAGTTTATTCTCTGTTATAGTTACTTTAGGAGGAATGAAAGTAATTGGATATACCGATATGTTTCAGGTAATCGTATTGATATTGGGAGGTTTGGTTACCACTTATTTGGCACTAACTTTACTTTCAGAGCAGTTTGGATATGGAAAAGATATTTTTAAAGGTCTTGCTATTATAAAAGAAAAAGCACCGGGTCATTTGCAAATGATATTTGATAAATCGAATCCACATTATTCCGAATTACCGGGAATGTCAGTAATTATAGGAGGGATGCTTATCAATAATCTGGCTTATTGGGGTTGCAATCAATACATCGTTCAAAGAGCTTTGGGGGCCGATTTAAAAACTGCCCGAAAAGGGATTTTGTTTGCAGCCTTTTTAAAATTATTAGTTCCGGTTATTGCAGTTTTGCCGGGTATTGCCATGTATGTAATGCATCAAAACGGAATGTTTCAAAGTGAAATGCTTGACGCAGCGGGAGTTTTAAAACCGGATCGTGCTTATCCTACATTGATGAATTTATTGCCAGCCGGTTTAAAAGGAATTGCCCTGGCAGCTTTAACTGCTGCAATTGTGGCTTCTTTAGCAGGAAAAGCGAATAGTATTTCGACAATTTTTTCTTTAGATATTTACAGAAAATATTTTGATAAAAATGCCTCTGAAAAAAAATTAGTACGTGTAGGAAGGCTAGCTGTTGTGGTAGCGATGCTAATTGGTGCTATTGTTGCGCCTTCTTTAAAATCATTAGATCAGGCTTATCAGTTTATTCAGGAATATGTAGGTTTCTTTTCACCGGGAGTATTAGCAATTTTTATGTTGGGAATGTTTTGGAAAAAGACTACTGCTAATGCCGGTCTTGCGGGTGCATTGCTGACAGTGCCTATTGCTACAGTATTAAAATTCCTGCCTGTTTGGACAAACGGTGCTTTTCCGGATTTTCCTTTTTTAGACCGAATGAGTATTACTTTTGTTATGATAGTAGCTATCATGGTAGGAATAAGTCTTTTGAAACCTGAACCGGTTCAATTACACGAAAAACACAATATAGAAGTGGATACCTCAATGTTTAAAGTGTCTTCAGGTTTTATTATTGGATCATTTATTATTTGCAGCGTGTTAGTGGCATTATATACTGTTTTTTGGTAATTCTTAAGTTTTTAAAAAAAGAGTAAAAGAAAAGATTGCTTAGATTATAGTTTAGTTTTTAGATTGAAAAAGGATTTCGCTTTAAATAGTGAAATCCTTTTTTTTTTGTTTTCATTCGAAATTATTTATTCTGAATCTGCGGCGGGAATGGCTTTGAGTCTTTTCATAAAGGCTCCAAAGGCAGGAGCTAATTCCTCAAACAAAGGATCTTTTCGATTTTTGAGCATCACTTCGCTGAATAGTTTCAGACCAATGGCAAATTCGGTAGCTTGTTGCTTATCGCCAAATAAGTTTTTGTTCTTTTGTCTTTCGATAATCGAGAAAATATCGTCGTGGTTGTTGAACGTTAATTCGATAGGGGCTACTGAAATACTTTCTCCTTTTGAATCCTTAAGGTATTCGAGTGTGAGTTTATATTGATGGGCTCTTTTTTCCATGATTTTATTGTTGTTTTATATTGTCTCCTATAAAAGTAAAACATACTGATGAAATACTAAAGTTAAATAGGCCAAATCAGGAATCGCATCTATTAAAACGCTATTAGAATCGATTGAGGGTAATTAGCTTTTGATGAAATTTTTCGTGAGTTCGAGCCAATGACTTTTTTATTAAATGTGAAATAATGGATTATTAATTTTCTTTTTTGCTTGATCAAAAAAGAAACAAAATATTATTCATGCGTTCCTATTTTTTTGGTATTCATGAATCTTCGATTTCAAGTCTTGCGCTTCCTCGTCGGTTAAATTAGTTTTCGAATGCTAAAAGAAAAAAAATCTCCGCAGCGGCGGATCAAACAGTTTTTCTTTTTACGCATTCTTCAAACATTTGACACTCGATTGCGGAAGCTAAGGACAGTTGAGTCTCAAAAACAACAGAATTTTGATTTATACAGTAATACACCAACATTGAAATCCTTGTCCGTTTTTAATTTTCATCAGCTCGAAAAGGGAAAAACAGAAAATAGTATTATCTTTAAACAGGATTTTACTTAATTATGTAGATTCCATTTTTTAAATTTTATAGAATTATGATTTCGATTACAGCTATTATAAAAAGCAAAAAAGAAAATATAGAAGTGGTTAAAGAGATGGTTCACAGTTTGGTTACCAATACCAGAAAAGAAGCTGCTTGTGTTCGATATGATTTACATTATTCCGAAAATGTTTTTATTATTTGGGAAGAATGGACAAATCAGGCGGGACTTGATATTCATAATGAACAGTCTTATTTGATAGATTTTATAGCTAATAGCGAAACTCTGTTAGCTTCTCCTATTCAGGTTTTCAAAACGACTCAGGTGATGTAAGTGGGATTTTGAATTCAGGATTATTCTTTAAACATAAAACCTAAACCCATTTTTTGAAGCATTTTTTTTTCGAATGCCCAGAAAAATTTGAATTGACCAAATAAAAATCCAATTAGGACTAACAGAATTTGGTACAAAGGAAAAATTAAAATCAAACGAATAGGAGTGTGCCAGAAACCAAAATCTTCTTTGAGAATTCCTAACCAGACACAAACTGGTTTTGAAATCCATGCCGAAGCTGATCCCGTAATGGCAAAAACGATAAAAACTATTGTAAGTTGAAAATTAGAAGTAATTCCCCAACGTTTTTTTAATCCCTTCATTTTTATTTATAATGATAACAAATGTAGTAAAGATTATCTTAAAGGAACGTGACCCCAGAGTTTTTGACGGTAATTATTTTGAAAATAAATCATATAATTGTAAATCAAATAATTTACTTCGTAACCGTAATCAATGTTAGGGTCGTAATCAATATTCATTTCATATAAATTTCTGCTGTAACGTTGCGGTTGTAAAAAGCGATTGTTCCATTCGTTGATATACAATCTGTTTTTGTTTTCCAGATAACTTTGGGTATAAAAACCACGGGGATAAGCCATAGAGTTAAGCCAGGTTGTGAAACCGGGATCAATAATGATAACTTCGTATTCGAGGTCTTTATTGGCAATTTTGATAGTATCATTAGTGCTGGCTATTTCGTTTTTTTGTTTTATAATACTGGTTTTGTTTGTATTACAACTTATTGTAATAATAGCTAAAAGGGTTACTAATATGTGAAAAATATTTTTCATGATGATGAAATAAGCTATTTAAATTTACGAATTTAATAGCTTGTTTTGATTGTTTTTAACAAAAAAATAGCCATTTATCTCAGGTATAAATGGCTCTATAGTAAAATTGTAATCTGATTTATCTTCCAAAAAGTTTTCCAAGCATACTGCCTAAACCTCCTTTTTTGGTTAGTTCTTTGGCATCGTCTAAATCAATTTTTCCATCGGAGTTTTGATCTAAACCAAAATGGATTCCATAAGTACCTATAGCCTGCATAATACTAGCGTGTTCTGGACTATCACCGCCTGTTAAGGAATCCAGTAATCCGGAAAGGCTGATACTCTTGTCTTTTGGGTCGTTAGCTTTGTTAATTAGGGAACTGAGTACTTGAGGAATCAAATTTGTTGCTGTGTTAGTAGCTGTAGCTGAGTTAATTCCTAATTTTTGAATCAATGAATTGGATACTTCATTGGTGATTTTTTGAATGGTGGGATCATTTTTATTGATGTCCTTGCCTTGTAATAAGCCTGCAATTTGAGATAAATCAGCTTCGGTTGCTATTTTTTGTAAACTTGAAAATATAGAACTGCTGGTTTCTTTTAAAACTGCCTCATTTTGTTCGTTTGGAATAGCCTCGTTTTTTACAACAGCATCTTGTCCAAATTCTTGTACTAGTTGTGTTAATTGTTCTAACATGAGCTTTTTTTTTAAATGGTTTAATCAAATATAATGAAAAAAGGACTCATTACCAATTGATAAAGAGTCCTTTTGTGTTATATAATTCTTAAACTATTAGCTCAAAATGCTGATGATTTGTGATGCTAATTCAGTTCCAATTCTGTCCTGAGCTTCTCCAGTTGCAGCTCCAATGTGAGGAGTCAAAGAGATTTTTGGGTGCATTAAAAGTTGAGTTGCCGGAGTTGGTTCGTTTTCGAAAACATCTAAACCTGCAAAAGCAACTTTTCCGCTGTCTAAAGCTTTAACTAAATCTACTTCGTTGATAACACCACCACGGGCACAGTTTACAATACCTACACCGTCTTTCATTGTAGCAAACTCTTTTTCAGTTACAATGTAACCGTTTTGAGCAGGAACGTGTAATGTAATGAAATCAGCTTCCTGAAATAAAGATTCTAATGATTGAGAAACAACAGTTGTAGTTATTGATTGTCCGTCAAAGAATTCAACTTTAATATCCACTTTTGGGATAAAACTATCAGCAGCGATAACTTTCATACCTAAACCAAGAGCCATTTTAGCTGTAGCCTGACCAATACGACCAATACCTACGATACCTAAAGTTTTTCCTCTTAATTCAACTCCGTTAGCATACGCTTTTTTCAAATCATTGAATTTTGTGTCTCCTTCTAAAGGCATGTTTCTGTTAGAATCATGTAAGAAACGAACACCAGATAATAAATGAGCAAAAACTAATTCAGCTACAGATTCTGATGAAGAAGCAGGAGTGTTGATTACGTGAATTCCTTTGCTTTTAGCATAATCCACATCAATGTTATCCATACCTACACCACCACGACCGATGATTTTGATACCAGGACAAGCGTCAATAATATCTTTACGTACTTTGGTTGCACTTCTTACCAAAACTACGCTTACGTTGTTTTCATTGATATAGTTAGCTACTTGTTCCTGAGCCACTTTTGTAGTGATTACTTCAAAACCACCTTTTTCTAAAGCTAAGATTCCACTTTTTGAAATCCCGTCGTTTGCTAATACTTTCATTTCTTTTTTTTTATTTTAAAGATTCGAATTCTTTTTTGGTTGAAATAAAGAACGATTAAAAGTTTTTGACCTTTAATCGTTCCATTTATTTATATGTTTTGTTTTTAAACGTTTTTTTCTAAAGCTTGCATTACATCTACTAACACTTGTACGCTTTCAATTGGCATAGCGTTGTAGATAGAAGCTCTGTAACCGCCTACTGAACGGTGACCTGGCAATCCTGAAATCCCGGCTTCTTTCCACATTTTGTCAAATGTTTCAGTATGTTCCGGGTTAGTTAGCAAGAAAGTAACATTCATGTTAGAACGATCTTCTACTACAGCAGCACCTTTAAATAATGGGTTTCTGTCGATTTCATTATAAAGTAATTCTGCTTTTGCGTTGTTTAATTTTTCAACAGCAGCAATTCCTCCTTTTTCTTTGATCCATTTCATAGTCAATAGAGAAGCGTAAACCGGGAAAACTGGTGGAGTATTGTACATACTGTCAGCTTTGATATGTTTAGCATAGTCTAACATACTTGGAATAGCACGTCCGTTTTTACCTAAAATTTCTTCTTTAACAACTACTAAAGTAGTTCCTGCAGGTCCCATGTTTTTTTGAGCTCCGGCATAGATAATGTCGAATTGAGAAAAATCGATTACTCTTGAGAAGATATCTGAACTCATATCGCAAACTAACGGTACATTAGTTTTAGGGAATGATTTCATTTGTGTACCAAAAATGGTATTATTAGAAGTACAGTGGAAATAATCTGCGTCAGCAGGAATTTCATAATCTTTAGGAACATAAGTATAGTTGTCTTCTTTTGATGAAGCAACAATTACAGTTTCTCCAAAGAATTTAGCTTCTTTAATAGCTGCAGTAGCCCAAGTTCCTGAATCTAAATAAGCGGCTTTCCCATTTTCTTTCATCAAGTTGTAAGGAACCATTAAAAATTCAAGGCTTGCTCCACCTCCAAGAAAAAGAGCTTTGTATCCTTTTCCTTCTAATCCTAGTAATTCAAGAGCTAAAGCTCTGGCTTCGTCCATAACGGCAACGAAATCTTTACTTCGGTGCGAAATTTCTAAGATAGATAATCCTGAATTATTGAAGTCTAAAATAGCTTGTGCTGATTTTTCAAAAACTTCCTGTGGTAAGATAGATGGTCCTGCGCTGTAGTTGTGTTTTTTCATGGTGTATTTAAGTCCAAAAAATTAAAATGCAAATTTCGGTAATAGGAGTTGAATAAGCATTAAATTATTCATAATAATTATTAAAAAATTTTCTATGTTATTAACAAAAACGATATAGTATCGGTGTTATCGGCATAATCCCATAATTTAGGTTGTTGTGTCTGTCCAAATGCGACGCTATTTTTTACTAAATTATTACTCACAATACATTGGATATTGTCGGCTTCTGAATCCAGTCTTTTTTCTAAATCTGCAAGATTTTCGTAATATTCGTAAAAAACGCTTGAAATAGGAGAGGCATGGCTATTATCTTCTTTGATAGTTAAAAAGCCATTGTCTAATAATTTGAAATTACTCATCAGGAAAACCGCCTTATTGTAATCGTAATTGTTGGCGTATTTTTCATATTTGATTATATCCTGATATTCGAAGATAGCTTCAAAAAAAGCATCAAAATTATATCCTTTTGGAACAAAAAGCTTGGATACATTGCGGCATCCTAAACCAAAATACCTGAAAATATCTTCGCCTAAAGCAATTAATTGCTCTTTGGTTTCTTCTCCATTCAAGATGGCAACCGAATTTCGGCTTTTGCGAATAATAGAAGGTTTGTCTTTAAAGTAATATTCAAAATAACGGGCGGTGTTGTTGCTTCCGGTGGCAATTACGGCATCAAAATTTTCCAGTTTGCCTTCGGTAAAAGTGATTTTATTGGCTAATTCAGGTGCAATGTGAATTAGGTATTTGGCTAAAAAAGGCAATAAATGCTGATCGTTTGAGGATGTTTTTATTAAAACATCGTGTCCGGTAACCAGTACTGATAGAAAATCATGGAAACCAACCAGTGGGATGTTTCCGGCTAGTATCAGTGCAATTTTCTTTGGTTTCACATTGGTAAAATCATAAGCATTTAACCATGTATTCAGGTTTTCTGCTGTCAGGGCATTTGTCCAGGATTGAACCGCATAATACACTTGTTCAGGAGTGTACCATCCATTATGAGATTGAGATAGATGGATTAAATCAACAAAAGAATCAAAAAAAACAGCATTGCCTAAAACGTCTTTTTTTTGGGTGTTTTCGGCTTCGGAAAATTGACTTAAAAATTTTCCTAATTCAATAAACGCATTTTTTTTTGTTTCTAATGTCATAATGTTTGTTTATGAAATGTTTTGATTGTAATTTTGCACAAAAGTAAGATTTAATAAGTCGAAAGTCAAAAGTCTTAGGTCAAATGTTTTTTTGGTTAAAGGATTTTAGCTTACAAACAAAATAAACACAGAATAAAAATGGCAATTATCATAACAGACGAATGTATCAACTGTGGTGCATGTGAACCAGAATGTCCAAATACAGCAATCTATGAAGGAGCTGACGATTGGAGATATAAAGATGGTACAACATTAAAAGGAAAAGTAGTGCTTCCTGACGGAACTGAAGTAGATGCTGATGAGGCACAAACTCCAATTTCGGATGAGGTATATTACATCGTTCCGGGTAAATGTACAGAGTGTAAAGGGTTTCATGATGAGCCTCAATGTGCTGCTGTATGTCCTGTGGATTGTTGTGTTCCGGATGAGAATCATGTAGAGGATGAAGAAACCTTGTTGAACAGACAGGCTTTCTTGCATAATGAATAGTTGATTATATATAATTTCAATTTAAAAATCCTGAGTGAATAACTCAGGATTTTTTTTGTGCTACAATTACAAAAGTGTCGTAAGCATAGGTTTTTCGGTCGATAATTTCGATAATTTCAAAATGGTTGAGATAGAGAAATAATTGCATTTCGTTTAATGTAAAAACTCTTACGGTAGCATAGTCGTTTGCAATTATTTTAGTATTGTCAATTTCGTCACTGTAATATTTAGCAGTCCATTCGAGCAAAAAATTATCGTGCATACTTACTTCCCAACTGCTTTTTCGGCTATAATTAATGCCTTTATGTTGGGCTGAATGAATAATGGCTGTGTTTTCTTTGATATGAGGAATGAATCGGTTTGCGTCTATGAAGTCAAAAATAATAATTCCTTCGGTATTAAGGTTGTTGTACAAACAGCTAAAAGTGTCGTTGATGTCGTTATTTGAAATTAGGTAACTCGTAGAACGACTGGTGATGATTATGGCATCTACTTTTTTTTCGAGGTTAAAATCACGCATGTCAGCGTGAATAAATTCGCAGTTTGGATTTCTTTTTTGCGAGATACTAATCATGCTTTTGCTGTAATCAAGACCGGTGTAGTTTTGTTTATTTTCTATAAAACGTTGAGCCAGATTTCCTGTTCCGCTGCCTATTTCTAAAATGCTTTTGGGATTGTTTTTTTGGAGTAAATTATTGTAAAAAGTATATTCTTTATCATAGTTTATGAAGCTTTGGTACATGGCATCATATATTTCGGCCATTTTATCTGGATAAAGATTAGTCATAAATTATACAATTAGTTTGTTAATCGTTTTGGTGTGATTTGTCAACTGCAAGATAAGTTTTTTTGCTGAAAGCATTGGATTTGGAATTCTTAAAAGATAGATAAATTACCGGATCAGTATTGAAAAAAGAAATAATAAAAATGCTTGTTTTATGTTCTTAAAAGTGGTGCAGTATTAATTTTATAAATATGCTCTCTATAGATTTTTATATCTTATATTTGCAACCGTTTAATTTAAAATCTAAAGGGCTTTAGCTGTAATGGCTGGCTGTAAACAATACGATCATGAAAGCAGGAATTGTAGGATTACCAAATGTAGGGAAATCAACTTTATTTAATTGTTTGTCTAACGCTAAGGCGCAAAGTGCCAATTTTCCGTTTTGTACTATCGAACCTAATATTGGTGTGGTAAACGTACCGGATCCTCGTATTAATAAATTAGAAGAATTAGTAAAACCGGAGCGTGTTCAAATGGCAACTGTTGATATTGTTGATATTGCAGGTTTGGTAAAAGGAGCCAGTAAAGGTGAAGGTCTTGGAAATCAATTTTTGGGTAATATCAGAGAATGTAACGCGATTATTCACGTTTTGCGTTGTTTTGATAATGATAATATTGTTCACGTAGACGGAAATGTAAATCCAATTCGTGATAAAGAAACAATAGACATCGAATTGCAGTTGAAGGATTTAGAAACGGTTGAAAAACGTTTGGAAAAAGTAAATCGTGCTGCTAAAACCGGAAATAAAGAAGCGCAGGCTGAAAAAGCACTTTTAGATAGAATTCGTGAAACTTTATTACAAGGTAAATCAGCTCGTACGGTAGTTCCTCAAAATAATGATGAAGAAGAATTGATGGAGGATTTTCAGTTGATTACTACTAAGCCGGTTTTGTATGTATGTAATGTTGATGAGTCATCGGCGGTAAGCGGTAATCAATATGTTGAGCAGGTGCGCGAAATAGTAAAAGATGAAAATGCTGAAGTTATTGTGCTTTCAGTTGGTGCTGAGGCTGATATTACCGAATTAGAAAGTTATGAAGAGCGTCAGATGTTTTTACAGGATTTAGGTTTAACTGAGCCTGGTTCTTCTGTTTTAATTCGTGCCGCTTATAAATTATTGAATTTACAGACTTACTTTACTGCAGGAGTAAAAGAAGTTCGTGCCTGGACTATAAAAATTGGCGATACAGCTCCAAAAGCGGCTGGAGTAATCCATACTGATTTTGAAAAAGGATTTATTCGTGCAGAGGTAATTGCATTTGGTGATTATGAAACTTATGGTTCTGAATCTAAAGTTAAAGAAGCAGGAAAATTACGCGTAGAAGGAAAAGAATATGTTGTTAAAGATGGAGATGTAATGCACTTTAGGTTTAATGTGTAGTTATTAGAATAAAGAAAATAGAAAAAAACTGCTGGAGAAATTCAGCAGTTTTTTTATTTGAAATTGGTATTTCAAATTTTATTACTTTTAAAAATAAAATAAAAGATTATGAAAATTATAGCCTTTGGCGCAAGCCCCAGTAAAAATTCTATCAATAAGAAGTTAGCGACTTATGCTTCGTCACTTTTTGTAAATGCTGAAGTAGAAGTGTTGGATTTGAATGATTATCAAATGCCACTTTTTAGCGTTGATGTCGAAGCAGAAATAGGTCAGCATGAATTGGCGAAAGCTTTTTTGGTAAAAATAGAATCTGCTGATTTTTTAGTCATTTCTTTGGCAGAAAATAATGGAAATTATTCAGCTGCTTTCAAGAATTTATACGATTGGTGTTCCCGAATTAACGGAAAAGTTTTTCAGGGAAAATCAATGTTGCTTTTGGCGACTTCGCCGGGAGCCAGAGGAGGTGCATCAGTATTAGAAATTGCCAAAAATGCTTTTCCACGTTATGGTGCCGATATAAAAGCTGTTTTTTCGTTGCCAAGTTTCAATGATAATTTTGATGTTGAAAACGGAAAGATTTCTAATGAGGAATTTGATAATCAATTAAAGGAAATTGTTAAGAATATTCAATTCCAGAATCCATAGTTCTAATTTTTTTAAGTTGAAATTATAGGTGTTTTTTTCTGGTTTATGTAATAGAAGCTTGTTTGTTGATTTTTAGGTGATTGACTTGTAAATGGTATAAAAAAATATTTTTAGTATTATTTATGTTTGTTTTTTTTAGTTTTTGTGTTAATTACCTGTGAAATTAATTTGAGCTTCAGTCTAAAATGTTCTAGGTTTAGAATGGATATTTTTTATATTTGCCTGACTCTTCATTGTCTTATTTGCTTTTGGGCACTACAATGATTTTATATTGATTTCTGTTAATTCGTAAATATGGTAAATAAGTTAAAAGCATCTGTAGAATTAACACTGTTAGTATTTATCATGACCTTATTTATTATAGGAATTGGTATTTATGGTATTTTAGAAATAAGACAATTAAATAATAGTTCGAAAGAATTATACAACGACAGAATGCTACCAATGGATCAATTGGCAGATATTCGTTTTCATACTTCTAGTATAATTGCTACTGCACATCAGGTTGATAATAATACGATTTCTTATAGTGAAGCATTGCAAAAGCTAACTCAGGCTCAGGATAGCATTAAAGTAAATTGGGAAAATTATAGATTCACTTATTTTACAGATAAAGAAAAGAAGTTGGTTTCTAAAATGACGGTTAATATTAATCAGACCAATAATACAATTGAAAAATTAAAATTAATATTAAAAAAAGAGGATAGCAGTTTACTTCATTCTATTCTCAAAAATCAATTGTACTCTGAATTAAATTCAGTAATAATTAGTGCCACTAATTTACTTCATTTACAAGTTGAAATTGGAAAAAAAATTAATAAAAACAACGACAAAGTTTACAGTAGTTATAGCCAAAAATTTTTGTGGATTCTATTTATAACCTTTCTCTTTGTTCTTCCGTTTACCTATTATCTTATAAAGAAGAACAGTACTATTATAAGTAGCTTAAATCTCAATGCGGTCAAGCTTTTTCTTTCTGAAAAAAATTACCGGAATCTGATTGAATATGCTGGAGAAGCTATTTTAATTTTGAATGAAGCAACAGAAATTATTGACTTAAATGATGCTGCTTGTGTTTTATTAGGATATACACGAGAGGAGTTGCTTAAGATGAGGATTTCAAATTTAGTGTCTCCAGAAGATGTTGAGAAACAAAAAGAAGATATCAATTCTGTTATAAAGAACAAATTTGCAATAATCAATAGAAAAATAAGAAGAAAAGATGGTGTTTTTATTGAAACCGAAATCAGTAATAGATTGATGGAGGGTAAAGGTTTTTTTGCTATTGTTCATGATATTACCGCACGTAAAAAAACAGAAGAAGCAATAAAGAAATCAGAAGAAAAATACAGGTATTTGTTTGATAATAATCCTGCTTATATTATTATTTGGGATATAGAAACATTGGCTATTTTAGAAATAAACAATGCTGTTTTAAATAAGTATGGTTATACTAAAGAAGAATGGGAAAGAATGTCGGTTTTAGATTATCGTCCTCAAGAAGATTATAATGACATAAAAGATTTTGCTCAATATATGATGATCAATGAAGAGTCTATTTCTAAAAGAAATTGGCGTCATTGTAAGAAAAACGGAGAGGAAATGATTATGGAGATAGCTTCTCATAAGATTAAGTATAATAACCGGAAAGCTGTGCTTTCTTTGGCAAAAGATATCACTGCTCAAGCAAAAGCAGAAGCTCAATTAATTGAAAGGGAAGCTCAATTGGATTTGTTTATTGAACACAGTCCGGCATCTTTAGCAATGTTTGATACTAATATGTGTTATTTAGCAACAAGTCGTCGTTGGATGGTAGATTACAATCTTTTAGGTCAAGATATTATTGGAAAAAGCCATTATGAAGTTTTTCCGGAAATTGGTCAGGAATGGAAAGATATTCATCAGCGATGCTTGCAGGGAGCGATTGAAAAAAGAGAGGAAGATTCTTTTTTGAGAGCCAATGGAACTGTGGATTGGATGAAATGGGAAATACGTCCTTGGTACAAATCGTCTAACGAATTAGGTGGTATTATTATGTTTACTGAAGTGATAACCGAACGTAAGAAAGCTACTGAATTGTTTAAAAAACAATTTGAAAATTCTCCCGATATTATTTTATATGTAAATCAATTTTATAAAATTGAAGCTATTAATAGGGTGCATCCAAAGGTAGGGACAAAGGAAGATGTTTTAGGTATGGATTGCATTGATATTTTACCGGAAGAAAGTCGTAAAGATGCAAAAGAGGCTATAGTGAAATGTTTTGCTACTGGGGAAAGTCAGGAAATTGAAAACGCATTAAACCACCAACGTTGGGTACGTTCAAGAATAGTTCCTTTGGTTGTTAATAATGAGGTTACTCATGTAATGATTTTTGCAACTGATTTGTCAGAACGAAAACAAGCTGAACTTAAACTTAAACAGAGTGAGGAGAAACATCGGGTTTTGACAGAAAATATAAGTGATGCCATTCTGCTTTTAGATGAAAATGCTAAAATTGTTTATCAAAGTCCTTCGGCTGAGAAAATATCAGGTTATAGCTATGAAGAGGCTAGAGATAGATGTTTCACTGAATTTTTAACTTTGGAAGAAATAACACGAGGGAAACTTTTTGTAGAAGAAGTGATGAAAGCTCCTAATGAGCCAAAACAAAATCAATTTAGACTTATTCATAAAAACGGACAAGAAATTTGGGTAGAGGGAACAGCTTTGAATTTACTGGAAAAAGATAGTGTAAATGCAATAATTGTAAACTATAGGGATATTTCTAAAAGAAAAGAATTAGAAGTTCAACAGGCTTTAACAGCTTCTATAGTTAATTCATCTGATGATGCTATTATTAGTACAACATTGGATAATGTTATTACTTCCTGGAACAAAGGGGCAGAAAAAATATTGGGTTATTCAGCAGAGGAAATGATAGGAGGTACTATTTTAAAGTTTATTCCGGAGTATTTAAAAGGAGAGGAAAAAGAAATTTCGGCTCAAATAGTTATTGGACAAGCTGTTGATCATTTTGAAACGATAAGACAAAAGAAAAACGGAGAACTTATTTATGTTTCATTGACTATTTCGCCTATTTATGACAAATTAGGCAATGTGGTAGGAGCCTCAAAGATTATGAGGGATATTACTGAGAGTAAGACATTTGAAAATGAATTAATTCGTTATAATACCGAATTAAAAAAAACAAACGCCGAATTAGACCGATTTGTATATAGTGTTTCGCATGATCTAAGAGCGCCTCTTAAATCGATGTTGGGACTTATTTATATAACAACCGAGGATGTTAGAGAAAATGAAATGCTCGATAATAGTTTACCAATTATAGAAAGATTGGATTTATTGGATAAAAGCGTTGCTAAACTAGATGGTTTTATTGAAGATATACTTGATTATTCCAGAAATGCCCGTTTGGAATTAGTCTATGAGGAAATTGATTTTGAAAGCTTAGTTCATGAGGTAAAAAGCCAACTTAAGTTTACAGATGAAAGTCAAATTGATTTTAGTGTTTCAGTAAAATCCAAACAGCAATTTTCGTCGGATTGTCAAAGATTGAAGGTCGTTTTAAATAATATTATTTCAAATGCTTATAAATATTCAGATACCGCAAAAGAAAAATCTTTTATAAATGTTGCTTTTTCTCCTGATACAACTAAGGCAACTATTATTATTGAGGATAATGGAATAGGTATTGTAGAAAGTGATCGAGAAAAAATATTTGATATGTTTTATCGTGCTACTACAGTTTCAACTGGTTCGGGTCTTGGGTTATATATTGCTAAAGAAACAATAGATAAACTTGGTGGTAAAATTAGTGTTGAATCTGAGTATGGAAAAAAATCAAAATTTTATATTGAAATACCTAATAAAATCAATCTGTTAAACTGATTTTTTATGAAAACCAACCACATTTTATTAATTGACGACAATGAAATTGATAATATTGTCAATAATCATGTCATTATAAAAAGTAAAATAGCTGAAAAGATTACAATTAAAAAATCTGCCATAGCTGCATTAGAATATTTAAAATGTCAAGAAGGCAACACTATGGAATTTCCAGATTTGATTTTTTTAGATATCTCAATGCCTGTTATGGATGGCTTTGGATTTTTGGAAGAAATAATGAAATTTCCCAAACCTAAAGAGAAACAGTTCTCTGTTGTTATGCTTAGTTCATCTGATAATCCGAATGATATTAAAAGAGCAATGAGTTTTGAAGTTGTGATTGATTTTTTTACTAAGCCATTACGAATTGGTATGATAGAGGATTTGATTAAGAACAAAAATTTGTAAAATATAGATTTTGTATTAAATCCGTTTTGTCAATATCATTTTTAATAACTTTGGAAAGAAGCGCTTTTAAAATATATCGAGAAATGTTATATTAGCAGAAAATCCACAGAATTTAATGTCAGAGCAAAGTAAATATACCGAAGATAATATTCGGTCACTCGACTGGAAAGAGCATATCCGTATGCGTCCCGGTATGTATATCGGAAAATTAGGAGACGGGTCCTCGCCCGATGATGGTATCTATATTTTACTAAAAGAAGTTATTGATAACTGTATCGATGAATTTGTCATGGGTACAGGAAAAACTATTGAGGTAAGCATCAAGGATAAAACCGTGGCTGTTAGAGATTATGGTCGTGGGATTCCATTGGGGAAAGTGGTGGATGTGGTTTCCAAGATGAATACCGGAGGAAAGTATGACTCTTTAGCTTTTAAAAAATCGGTTGGTTTAAATGGAGTAGGTACCAAGGCAGTGAATGCTTTGTCTAATTATTTTCGTGTAGAATCGGTACGAGAAGACAAGCAGAAAGCGGCCGAGTTTTCTGCCGGTAATTTGGTTTTGGAAGAAGATATTATTGAAACTACCAAACGAAAAGGAACCAAAGTTACTTTTACTCCTGATGAGGCAATTTTTAAAAACTACAAATTCCGTAATGAATATGTAGTGAAAATGCTGAAGAATTATTGTTATCTGAATGCAGGATTAACAATAATTTACAATGGCGAAAAATATTTTTCAGATAATGGACTGAAAGATTTATTAGATGAAAATATTGCTATCGAGGATATGGTTTATCCAATTATTCATCTGAAAGGAGAGGATATTGAAATAGCTTTAACACACAGTAAGTCCCAATATAGTGAAGAATACCATTCTTTCGTAAATGGACAAAACACCACTCAGGGAGGGACACATTTAGTCGCTTTTAGGGAAGCGATTGTAAAAACTATCCGTGAGTTTTATAATAAAGGTTTTGAGCCTTCGGATATTCGAAAATCGATTGTTAGTGCGATAAGCTTGAAGGTTATGGAACCTGTTTTCGAATCGCAAACCAAAACCAAATTAGGTTCTACAGATATGGGTTCTGATCCCGGAATGCCTTCGGTACGTACTTATGTCAATGATTTTGTCAAAAATAATTTAGATAATTATCTACATAAAAATCCGGAAACTGCCGACTTGCTTTTGCGTAAAATTTTGCAAGCAGAAAGGGAGCGTAAGGAACTTTCGGGTATTCGAAAATTAGCCAAAGACAGAGCTAAGAAAGCGAGTTTGCACAATAAAAAATTGCGTGATTGCCGCGTGCATTTACCCGATATTAAGAACCCACGTTATTTAGAAAGTACCCTTTTTATTACCGAGGGAGATTCGGCTTCCGGGTCGATTACGAAATCGCGCGATGTAAACACACAGGCTGTATTTAGTTTGCGTGGTAAGCCTTTGAATTCATACGGAATGAGCAAAAAAATTGTTTATGAAAATGAAGAATTCAACTTATTGCAAGCCGCTTTGGATATCGAGGACGATATGGAAAACCTGCGCTACAACAACATTGTTATCGCAACCGATGCCGATGTCGATGGAATGCACATCCGTTTGTTGTTGATTACATTTTTTCTGCAATTTTTCCCGGAGTTAATCAAAGAAGGGCATTTGTATATTTTGCAAACGCCACTTTTTAGAGTTCGAAATAAAAAAGAAACTATTTATTGCTATTCTGAAGAAGAACGAAAAGCAGCCATAGAGAAATTAAAACCAAAACCTGAAATCACCCGATTCAAGGGATTGGGAGAGATTTCGCCAAATGAGTTTCAGTTTTTTATTGGTGAAGATATTCGATTAGATCCTGTTATGATGGATAAACATACTTCGGTAGAACAATTGTTATCCTTCTATATGGGTAAAAATACTCCTGACCGACAAGAATTTATCATCAAGAATTTGAAGGTGGAGTTGGATACAATTGAAGAAGCTTAGAATTTATGGAAAATCAGGATATTCGTTGGAAACAGAGGTTTGAACATTTTGTAAATGCATTTAAGCAATTAAAAAATGCTAAGCAACTTAAAGAAGAAAGAGATTTTACTGAATTAGAACTACAAGGGGTAATTCAGGCATTTGAAGTTTCTCAAGAATTGTCTTGGAAAGTAATGAAAGATTTCTTGGAAGAACAAGGAAAAACAGATTTGTTTGGTAGTAAAAATGCTGTAAAAGAAGCTTTTAATGTTGGACTTATTTCTAAAGGAGAAGTCTGGCTAGATATGATTAAAAGCAGAAATCTTACTTCTCATATTTATGATGAGAAAGAGGTTTTGGCTATTTTGGAGATTATATTGAATGATTATTTTCCTGTTTTCATCGATTTTGAAAATAAAATGAAAAGCCTTTTATAATGTTTGGAATTTATCCTAAAAGCTATCAGGAAATTTTGATGATTTTTGAAGATTGTCTTTCAATTGATGAGGTAGTTATCTATGGTTCCAGAGCCAAGGGAAATTATAGGGAAGGTTCAGATATTGATATTACATTAAAAGGAGAGGTGACCAAAGAAGATTTAAATAAGTTATGGCATAAATTAGATGATAGTTTTATCCCTTATAAATTTGATATATCGATTTATAAGGATTTGAAATCTGAAAGTTTAATAGAACATATCCAAAGAGTTGGTAAAACTTTTTATAAAAGAAAAAACTGAAATAAATTCAGCATAAATGAAAGACGAAGAAGACGATAACATAATTCCAGATAACGAAGAAAATAATTCTGAAGAGAATCCTATTGATGAAAATCAAGATGGAGCCGATGCTGATGAAATTATTCACGTAGATGCTAAGCACTTTGAAGGAGAGCATTTTTACGATCAGGATGAAGAAGGAGATGGCAATGATACCATTACCAAAGTTACCGGTATGTACAAGGACTGGTTTTTGGATTATGCTTCTTATGTAATTCTGGAACGTGCCGTTCCTGCCATAGAGGATGGTTTTAAACCCGTTCAACGCCGTATTATGCACTCTTTGAAAGAGTTGGATGATGGGCGTTATAATAAAGTGGCTAATGTTGTAGGGCATACCATGCAATACCACCCTCACGGAGATGCCAGTATTGCTGATGCGATGGTGCAAATAGGTCAAAAAGATTTATTGATAGATTGTCAGGGAAACTGGGGTAATATTTTAACGGGCGATGGAGCTGCGGCTTCCCGTTATATCGAAGCACGTTTGTCAAAATTTGCTTTGGAGGTTTTGTATTCGCCAAAAATCACTGATTGGGGCGTTTCTTATGACGGACGTCGTGCTGAACCAAATAATCTTCCGGTTAAATTTCCGTTGCTTTTGGCGCAAGGAGCTGAGGGAATTGCCGTGGGACTTTCCACTAAAGTCCTGCCTCATAATTTCAATGAATTAATTGATGCTTCGATAAAAATATTAAAAGGAAAGCCTTTTACGTTATATCCTGATTTTATGACTGCGGGTATTGCCGATGTGTCTAATTACAATGATGGTATGCGTGGCGGGCGTGTACGTGTGCGTGCTAAGATTTCGCAAATTGATAAAAACACTTTAGCAATTACCCAAATTCCGTTTTCGACAAATACATCGACTTTGATTGATAGTATTTTGAAAGCCAATGACAAAGGGAAAATCAAAATCAAGAAAATTGAAGACAATACCGCCGCCGATGTTGAGATTTTAATTCACCTTTATCCGGGAGTTTCTCCTGATAAAACCATTGATGCCTTATTTGCTTTCACGGCCTGTGAGACTTCGGTGGCGCCTTTAGGCTGTGTGATTGAGGATAATAAACCTTTGTTCATAGGAGTTTCGGCGATGTTGAAAATATCGACCAATAGAACTGTCGATTTACTTCGTCAGGAATTGGAAATTCATTTAGAGGAATTAAAAAATAAATGGCATTTTTCTACTTTAGAAAAAATCTTCATTCGTGAAGAAATGTACATCGATTTCAAATTGTATCATGATAAAGAATCATTATTCAAATACATGTATGATCGTTTTGAGCCTTTTACAAAATCATTCGTCAGAGAAATTAATGATGACGATTTGCAACGATTGACTCAAATTCCGATGATTCGTATCACTCGTTTTGACTCTGACAAAGCCGATGAATTTATCGCTAAGTTAGAAGATGAGATGAGGGAAGTGGAACATAACTTAGAACATATAATTGATTTTGCTATTGCTTATTTTACCAAATTAAAAGAAAAATACGGTAAAGGACGTGAACGCCAAACCGAATTACGCATTTTTGATGATATTGAAGCAACAAAAGTAGTATTGAGAAATACCAAGTTGTATGTGGATAGAGCAGAAGGTTTTGTAGGAACCAGCTTGAAAAAAGATGAATATGTAACGGATTGTTCCGATATTGATGATGTGATTGTTTTTCTGCGTGACGGAAGTATGATGATTACTAAAGTCGATGCAAAAACCTTCGTGGGTAAAGACATTATTCATATCGCTATTTTTGACAAAAGTGATAAACGTACCATTTATAACATGGTGTACCGCGACGGAAAATCAGGACCTTCTTATATCAAGCGATTTAATGTTTCGGGAATTACCAGAGACAAAATGTATGATTTGACAAATGGTACCAAAGGTTCTCAGGTGTTGTATTTTACCTGTAATCCTAACGGAGAAGCTGAGGTAATTACAGTTCTTTTACGTCAAATAAGCAGTATTAAGAAGTTGAAATTCGATTTGGATTTTGCTAAATTGGCAATTAAAGGTCGTGCTTCTAAAGGAAACCTGGTAACCAAATATCCAATTAAGAAAATCGAAATTAAGGAAAAAGGAATTTCGACTTTGTTGCCAAGAAAAATTTGGTATGACGATACAGTACAACGTTTAAATGTTGACGGTAGAGGAGAATTATTGGGAGAATTTAGACCAAGTGATAAAATTTTAATTATCCAGCAAACCGGTAAATTAAAGGTAATCATTCCTGAATTGACGACTCATTTTGAACCCGATATGATTGTTTTGGAAAAATGGATTCCTAAAAAACCTATTTCGGCTATTTATTTTGATGGAGAAAAGGAACGTTATTATTTAAAACGTTTTCTGGTGGAAACCGAAAATAAAGAAGATAGTTTTATTTCTGAACATCCTAATTCGCAATTAGAATTAGTTTCTACCGATTATCGTCCTGTAGTAGAATTGATTTTTCCAAAAATTAAAGGTGTACAAAAAGAATCGATAACGGTTGATGTTGAGAGTTTTATTGCTGTAAAAGGATTTAAGGCCCTCGGAAATCAATTGACAACTGATAAATTAAAACAGGTAAATGCTTTAGAGCCTTTGCCTTATGAAGCTCCGGAAGAAATTATTGCCGAATCGCTGGAAGTAAGAGGAGAATTGAATGCTGATGATAGTGAAATTCAGCTGGAAGATGACGGACAAATAACCTTGTCTTTGGATTAGTAAAAAGCTTCTGCTGCGGCAGAAGCTTTTTTTATCGAAACAACTGATATAACATAATTTCATTTTTTTCTTTTAATTTACGTATAATTTTAAGGAAAGCGATTGCTGTAATATAAGCGTCTCCCATAGCGGTATGTCGGTCTTTTTTAGAAATATCAAATTTATCTGCCAGATCGTCTAAGGTATAATGGTCTTTATGCTGTAATAAGTTAGATTTTATTAGTGTTTTCTTGTATAAAATGGCTGTATCTAAGGTTTTGTTAGTTAGTTTCGCTAATCCGTTTCTTTCCAGAGCAGTATTAATCATAGTGATGTCAAACTTAGTATGATGAGCAATTATGATTGAGTCGCCCAAATAGTCCAAGAGTAATTGTAATACTTCAATTTCAGATTTGTGATTCAATACATCCCGTCTTATAATTCCGTGTATCTGAACACTGGATTTGTCAAAATGTTCCTGATCGATATAATGCTCAAAACTGTCCTGGACATTGATAGTCCCATTTTGTAAAACAATAGCACCTATACAAAGAATACGATCTGTAACATAATCAAAACCTGTAGTTTCGGTGTCTAAAACTACAAATCGTGCCGATTCAATAGGAATATTCAGACTCTCATCTATAGGTTCTTTTAGGATTCCTAAAATTTGAAGCGATTCAATGATTTTTTCTTTAATAGTCATTATATTGTAATTTTTCCGGGATTAAAACGCATCGAAATAACTTCTTGTAGTTCTTTTATGGTTTTAAATGCCCCTTTTAGTTTAACTTTTTCTAATTTAGAAAGCGCCTCTAGCTCGATAAATTGCCCTGAATCATGGTGTAAAAGACCTTGTTTGGTTCTGAATTTTAATAATGCTTTATACGAATAAGCACAGGATAAGTATAATTCTTTGTTTTGAGGTTCAAGTTCAGCTAATTTTTCAAATCGTTCATAAGTATTACTGATTCCTTTAACGGAATGGGATAAAATTAAAACCCTTGCCGCATCGGCCAGGGGCATCAAAGCACGACGTTTTATATCAAAGAAATCTTTGTGAGCACCGTCTTGTTCAACAAGAAATTGTCTAAAAAATCCTGTAGGCGATGGACTTTGCAGTGCACCACTAACCAAGTGCACATAGAAAATAGGATTAGCATCAATATCTCCAAAAATATAATCGGCTAATTCATTAGCGAGTTCTCTATCGCCATAAGACAAGCTATAATCAAAAAAGATGAAAGATAGCAATACTTCGTCTTTTCCGGGTTTACTAATCCAGTCATGAACCAGTTCTTTCCATTGATTTAAACTCAAACACCATTTAGGATTGGAAGCCATCATTTCGGCAGGACAATATTCATAACCAATTTCAAATAACCCTTTGTTGACTTCAGCAGCTAATTCCAGAAAATATTTTCGGGTTTTTTCCTGTATTGCTTCCGGAACATCTTCATAGATTAAGGCGTTATCCTGATCGGTATGTAATAATTGTTCGCTACGACCTTGGCTTCCTAATGCCAGCCAGGAGAAACGTGCCGGAGGAGGCGTTTTCATTTTGGCTAAAGACAATTCGATTACCCTTTTAATACAAGCATCGTTTAATTCGGTAATAATTTTAGATGTTAATGTTATCGGGATATTTTGATTCAAATAGCCTTGTAACAACTGCATAATTTTGGCACGAATAGGCTTAATTGCTTTGGCTTTTTTGACTCTTTTTAATGCTTTTATCAATACGGCAGGATTATTTCCCAGAGCCACCATCACATCATGTTTGGAAAGAATTCCTACCGCTTTTGTATTGGCTGTTCCGTCTTTTGTTAGACATAAATGACTGATATTACTTTTCATCATTGCCATTTGGGCTTGAGTAATCGTCATTTTTTTAGAATAGGTAATCACAGGAGAATTCATGATTACATCCGCTGTAGTATTAATCGAATATTCACCGGTTACAATTTTATTTCTTAAATCTTTATCGGTAATAATTCCTATGGGCAACATATCTTCTACTACCAGCATGGCTCCAATGTTTTTTTTGGTCATTGTTACCGCAATTTCTTTGGCGGTAGCCGCACGCGAACAAGTAATAATTTTTTTAGAATATTTAATGGGTTGTAAATCCAAAATTTTATTATCGGTATCGATAACTTCTCCGGAGTTTTCACTATTAAAATCACTTCCATATAATTTGTCGCTATGGCTTTTAGAAAAGGGATTTTGTGTGTTAGAAGCAAAACTGTCTATGATGAAGCTACCAACATTTGAGTTTTTTATGGCATAAGGTTTGAAAATGGCAATCGGGATGGCATAAAGAATGGTTTCTTCGTGCGTTCGAGCCTCCATTTTATAATTTTCATGTGCAATTAACGGACGTAAACCAAAAATATCGCCTTCGTCACACATATCTAAAATATCGTTTTTCTGATTTTTTAAAAGTTCGACAGCACCTTTGTGAACCACATAAAAAGAATCATGGGTTTCTTCATTTTCAGTAAAAATTACTGCTCCTTTATCTTTGTAAATTATTGAAACCTGTTCCGAAAGTACTTCGATGTCGTGTTGATCTAAAAAATTAAAAGGAGGGAAGTTTTTTAAAAAGTCGGCTACCCTTTGCGAAATAGTGTTTTTCATTAAAAAATATTTTAGGCTGTATTGGTATCTGTTTTTAGAAAAGAAATTAGCAATTCTTTACTTTTTTATAGTTGCTAATGTATTAATTTTTATGTTCTCAAAAGCAAAAAAGCCCCTAATTAAGGAGCTTCTTTGTAATATTGTACGATGATTTATTTTTTTCTGGTGGTTTTCATATTTAATACTTCAACCAATAACGAAAAACTTATAGCAAAATACAAATAGCCTTTTGGAATTGGTGTAACATGACTGCCAAAAATTAGTGCATTAGATAAATGTGCACTTTCGGTAATCAGCATTAAACCTATTAATATTAAAAATGATAATCCTAAAATTTGAATGGAAGGGTTTTTGTTTACAAAAGTCCCCACAGGAACGGCAAATTGCATCATAATTAATACCGAGATAATTACTGCTGTAACCATAATATATAAGGCACCGGGAACTCCACTAGTCATTCCCACAGCTGTTAAAATACTGTCAAATGAAAATACTAAGTCAATTAAAATAATTTGTACAATAACACTACTAAAGGATTTTGCCGCCGATTTCCCTATTTCTTTTTCTTCCTCTCCTTTGTGATCTACTTTTTCTCTAATCTCATTGGTACTTTTATAAATTAAGAACAATCCACCTAATAAAAGAATGATACTTTGTCCGGATATTTGAGCATCTATCCAGCTAAAATTAATTGTAAACCAAGGTTCTTTCATGGCAATTAAAATGGTAATTCCAAAAAGAAGAATGATACGCATAAACATGGCTAAAAACATACCAATTTTAGTTGCTTTTTTTCTACTTTCCTCAGGCAGCTTTCCTGTTGCTATCGATATAAAAATGATGTTGTCAATTCCCAGTACAATTTCCAGAAAAGTTAATGTTAATAAAGCGATCCAGGCATCAGGATTTAAAAATACTTCCATAGTATTAAGTTAAGATTAAAGAATAATGCGAATTTTATAATTCACCAATTTTAGTTACAGTTCCTTTTTGTTTTTGGTCAGAACCTACAATACCAAATTCAAAGGTATATGAATTTCCTGAAGTCGTCAAGATTTTCATACCAATTGATTTTTCTTCTGCCATATTTTTGGGATGCAGTTTTTTTAGCACATATTCGCAATCGTTTACCCAGCGGATAGAAGCTGTATCAGTTTTTCCTTCGAATGTTTCAATTTCGATACTGTCGTTGCGTTCAAAAAGGGTTACTTTTTTTACGCCGTCTACTTCATATTCAAAACGGAATTTTCCGGTTTTAAAATATTTACAGTTACGTTCTGCATTATAGCAGGAAGTTACAATTATCAAAAGTAAAGGAAAAATGAGTAATGTTTTTTTTATAGTCATTGTATTTATTATTTAAAATGATTTGCGAAAAGAAATTAATTTGCGGCAAATTCATCTAATTGCTTTAGTTCAGTTTCAATCATTTTTTTCCATTTTTTTTGCTCTAAAGTATCTCTTCCGTGATTAGTTTCTTTGTCGTATAGAATTTGTCTTTCTTTGTTTAAATCAAAATATTCATAAAATAGTTTGTTAGATTCTTTGACTAAGTTAAATGAGTTGAATTTATTTTCAGAAATTATTTTCCTCAATTTTCGAGCATATATTTCACTTAAATCAAAATGTAATTGTTCATGTTCTAAAAGAGATTGATTTTCTAAGTTCTTTGTTTTGACCCAACTTTCATCACAATGGAAAGAGTTTGTGATTTTTATTTTTGGTTTGTTAATTAAAGAGACAGTATTTGATTTGAGGGTAAATATGCAACTAGTTTCAGCACCAAAAGGGTAGTTGTCTGAAGCAGGTTTACGCTTAAAATCAAACCAAGTAAGTTTTCTTTCTTTAGACCATTCTATTGTGTTTTCATGAATTTTATAATTAGGAACCTTGTAAATTGTTGCTTCTATACGATCACAAGAACTTTTTAAATCAGGTACTTTGTGCTCATTTATTTTAATAATATTAGCCCCATTTTCTCGACATATCTTTTTGTATTGTTCTATAATTTCATCAAAACTGCAATGTGTAGAAAATCCTTTGTCGGTAGATTTTATTGTTCCAATTTGTATTCCATCATTTTTAAAATCATCATCTTTATTTAATACTAAAATATATGTATCATCAGAGATTGGATTTTGTTTAGAAATTATTGTAGGGGTAATTCTAGGTGAACAAGAATTCAGAATAATGAACGATAAAATGATTAAAATATTTATTTTCATCTCTATTGAATTTTAATGTCGTATTTGTCTAAAAGTCCCGGGATTCCCTGCATCGAAAATTTAGCTTTTCGCATCGGGTTGAATTCGGGATCAATTTTATAATTGTAAGCTGTCAGGAAATTGACTTCCTTGAGTTCAGTATCATTAAAAATGGCATTGTCTAAATTACAATTATCAAAAACCGAATTGGAAAGGTTTGTTCCAATGAAACTCACTTCTTTCATTGAACAGGAATTGAACTTGGTTTTGGGCATTTTTTTATTCGAAAAAGAAGCGTAATCTAAAATGCAATCATTGAAACTTACAGCAAACATAAAATCGGCACAGCTGTTAAACGGAATTCCAAGTAATTTGCAATTTGAAAAATGAACTGTTTTCAAACTTGTCCCGCTTAAAGAAGTCATCGAAAGATTGCAATTAATGAATTCGCAATCCATAAAAGTATTATTTGAAAAATCACTATTGGAGAAATCACAGTTTTTAAAAACACAGTCTTCAAATTCGCGGTTGCTGACTTTTTTGTTTATAAAAACGACTTTGTCGAATGTTTTTTGAATATGAATTAAGTCTTCCATTAGAAGTTTTTGGGTTTTCTTGACGTATGTCTAATTCGAAGAATTTGAATGTTTTCAGGGGTGATTCTATAGGAAATCATATAGTCGTAAACAAAATAAACCCGAAAACTGCCATCGTTGTTATCCTTTTTTGGGTCAAGTTTGTAGATTTCCGGTTTGCTTTTAAGAATTTCGGTACTGTCAAAAATTTTATCGACTACTTTGTCAGCTACCTGAATGGATTTGCTTTCAAAAAGAATATAAAAATGAATATCTTCAAGCTGTTCTAAAGCATTTGAAGACCAAATTATTTTCTTCCCCATTTTTTTGACATTTCCTTAGCTTCATTTTCATTGTAAAAGTCACCTTTTTTTATGCTTTCCAATGCTTTTTCGATATCGATATTATAATCAATATCTGTAGTTTCAGAAGGGGAATTTGTAGTCAGTAAAAGACGTTTTAATTTTTCAACAAAAGAAGGATCTTTTACTTTGTCAATTTCTTGATGTATCCAATTTATTTCGGCTTGAATATCCATAATCAAATTTTTAGTAAAGGTACAAATTATACCAATTATATTTTTATTGGAGTTATCAATAAAGTTGTGGCATAATGCCGATATAACAAAATAATAGGACAATTTTTCGGACTATATATTTTGTATAATCGGTATTAATCGTTGAATAAAGCTTTCATCATGAATTTCAGTCCCAAAAAAATCAGATATACCGAAGCCAGACAAGCAATGATTCCGATTCCTAAAACCAGATAATGCCATACATTTTGCTGGTTCATAAAGGCATTGTGAATTAATGACGGACCAATAAAAAGCAAGGGCAAAGCACCTGCGAGATATCGAACCCCTTTGGATAATAATTCTTTGTTTGTTGCCATTTTGAAAAGTTAGAGGTTAGAAGTGGGAAGTTAGAAGTTAGGAGCGACACACGACACATAACCTATAACTCACAACTTTTAACTTATTTATTATTATAAAAATCAACTGCTTTGCGCACACTTCCGTGTTCTTTCAGTAATTGAGCGGCTTCTTCGTAGCTTACAGGAATTTCACCCATAATCATTTTAGTTCCGCGATCTACCAATTTGTTGTTACTTAATTGCATATCGACCATTTTGTTGCCTTTTACTTTTCCCAATTGAATCATCGTAGCAGTTGAAATCATATTCAGAACCAGTTTTTGAGCCGTTCCAGCTTTCATTCTCGAACTTCCCGTAACAAATTCAGGTCCTACCACTACATCAATAGGAAATTGTGCTGTTTGCGAAAGCGGACTTCCGGCATTGCAGGAAATACTTCCCGTGATGATATTGTTTTTGTTGCAAGTTTCTAAACCGCCAATAACATAAGGCGTTGTTCCGGAAGCAGCAATTCCAACAACTACATCATTCTCATTGATGTTGAACTCCTGTAAATCAATCCAGGCCTGGGTAGCGTTGTCTTCGGCGTTTTCTACCGCTTTACGAATAGCCTTATCGCCACCGGCAATAATTCCAACCACCAAATCAAATGGAACACCAAAAGTAGGCGGACATTCAGAAGCATCGACCACGCCCAAACGCCCCGAAGTTCCTGCGCCTATGTAAAATAAACGCCCGCCCAGTTTCATTTTAGCAACAATTTGAGTGACTAAATTTTCAATTTGAGGCAAGGCTTTTTCAACAGCAAGCGGAACGGTTTTGTCTTCGTTATTGATATTAGAAAGTAAGTCAGAAACTGACATCTTTTCTAAATGTTCGTATTTTGAGGATTGTTCGGTGGTTTTTATGAAGGTCATTTTTTTAAGCTTTATTTGGTGTGTTTTAGTGATTAAAATTTATAAAAAATATGCCAATATAATTCCCAGTACAATCATCGAAACTTTAGCAATATTAAATTTATGGCCTTCGCTACTTTCGAAAATAATAGTTGAGGAAATATGAAATAAAATCCCGATTACTACAGCGGTAATTTGGTTATGATAATGGCTTAGAGGAGTAAGATAATCAGAGGCGAATGTTCCCAATGGTGTCATCAATGCAAAAGTAAGCATGAAGGCAAAAATAGCCTGTTTGTTTAAATGCGAATTAATGAAAAAGCTAGTTAGAATAATAGCAATAGGAAGGTGATGAATAGCAATTCCAAGAGCTAAATTATCGTGATTATGCCCCACAGGAAATCCTTCTAAAAACGCGTGAATACAAAGACTGATGAACAACAACCACGGAATATGCGACATGTTAGGGTGTCCGTGTACGTGACCATGCTCGGCACCTTTTGAGAAAAATTCCAGTATAATTTGGAACAAAATCCCCAGCATAATAAAAATCCCTGCATTGTGATTGTGACTTTCATCAACACCATGATTGTGACTTTCGTAAATCTCAGGGAGTAAGTGCATTACCGTCAAAGAAAGCAAAAAAGAACCACTAAAAGCTAACAGTAACTTTAGATTGGTTTTCTTTTTAGGTTTGAGGACTAAGGCAATGATGTAACCTATTAGTACAGAAAGTAAGGGTAAAAGGTAGTTCATTATTTGAAAATAAGGATAAGTCGTTCGCTTTCGGTTTTGTGAAATTTTTTCAGTTTATAATCTCCAAAAATATCCAAAAGATAAATTCCAGCTTCTTCCATCATGGTTTCGAAGTCCTGTAAAGTCAATGCTTTTACTTTTTCGGTAAAATGATATTTATGGCCTTGGTCTTCAAAATCAATTTCTTTAAAAATATGACCGTCGGCTACATAGCGTTTCAGGTGAAAATCGATTCCGTCCACTGTTTTTACTTCTTCGGGAACCAGGGTTTCAATTACCTGATTGACATTCATAAAGTCAATTACGGCAAATCCATAGTCTGATAAACTGTTTTTGATGGCTTTTAAAGTCGTTAAATTGTCGTCATCATTTTCGAAATAACCAAAACTGGTAAACAAATTAAAAATGGCATCATACTTTTCTTCGAATTCTTCGCGCATGTCGTGTACTTTAAAATGCAGGGTATCATTCGAATTTTTGCTGGCTTCGGCAATGCTGTTTTCAGATAAATCAGCACCAATGACATCAAAACCCAATTGGTTCAAATAGATAGCGTGACGTCCTTTGCCACAGGCTAAATCCAAAACTTTAGCTTTTTCAGGAAGATTTAAATAATGTGTTAAGTTATCCATGAAAAGCTGTGCTTCTTTGTCATTTCGTTCTTTGTAGAGAATGTGATAATAGGGAGTGTCAAACCAGGAGCTGAACCATGTTTCATTTGGTTGGTCTTGATTTGTATTAGTTGTTTCTTGTGCTTCGGACATTTATTCTTTTCAATTAATTCTATCCCGCAAATTTAGTGTATTTTTGCGGAAATATACTATTTCAGGTTGTTTGGAATTTGGAATTTAGAAAATTGGAATTTAAAAGAGAAATGGAAGAAAATTTTAAGATGATTGCCAAAACCTTTTTTGGTTTTGAAGAAATATTAGCCACTGAATTGAAAAATTTAGGCGCACAAGACGTAGAGCAGGGAGTAAGAATGGTGAGTTTTAAAGGTGATAAAGGTTTTATGTACAAAGCCAATTTGTCTTTGCGTACTGCATTAAAAATCTTAAAACCTATTTATTCTTTTAGAGCCAATAATGAAAAAGCTTTGTATAAAGGAGTTTCGGGTGTTAATTGGTCAAAATTTATCAATGCCAATCAGACTTTTGTGATTGATACTACAGCGCATTCAGAATATTTTAAGCATACCGAATTTGTTTCTCAAAAATGTAAAGATGCCATTGTGGATCAGTTCAGAGAAAGAACAGGACAACGCCCTAGTATTGATAAAGTACATCCTGATTTAAGAATCAACATTCATATTGACAAAGATCAGGTTTCGGTAGCTTTGGACACATCAGGAAACGCATTGAATCAACGTGGTTACAGAACATCGACGAATATTGCACCCATAAACGAAGTCTTGGCAGCGGGAATTTTGTTGCTTTCGGGTTGGGATGGACAGAGTGATTTCCTGGATCCTATGTGTGGTTCTGGAACTTTTCTTGCCGAAGCAGCTATGATTGCCTGCAACATTCCGGCAAACATTAACCGTAAAGAATTTGCTTTCGAAAAATGGAAAGACTGGGATAATGATTTGTTTGACAAAATTACCGATAGTTTATTAGGTAAAGTTCGTGAGTTTCATCATACGATTAAAGGTTATGATAAAGCACCGTCGGCGGTAAGTAAAGCGAAAGAGAATATTCGAAATGCAAATCTGGAAGAATATGTTAGTATTGAAGGAAATAATTTCTTTGATAGCGAAAAAACTTCTGAAGGAAAATTACATATTGTTTTTAATCCGCCTTATGATGAGCGTTTGGATATTCACATGGAAGAATTTTATAAAAATATTGGCGATACTTTAAAACAAAGTTATCCGGGAACAAACGCCTGGTTTATCACAGGAAATCTGGAAGCACTGAAATTTGTAGGTTTGCGACCATCCAGAAAAATCAAATTATTCAACGCCGGACTCGAAGCCCGATTGGTAAAATATGAAATGTACGAAGGAAGTAAACGTACTAAGTTTCAGGAGAGAAGTTAGAAGTTAGAAGTTAGAAGTGCAAGCTTAACATTGAGCTTTAAACTTTAAATAAAAATACAAACAATAAGTTATGACTAAATTACAATTACGCGCTTTTTTATACCAACTGGGTTGTTTTGCTATATTATTTGTTTTGTTTCGCTATTTAGTGGATAGATATTCAGGTTTAACAGGACTTTGGATTCCATTTACAGCTTTTGCAATAGCAACTTTAATAGGCCCAAAATTTCAGGCTGTGAAAACTAAGGATGGTGAAAAATTGTTTATGAAATGGATTTTTATAAAAGGAATTAGAGAGATAGGTTAGTGTTCAGTTTGCAGGAAGCAGGAAGAAGAATACATTAGATTCAAAAAACATAAAAAAAAACCGCAAATTCTCAATTTAGTGAATTTGCGGTTTTTTGTGTTTCTGCCGACTGAACACTGCAAACTATTTTTTCTTTGTTTCCACAGGAACGACTTTCTTTTTGAAAATTGGAACAAAATAAGTTACCGTGTAATTAAAACCAACACCAAAATCCCCATTATACGTTCGGTTAAAGCCAGGAATATAAAGGTTTTCAAAATTGTCAGGTTGTTTGTTGGTAATCAATCGGTTCAAACGAAGGCTGAAACCTAAAAATACGTTGTTAAAAACTTTAGCTTTCATTCCGGCAACCACTTCAATCCAGCTTGCTGTAAGACCGTTGTATTTTTGACCCGAAGCTAGAGACGGTGTTTCTCCAAAATATTGATTTGGATTATAAATTTTATAAGTATTCAATTCCTGATTAAAAGTACTAAAACCGTAGCGCAAACCTATCGAAATAATGTTCTCCATATCCAGCCAGTTTTCATAACCGTTATAATCAAAACCTACTTTCAGGTACGAACCTTTGGTAGTGAAATTCAGGCGGGCATCATCGGTAGTTTTATTTTCATTACCAACTTCGGCGGCGATATAATGTTTTTTATCCCAACGGTAATCTCCTACAAGCTCGATTCCTTTGTAGTTATTATCATAAAAACTACGGCTTAATTTGAATAAATCTACTCCCAAGCGCACTCCATAACGATTGGTTTTTACGGCTGGAGCAATTGAATCGGTTTTAGTTATTACATCGGTTTTGGTAGCCACAGCAGCCTTTTTAGGGATAATTCCGGTCGAAATAGTATCCTTTTTGGGCTTTGTTGAAGGAGCTTGAGTATTTTGTGCATTTGCAAAAAACAAAGACAAAATAAGACAGCTACTAAAAATATATTTTAAGGTGTGTTTCATTTTCGTTAGCTATACTATATTTTTCTACTGCAAGATATTGTATCCATAATAAATCCGGAGTTGCCGCATCGGTGTGAACAAATGGCGAAATTGGGTCTAAAGTAAAATTAGTTTTAAAACCACAGGCACGAGATACAAAAATGGTTTCTCTGCTGTATTTAAAAGTTAATACGTCTTCGTTTATCAGAGCCGTATTGCTATTGCCAAAATTTAAGATAAAACGAAATTTAACTTCATCGGCATCTACTTTTAGAGGAATAGAAACCGTACTTCCGTTAATTAGAGTGTTTCCGTCAAAATTAACAGCTTCTTCCATTCCATCACCAAATATGCTTAGATTGGTCACACTTTTTTCAACCGAAGGGTTACTGATGTCATAAAATGTAATGACCATTCGGGGTGTGGTAAGGGTATTGCCATCACAAATATCGTCTTTCTCACAACCGGAGAAAGAGAAGCAAAACAGCAATAAAAGCAGTATCGTTTTCTTCATATATTTTTTAGTTGTTAGTACATAGTCCTTAGTCCTTACTGAAAAAACTAAGGACTAGGTACTAAGGACTAATTATCTTCTTTCTAAAAGTACTACATTTTCCACATGATGCGTTTGCGGAAACATATCCACAGGACGCACTTTAGTTACTTTGTATTTTTCGTCCATTAAAGCCAAATCACGGGCTTGTGTAGCCGAATTACAACTTACATACACTACTTTTTCAGGAGCAATTTTCATAATTTGTTCAATTACGTCTTTGTGCATTCCGTCACGTGGTGGATCAGTGATAATTACGTCCGGTTGTCCGTGTTGTGCAATAAAAGAGTCATTGAAAACGACTTTCATATCTCCAACAAAGAACTCACAATTGTCAATGTTATTGCGTTCGGCATTGGCCTTAGCATCTTTAATGGCATCAGGAACACTTTCGACACCAATTACTTTTTTTGCTTTTTTAGAAACAAACTGCGCAATGGTTCCTGTTCCGGTGTATAAATCGTAAACGGTTTCATTTCCTGTTAATCCGGCAAAATCTCTCGTTATTTTGTATAATTCATAAGCCTGATCGGAGTTGGTTTGGTAAAAAGATTTGGCATTGATGCTAAATTTCAAACCTTCCATTTCTTCCAGGATGTAATCACGACCTTTGTACAATTTGATGTCCTGATCGTAAAGTGTATCATTTGCCTTGTTATTTACCACATATTGCAATGAAGTAATTTGAGGGAATTTGGCATAAAGATGATCCAGCAACAATTCTCTGTTGGCTTTATCATTTTCGAAAAACTGAATCAAAAGCATGATTTCTCCGGTTGAAGCCGTACGTAACATTAAGGTTCTTAACAAACCGGAATGTTCTCTCGGGTTAAAGAAAGTCAAACCATTTGCATTAGCAAAATCGCGAACTTCATTTCTAATAGCGTTTGAAGGATCTTCTTGTAAATGACATTTTTTGATGTCCAGGATTTTGTCCCACATTTTTGGAATATGGAAACCAAGAGCATTTCTATTTCCTAAATCTTCATCGCTTCCAATTTCAGCTTCTGTTAACCAACGGCTGTTAGAAAACGAAAATTCCATTTTATTTCTGTAGAAAAACTTTTTCTCCGAACCTAAAATCGGGTCAAATTCAGGAAGTTCAATTTTTCCTATGCGTTGCAAGTGATTTTTAACCTCATTGTGTTTGTAAAACAATTGTTGGTCGTAGTTCATGTTTTGCCATTTGCAACCGCCACAAACCCCAAAATGCTCACAAATAGGATCTACACGATGCTCTGATAACTCGTGGAATTTTACCGCTTTTCCTTCATAATACGCCTTGCGTTTTTTGAAAGTTTGCACATCAACCACATCACCCGGAACCACATTCGGAATAAACACTACTTTTCCATCGGGAGCCTTTGCTACCGAAACGCCTTTTGCACCTGCATCAAGGACTTTTATCTGATGAAAGACAACTTTGTCTGTATTTTTTCTACCCATGGCGCAAAAATAAGCGTTTGTTGTCTTTTATGAATTCAAATTGGGAAATATTTTTAAAAAGAGGTGATTTTTATCTCATTCTATTTTGGACGTAATTATTAAAAACGTCAGTTCGAGTGTTTTTTGTGTAGTGAAACGGAACAAAAAATGTATCGAGAACTCGTTTGTTTTATTAAAGTTTCTCAATACACTTTTGATATTTTTAATTGAAATATGTAGTCAAAAATATAATGCTTAAATATGTCCAAAATAACGAAAATATTATATGTATTCCTGTTTCAAATGACTTTCTTTTCCAAAGATCTGTAGAGTAACCAAAGAACTGAATGAACAGTCTAACAGCCCAGAATACTCCGAGACCAAGTGATATTTTTTTGCCTAAATTTGTTTCAATTAATTCGTTTGAAGATGTCAAGCAAAGTAACCCCATAAGAAATACTGTTAATGCAATGAAAAATGTATGAATTACCATTATTTGTCGATTGATTAAACTCAACGATTTAAGTTCTTTCTCCCAATTAAAATAGTTTGGAAAAACAATGTGAACTAATGCCAAAGTAATTAATAAAACACCAATTATTTTAAAATGTATTTCCATAATTAGTTACAATTAAAAATTGACATAAATGGTGTTAACTTTTTTTCTTTAAATGATGTAAATCCTGCTTCTTCAAATGCCTTAATCCAAGTTGTACTTGAGAAAAAGTGAGTGAAGCCGATTGTAAATGCTACAAAGTTTGGAAAATCTCTTAAATGTTCCACCATAATAACATTGCCGTTTGGCTTACAAACTCTGCGACATTCTTTTAAAAATTGTACTTTTTCATCGTGTTTACGGATTTCATGAATTGCTGATAGTAAAAAAATATTATCAACCGAATTGTCATTTAAAGGAATCAAATTTGAATTGATTTGTTGCGTATTTGGGTAAACTAAGCTCACTTTTCTTGCTCGTATTATTGCAGGTTCAGTATGTTGTTTGGCATTGTAGAAATCATATACTTGTAAATTTGATAGAGGTAAAATACGTTCTATAATATAACTTGTTTCGTCAAAACCGGCATTAATGTTTAAATTGAATTTGTTTTTTGTATCTTCTATTTTCATTTTCTTTAACCATTCAAAATCATAATAACCAGAGAAATCATAAACATAAGCAGAAACTAATAGTGGCATTGTTAGTCCATATATGAATGCCAAAATGACTAACCAATATACTGCGTTAGACCAATTGTAAATAAATTTACTTCCAATAATTAATACCAATGCAATGAATCCAAACACATAAAAGTGTCGGTTAAAACTTAAAATGTTTAATACTCCTTGAAAATTTCGTCTTTTTATTTCCATTATTCGATTTTACCTTTTTTCCAATAATATGGAATGTTATTAATTATGAAAGCATTTGCTAATACTGTTTTTTCAAGTTTTAGAGAATTTATAAAATCGAAATTATAATTAATCACTTTTATTGGATTTGGTGTCCAGTTTTGTCTTACTCCTTCAATGATTAAAATTTCTTTGGTGTTCTTGTCATAAGTAAATGTAAAAGGCAAAGGTCCTGCAAATCTTCTTGCTTCTTTCCAGTCTGCAAAAGGCGAATGTTTTGGCAAAGAAATTTGTTCTTCGGTTTTATCTATTGTGATTTTGAAGTTTGATTTAATCGAGAAAATTTCTTTGGTGTTTTGTTGTTCAATTTGCTTTATGTCTGTTGTAGTGTAGTTATAATGAGTGAAAATGTTTCCAAAGAATTCCATTTTTTTTTTGTCTGTTTCTGATTTTAGAATGTACAAACCACGTAAACTTTTACCATCATTATTTGTATACCGAACAAAAACACGATAACCAATAAGAAAAAAGTCATTGCCCATAAATTTCGGAAAACCTTTTGGTCGCAGTTCTTTTGTCTGAACCATAGCTACTGCTATGAATGCCCATTTATCGTTAAAGGTGTCAAGTTGTAAACATTCAGGAATAAGCTGTTCTAATTGTTCTTTTGGAACTGCAAATGTGAAAACAAGTGAACTTTCAAAATACGCTTCAACTGCGAATGGATGATTTTTTAAATATGATAACATTTCTTTAATTTTTTTGTTTTCTGTTTAGATAAAATTCGTTGGAGTAAACAACTAAAATAAATAAAAACGCAAAGAGTGAATTTAGTTTTCCCCAAAGTAGCAAGTCTGGGACAAGTATAAATTCAAAAGTGTTCATTGTCGCCACAACAAGAATTTGTGTAACAGCATTTAACTTTGTCTTGTAACCGCTTAAAATCCACACTGCCATAATAATTTCTAAAAATCCGATTATAATTGTTAATGGTTTGGCAAAGTTGTCACCTAGAATTCTAGCAACAATTTGTTCGTGTCTTGGAACAAGATTTAGAACTTTGCAAAAAAGTCCATTTGCAATCCAAATTGTCGCAATACAAAAGGTCAATATTTTGTTAGTTTTCCTGTTCATAGTTATTGTTTGTATCGTCCGCTACACTTGCAAATAATTTATATAAGCGAAACAAATCTTCCTGTATAAAGCTGTTTTTTGGGTAGTTTGGCGAAAGTTTCTATCGCTTTATTTATTATCAAATATATTTAAATATTCTTACAAAAACATATTAAGGCTTTTCTCTCCCCACAAATTTTCCTTTTCCCAATAAAAATGCAATTGCTTTTGGAATATTTTTATCAATACTTTCTTCTGTTTTTAAATGTGAAATATAGCGGATGATTTCATGCCGTAAAGAAGGACGTAAATTTTGAAAAACCGTATTTGCTGCTACATTTTCGTTTAAAGCTTGTGATAATTTAGGATGTATGGAGATTTCTCTTTTTGCTGGATCATAATCTATACTTATTGCTATTTGTTCTCCAATTCTTTTAGGAGAGTTTTTAAGCATTTTGGTATTGATATATAAGCGCCATTCGCCTTTAAATTTTATTAAAGTTTGGGTGTAAGGAATGGAGTTGACAGCGCCTTTGACAGGAATAGGACCTTTGGATTTCGCTGCTTTTTCAAAAATGTGATTTAAGATTTCTTCAGGCACATAAACAAAAGGATTGATACCTATAATTTCAATGCTAGCCGAAAAAGTATAGCTTGTTTCCAGTGTCATAAAGCAATTTTTTTATTTTGGGTGGAAGTTAGTTTACTTTTTTTAGAAAATAAATATTGTCGGTCTCTTTAATTAGTAGGTTCTTTTTTTCGGGATTAAATTCAAAAAAATAGCCCAATTCTTTATTCATGAAATAATTATCTGTAATGGCTTCAACTTCAAATGTTTTCCCTTTTGATTCAATCAATAATTTAGTGTTGTTTTTAGTGCAGTTGACGACTATTTGACCCGAAGAATATCGACCGAGGTATTGGTCTAAATCTTCCGGTTTTAAGTTGTAGTTTTTAGAAAAAGGAATGGTAAATTCCTGATTGAAACATATTTTCAAAACCCCTTCAATCAAATCGGTTCTTGGATAAAGGATTCCGTTGGTACAGTAGACAAATGATAATTTTTGTTTTGGGAAATACCACACTGCTGTGTAAAACTCTTCGACTCTTCCGTTGTGTCCAAAACTGGTTTCTATACCATACTTATTTGAAAAAAGTCCCATACCATAGTCATCAATGAGGTTTTTCATTTTAGACAGGCTGGATTTGTTTACAAGCTTATTGGTAAATAAAGCATTTATAAATACAGTCATATCTGTTGGTGTCGAGATAAGTGCGCCAGCTCCTCCGTGAATATCCAAATTTGTTTTTTTAACGGTATTCCATTTATTGTCGGAATATTTGAAAGAAATATTTTCATCGGTATTTATGTTGAAAATACTTCCGTAATAAGTGTCTTTAAGCTTAAGTTTAGATGTTATTTTTTTATCAATTGCCTTTGCATAAGGCATTTTGCATTTGTTTTCGATGATATAACCCAATAAAAGATAGTTGCTGTTTGAATAATCGGCTTTTGTATTGGGTTCAAAATCGCTTCCTTTTTCTTTTATAATTTCAAGTAGTTTATCGTGAGTTTTAGGCTTGTCCATCCATTCAGGATAATTGGTTTCCTTAGTATAATCATGCAAACCGCTTCTATGGTAAAGCATATCGCTAATAGTGATTTTATTTGCATTGGGTAGATTTGGATAAAAATCACTTAATTTTTGTTCCAGTTTGATTTTGCCTTCTTCGATTAATTGAAAAATCAGGACGGCTGTAAACATTTTTGTTGCAGAACCAATTCGGTATTTGGTAGATACGGTTGCAGGTGTTTTTTTATCAATAGAACTGTAGCCAATTGCTTTTTGATAAAGTAAATTGCCGTTTTGAGAAATGCTAAGACTGCCCATAGCTAAGTCTTGTGATGCAAGTACATCCAGAAATTGATCTATTTTTTCTTTATTTATGTTTTGCCCGTAAGAAGAAAAACGGAGAATTGAGCTTAAAAATAAAAAGAGGATTATTTTGTTCATTATCTCGGCTGGTTGAAGTTTTTGAATTTCAAATATAATGAAAGAATTATTTTATAGTATAAATGAACTGTAAATAAGCTAATTCGGAATTTTAGCTATTAAAAAATCAACGTTATTTCTAAAATTAGAAATTTTATCTTTGCTGCCAAAGTGATAAAAGTATGAATCTAATATTGGAAAAAAACAAAGGTTTAATTGGTTTTTGTATTCTCTTTGCTGTTATAGTTTTTAGTTGTGCAGATGCGAATAAGGAGGGCAAACAATTTCATTATCGGTCGATAAACGATAAGGATACGGCATTTCTTAATTTTATAAAACTGGAGGATAATCGGTTTTTTGGTCAATATGAAATTCGATATGGAGGAGTCAGTAAAGATTCTGGTGAGATAAGGGGGATTATTAGTGGAGATACGATAAAAGGAAGTTTTTATTACCAGCCTTATGGTGGCGGAGTTTTGAAAAGATATCCCATTGCGCTACTGAAACGTAAAAACAAATTACTGTTAGGTAAAGGTGTAATTTCGGTTTACATGGGAATTCCTTCGTTTTTAAAAGGAGATACCATTGATTATTCTAATCCCGAATTTGTATTTGAAGAAATAAAGAAAATCAAATAAAAATCCGTCCCGATTAGCTATCAGAACGGATTTTTTTGTTTAATAAGGATACTCTTTTACCACAAATGGTGTACTTCTTTTTTGATATAATGATTGTAAATCTCGTTCATAGCCGCAATTTTCTCAGGAGTTAATGCCGGTAAATCAAACGTTGAAAGATTAGATAATACATGACTTTCCGTTGAAGCACCAGGAATAATACAACTTACTTCACTAAAACTTAAAATCCATTGTAAGGCAATAGGAGCCAGGTTTTGAACTTCAGGGAATAGTTTTTTTAGTTCGTCCACGGCAATCAAACCTAATTCGTAATTTATTCCGGAGAAAGTTTCTCCTTTGTCAAATGCAGCGCCTTCACGATTAAAAAAACGATGATCTTTGCTGTCAAAAATAGATTTTTCAGAGAATTTCCCTGTCAATAATCCGCTGGCTAATGGAACACGGGCAATGATTCCCACATCTTTTTTCTGAGCTTCTTTAAAAAGTAACTCCGATGGACGCTGTCTGAAAAGATTGAAAATGATTTGAATCGAAGTGACATTTGAAAACTCCATCGCTTTAAGTCCTTCTTCTACTTTTTCGACACTAACTCCAAGATTTAAAATTTTTCCTTCTTGTTTCAGTTTGTCAAAAAGCTCAAAAATTTCCGGACGATAAAAAACTTCAGTAGGAGGACAGTGTAACTGAATAAGATCGATAGTATCTAACTGAAGACGTTTCAAACTGTCTTCGACATATTTTTGTAAAACCTTAGGCTGATAACCTTCGTTAACATGCGGATTGATGTGACGTCCACATTTAGTAGCCACATAAATACGTTCAGAGCGGGAACGAATGAGTCTGCCCACCGCTTTTTCACTCAATCCGTTTTCATAAACATCGGCAGTGTCAATAAAATTGATGCCTTTCTCAATAGCTGTATTCAATAGTTCATCGGCGGTTTTGTCATTAAAAGGCGAGCCCCATTTGCCGCCCACCTGCCAGGTACCAAGAGCAATTTCGGATATTTCAAAGTTTGTTTTTCCTAGTTTACGATAGTTCATTTTTTGTTTGTTTTATAGATTTTTTATTGTGAGTTGAATAGCTTTTTCAATTAGTGGACTCATAATTTCATATCCTGCTTTGTTGGGATGAACCCTATCTTCTGAAAATTCGGTTTTTAAGCCTTTTTGATCGTCAACCATTGCCGAATAATAATCAACAAATGGAATTTTATTGACAAGCGCATAATTTTCTAACAGTTGATTTAATTCAATAATTCGTTCCGCTGGTTTTTCTTTTGGATTCCAATAGAAAAAATTAGCAGGAAGAACAGAGCAAAGTATCACTTTTATATTGTGAACATGAGCCAGTTCAATCATCGAATAAATATTATCAGTAATCATTTTAGTTGTTGAAGCTCCCGTATTCCCTGCAATATCATTTCCGCCAGCTAAAATAATAACTATTTTAGGATGTAATGCAATGACATCTGCTCTAAAACGCAGCAGCATTTGCGGAGTAGTTTGACCACTGATTCCCCGATTAATGTAAGATTTATTTTGAAAAAATGAAGGCTTTTCTTTACTCCAGAATTCAGTTATGGAATCGCCTAAAAACACAACACGGTTTTCAGCATTTACAGGAAGAGGCAGTAATGCGTTTTCTTGTTGGTATTTTGCTAAATAAGGCCAGTCTTGCATTGTGATAGTTATGGATTAGATTCGATATGGGCTGGAAAGCAAAACTAAGGAAATTATTTTGAAGTTAGTATTTCTGATTTTTCTTAAAAAATAATTTTTAACAGATAAGAAAAATATAGTTTTTTCGTACATTTGGTCTTGTCTCAAATAATATGAATTTATGGAATTTTATAAAAAATTATCTTCAATAGGTTTTCTTAAAAAAAGTTATGCGTTTAAGTTTCTTTTTGTAGCTTTCATAGGAATTCATATTCCTCTAATAGGGATTTTGTTTTTTGTACTGTATTCAAAAAATAACTTTTCAAGCGCTGCTTTATTGCTTTTTTCATTAGTAATGACCTTATTAGCTACGGTTGTAACCTTAATATTATTGAAAAAATTAATTCAGCCTTTAGAATTGGCTTCAAAAGCTTTGAATGATTATAAGTTAAGTCGAACAGTTACAAAATTGCCCTTAGATTTTTCAGACGAAGTAGGTTTGTTATTATCCAATATTCAGGATTCTATTTCAGAGAGTGAAAAATTTATTACCGAAAAACAAAATTTGATTTATTTGCTTTCTCATGATTTAAGGACTTTTGCCGGAAATCCCAAATCATTGGCAACAATGATTTTAGAGACTAATCCTCCTGAAAATGTAAAGGAATTAGCCCAAATGATTTATCAGTCGTCAGACGAGCAGTTTCAATACATTGAGAAGTTTGTAAAAATGCTGAAAGATCAGGATGAGATGCTGCAAACGGCTGTTGAAGTTAAAGAAATCAATTTGAAAACGATGATTGATGCAATAGGTACTCAGTTGAGACAGTCTATGGCTGTTAAAAAAATTGAATTGATTAGGAATGTTGGTATCGAAAGTGTTAGTCTGAAAATTGATGCAGAATTATTGACAAGAGTAATTTTTAATTTGCTTCACAATGCGATTAAATTTTCTTTTTCGGATTCAAAAATACAGTTAGATGTTTTTAATGAAAATGGAAAAATAGTTATAAAAATTATTGATCAGGGCGTTGGTTTTGATAGTAAGGACAATGAAAAAGTATTTGCTAAATTTACTAATATGAGCCGTTTAGGGACTTCTGACGAATCTTCAACAGGAATAGGTCTGTATTTATGCCGACAAATTATAGAAAAGAATCAAGGAATTCTTATTGCCAACAGTGAGGGTGTAAATAAAGGGGCTACTTTTTCGATTATTTTTTAGAAATATTCTTTATAAATGACTTAAAAACAACAGGCTATGTAGTTTATAGTTTTTTTTAACATTTCATCGGGAATGTGGAATAAATAAAATTATTGTATCTAAATTAGATATGAATTAAATGAAATAAAAGTAAAAACAATATTGTTTTTCAGACAAATAGAAACCTCATTCTATTGATTTCAAGTATTCAATTTCAGTACAAAATTTATTTAAATCCATTGCGTATGAAAACAATTCTACCCCAATCTCGTTTTTTCTTATTTGTTTTTTTGATTGCCAATTTGCTTTTTGCAAATGTATTTTTTGGGCAGACTGTAACCCTTGATCAGGCTGATTTGGATTACGCACCGGGAGAAACAGTTGTGATTACTGGTACCGGTTGGCATTCAGGTGAAACGGTAGCACTGCAAGTAGACAATCTCACTAACCCTGATGTAGATTGTGGTCCTGTCACCCCACAACCACACGAATTATGGACTGTTGTTGCCGATGAAAATGGAAATTTTACAGCTTCCTGGTATGTCAATGATTGTGAATTAGGAGCTGATTTGATGCTTGGAGCTTTAGGTCAAACATCGGGATTTACTTATAAAGTATTTTTTACGGATGCGAATGTAACTTTTGCAACAAATGGATTACCAAGTGGGACTAATGTAACAGTAAATTACAGAGTTTATCCTAGTAATGGTTCTCCTAGTGGAAATTTTACAACTATATATTTTACAACTCCAAACTCTTCTTCACCAGCAATTGCTGTAAGTAATAGCCAAATGATTGAATATACTTTTAATGATATAGTTGTTTCAGGAGTAACATATAAAGCTTCTGGAGGAAGTGTTGTAGGTGCTAATAATGGAAATGGAGGTCAATTAATAACAGGGAATTTCACTGTATGTACAGCTCCAGTTGCACCATCAGTTAATGCTTCTGTGACCTATTGTCAAGGAGCATCAGCTGTTGCTTTGACTGCAACGGGAAGTAATTTATTATGGTACACAACAGTATCAGGAGGTACAGGAAGTATTACAGCACCAACGCCTTCGACTACTACTCCGGGAACTACAAGCTATTATGTAAGCCAAACTATAGGTTGTGAAAGTCCAAGGGCTAAAATTGATGTAGTAGTTAATAGTGTTATTCCAGGAACAATTGGAAAAGGGGCAGTTCAGCCTGGTCCGGGTTGTGGAACATTAGATCCCGGTATAACATCAGTTATAACTGCTGCTAGCGGTTCAGGAACAATTAGTTATATATGGCAAAAAAGTACAGACGGAGGAGTAAGTTGGTCAACGATTCCTTCAGAAACTGCCAGCCAGTATAATTCACCTTCTTTGATTACAACAACGGCTATCAAGAGAATCGCTGTTTCAATTCTTAACGGATTGAGTTGTTCAGCGGAATCAAATGTTTTGACATATGAAGTTAATCCTGTACCTATAGTGACGGCCATATTACCGGGAGGAACCACTAATGTATGTGTAGGTTCTGTTTTGCAATTATCAAACGCAACTCCAGGCGGGGTGTGGAGTAGTGCAAATCCTGAAATAGCTACAGTAACAACAAATGGATTGATAACAGGTATTGCATCAGGTAGTGTTGCTGTGAGTTATACAGTTACTGACAGTAGTACCGGTTGTTTTAAAGTAGCTAATAAAACAGTTCATGTTTTAGAATTACCAATTGCACCTACTGCTGTAAATTATTCAGGAGTTTACGATGGTGTTTCTCATGTAGGATCAGCCACTCCAAATCTAGGTGAAGTTATAGATTGGTACACTACTTCAACTGGTACAACGACTGCAATTGCTCCTTCAGGAATTAATGTGGGGACGTATTCTGCTTATGCAGAAGCCAGAAATACTATAACAGGATGTAAGAGTACAACTAGAACATTAGTTACCGTTACAATTACTCAAAAAAATGTTACCGTAACTGCTAATGCCAAATCCAAAACCTATGGTGATGCGAATCCGGCATTGGATGCAGTAGTTTCGGGAACAGTAAACGGAGATGTATTGAGTTATACATTGGAAACCTCCGCAACTCAGTTTTCTGGAGTTGGTAATTATCCAATTGAAGTTACTTTGGGGGCTAATCCAAATTATAGTATAACACCAACGAATGCTTTATTAACCATTGGCGAACGAGACATTACAATTACTGCCGATGCCAAATCCAAAACCTATGGCGAAGCAGATCCTGCATTGACTTATCAAATTACTTCAGGAAGTTTAGCGTTTAGTGATTCTTTTAGTGGTTCGTTGAGCAGAGATACAGGAGAAATTGTTGGGGATTATGCCATTACGCAAGGGAGTGTTGCTTTGAACAGTAATTATGCTTTGACTTATGTTGGAGCAGATTTAACGATAGACTTGCGTTCAGTAGAAATCACTGCCGATGCAAAATCCAAAACCTATGGCGAAGCAGATCCTGTATTGACTTATCAAATTAGTTCAGGAAGTTTGGTGACTGGTGATTCTTTCAGTGGTTCATTGAGCAGAGATACAGGAGAAATTGTTGGGGATTATGCCATCACTCAGGGAAGCGTTGCTTTGAACAGTAATTATACTTTAACTTATGTTGGAGCAGATTTAACGATAGACTTGCGTTCAGTAGAAATCACTGCCGATGCAAAATCCAAAACCTATGGCGAAGCAGATCCTGCATTGACTTATCAAATTAGTTCAGGAAGTTTGGTGACTGGTGATTCTTTCAGTGGTTCGTTGAGCAGAGATACAGGAGAAATTGTTGGAAATTATGCCATCACTCAGGGAAGCGTTGCTTTGAACAGTAATTATACTTTAACTTATGTTGGAGCAGATTTAACGATAGACTTGCGTTTAGTAGAAATCACCGCCGATGCAAAATCCAAAACCTATGGCGAAGCAGATCCTGCATTGACTTATCAAATTAGTTCAGGAAGTTTAGCGTTTAGTGATTCTTTTAGTGGTTCGTTGAGCAGAGATACAGGAGAAATTGTTGGAAATTATGCCATTACGCAAGGAAGCGTTGCTTTGAACAGTAATTATACTTTGACTTATGTTGGAGCAAATCTAACCATTGGTAAACGAGATATTACAATTACAGCCGATGCAAAATCCAAAACCTATGGCGAAGCAGATCCTGCATTGACTTATCAAATTAGTTCAGGAAGTTTGGTGACTGGTGATTCTTTTAGTGGTTCATTGAGCAGAGATACAGGAGAAATTGTTGGGGATTATGCCATCACTCAGGGAAGCGTTGCTTTGAACAGTAATTATGCTTTAAGTTATGTTGGAGCAAATCTAACCATTGGTAAACGAGATATAACTATTACAGCCGATGCTAAATCCAAAACCTATGGCGAAGCAGATCCTGCATTGACTTATCAAATTACTTCAGGAAGTTTAGCGTTTAGTGATTCTTTTAGTGGTTCGTTGAGCAGAGATACAGGAGAAATTGTTGGGGATTATGCCATCACTCAGGGAAGCGTTGCTTTGAGCAGTAATTATGCTTTGACTTATGTTGGAGCAAATCTAACCATTGGTAAACGAGATATTACGATTACAGCCGATGCTAAATTCAAAACCTATGGCGAAGCAGATCCTGCATTGACTTATCAAATTAGTTCAGGAAGTTTGGTGACTGGTGATTCTTTCAGTGGTTCGTTGAGCAGAGATACAGGAGAAATTGTTGGAAATTATGCCATCACTCAGGGAAGCGTTGCTTTGAACAGTAATTATGCTTTAAGTTATGTTGGAGCAAATCTAACCATTGGTAAACGAGATATTACAATTACAGCCGATGCTAAATCTAAAACCTATGGTGAAGCAGACCCTGTGTTGACTTATCAAATTAGTTCAGGAAGTTTGGTGACTGGTGATTCTTTCAGTGGTTCATTGAGCAGAGATACAGGAGAAATTGTTGGGGATTATGCCATCACTCAGGGAAGCGTTGCTTTGAACAGTAATTATACTTTAACTTATGTTGGAGCAGATTTAACGATAGACTTGCGTTCAGTAGAAATCACTGCCGATGCAAAATCCAAAACCTATGGCGAAGCAGATCCTGCATTGACTTATCAAATTAGTTCAGGAAGTTTGGTGACTGGTGATTCTTTCAGTGGTTCGTTGAGCAGAGATACAGGAGAAATTGTTGGGGATTATGCCATCACTCAGGGAAGCGTTACTTTGAACAGTAATTATGCTTTAAGTTATGTTGGAGCAAATCTAACCATTGGTAAACGAGATATTACAATTACAGCCGATGCTAAATCCAAAACCTATGGCGAAGCAGATCCTGCATTGACTTATCAAATTAGTTCAGGAAGTTTGGTGACTGGTGATTCTTTTAGTGGTTCGTTGAGCAGAGATACAGGAGAAATTGTTGGGGATTATGCCATCACTCAGGGAAGCGTTACTTTGAACAGTAATTATGCTTTAAGTTATGTTGGAGCAAATCTGACCATTGGCAAACGAGATATTACAATTACTGCCGATGCTAAATCTAAAACCTATGGCGAAGCAGATCCTGCATTGACTTATCAAATTAGTTCAGGAAGTTTAGCGTTTAGTGATTCTTTTAGTGGTTCGTTGAGCAGAGATACAGGAGAAATTGTTGGGGATTATGCCATCACTCAGGGAAGCGTTACTTTGAACAGTAATTATGCTTTAAGTTATGTTGGAGCAAATCTAACCATTGGCAAACGAGATATAACTATTACAGCCGATGCTAAATCTAAAACCTATGGCGAAGCAGATCCTGCATTGACTTATCAAATTAGTTCAGGAAGTTTGGTGACTGGTGATTCTTTCAGTGGTTCGTTGAGCAGAGATACAGGAGAAATTGTTGGGGATTATGCCATCACTCAGGGAAGCGTTGCTTTGAACAGTAATTATACTTTGACTTATGTTGTAGCAAACCTAACCATTGGTAAACGAGATATAACGATTACAGCCGATGCTAAGTTCAAGTGTTTTGGAGTGAGTGATCCCGGACTAACAGCACAGTTAACTTCCGGTTCAATTATTTCTGGTGATACGGTAAGTGGACAATTGGAAAGAAATAGTGGAGAATCTGCCGGGGTTTATGCTATTAATAAAGGAACTTATACTTATGGTAATAATTATAATGAAACCTATATTTCAGCTAATTTGACGATAAACTCTCAAATAACAGCAACTTTTACCAGAACCAATCCAAATCATTATTTTGGATTATCGGGAGATCAGACTTCGAAAATTACAGTAATACCATCAGGAGGTATTGGACCTTATACAGTAACAATTACTATGGATCGTAGTTTAATTAGTAATTATATCAATAGTAGTGGTGATGAATCCTGGATTCCAGATCCGATAACTATGCCAGCAACTACTAGCAGTTACAATATTGTATTGCCTTCTTCAGGATCCAATACTCAAGGAAATCCATATACAATAACGACAGGAGTCCAAACGGCTGTGGGGTATTCTATAAAAGTTGGTTTAATAGATGATGCTGGGTTTACCGCTACTATTACTGATTCTAAAGGATGTACAATAACAACCGAAAAGATATTTATTCATGGGGAAGATGTACGTTGTTTTGCTGGTAAAAGTGGTGTGGCAAAAGTAAAACTTTGTCATAGAACAGGGAATACTAAAAATCCATGTCAGGAGTTGTGTGTAGATGAATCTGCAGTTGCGGCTCATTTAGCTCATGGTGATTTCTTGGGTACATGTACTCCAAATTGTGAAGCACCAACGTTGTTAACGAAGTCTTCACTAGCAACTAAGGGTAAAGTGATGGAAGTAGAAGTAGAAATTGATCCTTTTTCTGTAATAGCTTATCCAAATCCATCGAGCAGTCAATTTTCGCTAGTTGTAAATAGTGAAAGTCAGGAAAAAGTGGAAGTTTTAGTATATGATATGTTAGCCAGATTAATAAAAAGAATAGAGACAAAAGATGAAGAAATTATTTCATTTGGTGAGGATTTACCTTCCGGAGAGTATTTGGTTTTAGTACGTCAAGGTGAAAAACGAAAATCAGTTAACGTGATAAAGAAATAAAAATACTGTATAGATTAAATTTCAATAAAAAAAAAAACAAAAAAATCTCCATAAAAAAAGCATTCGTCTCGGCGAATGCTTTTTTTATGGAGAAAATTTTAGTTTAATTAGATTATTTCGGCACTTAAACCGGCTTCTAAAAGCTGTGTACACTGTGGTTTTAATTTGGTAATCAGTCCTGTTTTTACGGTACATTTTCCATTGTAATGAATAATTAATGAACATTGTTCAGCTTGTTCAGCCGTATGTTCGCAAACACGCATTAAGGTTTCGATTACATGATCAAAAGTATTCACATCGTCATTATAAACAATAATTTCGTTGTTTTGTGTGGTAGTTTCCTGTACGCTTACTCTTTCTCTAATTTTTTCTTTAGTACTCATTGTATTGCTTTTTGTACTTTAATTGTTTGATAATAAACAGAGTACTAATTTACGTATTTTAGTGAAACCCAGTTGTTTCTTTCGATTTTTTTAACATAAGTTAAGCCTTTTTCAGTGCATGAAGCATCTATAAAAGGAATGTCTTCGGTATAAAAACCACTCAATAATAACGTCCCTTTAGGATTTAAGCAGTCAACATAAGTTTGCATATCGTTTAATAAAATGTTTCTGTTTATATTGGCAATGATCAAATCGTATTTTTTGCCTTTTAATAAAGAGGCATCTCCTTCATAAACGCTGATGTTTTTGCAATTATTACGTTCGGCATTTTCAATAGAATTCAGATAGCACCAGTTGTCAATATCGATGGCATCAATAGGTTGAGCACCTTTCATTTCGGCAAGAATAGCAAGAATAGCAGTTCCGCAACCCATGTCTAAGGTTTTTAATCCATTAACGTCAATTTCAAGTAAATGCTGAATCATCATGTGTGTGGTTTCATGATGTCCTGTACCAAAACTCATTTTTGGTTCAATTAAAATATCAAATTCGGCATCTGTTTTTTCGTGAAAAGGAGCTCTTACATGACATCTTCCGTCTACATCAATAGGTTCGAAGTTTTTTTCCCATTCTTCGTTCCAGTTCACCTGATCAATTTCTTCATAGCTGTAATCAATTTCAAATTCTTCTGAATGCAGAATATTTACATTTTCAAGAATCATTTCGTCCCATAAATCTTTTTGAACAAAAGCTGAAATTCCTTTTTCTGTCTCTGTAAAACTTTCGAATGCAAGTTCGCCTAATTCGGCAATTAAAATTTCAGAACCTAATTCCTTTGGTTCAATGCTAAAATGGTAGGCGATATAAATATTTGACATAATTGATTTAATTTTTTGCAAAGGTAGTATTTCTCTTTTATCAAAATCAGAAAAATAAAAAAAGCGATAAAATGAATTACCGCTTTCTTGAATAGTATAAAAAGGTTTTCTTAGATAGCTGTTACAATGGCAACAAAATCATCTGCTTTTAAAGCTGCTCCACCAATAAGACCACCGTCAACATCTGGTTTTCCGAAAATTTCTTTTGCGTTTTCTGGTTTTACAGAACCTCCGTAAAGAATAGTTACATTTTCAGCAATTTCTTTTCCAAAAGCTTTAAGAACTGTTTCTCTAATAAATTCGTGCATTTCCTGTGCTTGTTCCGGAGAAGCAGTTTCACCTGTTCCAATTGCCCAAACCGGTTCGTAAGCTAATACTACTTTGTCCCAAGATTTAGCATCAATTTGGAATAAACCATCTCTTAATTGATTTTCTACAACGTTGAAATGTTGGTTAGACTGACGGTCTTTTAATTCTTCACCAAAGCAAAAAATAACAGTCATATCATGTTTTAAAGCTGTATTTACTTTATCAGCAATTAAAGCATCAGTTTCATGAAAAATAGCTCTACGTTCAGAGTGTCCAAGGATTACAGTGTTTACACCAACTCCAGTCAACATATCAGCAGAGATTTCTCCTGTAAAAGCACCACTTTCTGTTTGGTGAACATTTTGTGCAGCAACAGCAATGTTAGATCCTTTTAATTGATTTACAGCTGCAGCCAAGTTTACAAATGTAGGCGCAACAATTACTTGTGCTGTAGTATTTGCAGGTACTTTTGCAATTAATTCACTTAACAATTCGCTAGTTTGTGCTGCGTTTTTGTGCATTTTCCAGTTTCCTGCTACAATCTTTTTTCTCATTTTAGTAGTGTTATATTTGAATTTTATTTTTTTATTGTTTTTCTAATTGATTTAAAACAGCATTAATTTTTTCAAAATCAGTTTCTACAGCGCGATACAGCACAATTTTTCCCGTTTTGTCAATAATAATGTATCTCGGAATCCAGTTGACATCCACTGCTTTTGCAAAAACACCACCCATTTGATCATTAGCCATATAATGCGCTCCTTTTAATTGGTGTTTTTCAATTCCGGCTTTCCATTTATCAGCGGTTTTATCCATTGAGATAAATACATAATTTGTATTCGAATGTGCCACCTGTAATTCTTTTATTTTTGGCATTGCTTTTACACAATCACCACACCAGGAAGCCCAGATTTCGATTACCGTATTTTTACCTTTATTTTTAGATAAAATAGTTTCGAAAGCGACTTGATTATCGCTAGTATCTAATAAAGTTTCTGCTAAAGCTTCTTTAGAAAACTCCGTTTTTTGTGCATTCGATTTAGTACATGAAACAGTGACTAAAAGAAGTAAAAAAGCGATAATTTTTTCTGTTTTTTTCATTGTAACAAAGTTAAAATAAACAATTTGATTGCTGTTTGCTGTTTTAGTTTTTTTGGATAAACTCGTTAAAAATAACAAATACAGCGTTAAGAGTTATAAAAACACAAATGAAAACGTAATAGTGAGCACGAATTATGATTGTTTCTAAAAAAATAATTCTAAAAAGTTCTCTAAAAACCGCTATTTGGGATGTTTTTTAGTCTTTTTTAGACATAAAAAAAGCTCATAAATACCATTTTTAGTTTTTATGAGCTTTGTTTTTTTAAAATTTTAAATCTTGTATATCGTTGTAATGTACTTTTTGTTTTATAGTTCCTTTTTCCAGAATTACAATACTTGGATTGGCTCTTTCTATCGTTTTTAAGGCAGTAGCATCGCAGCTGTAAAAGTCAAATTTTAGATTGTATTTTTTCTGTGCTTTTTCGATTTCCTCAATTGAAGAATTGGTCATACCAATTACTTTATAACCTTTGGCAGTAGCTTCCTGATTTAACTTTTGTAATTTTTGCATTCCTTCTTCTTCGGCTGAAGCCAAATCATAAGTTACAATCATTAGTAATTTAGGTTCTTGTAATAACTCGTCTTTATAGTCCGAACCGTCTTTTGTCATCGTGAAATCATGGATAGGAGGAACGTAACCTTCGCTGATAATCTTGTCCTTTCGATCTACAAATTCTGCTCCTTCAGGAAGATTCATCAGATCGTTTTCCGAAAATTCTTTTTCGACACCGTTTACTTTGTATATAAATTTCATTTCTACAACAGGCATAGCCGCTCCTTCGGGAATTTCCATTCCTTTTTGGATATTTGTTCCTACTTTGTACGGACGGAAATCAATTATTGGCAAGTGATTTAAAACTGTATATGCCATAAAAATACAGGCTGCTAATCCCAGAAAAACAATGGCATTTTGAAAGCTGCTATTAAAAAACAAAGGCTTTATCAGCTTTTTGTTTATAAATAAAATCAGAATAAAAAACAGTAAAACAACATCTTTGGTAAATGATTCCCAGGGCGTAAGATGCAAAGCGTCTCCAAAACAGCCACAATCTTTTACCACATTGTAATAAGCCGAATAAAAAGTTAAGAAAGTAAAAAACACAATCATTAACAATAAGCTCCAAATAGTAAATTTAGTTTTGTAACCAATGAGTAACATGATTCCTAACAGTACTTCTACAATAACTAAAAATAAGGCCAGGTAAAAACTAAATGGCACTAAAAAAGGCAGATTAAAAACAGGTTCGCTAAAATATTCGGCTAGTTTGTAGGAGAAACCTATTGGGTCATTTAATTTAATTAATCCTGAAACAATGAATAAAATCCCAACAAAAAGTCTTGAAAACTGAGTAATAAAATTTTTCATATGCTATTATTTCTTATTGACAAAACCCATTAAAATTAAAGCAAAAACCGAGTAATTAATCATGTCCTGGTAATTGGCGTCAATTCCTTCCGACACAATGGTTTTTCCTTTATTGTCTTCAATTTGCTTTACGCGAAGTAGTTTTTGCAAAATCAAATCGGTCAACGAACTCACACGCATATCGCGCCAAGCCTCGCCATAATCATGGTTTTTGGCTTCCATTAATTCTTTGGTTAATTTTACTTTGGCATCATACAATTGCGTTGCTTTGGCGGAATCTAAATCCGGTTGGTCAACAACACCTAGTTCTAATTGGATTAAAGCCATTATTGAATAATTAATAATTCCGATAAATTCGCCCGATTCGTCTTCGTCTATTTTTCGAACTTCGTTTTCCTGTAAACTTCGAATTCTTTGAGCTTTGATGAAAATTTGATCGGTTAAAGAAGGCAATCTTAAAATGCGCCAGGCACTACCGTAATCCTGCATTTTATTTGCGAATAAGGAACGACAAATTGCAATTACCTTATCGTATTCTTGAGAAGTATTCTTCATTATTGATGTATATTTGTCTAAAATTTTTCTCAAAAATAGGGAAAAGGATTCAACTTTAAAATAAAGATTAAAAAATGACTATTAACTGCAAAGGACAGCTGATTGATTTATCGCAACCTAAAGTAATGGGGATTTTGAATATAACTCCCAATTCTTTTTTTGATGGTGGAAAGTATTCGAGCGAAGAAGAAATTATTGCTAAGGTCGAAAAAATGCTTGCCGAAGGAGCTACTTTTATTGATATTGGAGCTTATTCGAGTAAACCCAGTGCCGAATATGTATCGGAAGAAGAAGAGTTAAATCGGATTGTTCCTGTTGTGCAATTATTGGTTAAACATTTTCCAGAAATTTTAATTTCAATTGATACTTTTAGAAGTGAAGTAGCAAGAGTTTGTATCGAAAATGGTGCGGCTATGATTAATGATATTTCGGCAGGAATTCTTGATGATAAAATGCTTGAAGTTATTGCTCAATATAATGTTCCTTACATTATGATGCACATGCGTGGAACTCCACAAAATATGCAATCCATGACAGAGTATGAAGATGTTGTAAAAGAAGTTTTACTTTATTTTTCAGAAAAAATAGCGCAAGCCAGAAGTTTAGGAATCAATGATTTGATTGTAGATCCCGGTTTTGGATTTGCAAAAACAATAACACAAAATTTTGAAGTGATGCAAAAATTAGAGTTGTTTCATATTTTAGAATTACCCATTTTAATTGGTATTTCCAGAAAATCGATGATTTATAAAGCACTGGAAATTAATGCGGATGCAGCTTTAAACGGAACTACTGTTTTAAATACCATTGCTTTGACAAAAGGTGCTCAAATTTTAAGAGTACATGATGTGGCAGCAGCCGTTGAATGTATAAAATTGTTTGAAAAATTAAATTCTTAATAATGAAATATTTTAGTCTTATTGCTGTATTATTTTTGTTTAGTTGTGGTAATAAAGAAGATATTTTACTCCCAAAATCAGATAAAACAGTAGTTAGTGATGTACAGGATCATTCGCCAATTTATATTTTTTTTCGAACCAATGGCAAAGATACTTTGGCTGAAGTAAACCGAAAAAACAGCATTATTACCACCAATTGGATTCTGAATATCGATAAGCGTTTGCCTTTGAAATTAGTCATTCCCGAAGTAATGAAACTGCAAGACAAAAAACGCAAAGAAAAAGCGCACAAGAACGAAAAAGCGGAAAATTATTATTCGTATGCTGATTCAATAAAAAAAAATATAGCTTTTATTCCTTTTACAAAAGTGTATTATAGCATTGGAAAACCTAAAAAAGAGGACTTCGTTATTGCTTTCAAGAAAGGCAGTGATTTGGTTTCTTTAAATGGGAAATATGTAAAAAAAGTAGATTTGATTCAAGAGTTTTTCAGTATTCGGTTTATTTTAAAACCTCGTATTGTTATTCAATTTGATAAAAATATGTCTTATGACGAATATATCCAGAATAAAATTTTAATTCAAAAATTTGATTTGTACAGTGTAAATCCAATCGCTCCAAAAGAATTTATTTTTTAAAATCGAATGATTTAGAAAAGAATTTATTAGTTAAAAAAAGACCTTCTTCTGTTAAAAGAAAGTCTTTTTTATTAGAATAAAGCAGTTATTAATAGCCGCCACCACCGCCACCGCCTCCAGAACCACCACCTGGATTTGTGGTTATAAGTTGTCCTCTGATTTCTCCTCCGGGGAATGCAGCAGTATGTAAATTTACATAATAGAGATTGGCAAGTAAATCAGCTTCTTGAGTGGAGCTCAAAGTCATACTTGTATAATTCATAGGGGAAGTTAAATCGGTGATAGGAAATACAACGCCACCATCAACGCCTATGGCTCCTTTGTGAATGTGTGCATCGGTAAGTGTAATTCCTGAAAAATTTACTGTCAAAGTGAAAATTTTACTTGTTTTGTTATAAAGAAGTACAGCCGTTCCGGTAGCCGTTGAAGTATTACCGGGTACTTCGCTTGAACCGTTTAAAGTAGCATTAAAAGTTACGATAACAGGTGTGGGATCAGAATCATTGCCATCATCACTATCACATGAAAAAAGTCCTGATAGAATGATAAAAATAGCTAAAAATAAAATTGGACGTTTCATTACAAAATGTTTTAAAGTTCAAATGGGAAACATTTTCTTGAAAAAGGAGGTGATTGTATAACGATTGATAAGTTATTAGAATCAAACCTTGAAATCGATCCTTATAAAGTTAAGCATTTTATATAAAAAAGACTGCTAAAGAAAGTTTAAAATATGAAGATATGTAGTTGGTTGTTAGTGGTTTGTTGTTTTATTAGAAACATATTTTTAACTTCCAGCTTTCTGCTATTGATGATGATAAGGTTCGTTTCTTAAAATTGTAAATCCGCGATACAGTTGTTCGATAAAAAACAAACGTACCATTTGGTGAGAGAAAGTCATTAGTGAAAGCGAGATTTTTCCTTGTGCTTTGGCGTAAACAGTTTCCGAAAAACCATAAGGGCCACCAATAACAAAGACTAAGGTTTTAATTCCTGAATTCATTTTCTTTTGCAATTCTTCCGAAAAACCTACACTGGAAAAGTTTTTTCCGTTTTCATCTAAGAGAATAAGTTGATCGGTTGAGCCGATTTTCGACAAGATCAATTCGCCTTCTTTTTCTTTTTGTTGGCTTTCGGATAAGTTTTTTACATTTTTAATATCAGGAATAATTTCCAAATCAAATTTGATGTAAAAAGACAGGCGTTTGGTATAATCGTCAATTAAGGTTTGCAGTGCTTTATTATCCGTTTTGCCTATGGCGATGAGTTTGATATTCATTTTGAGGATGATTTTCGGAGTGGCAAAGATATAATTTTAATTATTTGGGATTATTCGTCGTAATTACAAAAACAATTAAAACTTCGTCAGTAGTGTTGATTAGCGAATGAAAGCCTTCGCCGCTCATGGCAGTAATGCTTCCTTTTTTGATTGTTTTTTTTCGAATAATACCTTCTTTTTTTGTCATTTCCGAATATTCGCCTTCACCGTGCATCACGATATAAAGCTCTTCTTCATTTCGGGTTCCATGAGTGTGAAAACCCGCTTCGTCTCCTTTGTTGAAGAAAACCATATAGGCTCCAATGCGGTTGTTGGTTAATTCGCCTTCGTCAAACATTTGTAACAAATAAACAATTCCGTTTCCTCCATACATAGGGTCGCGTTTATCCACTTTTACAACGGTTCTTTCCGGTTTATTGAAAGGAGTAACACTAAGATCGATGTATTGAGATACCAATTCGATTATTTTGGCGTTTTCAGATGTTGTTTCAGACATTGTGATTGTATTTGTTGGCAAAATTGGATTATTTTTTCCAAAAGTAAAATATATTTTCAACGGATTTGTCTTCGGAATAAGTTTTAGTCAAATTGGCTAGGCAAAGATTTAGAAGTTAAAGCAAAGACCGCAGATTCGCTAATTTACTTTTTGTAAGAATTTTTATTTATTTGTAATTTATGTTTTGAGCTTGTTTTTATTTTAATTGTTTGATGTTAATAAAAATCTGTGAATCCGCGGTAAAAAATAACTCAAATGTTTGATTCAAGTGAAATGGAAACAAATTTTCTATTCCACAAAATATGTCCTACTTTAGCAACATAAAAATTTTCAGTAAAAAATGATTAGCGAAGCACAATTTCAAAACGAGTTAGAACTATTAATTGCAAATGCCATCAGGGAAGATGTAGGAGATGGAGATCACAGTTCGCTGGCTTGTATTCCAGCATCTGCTCAAGGAAAAGCAAAGCTTTTAGTAAAAGATGAGGGGATTATTGCAGGTGTTGCATTTGCGAAAATGATTTTCAACTATGTGGATTCTAATTTGAAAGTTGAAACTTTTATAGAAGATGGAACTCCGGTTAAATTTGGAGATGTAGTTTTTCATGTCTCGGGAAGTTCCCAGTCAATTTTAAAGGCCGAGCGCATGGTGTTGAATTCGATGCAAAGAATGTCTGCCATTGCGACTAAAACCAGTAGTTATGTGCAATTACTGGAAGGAACCAATACTAAAATATTAGACACTCGTAAAACGACTCCTGGTTTTCGTGTGGCCGAAAAATGGGCAGTGAAAATAGGAGGAGGGGAGAATCATCGTTTTGCATTGTATGATATGGTGATGTTGAAAGACAATCATATTGATTTTGCAGGCGGAATTACTTTGGCTATAGCCAAAACCAAAGAATATTTAAAAGCTATTAATCGCGATTTAAAAATTATTGTTGAAGCCAGAGATTTGAATGAAGTGAAAGAAATTGTGGCTGCAGGCGGTGTTTTTAGAATTTTGCTGGACAATTTTGATTATGAAATGACTAAGGAAGCAGTAGCTTTTATTGGTGATGCTAGTTTAACAGAATCGTCAGGAAATATTAACGAAGATACGATTCGTCATTATGCTGAATGCGGTGTGAATTATATTTCTTCGGGTGCTTTGACACATTCTATTTATAATATGGATTTGAGTTTAAAGGCAATCGACTAATTTTCTTCGATAAAAGATACTATTAATGTCAGTAGAAATAGAAATAAAGCTTGAAAAAATTCCTGTGTTACGCAATTTTATGCGTTGGGCAAGAAAAGTAAAACTCAATTGGCTCAGTGGATTATCGCTGTATGATTTGTTAGAATTGTACATTATTGGGATTACCGAAGCTGCCCTGTCAAACCGTGCAGGATCTATTGCATTTAGTTTTTTTATGGCATTATTTCCTTTTGCACTTTTTATTTTAAACCTTATTCCATTTATTCCCATTGAAGGTTTTCAGGAAGATTTTTTGGATTTTGTAGCAGATGGAGTTCCTCCCAATACTTTTTATGCTATCAAAAATATAATTAATGATATTCTTCATAATAGTCATTCGGGTTTACTTTCTTCAGGATTTATATTGTCGGTTTTTTTAATGGCTAATGGATTGAATGCTATTTTAGGAGGTTTTGAAAATTCTAAACATGTTTTGGTAAAAAGAGGTTTTTTTCATCAATATTTTGTGGCTATCGGTTTGTCGTTATTTTTAGCATTGTTGTTGATAGTTACTGTGGCAACTATCGTTGTTTTTGAAGTTTTTATTCAAAAATTAAATGCAACTGATTTCTTGAGTGATAAAATTCCGTTGATGGTTATGGGGCGTTATGCTTTTTTGATTTTAATGATTTTGATAACCACATCGGTACTGTTTAAATTTGGAACTAAAAATCAGGAAACCCGGTCTTTTATATCCATAGGTTCGGTTTTTACTACTGTTTTAACTATTATTAGTTCCTATTTTTTTGGAGTTTGGGTGATTCGATTTTCAAAATACAACGAATTGTATGGTTCGATTGGTACTTTGTTGATTGTGATGTTTTACATTTGGATTAACTGTATGATTTTGTTACTTGGTTTTGAATTGAATGAGGTAATTAATAAATTAAAAAAGCGAAAAGAAACAATTACTTAGAGTAAAATTCTAAAAAATTAATCAAGATTTAGTACTAAAAGAATAGGAGATAATAAATGTATTTTGTTGAAGTAATTTTACCGCTAGCTCTTGCCAAAACCTTCACTTATAGTGTTTCTGAAGCCGAATATCATTATATTCAAAAAGGAATGAGACTGGCAGTTCCTTTTGGGAAAAGTAAAATCTACACCGCTTTAGCGATTGATTTGCATCAAAACCAGCCTACTTTATACGAAGCCAAAGAAATTCATCAAATTCTGGATGAAAAACCTATTGTTACCGAAAACCAAATTAAACATTGGCAGTGGATTGCAAGCTATTATATGTGTGCCATTGGCGATGTATATCGTACTGCTTTACCAAGTGCTTTGTTGCTGGAAAATGAAACTTTAATTTCGCAAAAAGCGGATGTTTTTGTGGATGAAAGTCAACTTACGGATGATGAGTTTTTGATTTATCAGGCGTTACAGCAACAATCTTCTTTAAAGGTTCAGGATATTATTGGGATTTTGAGCAAAAAAAATATTTTTCCTGTTATTCAAAAACTAATTGATAAGAACATCCTGATTTTGCAGGAAGAAATGCAGGAAAGTTATAAGCCTAAATTGGTGCGATACATTCGTTTGCATTCTAAATACGAATCAAGCGAGGGATTGAATGAATTATTGGAAGTTTTAAAAAATGCCAATAAACAAAAAGAAATTGTACTTACTTATTTTCAATTAAGTGCCAGTGAGAAGAAAAAGCCTATTTCTGTTAAACAATTAGTGGAAGCATCGAATGTGACTTCAGCGGTGGTAAAAGCCCTAGTTGATAAAGAAATTTTTGAAGAATATTACATTCAGGTAGATAGAGTAAATTTTTCAGGAGAATCTAATTCGAATCAATTACAACTAAGCGAGGCACAGCAAAAAGCTTTTGAAGAAATCAATATTAGTTTTCAGAAAAAAGAAGTTTGTTTGTTGCACGGAGTGACTTCGAGTGGAAAAACCGAAATTTATATCAAACTGATTGAAGAATATCTGGTAACCGAAAATCAGATTTTGTATTTGTTGCCCGAAATAGCCTTGACTACTCAATTGGTAACCAGATTACATGCCCATTTTGGTAACAAAGTAGCTGTTTTTCATTCGAAATACAATAATAATGAACGTGTTGAAGTCTGGAATCAGGTATTGCAAAATTCGGAGAAAGCACAAATAGTAATAGGAGCGAGGTCGGCTTTGTTTTTGCCATTTTCAAATTTAGGTTTTATAATTGTTGATGAGGAACATGAGCAAACTTTTAAACAAGTAGATCCTGCACCCCGATATCACGCCCGTGATGCTGCGATAGTTTTGGCTAGTTTTTTCAAAGCTAAAGTTTTGTTAGGTTCGGCTACGCCAAGTATTGAATCCTATTATAATACAACTGTGGATAAATATGCTTTAGTCGAACTTAAAGCGCGTTACGGAAATGTAATGATGCCTGAGATTGAATTGGTCGATTTAAAAGACAAGTATTTCCGAAAAAGAATGACAGGCCATTTTAGTGATGTTTTGATTGAAGGAATTACGACTGCTTTGTCTTTAGGAGAGCAGGTAATTTTATTTCAAAACAGAAGAGGTTATTCACCTTTGTTAGAGTGTATGACTTGTGGACACGTACCACAATGCCAGCAATGTGATGTGAGTTTGACTTATCACAAGCATAAAAATCAGCTGCGATGTCATTATTGTGGTTATTCGATTGCTAAGCCAACTAATTGTCACAGTTGTTCCAGCATCGATTTGTTGACTAAGGGTTTTGGAACAGAGCAAATTCAACAGGAATTGGTTCAGTTGTTTCCGGAGCGAAAAATTGGTCGTATGGATCAGGATACGACTCGTGGGAAATTTGGTTTCGAAAAAATTATCGATAGTTTTAAAAACCGGGAAATTGATATTATGGTAGGAACGCAAATGCTTGCCAAAGGATTGGATTTTGACAATGTGAGTCTGGTAGGAATTATGAATGCCGACAATATGTTGTTTCATCCCGATTTTAGGGCTTTCGAAAGAAGTTATCAAACCATGACTCAGGTGGCAGGGCGTTCAGGACGTTCCGAAAAACAAGGAAAAGTAATTATTCAGACTTATAATCCTCTTCATAATACCATACAACAAGTAACTAATAATGATTATTTGGGTATGTATAAAGAGCAGTTGTATGACAGGAAGATTTATAAATATCCGCCCTATTTCCGGATTATAAAACTAACCTTGAAGCATCGGGAATTTGAAAAATTAAAAGAAGGATCTTTGTGGTTGTATCAGGTTTTGAGTCAACATTTAGGAATTCCGGTTCTTGGTCCCGAGGAACCAGCTATTAACCGAATCAGAAATGAGTATATTAGAACAATTATGATAAAAATTCCTCAGGATTCCTCGGTTTTGGGTACAAAAAAAACTATTCAAAGGGTATTGAATAGTTTTGATGCTGTTCCGCAATACAGAGCTATTAAAGTAGCGCTAAATGTGGATTTTTATTAAGTAGTTCTTAAACAACAGAAAGTGCTTTTATTAAGTCTTCTTTTTTGTTTCTACTCAAAGGAATTTTAGTAGTTCCAATTTCGGCAAATTTGCTGTTGAAACGTTCTACCTTATCTATATTAATGATGTAGGATTTATGAACACGCACAAATTTCTTTTTCGACAAATCATTTTCAAAAGATTTCATTGTAGAAAGTACCAGATTGCTGTCGTCTTCAGTAACTACTCTTACGTAATCTCCAAAGGCTTCAATCCATTTGATTCTGGAAGTGTATATTTTTAATTTTTTCAAATTACTTTTAATGAAAATATGTTCACCTTCTTCTTCCTTAGTATCTTGTTTAAGCAAGTGTAAGTCCATTGCTCTTTTGACAGATGCACTAAAACGATCTACAGCTATAGGTTTTTGCAGATAATCAGTAGCATCATAATCAAAAGCTTTCAGGGCATATTCTGCTTTTGAGGTGATAAATATAATCTGGGGTTTGTTTTTTAATCCGTCTAGAAAATCAAAACCGCTAATTACGGGCATTTCAATGTCTAGAAAAATTAAATCAACCGAATGTACAGACATGCAACTTTTGGCTTCAATTGCATTCGAAAAATCACCTACTAAATGTAGATTAGGGTGATTATTTACTAACTTTGCGATGATCATTCTTTGAATCGAACTGTCATCGACTACGACACAATTAAGTTTCATATTTTTTGTGTTTTAAGATTTGGATACGTAAAAGTATTGTACTTTTTCTACAAAAACTAATTTTAATCGGTTTTTTTTACCATACAACGAATAAAGTTGGTTTATGTTTTTTTATTCAAATAAAAAGATTACTTTTGCAGCCAATTTAACAAATTAAATGAAATTTTATGAATCACTATGAAACTGTTTTCATTTTAAATCCCGTTTTATCTGATGTTCAGGTAAAGGAAACAGTAAGCAAATTTGAAGATTTTCTTACTAGTAGAGGAGCAGAAATGGTAGCTAAAGAGGATTGGGGTCTGAAAAAAATGGCTTACGAAATCCAAAACAAAAAATCTGGTTTTTACCATTTATTCGAATTCAAAGTATCAGGAGAAGTTCTTTTGGCATTTGAAACTGAATTTAGACGTGACGAAAGAGTTATGCGTTTCTTAACTGTAAGTCTTGACAAACATGCTATCTCTTGGGCTGAAAGAAGAAGAGCAAAACTTAAATCTCAAAAAGCTTAATTATCATGGCAACATTACAACAATCTGCTTCAGGAAAAAAAGACGGAGATATCAGATATCTTACTCCTTTAAATATTGAGACTAACAAGACTAAAAAATATTGTCGTTTCAAAAAATCTGGAATCAAATACATCGATTATAAAGATGCTGATTTCTTATTGAAATTTGTTAATGAGCAAGGAAAAATTCTTCCTCGTCGTTTAACTGGTACTTCATTGAAATACCAAAGAAAAGTGTCTGTAGCTGTAAAAAGAGCTCGTCACTTAGCTTTAATGCCATACGTGGCCGATTTATTAAAATAATTAAAAATTAACAGTTGTTGTTCCGAATACTATCGGGACTAACTTCTATAACAAAGGACATCAACATGGAATTGATTTTAAAAAAAGACGTTCAAAACTTAGGTTTTAAAGACGATGTAGTAACTGTAAAAAACGGATACGGTCGTAATTACTTAATCCCACAAGGATTTGCTCAATTGGCTACTTCTTCTGCAAAGAAAGTATTGGCTGAAAACCTAAAACAAAGAGCGCACAAAGAAGCTAAAATTGTTGCAGATGCAAAAGCATTAGCAGAAACATTGAAAGCTCTTGAAATTAAAATTTCTGCTAAAGCAGGTGGTGAAAAATTATTTGGTTCAATCACAAATATTGACATCGTTGAAGCTTTAGAAAAAGCAGGACAAACTATCGACAGAAAATTCATCACTTCTGGAATCGTTAAACGTACTGGAAAATATTCAGCTACTGTAAGATTACACAGAGATGTTATCGTTGACTTAGCTTATGAAATTGTTGCTGAAAAAGCATAATTTCTAAACTTGATATTTAAAATCCCGATGAAAATCGGGATTTTTTTGTTTGATGTCATTGCTTCGTTCCGATAGCTATCGGAACGAAGCAATCTCATCTTTTAATTCTTAATAAATAGGAACGAGATTGCTTTGTTTCTCACAATGACTATGAAATACACAAGACTAACAAAAGAACAATTTGAAGAATTACATCCTGAGTTTACTAATTTTTTAGCAACTCAATCCATTGATAAGACTGAATGGGATAAGATAAAAACAGAAAAACCGGAAGTGGCTGAACAAGAGCTGGATGTTTTCTCTGATTTGATTTGGGAAGGAGTTTTGTCTAAAGCGGAATATTTGGAACATTTTTCTAAGAATCATATTTTTCTTTTTCAGTGTTTTGAAACTGAAGTAAAATCCATTGTTTTGAAATCCTTAGTTCCGGATGTGGATTTTTTGACTAAAGATGGTTTGCAATGGTTGAGTGATAATATGTTTACAGAAACTATCGAGATGAAAGTGGGTAGAAAAGTGTTTACCGAAGAGCGAAATACGTCTATTTTTGCTTTAATTCAGCAAGGCGCTTTCTTAAGCGACGGACAATTATTTAAACAAATAAATTCAATTATTGAATCGTAATTTGAAATAATAAAGGCTGTTATTTCTTTTAAATTGGTTATTTTAGTACGCTGTTTATAGAAACTAAAATGACCAATTTTTATATATGGATGTTCTAAATACGATTCAAAAATTAAGAGAGGAACTCAATCTTCATAATTACAATTATTATGTATTGGATAATGCTACAATATCTGATTATGAGTTTGATATAAAATTAAAAGAGCTTCAGGATTTAGAAAATGCGCATCCCGAATATTTCGATGAAAATTCCCCGACACAAAGAGTAGGAGGAATAATTACTAAAAATTTTCAAACGGTAGCGCATACACATCGAATGTATTCTTTGGATAATTCCTATTCAAAAGAAGATTTACAAGATTGGGAAAATCGTATCCAAAAAGTTTTAGGAAATGTTGATTTGCAATATACCTGCGAATTGAAATACGATGGTGCATCGATTAGTATTACTTATGAAAACGGAAAATTGGTTCGTGCAGTTACTCGTGGTGATGGTTTTCAGGGTGATGATGTAACGAATAATATCAAAACCATTCGTTCGATTCCTTTAAAATTAAAAGGAAATGATTATCCTGAGAAATTTGATATTCGTGGTGAAATTATCTTGCCTTTTGCGGGTTTCGAAAAAATGAATCAGGAACTGATTGAAATTGGCGAAACACCTTATTCCAATCCTCGAAATACAGCTTCGGGCAGTTTGAAATTACAAGACAGTACTGAAGTGGCTAAGCGTCCTTTAGAATGTTTGTTGTATTTTGTTACGGGCGAAAAACTGCCTTTTGTTTCTCAATTTGAAGGTTTGAATTCAGCCAGAAATTGGGGTTTTAAAGTTCCTAATGAGGCAAAATTGGCTAATAATTTACAGGAAGTTTTTGATTTTATTGATTATTGGGATACACATCGTCATGATTTGCCTTATGAAACCGATGGGGTGGTGGTGAAGGTGAATAATTTGCATTATCAGGAGGAATTAGGTTATACGGCAAAATCGCCTCGTTGGGCAATGGCGTATAAGTTCAAAGCGGAACAGGTTTCTACCAAATTGAATTCGATTTCGTATCAGGTGGGAAGAACAGGAGCAATAACTCCTGTGGCTAATTTGGAGCCGGTGCAATTAGCGGGAACTGTTGTAAAAAGAGCTTCTTTGCATAATGCCGATCAAATTCAAAAATTAGATATCCGAATTAATGATACTGTTTTTGTAGAAAAAGGAGGGGAAATCATTCCTAAAATTATTGCTGTCGATTTAACTAAACGACCTGAGAATTCAACACCTACGACTTATGTTAGTCATTGTCCGGAATGTCAAACAGAATTGGTTAGAAACGAGGGAGAGGCGAATCACTATTGTCCAAATTTTTATGGTTGTCCGCCGCAGATTATTGGTAGAATTCAGCATTATATTTCGCGAAAAGCAATGGATATTGAAGGTTTAGGAGGAGAAACTGTGGCGTTACTTTACAATAATAAATTAGTTCAGAATTATGCAGATTTATACGAATTAAAAGTGGAAGATATTTTGCCTTTAGAGCGAATGGCACAAAAATCAGCGGAGAATTTGGTAAATGGAGTGGAAAATTCAAAAAACATTCCTTTTGAGAGTGTGCTTTATGCGTTAGGTATTCGTTATGTAGGTGAAACGGTAGCAAAAAAGTTGGCAAAGCATTATAAAAATATTGATGCTTTGAGCAAGGCTAGTTTGATGGATTTGGTTTTGATAGATGAAATAGGAGAACGAATTGCGCAAAGTGTTGTTGATTTTTTTGAAAATGAAGAAAATAAAATTATAATTGAGCGGTTAAAAAGTTTTGGTGTTCAATTTGAGATTGTTGAAAAAATTAATTTGAATGCAACGGATAAATTAGCTGGGAAAACCTTTGTAGTTTCGGGAGTTTTTGCGCAATTTTCACGTGACGAACTAAAAAAAGCCATTGAAGATAATGGTGGAAAAGTGGGGAGTTCAATTTCTTCTAAAACCGATTTTGTGGTTGCGGGAGATAATATGGGGCCGGCTAAATTAGAAAAGGCGAGTAAGTTGAATATCCCAATTATTTCGGAAACTGATTTTATGGAAATGTTAGCTGTAAATTGATATTTTTGTTTTGGTTATAAATTCAATTAGTATCACGAAATAAGTGTTAAGAATTTAACAAAAAGTTTCAAATCATCGTTATACTTTTTTAGATTTGCCACCTATAGTGTAACTTAATTAATTAATTTTGTTTACTAATAAAGACAACTTATGTTTTTAAATTACTTAAAAGATTTTTTAGTAAAGAAAATATTAAAAAACAGCTTACTTAATGTTAAAGCAGGCTCTTTTAATGGTAAAATAGAAACAGTAGGGGTGATTATAGACGAAACTTATTTTAATCATACAGAATTGTTGGTTAGGGAGTTAGTGTTAAATGGAATTGCTGAAGAAAACATAGAATTATTAATCTATAAAAGTAAATCAAAAGTTCGTTTTACTTCTTTGGTAACAAAATTAGAATGGACGCATTTAAGTTGGAAAGGCCAAATTAAAAATCAGGCAGTAAATGATTTTTTGATCAAAGATTTTGATTTATTACTGAGTTATTATGATGTAGATAAAGCGATTTTGCTTGTTGCAACTCAGGAATCAAAGGCCAAATTTAAAGTTGGTTTTTCAACTATAAATAAACGATTGAATAATTTGATGATTAGTACCAATTCAGAAAATTATAAAATCTTTGTTCAGGAATTATTCAGGTATTTAAAAATATTAAACAAAAAATAGAATCTAAAAACATGCAATCATTAATAGGAACTGGTGTTGCTCTTGTAACTCCTTTCAAAGAAGATTTTTCAATTGATACTGAAGCATTAAAAAGAATTGTAAATTTTTCTGTAGATGGGGGAATTGAATATCTGGTTATTTTAGGAACAACAGCAGAGAATGCAACGCTAAGCAATGACGAAAAAGAATTGGTTATCCAAACTGTTATTGAAGCTAATAATGGTCGTTTACCGTTGGTTTTAGGTGTAGGTGGAAATAATACAATGAAAGTGGTTGAGGAGTTAAAAACAAGAGATTTGTCTCCCTATGTTGCAATTCTTTCGGTTTCTCCTTATTATAACAAGCCTTCACAAGAAGGGATTTATCAGCATTTTAAAGCGGTTTCTGAGGCTTCGCCAATTCCGGTAATTATTTATAATGTTCCTGGTAGAACTTCAAGTAATATGTTACCTCAAACAGTATTGCGTTTAGCCAATGATTTCGAAAACATTGTTGCAATTAAAGAAGCTGCGGGCGATATTGTTCAGGCAATGCAATTGTTGAAAGACAAACCAAAAGATTTCCATGTAATTTCAGGTGATGATATGACAGCACTGGCAACTGTATTAGCTGGAGGTTCAGGAGTGATTTCGGTTATTGCACAAGGTTTTCCGAAAGAATTTTCTGAAATGATTCGTTTAGGGCTGAATCGTAAAGTGGATGAAGCATTCAAATCACAATATTTATTGTTTGATTGTATCGATATGATTTTTGAACAAGGGAATCCGGCTGGTATCAAGCAGGTTTTTCAGGCTTTAGGAATCGCCGAAAATATCGTTCGACTTCCATTGGTAAGCGTGGATGAATCCTTACAACAAAGAATTGCCGAATTTGTAAAAAGAATTGACAAATAAGCAGTTTTTGCCCGTTTTTTTTAAGCTAAGAAATATTTTGTAGTCGCTAAATTAATAACTAAATTTGCCACCGAAACTTCGGTATGATTTTTTATAGACTTGAAAAGTCTGTATTTTAAAGATAAAAATAAAAAAATGAAGAAAATTGTATCCTTATTGCTTCTTGTTGTTCTTTTTGGTTCCTGTAATGAGTACCAAAAAGCATTGAAAAGTGAAGATGTTTCGAAAAAATTTGCGATGGCAGATACATTGTTTGCTCAGGCTAAATATTCTAAAGCATTGCGACTTTTTGAGCAAATAGCTCCTGAATTTAGAGGGAAACCTCAGGCGGAAAAATTGTTTTATATGTTTGCACAGTCATATTACAAAACAAAACAATACCATTTAGCAGCCTATCAGTTTGAAAGTTTTGTTTCAGGATACCCAAAAAGTGTGAAAGCAGAAGAAGCTGCTTTTTTAGGTGCCAGAAGTTATGCTGTTTTATCGCCGGTGTATAGTTTAGATCAGGCAGATACTCATAAGGCAATTGAAAAAATGCAGTCTTTTATTGATAGGTATCCTAATTCTTCTTATTTAGCAGAAGCAAATGGTTTGACAAAATTATTGTCTGAAAAGATTGAGAGAAAGGTTTATGAAAACGCAAAAGGTTACAATACTATTTCTGATTTTAAATCAGCATTAGTAGCTTTTGATAATTTTATTATCGATTTTCCGGGTACAAAATTTCAGGAAGATGCCTTGTATTATAAATTTGATTCTGCTTATCAATTAGGGATTAACAGTGTTCCTGAAAAAATGCAGGAAAGATTAAACGTTGCTAAAACTTCGTACCAAAATTTGATTAAGTTTAAAGCGGATACCAAATACAAAGAAAAAGCAGACGAGATGTATGCTCGTGTGGAACAAGAATTACAAAAATATACTAAATAACTATAAGTCATGGATTTAAAAAAGACGAATGCTCCAGTAAATACAATAACGTACAATAAAACGCTTATTGAACAACCTACTGGAAATGTGTATGAAGCAATTACCATTATGGCTAAAAGAGCGAACCAAATTAACTCTGAAATTAAAAAAGAATTAACAGAGAAATTGGAAGAGTTTGCTACATATAATGACAGTCTTGAAGAAGTTTTTGAAAACAAAGAACAAATCGAGGTTTCTAAATTCTATGAAAAATTGCCAAAACCACACGCTTTAGCAGTACAGGAATGGTTAGATGGTAAAATCTATCACAGAGAATCAAACAAATAAGATACTATGTCAGTTTTAAGCGGTAAAAAGATTTTGCTAGGTGTTTCTGGCGGAATTGCCGCCTATAAAACAGCGTCTTTAGTACGACTTTTTATAAAAGCAGGTGCGCATGTCCAAGTGATAATGACACCTGCTTCTAAGGATTTTGTAACCCCACTTACCTTATCCACCTTATCTAAAAATCCGGTTTATTCCACTTTTTTTAATCAGGACGAAGAATATGAAAAATGGAATAATCATGTTGAATTAGGGCTTTGGGCTGATTTAATGCTTGTTGCGCCCGCAACTGCAAATACCCTGTCTAAGATGGCAAATGGTAATTGTGATAATCTGCTTATTGCTACTTATTTGTCAGCAAAATGCCCTGTTTATTTTGCTCCTGCAATGGATTTGGATATGTATAAGCATCCTTCTACTATTGCTAGTTTTAAAGCTTTAGAACAATTTGGTGACATTATGATTCCTGCCGAAAGCGGAGAATTAGCCAGTGGTTTATCAGGTGAGGGCAGAATGGCTGAACCTGAAAATATCATTGCTTTCCTTGAAGCTGATTTGGAAAGTAAATTGCCTCTCAAAGGTAAAAAAATACTAATCACAGCCGGGCCTACTTATGAGGCTATCGATCCTGTTCGTTTTATAGGAAATCATTCTTCAGGAAAAATGGGCTTTGATATAGCAAAAAGTGCCGCTAATCTTGGCGCTTCGGTTATTTTAGTTACAGGTCCTACACATTGTGTTGCAAATCATTCTTTAATAGAAGTAGTTAAAGTTACTTCGGCACAGGAAATGTACGATACCTGTCATCAATATTATAATGAGGTTGATGTGGCCATTGCTGCAGCTGCTGTAGCTGATTATAAGCCAAAAAGAGTAGCTGACCAAAAGATTAAAAAAGCAGCAGATAATTTTATCATCGAACTCGAAAAGACAAAAGATATTCTGTATTCATTGGGGGAAAATAAGAAGAACCAGTTTTTAATCGGTTTTGCTTTGGAAACTGAAAATGAAATTGAGAATGCTAAGGCTAAAATTCAGAAAAAAAACTTAGATTTGATTGTTTTAAATTCTTTGCAGGATGAAGGTGCCGGTTTTCAAAAAATAACCAATAAAGTTACTTTTATCGATAAAGATTTTAAAATTGAACCGATGGAATTAAAATCCAAAGAAGCGGTTGCTGATGATATTATAAATAAAGTAATAGCTCATTTTCATGAATAAGATAATCGTCTTTGTTTTTCTATTAAGCTTTGGTTTTGTTCAGGCGCAACAGTTGAATTGTACTGTGACGGTTAATGCCCAAAAAATGGGTAATCCTAATCAGCAAGTATATAAAACACTGGAAACTTCGTTGAACGAGTTTGTTAATAAAACCGATTGGACTACACAGAATTACAAACAACAGGAAATGATTAATTGTTCGATGTATATTACTTTGCTTTCGCATAGTTCTGATCAGTTTACAGCAACAATTCAGGTTCAATCATCCCGTCCTGTTTTTGATTCTTCTTATGAAACACCGGTTTTGAATATTAATGATAAGGATTTTGGTTTTACTTATACCGAATTTGAAAATTTAGTCTTTAACGTTAATTCATTTCAATCGAATTTGATTTCGGTGATTTCTTTTTATAGTTATATGATTATCGGAATGGATAAAGATACATTTGAATTAAAATCAGGTGATCCGGTTTATCAAACAGCACAAACCATAGCTACAGTTGCCCAGCAAAGCGGATACAAAGGCTGGAGTCAATTGGACGGAAATCAAAATCGTTATTTTTTAATTAATGATTTATTGTCACCAACATTTGCTGAAATTAGAAAAACAATTTTTGATTATCACCAGGCTTTGGACGGAATGACAACTGATACTAAATTGGCTAAAGAAAAAGTGAAAAACTCCTTAATAGCATTGAATAAATTGAATAATTCAAAACCTAATGCCTTTTTGACCCGAGGTTTTTTTGATGCAAAATCAGATGAAATTGTTTCTATTTTTTCAGGAGGACCTAATTTGAGTATTACTGATTTAGTAGATAATTTGAATAAAATTTCGCCTATGAATTCCAGCAAATGGGCAACATTTAAGTTTTAGTTCTCCTTACTTTTTTAGATTATCCAATACAATAACTTATATAAATACAATTAATGATTACTGCACTATCAATAAAAAACTATGCTTTAATTGAAAAATTAGCTATTGATTTTTCTAAAGGATTTTCGATTATTACAGGAGAAACAGGTGCTGGGAAATCCATTATTTTAGGTGCTTTAGGACTGGTTTTAGGAAAACGTGCCGATTTGACTTCTTTAAAAAACAAGGAGGAAAAGTGCATCATTGAGGCCCAATTTGAAATTTCAAAATACAATTTAAGAGCTTTTTTTGAAGCTAATGATTTGGATTACGAAGATGAAACTATCATACGAAGAGAAATTCTACCTTCGGGAAAATCGCGTGCTTTTATTAATGATAGTCCTGTAAATCTTCAGGAATTGCAGGATTTAGGTTTGTTTTTAATCGATATTCATTCGCAGCAACAAACCAGGGAACTTAACGATGAGAATGTACAGTTTGATATAATTGACGCCATTGCTGCTAATCAGGAAATTATTGCTGATTATCAATTGCTTCTTAAAAGTTATAAATCAGATAAGACACAATTAAATTCGCTTATTAAAAAGCAAAGTGAATCTAATAAAGAACAGGAATACCATGCTTTTTTATTGAATGAATTGCTTGCAGCCCAACTAAAATCGGGTGAGCAGGAAGAACTGGAAAGTGTTTTTGAGCAATTGAATAATGTTGAAATTATAAAAGAAGCTATTGATAAATCCTTGGCTATTGCCAATGAAGAGCAATTTGGCGTTTTAAATAATCTGAAAGAAATTAAAACAGCCATACAAAAAATTGCTTCTTTTTCTACTGAGTACAAAGAATTACTGGAAAGAATTGATAGTTTAACGATTGAATTTGATGATATTTCGGCTGAAATGAATCGTTGTTCTGAAAAAATCACTCACGATCCGGAACAATTAGAGCAAATTAATCAAAAGTTACAGCTAATTTATAATTTGCAAAAAAAGCACCAGGTGCTTACTGTAGATGAGTTGTTGTTAATTCAAACCAAATTAGAAAATGAAGTTGTTGAATTAGGAAATATTGAAGAGGAAATTACTCTTTTGAGTACTGCAATTCAGGAAAAAGCTTCAAAATTAAATGCTTTAGCCACTACTATTCATGATAATAGAATTCAGGCTATTCCAGTTTTATCTGAAAAAATGATTGGAATATTGGCGACTTTAGGAATGCCTAATACACGTTTTAATATTGAAGTAACACAAGGTGAAAGTTATTTTGCCAATGGAAAAGACGAATTGCAATTTTTGTTTTCGGCCAATAAAGGAACTGATTTTGGATTGTTGAAAAAAGTAGCTTCGGGAGGGGAAATGTCCCGAATTATGCTGGCTGTAAAAGCTATTTTGGCACAATATTCAAAATTACCAACCTTGATTTTTGATGAGATTGATACCGGGGTTTCCGGAGAAATTGCCATAAAAATGGGAGAAATCATGAAGGAAATGAGCAAGAAAATGCAAATATTTGCCATTACTCATTTACCTCAGATTGCCGCCAAAGGGGAGGCTCATTTTAAAGTGTTTAAATCAACTATTGAAGAGGATACCCAATCGGAATTAAAATTATTGTCAGAAGAAGAGCGCGTTGTTGAAATTGCGCAAATGCTGTCGGGAGCTATTGTTTCAGATTCGGCTCTAAATCATGCAAAAGCCTTGTTGAACTAAAAAAATGCTCTATATTTGCCATCCAAAAACGATAGCTTTTTCTTGATAAAGTCATTGTTTTATTCGATTAAAAAAATAAAAATATAATATTGATACCCTATGATCATAGAACCTAGAATGAGAGGATTTATTTGCTTGACAGCACACCCGGTGGGATGTGAGCAAAGTGTTAAAAATCAAATTGAGTATGTTAAATCAAAAGGAGCCATTGATGGTGCTAAGAAAGTACTTGTAATTGGTGCTTCAACAGGATTTGGTTTGGCTTCAAGAATTTCAAGTGCTTTTGGTTCTGATGCAGCAACTATTGGAGTATTTTTTGAAAAACCACCATTGGCTGGAAAAACGGCTTCACCAGGTTGGTATAATTCTGCTGCTTTTGAAAAAGAGGCTCATAAAGCAGGTTTGTATGCAAAAAGTATCAATGGAGATGCTTTTTCGAATGAAGTAAAAAGAGAAACATTAGATTTAATAAAAGCCGATTTAGGTCAGGTGGATTTGATTATTTACAGTTTGGCTTCTCCTGTTCGTACAAATCCAAATACAGGTGTAACACATCGTTCGGTTTTAAAACCTATTGGAGCTACTTTTTCAAACAAAACAGTAGATTTTCATACAGGAAAAGTTTCTGAAGTTTCGATAGAACCATGCAGTGGTGACGATATCGAAAATACAATTGCTGTAATGGGAGGTGAAGACTGGGCTATGTGGATTGATGCTTTAAAAGCAGAAAATTTATTAGCTCCAGGAGCTGCAACAGTTGCTTATTCTTATATTGGGCCATCAGTTACTGAGGCAGTTTATAGAAAAGGAACTATTGGTCGTGCTAAAGATCATTTAGAAGCTACTGCTTTCACGATTTCTGATAGTTTAGCTGATATTAACGGAAGAGCGTATGTTTCGGTAAATAAAGCATTAGTTACTCAGGCGAGTTCGGCAATTCCTGTAATTCCGTTGTATATTTCTTTATTGTACAAAATAATGAAAGCTGAAGGAGTTCATGAAGGTTGTATCGAGCAAATTCAACGTTTATACCAACAAAGATTGTTTACAGGAGCTGAAGTTCCTGTTGATGAAAAAGGTAGAATTCGTATTGATGACTGGGAAATGCGCGATGATATTCAAGCTCAGGTAGCTCAATTGTGGGAACAGGCAACTACTGAAAATTTAGCTGAAATAGGAGATTTAGAAGGATACAGAAAAGATTTTTATAATTTGTTTGGTTTTGATTTAGCCGGAGTGGATTATAAAGCAGAAGCTGACGAAATGGTTCAGGTTGAAAGTATCGCTTAATTTTATTTCGATAAGAATATAAAAACATAAATTTTTTGATAATGCGTCTTGATTTTAAATGTATAAAAGCATTTAAAATTAAGGCGCATTATTGATTAAAGGTTATCTTTGTTAAAATATTACATTTATATTGTATAATTAATACCGCTTTTAAGAATATGTATTTTTCTTTGATTATTCCCGTGTATAATCGTCCGGACGAAGTAGATGAACTTTTGGAAAGTTTGTCAAAATCAGATTATAAAGAAGATTTTGAAATTGTAATTGTAGAAGATGGTTCTGCAATTAAATGCGAAGATGTTGTCAGTCAGTACAAAAGCAAATTGACGATTTCTTATTATTTCAAAGAAAATTCAGGTCCTGGGGATTCCAGAAACTATGGGATGAGAAAAGCCAAAGGGGATTATTTTATCATATTTGATTCAGATTGTATTATTCCGGCTGAATATTTAACGGAAGTAGATAAGGCTTTAAAAGAAGATTATGTGGACTGTTTCGGTGGTCCTGACAGGGCATTGGATAGTTTTTCGGATATTCAAAAAGCAATTAATTTTGCTATGACTTCTTTTCTTACTACAGGAGGAATAAGAGGAGGTTCAGAAAAAATTGGAAAATTCCAGCCACGAAGTTTTAATATGGGGATTTCCCGTAAAGCATTTGAAGCTTCTAATGGGTTTGGGAATATTCATCCTGGAGAAGATCCTGATTTGTCTATTAGATTATGGAATTTAGGTTTTGAAACCAGGCTTTTTTCGAATGCTTATGTATATCATAAAAGGAGAATTGACTGGGATAAATTTTCAGTTCAGGTAAATAAATTTGGGAAAGCACGACCAATTTTGAACAGTTGGTATCCGGAATACAGCAAGTTGACGTTCTTTTTCCCATCGGTATTTATTATTGGTTTAGCACTTTCGATTGCTTTATTGATATTTACCTATGATCTTTTGGCAAAATTGTATTGTGTTTACTTTTTTGTAATATTTTTAGTGTCAAGTATTCAAAATAAAAGTATTAAAATAGGTTATCTTTCGGTAACTGCAGTTTGGAAACAATTTTCAGGTTATGGTTTGGGTTTTTTAGAGTCTTATATTAAAGTCATTATTTTAAAACAAAAACCGGAAGTGGCTTTTCCTAAATTGTTTTTTAAAGTATAATTATGCCCAAAATTATTGGTTTAACAGGAGGAATTGGAAGTGGTAAAACGACTATTGCTAATTATTTTGCTTCACTGGGTATTCCTGTTTATATAGCAGATGAAGCCGGTAAAAAAGTAATGCAGACTCAGGAAGTTCTTGAGGCAATTAAAGCTGAATTTGGCAAAGTTATTTTTGATAAAAATCAGTTAAACAGAGCGAAATTAGCAGCTATTGTATTTGAAAATCAGGATAAGTTAAAAGCTTTAAATGCTATTGTTCATCCCGCTGTCAGGCAGGATTTTAATGATTGGCTAGCTAAAAATCAAAAAGCTTCGATTGTTGTTTATGAATCGGCAATTTTATTTGAAAGTGGCAGTTATGTTAATTTTGATTACATATTAACAATAACGGCACCTTTAGAATCAAGAATCGAACGTGTTTTAAAAAGAGAATCAATCAGTCGCGATCAGGTATTAAAAAGGATTAATTCGCAATGGACAGACGAACAACGTATTTCAAAAAGTGATTTTGTTGTAGAGAATATTGATATTGATTTGACTAAGCATAAAATCGATGAAATTCTTAAAATTTTGTTGATTAAGCAATAGGACGTGTAGATGTTAATGTTTGGTTAATACATTATCAACTATAGTGTTAAAAAGTTAATTTTGGTTTGATGAATAAATTATTTTTTAGATTTCTTGTTTTATTGATGAGTTTGTCTCTAATAGGGATAATACTCGTTCAGGTATATTGGTTCAATACTTCATTTAAAAATAATGATGAACAATTTAAGTATCATGTTACTCAGGTAATTGATAATGTGGCGGATAAACTTGAAAAACAAGAAGAGTATAGTTTTTATGATAAAATTAATCACATAAAAGACAGTACAGGTAAAATCCCTGAAAAAGAAGATTTATTAGAGATTTTATTTGTTCAGAGAAATACGAAAACCAATAAAACGATAATTTATAAAAACAGTATTACATCTGAAAAGTACGATTACGATGGAGCACTATTCAATAAAAAGTTTAATTCAGGTGGTTTTAAAAGTTTTAGTTCTAAACGATTAACAGAAGTTTATAATAGCAATAAAACTATTGATAATTCGTCATTAAACAAGAGTTTGATTCCGGATGTAAAAATGGAGAAAGAAGGGAGTCTGGATGTTTTGAACAAGGCTCAATTGCAGATTTCATACAAAGATTACGCATCGACATTGTCTATTGAAGAAAGAATTTCGAAAGAAAAACTGAAAAATCTTTTGAAAAAAGAATTGGTTGAACATGGAGTTAATACCAAATTTGAATTTGGAATTTCCAGTAATGGATCGGAGACAAAAATAAAATCGGCAGGTTTTAATTTTGATTTTGATAAAGATGCAACTTATTCGATTCCTATTCTTGCTGATAATGAAGGGAATGAAAAGTATGAATTATCAGTTACTTTCCCCAATAAAAAGAAATTTTTATTGTCAGAATTAGTAAGTATTACAATCTTGTCAATAGTATTTACGTTGATTATCTTAATTGCTTATACCAGTGCATTGAATCAGTTAATTCGTCAACGTCAGATTTCGGAGATTAAGACCGATTTTATAAATAATATGACGCATGAGTTTAAAACGCCTATTGCTACTATAAATTTAGCCTTAGATGCAATAAAAAATCCTAAAATAATTGAAGATAAGGAGAAGGTTTTCAGGTATTTGCAAATGATTCGGGATGAGAATAAACGAATGCACGCTCAGGTAGAAAATGTATTGCGAATTTCGAAATTAGAGAAAAAAGAATTAGATATAGAGAAAGGTTCCAGCAATGTAGAAGAAGTGATTTATGATGCAATTGATCATGTTAATTTAATTTTGCAAGACAGAGGAGGAGAGATACATAAACATTTTGAAGCAGCAAGAACCAGTGTTTTAATTAACGAAGTGCATTTTACCAATGTTATTGTAAACATTTTAGAAAATGCAATCAAGTATTCGCCTGAAACACCAAAGATTGATATTTATACCGAGAATATTAAGGATATGATTCTGATAAAGGTAAAAGATCAAGGTTTGGGAATGAGTAAGGTGGCTCAAAAAAGAGTTTTTGAAAAATTCTATCGCGAGCATACAGGAGATTTACATAATGTAAAAGGACATGGTTTGGGCTTAGCTTATGTAAAAAGAATTGTAGAAGATCATAACGGACAAGTGTTTGTAGAAAGTGAAAAAGGAAAAGGAAGTACCTTCATTATAAAATTACCTCTAATAAATTAGATTATGGAAAATATAAATAAAAAAATTCTCTTAGTAGAAGACGACTTAAATTTTGGAGCTGTTCTAAAAGATTATTTAATGTTAAATGATTTTGACGTTACTTTAGCAAAGAACGGAATGGAAGGTTTTGAGAAATTTAAAAAAGATTCTTACGATTTATGTATTTTAGACGTAATGATGCCTTATAAAGATGGCTATACATTGGCTAAAGAAATAAGAGAAAAAAATGCCGAAGTGCCTATTATCTTCCTTACGGCAAAATCAATGAAAGAAGATGTTTTGAAAGGTTATAAAGCAGGGGCTGATGATTATTTGAATAAGCCTTTTGATTCAGAAGTATTGTTGATGAAAATTAAAGCCATCATTCAAAGAAAGGCTTCTGATGTTAAGGCAGAACAAGTTCCTTTTGAGTTTACAATAGGTAAATTTCATTTGAACTCAAAATTGAGATTCTTAAGTTATGCCGGAGAAGAACCGGTGAAATTGTCTCCAAAAGAGAACGAATTATTAAAAATGCTTATTCTCCATGAAAATGACTTGATGCCAAGAGAGTTGGCTTTAACTAAAATATGGAGAGATGACAACTATTTTACTTCAAGAAGTATGGATGTTTATATTGCTAAATTGAGAAAATATCTGAAACTTGACGAAGATGTAGAGATTTTAAATATTCACGGAGAAGGTTTCCGATTGGTAATTAAAAATAAAGCCTAATAAATAAAAAGTCCCGATGAAAAATTCGGGACTTTTGTTTTATGAATTTTCGATAAGAAATTAATCAAATAAATCAGAAGATAAATAACGATCTCCTCTGTCGCAAATAATAGCTACAATCACACCGGATTCAAGTTCTTCTGCAATTTTTACTGCTACAGCAACTGAGCCACCGCTACTCATTCCTGCAAAAATTCCTTCTTCTAAGGCCAAACGTTTAGTCATTTCACGGGCTTCCTGTTCGCTTACATCAATTGTGCGATCTACCTTTGAAGGATTAAAAATTTTTGGCAGGTATTCTATAGGCCATTTTCTGATTCCTGGAATTTGGGAGCCTTCCGAAGGTTGAGCACCAATAATTTGTACTGCCGGATTTTTTTCTTTCAAATAAGTAGAAGTCCCAATGATGGTTCCCGTAGTTCCCATAGCTGACACAAAATGCGTTACACTACCTTCGGTATCATTCCATATTTCAGGACCGGTGGTGTTATAATGTGCTTTCCAGTTGTCATTATTGGCAAATTGATTCAACATGATGTAACCACCTTCGGCTACTTTTTTATCTGCATAATCTCTGGAACCGATGATTCCCTCTTTGGCAGAAGTCAAAATCACCGTTGCACCATATGCGCGCATGGTTTGGGTGCGTTCTTTGGTAGAATCTTCAGGAAGTATTAATTCGATTTCGATTCCTAGTAATTGCGCAATCATTGCCAGAGCAATTCCTGTGTTTCCACTGGTAGCTTCAATTAACTTGTCTCCTTTTTTGATTTCACCGCGATCTAATGCGCCTTTAATCATATAATAAGCTGCACGGTCTTTAACACTACCGCCGGGATTATTTCCTTCTAGTTTTAAAAGTAGTTTTACGTTTTTATTTTGTACTAAATTGACTGTTTCTACGAGTGGAGTATTTCCTATTAAGTCAACTAATTTTTGAGATTTCATATATTATTTAATTTCTTTTACTTTTACTTCAGTAGTTGTGGTGTTCATGACAATTGATTTTGGAGGAACCGACTTGGTTACCCAGGCATTTCCTCCTACAATACTATCTTTTCCAATAGTGGTTTCACCGCCCAGAATAGTAGCATTGGCATAAATACAAACATTTTTTTCTACTGTTGGATGTCGTTTGGCGTTTTTCATGTCTTTACTCACACTCAAAGCACCAAGGGTAACTCCCTGATATATTTTTACATTTTTTTCAATAACGGTGGTTTCACCAATAACAATTCCAGTGGCGTGGTCTATGAAAAATGGCGAATCAATTTTGGCTCCCGCATTAATATCCGTTCCCGTTGTTTTATGTGCATATTCGCTCATTAATCTTGAAAAAAGCATCAAATCCAAGTTGTAGAGTTCGTGACTTAGACGATAAATGGCAATTGCATAAAAACCAGGATAAGCTAAATAGACTTCTTCAATGCTATTGGAGGCCGGGTCATTTTCTAAAATATAAGCTGCGTCCTGATTTAATTTTTCAAGTACAGCGGGAAGTTTTTGGAGAAAACTATCCCACATAGATTCGCAAGTAACTTCCGGTTTTTTACAGGCTACTCTTGAAATATCTTTAAATAAACCTTCAAGTTCATCAATGCTTTCTGCCAACGAAGCATTTGAGTCAAATAAAGTATAGAATAATTTTTCAGTGAATTTTTCAATTTTAGTTTTTATTCCGTAATTGATGGATAGGTGACTTTTTAAAGAGTCGATGTTTTTTATAATTAGATCCTTTGTCATGACTTTTGGATTGTTAGTAGAAAGAATGCTACTTGATTCTATTGCTGTTGCTAATTTTAAACAAATATATTGAACTATTTTGAATAAAAGGATAGAACAGTCACGCTTTCACATTGCGATTTTATTTTTTATAAAACGAGTTTCCGAGTCGATTTTGTCGAATAGAAATCTAGTTTCTTAAAACCACAATTTTAAATTTAGTATTTTTGAAATCTGATATCATTTAAAATGAAAAAAATAATATTTCCGATAATGTTAATTGCTATTGTGGTTGCTTTTTATGAGCAAACATCGGCTGAGAAAAATGTGTATGTAACAGTAGTTGCAATGGCGGTTTTTATGTTTGGAATGATGCGATTAAGTGCTAAAACGCCAAGTAAGAATCAAGAAAAAGACGAAGAAAATGTTTAGTAAAGGAGATAAGGTTTCGGTACTCGATGACGCTATCAACGGTGTGGTATTGGCTGTAAAAGGCAATGAAGTTACTGTTGAAACCGATGAAGGTTTTGTAATGAATTTTTTAAAAAATGAATTAGTTAAGTTAAACGATTCTAGTAATTTAATGGATTCTATCAAAAGAATTAATGTAGATGAAATTAAGAAAGAAAAAACAATACCAAAGCCCAGAAGTTTTGTGAAAGAGAAAAAGGACAAACATGAAGTTGGTGTTCCTGAATTTGATTTACACATTGAGAAATTAGTCAAAAATAAAAACGGAATGTCGAATTATGATATTTTGACATTACAGGCTGAAACAGCTCAGAGGCATATTGAATTTGCTATTAAAAATCGTATTCCTAAAATAGTTTTTATTCACGGTGTGGGTGAAGGTGTATTGAAAGCAGAACTCGATTTTCTGTTAGGACGTTACGATAATATTGATTTTCAGGAAGCCAATTATCAAAAATACGGACAAGGAGCAACTGAGGTTTTTATCAGACAAAGTAAAAAATAAAAAAAGGATCAATGGTTGGGAACCCTAGTTCTATATCTTAAATTTAAATAAGGATTGCCATCAATTGCTTAAAATTTTAAGAACAATTGGTGGCAATCTTTTTTATTGGTTATAATTATAATCTTAAACCTGAATCACTCCCAAATTAAATGCTTTTTCAATAGGAGCGTGGTTTGCGGCTTCAATACCCATAGAAATCCATTTTCGCGTTTCCAGCGGGTCGATAATAGCATCAGTCCAAAGAAGGGAAGCGGCATAATAGGGTGAAGTTTGTTCGTCGTAACGTGCTTTTATTTTGGCAAACAATTCTGCTTCTTTGATTTCATCTACAGTCTCGCCTTTAGCTTTTAGTGAAGAAGCTTCTATTTGTGCCAATACTTTTGCAGCCTGCGTACCACCCATAACGGCGAGTTCGGCACTTGGCCAGGCAAAAATTAATCTTGGATCATATGCTTTTCCACACATGGCATAATTTCCTGCACCGTATGAATTCCCTACAATCACGGTGAATTTTGGTACTACCGAATTACTCACGGCGTTAACCATCTTAGCTCCGTCTTTTATGATTCCGCCTTGTTCTGATTTGGAACCTACCATAAAACCGGTTACGTCCTGAAGAAAAACAAGTGGAATTTTTTTCTGATTGCAATTGGCAATAAAACGCGTTGCTTTGTCGGCACTATCGGAGTATATCACACCGCCAAACTGCATTTCGCCTTTTTTGGTTTTGATGACTTTTCGTTGGTTGGCAACAATTCCCACTGCCCAACCGTCAATTCGGGCGTAACCTGTGATGATGGTTTGTCCATAACCATCTTTGTAGGCTTCAAACTCTGAATTATCCACCATACGATTGATGATTTCCATCATATCGTATTGCTCGGTACGGGCTTTTGGCAAAATGCCGTAAATTTCGTTTTCGTCTAAGGCTGGTTTTTGGGGTTTTATGCGGTTAAAACCTGCTTTGTCGTAGTCACCAATTTTGTCAACGATATTTTTAATTTTGTCTAAGGCATCTTTGTCATCTTTGGCTTTATAATCGGTAACTCCAGATATTTCGCAATGTGTTGTGGCTCCGCCCAGACTTTCATTGTCGATGGTTTCGCCAATGGCAGCTTTGACTAGATAGCTTCCGGCAAGAAAAATACTCGCCGTTTTATCAACAATTATGGCTTCGTCACTCATGATAGGCAGGTAAGCACCACCGGCAACACAGCTGCCCATGATAGCCGAAATTTGTGTAATTCCCATGCTGCTCATAATAGCATTATTCCTGAAAATACGACCAAAATGTTCTTTGTCTGGGAAAATTTCGTCCTGCAAAGGCAAATACACTCCGGCACTGTCAACTAAGTATATAATCGGAATTTTATTTTCCATCGCAATTTCTTGTGCACGCAGGTTTTTCTTAGCCGTGATAGGAAACCAGGCACCGGCTTTTACGGTCGCATCATTAGCAACAACAATACATTGTTTTCCTTTGATATAACCTATTTTTACCACAACACCCCCCGAAGGACAGCCACCGTGTTCTTTATACATTCCTTCTCCCACGAGAGCTCCAATTTCGATACTTTCGGCTTTATCATCCAATAAATAGTCAATGCGCTCACGGGCAGTCATTTTTCCTTCGGCATGTAATTTTTGGATGCGTTTAGTTCCGCCTCCTAATTTTACTTTTGCCAGTTGTTGCTTTAATTCAGAAAGTGAAAGTTTATTGTGATCTTCGTTTTTGTTGAAGTTTAAATCCATGGTGTTTGTAATTGCAAGAAAATTGATGGCTAAAATACAAAACCATTAATCCATTTTTATAGGAAAAAGAAATATTTTTTATTTGGAACACAGATGAAACAGATTTAGCTGATTAACACAGATAAAAGATTAAAAAAATTTGTGAAACTTAATGTTTTCTTTGCAAGACTTGGTGTGATTGAAGATGATAAAAAAAGAACCGCAAGTTCACAAAAGTTTAAATTTGCGAACTTGCGGTAAAAAAATAAAAATAAAAAAAATTATTTCTTAGAATCGTTAACAAGTCTTTTTAAAAGAGCCCATTGTTTTAAGGCATCACGAGCTTCAACAGCCGGGTAGCCCAACATGGTTTTTCCGGCGGGAATATCACAGGTAACTCCCGAACCTGCACCAATAACAGCTCCGTCACCAATAGTAGTATGATCTTTTATCGAAGCACTTCCGCCAATGATAACGCCATTTCCTAGTGTTACTGAACCAGCTAAACCGCTGTTTCCGGCCATAATGCAAAAACGTCCCAATTTACTGTTATGTCCTATTTGAACTAAATTATCAATTTTACAACCATCACCTAAAACAGTGGAGCTGAATTTACCTCTGTCGATACAACTATTGGCACCTATTTCGACATTATTTCCAATGACTACGTTCCCGATTTGAGGGATTTTTACCAAGCCTTTTTCAGGACAGGGACGGAATCCAAAACCATCAGCTCCGATGGTGGCATTGGGATGAATAATACAAGCATTACCAATATGACAACGCTCTCTGACCACAGTTCCTGACCAAATTACCGTGTTTTTCCCAATAGTAGATTCGTCAAGAATGGTTACATTAGGATAAATTGTACTGTTTTCTCCAATTTTTACATTAGGTCCAATATAACTTCCGGCACCAATCTTTGTTCCCAAGCCAATACTAGCTGTTTTGTCAACTACTGCATTGGGATGAATATCTACGAAAAATTCAGGTAGTGGAGGTGCAAAAAGTTCTAATATCTGCGACATTGCTAAATCAGCATTCTTAACTTTTATAAAAGCTCTGTTTTCGCCGGGTTTAATAGAAATATCTTCATTTACTACGGCAACACAGGCCTTTGATGTAGCCCAAAGTTTTTCGTATTTTTTGTTTCCAATAAAAGAAATTTCAGAATCAGAAGCGACTTCCAATTGCTCAGCAGCAGTAATATTTTGTGATGTATTGCCGGAAATTACGCCTTTAAGTACATCGTTTATTTCCTGAATAGAATAAGATTTCATAAGGTGGTTAGGAAAATTAGTTAAATAGATGACTCAAATGAACTGATTCTATATACACAATCCTAATATTTTAAGAATACAGGGCTAAAGTTTAACAAAGACTTATTCTTAATGGGGTTTTTGTAATCTTTTTATGAAATAAAAAGGAATGAAGTAATGTATAAAACAATAAAACTACCTGAAGAAGTAGTTTTATTGTTTTGAATAAGTAATCGGTTATATTTTAACCTTGATAACAATTTTTTTAATTTTTCCATTGCTTATCATAGCCGCATGAACATCTTCAGGAAACAAGATAGTAAATTGTCCCGGATTTAATTCAAAAAACATATCGGGTTTGTCATAGAAAAAACGAACGTCTTTTTCGTCGCTGTAATCACCATTTGGACTCATACATTTTTCTCTTGGTTTCCATGCATAGGTTTCCGGTCCGGCAACACAAACCTGAATGTCAATATTTTTATCGTGACATTCAAAGTGAATTAAACTTTGTTCTTTTGAATTTCCGTTTCCGGAATTAACGATAATTTTTAAATCATCGGAATATTGGGTTACGCCATCCGCTAGATTGGCTAAGTCATTTTCGTTTAAAAATTGAAATGCTTTTTCGAATGCAGGGTGTAAACCATAGTATTTCGTTGCATTGTTTAATGAATCTACAATCATTTTAAAGTTGTTTTAATTTTATGGGTAAAAAATAGTTGCTTTTTTGAAACAAAAAATAAAAGTACATTTTTAAATTTAACTGCCTAATTAAAATTTGACAAAAAGAGTTTTTTTAACGAATCGAAGGTTTAATTGAAGGAGTTTTTTAGTAGTAGTTTTGTACATTTGTTTTAAGCCTAAAATTCGTATTTAATGATTACTACTTTAAAGAGCATAAGTTTAATTTTATTTTTAGCTGTATTTTTGCCTTGTAAATCGCAAAATACGGTTGTAAAATCAGCAAAAGAAATAACAACAATAGTTGATGATACTACTTTTGTGAATTTAAAAAACTATAGCTCGGATTTTGTATATGATATGAAATATGCCACCGAAGACAATTTCCTGAAAGCAAAAGTTTATGATTGTGCCGAATGTTATCTTAGATTGAAAACAGTTAAAGCCTTGATTTTAGCCAACCAAAAATTTATCAAAAAAGGCTATCGCATTAAACTTTTTGATTGTTACAGACCCTTAGATATTCAAAAAAAGATGTGGCAAATTGTTCCCAATCCGGAATACGTTGCCAATCCGGCAAAAGGTTCAATCCATAATCGGGGTGGAGCAGTCGATATTACGCTGGTAGATAGTAATGGAAAAGAACTGGATATGGGTACTAAATTTGATTTTTTTGGTCCGGAAGCCAGTCATCATTATGCTGGTCTTACTGAAGAAGTGAAAGAAAACAGAAAATTATTGAAAAAAATTATGTTGAAGAAGAATTTTATTTCTTTTGATTCTGAATGGTGGCATTACAATTTAAAGTCGGCTTTGACGGATAAAGTTGCCAACGAAAAATGGAAGTGCGAGTAGTTACAATTTTCTCAAATTAAATTCTTTGTACAAAAATAGGTCGCTCCGTTGGAGCTTTATCTAACTAATAATTACCGTTTTCTACAAATATTTAGTTACTAAAGGATTATTTTAGTCCCATTGGCATCTAACTGTTTGTAGAAAATGAGAATTCTCCAAAAAAGCTCCAGAGGAGCGACCTGTCATTGTAAATTTTCTCTTTAACGGATATTGGTTTAATATAAAATCCAATACTTTCAAGCAGATAAATTGAAAGTGTTGGCTTTTTATGATAAATCAAATAAAGAATAAAGTAGGCTATTGATTTAGTTTTCGATACATTTTAAATTATTAATAAAATAAGTTTCGGGTTGATATGTTTTTCCATTTAGTTCCGAAACTAATTGTTTTTTAACAATATAATCTTCTGTATCCGATAAATATTTTATTCGCATTAATGAAAGTGGCGAACTTTTCAAGTCTTCCATTGTTCCTTTCATAAACATGAAATTTCCAACGATGACACGGTTGTCAAAACCATTTTCGTCTCTAATCATGCTTCCACAGTATTCCAAATTGGTATGCACCAGAGTAATTACTTTTCCGTTGTTGAGTTGTAGATACAATCTGGAGTTTTTATCAAAACAATTGGCTTTAATAAAACCTTTGCTTTTTTGAATAAGTTGCACATTGAGCGTTGGCAAACCATCTGTTAAAGACAAAGTGTAAAAAATATAGCTGGAAGTTCCTGCGAAAATTTTCTCAGAAATCAGGTATTCTTTGGTTAGTTTGTAGGTTCCTAGGGAATCTTTTATGTTAGTTGCGTAGTCGCAATCTTTTTGTGCAAAAGTGTTTAATGATAAGAAGAATAAAGCGGTAAGTAATAGTTTTTTCATTATTAATTTATTTTGGCGCAAATTAATACTATTTTATTATTATTTGCATCTGTGGTAAAAAAAGTATATAAATTTCCTCCGTCTTTAATTTTCCATTTTTTTCGAATGTTTTCAACGGTTTCGGGAAAATTACGAGTGGTAATATTGGATTGTTTTCCGCCCAAATAATTTTTCATTTCGGTTTTATTGTACGGAAAAGCAGCTGTGATCTCGAAAATTCTGCCCGGAAACGAGATGATTGCATCGGCGGTGTACAAATGCGAATGTTTATGCAATTTAGCCACATTGTAATTAACGGCAACTGCATCAAATCCGCCCGATTTCATGATGGCGCTATTGGGTTCGAATAAATATTTTTTGGGTAAACTGTAATCCGGAAACAGTTCCTGATTCATATTAAACTCAAAAATATCTATTTTTCCTTTATTGATGTTGGCGGTTTTTAAGCTGATTTCGCCCACATAATTTTTGTGTAATTCCCAAAGCAATTCTTTTACTTCGTTTTCCAAAGCTACAATATGAATGGCTTTTACGTTTTTCAATTCGGATAATCCTGCCGAAAGATCCAGTAAAGGTGCGGTTTTGATTAAGATGGCATCCGAATTTTCGAAATAAAAGTCAAGGTTTTCGGGAACATTAGGGAGGCAGTCTTTGAGCATGAAAACTTTGCCTTTGGCATCATTTCGTCTCGAAGGATCAATGTAAATCCAATCCCATTTTCGATTCAAAGTTTTTAAGGTTTCAAAACTGTCACCAGCATGGCATTCGATATTTTTTATATTCAGCTGTTCAAAATTGTGTTTGACAATTGCTGAAAGTTCAGGATTAATTTCGCAATGGACTACCGATTTGATTTTGGCAGCAAAAAAAGAATCATCTACACCAAAACCACCGGTAAGATCAATTAAATTTTCTCCCGAAAGGATACTGGTTTTGTATAAAGCCGTTGGTTCGGAAGAGGTTTGTTCGACCGAAATTTTACTGGGATAAATAATATTTTTGGTGCTAAACCAAGTTGGTAATTTGTCTTTAGCCTTTGTTTTAGCTTCAATTTGATTCAAAATCCGAATCCATTCCACATCAGGAAATGGATTTTTTTGAAGGGCTAATTTCGAAATGGAGTTCCCTATTTGGTTTTCAATAAATTCTTGAATTTGGGGTTGTAAAATAGTAGAATCCAAACCTAAATATCTTTAGTTAGCAATTGAATGATTTTGTTTTCAGGAATGAATTCTTTTCCTATCACTTTCAGAATTGTGTACAACGGAACAGCAATAATCATCCCTAATATTCCCGAAAGAAAGCCCGCAATTAAAATAACAAGAAAGATTTCCAAAGGATGAGAACTGACACTTTTTGAGAAAATAACAGGTTGCGAAACATTATTGTCAATAATCTGAACAATCCAAAAACCGATTAATACATAGATGGTCGTAGGTAAAATTTCAGATTGGAAGTCATTTCCTAAATTACTTAACATGGTCAATAAAGCCGCTAATACAGAAGCAATCAATGGACCGATATAAGGAATGATATTCAATACGGCACATAAAAAAGCAATAATTAAGGCATTTGGGATTCCAAAAATGATCAAAACAATCAGGTATAAAAGAAATACAATAGATAATTGCAATAATAATCCAATGAAATAACGAGAAAGTAAATCGTTGATTTTTTCGAAAGAGTTCAAAAATTGCTCTTCATAACTGTCCGGGATTAGTTTTTTAGCTCCACGTAAAAAGAGTACTCTGTCTTTTAAAAAGAAAAAAGTAATAAATAATACTGAGCCTAGACCCACTCCAAAACTACTGATGGTACCTAAAATACTATTTAAAAAATCAGGAATAAAAGTGAAATTGATTTTAGAAGAAATATTAGCTTCCTTTAATACTTTGGAAGAATCAATATTGTGAGAATCTAAAAAAGCCTTGATTTGGTTGACTAATTCGCTAATGTTTTTTTCTATTTCAGCGGTATTTAGTAAGGATAAATTTTGTCCTTGAGAAGAAATTAAAGGAATAAACATTAAAACAAATCCCAAAATAATCAATACAAAAATGACTATCGTAATAATAGTTGCAAAGATGTGGCTGAATTTTAATCGTTTTTTAAAGAAATTTAAAATTGGTTTTCCAATCATCGTAAGAATGATTGATACGACCAAATAAGTAAGTACAGTACTGATTTGATATAGAAAAAGCAAAATTAAACCGACAATAACTACGGTTAGTAAAGCGCGAAGGATTCCGTTGGATATCGTTTTTGATGTAATCATAGCAATGTTTTAGTTTATAAAGATAAAGAAACTCAAATCATTTTTGAAGTAAATTCATAAAGCGCAATACTTGCAGCCTGAACCACATTCATACTGCTGTTTTGACCAAACATATTGATGTGTACAATTTGGTTTGAAATTGCCAAAAGAGCTTCGTTTATACCATTAATTTCGCTGCCAATTATAAGTGCTGTTTTTTTATCAGAAGGCAAAACCACTTCTTTTAATGCTTTGCTGCTTGATGCAATTTCTAACGAAATTATTTCATAATTATTCTCCCGTAAGTAATTAATTAGAACTTCATTTTCTTCAAATACGGCATAAGGAACATGCAAATGGGTACTTCTGGAAGTTTTATTAATTTTTCTGGGATTTAGAGGAATGTCTTTTCCTAAGAAAATAATTTTTTCAATTCCGAAAGCTTCTCCAATTCTAAAAAGCGAACCAATATTTTGTTGGAAATAAATATTATCACAAACTAAAGTGATAGGAAATTGTCTTGGTTGAAACTTATTTTCTTCGTGTTTTAGCTGCACTTGAATTAGTTATTAAAGATATAGTTCATAATATTAGCTCCCATTTTCAATGCTTTTTCACGTACTTCAATTGGGTCGTTATTGACTTCGGCATTTTCCCAGCCATCACCTAAATCACATTCAAAAGTATATAGCAGTACTAATCTATTGTCTACAAAAATGCCAAAAGCTTGTGGACGTTTACCATCGTGTTCGTGTATTTTAGGTAAACCATTGGAAAAAAGATAAGGTTTTTGAAAAATAGCGTGATTAGCAGGGATTTCAATCAATTCTTTGTCAGGGAATATTTTTTTAATTTCTTTTCGAATGTATTGATCCATTCCGTAATTATCATCAATATGTAAAAATCCGCCGCCTTTTAAATATTTTTGAAGATTAACTACATCCGATTCACTAAAAACTACGTTTCCGTGTCCCGTCATGTGGATAAAAGGATAGGAAAATAAATCAGGGCTACCAGGTTCTACCGTGGCGGGTTTTGGATTAATAGTGGTGTTGATATGGCTGTTGCAAAAACGAATTAAATTCGGAAGTGAAGTAGGATTGGCATACCAATCGCCACCACCGCTGTATTTTACCAAGGCAATTTCCTGGGAAAAAGAGATAGTGTAACATAATAAAAGCAAACCTATATAAAGTCTTTTCATTTTTTAGTCCTTAGTAGTTAGTCCTTAGTACCTAGTTTTTTTTAGTCCTTATTAATTAAATTCATCCTAAACTAAGGACTAAGGACTCCAAAAACTAAGGACTATTCTTCATTAAAAAACACCACGCTATGACAAGCTACTAACGCTGCTGTTTCGGTTCTTAATCGGGTGTTGCCTAAAGAAACGGGAACATAATTATTATCTAATGCCAATGCGATTTCTTTAACCGAAAAATCGCCTTCTGGGCCAATAAGTAAAGTAATATCTTCGTTGGCTTTCAAAACCGATTTCAATGTTTTTTTATCGGTTTCTTCGCAATGGGCAATCAATAATTTACCAGTATTTTTTTGATTGATGAATTCTTTAAAACTTACCGCTTCGTTCAATTTTGGTAAGTAAGCTTCGTTGCATTGTTTTAGTGCTGACAAGATGATTTTGTCAAATCGTTCTTTGTTGATTACTTTTCTTTCGGAGCGATCACAAATAATTGGTGTGATTTCCTGAATACCAATTTCGGTAGCTTTTTCCAAAAACCATTCGTAGCGGTCGTTCATTTTTGTTGGTGCAACCGCCAGATGTAAATGGAATTTTGGCGTTTCTTTTTTCTCTACAGCATTAATTTTCACCGTGCATTTATTATCTGAAGCTAAGGTGATTTCGCATTCGAATATATAGCCTAAGCCATTGGTTACAAATAAAATATCGCCGTCTTTTTTTCGTAAGACTTTGATAATGTGTTTGCTTTCTTCTTTGTCGAAAGAAAAGGATTCCGTTTGCGGGTCAATATTTGGATTGTAAAATAATTGCATAGTTTAGAATTGAATTCGCGCTTTAGAAACAACTGAAGCATTTTCGAAATTTTGAGACAAGAATTTTTGATAACCTACAATTCCTATCATGGCAGCATTATCGGTCGTGTATTCAAATTTAGGGACAAATGTTTTCCAGCCGTATTTTTGTTCAGCGTCTTTTAAAGTTTGTCTGATTCCGGAATTTGCCGAAACGCCTCCGCCAATAGCTATTTGTTTAATTCCCGTTTCTTGTACAGCCAATTTTAATTTGTCCATTAAAATTTGGATAATCGTATATTGAATCGAAGCACAAATATCATTGGTGTTTTCTTCGATAAAATTTGGATTTTTTTGTTTTTCTTTTTGGATGAAATATAAGATTGCCGTTTTTAAACCTGAAAAACTAAAATCCAGTCCGGGAACTTTCGGTTTGGTAAAAGGATATGCTTTTGGATTTCCCAGTTGGGCATATTTATCTACTAAAGGCCCACCAGGATAGGGAAGTCCCAGGATTTTAGCGCTTTTGTCAAAAGCTTCACCTACAGCATCATCGGTGGTTTCGCCAATGATTTGCATATCAAAAAAGTGGTTGACTTTCACAATTTGGGTATGTCCGCCGCTAATGGTTAAGGCCAGGAAAGGAAATTCGGGTTTGTCATAACCTTCTTCGTCTATAAAATGCGCCAAAATATGTGCGTGCATGTGGTTGACCGCAATAAGTGGAATTCCCAATGCCAGTGCCATTGATTTGGCAAATGAACTACCTACTAATAAAGAACCCATTAGTCCCGGTCCTTGAGTAAATGCAATGGCTGAAAGTTGTTCTTTTTGTATATTGGCTTTTTTTAAAGCAGCATCAATTACAGGTACAATATTTTGCTGATGTGCTCTTGAAGCCAGTTCAGGAACCACACCGCCGTACTGGGTATGAATTAATTGATTTGCCACAACATTTGACAGTACTTTGTCGTTACATAAAACGGCTGCAGCAGTATCATCGCATGAACTTTCGATAGCAAGAATAAAAACCTCGGGATTTAGCATATTTGAAGGCACAATTTTTGAATTATCTATAGAAACCGATTTTATTTTTTTTAATTTTACGGCGCAGCCAAAATTAAAGAATTTTTATTAAAGGTTTTGCTCTTTCCTTAAGCAAAATAATATTTCATAAATAAAAGCAAAGTATATCAAAAAAGCCATTAAAATAACTTCGAGTATAATTCTGGGGCTCATCATTCTTTTGTTGATGCTTGGTATTGCTTTATCTTTGCCGGCGGTTCAAACTAAAGTGGGAAAATACCTGATGGGACGAATCAATAATGATTTTGGGACTAATATTAATATTGATAAAGTTAAAATTTCTGTTTTTGGTGGAGTGAAAATCCAAAATGTGTTGATTTTAGATCATCACAAGGATACTTTGATTTACACGAAGATTTTGAATACGAATCTTTTAGATGTGAATGCGGTTTTAGAAGGCGATTTGATTTTTAAAACTATTCGTTTGAATGGTGTTCTGTTTGATATGAAAACCTATAAAAACGAGAAGAAAACCAATATGGATGTTTTTATTGATGCTTTTGATTCTGGAAAACCACCCTCCGGCAAGCATACGCTTTTTATTTCCGATAAGGCCTATATTAATAATGCTCATTTTAGATTGTATGATTATAACAGAGCTAATCCAAAAGATGTTGATTTTACAAAGGTTAATGCTGAATTGACGGATTTTAAACTCTATGGACCGGATGTGGATATAAAAATCGATAAATTATCTTTTTTAGATCATCGTGGATTGTTTGTAGCTGATTTAAGTACGGTTTTTAGCTATACAAAGAAAAAAATTCAGTTGAAAAATCTGGATTTGAAAACGCCTGAATCCAAAATAAAAGCTGAAGTGGCGTTGAATTATAAAATTGAAGATTTTGCTCATTTTAATGATAAAGTAAAGTTTGATGTTAAGATTCATTCGGCTTCGATAGCAAGTAATGATGTTCGTTATTTTTATAATGAATTAGCTAAAAATCATTTCTTTTATATCAACAGAGCCGATATTAATGGGGCTTTAAACGATTTGTATGTAAATCGTTTAAAGTTAGTTGATTCGAAAAAAACAAGAATTGAAGGTGCTATTCGTTTCAAAAATATTTTTGGAAAACAACATCAGCGATTTTATATGGATGGCGATTTTAGCCGAATCAACTCGAGTTACGATAATTTAGTGAACCTTCTTCCTAATGTTCTTGGCAAAAAACTACCGGTTGAATTAAAAACATTGGGGGATTTTTGGATGGAAGGAAGCACCCAACTTACAGCTACAGCTATCGATGCAGCACTGAATTTGAAATCAGAAATTGGAAGAGTACAGTCGGTTTTTTCGATGACAAATATAGATTTTATTGATAAAGCGACTTATACCGGAAATGTAGTTTTTGAAAATTTTGATGTTGGAACTTTTTTAAATCGTGAAGATTTAGGAAAAGTAACCATGGATGTCAATGTAGATGGAAAAGGATTTACAGAGAAATTCTTGAACACACAGTTAAAAGGAACTATCAATACAGTTGATTATAAAAATTACAGATACAGCAATATTGTTGTTAATGGTAATTTTAAATTGCCTTATTATAAAGGTCAAATTTCGGTAGATGATCCTAATCTGGATATGGAATTTGATGGTTTGGTTGATTTAAGTGCCAAAGAAAATAAATATGATTTTCATATCAATGTGGCCCATGCCAATTTGAATAAGCTGAAATTTGTAAAGGATAGTATTTCTAATTTTAAAGGTGATGTGGTGGTACAGGTCACAGGAAATACTATTGAAAATTTACAGGGAAATATTTATATAAAAGAGACTTCGTATCAAAATGTAAAGGATACTTATTTTTTTGATGATTTTAATATTAATTCCACTTTTGACGAAAAAGGAATTCGTACGCTAACAATTGATTCTCCGGATATTGTTGAAGGAAAAGTGGTAGGGCGTTTTCAATTTAGTCAATTAGGAAGATTGGCTAAGAATTCACTGGGTAGTTTATATACTAATTTTAAGCCCGAAAAAGTAAACAAAGGACAATTTTTAAGGTTTAATTTTACTATTTACAGTAAGATTGTTGAGATTTTATATCCCGAAATTGCGTTGGCAACCAATACGGTTCTTAAAGGAAACATCAAATCGGATGGTCAGGAATTTAAGATGAATTTTAATTCGCCTAAAATTGTGTATGCTAAGAATACTTTTGATAATATTAGTGTTGCTATTGATAATAAAAATCCGTTGTACAATGCTTATGTGGAATTAGATAGCATCAAAACGCCTTATTATAAAATGCGTGATTTTAGCTTGATTAACATCACCACTAAAGATACTTTACTGTTTCGTTCCGAGTTTAAAGGAGGCGAAAAAGGAGAAGATTATTTCAATCTGAATTTATATCATACCATTGATGAGGATAATAATAATGTGGTAGGTATTAGTAAATCAGAGATGAAATTCAAGGAGAATTTATGGTATTTGAATCAACAGGACCGATCGGATAATAAAATAGTTTTTGATAAATCGGTTAAGAATTTCAATTTTGATAATATCATACTTTCTCACGAAAATCAATCTGTGGCTTTAAATGGGGTAATAAAAGATAATTTGAATAAGAATTTAGAACTTAGTTTTAAAGATGTTGATTTGTATAAAATTACGCCTTTGAGCAGTAAGTTTGTGTTTAACGGAAATGTAAACGGTGCCATTCATTTTAAACAAAACAATCAGATTTATAAGCCCACCGCTTCATTAATAGTCGATAAACTGAATATTAATAAAACCGACTTGGGAACTTTGAAGTTTGATATTGAAGGAGATCAAAATCTGGAAAAATTCAGTATTAATTCTTATTTGCAAAATGATAATCTGGAATCTTTTAATGCTAACGGAAGTTTTGAAATTGTCAACAAGAAAACGGTTCTTGATTTAAAATTGAAATTGGATAAGTTTAATTTAGGTGTTTTTAGTTCGTTAGGAGGTGACGTTTTGTCTAATATCCGAGGATTTGTAACAGGAAATTCAATTGTAACAGGAGATGTAAATAAGCCAAAAATAAGCGGACGATTGTTTGTAGATAAAGCAGGAATGACTATTCCTTATCTCAATGTTGATTATCAGTTGAGTGATCGTTCAGTAGTGGATTTGGTAGATGAGACATTTTTGTTTAGAAATAATACCATTACCGATTCTAAATTTAATACCAGAGGTTTATTGAATGGTAGTATTGAGCATAATAATTTTGCAGACTGGAAACTGGATTTTGGGATAACTTCCAAAAGGCTGGTGGTTTTAGATACCAAGGATTCTGAAGATGCGGCCTATTATGGAACTGCTTTTATTAACGGAGCTGCAACGATTAAAGGACCTACTAATGCTTTGTTGATAAAAATTGACGCAAAATCAGAGAAGGGATCCGACGTTAAAATACCTATTAATTATGCCGAGAGTGTAGGCGAGAATTCTTTTATTCACTTTGTAACACCCAAGGAAAAGTATAATAAAAAAATGGGAATTGTCGAAAATACCCGAAAGTATAATGGTCTTGAGTTAAAATTTGATTTGGACATAACGCCCGATGCCGAGGTGGAAGTGATATTAGATAGAAATTCAGGACATGGAATGCGTGGTAGAGGTTATGGTTCACTTTTGTTTGAAATTAATACTTTAGGAAAATTTAATATGTGGGGTGACTTCCAGGCTTATGAAGGAACTTATAATTTTAAATACGGCGGATTAATTGATAAGAAGTTTGATGTAAAAAAAGGAGGTTCTATTTCCTGGGAAGGGAATCCAATGCGAGCGCAGTTGAATTTACAGGCGGTTTACAAAACCATTGCGAATCCTGCTGTTTTGTTGGACAATTCTTCATTTAACCGAAAAGTCCCGGTGAACGTAGTTATTGGTATTCAGGGAGATTTAGCCAGTCCGGATCCTGATTTTAATATAGAATTCCCAACGGTGAGTAATGTTTTAAAATCGGAAATTCAATATAAATTATACGATAAAGATGTAAGGCAAACACAGGCTTTGTACTTGCTTTCTTCGGGAGGTTTTTTGAGTCCTGAAGGAGTGAATCAGTCTGATTTTTCGGGAAGTTTGTTTGAAACCGCTTCCAGTTTGTTAGGAGATATTTTAAAGACGGATAGTGATAAGTTTAAGGTAGGACTGAATTATGTTTCTCCTGACAGAAGAATTGGTAGAGAAACCGATGGTAGAGTAGTAGCAACTATTTCGTCAAAAATTAATGAGCGTATTTCTATTAACGGAAAGGTAGGGGTTCCTTTTGGAGGAATTAATGAATCGGCAGTAGTAGGCGATGTTGAAGTTTTGTATAGGGTAAATCAGGATGGAACAATGAATTTACGATTATTCAACAGAGAAAATGATATTAATTATATTGGTCAGGGAATAGGTTATACCCAAGGTTTAGGGGTGACTTATGATGTTGATTTTGATACTTTCAGGGAATTGGTTAGTAAGATATTTAAAAAATACCGTATTCAAAATACAGGTAATACTAATGAGTATTTTCAGGATTCTAATGTAATTCCGGAGTATATTAATTTCAGTAAAAAGAAAGCTCCTAAAAAGGCTGATTCAAAAAAGAATAAAGAAGCGGTTAAAGCCGAGGACGAAGAGTAGTTTGCTAATCGATGTTGTTTTATTAAAATGTTAGATAAAGGTTAAAATAAGGTATTCTTAGTTAAATTATCTAAAAATCGATTTCTTTCAAAAAAAAGTTCAGTTTTTTTGTTTTTTGTGAAACTTATTAACGAAAACGTTTGAATTTAAGCTGATTAGTTAAAATATTAAGTCATACCCTTTTAAAGTAATTAATGTTTCTTAATTTTACCTTTCAAAACTAAAACTATGCTAAAAACAATAAAAAAAATAGGTGTTTTAACCTCAGGTGGAGATTCACCGGGAATGAATGCCGCGATACGTTCTGTAGTTCGAACTTGTGCTTATCATAATATAGAATGTGTTGGGATTTACAGAGGATACCAAGGGATGATTGAAGGAGACTTCAAAGAAATGGGACCTCGTAGTGTAAATAATATTATTAATAAAGGAGGAACGATTTTAAAATCGGCTCGTTCATCTGAATTCAGAACTGCTGAAGGAAGAAAAAAAGCACATGATAACTTAGTTAAAGAAGGGGTTGAAGCTTTAGTAGTTATCGGAGGAGACGGTACGTTTACAGGAGCTTTGATTTTTAACTCAGAATATAATTTTCCTGTAATGGGAATTCCGGGAACGATCGATAATGATATTTACGGAACAACACATACTTTAGGATATGATACTGCTCTAAATACCGTAGTAGATTGTATCGATAAAATTAGAGATACTGCCAGTTCACACAATCGTTTATTCTTTGTGGAAGTAATGGGAAGAGATGCCGGACACATTGCATTGAACGCAGGTATTGCAGGTGGTGCTGAAGAAATTTTAATTCCTGAAGAAGATTTAGGGCTAGATCGTCTATTGGAATCACTTCAAAAAAGTAAAGCTTCCGGAAAATCATCCAGTATTGTTGTAATTGCAGAAGGAGATAAAATAGGTAAAAATGTATTCGAATTAAAAGATTATGTGGATGCTAATTTGCCGGAATATGATGTTCGTGTATCTGTATTAGGACACATGCAACGTGGAGGTTCGCCTTCTTGTTTTGATAGGGTATTAGCTAGCCGTTTAGGTGTTAAAGCTGTAGAATCATTATTAGACGGAGTGTCTAACTTTATGGTAGGATTAAAAAATGATACTGTAAATCTTACTCCATTATCATTAGCCATCAAAGGTAAGTCGGAAATCGACAGAGAGTTGTTGAGAGTTTCAGATATTATCACAACTTAATAAAAATTGTAGCAGAATTAATTATTAAATTTGCGAAAATTTTTCAATCAGAATAATAAACAATAAATAAATAAAGAAATGTCAAAAGTAAAATTAGGAATAAACGGTTTCGGAAGAATCGGAAGAATTGTTTTTAGAGAGTCTTTCAACAGAGATAATGTAGAAGTTGTTGCAATCAATGACTTATTAGATGTAGATCACTTAGCTTACTTATTAAAATATGATTCAGTTCACGGTCGTTTTGATGGTGATGTTGAAGTAAAAGAAGGAAAATTATACGTAAACGGAAGAAACATCCGTATCACTGCTGAAAGAAATCCAGCTGACTTAAAATGGAATGAAGTTGACGTTGATGTAGTTGCTGAATGTACTGGTATTTTTACAACTATCGAAACTGCAAATGAGCACATTAAAGGTGGTGCTAAAAAAGTAATTATTTCTGCTCCTTCTGCTGATGCTCCAATGTTTGTAATGGGAGTAAACCACGAAACTGCAAAAGCTACTGATTTAGTTGTTTCTAACGCTTCTTGTACTACAAACTGTTTAGCTCCATTAGCTAAAGTAATTCACGATAACTTCGGAATTGTTGAAGCTTTGATGACTACTGTTCACGCTACAACTTCAACTCAAATGACTGCTGATGGTCCTTCTAGAAAAGACTGGAGAGGTGGACGTGCTGCTGCAATCAACATTATTCCTTCTTCTACAGGAGCTGCTAAAGCGGTTGGAAAAGTTATTCCTGAATTGAATGGAAAATTAACTGGTATGGCTTTCCGTGTTCCTACTGCTGACGTTTCTACTGTTGACTTAACTGTAAAAGTAGCTAAAGAAACTTCTTATGAAGAAATTATGGCTGTTTTGAAAAATGCTTCTGAAACTAACATGAAAGGTATCTTAGGATATACTGAAGATGCTGTTGTTTCTCAAGATTTTATCTCTGACAAAAGAACTTCAATCATTGATGCTACTGCAGGAATTGGTTTGAATTCTACTTTCTTTAAATTAGTATCTTGGTACGATAATGAGTACGGATACTCTAGTAAATTAATTGATTTATCTGTACATATTGCAGGTTTAAAATAATATTTTACAATTTTAGAAAATCCCGTTCGATGCGTCGAACGGGATTTTCTTATTTTATACCTCTTTTAATTAATGTAAAAACAACATTTTTAATTAAAAAGGAACAGCTTATCTAAAAACAAATCTAAAAACTAAAATAAATGAAATTAATAGTTGATAGTGGTTCTACCAAAGCCGACTGGATTGCGATAGACGATCATGGAAAAATATTATTTACAACTCAAACACTGGGTTTAAATCCGGAAATCCTGGAAGGAGATCAAATTGTAGCTCGTTTAGAGGATCGATTTGATATTCAACAAAGCAAAAAAGAGGCTACTCATTTATTTTTCTATGGTGCAGGTTGCGGAACTGACAGAATGAAAATCAGTTTGACTGCTGTTTTTCAGGATTATTTTCCAAATGCTAAAATTGTTGTGGAAGAAGATACTTATGCGGCTGTTTATGCAACTACGCCAAAAGACGAAAAAGCAATTGTTTGTATCCTGGGAACAGGTTCCAATTGCAGTTATTTTGATGGAACTCAATTGCATCAAAAAGTACAATCTTTAGGGTATATCGTTATGGATGACGCCAGTGGAAATGTTTTTGGAAAAGAATTAATCAGAAAATATTATTTTAATAAAATGCCTAAAGATTTAGCTGTTGAATTTGAAAAAGAGTTCAATGTGGATCCTGATTTTATTAAAAACAAATTATACAAAGAAGAGAATCCAAACGCTTATTTGGCCACCTTCGCTAAGTTTTTAATTCAGCATAAAGAAACTGAGTTTTGTCAAAAAATTATTCGTAAAGGCATGAAGTCTTTTGTGAAAAATTACATTCAGCAATATGATAATTGCAAAGAGGTTCCGGTTCATTTTATTGGTTCAATTGCTTATTATTTAAAAGAGGAATTGCAACATACTTTTGATAAATACAACTTACAATTAGGTAATGTTTTAAGAAGACCTATTGATGGTTTGATTTCGTATCACGTAGCTAATAAATAAGAATTATGGAAATTGCTATTATTTCACACGATGGAAAAAAAGTTGACATGGTTCAATTTTTAAACAAAAATAAAGATATTTTATCCAGAGAAAATATTCAGCTTATTGCTACCGGTACAACCGGAGGAAGAGCTGAAAAAGCAGGTTTTAAAGTAATGAAAATGCTTTCGGGACCTATAGGAGGTGATGCTCAAATAGCTGCCAGAGTGGCTGAAGGAAAAACTAATATGGTTTTCTTTTTTAAAGACCCTTTGGCAAGTCACCCACACGAACCAGATGTGAGTATGCTTGTTCGTGTATGTGACGTACACAATGTGCCTTTGGCTACTAATGAAGCTACAGCACAATTATTATTAGATGCAATTGCTACTAGAGTATAGCAATTACTGAAATTTCTACATTTACATTTTTTGGCAAACAAGCCACCTGAACCGTTTCACGAGCTGGAGCGGTTTTTTCGTTAAAATAAGAACCATAAATGCCGTTGATAGCTCCAAAATCATTCATGTTCATGATAAAAATAGTTGATTTTACAACGTTTTCAAAAGTCATTCCGGCAGCTTCCAAAACAGCTTTTAGATTTTCCATAACCTGAGTTGTTTCGGCTTCGATAGTAGCGGTAACTAAACTTCCGTCAGCTGGATTGATGGCGATTTGTCCCGAAGTGTATAAGGTGTTACCGGTAAGTATGGCTTGATTATACGGACCAATAGGAGCAGGGGCTTTTTCGGTAAAAATTACTTTTTTCATGATAATAGGGTTTTATATGAAACGAATGGTTTTGTATTTTAGTCAGATTAACGAGTAGGGTAGTTGCGTTTTTCCCATTTAATATCGCTCAACATACCTGATTTAATTCCGATAAAGAAATTCCAGTTTGCGTTATTTCCAAAAGGAGTCCAGTTAAAACTTAGTCTCCAGCTTGCTAAATCACGTTCAAATCGCAATTGGGTATAGGTAACTCCGTTTTGAACAAAATCATATCCTGTAGATACTCCTACTTTCCATTTTGGAGTTAAATCGGTATTGGCCGAAATCATTAGAGAATTTCCTGTAATCCTGCTTTCACGATTGTTATTGCTATAAGTAAAAGAATAAGCAAAAGTCATATCCCAAGGCAGTTTGGCATTGAAAAATTCCGAAATAGTATCTTCGCCTTCTTCCTCGCTGCCATCAAATAAACTTTGTCTGTTGTCATTCAAATCTGTTGCTGTTCCGAAAAGGTCGTCTTCACGACCACCATTTCTGGTGGTTTGCTCCGTGTTTTTATTCTTTTTATCTTCTTTATCTTTACTTGATAAAGCATAGTTTAGTGTAATATTGGCACTGGTCATTCTGAATAAACTTCCTCCATTGTCAATATTAAATTTGTTAATTCTTCGTCCTGAATTATCAATTGCATAAGGATCTAAAGTGGTAGCAAAGTTAGCATTCAGTTTGTTTTGAAAAAATTGCGCTCCCGTACTTACCCTTACCGGAGACCAGGCCAGTGCGGTAACCCCATCGGCATCAAGATTGTAACTGGTAGATAAATTCAGGTTGTTTAATAGCATTACTTTTTTGGGCTCTGTTTTCGTTGAATCAGCATCTCTAACTTTTGCTTCAAAGGTGTTACTGATGCTAATTCCCATCGTATTAGAATTGCTTAATCCCGGAGCACCATAAATTCCGCCTTCAAATCGAGTGTATCGTTTATCCATAGTTCCGCTGGCATCAGAGGCATAGGTGTCGTAATATTTTTCAAAACTTGGAGTGTAAGCATACGAAATAGAGGGACGCATAACGTGTCTGATGGCTTGTATTTTTTTATTTTCACCAAAATTGAAAGTTCCGTAAATAGTAGTTCCTAAACTGGCAGACAGGTTATAGGTTCTAAAAGCATCAAATCCGTTTACTGTTCGGTCAACTACAGCACTTTGTTCAGCATCATAAGCTCTTCGGATGGTTTTTGCGTACCAAATCTCTTCGTAATTAACAGAAGTCGAAGCACTAAAATATTTGAATAATTTAAAGTTAGTACTCAAAGGAATACTGTGTTGCATTCCCATTTGTGCATCTTTAAACATTTCGGGTTTGAAAAATAACGAATCGGTAGTGGTAATGGAATTACGTCCGTTTAAATTATACTGTAAGTTGATGTTTTTGAAAAAACCTTTTTTTACACCATCTTTTCCAACAAAGGGGTACATTCTGTCTAAGCTAAATTGCAAAGTTGGCAAAGTCATATTAATGGTCTCAGTTTGGGTATTTTGCGAATGCGTAGCAGACAATGACAAACGTGCCTGAGGAATAATATTGAATGTTTTAGAGTAAGAAACTGACGAACTTAAGGTGTTGTTTAATGAAGATCCAATATTGGACTGATTAATAGATTGTTGGTAATATTTACTACTTCCTAAGTTAACCGATGCTGAGAAACTCGAATTAGGATTAGCTTTCGAATCTCTGGAATGTGACCATTGAATGTTGTATATATTTTGTCTGGAATAGTCAGGATAGCCTCTTTCACTATTGATAAGGTTTTCAAAACGGATGTTAACATTTCCTCTGTATTTGTATCGGGTAGCGTAGGAGGATTCAAATCGCATACCATAACTGCCGTTAGTATAGTAATCTCCCAGCACAGTTAAATCGTAATGGTCACTAAGTGCAAAATAGTATCCTCCGTTTTGCAATGAAAATCCACGATTGTTTGAGTCGTTATAACTGGGTAAAATTAATCCGGAAACACTGGTTTCTTTGCTCATCGGGAAAAAAGCAAAAGGCAGGGCAATAGGTGTGGGTACATCGGCAATGACTAAATTAGTTAATCCGGTAATTACTTTTTTACCCGGAATAAATTTTACCTTATTGGTTTGGAAATAATATTCGGGATTTTCTTTATTTGTAGATGTTGTAAAACGAGCTCCTTTTAAAAAGTAAACCGAATCATTTTCTTTTTTTGTAATAGCTGCTTTTACATTAAATTCTCCCTGATCAGTTTTTGAGTTCCATATTAGGGCTTTTTTTGTTTTGAAATTAAAGCGTATCGAGTCCGGTTCTATAATATTTTCGCCCTGTTTAAAGTTGGGATATTGAGTGTATTTACCTAAAGAATCTTTAATTCGACCAGCATAAACTTCGCTTTTTTCATAATCCATTACAATTTTACCCGATTTTAATTCAATATCCTGGTAATAAAGTTCGGCATTGTCGTACAAAGTGATTAGTTTCTTTTTTTGGTCAATTTTAGCGTATTGCTCTGCTTTGTATTTTACTTTTCCTTCCAGAAATGCTTTTTTGGGTTTAATACTATCGGTTTTTACGCTGTCTTTTACCTTTGTTATGCTGTCATTTACAGTGATTTCGGGCTTTTTTTGCGTTGTTGTAGTTTGTTGTTGCTTAGGAATAGCAATAGGCTTCGTTTTTTTTGTTATATCTTGCGAATATATGTTAGTTGCCCCAAATGTTAGGAAAAAGGATAGTAAAACGATATGAAATAAGTTTGTACGCAAAGGGATAAATACTATTTTTGTAAAATTATGGCTCGATTTTTGACTCGGCAAAATTAAATCTAATTTCCAGTCAAAGGCGGGTCAAAAATAAGTAAATAATACTTCTATAGGAAATACGTTTTAATTAAAATTAACTTTTGCAGATGAAATTCAATTATAAGAATCCACTTTTAAGCATTGTTTTAATCTTAGTTCTTTGTAATTCAGTTTTTTCGCAAAAAAATAACAGTTTTACAATCATTTTAGATGCAGGTCACGGAGGTAAAGATCCGGGTAATATGTATCATGGTTATAGAGAAAAAGAAATTGCTCTTAAAACAACACTTAAAGTAGGGAGTTACCTTGAAAATGATAAAGATTTTAAGATTATTTATACTCGTACCTCTGATGTGTTTATTGAATTAGAAAAGCGTCCTAAAATTGCTAATAAGGCTAATGCTAATTTGTTTGTTTCAATTCATTGTAATTCGGTAAAGAATAATGCTCCTTCGGGTACAGAAACCTTCGTGATGGGATTGTCACGCAGTGATATGAATATGGAAGTGGCTAAAAATGAAAATTCGGTTATTCTTTTCGAAAATAATTACAAGGAAAAATACCAGGGATTTGATCCTAAAAAGCCCGAGTCACTTATTGGTTTAACCATGATGCAGGAGGAAAATTTAAATAGCAGTATTAATCTGGCTACTAAAATCCAAAGTAATTTTACAAATAGGTTAAAACGAAATTCAAGAGGAGTTAAGCAACAGCCGCTTTGGGTTTTGGATGCAGCATATATGCCAAGTGTTTTGATAGAATTAGGTTTTCTTTCTAATAAAACAGAAGGGGCTTTTTTAAATTCGAATGAAGGTCAGGAAAAAATGGCCCGACAAATTGCAGATGCAATTATTAAATACAAGAATGAATATTTTGGAGGTGCTAAATACAGTTCGATAGCTTCAGTAAAACCGGAGAATGCTAATAATAAAAATATTGGAAGTAATAATGCTACAGATTCAGTTTATAAAGTACAGATTGCAGTAAGTACAAGGGAATTGCGTTTGGTTTCAAGCAATTTTAAGGGTCTGAAAAACGTGTCCAGTATGCGAACAGCTAACTTTTTTAAATATATGTATGGAGAAACATCTGATATTAATGAAGCTAAAAAGTTGGAAAAAGAGGCTAAAAACAAAGGTTTTCCGGATGCTTTTATTGTAGCAGTTAAAGACGGTAAAACTTCAAGGGTAAACTAAGTTCTCCTAGAAATTAAGGACTAAATTTGTAATTTTGTAAAAAATTTATGTTGAGAATAATGAAAAAATATAAAAAAACTGATGTGCTGCTTGCTGTTTTAATGATGATGGTTAGTAGTCTTGTTTTTTCACAATCCGATCAGGTATTTAAGGTTACATTGGACGCAGGTCATGGCGGACACGATTTTGGAGCGGCTTATAACGGTCATGTTGAAAAAAATATTGCTTTGGCAGTAGTTTTAAAAGTGGGTAAAATTTTGGAATCACATCCTAAAGTCAGTGTTATTTATACCCGAAAAACCGATGTTTTTATTGATTTGATCGAAAGAGCTAATATTGCTAATCGAGCTAACGCTAATATTTTTGTTTCTATTCACTGTAATGCCAATAGAAATACTGCTGCCGACGGAACAGAGACTTATGTAATGGGTATGACTAAAATTGCGTCTAACCTGGAAGCTTCTAAAAAGGAAAATGCAGTAGTTACTCTGGAAAAAGACTATCAAACAAAATACGAAGGTTTTGATCCTAATTCTCCCGAAACGATGATTGGTTTTACTTTAATGCAGGAAGAATATTTGGATAACAGTATTTCTTTAGCCAGTAAAATACAAAATGGTTTTGCAGCATTAGGTAAGAAAATTAGAGGCGGAGGAGTAAAACAAGCTCCTTTTATGGTGCTTCACAAAGCTTATATGCCGAGAGTTTTAATCGAAATGGGTTTTATTTCGAATTATGTTGAAGGAAATATTCTTGCTTCAGAAGAAGGTCAGGATGATATTGCCCGTGCTATTGCTGATGCAATCATTAGTTATAAAAGCGAATATTTTGGAGGCGAGGAATCAGAAGTTGTTAAGCCATCACAACGAATGATTGAAAATTCAGAAGACACTACCGCAAGTACTAAATCAGTTGAAGAACCTAAGAAATCAAACCCCGATATTGTTTTCAAGGTACAATTAGCCGTTTCACGTAGAAAATTAGAGTTGGCTCCTAAAAACTTCAAAGGCTTAAAAGACATATCGATGATTTCTAGTGGTAAAAATTATAAGTACTTTTATGGACAAACTTCTGATTATGAGCTTTCCAAAAATCTTTTAACAGAAGCCAAAGCTAAAGGTTTTGATTCGGCATATTTAGTTGCTTTTAAAAATGGTAATGAAATCGATATTCAAGAAGCAATTAAATAACACCAAGTCTAATTATTTATATTAAATTTGCACTAAAACTTATATTTTGATACTAACAAGAGAGATTAAAACTGCAATTTTAGTAATTGCATCGATATTATTATTTATTTGGGGTTATAGTTTTTTAAAGGGAAAAGATCTTTTTCATAGCTATACTACATTGTATGTAGAGTATGATAGTGTCGAAGGTTTGTCTCCATCAGCTCCGGTAACTTTAAATGGATTGGTTATTGGAAAAATAGAAAAAATTACAATAAATCCTAATACAGCTAAATTATTAGTTGAGTTGCAAATTGATACCGATTTCCCTATTTCTAAAAAAAGTACCGCAACTATCTATGAACCGGGATTTATAGGCGGAAAACAAATTGCCATAGAGCCTAATTTTACAGATAAAACAAATATAGAATCAGGAGATTACCTAAAAGCAAATGTGCGATTAGGAATGACCGAATCTTTGAGTAAAAAATTAGTTCCGCTTCAGGACAAAATCGAAAAAATATTAGTGAATGCCGATAATCTAATTACAGGTATTAATAATGTTTTAGACAAGAAAACACAGGATGATTTAAAGAAAAGTTTAGCTGAGTTGAGCAAAACTATGGAACAGTTTCATCAGGCTTCTGCCGGAGTTAACTCGATGTTAGCCGAAAACAAAGCTCAAATTTCGGGAACTGTTGCGAACTTTAATAAAGTTTCCAGTAATTTTTCTAAAATATCCGATTCTTTAAATAAAGCCGATTTAGGAAAAACAGTGAAGAGTTTAAATACAACTTTGACCAAAGTAAACGGAATCATGGCTGGTTTAGAAGCCGGAAACGGAAGTATGGGCAAGTTGTTAAAAGACGATGTTTTTTATAATAATTTATCCAGTACTTCTAAGGAATTAGAACTATTACTTCAGGATCTTCGTTTGTATCCTACAAGATATGTTAATGTTTCTCTTTTTGGAAAGAAAAACAAGCCCTATAAAGCGCCTAATGATACCATTTCGAAGGTTAAAAACTAACAAGACATGAGTTATTTAGATAATATATTATTTGCTATCGTTTTAATTGTTGGTTTTGGATATTTCATTTCTAATGTAAAAAAAATCTACCGCAACATTAATCTGGGTATTGATGTGAATAGAAAAGACAATCCGGGGCAAAGGTGGAAAAACATGGCGTTAATTGCCTTGGGGCAGAAAAAAATGTTTACCAGACCTATTCCGGCTTTGTTGCATTTTATGTTATATGCTGCTTTTGTAATTACTCAAATTGAGTTGTTAGAAATATTTATAGATGGTTTATCGGGTTCACATCGTTTCTTTAAGACCGGTTTAGGAGGTTTTTATACTTTTTTAATAAGTTTTATAGAAATACTTTCTTTATTAGCATTAATTGCGACGGTGGCGTTTTTATCGAGAAGAAATCTTTTAAAATTACCACGATTAAATAAAGCGGAATTATTGGGGTGGCCTAAAAAGGATGCCAATTTGATTCTTATCATGGAATTAATTCTGGTGATTTGTATTTTTACGATGAATGGAACCGATGAAGTTTTATACTTATTAGGGAAATCTCATTTTGAAGGAACTGGTTCATTTAATTTTGCGGTTTCACAGCATTTAGGACCTGCCATGTTTGGCGGAATGAATGAAAGTACGTTACATATTTTAGAACGAGTAGGATGGTGGGGACATCTATTAATGGTGATGGCATTTTTAAACTATTTATACTATTCTAAACATTTGCACATCGTTTTAGCTTTCCCAAATACTTATTTTGCCAATTTAAATCCGTTAGGGGAGTTTGATAATTTGGCTTCGGTTACTAAAGAAGTTAAAATGATGATGGATCCTAATGCTGATCCATTTGCGGCACCGGCAGCTCAAGAAGGCGAAGTTCCTGCTAAATTTGGAGCCAGTGATGTTCAGGATTTAAATTGGGTACAATTGCTTAATGCTTATACTTGTACCGAATGTGGAAGATGTTCATCGGTTTGTCCGGCTAATATAACGGGTAAGAAATTATCACCTCGTAAAATTATGATGGATACCCGTGATAGAATGGAGGAAATAGGTAAAAATATCGATGCCAATAAAGGTGTTTTTGTACCGGATAATAAGTCATTGTTGAATGATTATATCACTCCCGAAGAATTGTGGGCTTGTACTTCTTGTAATGCTTGTGTGGAGGAATGTCCTGTAAGCATAAGTCCGTTGTCAATTATTATGGATATGCGTCGCTATCTGGTAATGGAGCAAAGTGCTGCACCAGCAACATTAAACGCCATGATGACTAATGTGGAAAACAATGGTGCGCCTTGGCCATACAATCAGCAAGACCGATTGAATTGGAAAAATGACTAAAATAGTTAATGGTTTGTTGTTTATAGTTTTTGGTATGATTAAAAACAAATATTTATAAAATTATAAAACAGTAACAAACCATAAACCCTAAACAATAAACAAAATAACTTAGTGTTATGTCAGAAAATTTGATAGTACCTACAATGGCAGAAATGCTGGCCCAAGGAAAGCAACCGGAAGTGTTATTTTGGGTAGGTTGTGCAGGGAGTTTTGACGATAGAGCCAAAAAAATAACAAAAGCATTTGTGCGTATTTTAAATCGTGCCAATGTTCCATTTGCAGTGCTGGGTACTGAAGAAAGTTGTACTGGAGATCCTGCAAAAAGAGCCGGAAATGAATTTTTGTTTCAGATGCAGGCCATGATGAACATCGAAGTGCTGAATGCTTATGAAGCGAAGAAAATCGTTACTGCTTGTCCGCATTGTTTCAATACATTAAAAAATGAATATCCTGAATTAGGAGGTCATTATGAAGTGATTCATCATACTGAATTTTTAAAATCCTTGTTAAATGACGGTAGATTGACTATTGAAGGAGGTCAGTTTAAAGGCAAAAAAATCACTTTTCATGATCCTTGTTATTTGGGAAGAGCTAATAAAGTTTACGAAGCACCTCGTGATCTAATTGAAAAATTAGATGTAGAGTTGGTCGAAATGAAGCGTTCTAAAGCTAATGGATTGTGTTGTGGAGCCGGTGGAGCGCAGATGTTTAAAGATGCCGAAAAAGGAAATAAAGAAATCAATGTCGAAAGAACCGAAGATGCTCTAGAGACTCAATCGGAAATAATTGCTACCGGATGCCCGTTTTGCAATACCATGATGACTGATGGTATCAAACACAAAGAGAAAGAAGCAGATGTGAAAGTAATGGATATTGCTGAGCTAATTGCTAATGCACAGGATTTGTAGTTACTTTTTAACTATCTAAAAATATGATTTTAAAAAAATCTGTTTTTTTTATAATGCTATGTATGAGTTTTGTTTTGCAAGCTCAGACTAATTATGATGAAAAGAAAACAGATACTTTAGAGATAAAAACCAAAGAGCAATTGCATTTTAATAAAAAGCAATTAATTATTCCCACTGTTTTAATTGGTTATGGAGTAGTTGGGCTTGGAAGTGATTTTTTAAAATCGGTTAATTCTGAAATTAAGGAAGAGGTTAATGAAAATTTCGACAAAAAGTTTACTATAGATGATTTTACTCTTTATGCACCCGCAGCTTCATTATATGCTTTAGAAGCTTTTGGTGTAAAAGGGAAGAATAATCTTAGAGATAAAACGATTATTCTTGCAACTGCTACTTTAATTATGGGAATAACTGTAGGAACGCTTAAAACGACAACTAATGTTGAAAGACCGGATGGTTCCAGTTTCGATTCGTTTCCTTCAGGGCATACTGCAATAGCCTTTATGGGGGCTGAATTAATGTATCAGGAATACAAAGAGGTTTCGCCTTGGTATGGTGTGGCAGGATATGCTGTTGCGGCAGGAACAGGAGCTTTTAGAATGTATAATGACAGGCATTGGCTTACTGATGTTATTGCAGGAGCAGGTATAGGAATTTTGAGTGCAAAAGCAGCTTACTGGTTGCATCCAGCAGTAAATAAACTGCTGTCGTCAAAAAAGCATAAAAATAGAAAATCAGTATTTGTTCCCTATTATGATGGAAAACAACTTGGATTTGGTATGGTTTCCTCATTTTGAATTTAATAAAAATAAAATAACTTAATATATCATGTACGTACCATTTGAAAATTTACCGGAAGAATCCAGAATTTGGATTTATCAATCAAATAGAAAATTTTCGGATGCCGAATTTTCTGAAATTGAAAAAGATTTAGAATTGTTTCTTAACGGTTGGGCTGCACACGGAACTAGTTTAGAAGCTTCTTATCAATTAAAATACAATCGATTTATTATTATTGCTGTTAATCAGGAGGTGCAAGCTGCTACAGGTTGTTCCATTGATGCTTCGGTGGTTTTTATTCAAAGTTTGGAACAAAAATATGGAGTTGATTTGTTGGATAAAATGAATGTAACTTTTAAATTAGGAGAACATATTGCTCATAAGCCATTGATTGATTTCAAAAAAATGGTAAAGGATAAAGCGGTTACCGAAAACACAATTGTTTTTAATAATCTGATTAACAATATTCAGGAATACAATGAATCCTGGGAAGTTCCTGCAGCCGATAGCTGGCACAGTAGATTTTTTTAATAAAAATAGAAAAGGAGAATTTTGTTCTCCTTTTTTTATGCTGATGATTTTGTTTCAAACACTTAGTTTTAACTTAATTTAACTCTTTTTTATTGCTTTTTCAGTACATTCGTAGTACTAAAATTTATACATGAAAATAGCAATAGTTTGTTATCCAACCTTTGGAGGAAGTGGTGTTGTAGCTACCGAATTAGGTTTAGAATTAGCTCGTTTAGGACATGAAGTTCATTTTATAACCTACAGTCAGCCAGTGCGTCTGGCTTTGTTGAATCCTAATGTGCATTATCACGAAGTAAACGTTCCCGAGTATCCTTTATTTCATTATCAACCTTATGAATTAGCCTTATCGAGTAAACTGGTCGATATGGTCAAACTTTATAAAATAGAGTTGTTGCATGTACACTATGCTATTCCTCACGCTTATGCAGGTTATATGGCTAAGCAAATGCTTAAAAATGAAGGAATTGAAATCCCAATGATTACAACACTTCACGGAACAGATATTACTTTGGTGGGGAATCATCCGCATTATAAACCTGCGGTGAGTTTTAGCATCAATAAATCAGATGTGGTAACTTCTGTTTCTCAAAGTTTAAAAGAAGATACCTATAAATTGTTTAATATCAAGAGAGATATTCATGTTATACCTAACTTTATTGAGTTAGACAAAAACGTAAAAGATTATAATATTCCTTGCCAGCGAACGCTTATTGCTAAACCCGAAGAGCGTATTATTACACATATTTCTAATTTTAGAAAAGTAAAACGCATTCCGGATATTATTCGAATTTTTTACAAAATACAAAAAGAAATTCCAGCCAAATTATTGATGGTAGGCGATGGACCGGAAAAAGAAAAGGCGGAATTATTGTGTCAGGAATTAGGGATATTAGAGAAGGTAATCTTTTTTGGTAACAGTAACGAAATTGATAAAATTTTAAGCAATTCGGATTTGTTTTTATTACCGTCAGAAACAGAGAGTTTTGGATTAGCTGCTCTGGAAGCAATGGCTTGGGGAGTGCCAGTTATTTCAAGTAATTCAGGAGGTTTGCCTGAGGTGAATTTTGAGGGAGTTTCCGGTTATTTAAGTACTGTAGGTAATATTGACGAAATGGCCGAAAATGCCTTGAAAATATTAAAAGACGATACCGTTTTAGCCCAATTCAAAGAGAATGCCTTAACGGTAGCTAAGAAGTTTGACATCAAACATATTTTGCCTATTTATATTGATATTTATGAAAAAGCAATTAAAAAATACACTAAAAAAGCCAAACATTCGACGAAACCCCATGATGATTAAATCGCTAATTGATATTTCGATAAAAATGAAAAAAACGTTAGTTTCGGTAGCAATGCTTTTAGTGATGTTTTCCTGTAGTACCACACAAAGAACTAATGTGAATAAACCTTTGTACGAAGTTTTATTACAGCAAAACGACGGAGGAGCAAATATTAATTTTTATGAAATTCTATCAGAATCCAATGAAATTAAAATGTTGTTAAACGACGAAAAACTCAAAGGCAAAATTAATACTGATGATGTTCAGCAATCTAATTTTGTTGTATTGAATATGGGCGAAAAAAATACTGGCGGTTATTCGATAACAGTTGATAATGTTACTGAAACTGAAACCGAAATTGTTATCACTCTAAAAGAAACAAAGCCTGAACCGGGAGCAATGTTGATTCAACAAATTACTTATCCTTATACTGTAGTGAAAATCAATTCGAAAAAGCAAATTGTTATAAAATAGAAAATGCCACTAGCAAGTGGCATTTTTAATATGTAATTCTTTTTTAGATTAGAAGCGGTATCTGATACCTAAAGCTAAATCTGGACCAAAATTGTCTCCATAATAATTATCAGCAAAATACAATTCAGGTCTGATGTCTAAAGAAAGTTGAATTGGCACTTCATCGAAATTGTATTCTATACCTAAATTACCAGCTACAAAAGCAAAGGTTTTGTCGTAATCGGCGTTTTTTACAGCCCAATTTCCAACTCCTCCACCAACACCAGCGTACCAGTTGAAACCTCCGTCAATGTTCCAAACCCATTGGTAAACTCCTGTTAATTTGAAAGCATCAACATTGTTGCTGTTTCTCCATCCCAAATCTAATTCTAAACGGTTGTTGTCAGACAATCCTCTTTGGTATGAAATCTCACCACCAAAACCATCATTGTCACCCAAACGCAAACCTAAAGCATTTTTTGAAATTTCCTGTGCTTGTGTGCTAAATGCTAATCCCATTAGCATAAAAGCTGATAAAATAATTTTTTTCATAAATAAAGTTTTGTTTTATTTTATTACAAATTTACAATTATTATCAAACGCTAAGTTTATTATATAATTATAAAATTTTATAGAATTCCCATCTTTTTTTAGCAAAAAAAGGATTATGAAGTTTTATTTTGAAAGGATTATTGATGCAATTAGTTGTTCTCCAGTAAGTTCTTCTTTCTCGGTAAGATTTATAGTTTCATTATATTTTGACTCCTGGTATCGATATAATTTCCACTTTTTTCTGTTGTATTCTAAAGATGTAAGATTTTCTACCCAATCTCCCGAGTTCAAGTACATAGTTGAACCATTTTTGTTCTCTTTTTTGAGAATTTTTGGTTCGTGAATATGACCACATATAACATAATCGTATTTATTTTCGATTGCTAATTCAGTTGCAGTTTCTTCAAAATCCGAAATGTGTTTGACTGCTTTTTTTACACTCGCCTTTATTCTTTTAGAAAAAGAATAAGGTTCTTTCCCCATTTTGTTTAAACACCAATTAAAAAAGCGGTTAATTAGAATTAAATAATCATAACCCAAACCGCCAAGTTTGGCAATCCATTTGGCATGATTCACCGAAGCATCAAAAACATCACCGTGGAAAATCCAGGCTTTCTTATCGTTCATTTCTAAAACCACTTTATCGGCTAAGATAAAATTACCCATATTCATTTCGGTAAATTTTCGGAGCATTTCGTCATGATTTCCGGTAATGTAATAGACTTTAGTTCCTTTAGAAGCAAAGCTGATGATTTTTTGGATTACTTTTAAATGTGATTTAGGGAAATAGGATTTTCTAAATTGCCAAATGTCAATAATATCGCCATTGAGTACTAAAATTTCAGGCTTTATAGACGACAGATAGTTGTATAATTCTTTGGCATGACTTCCGTAAGTTCCCAGATGAACATCGGAAATTACAACTACTTCAACTTTTCTTTTTTTCAATTGATTTATTCATTTGTTGTTATGCAAATTAACGCTCTAAGCGTGAATTTATCTTAAAGTTAAGGTTAACAAATAGGTTGTTGTTTGTAAATAAAGAAGCAATTTTATGACTAAGATTGAAATCTTTAAATCATTAATTTTTAAAGCTAAAACTAAAATAGTATTTTTGTTCAAAATTAATTATAATGGCAGGAAATAGCTACGGAACACTATTTAGAATAACAACTTTTGGAGAATCACACGGAGAAGCTTTAGGAGGAATCATTGATGGTTGCCCATCAGGAATTGCATTGGATTTTGATGCTATTCAACTGGAAATGTCAAGAAGAAAACCAGGACAATCAGCTATTGTTACACAAAGAAAAGAACCGGATGATGTTCAGTTTTTATCCGGAATTTTTGAAGGTAAAACAACTGGTACGCCTATTGGTTTTATTATTCCAAATACCAATCAAAAATCAGACGATTATTCTCATATAAAAGACAATTACCGACCTAGTCATGCCGATTATGTGTATGATCAAAAATACGGTTTTAGAGATTATCGTGGAGGAGGAAGAAGTTCGGCTCGTGAAACAGCTAGTAGAGTAGTAGCGGGAGCTATTGCAAAACAAATGTTGTCTGAAATCAAGATAAATGCTTATGTTTCGGCTGTAGGACCTCTTTCTTTGGATAAATCCTATGAGGAATTGGATTTTTCTAAAATAGAAAGCAATCCGGTACGTTGTCCTGACGAAGCCATGGCTGCAACAATGGAAGATTACATCAAGCAAATTCGTAAAGAAGGAGATACTGTAGGTGGTGTTGTTACTTGTGTGATTCAAAATGTGCCTATTGGACTTGGGGAGCCTGTTTTTGATAAATTGCATGCTGAATTAGGAAAAGCCATGCTTTCTATTAATGCGGTAAAAGGATTTGAATTTGGAAGCGGTTTTGAAGGTTCTAAAATGAAAGGTAGCCAGCATAATGATTTATACAATGCTGATGGAACTACCAAAACCAATCTTTCAGGAGGAATTCAGGGAGGAATAAGCAACGGAATGGATATTTATTTCCGTGTAGCTTTCAAGCCGGTGGCTACTATTATGCAAAAACAAGATTCATTAGACAATAAAGGAAATATCACCGAGATGACGGGTAAAGGTCGTCATGATCCTTGTGTAGTTCCTCGTGCTGTGCCTATTGTTGAAGCTATGGCAGCAATTGTATTGGCAGATTTTTATTTGATAAATAAAACCTATTAATAAACGATATTTTTGAAATAATCATATTGTTTTTTAGTAATATAATAAATATAAAAAGGTGAGGTATTAATTTTTATTATACTCACCTTTTTTTTGTACATTTTGTCCGGATTTTAACTTTAAAGCTAGATAAAATGACGCAAAAGAATACCTCAAAACCATCACTTTTAGGAAATCTTACTTTCCAGATTTTAATTGCAATGTTTCTTGGTGCCGTTTTAGGTGTTATTATTCATAATTCACTTGCGGTAGAAGCAGCTCAATCGTTTAGTAGTAAAATAAAAATGTTGGCTACCGTTTTTATTCGGTTAGTCCAAATGATTATCTCTCCTTTAGTGTTTACCACTTTGGTCGTTGGAATAGCCAAATTAGGAGATATTAAAGCGGTAGGGAGAATTGGAGGAAAATCATTAGTCTGGTTTTTTACTGCCTCATTCCTGTCATTGTTATTAGGGATGTTTTTTGTAAACTTGCTTCAACCCGGAGTAGGACTTAATTTGTCAAATGTTGATTTGGCTTCTGTTTCAGAGGTAACGGCCAAAACACAAAATATATCTTTCGAAAATTTTATAGAACATATTGTCCCTAAAAGTATTTTTGAAGCAATGGCTACTAATGAAATTTTGCAAATTGTTATTTTCTCTATTTTCTTTGGTTTAGCCGCTGCATCTTTGGGAGATTACGTAAAACCTGTCGTTAGTGCTTTAGATAAAACTTCTCATATTGTATTAAAAATGGTTAATTACGTCATGAAATTTGCTCCTATAGGTGTTTTTGGCGCTATTGCTGCTGTATTTGCTGTGAGGGATTTTCAGGAATTGGCGATAACCTATTTTAAATTTTTCGGTTCTTTTTTAATTGGAATTTCTTCAATTTGGATTGTATTGATATTAGTAGGTTATGTTTTTCTTAAAGGTCGAATGACCATTTTGCTTAAAAGAATTATTGGTCCTTTAATTATTGCTTTTGGAACCACAAGTAGTGAAGCTGTTTTTCCTAAGCTTACAGAAGAACTGGAACGTTTTGGGGTTAAAGACAGGATTGTTTCGTTTATGTTGCCTTTAGGTTATTCTTTTAATTTGGATGGCAGTATGATGTATATGACTTTTGCCAGTATTTTTATAGCTCAGGCTTATGGAATTCATTTAGATTTGGGTGTTCAAATGACTATGCTTTTAGTTTTGATGCTTACCAGTAAAGGTATTGCAGGTGTACCAAGAGCAAGTTTAGTAGTTGTGGCTGCCACTTGCGGGATGTTTGACATTCCGGTTGAGGGAATTGCACTGATTTTACCAATTGATCATTTTTGCGATATGTTTCGTAGTGCTACTAATGTTTTAGGGAATGCTTTGGCTACATCAGTAGTTGGAAAATGGGAACAACAAAATGAAGAAATTATTGTGGTAGCCGAATAAAAAAAGCGATTGATAGTTTTATTAAAATCTATATTTTTTTTGTTAAAATATAACTTACGATTGAATACATAATCAATTGATTGTTTTATATTTGAAGCTAATATAATAACCATGTATTTGATACGGATTGTTTTTTTATTAATATCCTTATCGCTTTTTAGTCAAACTACTGTTGGAAACGGTAACGGAGCTAAAAACGAAAATTTGTTATTGCCAAAAACGACAGCTGAGAATTTAATTTCGAATCAAAAAGGTAATGGCAAAAAACAAAATACAGTTCCATTATCAACAGCTGATATTGCTATTGTTAATTCTGAAATCGATGCTTATAAAAGAAAAATAAGCGAAATTGAATTTGAAAATAATCTTCAGGCTCAGGTTTTAGAAAAAACAAAAATGATTTCTATTTTGTTGATTATTAGTTTGGTAATCTTATTGCTTTTGATTTATTCTTTGTATCGAAATTATAATCTTAAGAAAGAAAAGAATATCGAATTAATTAATAAAAATAAAGAATTACAACTTGCCAAAGAAAAAGCTGAAGAAGGTTCTAAGTTAAAATCTCAGTTTGTATCTACTATTACGCACGAATTACGTACTCCGCTGTATGGTGTAATCGGAATTACTAATATGTTAGAAGATGAACATCGGGAATTATCTGAAAGTCCCCATTTAAAATCGCTGAAGTTTTCGGCAAAATATTTATTAGCTTTAGTAAATGATGTTTTGCAAATAAATAAAATTGAAGAAAACAGAATTGTGCTTGAAAAAAGGACGTTTAATATCAGTGATGAAATTGAATTCATCAAAAACTCATTATCATTTTTAGCCAAAAAACACAATAATTCTATTGACGTTGTAATAGATAATAAAATACCGGAATACTTAATAGGAGATAAATTACGATTTTCTCAAATTATTATTAATTTGATGAGCAATGCTTTGAAATTTACTCAGGACGGAGCGGTTACAATCTCAGCACATTTAGTCGATGTTAAAGATCAAATTTATTTTATAGAATTCAAAATTGAAGATAATGGAGTAGGGATTGCTCCGGAAAATCAGGATAAAATATTTGATAAATTTGTACAAGTTGGCAGAAAAGAGATTGATTATCAAGGTACAGGTTTGGGGTTGTCTATAGTAAAGCAGCTTTTGCAATTATTTGACAGTACCATTTATTTAAAAAGTGAATTAGGTATAGGAACTACTTTTAATTTTACAATAGGTTTTGAAAGCGATATGGCTAAAACGAATGCCATAATCAATAATATTAATGTTGATTTATCGTCGAGTCCTATTTTCAAAATTTTAATTGTCGATGATAATGTAATTAATCTTATTGTTACCAGAAAAACAATTGAAAAATTCAATTACAAATGTACAACTACCGCTTCCGGAAAAGAAGCTTTAGAATTGATTGACAAGGAATATTTTGACGCGGTCCTGATGGATATTAATATGCCGGAAATGAATGGTTTTGAAACTACTAAACTAATTCGTGAAAAAGGAATAACAACACCTATTATTGCTTTAACTGCCTTTGATAAGGAAGAAGTAACGGAAGAAGCTATTTCGGCGGGATTTGATGATATTATCAGTAAACCTTTTGATTCTAAACAGCTGTACAAAATTATCAATGCTGTGGTTTTAAAAGAAACATCAGAAATATAAAAAAACCGTAAAATAGTTTTACTAATTTACGGTTGTGAAAGTTACTGAAATTAATACCAGCGTTTTTTATTTTGTTTTGAAGCACTTGATTTTCTCGATTTGTGCGCAGCACCACTTCTGTTTGAATTTCTTGGTTTTTCTTCTTTAGCGTCCGGGCTTCCGGCATGCCAGGGATAAGGATGATCGCTAATGGTTTTTACATCTACCTTGATTAATTTTTGAATGTCTTTCCAATATCCATGTTCGTCTTTGCTGCAAAAAGAGATTGCAATTCCACCATTTCCGGCACGTCCTGTTCTTCCTATACGGTGTACATAAGTTTCAGGGATATTAGGTAAATCAAAATTGATAACATAAGGCAATTGGTCAATATCAATTCCGCGGGCAGCAATATCGGTAGCAACCAGTACGCCAACTTCTTTATTTTTAAAAGCATCCAGAACGCGTTGTCTGGCATTTTGTGATTTGTCTCCGTGAATGGCTTCGGCAGCAATATTTTTTTTGCGCAAAGCTTTCACCACGTTATCGGCTCCGTGCTTTGTTCTTGAAAAAACCAATACATCGCTAAGATTTTCGTTTTGGAGCAAACTGTATAAAAGATTTCTTTTTTCGCCTTTTTCTACAAAATAAATGCGTTGTTCTACATTTTCAGCAGTAGAAGAAACAGGAGAAACAGTTACGGTTTCAGGATCGGTCAAAAACATTTCGGCTAATTCTCTGATGGCGATTGGCATAGTAGCCGAGAAGAATAAAGTTTGTCTGTTTTTAGGAGTCAGTTTTACAATTTTCTTGACATCGTTCACAAATCCCATATCGAGCATTTGATCGGCTTCGTCTAAAACTAAGGTATGTAAATGGTCTAAGTTAACGAATCCCTGTTTGTGCAAATCCAATAATCTTCCCGGAGTAGCGATCAAAATATCGACACCTTGTTTCAGTGTATCTACTTGTGGATTTTGTGAAACACCACCAAAAATGGTCAATTGGGTAAGGTTGGTATATTTAGCATAAGTGTCAAAACTTTGTCCTATTTGTACTGCTAATTCTCTGGTAGGCGTAACTACTAAGGCACGAATTTGTTTTGGTTTTTTTGAAGAACCCACAATTCGGTGTAATTGATGGATGATTGGAATGGCAAAAGCCGCCGTTTTTCCTGTTCCGGTTTGTGCACAACCTATTAAATCATTTCCTGCTAATACTAGCGGAATGGCTTGTTCCTGAATAGGAGTGGGATTAGTATAGCCTTGTTCAAATACGGCTTTTTGGATACTTTTTGAAAGTGATAAATCTTCGAATAACATAAGTTTGGTATTAATTATCCTGTAACAGTTACAGCGATAAGCGGTGCAAAGATAGTATTATTATTCTTGATGCTGATTTATTGCTTGTATTCAGTAAATATAAATAAGGAACTTAGTTCTTAAATATTTTTATTTGAGTTTGATTTTATAAAATCGGTAACGAGGTAACCAATGAGTTTTCCTATCAGATGATTGTTTTTATCAACGTCCAAATCGGGTGCGCCTTCGCAAATGTGTAAATAGCCGGCATTTTTGTTTTTTGCAAAAAAGGAAACAAACTGGCGTAATTCTTCTACCGAAAAACCGCTTAAAGTCATGGCGCTGCTGGCAATATTAGGAATAGCGTCTAAATCTACTTCAATCCCAAATGTTTCCGATTTAATAAACTCCAGAGCATAAATCATTTCCTGACCGAAATTCTTTTCTTTTCGAATATTGATGCTGTCGTAGGTGTTAAATCGAACCCGGTCTTCTGTTTTTTTTATAATATCTAAAACACTTTTTGAGGTGTAGTTTTCGTGTAGTCCAAAGACGAAATATTTTTTTAAAAAGCCTTCTTCGTAAGCATACGAAAAACCATTTCCACTATGGCGTCCTTCCAGAATTCTAAAATCAGAATGAGCATCAAAGTTAATGGCATTGATGGGTTTTCCTTTGGCAAGAGCCGTACCTTTGATATTTCCGTAGGCATTGTTGTGTCCGCCGCCAATGATAATTGGAATTTTCCCTAATTTAACAATGCTGAAAATAATATGCGAAACATCTTTATCAATTTTTTGGACTAATTGACTCAGTTTAACGCGGTCGTCAATATTGTTGAAATCTAAGTTTTCGACTTCTTTCATTTCTTCCAAAACATTGATTTGTCCTAAAACAATGATTTGGTTTCCTTTGCAAAAACGATTATGCTGAATATTAGCAATACTTTTAATGGCTTCATTCCAGGCCGAAGCCGCTCCGGGTCTTCCAAAATTAGCTCTGATTCCAATGTCTTCAGGAATTCCTAATAGAACATATTTGGCATCCGTATTTTTAATATAGGAAATGGGGTTGGCTCCATGAGGAACCGTAAGCATCTTTTCTCCAAATTTTATTTCTCCACTTCTATGGTTAGTTACCTTAGCTAGATCATTTATTGTAAATGGTAGAAATTTATCCATACAAAAGAAAATTTTTCCTCAAAAATAATATAATTTCCTTAGCAACGTTATATGTTAAATATATATTGTTAAATTTGATATTATAAAAATCGAAAAAACGTTAAAAAAATGGAAAACAAACAAAGTAGCTCAAGTCTAAAAGCAGTAATTGCTGTATTGGCAGTTTTATTAGTGGGAAGTTTAGTTTATATTTTCAAATTATCTTCGGATACAGATAAAGTTCAAACTGTTTTAAAAACAACTGAAACTGAAAAAGAATCTGTATTAAAAGACTTGGAACAATTAAAAACTACTTATGACGCAGCCATTGCCGAAAATACTTCTATGTCTGACGAGTTGATTCAGGAGAGAGATAAGGTAGTAAGCTTAATGGCTGAAGTAAAGAAATCAAAAGGTGATGTTTCGGCTTTTAAAACACAGCTTAATTTTTTACAAAACAAAATGAAAGCCATGATGGCTGAAAATGAAGGTTTGAAAAAACAAAATACGGTACTAACTTCGCAGCGCGATAGTACTGCAGTAGTTTTGACAGAATCTAAAAAATTCAATGAAGCATTAGTAGGACAAAACAGTGAATTAGCTAAGGTTGTTGAAAAAGGATCTAAATTAACGGTTTTGAACATTCAAAGTTCAGCTTATAAAGTGAGAAGTTCCGGTAAAGAAATCGAAACTGAAAAAGCCAGAAGAACTAATATGCTGAAAATTAGTTTTACTATTGCTGGTAACGAAATTGCACAATCAGGAGATAAAACCTATTATGTACAGGTAATCGATAGTAAAAACAATGTTTTAGGTGAGAAGAAAAACATCAGTTTTGATGGTAAAGATTTAACTTATAGCTTTACAAGTACTGTAAAATATGAAAATAAAACGGTTCAGGTTTCAGAAAACTTACCAGGGAAAGATTTTGTAGCAGGAACTTATTTTATAAATGTTTTTGATAAAGGAGAATTGGTTTCTAAATCAAGTTTTAATTTGAAATAATTACTTTAATTTTTAGATAAAAAAAACGAGGACAATGTTCCTCGTTTTTTTTATCTATTATAGTGGGAGCTTATTCAGAAATGGTTATTTCAAACATTTTATCCCAGTTTTTACCGGTAACAAAAATGGTTTTAGTTTTTGGGTTGTAGGCAATTCCGTTTAAAACTTCAGCAGTTGCGCTTTTAAGTTGTTTGCGTAATTTAGATAAATCCAAAATTGCTTCGACTGCGCCGTTTGCTGGATTTATAATAGCTATTGCATCTTTTTGCCAAATATTAGCATAGAATTTCCCATCAATAAGTTCTAATTCGTTTACCGCCTTAATTTTAGAACTTCCTGAGTAAACATTGATGTAATCAATCATTTTTTGAGTTTCAGGATCCATTTTCCAGATTTTCTCTGTCCCGTCCGATTGGTAAATGTATTTTCCGTCATTGGTCATTCCCCAGCCTTCGATGTCTTTAGTGTAGGCAAAAGTTTTTTCCAGTTTCCAAGTATCAGCATTGTAGATAAAACCTGTTTTTTCTTTATAGGTTATTTGATAAATTTTATTATTAATAACAGTAATTCCTTCGCCAAAATATTTATCCTTCTCTAAGTCAATTTGTTTGAAAACTTTTCCTGTTTTGTAGTCGTATTTTCTTAAAAAAGATTTATAAGTATCTCCTGAAGCGGTGGTTCCAGAACCTGTGCTTTCATGCAGAGTGTCTTTGTGAAATTCTAATCCTTCGGTAAAAGAGGCTACATCGTGAGGATAGGTATTTACAATTTTATATTTTAATAATTTAGGAGTTACATTTGAAACCACTTCAATTCTAGCAGTAGTTTCGGCATTTTCACCTTCAAAATAAACTAAGGCTTTAATGTTTTGATAGCCTAATTTTTGATCTTTTAATTCAAAAGCGAGTTTTTCAAGACCTTTTACTGTTTTAATTTTAACATCGTTAACATAGTACACAATACTGTCAACTGCTTTTGATTTTGGATTCAAAATGTTTAAATCAACAGTCTCCTGAGGATGATATTGTGCCGAAATTTTGGAAGAATCAAAATTAAATATACTATTTTCTCTATTTTTTGTATCTCCACAATTAGAAAGCAGTGTTCCTAATAAAATGAAAGATAGTAAGTTATGTTTTTTCATGTTCTGATTTTTAAAAGCCCTAATATACAATGTTATTTTAAGCACACAAAAGGGCTTGCAAAAATATAAAAAGATTGTATATTTGCACCGGCAAGTCCTACACGACCAGCTCCTGCAGACTCCCCCAGGATGGGAACATAGCAAGGGTACGCGGTTGAGCGGTGCGATGTAGGTCGCTTGCCTTTTTTTATTTAATCTGTTTGCTGAGGCATACCAGATTCTTTTCTAAAATTTACCAAAAGTAGTCTTCCTTCGGGAGGATTTTTTTATTTTTGGCCCAGTCTAACAAAAAAACAATTAAACAATGAGCAAAGTAGTATTGATTACTGGAGGTTCTTCAGGAATAGGAAAATCTATTGGGGAATTTTTACATCATAAAGGCTTTATTGTTTATGGAACCAGCAGAAATCCGGAAAAGGTTTTGAATTCTGTTTTTCCTTTAGTGGCTTTAGATGTTAGAAATGTGGAAAGCATTCAGGCTACTGTTGCTAAAATAATTGCTACAACTGGAAGATTAGATGTGGTGATTAACAATGCAGGAGTAGGGATTACTGGACCTTTGGAAGAAATTCCAACTTCTGAAATCAAAAATAATTTCGAAACCAATTTTTTTGGTCCTATCGAAGTGATGAAGGCAGTATTGCCACAAATGCGTCAACAAAAATCAGGGTTGATTATTAATGTTACTTCAATTGCCGGCTATATGGGTTTACCTTACAGAAGTGTTTATTCGGCATCCAAAGGCGCTTTAGAGTTGATAACGGAAGCTTTGAATATGGAAGTAAAATCTTTTGGAATCAATATTACCAATGTCGCTCCGGGTGATTTTGCAACTAATATTGCTTCGGGGCGTTTTCATTCGCCTTTAATTAAAGGTTCAGCTTATGAAGTTCCTTATGGGAATACTTTGAAAATGATGGACGAACATGTGGATAGTGGAAGCAATCCAAATGATATGGCTGTAGCGGTTTTTAATATTATACAAACAGAGAATCCTAAAATCCATTATAAGGTAGGTGCGTTCATGCAAAAGTTCTCAATTGTGTTAAAACGCATATTACCAGATAAAATTTATGAAAAAATGCTGATGAATCATTATAAGTTGTAAATTTGCAAACGTTGAAGAAAAACAAGTGTTAAAAAAACACTTTTAAAAATAATCTAAAAACAATTAAATATATAAATTATGAAATTTTTTATTGACACGGCTAATTTGGCTCAAATTAAAGAAGCGCAATCTTTAGGTGTATTAGATGGTGTAACTACAAACCCATCTTTGATGGCTAAAGAAGGAATCACCGGAAAAGACAATATCTTGAAACACTACGTTGACATCTGCAACTTAGTTGACGGAGATGTAAGTGCTGAAGTAAATGCTTTGGATTTTGAAGGAATGGTAAGAGAAGGTGAGGAATTAGCTGAATTACACGAACAAATCGTTGTAAAATTGCCTATGACTAAAGAAGGTGTTCAGGCAGCTAAATATTTTTCTGACAAAGGAATTAAAACAAACGTAACTTTAGTATTCTCTGCTGGTCAGGCTTTATTGGCTGCTAAAGCTGGAGCTACTTATGTTTCTCCATTCTTAGGAAGATTAGATGATGTTTCAACTGACGGATTAAACTTGATTCAGGAAATTAGAGATATCTATGATAACTATGGTTATGAGACTCAAATTTTAGCAGCTTCTGTACGTCACACAATGCACGTTGTTAACTGTGCTAAAATTGGTGCTGATGTTATGACTGGACCACTTTCTTCAATCTACGGTTTATTGAAACACCCATTAACAGATATCGGATTAGCTCAGTTTGTTGCTGATTTCGAAAAAGGAAACAAGTAATCTTTTTACTTTGTCCCAATAAAAAAGTCCCGTTTGTTAATTCAGACGGGACTTTTTGTTTTATATATTTAAAATTATTTTCTAACGAATGGAGGAAGTAATTTACTGGAAACTTCTCCAAAACCAATTCGGACCTGACTGTTTTCGCAAAAACCTTTGATGATAACAGTGTCGTTGTCATTAATAAATTTACGTTCGCTGCCATCATTTAATTTAAGCGGCTTTTCTCCTCCCCAGGTTAGTTCCAGCATAGATCCATAACTGTCTTCGCTTGGGCCTGAAATAGCTCCTGAGCCCATCATATCACCTGAATTTATTCGGCAACCATTAGAGGTGTGGTGTGTTAATTGTTGGTTCATCGTCCAGTACATGTATTTAAAATTAGATTTAGATACAATGGTTGGTTCAGTGTTTTCAGGCTGTATGGCAACTTCAAGATTGATGTCAAAAGAATGTTTTCCTTTTTGTTGTAAATAAGGAAGCGGACTCGGATTTTGCTTAGGGCTGGAAACTCTAAAAGGTTCTAAAGCATCCATAGTTACAATCCATGGGGAAATTGAACTGGCAAAACTTTTGGATAAAAAAGGGCCTAAAGGCATGTATTCCCATTTTTGAATATCACGTGCTGTCCAGTCGTTTAATAAAACCATTCCAAAGATATAATCTTCGGCTTCGCTAATAGGAATCATTTCACCCATGATATTAGCATCGGTAGTGATGAAAGCAGTTTCTAATTCGAAATCAATAGAGCGGGAAGAACCAAAAACCGGAGTAGATTCACCTTGTGGCAGTTTTTGTCCAAAAGGGCGGTGTACCGGAATTCCCGATGGCACAATGGTAGAACTTCTTCCGTGATAACCAATAGGCATTTGAGGCCAGTTAGGTAATAAGGCGTTTTCTTCGTTGCGAATCATTTTTCCAACATTCGAAGCATGAATTTTACTCGAATAAAAATCAGTGTAATCACCTATTAATACAGGTAATTGCATTTCGATTTCATCCATTTTAAATATAATGATGCTTTTGTGTTCCGGATTGTCCCGCAAAGTGGAATTATTTTCGTCAAAAATATCTGCGATACGATTGCGGACTAATCGCCAGGTTTTTTTTCCGTCTGAAATAAAATCATTCAAAGTGTCCTGAATGAACATATCGTCAGTCAATTCGATACCTGAAAAATAGCCCAATTGTTGTAATGCGCCTAAATCTATAGCCGAATCTCCAATACGGGTCCCTACCGTTACGACATTTTCTTTAGTTAGGAAAACACCAAAAGGAATGTTCTGGATAGGAAAGTCACTGTTTTTAGGAACTTCTATCCAGGATTTTCTTTTGGTATCGTTGGCTGATATTGGCATATTTTGTTAATTTTTTGTTGAAAATTATATATCAAATATATCATAATCTAACTGTTTAACAAACGTTTTTTTGTATTTTTGCGCTAAATTATTTAAAATCTAAAAAATGCAACGCGACAAACAAATTTTTGAACTTATTCTTGAAGAACAAGACAGACAAATACACGGATTAGAACTTATTGCTTCTGAGAACTTTGTAAGTGATGAGGTGATCGAAGCTGCTGGTTCAGTTTTGACAAATAAATATGCAGAAGGATACCCAGGTAAAAGATATTACGGAGGTTGTGAAGTAGTAGATATTGTTGAGCAAATTGCAATTGATAGAGCTAAAGAATTGTTTGGAGCGGAGTATGCAAACGTACAGCCTCACTCAGGTTCTCAGGCTAATGCGTCTGTGTTTCACGCTTGTTTGAAACCAGGTGACAAAATTTTAGGTTTTGATTTATCTCACGGTGGTCACTTGACTCACGGTTCTCCTGTAAACTTCTCAGGACGTGTTTACAACCCTGTTTTTTACGGAGTTGACAAAGAAACAGGTCGTTTAGACTATGATAAAATTCAGGAAATTGCTACTAAAGAGCAGCCAAAATTAATCATCGCTGGAGCTTCGGCTTATTCTCGTGATATGGATTTTGCTCGTTTTAGAGAAATCGCTGATAGTGTTGGTGCTATTTTAATGGCTGATATTTCGCATCCAGCCGGATTAATTGCTAAAGGATTATTGAATGACCCAATTCCTCACTGTCATATTGTAACTACTACAACTCACAAAACTTTACGTGGACCTCGTGGTGGTTTGATTTTGATGGGGAAAGATTTCCCAAATCCATGGGGATTAACTACTCCAAAAGGTGAAATCAGAATGATGTCTGCTTTATTAGACTTAGCTGTTTTCCCTGGGAATCAAGGAGGACCTTTAATGCATATTATCGCTGCTAAAGCGGTTGCTTTTGGTGAGGCTTTACAAGATGAGTTCTTTACTTACGCACGTCAATTGCAAAAGAATGCTAATGCAATGGCTGATGCTTTTGTAAAAAGAGGATACAACATCATCTCTGGAGGTACTGACAACCACATGATGTTAATTGACTTAAGAAACAAAGGGATTTCTGGGAAAGATGCTGAAAATGCTTTGGTAAAAGCCGAAATCACTGTAAATAAAAACATGGTTCCTTTTGATGACAAATCTCCATTTGTTACTTCTGGTATCCGTGTGGGAACTGCTGCAATCACAACTCGTGGTTTAGTAGAAGAAGATATGGAAACTATTGTTGCTATGATTGATAAAGTATTGACAAATCATACTAACGAAGATGTTATTGAAGAAGTAGCTGAAGAAGTAAACGAAATGATGAGCGAAAGAGCTATTTTCGTTTTCTAAAAATAACACATTTAAATTTTTTAAAGTCGAAAGTCGAAAGTATAATTCTTGACTTTCGACTTTTTCTTTTCTATTTAACTTTTAAGACTAAAAACATGGGCGTATTACGATTACAATTACCAACCGACCCAAGATGGGTGAATATTGTAGAGAAAAACATAGAGGAAATTTTGACGGATCACGCTTGGTGCGAGCAAAAAGCAGCAACCAACGCCATTACAATTATTACCAATAATTCAGAACACCAGGATTTGGTTAAAGATTTATTGGCTTTGGCCAAAGAAGAAATCGATCATTTCGAACAGGTACATAATCTAATCATCAAACGCGGATTAAAGTTAGGTCGCGAGCGTAAAGACGATTATGTAAACGAATTGTACCAATACATGAAAAGAAGCGGAAACGGAAGCCGAGTTTCAGGTTTGGTTGAAAGATTGCTTTTTTCGGCAATGATTGAAGCCAGAAGTTGCGAACGTTTCAAAGTACTTTCAGAAAACATTCAGGACGAAGAATTGGCTGTTTTTTACAGAGAATTGATGGAAAGTGAAGCGGGACATTACACTACTTTTATTACCTATGCCCGAAAATATGGCGAAGGAATTGATGTCGAAAAACGTTGGAGAGAATGGTTGGAATTTGAAGAATCCATTATTTCTAATTACGGAAAAAACGAAACCATTCACGGTTAATATATAGTTGATAAGTCTCTTTTTTAATTGCATAATTCTCGCGTAAAATTCATTACTTTTAAGAATAATAAAAGTTATTTTCCAATAACCGATTAAAAAGTGATAATTATGCGAATAGAAACCGATCTTAAATTAGGCTTTAAAGATGTTATGATCAGACCCAAACGGTCTACGTTAAAAAGTAGAGCTGAGGTTTCTTTAGATAGGGAATTTAAGTTTTTGCACAGCACGACCAAATGGAGTGGAATTCCTATTATGGCTGCTAATATGGATACTGTGGGGACTTTTGAAATGGCTAAGGAATTAGCCAAGCATAAATTATTCACTGCCATTCATAAGCATTATTCGGTTTCAGAATGGAACGTGTTTCTTGAAGATGCGACTCCTGATTTTTATGATTATATCGCCGTTAGTACAGGAACTGGAAAAAATGATTTCAAAAAGGTAATCGAAATTATTACCGCTAATCCATTATTGAAATTTATCTGCATTGATGTTGCCAATGGGTATTCGGAGCATTTTGTGAACTTTCTGAAACAAACCCGAAAACAATTTCCAGATAAAGTAATTATTGCCGGGAATGTGGTAACTGGCGAAATGGTAGAAGAATTACTTTTGGCTGGTGCCGATATTATAAAAGTAGGCATTGGTCCCGGTTCGGTTTGTACTACCCGAATAAAAACAGGTGTGGGTTATCCACAACTTTCAGCCATTATAGAATGTGCCGATGCTGCGCATGGATTAGGAGGTCATATTATCAGTGATGGTGGTTGTACGACTCCGGGCGATATAGCAAAAGCCTTTGGTGCCGGTTCTGATTTTGTTATGCTTGGCGGAATGCTTGCCGGACATACCGAAAGTGGGGGAGAACTATTGGAAATTAATGGTAAAAAGTACAAGCAGTTTTACGGCATGAGTTCTGCCACAGCCATGAAAAAACATGTAGGCGGTGTTGCCGAATACAGAGCCAGTGAAGGAAAGGCAGTGAAAATTCCTTTTAAAGGTTATGTAGTAGATACCGTTTTAGATATTTTGGGAGGTTTACGAAGCAGCTGTACTTATGTAGGTGCCTCTAGATTAAAAGAATTGACTAAAAGAACCACTTTTATACGGGTAAGCGAACAAGAAAATAGAGTTTTTACTACCGAATAATTATTGATGATACACATTGTTAAAGCTGCCGTTGTCGATTTAAATAGTATTACTGAAATAGCCCATAAAACCTGGCCGCTTACTTATGGTGAAATTTTGTCTCCAGCGCAATTAGAATACATGCTTAATGCTTTTTATTCTGAAGAAGCCTTGCGAGCTAATATGAAAAACGGACATGAATTTATATTAGCTAAGGAAGATAATATTTGTTTAGGTTTCGCCTCTTTTGAGTATCATTACCAAAATAAGAATACTACAAAAATCCATAAAATTTATATTCTTCCTGAAACTCAAGGAAAAGGAATAGGGAAGTTGTTAGTTGAGAATATTAAAAAAAGAGCTATTGTTAATGGTTCTAAAAGTCTTCTATTAAACGTCAACCGATTCAATAAAGCCATAGGTTTTTATCACAAAATGGGTTTCAAAATCATTCAAGAGATTGATATTGAAATTGGATTGGGCTATTTGATGGAAGATTATGTGATGGAATTAAAAATATGATTGTGGGTTTATTTGCTATTATATTACCTAATTCAAGGGTATTTCTACCTGATTCAAAAACTCAATATTTCTTTGTTATAGTGAATCTACATTTGCCTTATAAAAATGTATTATTTACTAAAAAATTAAAATTATGAAATATTATATCCATCTACTTTTACTATTTTGTTCATTGAGTTTTGCTCAATCAAGAAATGGAAATGATCAACCTTTAAATAATGGTTATTTTGATCTAAAATATATTGCTATCCGACTTCAAAACAACTTCATTTTAGATAATAGCGAAGTTAAAAAAAGAGCTATTGATAAAGTGCCAATTGAATATGATTTAACGGTAATAGGTGAAAACATAAATTTAAAGTTAGTCAACTCCCAAAGAGGGGATACTGAAATTAGAGAAGGGCAATTTGTATATAGTAATCTTGATGCAATTGAAGATTTATATAAAATGGAAAATCTAGAAATTCAGATTTTAAAAAATAATAAAATTGTAAAAAATTGGGCTTTTGTCACAAAATCAAAAAAGTATAATGACACTATTTTTAGTGTTTATTATAAGAAAACATATAATGAAACGGGATATTTTTTTTATTCTGATTCATTAGTTAAAGGGGATATAATAGATCTTTTATTTAGAAAAAAAGGACAAGAAATTTCTTTGAAATTGCATATACAAAAGAAAGAAAGTGCTAGAAAACCTTTTATTATAAATAAAATTTCAAATGATTTTAAAAAACAGTTAAGTTTTGAAGATTTTATTAATAATTCTATGGATGAATTAGCTAAAGTCAAATTAACTGATGAATCAAAATTCTATGATGATTGGCCTGAAAATTATGATACAAGTAGTGGAGGTAATTTAAAAACATATAGTAAAGGCGAAAATTTTTGTTTGGTTTTTAGAAAACCTAGTAAAAAAAAGCGAACTGATAATAGCTTTGAATACCGTACAAGTATAAATTCAAAATCAGGGGAATGGAAAAAATCGAATGGTTTTATTTTTATGTATTTGAAGGAACCAGGAACGGAGTATATGCTCGAAGTTCGTTACAAAGTCAATCCACAATATGTTGCAACTTACAAATGGTTTACAGAAGCAGAATGGTATCAGACAATATGGTTTAAGATTACAGTTGGGATTTTTTGTCTTCTTATTATTGCTATTGTTTTTATTTTTTGGTTTAGGATAAAAGAAAAAAGAAAACAAGCACAACAGAAAATGAAACTTAAAACCCTTTATGCCCAATTGAATCCACACTTTTTATTCAATGCATTAGGTTCTATTCAAGGATTGTTGAATGATAATCAAATAGAAAAAGCAAATCAATATTTGATTGGTTTTGCAACTCTTCTTAGAAATATATTGAATTCTAGTGAAAATGAAACGGATAGTCTTGCTAACGAAATTAAAAGTATCAATAATTATATGGAGTTAGAACAATTAAGAAAACCTTTTGTATATGTTTTTTCGATTGATGAAACCATAAGTCCTTATGAGGTAGAAATTATTCCTCTTTTGATTCAGCCTTTGATAGAAAATGCCGTTAAGCACGGAATTTCAAACAAAGAAAATGCCAAAATTAGCATTAGAATATTTAAAAAAGATAGCGATTTAATTTTTGAGATATCTGATAATGGAAAAGGTTTTGATATTTTAGCACAAAATAAAGGTTTTGGATTAAAATTAGTAAAAGACAGAATTTCATTATTTAATCAATCATCAAAAATGAAGAAAATTGATATGAAAATTCTAAGTGATTCTTTTGGAACAAAAGTCACTATTTATTATAAAAACTGGCTCAAAAATGATTAGAGGAATTATCATTGATGACGAATCACACAATATAATCAATCTGCAACGATTGCTGGAAAAATATTGCCCAGAGGTTAACATTGTTGGTTCGTCATCTGACCCTAATAAAGGAATAACACTTATCCAAAATAATAAACCGGATTTAGTTTTTTTAGATATTCAGATGCCAGAGAAGGATGGTTTTCAACTTTTACAAGAACTTAATTCATATGATTTTGAAGTGATTTTTGTGACAGCTTTCAGTCAATATGGTATTCAAGCCATAAAATTTTCGGCTATTGATTATCTTTTGAAACCAATAGATATTGAAGAGCTAAAAAAAGCAGTTACTAAAACTAAGGAGAAACTCCAGAATAAAAAGCAAAACTTACAATTGCAAAATTTACTTTACCATTTGCAAGAAAATCAAAGTAATTCAGAACATCATCGTATTGCTATTTCATCTCTTAAGGAAATCAGATTCATATATGTTAAAAATATTATTCGTTGCGAAAGTGATAATAGTTATACTTTGTTTTTTACGGATGAAGGAGAAATTATTATTTCTACTCTACCAATTTATGAATATGATAAAATATTAAGTGTTTATGGATTTATTCGTTCTCATCAGTCACATTTAGTAAATAAAAAATATGTGAAGAGCTTACTTAAAGAGGATGGCGATGTATTATTGCTTTATGATTTAACTAGAATTCCTGTTTCTCGTCAAAAGAAAGATTTTGTAAAAAAGAAATTAATTTAAAATGATTGTAATTTGATTCATAATTTGATTCAAAAAATTTGGACGAAATTAAAATTGATTTAGAAAGGAGTTAATTAATTGACGATTATGTGTTGAAGAAGGAGGTTTAAGAGATCTAATTAGCTTTTAAATAACCAAGTTTTAAATCCTTTAATAATAAATAAAGGCTGCCCGAAAATTACTTTTCAGACAGCCTCTTTAGTTTTGTAATCGTCAATTGAATCAGATTTTAGATAGAGATAAATCTCTAAACGATCTCATTCAGTTAGTCAGATGTTAACCTTTTTTACTCCATGGACCATGGTTTTTGTATGCAGGTCCAGTCAACTTTTGTCTTTCAGAATCACCTATTTTCACTTCAACCAAGTCTTGGCTAGAAGTATTTCTCCCCGGTTGTTGGTTTTTGTATGCAGGTCCTTGAAGTGATGTTTTGTTGTTTTCTGAATATATTTTGGTAGGCACTGTTTTGTGCATCCAATGTTTGTAATTCTTATAAGCTGGACCTTTTAAATCACTTTGTTTTACATTACTTTCCTCTTGTGCAAATGCACTAAATGAAATTAATAAAACTCCTAATATTAATGCTATATTTTTCATAACTATTACTGTTTATTGTTTTTTATAAATTTACAATCAGTAATAGGGTTTTAGTATTATGTGAATTTACCCAATTTGCATCCGTATTTATACGGATATTTTTATACTAAATTCATTTTTGTTGCTTTTTTAATGAGTTCGGCGGTATTTTTTACTTCTAACTTTTTTAAAACATTGGCACGATGGGTTTCTATGGTGCGGGAACTTACAAATAGTTTAGTAGCAATTTCTTTAGTTGTTAACCCCTTAGCAATTAATCCTAAAACTTCGGTTTCCTTATTGGATAAAACATTTTCACTGATGCTTTGTGTTGACATAAAGTTTATCATTTTTTCAGAAATTTCAGCACTAAAATATTTTTTTCCATTATAAACGCTCCTTATTGCAAGGATTAATTCGGCTTCATCTGTGTTTTTTAATAGATATCCGAAAGCACCCATTTTAGCACATTTTGCAATGTAATTTCCATCATTGTGCATCGAAATTACAATAGGTTTTATATCAGAATTTAAGGTTTTTAATTCTTTTAAAACCTGAAAACCATCCATTTTGGGCATAGTAATGTCCAGTAATACAATATCAGCCTCTAATTGGCTGTTGATAAGCTCCATAAATTCAATGCCATCCCCAACACTTTTAACTATTTTTATATCGTCATGTTTTCTTAACAGTTCTGCAAGTCCGTTTCTAAAAAGCTCATGATCATCAGCTATTATTAATTTGATTTCGTTCATAATTCTACGGGTAATTCAATTTCAAAAGTTGTATTTCCGGGATTTGCATTGATGGTAATTGTACCATTGCAAATTTCTACACGTTCTTTGATGTTAGTAATTCCTAAACCTAATTTAACAGTTTTGATATCAAAACCAATACCATCATCAAAATAAAAAAGAGAAATAAATTCATCAAATTCCGAAAGTGTAATCCTGATATTTTTTGCATTAGCATGTTTTAATGAATTATTAATCAGTTCCTGGCTTATTCTAAAAAGATTAATCGCCTGATGGTTTGTAATATTAGAATTTTCCTGTTGGGTTAAATCTTCGTATTCAATAGTTACAGTTGTTGATTTTTTTAGGCTTTCGATAAAGTTGGTTAAGGTAACTCCAATTCCAAAATCATCTATTGAGGCAGGCATCAAGGCATTAGACATCAATCTGATTTCAGCAATGGTATCATCCACTATTTTTTTCATTTCTGCTTTTTTCGATTCATTTTGAACCCTATTCTCAATATAGTGTTTCAAAGAGGTTAAATAAGGACCTACACCATCATGGAGCTCTCGCGAAAGTCGGCGCCTTTCATCTTCCATACCGTTTACCAGCATCCGTTTGGATAGTATTCGGGTATTTTCTTCATTATTTCTAAACTCTATCAACTTATCTCTCATTGCTAAAAGGCTTTTTCCTAGCAAATCATTAGAACTTTTAGGTTTAAAATTGGTATGTAAGTTCATTTTACCAATGTCATCAGAGAATTTTACGGCACCTTGCAAAGAAGCTTTCAAATTGGCCAAGGCGTCAAACATTTCCTTTATTTCCTTCGAATTTTTTATAAATTCATTGGTTTGGTTATAGTCTCCTTCTGCCATAATTCGGAGACTTTTTTGCATATTTTTAATTGGGTTGGTAATAATTCTTGTCAGGAAAAGAGAAAGCATAACAGCCAGTAAAAAAATTCCAAGAGTTAAAGCTGCAAGTCTTTCCTTCAATTCTTTTAACGGAATCGTAACCTCATCCACATCTATTTCAGACAGAATAACCATCTTTAGGTTTCCTACTACTATCAGACTGTACACACTATATACATCAATGCCCCTGTAATCTTCAAAAACACCTCTGCCATTTATACCTTTAAAAGCATTGGTCACGCCTTTGGTTTTCACCACTATAGTGTGAGGAATTTTGTTTGGATAAAAACGAGATTGAGAACGCATTCGGAAATCTTCGCCAACAAGGTAGGATTCGCCACTGTCACCCATTCCTGTACGTTCCAGAAGTATTTTTTTTATTTTGTTGTAATCAAAAATTTTAATCTTCGTACCCTTTTTTGACTGGGCGATAAAACCTATTGTTGTTTTTTTAGCTACATGGTAGGCTGTAAAATCGTAAATTCCATTGTTGTTTTTAATACTATCCGGAAGCTTTAATACGGTAGTGTCAATGTTTTGGTTGTACAATTCGGAAGCTTCAAATCGTTCCCATTCTGATTTTAATACATGTTCAATCTGGTTTTGCTTGAGGGTTTTAATAGAATTTAATTGCAGCAAAATACGATCGTTTAAAACGTTTGAAAACTGTTGGTATGAAGAAAAAGACAATAAAGCAATTACCAATGCAATTAAACTATTAATTATAATCAGTATTAATGTTTTGATGTTCATTAAAATCTATTTTAAAGATAAAGTTGTTTGAATATATCGGATTCAAGTCATAAAGATAACACTAAATTCTTTAAATGTTGGGGAGTTAGAAGATGGAAGTTAAGAGTTGGGAAATACAATTTTCGACCTTAACTTGACCACAAAGTTATCCCGTTGACAAAGGAAGCATCTCGTCAAGTTGCGCTAGTAGTGAATACTCTGCATCGATTTATAAATTTACCACACTAAAGGATTGAGTTTGTCGAATTTTATTTTGTGCAGTAGTGCTACTAAGGTTTGAACATATCTAAAGGAGGGGAATATCTTTAATTTATTATAATTCAATCCTTAAACAGAGTGAAGGTTGTTTTTTAAAAGTGAAACTATTGTCTTGAGGAAGTAGGATATTTTGATTATCAATAGTTAAGGCAACAGCCATTTTTTTATTTTTTGCGGCACTCACAAAGCAAGGAATGCTGGCTAGTGACAAAACACCTCCACCTATAGCAATGTAAGCTCCGGTAAAATCGAAATTCCAAGAGCTTGAGTTTGAATTACTCAATTGTACCAATCCACCAATTGCAGCAATTCCTAAACCAGTTCCCAGTACTATCCATCCTGTTTTTTTTTGCTTTTTACTTTTTTCTAAATAGTATTCTTTCGAAAATGTTGTAGTTTGTGTTTGACAAAAAGAATTTACAATGAAAAACAACATTGAAAGAGATAATGTAATTTTTTTCATGACCTAAATATTTGTTGCCTACTCTTTCAATATGCAGTTTTCGGCTACTCTGGTGGATTCATTTTTTTTGATATTAAATGATTTTGTATTCTAGCATTAAATTAATGAAAATATCGATACAGAACTGTTTTTGAATTAATTAAGTTGTTGATTTTTAGTGTGTTTTTGTTTAGTATGTTTCTTGAGTTAACGTATCACCGGGTGGGCTAATTTTATTAGTTTCTGGGAATTATTAGAACTAAAATGTTGGGACAATTGCTTTCATCGAGTTAAAAAAGAAACTATTCCCGCAATCTTGTCTTTCCGACGAAGGAGGAATCTCCGTAAGTAACTCGACAAAGTAATTTAGATTACATTTTTTACTCACTGTTGCGGGCACGGAAAACATTTCCAGACTATCGTTGCATGAATATATCTGTGCGGTCGAGGATTCATTTTTCAGTCCAATAAGCAACATGTTCCATCATTATGGCTCTTCCTTCATTTGTCATGGTCATCGAAAGTCAGGGGCGGCAAAGGTTTAAATAAACAGCATAGAATTGTTTTTCCTTAGGTTTATTTATAAGATTATGTTGTTTGTTGTTAATTTCCCTTTTTTATTTTGTTCAGTAGCTGGGAAAAATAACAATCATTTTTTTATTTCAATTAATAGTTTCTATTGCACATTCTATATTAAAGTTGAAATAATAACCATATCCAAAACTCCAATAAGAAATAGGTTCGTAACTTCCGATGACTTTCAAATCATTATCTGTTTTCATTGGAAAAAGTGGAAATAATTTTGTATCAATAATATCAATTAGTTCATACTTAGAGTTGAAAACATGGATTTTTTTTTCTGCTTGTACACAAGCATAAATAGTATCATTTGAATCAAAAGCAAATTGAAAATAGCGTTTTCCAGTAATGTCACTTAAACTTTTTTCTATATTCATATCAGAAATATTAAAGACACAACCATTTATGGATGTTATAAATTTGGATTTACTGGAGTTCCAGGAAAATATATTGGGATCAACAGAATATGTTTTAGTTGGATTTCTGGGGAAATTATAAAAGGTTGGCCAGCAATCTAAATTATTACAAGTATTTGGTGAAAAACCAAAAAGTTTTGCATCATATCCAATTTGTGAATATAAAAACAGAAAAATATCATTACCCAGGTATTCTGAATAATCCATTGAAGTAACGAGTCCTACTTTATTATTTCCCCCTGTAGAAATATTATAAAAATTCCAAGTTTCTTCATCCTGATAATAAATACGATTACCTGAAATGGCAAATGCATTTAGATTGTCTGAAATTAAAGTAGAATAAGTTCCAATAGTGTTATAATTATCGGCATTTAACCTGAAAACCTTACCTTTAGTATCTGCGATATAAATTTCATTGGTGTTTATTATTTGAAATCGATTATTTAAAAGATTTCCATTATCAAATGTTTTTGTGTATTCAAAGTTGTTTTTGCTACTGTTATACTTATATAGATACCCATTCCCTTTTTTGTCCAAAATATGGAAAATATTTGTTTGTATTGGATCTTTTTGTACTTGGAAAGGAACATTAGTGAATGATATAATTTGTCTAGTGAATTTTTTTTCTTCACTTTCTAAATTTAAAAACTGTATAGGAGTAGTTCTTTCGTCTCTGTAATTAATTCTTATTTTGTATGAGACTTCTTTTTTATAAGGTACATCATAGTCTGTAAATGTCGTTTCGTTGGAAGGTAAATTTGCAATACGCTTTTCACTAACAAAATCGGTTTCCTGATTCTTATCCAATCTATAGATGCATAAATCTTCAATAATTAATCCTTTTGGTTTAATTGTTTCCCATTCAATTTTGACCTGATTATTTGAAGATTCAAAATTAGTAATAGTTAGTTCTAATGGCGAATCATCAATGTCATCATCATTATTGGAACTACAACTTAGAATAATAAATAAGAAGAAAGTGTAAAATGTATATTTTAGTTTAAAGCAATCCATTTAAAATTTGTTTACTTATTTTTTGGGTATAAATAGTGTTTTGATAATACATAGACCAACTATTTCTTAAATAATAAACCTCATTATTTAATGTGAAGAAATTATTGCTATATCCGGTTAAATTTAAAATGTCTACTGCCACATATTTATTTGTTTTTGTATTATAGAGATAATCATAGGAACTTTTGACAATAATATTATTTCCGTATTGAAAACTGAGTGCATAAGGGGTTTTGGTAACACTCAGGTTTGGACTTATTTTAAATGTTGAGTAGTTCAATCCATAAGAGATATAAATATCTTCTCCAATGAATACATAGTCGATAGGGGTAGTAACAGCATGTTCACTAGTAAGAGGCAGCTCAGATAAAACTGAAGATGACAGTTCTCTCCAAGTGTTATCAAGTTTTGAATATTCATATTTTTTATTACGAACAGTTGTTGAGGTACTGGTTCTGTCTAATCCACTATATAAATAGAGTTTATCATGAAAGGCAAAGAGGAGAGGAGCTACAATTTTATTGTTAGGTAAATCTATTGCAGTCTCTTTGTTTGTATCCATATTAAATTTTGATAGACTATAAGATTGACTATTACCTTCTAATTTGTAAAAGTAAACGGTGTTGTTCCCATCATAAACAGCATTAACTATATGTCCGGTGTAATGAAATGTTGATATTTGTTTCCATTTTTCAGTGACAGGGGAAAATTCAAGAAAAGTATAATAACGTTCAAATTCATCAGTTCCAGGAATGGTATATGAAAAAGTATATGCTTTATTATTATGAATGAAAATGTTGAATTCAGTTTGTGCATTGTCGATATGGTCAACTAAAATAAAATTGTTTAAAATTTTTATGTTACAATCATAACTTGTTGTTAATCCTGCAGTTTTGTAAGTGATATTAGTAACAAAAAAATCTTTGTATGGTCCTGGAGGAATAGTGATTCCAATTATGTTGTTGGTACTAGCAGAAAAATAACATGGAATACCATTTACAAATACTTCGCCAAATTCGCTATTAGGATTCACGTTTTCTATATTGACATCAAGAGTTTGTTGCAACCAAACTTGGTTAAGCTGCGTTCCTTTAATAATTGGATTTTTTAAGACTAAAGGCAGAGTAGAAGATGCTTCCTGAAGTTGGGATTGAACTTTTATTTCCAGATTTGCAGTAGTAAGTTTAGTAGGAATCATTATTTCAACTTTATTGAAGTCGGTATTTTGAATTTGAGCAATTTCATTATTCACCAATACCTTTATTAAGTTTCTATTGGTGTCAAAGTTTTCCCCATATATGGTAAGGGTTTCATTAAATGAAATATTATCACTGCTATATTTAGTAATTACAGGTTTTTTTAATGTAAAGGTTGAACTTAATATCGTTTTATTTTCATTTAAATCAATAATCTTAAGAGTTGGGTTATAACGTTTAATAGATGTTGGTACTATTACCATAATCTCATTATCAGCTGTATATTTTACATCTGCTTCTTCCAAATCGAAAAAAACCTGGATTTTACCAATTTCCATATTCTCTATTTGAATGGATATAGGCTGACCTAATAAACCGGATTCCGGAAAGTTTTTTAAAGTAGGGGGAACATAATCCGGATCATTATCAGAATTATTGCAGGAAATCATTAAAAAGCTTAGTCCTAGAAAAAAGAAAAATACTTTTTTAAAGATAGTATTTTTTAGATAAGATAGTTTTAGCATAAAAAGGAATTTCAGATGTAGCTAAAGTAGTATTTTTTTTGTCTAAAAACATTGGAATCGCATCATTTTTCTTAAAAATTTCCAAAAGTTGATTTTCTAAGTAACTATTTTTTCTTTCCAGCCCAGATATCCCTTTGTAGGCAATTCATTATTTAAGTCGGCTAAAACCTGTTCGGTTTGACTTTTATTAATTGCCGAAAGTTGCTCAATACTGCTGTAAACACCACTTTTAAGACCGGATAAATAGGCAGCTCCTAAGGCAGAAACGTCCGGATTTCGTTGTTTGTTCAACTGAATTCCTAATAAGTCGGCTAAAAAATGAATGACAAATTTGTTTTGAGTCATACCACCGTTTACCGATATTGATTTTAAAGCGGCCTGCATGTCTTTTGCCATGGCTTCCACCACATCTTTTATTTGGTACGGAATACTTTCTAAGGCGGCCCTGACAATATGATTTTTAGTAGTTCCAAAAGTCATTCCTTCAATAGATGCTTTTCGGCTCATTTGCCAGTGTGGCGCACCCAGTCCGCTAAAAGCAGGAATCAGATAAACACCTGCATTGTCCGGAATGGCTTTTGCCATAGCTTCGGTTTCAGCAGCAGAGGAGAACAATTGCAATTCGTTTTTCAACCATTCGATAGTGGAACCACAGGAAACAATAGCGCCTTCCAGCGCATAATCTACGCGGTTTTCGGTACTCCAGCAAATGGTGGTCAACATTCCGGAATTGGATAAAATGGCTTTGTCGCCAATGTTCATCATTATCGAACTTCCTGTTCCCAGAGTGACTTTGGCAGTACCTTTTTCGAAACAGCCTTCTCCAAAAGTAGCTGCATGAGAATCGCCAATTAAAGAAGTTATGGGGATAGAAAATGGGGTTTTATTGTCCAAAAATTGTCCAAAATCAACCATTCCAAAATCATGTGAAGAAGGGCAGGGTTGAGGTAAATTTAAGTTGGATAATCCCCAGGTTTCTAAAATTTCAGCATCCCATTGTAAGGTATGAATATTGAAAAGTAAGGTTCGGGAAGCATTGGTGTAATCGGTTTTAAAATGGGTTCCATTGGTCAATTTGTACAAAAGCCAGCAATCTACCGTTCCAAAATAGACTTCGCCTTTGGTCACTTTTTCTTTTAATTCGGCATCATTTTCCAGCAGCCAAAGTAATTTGGTACCAGAAAAATATGGGTCTAATAATAAGCCCGTTTTTAGTTTGATAAAGTCATTTTGTCCTTTTTGGATTAAGTCCGTACAGATAGCAATGGAGCGTTTACAAGCCCAAACCACAGCCGGAGCCAATGCTTTTCCATCTTTATCCCAAAGGATAAAAGTCTCTCTTTGATTGCTGATACCGCAGGAAACAATGTCTGAAACAGCCAGCCCTTTTTTTGTAAAATCATTTAGGCATTCAGTTACGGAGTCGAGTACATTTTGGAAAATATCCTCAGGATTTTGTTCCACAAAACCATTGTCAAAATAATTCGTTTTTAAATCGACACTGCCTTTAGCTGCAGCCTGTCCTGATTCGTCAAAAAGTATGGTTTTGGTACTGCTAGTACCCTGATCTATGGCAAGAATATATTTTTTCATTTTTTAGTGTAAAATTTGCCTTTTAAAAGCTCAGTTAAATAATAAACAATTTTTAAAAGAGAAACATTGAATAGAAATATTTTCACCATTAAGAAGTTAAGGAGCATTAAGTCTTAATTGTCTTAATTTCTTAATGGTGGAAAAAGAATTAATGTATTATTTATTTTTCTGATTCATTTTATCGATAATCACCGCCAATAAAATAACGATACCTTTTACCACTTGCTGCCAAAAAGGCGATACATCCAGTAAAACCAATCCGTTGTTTAAAACCCCAATAATTATCGCACCAATCACGGTTCCGGCCACTGTCCCAACACCACCTGATAGCGAAGTTCCTCCAATAACTACTGCCGCGATGGAATCCAGTTCGTAACTCATACCGGCATTAGGTTGGGCTGAATTTAGTCTCGAAGTGACTAAAACACCACCCACAGCCGCCATCATTCCGGCAATTCCATAAACAGCCAATTTTATTTTATTAATGCTGATTCCCGATAAAAATGCTGCTTTTTCATTTCCTCCAATGGCATAAATATATCTTCCAAAAGTGGTTTTTTTCGTTAGAAAAACTACGATTAAGACCATGAACAGTGATATCCAAACCGGTACCGGAATTCCTAAAATCCATCCCGAACCAATAAACTCAAATTCAGGACCTAAATTAGAAATGGGAATACCTTCGGTATAAAGCATCGTTAATCCACGGGCAATTGTTAACATGGCTAATGTTGCCACAAAAGGAGGAATGGAGAATTTAGTAATGACCCAGCCGTTGAATAAACCTAAGGCCATTCCGATAACTATGGCTCCTAAAATGGCTCCTAAAACGGTAAAGCCTACAAATAAATCCATGGATTCAAAAGAGAGTCCGCTTTTTAATAAGCCGGCACATATTGCTGCGGTAAGCCCCAATACTGAACCTACTGAAAGATCAATTCCCGCCATTAAAACTACTAATGTCATTCCGACAGAAATACAAACATTGACAGAAATTTGTCTTAATACATTCCAAAGATTAGTGCTGGTCATGAATTTATCAGACATGAGACTAATAAATAAACACAGCAGAAATAGTGCAATCAAGGATTGCGATTTTTTGATAATAGGGTGGTTAATAGAGATGTTCATAATTATTCAGGTAAGGCTGATTTTAATAATTTATCTTCGTTGGCTTCTGCGGCTAAATAGGAAGCTTTAATCTTCCCTTCGGCCATTACTAAAATCCGATCCGAAAGCGCTAGTATTTCGGGAATTTCAGAAGAAACTAAAATGATACTCATTTGGTTGGTTGCGAGTTCTTTTATTAGATTGTAAATTTCATTTTTGGCATTGATATCGATTCCGCGGGTAGGCTCATCCATCATTAAAATCTGAGGATTGGTTGCGAGCCATTTGGCTAAAACTACTTTTTGTTGATTTCCACCACTTAAATTTTGGCACAATTGCATTTCAGATGGTGTCTTGATGCGTAACTTTTCGATATAATCTTTCGAAGAAGCCTTGTCTTTTGAAGGATTCAAAAGTCCAAACGTAGGCAGATTCGTCAGGCTGATATTAGACGAAATATCCATGCCTAAAACCAATCCTTCGGTTTTACGATCTTCGGTTACAAAAGCCAATCTATTTCCAATAGCATCTTTTGGCTTTTTGTGGAAAGTGCTTTTTTCGTCAATTTCAAGATTATATTCGCTGTTTGCAGGGTGCATTCCGAATAAGGTTTCTAAAAGTTCTGTTCTTCCGGCTCCCATCAAACCAAAGATGCCCAGAATTTCTCCTTTTTTTAATTCGAAAGAAATATCGTGAAGAAGTTTTCTTTTTTTATTGCTGGGATGAATCAGGTTTAGGTTTTCTACTTTTAGAATAGTATTTTCGAATTGATTTTCGGTGTTTTTTTTCTCGATAAGCACATCACGGCCTACCATTTTTCGAATTAATTCCTGCTCGGTGGTGTTTTTCATTTCCCCGGCATCAATGCTGTTTCCGTCTCTTAAAACGGTATAGTTTTCAGCAATTTTGAATAATTCATCCATTTTATGAGAAATGTAAACAATGGTTTTGCCTTCTGCTTTTAACTCATAAATAATACGATGTAAGTTGTCTATTTCTTTGTCGCTCAGGGCGGAAGTAGGTTCGTCCATCAAAATAACATCGGCATTACAAAGTAGTGCTTTTGCAATTTCAACCAATTGTTGTTCTCCTACTTTTAGTTGTTGTACCAAAGTTTTCGGAGCAACGTTCAATTGAATTTTTTCAAAAATACGTTTGGCTTCTGCTTCCATTTTTGAGGAATCTAAAAGTCCGAATGAAGTTTTAATTTCTCTTCCTAAAAATAAATTTTCTGTTACACTAAGCTCAGGAATTAAATTTAATTCCTGATGAATAATGGCAATTCCCGCATTTTGAGCTTCTTTGATATTCGAAAATGAAACGGTTTCGCCATTCAATTGAATCTCACCTTCGTATTGGGTGTAAACGCCTGTCAGAATTTTTAGCAAGGTCGATTTACCCGCACCGTTTTCTCCCAATATGGCATTGACTTTGGCAGGATAAAATTTAAAATTTACCTGATTGAGTGCTTTTACGCCTGGGAATTCTTTGGATATGTTAATTGCTTCTAACAATTTACTGAAGTTTAATTTGTGATGGAATAATTAAAAGGTCGGTAAACAAAGTTTGTTTTTTACTTAGTCTGATGGCTCCTGAAAATGAAACGCTATCGCCAATTTGTACCTTTTTAATTTCTTTTGGGATGACTTCATTTCGAACAATATCGTTCAACGATTCTGAAACTTTATTAAATTGAGTATTGGTTTTAAAATCAGTCAGTTTTACTAAGCCCGATGCGTCTCTTAAAGCATTCCCGAAAATGTATTTGGTGTCAATGTAAACGATACCATTTTTTTCGTCGGCAATAGTGTAAACTCCATCTTTGATATCAATGATTTTTCCGGTGCTTTGAATCATAAAATAAGCCGAATTTCCTATTCCAAGTCGGTTTCCATACTTTTTAAAAGCAGCTTCCTGATTGGTTTTTACCGAAGTGATTAAATTAGTTAAAGCAATCGTTTTTTTGCTTTTCAAAATGCCTTTGAAATAGATAGAATCAGCGTAAGCTTTAAAATCGAAATTTTCTTTTTGTGCATTTTTAACGACACTCAGTTTTTTGAAATAAACCGAATTGTATCCTAAAATTGCGATTATTACGAAAGCTAAAATATATACATACTTTTTTTTCATGTTTAGTAGTCTTTAATGTTTGCTGCATTTACTAATTCGACTTCTACAGGAACCCTTTGAGGAAATACCTTTCTTCCTTTAAAATACTCATCGGCATATTGGGCAGCTGTTTGAGCCATCACTTTAGGAAATTGCATGCCTGTAGCCACAATTTTCTTTTCCCGAATTTTTTCAATGACATCACTTGCACCATCAAATCCAAAAATTTTGACTTTAGTTTCTTTTCCTGCCGCTTGCAAAGCTTGAAACGCACCCATTGCCATCGCATCATTGCCGCAAAAAACACCGTCAATATCAGGGTTAGCCTGCAGGATTGTTTCTAAAACCTCCATGGCTTTATTTCGATCGAAATCGCCACTTTGTTGGGCTACCATTTTTAAATTAGGGAATTTATCCACCACCGAATGGAATCCTCCTGAGCGCGCCCAGGTGTTGTTGTCGCCTACTAAACCTAAGATTTCTACATACTTTCCTTTTTCTTTTAATTCTTTTACAAATTCGATTCCGATAGAAACACAACCCGAATAGTTGTCAGAAAGAATCTGGCTTGTTGCAGCATCATCGGCATTTACTTCTCTATCCATGCAAAACACCGGAATTCCCGCTGTTTTAGCTTTTAAAATATTCGAAATAGAACCGTCAGAATCGGTAGGATTTAAAAGAATGGCATCATAACCCGAAGAGATGAGGTTTTCAAAATTGTCCGATTCGATAGCAGGATTGTTTTGCGAATCAAATATTTTGGCTTCATATCCTAGTTTTTTTGCATTTTCAGCAGCTGATTCAGCCAGCATCACAAACCACGGATTGTTTAAGGTGGAAACCACAACTGCAATTTTAGGCTTCTCAGACTTCTCTTTCGAGGAACATCCAAAAACAAAAATTGCGGTTAAAATAATTAAGGAAAGCTGTTTTATCTTCATAGCTTGATTATGTTTAAAGCAGTATTTTTTAATCCTTCGGCTGAAATACCATAATGATTGAAAATTTCGATTTGTGAACCCGAAACGGTGTGGTCATCAGGTAATCCTACGATTTTGAATTTATTAGTGCATCCGTTTTGGAATAATAAAGAAGCCACAGCTTCGCCCAATCCGCCATTAATGGAGTGTTCTTCAACTGTAATAACAGGGTTTCCATTGGCAGCAGACGCCAATAATAATTCGGTATCCAAAGGTTTAATGGTGTGTAAACTGATTATTTTACAGGAAATATTGTGTTCTTTTTCCAGTAGTTTAGCCGCTTCAACACATGGAAGTACCGCTTCGCCAGTGGCAACAAACGTTAAGTCATTTCCTTCCTGAATAACACGTCCTTTACCGATTTTAAAATCAGTATTTGAGTTTGTTGCTAAATTGGCAGGCATTGTTTTTTTTCCAAAACGAAGGTAAATAGGGCTGGTCATTTGGGCAGCTTGTTTGATGGCTTCGGCAGTTTCAAAATTATCTGCAGGAGCAACAATAGTAATATTATTGATGGCTCTCAGCACCGCATAATCGTGTAAACTATGATGTGTGGTTCCTAATGCTCCATAACTTACCCCGGCACTAATACCTATTAGTTTCACAGGATTGTCTGAATAAGCCACGTCATTTTTAATTTGTTCCAATGCTCGTGCCGTAAGGAAACAGGCTGGAGAAACGGCAAATGCTTTTTTACCCATACTGGCTAATCCTGTAGCAACGCCTACCAGGTTTTGTTCGGCAATACCCACTTCAACAATTTGTTCGGGATATTTTTGTCCAAAAGGGACTAACTTTCCCGAGCCACGGGAATCACTCGTAACCACCATGATATCTCTGTCGGTTGCGGCTAATGACTGCAACACTTCAGAAAAGACTTCGAGATTAGCGGCATCAATTGTTTTTATTTCTTCCATTATTTTGAGACAGTTTCAAGTTCTTGTAATTGTTGGTCTAATTCTTCGATAGCCAAATCGTATTGTTCTTTTGATGGAACGCCATGATGCCATTTCAATACATTTTCCATGTAGCTGATTCCTTTTCCTTTGATGGTATGGGCTATGATAAACGTTGGTTTTCCTTTTTCTAACGGAAGTCCTCTGAAGGTTTCTAAAAGCTTTTCGATATTATGTCCATCCACATGTTTTACTGCCCAACCAAAGGCTTCTAATTTTTGATCAATGGGTTCTAAGCCCATCACATCTTCATTAGCAGCTGTGATTTGAAGCTTGTTGTAATCCAAAATAGCACATAGATTATCCAGTTTATAATGAGCAGCAAACATCATCGCTTCCCAGTTAGAACCTTCGGCCATTTCTCCGTCACCTAGAATTGTAAAGACTTTTGTTGGCGAATTGTCTTTTTTGGCAGCCAAAGCAGCTCCGGCACAAATAGGTAAACCGTGACCTAATCCACCGGTATTTTGTTCAATACCGGGAATAGATTTGGTTGGGTGTCCTATATAAGGGGATTTGTATTGGCACATAGTCAATAAATCTTCTTCAGGGAAAAAACCTTTGTCGGCCAAAACAACGTACAATGCTTCCACACAATGTCCTTTACTCTGGATGAATCGGTCTCTGGTGTTAGAATCGAAATTCTCAGGGGAAACGTTCATTACATCATTGTACAATACATTCAGAATGTCTAAAATAGAAAGACTTCCACCGGTGTGACCTGCTTTGGCATTGAAGATGTATTTGAGTATTTTTTTTCTACTCTCAATGGATTTTCGTTTTAAATTTTCGATGTGCATCTTGATTCTTTTAGTGTTTGTAAACTTCCCAGCCCATGTAATTTCCTAAGGCTTCTTCTAAGATGGCTGCTGTTTTTGACGCATTCATCACCACGTGGTGTTCAAATCCGTTTTTACAAACGTATTGCATTAGTCCTTGTAAATCCGGGATTTGCGCAACGGCTCTGTTTCCGAAAGTTTCTAAGCTATCGTTTGTCAATTCGCCTTCGCCAATGTAAACCTTAATGATTCCTTTAGGGTCATCCGTACTGATTCGACCATAAGTAAGCGGCATAGCAGGTGTTCTTCCGTCTAAGGCGCCATAAGTGTTTTCTACCCCCACAGTTGTTCCTAAGATAGGAGCGGTGCTCAATTGAATGTCCGGCAGGAATGATTTTGCCCAGTTTCCACAGTGGAATAAAACACATTTTTCAGGATCGTCAGCATAGTTGTTATTCCAGTCTACCAATGCACTTGGAGAACCCGAAGCCAATTGCATCGCATACATACTCAAGGTTCCTGTTACGTCAACCTCGCAGGCACTTGGAAGCATGTTCTCGCTCATGATACTCATGCTGGTACACACGTTACAACCGTAATTTTGTTGTAATGAAGTCCAACATTGAATAGCCGTAGCGTCTAAGGCATATTCTTCCATGAAATCTTTCAAGACCACATCCAGTTTTGCAATTTGAAGCATGGCTTCGTTAGGCGTTTTTCCTTGGGCAACATAGGCGTTGATGGATTCTAAATGTTGTTTTACTTTAGCATCATCGGCAGTTAATTTGTTAGCTTTTCCTAAAATTTCAGATAAATCTACCGTAGTAACCGTGATGCCATTTCTTTGTAATATTTTTTCAGAATAACGAACAGTGTTAAAAGCACCCGGTCTAGCACCGATAGCTCCAATACGCACATTGCGCATTCCTTTTACCACTCTGCAAACAGCAGTAAAGTCTAATAAATCTTTTTGAAAAATAGGATCCGACGGACTCATTACATGCTGAGATGTCAACGAATATTTGATGCCGTATTGGTATAAGTTGTTGCAAACTGAGATTTTTCCGCACCAGGAATCACGTCTGTTTACCACATTCATTTTTGTCAACTCATCAGGGTAAGCCTGGATTAAAACAGGAACATTTAAGTTGGCTAATTTTAAGGTGTCAGCAACTCCTTTTTCATCACCAAAATTTGGTAGCAATACTAAAACTCCCATAATTTCATCCTGGTGTTTTTTGAATAATTCAGCACATTTTTGCGCTTCTTTATAAGTTTCTACACCGCCCAGTTTAGTAACGGTACTGTCTAATAAAATAGGTTTGATGTTTAATTTAGCAAAAACTTCAACGATTTCAAATCTTGCTTTTTCTACTAAACTGTCCGGGAAAAAATCTCTGTTTCCTATGATTACTCCTAATGTTGATGTTGTCATTTTATTTGCTTTTTTTTATTTTTTTTGTGTTTTGTTTTTTATGCTACGATAACTTCAATTTCGTTATCTCTAAATACTTCTTTGTGTTTTTCTTCAATTCCATTATCGGTAATGATATAATCAATTAAGGATAAGGCGCCTAAACTGGCCAGAGCACTTTTGCCAATTTTGGTGCTGTCTGCCACTAAATAAGTGACTTCGGCAGCGTCAATCATGGCTTTTTTTACCACTAAATCACTGATGCTAGGGTAGGTAAGTCCTGATTTTAGTGAGATTCCCGCAGTGGCTAAAAATAGTTTTTGAACGTTTAAGCCTTTGAAGAAATCGGCGGCTTTTTGACCGGTTAAGGACAATGTAGGCGGTTTGAATTCGCCTCCGGTCATAATAACCTCTATATCCTGTTCAGTGCCAAGTAATAAGGCAATGTTTAAGGCGTTAGTAATGACCGTTAAGTTTTTGAATCCTTTTAATTTTTTTGCGATTTCGGTGGTTGTGGAACCGGAATCCAGGATAATGGTGTCTCCATTTTCGATAAATTCGAGACATTTTTGGGCAATAGCCGATTTTAGTTCCAAGTTTTCCTGACGAATCAGCGAAAAGCTTCTTACCTGATCGGCAACGTTTTTTATACTTGCTCCTCCGTGTTCTTTGATGATAAGATCTTCGCTTTCCAGTTTTTCAAGATCCTGACGTATAGTGACCTCGGTTACTTTGAATAAGCGCGCTAAATCGATAACTTTTGCAAATCCATCTTCTTTTAAAAGATCTAAAATTTTCTCCCTTCGTTGATTTGGCAACATAATTTGTTTTCTTTTTGTATTAGTGTTAAAACAAATATAAAAGAAAATAAACGAAAGAAAAAGAAAGTAAACGTTAATTTTAGTTGAATGGGATAAAATTTAAGAAACAATTTAATTATTCGAAAAAATAATTGGGTTTTATTGAGACATTGTTATCCAATAAAAAAGGAATGAACAGTTCGCTTCTGGCGGATTTGATCAAAGTTCTATAGGAATTTTTAGTTTGTAGAGATAATAAGTATGTTTCAAATAAGTACTATCAATATTAATAGATAGAAAAACATTTTCGAGTTAAGATAATTGATAAAATCTGTTGTAGTGTTTTGGAGCTAGGCTTTATTTTTTTAGAGAAATCCATTTCATATTAATCAAAGTATTATTAATTAGCTCTTTGTTCCCCGTAATTACTTTAGTCACGAAATCATTCGAAATTTCATAGATTATATTAGAATCATTTCTCATATATAAACTCATTTCGTCCATTTGATTTATAAAAATAGAATAAACCTCGAATTTTTTTTCAATAGCTTTTTTTTTTCATAAATCGGATTGATATTGAACTACGTTATTTAACAACTCCTGTAGAACCTTCACTGGATGGAATTAATTCAAAAATAGAATTGGGAGCTAAATTAGGTTCGACGCGGTGCGAAACATACACTATAGTCATATTGGATTCCTGTTTTAGCAAATTGATGAGTTGGCATACCATGACTACATTTTCATCGTCTAAGCCTTCAACAGGTTCGTCTAAAATAACTAGAGGCGGATGTTTTAAAACCGAACGTACAATCATGGCTAGCCTTTGTTGTCCTGCTGAAAGGCGTTTGAACATTTGATTTTTAAGGTGTTTCATGCCTATTAATTCCAGCCATTGATCGGCAATGTTTTTCTGCAAAGTAGTAGGCAGGTCGTACAATCCAATAGAGTCAAAGAATCCGGATAAAATCATTTGTTCCAGTGTGTGATTTCTTGTGAACAAACTGGTCATATTAGTTGCAAAATAACCAATATTTTTTTTAATCTCCCATACGCTTTCACCGCTTCCTTTTTTTCTTCCAAAAAGGTGTAAATCCTGTCCGTAACCCTTAGGACTATCACCATTAATTAGCGATAAAAGGGTGCTTTTTCCGGAACCGTTAGGGCCAATCAATTGCCAGAATTCACCTTGCTGAATCGTCCAGTTGATGTTTTTCACAATAGGCCGTTCTTCGTAGCTAACACATACATTATTCATCTGAATTAGTACTTTTTGTTTGTATTCGATGGCCTGTGCCGGATGCGGAATCCCGGATTGAGTTATAATTTTATTTTCGTGTGCCTCGTGGCTAATGTTTTCCAGTACAAAAGAGTCGGAATTAATTTGTCTGTTATTCGAAATAAAAGGTAGCAAATCGGCATGGCGGTTGATAAGCTGGATAATCTTAATTTCAGTAGCCATTATTTTCATTGACTCTGCTAATTCAATTCGGGAAGCCTGATCCAAATGATCCATTGGATTATCAAAAATAATAAAATCAGGTTTTTGGTCGATACAATATTGAAGAAACTTCTTTTTACGCTGTCCCGAAGAGAAAGTGCTTAATTTTCTATGCGAATCTGCGCCTACAGTAATCAATTCGAGGTATTGAAATTCTTTTTGGATAAAAATATCAATAGCCAAATCGGAAAAAAGAATTCCTTTTAAGTCGTTAAAAGCTGCTAATTCGCCAACGGCATTCCCTGAAAGGATATTTTCTATAAAGTTTTTTTTATTGATTTGATTGGACAATAAAATGTTCCAATGAGATGCAGTAGTCATGAAAAAGGGTCTGTTTTTATTGGCTGTAAAGATAATAAAAGAAAATATAAGGAGAAGTTAGAAGACAGGAAGCGGAAAATAGAGAATAGAATAAAGTACACAGACTACAGATTTAAAAAATAGCATATTAAGATTTATTGTCTTATAAAAATACACCTTTACTTGTATGGTCTAATTTATAAAACCGTAAAAAAAAAGGATAAAACAAAAACTTATATGACTTATGTGGTTTAAAAAACAGCATTATGAAATTCAGGCTTTAATTATCTATAACTGAATATCGAGCGCTTTTATCTGATCTTCTAAAGTAAGTGCATATTGATAGCTGTATTCGAAAATCTCATCGGCATTTTTTAAATTATAAAGACTGTACTGACTCATATTAGGCGGTTCAAAGTACAAATTACAACTATGGGTTTTTATCTCAACCGAACTTTTCATTGCCAAATGAAAACAGCGATCCAGAATGTTATTTATACTTACTTTCTCGACTTCTTTTTTGATAGAATTGACATAGCTGCCAATAATGACATCACATTGTCCCATCAAAGGTTCGATAGGGAAGTTGTTAATGACTCCGCCGTCAACATACAGGGTATTGTTGTAGTTTACCGGTTGAAATAATAGCGGCATACAGGAGGAAGCCATTAAAATCTGAGATAAATTTCCGGACGAAAAATAAACCAATTCACCTTTTAGAATATCGGTAGCCGCTATATAAAGTGGGATTTTTAAATCCTCAAAACTGTTATTTGGGAAACATTCAAGATAAATATCATGAAAACCTTTCATGGCAAACAACCCCTGTCTTTTCATTAATAGATTAGAAAAACTAAAGATTTGTCCCTTTTTCAAGATGCTCAAAATTTCGCTTACACTATAGCCTGCTGCATAAAAAGCACCTGCTATCGCTCCCGCACTGGTGCCTGAAATATGGGTAGGAACAATACCGAATTCCTCCAAGGCTTTTAAAACACCTAAGTGGCCAATGCCTCTGGCACCTCCGCCGGATAAAACAATTCCTATTTTAGTTTGCATATTGCTGTTTGGTTTTATTGTTAAAAGTTTATTGTAGTTGAATTTACTATTACTACTTTACCCATTGATTAGGATTCGATAAAATCCTCACTTTTGGGAATACTGGCTAAAGCCTTTACTGCAACTTCAGGAACAGGATCTATTAATTTGCGTAATTTGGTATCCATCCAGGCACCATCCACCGTTAAAGTGGCACAAAGCAAATTATCTTCGGTACGAAATTCATGAGAAATAGACCAACGAGAGGCATCGGCTCTCATTTTGGCTACCCGGGTATGGATGTAAACCGAATCACTTTGTGTAATTTCTTTTCTAAAGATACATTCTTCCCTAAAGAGAACGGGACCAAAATGCTGTTTTTGGAAAACTTTTAAATTTAAACCAAGACTGTCTAAGATTTCCATTCGGTGTTGTGCGGCACAATCGTAATATACGCTATGACGAACATGGAAATTAGGGTCTAAATCAGCCCAGCGAAAAGTTAGGTGTTTACTGAAAGATGTCATATACTGTTTTTAATTTTGTTTTAGCTGAATATAATGTCAATTCGAACGAAGTTGAGAATGTTTTCAAAAAATGAATGTTCTCGTAAATTTAAAAAAAATAAGCCAAAAAGAAAGAAAAGGACCCTTTATAGTTTTTTGCTAAAATCCGATTGTATAGAGTTTATTTTTTGTTGTTCTATCAAGCTGATAATTAATATCTTTACAAGATGAGATTCAAAGTGAACAGTTTTTTATCCTATGAAGTTTTTTCGACAACGACCTTTATTTTTAATATTCAGGTTGTCAATTCGCCAACTCAAGTAATTATTTCGGAATCTCTTACGATTACTCCAGAAATTAAATACGAAGAATTTGTATTGCAAAACTCAGCTACTCGTTTTATTAAAATGGAGGTAGTAAAAGGAACTAATTTCTCGATTAGTTATGAAGCTGAAGTTGACGTTTTACACGAGGTAATCGCTGCTGAAAAGATGTTACAATCTGTTCCCATTATTGATTTAGATAATGAAGTATTGCCTTTTATTTCACCAAGCAGGTATTGTGAATCGGATAAATTATTGAATTTTGCTCATCAAGAATTTGGACATTTACCGAATGAATTTAATAAAGTAAAAGCAATAAACGAATGGGTTTTTAGTACTATAGCTTACAAAGCGGGAACAAGTGATTCCAGCAGATCCGCTTGTGATGTTTTGGCTTTAAAAGAAGGTGTTTGTAAAGATTTTGCTCATCTTGCAATTGCTTTATGTCGTGCTTTGGACATACCGGCACGTTATTTTACGGGTTATGCTTATGCGTTGAATCCACCTGATCTTCATGCTTGTTTTGAAGCGTATGTGGGAGGGAAGTGGCTGTTTTTTGATCCAACTAAATTAAGTGTTTCTAATGGATTGGTAAAAATAGCCAATGGTAAAGATGCCAGCGAAGTGGCTGTGGCTAGTTTTTTTGGAGAAGTGAATTGTACTTTTATGAAGATTGAATGCCATCCGGTTTCGACTGATTTTATTCCTTTTGATAAAGAAGAAAACACAGCGGTTTCTTATGGTTAAAACCGCTGTGTTTTCTCGAATGGATTAATCATCGATGGCTTGTTCTGCCAATAGTTGAAATTTCCAGCCTGTATTATCACTCGTTTTTTGGGTTTGTTTTAAGATAATCCCAATCAATTCTTCTTTAGGGTCGGCAAAATATTGCGTATTGAAATAACCGCCCCAATTGAAAGTTCCTGCACTGCCTTGACCGCCCAAATCTTCGCCCATTTGGTTTAAAACTCTAAATCCTAAACCATGGTAGGCATCACTTTTACCCCAAACATCGCCAATTTGGTTTGCCAACATGAATTGGACTGTTGTTCTGCTTAATAATCGAATACCGTTTAATTCGCCTTTATTCAGGAACATTTGCAGGAAAGTAGCATAGTCTTTAGCAGTGCTGGAAAGTCCGGCACCCCCAGAGAAAAAGCTTTTAGCTCCTGATTTTGGATAATTAGTATCGTAGAAAGTATTTGGAAACGGAATCCAATTGCTATTTTCTTTGGTTTGAACACTTACTAATCGGTTGTATTTTGATTCCGGCAAATAGAAATAAGTATCATTCATTCCCAATGGTTCAAAAATACGGCTTCTGTAAAACTCGTCCATAGGCATGCCTGACATGATTTCGATAAAATAACCAATAACATCCAGTCCTTCGCTATAAGTAAATTTCTCTCCCGGATTGTGATGCAATGGCAATTTTGCCAGTTTTTTGACACTTTCGGCAATGGTGATTTTATCGGTTGTAAACAAATCGGTTATACCAGCGTCCTGATAGATTTTTTTGAAACGAGAATCGCTATCAATTTGGCCGTAACCAATTCCGGAAGTGTGTGTAATTAAATCGCGAATGGTAATTTCTCTTTTCGCTGGTTTAGTAGTGTATTTTCCATCCGGATACACAGAGTCTAAAACTTGGGCGTTTTTAAATTCAGGGATATATTTTGAAATAGGGTCGTCGAGTTTGAATTTTCCTTCTTCCCATAGCATCATTACGGCTGTAGTGGTTATGGCTTTGGTTTGTGATGCAATTCTGAAAATGGCGTCGGTTTTTAAGGTTTTTGAAGTAGCATTGTCAGCCATTCCAAAAGCTTTAAAATACACAATCTTTCCCTTACGAGCGACTAAGGCTATAGCTCCCGGAATTTCCGAATCGGCGACGGCTTTGTTGAGCATATTGTCAATTCGCGCCAATCGTTCGCTGGACATTCCTACACTGCTTGGTGTGGCTTCAGTGAGTTTAGGGGAGCTTTTTATCGAATGAGTTTGCGCATAAGTGCTGCAATTCAATATCGCAAAAATAGTGATGAAAAATTTTTTCATGGTTGGTTTTTTGTTTTTAACAGGATAGCTGTGTTATTCCGGAATTTTCTCTATTAGGATAGGATTTTCGGCATTATCATAATAGGTACAAGTCATTTCGATGATGTCTACCCGCCATTTGGCAATACCACATTGGGCTGCATGTTGGCAAAAAGTATAATAGTCGGTTTGACCGTCCTGATGTATTACCAGAAATTCAATAAAACGTTCTTTGTTAGCCACAGAGGCAATTGGGAGGGCGTCGTATTTTTTATCTGTACTTGCAGTAAAGTCGTTATCTCCATAATAAGAAACTCGACCGTCAGTCACAATGGTATCATAACCTTTTACGCCTAGATTGATTAAGTCCTGAATGTAATTGGGAAAATCAGCACCCGATTTTACTTTTTCATGTGCTGCTTTGATTTGATCTATGGTAAACATATTCTAATTTTTTAGGTTTTCAAATATAGGTTAAAATCAAATTATACCAATTATTTCTGATGTAATTTGGCGGAGAGCGGGAAATAGCTTCTTGTTCTTAGTATTTGATATGACTATGACAGTATTGTTTCTGCTTTTTGCAAGTCTGTCAGTTAGCTTAAAATGTCATCTTGTCAGTTGTTTTGCGACAGCTTTAACATTTTATGACAATTTATAGGGAGCTTTAATATTGGCACAAAGATTGACTTAAGCACGTTGAGTTATTAAATCGAGTATATAATAAAAATTAAATATATTAAAAATGGGTAAAATAATCGGAATTGATTTAGGTACGACCAACTCTTGTGTTTCTGTAATGGAAGGTAGTGAAGCAGTTGTTATTCCTAACGCAGAAGGGAAAAGAACAACGCCATCTATCATCGCTTTTGTAGAAGGTGGAGAAATTAAAGTGGGTGATCCTGCAAAAAGACAAGCAGTAACTAATCCAACTAAGACTATTGCTTCTATCAAACGTTTTATGGGACATTCATTTGCTGAAACTCAAGAAGAAGCAAAAAGAGTTCCTTACAGTGTTGTAAAAGGTGACAACAATACGCCACGTGTGGATATTGACGGTCGTTTGTATACTGCTCAAGAATTGTCAGCTATGACTCTTCAAAAAATGAAAAAAACTGCTGAGGACTATTTAGGTCAAACAGTTACTGAAGCGGTTATCACTGTTCCTGCTTACTTTAACGATGCACAACGTCAAGCTACTAAAGAAGCTGGTGAAATTGCTGGTCTTAAAGTTATGCGTATCATCAATGAGCCAACTGCAGCTGCATTAGCTTACGGATTAGATAAAAAAGGAACTGATCAAAAAATTGCTGTTTACGATTTAGGAGGAGGTACTTTTGATATTTCTGTTCTTGAATTAGGAGACGGAGTTTTCGAAGTATTATCTACTAATGGAGATACTCACTTAGGAGGAGACGATTTTGATCAGGTTATCATTGACTGGTTAGCTGACGAATTCAAAGCTGAAGAAGGTGTTGACTTGCGTTTAGACCCAATGTCTTTACAACGTATTAAAGAAGCTGCTGAGAAAGCTAAGATTGAATTATCTGCTTCTGCTGAAACTGAAATCAACTTACCATACGTAACTGCTACGGCTTCAGGACCAAAACACTTAGTTAAAAAATTATCTCGTTCTAAATTTGAGCAATTAGCTGATTCTTTAGTAAAACGTTCTATGGCACCTGTTGCTAAAGCGTTAAAAGACGCTGGTTTATCAGTTTCTGATATCGACGAAGTTATCTTGGTAGGAGGTTCTACTCGTATCCCAAGAATCGTTGAAGAAGTTGAGAAATTCTTCGGTAAAAAAGCTTCTAAAGGAGTTAACCCTGATGAGGTTGTAGCTATTGGAGCTGCTATCCAAGGTGGTGTACTTTCTGGAGATGTAAAAGATGTATTGTTACTTGACGTTACTCCATTATCTTTAGGTATCGAAACTATGGGTGGTGTAATGACTGTTCTTATCGAAGCTAATACTACTATCCCAACTAAAAAATCTCAAGTATTCTCTACTGCTGCTGATTCTCAACCATCTGTTGAAATTCATGTATTACAAGGAGCTAGAGCAATGGCTGCAGATAACAAAACTATCGGTCGTTTCCACTTAGACGGTATTCCACCAGCACCAAGAGGAGTTCCTCAAATCGAAGTTTCTTTCGATATCGATGCTAATGGTATCATCAAAGTTTCTGCTACTGATAAAGGAACTGGAAAATCTCACGATATCCGTATCGAAGCTTCTTCTGGTTTAACAGCTGAAGAAATCGAACAAATGAAAAAAGATGCAGAAGCTAATGCTGATGCTGACAAAGCTGCAAAAGAAAGAGCTGAAAAATTAAACGAAGCTGATAGTACTATTTTCCAAACTGAAAGTCAATTGAAAGAATTGGGAGATAAAATTTCAGATGAGAACAAAACAGCTATCGAATTTGCTTTAACTGAACTTAGAATGGCGCACCAATCTCAAGATATTGCTGCTATTCAAAAAGGTTTAGATAATGTAAATGCTGCTTGGAAAACTGCTACTGAAGCTATGTACGCTCAAGGAGAGCAAGGTCAAGCTGCTGCTGAGCCACAAGCTGAAGGTGATAACGTTCAAGACGTAGATTACGAAGAAGTAAAATAATTTAGTATTACTTAATTAGTACTGAGTATTAAGATAAAACCGAGCTAGAAATGGCTCGGTTTTTTTGTTTATTAAACCCGACAGGTTCAAAAACCTCTCGGGTTTGTTTGTTTAAATTATTTCCAAAACATGATTTATCTCATAAAAGAAAAAACTATTTCAATTTACTTTTGTCAGAGTTAATCTGTGTTTTTAAATTGTTAAGTTGTACTTTTTTGCCAAAAGTTTTTTGTAATATTACTGTTAAATGATTTCTTTATGAGAAAAATAAAATATAAAAAGGCTAGAAAAGTACATTTGAATCAGTTAGTATACACGGGAAAACACAAGAAACTGGAGTCAAAAATGCAGTTGTTTGTGTATGACGATTTGGATTTTACAGAATACCAGGATTTAGCCATTTCAGATTTTAGGGAATGCATTGATAATACAAAAACAAACTGGCTTAATTTGCATGGTTTGAGTGATATTAATACAGTGGAGGGAATTGGGGATTTCTTTGATATTGATAGTTATCTGCTTTCGGATATTTTAAATACTTCAAGAAGGACAAAAATGGAAGAATCGGCCAGTAGTTTGTTTTTTAATATAAAGTCGATATTACCAACGGAGAACTCAGATAATATCAGTTCAGAACAGATTAGTTTTTTTATAAAAGATGAGATTTTGATTTCTTTTCAGGAAAAGAGTAGTGATTTTTTTTCGCATATCAGGGAAAGGATACGCACTCATTCGGGAGTTGTGAGAACTAAAAAAGCTGATTATTTGCTTTCTCTGCTTCTAGAGGCTGTTATGGAGAATTTTTATATTACTATCGAAAATGAAGAAGATAAGGTAGAGGAGCTGATTGATTTGTCAAAAACAAGTACTAATCCTGATGTTTTAATACGAATTGAAAAGCACAGGGATAATTTAAGTTTCTTAAAACGTTCCATTATTCCGCTAAGGGATTCATTGTACGGTATTAAAACATTAAAAGAAGATGTTGTTTGTAATGTGATTCAGATGGATTCTTATGTTTATTTTTCAAGATTGCATCAAAAAAGTTTAGAGCTTTTGGAACAAATTGAATCAGATTTGGGAATGCTTGAAGGAGCTTCAAATTTCTTTTTTTCTTCTCAATCGCATAAGATGAATGAGATTATGAAAACGCTTACGATAGTGTCTGCTATATTTATTCCGTTAACGTTTATTGTAGGTGTCTATGGGATGAATTTTGATTATATGCCTGAATTAAGATATCAAAATGGGTATTATACTGTAATTGGTATAATGTTTTTAATAGTAATCCTGATGGTTTTTTATTTTAAAAAGAGAAGATGGTTTTGAGAATAATTATCGGTTGTGTGTTGGTAGAATTGCCAAAAGAATTGAATTAATAAAATAAGTTTAAATATTTATAAAATGAACAAAGCCATTTATATCGCAACTTCAGAAAGTAATAGCGGGAAATCGATTATTACGCTTGGATTAATGAGTATGCTTATTGGTAAAACTGCCAAAGTAGGCTATTTCAGGCCTATTATTGAAGATTTTGAGGATGGAAAATTAGACAATCATATCGAAACGGTAATATCTCATTTTGGTTTGGATATTCGTTTTGAAGATGCTTTTGCTATTACTAAGAGTCAATTAATCAAGAAAAAGAATAAAGGTAAAATAGGCGATGTTTTAGATTTGATTATCGAAAAATTCAAACATTTAGAAGAGCGTTTTGATTTTGTATTGGTTGAAGGAACCAGTTTTAGTGGTGAAGGAACAGCAATCGAATTGGATATGAATGTTCTTATTGCTAAGAATTTAGGTATTCCAACCATAATTGTTGGTTCAGGTGTTGGGAAAACTCTCGAAGAATTTTTGGATGGAGAATATCTTGCTTATGATTCTTTTAAAAATAAAGAAGTTGAAGTGTTGGCTTTTATTGCCAATAAAATCCAACCCGAAAACTTAAAATTAGCAGAGGATGGTTTGCGAAGTGTTTTACCCAAAGAAGTTTTGGTGAGTGCTATTCCTGTCATCTCAAGTTTAAACAATCCTACGGTTAAAGAAATAGTTGAGGAATTGGATGCTAAGATTCTTTTTGGTAAGGAGTTTATTAATAATGAAGTAGGTAGTTTTAGTGTAGGTGCTATGCAATTGCGAAATTATTTATTGCATCTAAAAGAGAATGCGTTGGTCATTACTCCGGGAGATAGAGCCGATATTATTTTGGGAGCTTTACAGGCCAATGAATCGGTGAATTACCCGACGGTTTCGGGAATTATTTTAACGGGGAATATACTTCCTGAAGACAGTATTTTGAAGTTAATTGAAGGGTTAAACAGTGTTGTTCCAATTATTGCAGTTGAAGGTGGTACATACCGAATAACCAACAAAATAGGTTCTATACAATCTAAGATTTATGCCGAGAATATTCATAAAATAGAAACCTCAATAAGCACCTTTGAAAAGTACGTTGATTTAGATGAACTGTCGGATAAATTAAGTGCGTTTGAAGCAGAAGGAATGACGCCAAAAATGTTTCAGTACAATTTGGTAAAAAGAGCCAAACAACACCGAAAACACGTTGTCCTGCCGGAAGGAAATGACGATAGAATAATTATTGCGACCTCTCGATTATTAGCGATGGATGTGGTCGATATTTCTATCATTGGAAACAAAAAACAAATAGAAAATAAAGTAGCCGAATTAGGAATAGCTTTCGATTTTTCGAAAGTGAATATTATTAATCCTATAGCATCTCCTTATTATGATGATTATGTAAATACGTATTATGAGCTTCGAAAAAACAAGAATATTTCTATGGCTATGGCCAAAGATTTAATGGAAGATGTGTCTTATTTTGGAACAATGATGGTGTACAAAGGTCATGCGGACGGAATGGTTTCCGGTGCGGCACATACCACACAGCATACTATTTTGCCGGCTTTACAATTCATTAAAACCAAACCCAATTCGAGTGTGGTTTCTTCTATATTTTTCATGTGTTTAGAAGACAGAGTTTCTATTTTTGGGGACTGTGCCATTAATCCGAATCCTACTGCTGAACAATTGGCCGAAATTGCGATTTCTTCTGCCGATTCTAGTTTGGCTTTCGGAATAGAACCTAAAGTGGCTATGTTGTCTTATTCTTCGGGTTCGTCAGGAAAAGGGGATGAAGTAGAAAAAGTGCGAACAGCAACTGAAATTGTAAAGAAAAAACGTCCCGATTTAAAAATAGAAGGGCCTATTCAGTATGATGCGGCTGTTGATATGGAAGTGGGGCAAAGCAAAATGCCAAACTCAGAAGTGGCAGGGCAGGCGAGTGTGCTTATTTTTCCGGATTTGAATACAGGAAACAATACTTATAAAGCAGTTCAGAGAGAAACGGGAGCTTTGGCCATTGGGCCAATGTTGCAAGGTCTAAATAAACCTGTAAATGATTTAAGTCGTGGTTGTACCGTAGATGATATTATTAACACAGTCGTGATTACAGCGATTCAAGCACAAGGATTGTAAAATGAAAATAGTTATTATAAATTCAGGAAGCTCATCTATAAAATACCAATTAATTGATATGCCTTCAAAAGAAGTGATTTGTAGCGGGATGATTGACAGGATTGGTTTAGAGACTTCTAATTTTACGTATAAAACAAATAAAGATTCTATAGAAGAAATTTTGCCAATTGCCAATCATAAAATAGGATTGGAGAAAATTGCTCAATTATTATTGGATGAAACTATTGGTGTAATTAAAAGTACGCAAGAAATTGAAGCTGTAGGTCATAGAGTTGTTCATGGTGGAGCTAGTTTTTCGGATACTGTTATGATTGACGATGAAGTAAAAGAAAAGATAAAACAACTTTTCGAGTTGGCTCCTTTACATAATCCGGCCAATTTAGAAGGAATAATCGTTGCCGAGGAAGTTTTTCCTTCGGCTAAACAAGTGGCTGTTTTTGATACTGCCTTTCATCAAACTATGCCTGAGGTGGCTTATCGATATGCAATTCCAAATTACTTATTGACCGAAAATAAAATCAGAGCCTACGGTTTTCATGGAACGTCTCATAAATATGTTTCGGAAAAAGCAATTGGGTTTTTAGAGAAAAGCAGCAAAATAATTACAATTCATTTAGGAAATGGTTGTAGTATTACCGCTGTAAAAGACGGAAGAAGTATCGATCATAGTATGGGATTTGGTCCCATGAATGGATTGGTAATGGGAACCCGAAGCGGAGATATCGATCAGTCGGTCATTTTTTATATGGTAAATACTTTAGGCTATCAATTAAGTGAAGTAAATACGGTATTGCAAAAACAAAGCGGAATGCTGGGACTTACCGGTCATAGTGATTTAAGGGATATTCAGGCCAATGCCGAAAAAGGAGATGTAAATTGTCAGTTGGCTCTTGATATGAATGTGTATCGTATTAAAAAATACATAGGCTCTTATGCGGCAGTTTTAAACGGAATTGACGCCATTATTTTTACGGCAGGAATAGGGGAGAACTCTGCTTATATCAGGAAATCGGTATGTGCTGACATGCAGTTTTTAGGGTTGGAATTAGACGAAACTAAAAATGAAATACGTTCTCCGGAAATTAGAGAAATAAATACAGCTAATTCTAAAACTAAAATTTTAGTGGTGCCAACCAATGAAGAATTAGAAATTGCCAATCAGGTTTATGATTTAATTTTGAATTAAACAGTAATTAAAAGGCTTCTTGAAAACAGAAGCTTTTTTTATGCCGTTTTCTCCTTTTTTTGTTTACCATCACCTAATAAAATAGAAATTGCTTTTAGGCTTTCTGTGCGGTCAGCAATAAGTTTAATGATACTTGTAAATGGGATAAACAATATCATTCCCGCAGCACCCCATAAAATTCCTCCTAAAGTAATCATGATGATAATAATTAGGGTGTTTATTTTTAAACGATTTCCCACTACGTAGGGAAAAATGATATAAGCTTCTAAAATTTGTACAATCGAGAAAATAGCTATGACTCCAATTGGGTACCAAACAGAATTAAAAGTAATCCATGAAATTGCAATTGGCAAAAGTGCTGATATCATGATCCCAACATAAGGAATAAATGTTAAAATAGCAGCAATAAATCCAAACATAAAAGGATGTGGGATACCTATAATTAAAAGTCCTATACTATTGAGAATTCCAACAATAAGATAAACGCCCAACATGCCTTTTATAAAACTATGATAAGCATTTATGGTTTCCATAAGGATTTCAAGGATTTTTCCTTTTTGTTTTGAAGGGAAAAAATTAAGTAAAGCATCTGTAAACATACTTCGATGAAAAAGAATAAGAGCCGTGAAAACAGGAATGATTATAGCGTAATAAAGAGTGTGGGAAAAAGAATAAAATGAAGATTCTAAAATAGCCAAAACCTGATTCTCGGAATGGTTTATCAGGTTTTCAAAAAAAGAAATTTGCTCAGTATTTGTAATATTAAAATATTGCGAAATGAAAATACTAATTTGATTAATGGCTTCCAGCAATTTAGTCTTAAAAGGTTCCCATTCTAAAGTAAATTCTTTAATTTGGAAAATAAGCAAGCTTAGGATGCTTATCATTAATAGAAACACCATTAATAATGAGATGCCAATTGCAATTGTAGGACTGATTCCTTTTTTTTCAAACCATCGACAAACAGGATAAAGTATAAAACTAATAAGAAGAGCAAAAGAAAGAGGGATAAAAATTAGTTTTCCAAAATACAACACCAATGTTATTAAAACAAAATACTGAAGAAATTCTATTGCTGAGATTTTTTTATCGGCATCAATGATAGTCGGGATTTTAGGAATGAGGCTCATCTTTTTAAAAATTAGGTAGTTAATTTTTATACATAAGTTAACTCTTTTTTCGTAAAATTAATTTATTCCTGTTGTTTTTTTAATTTTTATAAGTCAGATTTAATCTCTTTAGGTTTAATTCCTCGAAGCTTTGCTTCGTTTTTTAACGCTGATTCGCAGATTATAATATGAAAATCTGCGAATTTGCGGTTGTTTTCTAATACCTCATGGACTCTGCCCCGAAGCAGTATAATAAAAACTATTTTTATATTGCTAATGGTCTGAATTATTTAGGAATCAAATCACAATACCAAAACCCATAATCAAAAGCGGTTTTATCATCGGTATCACAGGCTGTATTTGAAGAGTCTTGTTTTGGCTTTTCATATTTTCGATACACCACTTCGCCAACTTCAAAATTGATCGGTTTTTGAAAAATCGGTCCGTCAAAACTAAAAGTATGGAATTCGCCGTTTTCTCCGCATACATCTACGTTTTCGGGTAAATCATCAATAAATTGCTGATCAATCACACGACCTACAAAACTTTTGTCTAAATAGCGTTCGTTGACACATACCACAATAGTTTTAAAACCTAAAGCAATAAATTCCTGAATTAAATCCTTTGTTGGAATTTTCCAAATCGGGAAAACACCTTCAAACCCCATAATTGCTAATTTGTCTTCACGATATTGGCGTAAATCTTCCAGAAAAATATCCCCAAAAACCGAATGAGTAATTCCTTTCTTTTTTAGTTTTTCCAATGTTTGCTGCATTACATTCTCATAGACTTCCATCGTAGGCATTTCGGGAATTTGCATAATTTCCAATGGAATTCCGATGCTTTCGGCTTGTTGTTTTAACAGTTCAACTCTAACACCGTGCATAGAAATGCGCTGAAATTGTTGGTTTACACTGGTTAACAAACAGTTGATTTCAAATTCAGGATTTTGCAGGATTTTGTATAAGGCTAAAGCAGAATCTTTTCCGCTGCTCCAGTTAAAAAGGGCTTTCTTCAACTTAATTTTATTAAAAGTTTAAGAGGTAAACTTACAAAATACTTTCAATAGTTTACCAAAGCTTTGTAACTTTGGTTTTCTAGCTTTAATACACTTTTAATGAAATACTTTTTCCTTTTTATTTCCACTTTTCTTTTTGCTCAACAAGCAAAAACGGTTGATTTCACTTCGGTTTCGGCTCAATTAAGCTTAAATGCTACTGAAAAATCGGTTGCGGGAACAGTGAATTATTCCTTCGGAATTTTGAAAGCAATCGATACTTTGAAAATTGATGCGCAAAATATGCAGTTTTCAAAAGTGGAATTGAATCAAAAAGAAGTTCAATATCTAAATTCCGGTAAACAGCTTTTGATTATTCATCCGTTTCAAAAAGGAAAAAACACGCTTACTTTTAATTATAATGCAACGCCTAAACAGGCTTTGTATTTTGTGGGTTCGCCACATTCAGAAGATATGCAAATTTGGACTCAGGGTCAGGGAAAATACACCAGTAATTGGTTTCCAAGTTTTGATGATGTTAATGAAAAGTTGATTTTTAATCTCGAAATTGCATTTGATTCTAATTATCAGGTGGTTGCTAATGGTGTTTTAAAGCAAAAAAAAAATCAAAATAACGCTACTGTCTGGAGTTATCAAATGGAAAAACCAATGAGTTCCTATTTGTTGATGCTTGCCATTGGTAAATTCGAAAAACAAACTCAATTTTCTAAAAGTAAAGTACCACTGGATTTGTATATCGAAAATAAAGACATTTCTCGCTTTGAGCCGACTTATCGTCATTCTAAACGAATTTTTAATTTTTTAGAAAAAGAAATTGGCATAAAATACCCGTGGCAAATTTACAAACAAGCTCCGGTTCGGGATTTTTTGTATGCGGGAATGGAAAATACTTCAGCAACTTTATTTGCCACCCGATATGTGGTAGATTCCATAGGTTTTACTGATAGAAATTACACTAATGTGGAAGCACATGAATTAGCCCATCAATGGTTTGGAAACTTAGTTACTGCCGCCAGTGGAAAACATCATTGGTTGCAGGAAGGTTTTGCTACCTATTATGCTTTATTGGCTGAAAAAGCCATTTATGGAGAAGATTACTTTTATTCCAAAATGTATGAGTCCATTCAGCAGATAAAATATGCTTCAAGAACCGATACAATTCCTGTTTTAAATGAAAAAGCCAGTTCGTTGAGTTATTATCAAAAAGGAGCTTGGGCTTTGTTTGTCTTGCATCAGGAAATAGGGGATAAGAAATTCAGAAGAATTATTAAAAACTATTTAAAAAAATACGCTTTCAAAACCGTAACAACTCAAGATTTTTTTACTGAAATCAAAAAGCTAAGTCATTTTAATATTGATTCGTTTTCTAAAGAATGGCTTGAATCAACTACAATTAATACGCAAAAGGTCAATGCTTTATTAGTTAAAAATAAAATTACCAAGATAATGCTGGAGCTGGACAAAATAAAATCAAAACCTTTATCTGAAAAAGAAGGTTTTTTTAAATTGATTTTAATGTCAGATGCTCATTATTCGGCAAAGGAAATGGTTATTGATCAACTCCGAAACGAAACTTTTGAAGCTAAAAAAAACTTTTTAGAATTGGCTTTGGAAAGCAACAATCCCCAAGTTCGTCAGGCTGTGGCTTATTCGTTACCTAAAATCCCTGAAGAATTTCGAATGGATTACGAAAGTCTTTTAAGTGATGATTCTTATCAAACTCAGGAAATTGCTTTGTTGTATTTATGGCGAAACTTCCCAAAACAACGATTGGATTATCTGGAAAAATCAAAGAAATGGATGGGTTTTAATGATTATAATTTAAGAACTTTATGGTTGTCATTAGCACTGAATACTCCTGAATTTTCAACTGATAAACAAGTTTTAATTGATGAATTAATTAGTTATACATCTGATAAGTTCGAGGCTACAACCAGACAAAATGCTTTGGAAAAATTAATTGGGTTTAAAATAATTAATGATATTGTTTTAGTAAATTTAGTGAAGGCAACCACACATCATATGTGGCAATTTTCTAAATTTGGAAGAGATACTATTCGGATTTTATTGAAAAATCAAATTTATAGAGATTCTTTTATTCGAATTTTAAGCAGTTTGAATGAGAAAGAACAGTTTCAGTTGAATCGATTATTAAATGAAATAATATGAGAGCATTAGTAATTTCCGGAGGAGGTAGTAAAGGTGCATTTGCCGGCGGTGTTGCCCAATTTTTATTGGAAAAGAAAAAAATACAATACGATATGTTTTTAGGAACCTCTACCGGAAGTTTGTTGATTCCTCATTTGGCTCTGGGAAATATCGAAAAAATTCGTCGTATTTACACTAATGTTAATATGCGGAAAATTTTTAATGTTAATCCTTTTATAGTTAAAAAAAAGAACGGAATTGATGTGGTAAGTATCAATCACTTTAATGTGTTATATCAGTTTTTTAGAGGAAAAAGAACCTTTGGTGAAAGCAAAAAATTACGCTCTTATATTAAAAAAAATTTTCCTATAACCGAATTTAATCAATTAAAAGCCCAGAATACAGATGTAATTGTTACAGTAACCAATCTTTCAACCAATGAATCCGAGTACAAGTCGATAAAAGATTGTACTTATGATGAATTTTGCGATTGGGTTTGGATTTCCAGTAACTATATTCCTTTTATGAGTATTGTAAATATTAAGGGTTATGACTATGCCGATGGTGGTTTTTCGAGCCTAGTGCCTATTCAGGAAGCCATTAATCGCGGTGCTACCGAAATTGATGTGGTTATTTTAGAAACAGAACAAGCAATTCCCAGAGCAACTATTGGAAGAAATCCGTTCTCTTTATTGATTGATTTGTTCCAAATTGAATTGGATCAAATAGGAAAGCATAATATTTTATTAGGGACCTTATCGGCTTCTCATAACAACGTAAAACTCAATCTCTATTACACTCCGATTGATTTGACTAATAATGCCTTAATTTTTAACAAAGCCAAAATGACACAATGGTGGGAGGAAGGATTTCAATATGCTTTGAAAAAAGACATTGTCTTAAAAAGTGATGTTGTTGAAATAGATAAATAGCTTACCACAATTCGGCTACTTCATTTTTTATAAAAGCCAGGGCGGTGTTAGTAGGCGAAGTTTTTTCTAATAATTCACTGATTATAGCTGTTCTTAGTTCATCAGCATTAGTTATTTTCTCGTTCTTAGTAACTGAACGAATCATTTGAACAATTGCATTTTTAGCCGTTAAAATAACAGTCCAGCATTTGTCAGAAAGATAAATTTGCTGTGCTATATTGTGTTCAAATTCCTGTTCTATGTGTGCAATTACATAATTGGCATAATCGTTTTTATCAGTAGAAACAGGATTAATACGCACCATTAATTGTGATGGATTAATGCGTTCCATTAACAAAGTCATTCTCTCATAAGCTTGTAAACGCAAAGGTAGAGCTGTTTTTTGATTGTCTTTTTGCAATAACCAACGTCGGGTGTTTTGCTGGTCTTTAAAATGCGAATTGAATAAAAAATAGGCAACTCCGCCTGTGATTACTGATGGTATTGTGTAAGCTATTATTTCGATGATATTTATAGAGTTCATTTGGGTATAAAATTTGAAAGCAAAAGTATACTTTTAGAGTTATTTCACAAAGATTCGCTAATAGAAAAGCACAAAGACTTGCAAAGATAAGTTTAAAATCTTAGCGTATCTCTGTGTTGACTTTGCGTTTCTTTGCGGAATATATTACACAAAGCTTCGCAAAGAAATTAAATAAAATGCTTTGTGTCTCTCTGAGTTTCTTAACGAATCTCTGTGAAAAAATATAGTAAAGAGAAGTATTAGTTTATGGTTAAAAAAAACTTTGCGTTTCTCTGTGTTACTTTGAGAATCTTTGCGAAATAAATCCCTGTAAATACTTATTTTTGCATAAATAGAAAAAAATAATGCAACAATATATTTCCCAACTCAACGAAGCTCAGCGCGCACCAGTACTACAAAAAGATGGTCCAATGATTATTATTGCCGGTGCCGGTTCTGGAAAAACCCGTGTGTTAACCATTAGAATTGCTTATTTGATGCATCAGGGAATTGATGCTTTTAATATTTTGTCGCTTACATTTACCAATAAAGCGGCGCGTGAGATGAAAAACCGTATTGCTGACATTGTGGGTGCCAGCGAAGCCAAAAACCTTTGGATGGGAACTTTTCACTCTATTTTTGCTAAAATTTTACGTTCGGAAGCAGACAAATTAGGTTATCCTTCTAATTTTACTATTTATGATTCTCAGGATTCGCTGCGTGCTATTTCCGGAATTATTAAAGAAATGCAATTGGACAGGGATATCTATAAACCCAAACAGATTCTAAGCCGAATTTCGACTTTCAAAAATAGTTTGATTACGGTCAAAGCCTATTTCAATGATCCCGATTTACAGGAAGCCGATGCCATGGCTAAAAAGCCGAGAATGGGCGAAATCTATCAGGCTTATGTAGATCGTTGTTTCAAATCGGGAGCGATGGATTTTGATGATTTATTGTTGAAAACCAATGAATTATTAACTCGTTTTCCGGAAGTTTTAGCCAAATACCAAAATCGTTTCCGCTATATTTTGGTGGATGAGTACCAGGATACTAACCATTCTCAATATTTGATTGTTCGTGCTTTATCGGATAAATTCCAGAATATTTGTGTGGTGGGTGATGATGCACAAAGTATTTATGCTTTCCGTGGAGCGAACATCAATAATATCCTGAATTTCCAAAAAGATTATCAAGGTGTTCAGACCTATAGATTAGAACAAAATTACCGTTCGTCCCGAAATATTGTGGAAGCAGCAAATACGGTAATGGAACATAATAAAACCAAACTGGAGAAGGTGGTTTGGACTGCCAATGAGTTTGGACCAAAAATTAAAGTACACCGCAGTTTAACCGATGCAGAAGAAGGTCGTTTTGTTGCCAGCACTATTTTCGAACAAAAAATGCAAAATCAAATGACTAACGGTCAATTTGCTATTTTGTATCGCACTAATGCGCAATCGCGAGCAATGGAAGATGCACTCAGAAAAAGAGATATTCCGTATCGAATTTATGGAGGTTTGTCTTTTTACCAAAGAAAAGAAATCAAAGACGTTTTGTGTTATTTGCGATTAGTACTTAATCCTAAGGACGAAGAAGCTTTAATACGTGTTATCAATTATCCGGCACGAGGAATAGGGGATACGACTATTGAAAAATTGACTGTTGCAGCGAATCATTACAAAAGATCAATTTTTGAAGTGATGCAGAATATTGATCGCATCGATTTAAAACTGAATTCGGGAACCAAACAGAAATTACAGGATTTCGTTACGATGATTCAGAGTTTTCAGGTGATTAACGAAAATCAGGATGCTTTTTATATTACGGATCATGTTTCTAAAAAAACAGGATTAGTTCAGGAATTAAAGAAAGATGCTACTCCGGAAGGAATGGCAAAAATCCAGAATATCGAAGAATTATTAAACGGTATTAAAGATTTTACCGAAGGTCAAAGAGAAATTGATGGAGCCCGTGGTTCTTTGTCTGAATTTATGGAAGATGTGGCATTGGCAACCGATTTAGACAAAGATACCGGCGATGAAGATCGTGTGGCTTTGATGACGATTCACCTGGCAAAAGGACTGGAGTTTCCTCATGTTTTTGTGGTAGGAATGGAAGAAGATTTGTTTCCGTCAGCTATGAGTATGAGTACGCGTTCAGAATTAGAGGAAGAACGCCGTTTGTTTTATGTTGCCTTAACAAGGGCCGAACATCAGGCGTATTTGACTTATTCGCAATCGCGTTACCGTTGGGGGAAATTGACAGACAGCGAACCTTCGCGTTTTATCGAAGAAATTGATGGGCAATTTTTAGAATACCTAACACCGGCCGAAAGTAATTATCGATTTAAACCTATGATTGATAAGGATGTTTTTGGAGATGTAGACAAATCTAAATTACGTTTAGCAAAACCTTCAAATGGAACGCCTCCAAAATATATTACTGATAACCAACCCAAACCGGAAGCGGCAATCAGAAAATTAAAACCGGTTTCTTCTAATGCTCCTTCAGGAGCTGCGAACTTATTTGATAATCAATTAACTGCCGGAAATATTGTTATGCACGAACGTTTTGGGCGAGGACAAGTATTAAATTTGGAAGGCGTTGGTGCCGATAAAAAGGCTGAAATTAAGTTTGAAGTGGGAGGGATTAAAAAGCTTTTGCTACGATTTGCGAAGTTGGATGTTATTGGGTAGCTGAATTTTTCATCTGCGTCCGTTCGAGTGAATTTTCTGAAAATGCGATAGTTTTTTCAGAAAATTTGTATCGAGAACCATGATAATTTAAAATGCTTCTCGACATAATTTTCAATAGAAAAGTTGTCGCATTACTATTGAAAATCACTCGAAGAGACGAGAGTTTAGTCTTTATAATAATAATCCAGATAATTAAATCATAAAGGATTCAATGAAACAGAATTGGAAGATATTTGAAACAATTATATCAGGAGTCCAAATTATTTTGGGTTTATTAATATTGTCAGTAATAGCAATAACAATTTGGGAATATTATTCAATTTTATGGATAAATCCATTAATCGATCATAAAAGTATTCTAGAATTAAGTTTTAAAAAGAATTATATACTTTTTACAGTATCAATCATATCGATTTTTTCAGGTTTTCTATTAATTAAGAATTCTATAAAAGGTTGGATTCTAAGTATTATAACGTGGACAATGTATATAATTCTATTTGTATTTAGTTTCTATAGAATATCTCTAAATGAATCGAGTCAATTGAATTTGAATTCAAAAATTATTATGTACATTGTGGTAATTGCATTTGTAGCAATTCTAGTAGTTTTAAATAATTCAGAATTCAAACAAAAATATAAACCTACAAATGAAAATTGGTTAATTATTACTTCCATCATTGTAATCCTTACATTGGCAAAGTTTGTTTATTCATAAAATACTGGAACACTAGTTAATAATACATTCTCATCTGTTCGAGTATTTTTTGTGGAGAGTAAAGGAACAAAAATTGTATCGAGAACCTTGATGATTTAAAATACTTCTCGATACAATTTTAAATAGTAAAGCTGCAGAATTACTATTTAAAACCACTCGAAGAGACGAGTATTGTCTTTAAAAGTGATGATGAATGATAATTAATTCAATAAGTATGAAACAGTCCTACGTTTATATTTTAAAATGTTCTGACAATTCTTATTATGTTGGAGTGACAAGTAATTTAACGCAAAGATTATTTCAGCATGAGACTGGCTTTTATCCCGATTGTTACACAGTAGATAAAAGACCTGTTGAGTTAGTTTATTATTGTGAATTCACAGATATTAATTTTGCAATTGATATTGAGAAAAAGATTAAAAAATGGTCCAGAGCAAAAAAAGAGGCATTGATTAATGAAGAGTATGATAAACTTCCTAATTTAGCAAAGAAAAAGTTTTAAATAACTAATGCTTCTCGATACAATTTTTAATAGTAAAGCTGTCGCATTACTATTAAAAATCACTCGAAGTGACGGGGATATAATAATAAAATAAAAAATGGCAGAATTCATAAAAATATACGAAGACAAACCATCCGAAGCAGCTATTGCTAAAGTGGTTAAGGTTTTAAGAGATGGTGGTCTGGTAATTTATCCAACAGACACTGTGTATGGTTTGGGTTGCGATATTACTAATTCCAGAGCTTTAGAAAAAATCGCAAAAATTAAAGGTGTAAAGCTTGAAAAAGCGAAGTTTTCGTTTATTTGTCACGATTTGAGCAATCTTTCGGATTATGTGAAGCAAATTGATACCGCGACTTTTAAAATTTTAAAAAGAGCTTTGCCGGGTCCTTATACTTTTATTTTACCGGGAAATAATAATTTACCAAGAGAATTTAAAAAGAAAACTACTGTGGGTATTCGTGTGCCTGAAAATAATATTACGCTGGAAATTGTAAGAGTACTGGGAAATCCTATCGTTACAATGTCTATTCGTGATGAAGATGATGTGGTAGAATATACCACTGATCCTGAACTGATTTTTGAAAAATGGCAGAATCTGGTTGATATGGTTATTGCTGGTGGTTATGGGGATAATGTGGCTTCGACTATTATTGACTTGTCAGGACATGAACCTGAAGTAATTCGTGAAGGAAAGGGAAGTTTGGATATCCTTTAAGTAAAAAAAGGATTTTTAGTCAATAAAAAACATCTTGAGTAATCAGGATGTTTTTTTTATACTTTTATAAATATTAATTAGTTCGAAATAGTTTAAAAATGAAAAAATATTACTTCGTAATCTTATTATGTTTCAATTTGGTTGTTGGATATTCTCAAAGTGAAAATATTGAAAATCCAGCTATATTAAAGCAGTTTCAAAATTTATATAATGCATCACAGTATGATAAGATACATGCTTCATTTTCGGATTTTGCCAAAAAGAATTTACCTCTTAACGAAATGAAAGATTTTTTAACAAAATTGAATTCAAGTTATGGTACAATTCATAAAATGGAATTGGTAGGTTTTAAGGATAATTTTGATGTTTACAAGACTGATTTTGATAAAGGTGTATTGTGTTTATATCTAGCCTTAAGTGATACTAAAATAAGTGGAATTTATGCTTCGCCTTATGATGCCAGTAAATTTCCTGAAATTAAAAGAAATGTTACTCCTATGCAATTACCTTTTAAAGAAGAATGGACGGTTTTTTGGGGTGGTGATAGCAGAATTTTAAATTATCATGTTGTCTCAAATTTTCAGCAGAATGCATTTGATATTGTGATTAATAAGGAGGGAAAAAGTTATAAAACAGATGGTAAAACAAACGAAGATTATTATTGTTTTGGAAAAGAAATTATTGCTCCTTGCGATGCAGAAGTTGTTTTTGCCATTGATGGAATTAAAGACAATGTTCCAGGAGTTATGAATACGATGTTTTTATTAGGGAATTCTATTTTGTTGAAAACAAAAAATGAAGAGTATATTTTATTGGCACATTTCAAGCAAAATTCATTGAAAGCAAAACAAGGGGATTTTATAAAACAGGGTAAATTACTTGGTTTGAGTGGGAATTCTGGTAATTCTTCAGAGCCACATTTACATTTTCATATTCAAAACCAAGAAAGTTTTGATAAAGCTAAAGGGATAAAGTGTTATTTTGATTCCATAAAGGTTAATGGTACTTTAAAAAAGAATTATTCTCCAATAAAAGGAGATAAAATTACCAACTATTTTTGACCACATTGCCATAAAAAAAACGTCCCAAATCCCGATAACTAAGGGATGGGACGTTTTTTTGTTGTAAGCCGTAAACTAATACCGAGAACTATCAGGACTGTTCACTGACCACTATCTTATTTTTGTTGTTTTTTCATTTCTTTTTCAACCATATCATAGAACTGGTCAATTTTAGGAAGAACAAGAATACGGGTTCTTCTGTTTTTAGCTCTGTTTTCAGCAGAAGTGTTTGGTACTAAAGGAACATAAGAACTTCTACCTGCTGCAACTAATTGTTCTGGTTTCACACCTAATTCGTTTGTTAACACACGGATGATAGAAGTAGAACGTTTCACACTCAAATCCCAGTTGTCTAACAAGATGTTGTTTCCAATGTAAGGTACATTATCAGTATGACCTTCAACCATACATTCAAAATCCGGTTTATCATTAACTACTTTTGCCACTTTTGCTAAAACGCTTTTTGCTCTGTCAGTTACATTATAACTACCTGTTTTAAATAACATTTTATCAGAAATAGAAATAAATACTACTCCTTTTTCAACATTGATTTCGATATCTTCATCGTTTAATCCTACTACGCTTTTTAAGCTGGTTACAACAGCAAGTGTAACACTGTCTTTTCTGGTTAAAGCATCCTGAAGTCTGGATATTTTTAAATCTTTTTCTTTTAAGCTTTCCAGTGATTTTTCTAAGTTTTCAGCTCCTTTAGCTGTTAACATAGTCAAATCTTTTGAAGTACTGATTAAACCTTGATTTTGTTCTTTTAAACCTTCAACTCTTGCTGTAAGTCCTGCTTTTTCTTCAAGGCAAGAATTTAATTTTACAGTAGCAGTATTTAATAAATCCTGAGTTTCTTTGTTTTTTGCTTCTAAAGCTGCGTATTTCTTTTTAGATACACAAGAAGTTAAAAGAGCGAGTACCGAAAGGGCAATTACAACTTTTTTCATAAATTTTATTAGTTTTTGAGTTTTTACAAATTTAGTTTTTAATGTTTAGAAATTAAATATAAAATAATGTTAATTTCACTTCGCAAAGACCTTGCCATTGTTTAAATAGTAATTTATAACGATACTTTTAACAGTATAGTATGTTTTTGATTGAAAATCACCTCTTTTCTTGTAAGTTTCTGAAAACAAGCTGTAAAAGGAAAAATGTGCTTTCAAAATTGCCCAGAAATGACTGAATTTTCCTTGTGTTAAAAAATGTATTCCAGCAATTCCATCGAGTAATAATCGAATAAATAAAACCGAATACAAACTTTCTTTGGGTAAATTTTTAACCAACATTAATAATGAATTTCGGAAATTCAGAAAGGTTTTCTTTGGATTTCCTTGTTGTAAAGTCGCTCCGCCTACATGATATACTATCGAATTAGGGTTGTATTTAATCTGATGTCCTTTGTTTTTGGCACGCCAGCATAGATCAATTTCTTCCTGATGTGCAAAAAAATCAGCATCAAATCCTTTTAATTCATGGTAAACTTTGCTTCGAATAAAAAAACAGGCTCCTGAAGCCCAAGTGATTTCTAGGGCATCATTATATTGCCCGTTATCTTTTTCGATAGTTTCAAAAATACGTCCACGACAATAAGGATAACCGTATTTGTCTAAAAAGCCACCGGCAGCTCCCGCATATTCAAAGTATTCTTTGTTTTTAAAATCCAATAATTTAGGTTGGATAATAGCTGTTTTAGATTCCTTTTCAAAAGTTTCCAGAATAGGATTTAACCAATTTTCAGTCACTTCAATATCTGAATTGACCAAAGCATAAATTTCGGCATCAATGTGTTGCAAAGCTTCGTTGTAACCTTTGGCAAAACCATAATTCCCGGTGTTTTTTACAATTTTAACAGTTGGAAAATTCGCTTTTACAAAGTCAACAGAATCATCAGTCGAAGCATTGTCGGCAACATAAATTTCAGCTTCTGGAGAATATTTTACAACGGAAGGTAAGAACTGTTCCAGTAATTTTGTTCCATTCCAATTGAGGATAACGACTGCTATTTTTTTCAAAGTTTTGATGTGTTTTCTATTTTATAATCGGGAAGTTCAGGCTGAAATTGATATTTCTCATTCTCATAATCCATTTGGCAAAAATAATGATTCAATCCATTGCTTACCATCAAAAAACTGGATTTCATCGTCATATTGTAACGCGCAATTTGGTCAAAAGTCCCCTGGGTGATTTTTACTTCGGGTGCTTTACATTCAACTAAAATATGGATGGAACCGTCAGGATTAAAAACAACCACATCGTATCTTTTTCTTAATCCGTTGACCAATAATACTTTTTCGACATTGATTAAGGATTTTGGATATTTTTTTTCTTCCAATAAAAAACGGACTACATGCTGACGAACCCATTCTTCGGGAGTAAGAATGATGAATTTTTTCCTGATTTCATCAAAAATTGCCGTTTTATTTTCGCTATTTTTGAAACGAAAAGTATAAGCTTGAAAATTGAGTTTTTGCATGGAGCAAAAATAGTTATTTTGTTTATAGTTTATGGTTTGTTGTTTTCAAATAAACGATAAATCATAAACTCCAAACTATAAACCAAAAGAATGGACGAAGTCATAAAAATTGTAAACGATATAAAAGCCGGAAACATCAAACCTATTTATTTTTTGATGGGGGAGGAACCTTATTATATAGATAAGTTATCGGATTATATTGAAGAAAATGTTTTGTCTGAAGACGAAAAAGGATTCAATCAAACGGTGATGTACGGCAGAGATGTTTCGGTTGAAGATATTGTTTCGACTGCTAAACGTTACCCAATGATGGCGGAGCGTCAGGTGGTAATTGTAAAAGAAGCTCAGGATTTGACTAAAACCATCGATAAATTAGAAGCTTATGTCGAAAATCCAATGCTTTCTACCGTTTTAGTTTTTTGTTACAAATACAAAACCTTAGACAAACGTAAAAAAGTAACCAAGGCTATAGCCAAAAACGGAGTCGTTTATGAGAGTAAAAAACTGTATGAAAATCAGGTAGGCGATTGGATAAAACGAGTTTTGTCAGGTAAAAAATATGCTATCGAACCCAAAGCTTCAGCTATGTTAGTGGAGTTTTTAGGAACTGATTTGAGTAAGATAAATAATGAACTCGAAAAATTACAGATTATTTTACCCAAAGGAAGCACTATTTCTCCAAAAGATATTGAAGAAAACATTGGATTCAGTAAAGATTTTAATGTATTCGAATTGCGAAAAGCCATTGGAGAACGCAATCAGTTAAAAGCCTACACCATAGCCGAAAATTTTGCCAGCAATCCTAAAGAAAATCCGATGGTTGTTACCACGAGTCTGGTTTTTGGATTCTTTGTACAATTATTAAAATACCACGGATTAAAAGACAAAAACCCTAAGAATGTAGCGGCTGTTTTAGGGGTAAATCCCTTTTTCTTAAAGGAATATGACCTGGCTTTGAAAAATTATCCGATGCGAAAAGTAAGTCAAATAGTAGCTGCATTAAGAGAAATTGATGTTAAAAGCAAAGGAGTAGGAGCTAACGCCTTATCTAATGCTGATTTATTAAAAGAAATGCTGTATCATATTTTTAATTAGCATTATAAATTAACGATATTTGCATTTTAAAAAATACCACAATAATAATGGGAATGAATAAGAATACCATCTTAGGATGGGCTACTTTTATAATGATTGTAATGGGATTAATCTTAATTGCTCTAGGAATCTTCAAATACCGCGACGTTTCAGGTATTGGATTTGCTGCCGTTGGAATAGGATTTTTTGCTATTGCATGGGTTTTTAGCTCACTTAAGGGAAGGGTTTAAAAAGTTTGGAGTTAATAGTTTGTAGTTATGGCAACAATATCAAAATTTGAAGAATTAGAAATTTGGCAGAAAGCAAGAGAAATTTGCCAATACGTTGAATTATTAATTCAGACTACAAATTTAAAATCAAACTTTTCTTTAAAAGACCAAATTGACAGAAGTTCAGGTTCTATAATGGATAATATAGCCGAAGGTTTCGAAAGAAATGGTAATAGAGAGTTTATTCAGTTTTTAAGTATAGCAAAGGGTTCTGCTGGTGAAGCAAAATCACAATCATATAGGGCTTTTGATAAAAAATTGATTTCAGAAGAACAACATTTAAAACTGAATGAAATGATTGAAATTGAAAAAAATAAAATAGGTTCGATGATGAACTATTTGAATAATTGTGAAATTAAAGGATTAAAATTTAAATAATTAAAAGGTAGTTTGTAATTAACAAACGATAAACAACAAACAAAAAACAATAAACTTTAAATTATGTCAGACGATAAGAAAGTAATATTCTCAATGCAAAAATTGAGTAAAACCTATCAGGGAGCAGATAAACCAGTGTTGAAAAACATTTATTTGAGTTTCTTTTACGGAGCTAAAATTGGTATTCTTGGTTTAAATGGTTCAGGTAAATCTTCACTTTTAAAAATTATTGCCGGAGTTGATAAAAACTATCAGGGAGATGTTGTTTTTCAACCGGGTTACACTGTTGGGTATTTGGAGCAGGAACCTATTTTGGATGATTCTAAAACTGTTTTAGAAATTGTTCAGGAAGGAGCTGCTGAAACAATGGCAGTTTTAGCAGAATACAACCAAATCAATGATTTATTTGGTCTTGAAGAAAACTATTCTGATCCGGATAAAATGGATAAGTTAATGGAGCGTCAGGCGGCTTTGCAAGATAAAATTGATGCTTTAGGTGCTTGGGAAATCGATACCAAATTAGAAATTGCAATGGATGCTTTACGCACTCCAGACGGAGATACACCAATCAAAAATCTTTCAGGAGGAGAGCGTCGTCGTGTAGCTTTATGTCGTTTGTTGTTGCAACAACCTGATGTATTGTTGTTAGATGAGCCTACCAACCACCTGGATGCGGAGTCTGTACTTTGGTTAGAGCAGCATTTGGCACAATATTCAGGAACTGTAATTGCTGTAACGCACGACCGTTATTTCCTGGATAATGTTGCAGGCTGGATTTTGGAATTGGATAGAGGAGAAGGTATTCCTTGGAAAGGAAATTATTCTTCTTGGTTAGACCAAAAATCAAACCGTTTGGCACAAGAAGAAAAAGTAGCTTCGAAAAGAAGAAAAACTTTGGAGCGTGAGTTGGACTGGGTTCGTCAAGGAGCTAAAGGTCGTCAAACAAAACAAAAAGCGCGTTTGCAGAACTACGATAAGTTGTTGAACGAAGACCAAAAACAATTGGATGAAAAATTAGAAATTTACATTCCAAATGGTCCACGTTTAGGAACTAATGTTATCGAAGCGAAGAATGTTGCTAAAGCTTTTGGAGAAAAATTATTGTATGATAATTTGAATTTCACTTTGCCTCAGGCTGGAATTGTTGGAATTATTGGGCCAAACGGTGCTGGTAAATCAACTATTTTCAAAATGATTATGGGCGAACAACAAACTGATGGTGGAGAATTCACTGTTGGGGAAACGGTTAAAATTGCTTACGTTGATCAATCGCACTCTAATATTGATCCAAATAAATCCATTTGGGAAAACTTTGCTGACGGACAGGAATTGATTATGATGGGCGGAAAACAAGTGAATTCAAGAGCTTATTTATCGCGTTTTAACTTTGGTGGAGGAGAACAAAACAAGAAAGTATCGATGCTTTCTGGTGGAGAACGTAACCGTTTGCACCTGGCAATGACTTTGAAAGAAGAAGGAAACGTATTGTTGCTGGATGAGCCAACGAATGATTTGGATGTAAATACACTTCGTGCATTAGAAGAAGGTTTAGAAAATTTCGCCGGATGTGCCGTAGTTATTTCGCACGACAGATGGTTCTTAGACCGTATTTGTACTCACATTTTAGCTTTTGAAGGAAACTCTGAAGTATATTTCTTCGAAGGAAGTTTCACCGAATATGAAGAAAATAAGAAGAAACGCCTTGGTGGTGATTTAACTCCAAAACGTTTGAAATACAGAAAATTAATAAGAGGATAATTTTTTTTCTTGAAAAATTAAAACCGCAAATTTTATTAGGATTTGCGGTTTTTTTTATGTTTTTTTTTGAGTTAATCTTACTGTTTCAATTAGTCTCAAAATAGTTTAAAACTCTGCATTTTACGTTGTTACTTTTAGTTTCTAAAAAAATTACCGCAGATTCCCAGATTGAAATATTTTGCATCTATATCAAAAATCTGCGAATCTGCGGTTTAAGTTTTCTAATTGGTCTTTAACCTAGAAGATTTTTAGGCTGCCAACAAAATCTATGAACTTTAAGTCCTAGTGGTTTATCTGTGTATTTCTTATTATGAATTACTAAACTGTAGATTACTTAGGTTTTTGTAAATTCCGTTTTCTAAGCCTATTAATTCAGAATGCGTTCCTTGTTCGCTAATCATTCCATTGTCGATTACTAAAATTTGATCAGCAGAGCGAATTGTTGATAATCGGTGTGCAATAATAATACTTGTTCTTCCCTCCATCAAAATTTCTAAAGCTTCCTGAACTAGTTTTTCGCTTTCACTATCTAATGAAGAAGTGGCCTCATCCAAGATTAAAATACTTGGATTTTTAAGTAAAGCACGAGCAATAGCAATACGCTGTCTTTGACCACCGGAAAGTTTAATTCCTCTTTCGCCCACAACAGTTTCCATTTTTTCTGGAAAACTTTCGATAAAATTGTAAGCATTGGCTTGTTTAGCTGCTAATAGAATTTCTTCGTCAGTAGCATTTGGTTTTCCGTAAGCGATATTTTCTTTTATGGTTCCGCCAAATAAAATTACATCTTGAGGCACAATACTCATGTTGCCACGAAGATTTTCCAAATCAAAATCATGGATGTTTTTATCATCAATTAAAATTTCTCCACTATCAATATCGTAAAAACGCAATAACAAAGAGGCAATAGTTGATTTTCCGGCACCACTTGGTCCCACGATGGCAATTTTTTGACCAAAATTAGCCGTGAAATTTACATCTTTCAACACCTGAATTTCTTTTCGGGACGGATAACTAAAAGCAACATTTTTGAAAGTTACATTGCCTTTTATTTTCTCGATTGAAGCTGAATTAGTAGTCGCATTAATTTTTTCAGGAGTTTCGTCTAGTAATTCAAAAACACGCTCTGTAGCTCCAATCGCCTTTTGAACCTGAGCATACAATTCCGCAATTCCTCCCGAAGAAGCACCTACATAACTGGAATATAAAATGAAAGTAAACAATTCACCTACGGATATTTCGCCACCGATACTTAATTGAACACCATACCAAACTACAGCCACAATAGTTCCAAATAAACAAATGATAATAAAAGAAGCAAAATAACCTCTTAATTGCCCGCCTTTGATAGCAACTTTAACCACTTCTTTTATTTTACCCTGATAACGGGCAATTTCGTACCACTCATTCGCAAAGGCTTTTACAATGCTAATTCCTTGCATGGTTTCCTCAACGACCACCTGACTTTCGGCAACCTGATCTTGCACTTTTTTGGAATATTTTCGAATAAAACGACCAAAGAGTACCGCTGCTACTCCGACTAAAGGAACAATCGAAACCATCATTATCGTCAACTTAATGTTGATACTGGCTAGCATTACAAAACTTCCAATAATTAAGATGAACTGACGCAGGAACTCGGCAATGGTTGTTGTTAAAGTATCCTGAATTTGGGTAATATCGTTACTAATTCGACTGTTTAATTCACCAACTCTTTTTTGAGAGAAGAATGACATCGGTAGTTTAACCAAATTAGTATATAATGCCAATCGAACATTGGCCAAGGTGTTTTCGGTAAAGTTAACAAACAAAGACAATCTGAAAAAAGAAAATACCGATTGTAATATTAAAACCAATCCTAATCCTAAGGCGATTTGGTTCGCTAAGCCGGCATCTTTTTTGTTAACACAGTCTACAAGCATTCCCATGAACTTTGGGAAGGCCAATGCCGTGACACTCGTTAGCAATAAAAAAATCAATCCTACATAAAATTTCCAACTGTTATTCCCGGCGTATTTAAAAATAATCTTTGCCTTTTTAAGCGAACTTGCTGTAATTTTTGATTTTGGTAAATCGTTTTCTTTGTACCTAGCCATTCGTATTTTTATTTTAGAATGCAAATGTACTACTATAAGCCAGTGATAGCAAAAAAATATAGCTAAGCTTAGTTTGTCTAAAAGTCTGTATCTAAGCAAGAAAGAAAATAAGTGTGATTTTTTATTAATTTATTTTCAAATTATGCTTGCAAATATAAAATCTAGCTGTATATTTGCACTCGCAATCAGCAATGATAGCAAAAGAAAATAGGGCGATTAGCTCAGCTGGTTCAGAGCACCTCGTTTACACCGAGGGGGTCGGGGGTTCGAACCCCTCATCGCCCACCATAAGAGACAAATTAGAAATATTCTGATTTGTCTCTTTTTTATTTGAGTCTAATTGCTCATTAATTAGGTACATTAGCTGAACTGCTTCATTAATTCTTGTGGTTCGAAATCCAACTCCGTCAAACATTAAATTCTCAGGATATATTGAACCTATCAAATCCCTACATTCTACAAATTTTGATTTTTGATAGATAAAATTAAGTCTATATAGATTCTCAATCCCTTGGTTGAGTAACTTTTCAATATCATCTTGATCGTTATTCAATCCTGAATATTTTGCTTGAAGTTTGTCTAATATACTTCCATAATCGGATTTTATATCTCTGTAATCAGATGCATCAATTTGATTGGTCATTAATAAATCCCTGGCTTTAGCTAAGCGGTTTTCATAATCTTTTATCTGGTTAGCTAATTGTGTTTTTTCAATTTGTCTCCCTTTAGTTTGCTCTTTATAAGCTTCTAGAATTATTAAGCTATAAAGCTTTTTGTATCCTTCCCTTGGAACATATTTTTGAAGTTCCTTACTAAACAATTCATTGACAGATTCAGCTCTAAAACGATGTGTGCAACCTTTAAAACAATGATAATAGGCGTAATGTTTAGTACGTCCTTTGGATTTGCTCCCAGAAAGAATTTTTGAACATAACGGACAAATTAAAAAGCCGCGCAATGGGAGTTCAACAATCGTTTCTACTTTTGTACGAGCGACTTTTTTTCTACCATCAACAACATCTTGAACTTTATAAAATAACTCTTCACTTATAATTGCTTCATGCTGACCTTCTACATAATAGCTTTCTTCATCTTTGTATTTGGGAACGAATATTTTCCCACAATACAGCGGATTTCTAACAGCCAGCCAAAAACTATGCTTACCTGTTTTTAATCCTTTTTTTCTAGCAAGACGATGAATGTCTTCGGTACAAAATATTCCTTTTGCAATTTCGCCAAAAGCCCAACGCATAATGGAGGCTTCCGGTTCTTTGACTGCAATATACTTTCTGCCGTCTTCTTGTGATTTGTTAATATAACCGATCGGTGCTTGACTTACATAACGTCCTTCTTTTTTTGCTCTTCGCATTCCATGAAAAACATTTAATGCTCTACGATCGTTTTCTACTTCGGGAGCAGCAAGATAAAATGCTAACATCATTTTATTTTCCGGTATGGAAAGATCTAAAGGCTGTTCTATTGCTTGTGGCTCAACTCCCAATTTACGCAACGCACTAATCATTTGATATGCATCTCCTGCATTTCTACTAAATCTATCCCATTTGGTAAACAAAACCAAGTCAGTTTTATTTTTATACTTTTTAAGATTTAGTAATAATGATTTCCATTTGGGTCTATTAAAAGTTTTAGCTGAATGGTCTTCAAATATCACATCACGAACTTCAATACTATTTATTTGGCAATATTTTCTCAATACCTCCTCCTGATTTCTTTGTGAGTATCCTTTGTCCGCTTGTTCGTCCGTACTCACTCTCACATACAAATCTGCTATCTTTTTCATTTTTTTCACTTAAATAATTAGAAACGGTTATAGCTGCCAATTTTCTCATAAACTCTAAAACTCTACTTACCTGGTCAAGTGTTAAGTTTATTTTTTCCTTTTTAAGCATAATTAATGCTTGCTCGGCTGTAATTCTTCCTCTTTCATTTTCCATCTTACATCCCCTTCATTTAAAGTCATAAAAGACTTTCGTTCTACATCATTTTGCAACTTTAAAGATAAAAGGTCTGTTTCATTTTAACCTAGTCAAAATATGATGAGGATCAAGTTGGATTTGTCTTCTATTGTTTTTCTTTCAACAGATACTAAACAATAGACAACACATAATCAGAATTTTATAAATTGGATAGTACAAATTTAAGCTTGTTTTCTATTAAAACAGAAAAAAAGTTTTTATTAACATTTTTAAACTATGAGTAATAAAACAGAAGTAAAAAATATTGTCGCTCAGTTTATCGAAATTAAGTAAAAGCTGTTTATCAAATCTTCCAGACATCCACAAAAACCTTCGGATAAATCCTCAGAATTTTGTGGATTTCAAAAGTTGTATTGTTTGAAAAAGTACACTTCTTTTGGTTATTATTTTTTATTGGATTTTGTAGAAGCGTACCCTTTCAAAAGAAACTAAAACGAAAAGATTTTTCAAGAATATTTATATGTTTTTAGACTCCATTCCAAAGGAGAAAAAATCCAGCTAAGGTATTGAATATAGGCAAAGAAAGTGCGCATAATGACAAGCTTAGTTCCTAAGCCTGTCACCCTTCGGGACTTATAGCACTTTCTTTGCCTATATTCAATTGAAGTACGGCTTTCTTTTTTTCCTTTTTCTTTTAAAATGTATGAATGGCAATGGTATTATCAACTTCATATTTTCAATTAATCCCATTTCATTTTTTTACGCATCCTAATCAAAATTTGATGAGGATTGGTCAGGTCTTAAGCAAATTATACTTTAGTAGCTGACTTTTAAAAATCTCTAAGATTGCCTCGTTTCTGCAATCAGCAAGATGAACGGTTGTCGGACAACCGCCTATCTTGCCACCATTTGCCTCGGAACTCGGCGGTGGAGACACTTAAAAGCGTAGAGTTTGAAAAATTATGAAAATGAAAGAAGATGGAAAGAGAAAATTCAAACAGAACACGCAGAATTACACTGCGTCTGACAGAACAAGAGTATGGAAAAATTGAAGGGAAGTTTAAAACTAGCTGCTGCCGAAAGTTAAGTGATTATATTAGGAAACACTTATTCAACAAACCCATTATAAGCACTTACCGGAATCAATCTTTGGATGATTTAATGGAAGAAACCATTGTATTAACTTCTGAACTTCGGACTATTGGAAATAATATCAATCAGATTGCAAAAAAGGTAAATTCCTTGAAATTACTATCTGAATTTAAAGAGCAAATTATTTTATTTGAGCTTCATCGAAAATTACTTTTTAATAAAATGGATTTTATTAGCAAACACACTCAAAAAATAGCGGAACAATGGTTGCAATTATAAAAACAAGTCATTCGATAAACAGCATTTTGAATTACAATGAAAATAAAGTTAAAGCAGGAAAAGCGGAGTGTCTTAATGCTGTAAATTACCCATTAGAGTTGGGGAAATTGAGTTTCAATTTAAAATTAAATCGATTTTTAAAACTGGCTGTACTTAATGAAAATGCAAAGCGAAACAGTGTGCATATTTCTTTGAATTTTGACCCATCAGAAAAGCATTCTAAAGAAAAACTAATTGAAATTGCAGATACTTATATGCGTAAAATTGGTTTTGGAAAACAACCTTATTTAGTGTATCAACATCACGATGCGGGGCATCCGCATTTGCATGTAGTGACAAATAACATTCAGAGGGATGGAAAACGTATTGATTTGCACCTTTTAGGTATTCGAAAATCAGAACCTGCACGCAAAGAAATTGAAGAACTTTTTGGACTTGTAAAAGCGGAAGGAAGAAAAACTAAAGAGCAATATTCTTTACAGCCGATCGTTAGCCGTAGTATCGAGTACGGAAAAGCAGAGTCCAAAAAAGCTATTAATGAAGTTTTAAATAAGGTTTTGTTCGAATACAAATATTCCAGTCTTCCAGAGCTTAACGCTGTCCTAAATCTATACAATGTTCATGCTGACAGAGGTACTGAAGATTCCAGAGTTTTTAAAAACAATGGACTGCTTTATAAAATACTGGATAAAGATTTTAAACCCATTGGGGTTCCAATTAAAGCTAGTGATTTTTACAACAAGCCCACATTAAAATTTCTGGAAGAAAAATTCAAGACTAACGATATTAAAAAGCAATCTCACAAAAGTCATCTAAAAAACACTATTAAATTAGCTTTATTGGACAAACAACTTAGCTCTCCTGAAAAATTAGTCGCCAAATTACAAAAAGAAGGGGTTCATGTGGTTTTAAGAAAAAACAAAGAGGGACAGATTTATGGGATTACTTATGTTGACCATAAAACGCAATCGGTTTTTAATGGAAGTAGTTTAGGGAAAGAGTTTAGTGCTAAAGGGATTTTGGAGAGTTGTACACTGAATATTCCAAATCAAAAATCAATATTAGTTAATCCTGAAAATGCTCAAAATATGGAATCGGAAAACCATTTAAAGGTTAACACTATGGAGGTTTTACTGCAAGCTGAAAACGCAAATGATTATGTTCCAAAAGACCTAAAACAAAAGAAGAAAAAAAGGAATTTGAGGAGGATTTGAGAAATTTCAAAACGAGAAGTATATTCAGCATTCAAACCAAGTGATAAAATCCATTCTCCTTATCGATAAATATTTTTGCATTATTTTTCTTCTTTTTTCTTCCGTTTGCAATTTTATATCATTTCCTTTTTTTATATTTACGGAAATCCTTTTCTTATAATTTCAAATGACATCATATAGCAAATTCAATAAATGGGTTTATAACTATTACTTAAATAATTTTATTCCTAATCAAATAAACTCTTTGTCAATTCCAATTAGTGAGATTGATGGTGTTGTTGCTGAATATGATATAAAATTAGATGATTTTAAGGAAATTAATTGTCAAAGCTGGTTTTATTTATTAAGAGAAAAAGAGGGCATTCCTCAATATTTTGGCTTAATAGCTTTACAATGTCTTGCAGCATCAAAAATGCAAAATCATAACGGTATAACGGCCGCTAATTTTAAAGTCCATTTTGCAGATTTGATAGGACTCAAGAATACAAATGAATTAAATTCCTTTTTTGCTGAGGATTATGATAGTGAATTCAAAGTTCAAGAAAAAATTTGGTTAAGTGCCCAAACGTTTTTTAAAAATAAGAGTGTAAAAATTATATTGCCTGAAACAACAAGATACAAAGGAAGATTCATACAATTTCCTATATCACAAATTGTATTGAATCATGAAGATTTAAAAGAATATAATTCTTTTTTCACTGCAATAAAGAATGGGTTTGAATCAATTTCTTTTCGAGACTTTAAAAAATATTATCTTAATGAAATATCAAATTTTAGAAATAATTTTCGCAGAGAAAACAATACAAAAAATGATAATCAATGGTCAGAAGTTGAACTAAAGATAAAATTAAAACAAATTTTTGATTTTTATTGTTCAGATGATTGGGTTGTTAAAGATCGAAATTTGAGTTTTAAAAATAGTATTTCTAACAAAAACTATATTATAAAATTTAGTCCAAATGAATTGTTATTATATGATGAATATTATAATAAATTGGACAAATTAAATTCTTTAATCAGCAATAAAAGGTTCATGATTTTTAAAGAAAATAAAAATTACCCTGATGAATATGAATCAGTTAATTCAATTTCGTTAAACGATAATAATATAATATTGATTTATAATTCTCCATCTAATTCAAATGAGATAAAGATGTTAAAAAATGTATTTTCATCAATAGATTACCAAAATTCAAAACACAATATTTTAATTTATAAAATAATAAATTCAGATAATTTGCCTGATTTTTTTAAAAATATCGTAAGAGGTGATTATCCAATAGAATTGAAAGGATTTAAAGTATCTGATGAGAAAAAGTATTTTGTCAATCATCCACCAAAAATTTATTTGAAAGAAGATATTCATTATCATATTTATTATAATAAAAAAAGAATAGATAAAGATGAGATGAATAGAGTTGGAAAATATACAATAAGGATAAATGGATATAGTAATTATAATTTTGAATTAGTTGAATTGCCAATTTTAGATTATCCCATAAAAGATAAGACAAAATCATTAGAATTTTCTTCTTTAAATTATAAAGAAGAAGAAGTGGGATGTATTAACGGACTATTCCTAAAATACAAAGAAAATGTCAAGATAGAAACACTAACGATAAATAATTGGATTAAAACCATTAACGGTGGCAAAGTTAAGCCGGGTAGTCAATTATTAAAAGCAATATCAAATAGTAGGAATGGAAAGTATTAAAAAGATTTACTCGATAATTTTAGATAGAAATCAAGGGGGACAAGGAGAAGGTGGCAATTGTAAAGTTGTTGCTTTTACAAGAGACAAAGATTATATTAAAGACGAAGAAACTATTAAAGATTTTTTTCAAACTGATTCGAAAATTTTTTCAGATAAAATTTTCAAATTTCTGCCAGATGGTGCAATTAATCAATTAGTTGAGATTATTCCAGGAAAAATAAATACAGAAATAATCGAAGGAAGAAATTATTACATTCACTTGAAATCAATAAAAAAAACAGGAAGTCTTATTATAGATGTTCCTTACGATTATTTAAAAACGAATTATATCAATCTAGAAGATTTGAATAATTATTTTGAATCGAAGGAATATTTTAAAGAGGAACTTGGAAGTTTTTATTTATGTGATAATGAAAAGATATTTGGCCCATTTAAGACAACTAATGGAAAAATTCAACCAAAAAAAGATACGTTTGTTCATTCATTTCAATATGATATTGAAAATTTAATAGAGGTTGAAAATTTCAAATTCAGTTATTTATTAGAAGAACCTCAAAATAAAATTGATGTAATAGATTGTATGACAGTTAGTCAATTAATGGAATTTTTAAAAAATCAATTATCTATTGATAGAGCAGAAATTAATTTAATTAGTAAAACCTATGATAATATAAAATCGCTTAATAGAGGGAATTCTAGTTTAGATATTGGTAGATTAGAAAGAGCTTCAGGATATTTATCGGATTTAAAATTATCGTATGAAGAACTAAGAAAAATTGGCTATAAACAAGATGAATGGGGTTTGTTAGTCAATAAAATTATCATTGAGAATAAAGTAAGATTTGAAGAAGAAACTCTCAAAGAAATTGAAAAAAAGATTCAAGTAAAAGAAGTTCTCAAAAATGAAATCTTATCAGAATTAAATAAAAAACATGCAGAATTAGAAAAAATAAAAAGTCAACAAGACGATTTAGTTAAGGAACTCGAAAATATTACAAATAAAAAAGAGGATTTAATTCTTTCAATTCAATTAGCGGCAGGAATAAATAATGGCAGCGTAGGAGTTAAAAATGAATTGGTTAAAAATTATTATGAAATTATCTCATCAAATAATTTATCATCAATTATAGACTTAGATGATTTTTATGATGAGTTGGAATCCAAAATTTCTTCAAAATCTGAATTAAAAAATACGCTATATATATTAAAAGAAAATCGATTTATAATTGGAAATTCAACTGAATTAATTCTTAATTCAATTCAACATTTAGGAAGTTATGAAATAATGATTCAAAATGCTGAAGCAGATTGGTTAAAATTTAAATGTCTTGAAGAAAATGGATTTAGTATTATTTGCCAAAAAGCAATGGCAAATATAGAAACACCTCATTTTTTCATTTTGCAAGATTTCAATGTAGCTAGTTTTGAATGCTATGGTAAATCAATTTTAGATATTAGAAATGGAGTAAGAACAAGAATACCTGGAATGGAAAACGATTGGCCAGATAATCTGTTTTTTATACTTATAGCTGTTGATGCTGAAATTGATGATTTTGGATTTTCTATAAATAAATCCACATTTAAAAAATGGGCTTTTTTACCACATATTTTAGACTATTCATACCAAAAAATTAATACTAAAGTAGGTTTAAATTTAGCAAAACTTGAAGTGAACAATCAATATCCTGATTTTTCAGATAATTATTTATCTTAATGGTTGGGCTATTATATAACATATTCGTATACAATTATAATATTGGGGAAAAGACCATATCATTCGATCGAATAAAAAGATTGCTTTCAAATAATATTTTGGATTTTGAAAATGATAAGTTAAATTTTGATTGCCTATTTCAATTATTAAAACTGGGTGTTATTGACAGAGCAGAAAAAAACAGATATTCATTATCAACTACATCAATAATTACAAATACAAAAAATAACTTCGCTATAGGGGTAAATTTACCTGAAGAGATTTTAAAGAAAAACAATCATTTGATTAAAAAGCAATATTTAGGCTTAACGATTTTTGAAGAAGCAGATATTAATACTCTTGATTATGAGGTAAATAAAATGGTTTTTGTTTTAAATAATGGCATTAACCTTTTACAACCAGTTAAAACTTTAATCAAAAAGTGGGAATCTGTTGATTTTAATGATTTAGGGCTAATAACTAAAGTAGAAAATTACAATTCGGATAAGTGTACTTGGGAAAAAAGTAACGATAGTATAAAAAACAATAAACTATACAAATGTTACCTCCATAATGGAAATTACTTCAAGTATTTGTTTATAAATAAAAACAAATGTTTCTTAATTGAACCTGATGAGTATGAAAAAACAAATACTTTAAAACTTAGGAATAGCAATAAATCATTGTTTAAATATAATAGGTTATCGGGTGAAATAAAGTTAAAATCATATTACACTTATCCAGTATATCTGTATAAAATTATGTTGCTAAACCACATAATGCAAACAGGTGATATTCCTATCAATAATCAGTTTAGAATTGAATTAAAGCAATTTTTAAAAATAAGTAAAATACTTAATTTAAATTACATCTTAGAATAATGGAAAATGTCTTTAACACTTGGAGAGAATTACGAGAAACATATAAAAAATATATTGATACGAGTTTGTTTTTTAGTAATAAGAGGCTAGAAGATGAACGTAGCCGATTATTCAATACAGGTGATACAATTACAAAATATCCAATAATTGAGTTTACTCCAAAGTATAAAGAATATAAGTCATTAAAGGAGATTTGCAAAGAACTCTCATTAAACGAAAAATTTGCTGAATTTGCTTCCAATGGTCTATTTGTAAATAGAGGTCCTGTGGAAAGTAAATTATATTCACATCAGTTTCAATCAATAAAAGAAGCTGTTGTAAATAGAAAAAATATAATTGTTACTACAGGTACTGGTTCTGGGAAAACTGAATGTTTTTTGTTTCCATTAATGTATGATATTCTTAACGAAAAAATTAAAAATACAAATTCAGGTAAACCTTCTTCTCCGGCTTTACGAGGATTAATATTATATCCATTAAATGCTCTTGCAGAAGACCAAATGCGTAGATTAAGAAAATCATTGTCTTCAGAAAATGTTATAGATTGGTTTGATGGTAACTTAAATAAAGACTATATAACATTCTCTAGGTACACATCATTAACCCCGACTTCGGGGGATCGAGATAAGAAATCTGTCATTAAAAAAAATCAAGAAGAATTAAAAAAAATCAAAAAAGAATGGGATTCTATTAAAAAATTCGTTTCTGAAAACGATGATATTGATGATGATTACTTATATGATATTCCAAATGCTGATGTTGAAGTAGAATTGTGTGATCGATGGTCCATTCAAGATTCACCGCCTGATATTTTAATAACCAATTATAGCATGTTAAATGTTATGATGATGAGAAGTGATGAGAATAATATTTTTGAATCAACTAAATTATGGCTAGAAGAATCTGAAAATAATATTTTTCATTTAGTTATTGATGAACTCCATTCATATCGTGGTACAAGTGGTACAGAAGTAGCATATTTACTGAGATTATTATTAGATAGATTAGGTTTAGAACCAAATTCTAAAAAATTACAATTTCTTTGTTCGAGCGCATCTATGCAAGAAAGCGTAAGAGTGAAGAAATTTATTGCAGGCTTTTTTGGGTTATCGGATCAAGAAATTGATGAAAAGTTTGCTATTATAAAAGATGAAATTATAAATGAAGTAAAAGAAATTCCAGACGTTTTAAATGCAAATGATTTTCTCAAAATTCATGAATATTCAAAAGATGAAATTCAATCGATATTTCATAAATATGATGTATTAAACGCATTAAGATTTTATTTAAAAAAACCAAAAGAGGCGAATGAAGTTGCTAATCTAATTTTTCCTAAAAATACAAGCGACGAAGCTATAAGAGCTTTTGAAAACATTTTACATGTTTTGACAGATCTAAAAGATGAAAAAGGAAACGCTTTGCAACCACTACGAGCACATTTGTTCTTTAGAAATGTGGATGGATTATGGGCTTGTTCTAATCCATGCTGTTCTGAAGTAGACAATGATTTTAAGTTTGAAGGTAGGAATATTGGAAAATTATACAAAAGACCACAAACTAAATGTCAGTGTGGTTCAGTTATTTTAGAATTATTAAACTGCCGTCAATGTGGTGAGATATATTTAAACTCATGGATTAAAAAAGAATATCAAAAAAACAACTCCACATTTCAGATGTTGCAAAACTTTTCTATTGATAAAGATAAGTATGTCAATAGAGTGATTTTTAACAATGTAAATAATAAAATTAGTATTGAGGATTTAGAGAATGATAAAGTTCTTGAAACGTGGAGATTTATAAAGGTAGATTATGAGAAGAGGGAATATATACCAGAAAGATTTGAAAACAATGCCTTAGAATTTAGACCAGATGCTTCGTATAAGTCACCATATCCAAATGTCTGCGTTTGTTGTGGAGCGAAACTAAGAGATGATAAAGTAGATGAAAATTCACTAACACCAATTCATAGGCACTATACAGGGGTGCAAAAAATAAACCAATTGATGGCTGATATTTTAGTTAGAACATTAGCCGAGAAAGACGAAAAGAATGCCAAATTGGTCTTATTCTCGGATAGTCGTCAGGCGGCAGCGAAACTATCAGCGGGTATTGAAATGGATCATTATAAGGATATGGTACGTTCATTTTTACTCTCAAAAATTGAAAGTAATTCAAAAATTTATGATTTGTTGATTAAATATGTTGAAGAAAGTATATCAAAAGAAGAGCGGAAAGAGTTAAGGGAGTATAAAAAAGGTAATAACCAAATTTCCGATCTATATGATAAAATTGTCGATTATTTAGACGATGAAGACCCTTTAATTTTTGAAGAATTAAAAAAAGAAATTAATAATACTAAAAATAAAGGCATATCTATAGATGATTTGGTTACTAAAACTGCCTATGAAATTTTGCACACTGGAACTAATCCTGGTGGTCCAAAAGATTCTTTATCGAAAGATAACCATAAAGATAACTGGCATAACCAAGCCGATTTTGAGGTAAATTATTTCAAACAGTATAGCGACCAAAACCTACATGAAAAAACGGTGTCATCACTTAGAAATGAAATAATTATAGGTCTTTTAGCAGGAAATAGACGATCATTCGAAGCTTTAAATATTGGTTATATAAACCCTATTTTAAATGGAGTTTTACCGTATGACAAAGCATTCGTTTTGAATTGTATAAAGTTATTAGGCGAATCTTATAGAATTGAATCTATTGACAATAGAAACTCAGGGGATTCAATTCCGCTTAAGGTGTGGAAATATGCAAGAAAATGTTTGGACTTTATTGGGTATAAAAATCCTTTCAAAGAAAATTTTCTTGAAATTTTAAGTAAAAACAAACTAAATAAGAACAATAAATTTATTCTAACGGGTAAAAATTTAAATTTTATCTTAAAAACAGATAAAGAGAATACGTATAAATGCAAAGTGTGTAGCAATATTCAAATAATCAATTTTGAAAATGTATGTACTAATTGTTGTAATACTTCATTAGAACTTGCCATTGATGAAGATGTAAACAGAATTTTAGAAAACAATTATTATCTACACATAATTAAACAAGACAAATTTAAAGTCAGAAGATTGCATTGTGAAGAGTTATCAGGACAAACTGACCCCACCGAAGGAAGACGACGCCAAAGATTATTCCAAGGCAGAATGATGGAGTCCGAAAACAACCTGGTGGAAGAAATAGATTTGTTAAGTGTAACTACAACAATGGAAGCAGGTATAGATATTGGTTCACTTACTGCTGTAATGATGGGAAATGTACCACCACAACGCTTTAATTACCAACAAAGAGTCGGACGTGCAGGTCGTAGAGGTAGTCCCGTTTCAATTGCTTTAACTATCGCTAAGGGTAATTCACACGATCAAACCCATTACAATGAATCGCATAGAATGGTGTCTTCAACGCCGTCAGATCCTTATTTAGAGATGAATAGAGAACAAATTTTATTAAGATTTATAAATAAAGAAATTCTAAATAAAGCTTTTTCAACTTTAGATGTTAGTTCTAAAAGTGTTCATGGAAATTTTGGTAAAGATTGGGATTGGAAAAATAATAAGGCAACTATCAATAAATACATTTTAACAAATAAACCTAAAATTTTAGATATAATTAAAGTCTTTAAAATTGGTACAAAATTGTTAGATTCTGAAGAAGAAATATATACTAAACATGTTTGTAAACTTATTGAGAACATTGATAAAGCATGTGATGATAAAGTAAATTTTCCACATGAAGATTTAAGTGAAAAATTGGCAAATGCAGGTTTACTGCCAATGTTTGGTTTTCCTACTCAATTAAGAAATTTATACACAAAGTATCCTGATAAATTAAATACCACTAATATAGTTTCAAGAAATTTGGGACTTTCTATTTCTGAATTTGCTCCAGGAAGTGAAATTGTTAGAGATAAAGTAGTCCTGAAAAGTATTGGGGTGATTGATTATAAAAATAAAAATGGTCGTGTCGTTCCCGAGGATGGTAGAGGACTTAGTGAAACAGATATATACACCTGTACAACTTGCAAAACTATTTACACTAAATTACCAGATAATTTTAATTGCACGCAATGTACCCAAGGGATTGTTGCCAAGATCAACGCAATAACACCAAAAGGATATTTGGTGGAGTATGATAGTAATATTAAAGATTTTGATGGTCGATTTGAATTCAATGCAAGAGCAGGAGAAGTTACTTTAGATCCTAACTCGGATTTAAAGAAAAAAGTAAATTTAAAAAACATATTAATTTCATCGAATGTAATTCCTGATGAAGGAATAGTACATCAAATCAATGATAATAATGGTGATTTTTTCTTTATGGGTAACATTAAGAATTCTAACGAATGGGTTGTTAAAGAATTACTAGAAGATCGAAATAAAATTGTAGAAAACGAGCAGAATTACGCTTTGTTAGCATCCAAAAAAACAGGGGTACTCACAATTTCTCTTAATACAATTAATGATCAATTAGAATTAGATAATAGTGATGTTTTTCAAAAAGCAATTTTTATTTCTTTTGGCTACTTGATTAGAAAATCAATTTGCCATTCATTGGATATAGAAAGTAATGAATTCAATATTGGGTACAGAATTTCTCCTCAATTAAGAAATCACGAGATTTTTATAGTTGAAACAGCTGAAAATGGAGCAGGTTATACCAATTATCTAAATGGAGAAACGGATAAGGATAAAGCAAACGAAGTCTTTATTGCTAATCTTTTATCAGATGGAGCCATTTACAATGGACTTATCAAAGAAGACCATTTAACTTGTTTTTCTTCTTGTTATGACTGTTTGAGAGACTATTATAATCAAAACCATCATAATTTATTGAATTGGAGATACGCCCTAGATTTAGCTAGATTGTGTAATGATGCTAATGCTAAAATGGATTACAGTCAAGAATATTGGATTTCCTATTTCAAAGATTATTTAAGTAAATTGATTGAAAACAGACTTAATGCAACATTAGAATTTATAGACAATAATTATTTTATTATATATCCAGACGGAGCTAAATCGCTAGTTACACATCCTTTATGGAGTGATTTTTATATACAGCCGTTACTAGCAAAAAATAATTGTACCATTTTTAAACCAATGGATTTTTAATAAAGAAAACAAACTATAGTATTATTAGAATTAAGATGTAGAAGTAATCTACCATCATTTTTTTATTTTACATAAAGGTTAGAGCCATAATATAGTCAACAATATCATTAATTTTTGTAATAAAAGAGAGCCGTATAATCTCTTTACTGGAAAATATTATTAAAAAAGACTGTTTTACTGGAAAAACATCCCTAACACCAAAGTATTATCTGCTTTTATTGGAAAATAAAAATAGAAAAAAACACGCGTAGTGGAAAATATTTGCACAAAACAATGTTTTACTGGAAAATAATGACTATTTTTGAAGTATAAAAGGAATTCTAATGGAAAATAACATACCAATCCATCTACAAGAAGTAATTTTTGCTTCAAGCGATACTGCAATAAGCAGACAATTAGGAAAATTGGAAGAAACAGGGCAAATAAAAAAAATTGCTCCACGTATTTATACATCAAATTTCAATGAGTCTGAAGAGGTAATTATTAGAAGAAATATTTTTACTGTTTTAGGAAAATTATATCCAGGAGCGGTATTAAGTCATCGTTCTGCATTAGAATTCAAACCAACTACGGCAAATCAAATATTTGTAACCTATACCTACACCAAGAAAATTGAGTTACCAGGAATAACCATTCGTTTCATGGAAGGAATGCCAGCGATTGAAGGCGACAATCCATTTTCTGGAGAATTATTCGTATCGCAACAAGAAAGAGCTTTTCTGGAAAATCTACAATCGTCTCGTCAAGTAGGACCTACTTCCAAAACCATTACCTTACCGGAAATAGAAAACAAACTGGAACAAATAGTACAGGTAAAAGGAGAAGAAGGACTAAACCAATTCAGAGACAAAGCAAGAGAAATAGCGGAGAAATTAGGGATGCAATCCGAGTTTGAAAAGCTAAACAAACTAATAAGTGCTTTACTCTCAACAAAACCTTCCAAAATACTAACTTCACCAATAGCAGTTGCCAGAGCTCTAGGAAATCCTTACGACAAACATCGCTTGGAATTATTCGAAAAATTGTTTGTCGAATTACAACAACAACCATATAAAGACAGACAAGACATAAATATCGAGGCCAATGCTTTTAGAAACTTTGCTTTCTTTGAAGCGTATTTCTCTAACTATATTGAAGGAACTATTTTTGAAATCGAAGAAGCCAAAAGCATCATTCAAACCGAAATACCAATTCCAAATCGTGACGAAGATTCACACGACATTTTAGGAACATATAAATTAGTAAGCAATCTAAAGGAAATGAGTACAACACCTTCAAATCCTGACGAATTACTAAACATTTTGCAATACAGACATCAAATACTGTTGGCAGCCAGAACCTCAAAAAAGCCAGGACAATTCAAGGACAAAAACAACCGGGCAGGAGAAACACATTTTGTTGACCATACTTTAGTTAGAGGAACTTTAATAAAAGGTTTTGATTACTACCAAGCGCTACAAGAACCATTCGCCAAAGCAGCTTACATTATGTTCATGATAAGTGAAATACATCCATTCTTAGACGGAAACGGTAGAATAGCCAGAGTAATGATGAATGCCGAATTAGTAAAAGCAAACCAAACACGAATCATAATTCCAACAGTATATCGTGATGATTATTTGGGAGCATTAAGGAGATTAACAAGAAACGATGATCCAGCAGTTTACATAAGAATGCTACAAAGAGCACAAGAATTCAGCGCAACACTAATTGCAAATGATATGGAAGCATTAGAAAATCATCTTACCCAAAGCAATGCCTTCAAAGAACATGATGAAGCAAAATTGAAAATAATAGACACTATCTCAAAAAGAGTGTAAGTTGAAAAATGCTTCGACTATGAAAAACGAAACTTTGACTTTTAACTTACACAGTTATTGAGATACTACCTTGATTACTAACTTTCTTCTTCATAATATATTTTATAAAATTTTCTTCCGACTTCGTCTGTTCCATTTTCAATCAGTTTTTTATCTCCATGTATATATATGTGAAAATTTTTATCCAATTTTAATACACTTTTAAAAACACGAGTTTGTTTCTTTACAGCTTTATTTGAAATTTCAAAATTTTCAGCAGGCGGGATTTCATTATCTTTCCTGAAATTTTTATCAAAATTTTGAAAAGATTCAATTAAACTATCATCTTCAAATACTTTTTTCTCAAATTCTTGTTTATCGAACTTTTCGTGATTTTTAAAATAATCTACAGAACGATTTAAAAAATCTATTTGATCTGTTTTAGTTACATCGAAATCTTGTAATAATTGTTTAGTAACAAATTGTTTCGCTATCCCCAAAAATTGCTGAGTTTGATGAAAATCATTTTTTATAGGCTGTACATTCAAAAAATGTTCTTTCCAGTATTGAGCTTCGGTACTACGATTGGTATTATCTACTACAGCAATTAAATAGCCATTTTCTTTTTGAATATTAAAAATTAGGCATCCTTTATCTAATTTATTAATATTCATCCCTTTTTCATCTTTTAAATTAAATCCGTCATTAGAACTACAAACTTTAAGAACAGTATCTTTATTTTCTGATTTAAATACACCTATGGCATCTGCTTGTTCTTCACCAATCTTACAATCTTTAAAGTATACCATTAATAATTCTCCAGCTTTAATCTGAGGATGTATACTCTTATCATATAAATAGCGGGCACTATTATGAGACTGTTCAACAAATGAATTATTATCTTCAAATACTGAACTAATAAATTGATACATTGGATTCAATTCAATTTTTGGTAAGGAATAAAAAGAAAACAGTTCTTCTAATTTGAAGTTAGTATCTACTAACTTTTTAAAATAATGCTCAATATCTCCAAAATTTGTAAGATCATCTGAAAAGCGAACTCCATCCCCATTGTTTTTATTTCCAACAAAATGAATAATTAGTTTATCCATTTCTCCTAATGTCATATCTTTCATTTGTTAACTCTTGTAAATATTATTTGGTATGAGTCCTTTTCCATCAATAAATTCATCTACAGTATGAAAATAAGATAATTCGTTGTCTATCCAGTATTCTTTAGACGCATGTTCAACCATAATAATTTGAAAATGCTTCTTTTTTTCCACCCTAATATAATCAACAAACGAATTTAGTAATGCAAATGCGTCAATTAGTTTTGCTTTATCATCGTTTTTCCCTTCGTAATATGGAGTACTAGGTTGATCTATAAATAAAAATTCTGGGATATGGTCTTGTTCAATATTTAATACATGTTCGTGTAATCCTAAATAGACACATAAATGCATAAACATATAGTTTGAGGCACTCCCAACATTATCTAAAGGAAATATTTGTCCGTCAGGAATTAATTGTAATATCATTTTATCACTATTAAACTCTACTCGACAACTCTTATATGCAGGCAAAGAGTCTAATAAGTTGAAATTTCTTTGAATACTTTGATTCAACTCTGTTTTCATCAAAAATTTTATTTGGGATGTTTCTTGTGGTACTTTTACTAATCTTTCTTTTTCCTCATTTAAGCTATTTAGTTTAATTTTATCAATAGGCTTGCTTACCTCTTTCTTCAATATCTGCTCATAGGCATACTTTATTTCACCAAGAACAATAAATTTCTCTCCTTCGGATTGATAATTTTTTTTTATTTCGTTCAGCTTAGCTATTTGCTTATCTATTTCTTGTATTTGCGTTCGTAATTCTTTCACATCTCCTGTAACTTTCAGAGGTTCTGTGATTTTTTTTGAAAGATTAGCCTTTATGTTTTTCAAAGAAGATTCTAATGATTCTACAAACAGTTTTGTTTCATATGAATCTACCAATTGATCTGATAATTGCTGACTCAGAAACTCTATAGGTTGCAAGCTATCAGCAGACTTATTAAGGTTTTTTTTATATAGATCATATTCTTTTTGATATTGACTTATGGCATTAATTTGAGCTTGTATTGCATTTCTACTTTTGTACAAAGCATCAACTTCAGAAAATAATTTTGAATTTTCTGCAACCTTTTTTGTATTGGCAATCGTTTCTTTAATCATCAATATAGCATCATCTACACTGTCGATAGATTGGGAATATTCAATAAACTTATATGATTTACATTTTTCGACTAGTTTAAATATTTCTATTTCAAAATTTTTGATTTTATTCTGATTTCCTTTTTCCTGATTTTGAATTGCTTTCAACCCAGCTTCAATTTCTTGTAAACGTTCAATGGCTTTGATATTCTCCATATCATTTACTCCAATAACTAAATCGAAAATATGATTTAACGCTTTGTCGTATTCTTCTTTTCCATAAAATGTAGTATCAAAATACGTTTCTGGCGCATCAATAATAGTTTGCGTTAATGAGTTAAAAAGCAAAAAGTGTCGATATGAAATATTAAATGTTGTTTTACCTAATCCTTTTCCATAAGGAAATCTTAAAGCATCACTAATTCCAAATTCCTCATCTAAAATTGCTTTAATTTCTGCAACTTCTTTGTTGCCCTCAGGATTATCAGGGAAACCATCTAAATTAAAAAATACATTAGAAGAAACAGAGCCATAGCTTGGTGTTTTTCGAACTATTGATATTTCTTTTTCATTTACTGTAAATCGAATTCCAAACCATAAAACTTTGTTTATGATTTCAGTTGGAATGGTTACTTTACCTGATAAAAGACAATAGTCTATTATATTCCAAAAACTTGTTTTACCAGTAGTTGAATCTCCAGTTATAACATTTACTTTATCGGCTAAAAAATGATAGCTTTTAGGTTCTGCATTTTCATCCTTAAACCAAAGCTTTATTTCGTGAAGTATAAATTTCATAATTGTATTTTTAGGATTTTGTAGAGTTGGATGGTACTATGTTTTTCCAACATTAATAAAAACTTAGGAATAACTTCTTCTATTTTAGCAAACCTATCTCCTAGGTTTTTGTTCTCTAAATTTAGAATGGCATTATTTTCTATTTCACTTCCTAAGCTTACTTGATTACTATTGTTTAGTAATACCAAAGAATTAATAGCGACTGGTAATAATGACAAATACCTTTTATTGAAAGATGTAAACAATCTTGATTGTTCTTTTATCAGTTGCTCTAATTCTAATTCATTATCTAGGTTTCTTGATAAATAACTAACCGTTCTATCATCCAATAAAAATGGTAAAATCAAACACGAACGAGCAATGTCCAATTTCTCAACATTATTTATAATTGACAAAAAAATACAACTTGCTATTGCTTCGTTGTTATATACGTAGTAAATTTCTTTCATTTGTTTTTGTATTTATTTTCCCAATCAAAATGCCAGCCTATTTCAAGGTTATCGGATAGAGAGTAATAATGTCCATTACTAAATTCAACACCTAAAGCAGAAAATCCAGGTATGGATAAATCTTGCTTTCTGATATAATCAACTAAATCAAGAGCCAAGTTTTTGACATCATCTTCTAAGTCATTAAGAAACGCCCCAGCACTTACTTTTCTCTCTATTTGTCTATATTTTGATTTAAATTCGTTTGTCCATATTTGAATACTGTTATTTTTAAATTCCTTTATATCGGTAAGTAAAATGAAATTTTCTTCTTCAGACCAATAAGTAAAATGGTTTAAAAACTTAAGCATTTGAGTAGTGTAATCTCTAATATCATTTGAACCGGTTTGTATTTCTCCTATGTCAAGCAATTGCTTTATGAAAATTTGATTTTCTAAATCATCTGGTAATAGAACAGGAAATTCTCTTCTAGGTAAAGGCTTAATTTCTGTTACAACTTTAAAACATTTACCAAACTTCTTAGCAAAATCTTCACTCGAAATCTCAAATTTCTTTCGATCCTTAATGTCTAAATATTTTGCCATATTCAAATTTGAAGATAAGCTTTCAAATATTGGGTCAACTAAATCAGCTTGATAATATTTTTCTAAAATTCTATTCTTGATCTTTTTTATTATTCCGTCATTATCAGTTTCTATGACTAATTTTTTCAAGAACAGTTTAAGTTTATTTTTACTGATCTTACCAAAATTTTTAATATACTTCTTTAAGGTTTCATCTTGGGTTTTCTTTTCCAATTCATTTATTTTCAAAACTACTTTATCAATATCATTATCGAATTTGAATAGAGTCAATGTAGTTATAAAATCATTATTGTTTTCGCTTTTATTGGTAACTAAAATGAATTCATTCTCATTGAGAAAGCTAGATTTTTTCTTATCTGCATTAATAAAATCAGTCCAATTGTTTAGTGTTTTCCATAGATCAATATCTAAAGTAGTTAGATTCTGTATATCCCCTTTTGCATTCTTTACAATCGAATGTTTTGTCTGATACAAGATTGTTGTTCCGTCTTGCTTGTCAATATGGACATCATCTTTAACTTCAAAACCAATCTTTTGTCCTTGTTTAAGATCAATTGCTAAGTACATGAAGTAATAGAATTGATAATCAAATCCTATTGCTATTGGTCCGGCAGTATGTTGGTCTTGAATTGTACTCATAGATGAAAGTTAGTTTTTAACAAATGTAAATTATTCTTTATTAATATGATTGATTAGAATAAATTACTTGAAAGATTTACACTATAGATTTAATCCAATTTTTCACTACAGTTATATGTTTTGGACTTAATACAAAGTGTATATTTTTCTGCTAAAGAAAACATAACTAGATTAGAAATAACTAAAAAAAGACTGTAAAGCATTGAAAATTTATAATGAAAATCATATTTATTTTATTACTTTGCATCCGTTCCTTGAAGATCCGCTTAAGATTTTGATTTCGCCTGCTGTACTCGGTTGGCAGTCTCAGAATTATTTTTGAGGCTAAAAGTTAGATAGTTATTTTTTCTATGATTTTTAATTACTCTTGGTTTTATCTATTTTTTTTATTTTGTCTTTATTTTATTTTTATATTAATATTTTAAGGGTTTCATAAACAAAGAAAACACAGCGGACTTCGGAACATTTTCAAACAATAAATGAAATTAGATCAAACCTTAATAGATTACATCAATACTACTTTTCATGAAATGAAAAGTAAAGACGATTTTTTATCGTTACTGAATTTTGTAAAAAAAAAGATCTATGGAGAAGATACTCATCCTTTTGAAATAAAGAATATAAACTATTATATAAGTTCGAAAAGTAAGCAAAATAGATATACCAGATTTGTAATAAAGAAAAAGTCGGGTGGGGATAGGACAATACATTCTCCTGTATCAGGTTTAAAAGCTTTACAAAAATGTATTAATCTAATATTCCAAAGTACTTATAAAGTTAATCCTGCCGCAACCGGATTTGTAATTGGCAAATCTATAGTTGATAATGCAATTGTACATTCAGGAAAGAATTATGTTTTTAATCTTGATTTAAAAGACTTTTTTTCAAGCATTGATCAAGCACGGCTTTGGGGTAGATTAAAAGTAGCTCCTTTTAATTTGAACGAGCAAACCGGACGTCTTGAACTAGCTAACATTATCGCTTGTTTATGCTGTCATGAAATGGAAGTTGAACGATTTGACACTATTAACAATCAATGGAATAAAGTTATAAAAAATGTTATCCCACAAGGAGCTCCAACTTCTCCCACGTTAATCAATATTGTTTGTCAGCGATTGGATTACTATTTGTTGGCGGTTGCTAAAAGATTTTCCTTAAATTATACAAGATATGCTGATGATATAACGTTTAGTTCTGACCATAATGTTTATCAGAAAAATGGTGAGTTTATTGCTGAAGTCCAAAGAATTATTGAAAAAGAAAATTTTAATATTAAAGATTCCAAAACACGTTTACAAAAAAGAGGCTATCGTCAGGAAGTAACTGGTTTGGTAGTTAATCATAAACCGAATGTACATAATAACTATATTAAGCAAATTAGACATTGGATATATGTCTGGGAAAAATTTGGATACGAGTATGCTTCAAATTTTTTTATCAAGCAATATTTAAAAGATAAAATCAATCCTAAAACTAACACACCAGATCTTTCTAATGTTTTAAGTGGGAAACTAAATTATTTAAAAATGATTAGAGGATTTGACAATTCTACTTATATAAAATTAAATGATCGATTTGAGTTGTTATTAAATATAAGCATACAAAAAAATGAAAATATTGTAGCTGATCAATCAACATTATTAGGGATGCCCGAAGTCGAAAACAACGAGAATTTTAAGCTACCTGTCTTACATACACCAAAAGAATTGGTTAGAATACTAAATAAGTTCACCTTAAACAATAGTGCTTTAAAGTACTCAACACATAATTGGGATGCTGGACAAGATGAAGACATTTTTAAAGATTTACCTGATTTTCTTAAAAAGGCCAGTAAAGAATTCAATCCTGTGAGCGAATATTTGAAAAGCCTTAAAAAAGAATTACATGCTAAAATTATGTCCTTCCTTTTTAATGAGAAAGTTGGGGAAAAAGGCTGGGGTATTTACCGAGTTAAATTTGGATGGAGTTCACCCGAGCTTTTGAAAGAAATGCAGATCAGTGATATAAAACCTGAAAATTTTACTTTACCACAAAATGCACAATTTAGATTAGAAACTAATAGAGGAAATGAGACAATTCAAAAGTTCAAACAAGTAATTGATATTTTTAAAAATGAAATAGAAATTAGAGATGAAAATTCAATACTGCAAGATCTGCTTCTGGAAAAACACGATAAACATTTAAATGGTTTCGAAATCAAAGAAATGCAAAACTTAGAAAATACAAATTTCTTTACAGACGTCGATTATTTCAGTAGAGCACTAACTTTAATTTTTGAAAACATTCAGAAAAGACCCGAGCATAGATTTGTAAGCTATATTCTCGTGGATGAACCGGACAGCAATATCTTAGAAATAATACATCATGGTTCAACAGCTAAAGGTAAATCTATAAAAGATAAAAAACTAAGCTTGGAAAGTGGAGATTTTGGAACGATAAGCATGCACTTAAGAAACCTTTGTGAATGGAGTATAGAATCTGAATTTAAAGAAGGTCCAATAAGAATAAATTTTTTAGACTCCGATAAAGACACTCCTCCTTACGTAAAAATAGATCAAGTAGATGGTTTTAAATATATATTTAAGTTTTATAAATAATTATCATGAAAATCGCATTAGTAGAGGATCGAATCGGAAGAATGAATCAATTTATTGATATCGACATCAAGTCAATTGAAAATATACAAATAATTACCGAGACGGATTTGTCCGATTTAAAAATAGACTTAGATCAAGGAATTACAATTAAGCTCGATATGTTTGACTGCCTTATATTTCACAGGTCAGCTTTGACCAATACGCAGCGCGAAATCATTAAAACTTATTGTAAAACTAATAAAAAAGCACTTGTTTTCTTCTCAGGTGGTATATCTTCTAGTTTTTACAATGATTCAACATTTCCGTACCTTCTTATAAATTCAAAAGATTTATATTCTAACAATTTAAAAATGTTCAGCGATCATTCAAACCAGCATAACATTATAAATTTATTAATTCTGCAATATGGTGCAAAATGGAAAACAAATCAATTATTACTAATCAAAGAAAATCTAAACTTAAGATTTCAATTAAAAACAATTAAAAGAATAACAGATTTGAAAATTCCAAAAAACCAGATCAAGGATTTTGATTTAGATTGGTTAGATAAGGGTGACTTTTTAGAAATCAATGAAGATCAAATAAAACAATTCAAATTAACCTTGGACAAACTAATCTACGATTCAATATGAACAAACTGATAGTCCATAGTCAAAATACCGCTTTGAATACCGAGGAGTATTTTAAATTTGACGAGCAATTTGTCTTTAACATCGATTCCGATATCTCTGATGTAGATTTCTATATTCACGATCAAATTGTAAATAAAGAGTTAGGACAAAAAATTAATCAAAGCGATATAATATTTATAAAGGTTGGTTTGACACAGAACTTTATGGAATATTACGGCATACGTTTAGCTTGCCACATAAGAATGACTAACAACTTAAAAGGAAAAAGTAATATTCCAATAGTTCTTATTAGTCAAGAGTCTTGTCAATTTTTAGGTATTACTGGTGAATTATCAGAAATACTATTTACTGAAGGTGTCTATTTAATGGAAGATAATTCAAAAGATTTAAATAGATACATCAAACTTTTTAATGAAAACAAGTTAAAATCATTAACAAATATTGATGATTTTTTATTCAAAATGAAAATTAAGCCTTGCGCTGAATATGATTCACATCATGCCATCGCAAATGAATGGAGTTTACTTAGATGGTCTCAAATTTTACAAATAGGTGAATCTGATGAATCATTTGCAAGAATTAAGCAAAACACCGAAGGCTTACTTTATTATAAATATCTTTCTTTAAAAAATCCAATTTCACTTGAAACATCTCCTCCTAATATTAACTTCAAAGGAAAGGGAAAAATTTTATACATTGATGATGAATGGAACAAGGGATGGGATACAATTTTTAAACATGTCTTTAAAAGCAATTTATCCTATCAATTTAAAACTCTTGAATATGATTTTAGCGACAAAGAATTTTCTGTTGGAGGTCCATTTATTAAATCAAAGATAGAATCTTTTGATCCTGATATTGTAATTTTAGATTTGCGACTATTCAAGGAAGATTTTGATAAAGATAGGACTCCTGAGAATATCTCTGGTTTTAAAATTCTGGAAGAAATAAAAAGAAAGAACCTCGGCATACAAGTTATTGTATTTACGGCCTCAAACAAAGTTTGGAATTTACAGAAGTTACAACTTACCGGAGCAGAGTATTTTATACTTAAAAATTCTCCAGAAAATATTATAACTTCGGATTCAACATCGGATTCAATAAAAAATTTCAAAGAGAGTATTGAAAAAGCTTCAGAAAAAGCATTTATAAAAAATCTTATATTAATATGTAATGAAATTTCTGTGTTTCTAAAGAAAGCAAACACTTCAGATAACTCAGATTATGAATTTCTTATTAAAAATCTCAAGGGCCAATTAAAAGTTTGTGTATCTGCATTAATGCTAATAAACATAGAGCGTCCTGTAACAATTGACATTGCTTTTCTTTCCTTCTATAATTTTCTTGAACTTTTCAAAGATTATTATCTAAAATACGAAAATTACAGATATCGGATTGGATTCGAAGAGGTTATTATGTATAAATATGAATTAAAAGGAAGCACTTTAATTAAAGGTGAGCCTTATATAAAAGAGAGTAGCTCTTTTGACGCTGGATTGTCCTTTTTTTTAACTGCCCTTTTTATTGATTATTTTGAAATTGATGCTTCACCATATTTAAAAAGTAAATCTATTATTGAGTTAAGTAAATCTCGAAATAATTACTTTCATGGGAGTAAAAAGAATTTTACTGTAGAGGAACTAAAATTAATTACTCGATTAATTTTTGATGCCTGTTCGAAACTAAAAGAATAAAGCTCATAAAAGCTAAATATTCAAATTGAAGATAGAGAACAATCAAGCTACCTTAAATTTATTTAAATTTATCAAACCCTCTATAAAATGGTTTAGAATTGTCCAGACATAACTGATATGGTGGATTTAACCTAAAAATAATCCATAAAATTCATCCTTGTCGAATAGATAACTTTTTCAAATCATGGATAAAATGGTTCGTAAATAGGTTCGTATGGCCCACCAAGAAACTCCTTAAGTAATTAAGGAGTTTTTTTATATCTAATTTTCGGATTAGCACAAAAAAGTTCTCATCTATCTTTCAAATAATCCAATAGTTCCGCCCACCCAGTCTTTATCTTTATTGTATTTTACACCAATCATTTCTCCGCGACTCAAACGCACTAAATTGCACAAAAGAGTAGGAGAAGTATCTTCTTTTTTCCAGGTACAAAGCATTCTCACTTCGGCTTTTACTTTTCCGTCAGGCGATTGAATAATAGGTAAATAATTGACTTTTTTCTGAAGAATATACAGTTCTTTATCAACAACAGCTTCTATATCTTCTTTTTTTACATGGAAAATCACGCCTGAACCTGAGAACGAGAAAAGAGGTTTCAATATATAATTTTCTAAGTCTTCCGGAATTTCTTTTAAATCACTTAACAGCGTAGTTTCAATAAAATATTTTCCTTTAAGCAAAGGCAAAATAAACTTACTGATTCTGAAAAACCAATTGGGATGTCCAGCCCATTCTACGTCCAATTCATCCGAAAAACTAAAATTCAATTTTAAATCAGTGCGTAAATCCAATTCGTCAAAAATGACTCTATTGTAAATGCGTTTTACTAAAACTTCGTCTCCATTTTCATTTTTATAAAATAACTGATTGCCTTTTTTAATCAAATCGGTGACACATACAAAAGGAATTCCGAGGTCTCTTTTGCAATAATAAAAATCAATTTTTGTGTTTTGTTTTTCGGGTTCTATTTCCAGTAGAATAACATTTTCGTTGGGATGGTTGTTGCAAAAAACAGCCTCCAAAGTTTTCAAATACTCCTGTGGTGTAGTATCATTCAGGAATGGTGTTAACTCTTTAAGAAAAGGATATTGCTTTTTAAATTTCTCAAATAAATTAACCTGATAATTAAACAAAGAAGGAAAACCCTGTACCTCAATTAATTTAGGAATTGTTTTTCCGTCCTCTTCGCAAATTCCAAAATCGATAGCTAAAAAAGTACTGTGTTCGTCTTCGTTTGGAACTTTATTGTTTAATTCTAATGCTTTATCTGTGAGTTCTTTGAAGTTACTTTGTTGAATTAAATTTATAACATCATTACAGCCTTCGATAAGTTGTTCTTTTAATTCGTTGGAAATAAAAAAAGGGGTTTCTCCTAATCGAAAAGTCGGGTTATAATCAAAATCAGTTGCAATATCTTCTTTTAAAGCCTGGTATTTTTCTTCGGTAAATTGTTCGTTAAATAATTTTCGATATTTAGAAATCATATAGATTTAATTATTAAAAAATTGGAACACAGATAGTATTAATTGGATAAATAAAAAGAAATTTATCTTCATTTGCTATAATTTCCTTAATCTGTTCAATCAGTGTTTCAATATTTATAGTAGCACAATAATTTATTTAATTTGACATGATTTTTTTAGATTTCATCAGGTCAGTAATGGCAGAACGAAGAAAATTAGGAATCAAAGTCTCGTTAGTTCGATATATTTTATCATCGTCAACTAAGTCTTCGAGCATATTTCTGAATTTTCGTTTGCCTTTCATTTTTCTTATTTTGTCTTTTACTTCTTTATTTCTCAGATGTGACAGAAAACTAATGGGATCAGCTTCAGGATGAAATTGTGTTCCCACCAAATGATCTGTAAAACGTACCGCCATGATGGCTCTTTCGTATTGCACATGATCTCTTATTTTTTCCAGAGAAATGATTTTTGCGCCTTTTTTAGCAAAAACACTCAATTTTGGTTGAACTACCTGATAATCTCTGGAGTCGATAGCATAAAATGGATCAGATAAACCTTCGAATAACAAATCTTTGAGACCGTCTTTGGTTTTATGAATGGTCATTACACCAAACGAGGTGTCGTTTCGTTTTGTAATTTCGGCCAAACCAAAATGCTTGCAAGCCATTTGAAAAGAATGACAAATAAAAAGAACGTGTTTTTTTATCGGATTTTCAGTATTCCATTTTACAATGGAATCTATAAAAGCATAATATTTTTTGTCCCATTCGCCATCTCCTTCTAACGGATTTCCGGGACCTCCGGAGGAAATATAAATATCAAACTGATCAATTTCGGGCAACTCACATTTTCCTCTGACATCAAATATTTTGAAACATACAAAAGGGGCAAATCGGTTAACAACATCAATAATACATCGCATTCCCTGATTAGGTTCGCCATTGTACATGTCTAATATTGCGACTGTTATACTTTTCTTTTTCATAAATCCCACTTTTTAAAATAATTATTCAAAGATAAGTTATTATTTTATAAGCCTTTAGTAAATTCTGAAGTTATAAAATCAACCACTTTAGTAAGGTCTTTTGTTTCTTCAAAAATGGCCAATTGTTTATCGGCTCCGGTACCGTTTTTCAGGATTTGGTGAGCAAAATTAATGTGTTCTCTACTGCCTAATTCATCCACAACATCTTCAATAAAATCAAGTAATTCCAAAATCAACATTCTTGTTTCAACTTCTTTTTGAAGTCCAAAATCAATCATTTGTCCTTCAATTCCATAACGGGCAGCACGGAATTTATTTTCTTTTATCAATGCTAATCGGTAAATATTGAAACTCATATTTTGTGAATTTATACGATACAATTTGGCTACAACTGCCTGAATTATAGAGACAATACACATGGTTTCTTCAACCGTTAAACTCATATCGCAAATGCGAAATTCTATGGTATCATAGAAAGGATGTAAACGCAAATCCCACCAAATTTTCTTTGGATTATCAATACAGCTAGTTTTAACCAAGGTTTCCAGAAAATTATCATAGGAAGATAAAGAATCAAAATATTCAGGCAAACCAGTTCTTGGAAACTTATCAAAAACCTTTGTTCGGTATGATTTATAACCCGTTTGTCTGCATTCCCAAAAAGGGGAATTAGTAGATAAAGCAAAAATATGCGGTAAAAAATAGCAAGCCTGATTGATTAATTGTAAACCTATTTCGCGATTTTCAATCCCCACATGACAGTGCATTCCAAAAATCAGATTAGAACGAGCTGCATCCTGTAATTCGTTAATAATGTTGTGATAACGGGGATCGTCTGTTATGGGTTGATCCTGCCATTTTGAAAAAGGATGCGTTCCTGCTCCACCCACAATAAGTCCCTGTTTATCGGCTAATTCAACAATTTTTGTCCTTAAAAACTTAATCTCACACTCAGCTTCCTTGACATTTTTACAAACATTAGTTCCGACTTCCACAACCGATTGGTGCATTTCGGCTTTTACCTGTTCATTCAATAATATTTTAGCTCCATCAACAATTTTTGACAAATGGGAGCGTAGATCTCTGGTTTCGGGATCTATAATTTGGTATTCCTCTTCAATACCCAGTGTAAAAACAGGCAATTTCTTCATTTAAATTATTCCAATTATTTATTTTAATCCAACAGCATCTTTCATAAATGTTCCCCAGGTAAGGTTAATTTTTCCCGGTTTTTGTTTTTTTGCTGCTGATATCGCCATTTTAGCGGCTTCTTCAACAACCCATTCAAAGTTTTCAGCTCCTACCGAATTGATATCGGCATCGGGAGCAGGATTTCCAAAATCGATAGCATACGGAATTCCATCACGGACAGCAAATTCCACGGTATTAAAATCGTATCCCAAACCTTTACAAAGACGAATAGTATAGTCTTTTATGGTAGCCAATAACTTTTTATCTACTGGTGGCCCGTCAAGTACATAACGCAAATGTGGCTGATTTCTAGGTTCGTATTGCATGATTTTAACCGCTTTACCACCCAGACAATACACTCTGAAATATTCGGTAAAAACAATTTCTTCTTGTAACAACATCACCAACTGTCCAGTTTCCCTGTGTTTTTCCCAAAGCTCTTCTTTGTTTTCCAGTCGATATACATTTTTCCATCCACCACCGGCATAAGGCTTCATATAAGCCGGGAATTTTACATAGTCGAAAATCCCTTCCCAATCCAATGGAAATTTCAAGTTTCTAAAGGAATTAGAAGTCGTATCTGTAGGATGTTCTGCCGACGGAAGAATTACCGTATTAGGCAACGGAACTCCAAGTGTGTCAGCTAAGGCATTATTGAAAAATTTATCATCAGCACTCCACCAAAAAGGATTATTAATCACATTAGTGCCTGTTAGGGCAGCATTTTTAAGAAAGGCGCGGTAAAAAGGAACGTCCTGCGAAATTCGATCAATAATTACAGCATATTCACCACCTTTGTTTTGGATAACCTTATCGATAGAAACGGCTTCGGCCACAATGTCTTTTTCATTTTTTGAATTAACACGGTCAATAAATGCTTGCGGAAAGGTGTCTTCCATTCCAAATAAAATTCCAATTTTTTTCATTTTAATAATATCGATTAATAGCGTATAATTTTTTCTTGTTTAGAATGAGATTCTAACTGAATTTAATTCGGGACAAATAATGAGGAAACATTTCTTTCCATAGCGGCCAGTCATGTTGTTTGTCCTGTCGGATATCAAGCCAGTGTTCCATGTGTTTATCAGCAAGTAGTTTACTCATTTTTAAATTGGCATCAAAACAAATATCCCAATTGGAAGTTCCCAAAACTACATCCATATTCCACAATTCATAATCATTGAGTCCATGTAAATAATCATCGGGACTGTGATAAAAAACAGTATCGTTATGAAAACCGTCTAAGTAACTTTTGATATTAAAAATACCGCTCATACTAAACAAATGACTCACATAACCAGGATGCCTAAAGGCAAAATTAGCCGCATGATAACCTCCAAAACTGCAACCTGCCACCACAACTTTTCCAGAAGGAGTATTGTGACGGACTTTTTCGACGATTTCATGACAAATCATTTTATCATACCAATCGTGGTTTTCTATGCGGTGTACCGGATGAATTTGTTTATTGTAAAAACTGTCCTTATCAATACTGTCCGGGCAATAAATTTGGATTAATCCCTGTTCGACATACCATCTTGCGGATTCAATCAATCCCATGTCTTTATTTTCATAGAAACTCCCCATGGAAGTTGGAAACAGCACCACGGGATAACCCGAATGTCCGAAAACAAGCATTTCCATTTCTCGGCTTAGATTGGGTGAATACCAATTCAAATAGCGTTCTTTCATAAACATTAAGATTTCAACAATTATAATGAAATTTATTACACCAAATTTACAATTAGTAGCTGTTTCATTATTTTTAACGAAAAGATAATACTCGCTTGTTTTACCTGAGTATCATCCGTTTTTTAGCATAAGAAACTTACTTTTACTGAGTAATTTCTTAACATAACGGTAGGGTTTGGGATTGTTTTTTTGCTAAACCAGACTTTGGTCAAACAATTGAACCTGGCTTTTAAGACGTTCAATAAGCATGTTCATCATGCGTTTGTTTAAATTCGACGAATTCCTGATATACAATAAATATTCATCGACGGTAAACAGGGCAATAATCATTCCCTTTAAAGCATTTCTGAACTTGATGTCTTTTTGAATAGCATTTTCAATAATGGCTAATTTTTTTTCGACACTGAGCGAATAAAAATCCCTTTTGTATTTACTAATGTAATTATGGAAAGAAGCGATGAATAAATCATTTTGAAGTTTTAATATGGGTCTCAAAACTTCATTTTGAAAAATTTCATCTGCTGAAGATTGCGTGCTAACACTCCCGATAGCTTCACCTCTGAATTCACTTAAAAAACGATCTCTCTGGTTCATCTTTTTTTCTTAAAAATAGGAAAAAAATTATCAAGGATGTTCTATTTTAGTATAAATAATTTAAAAATATGCGATTTCATACCAGAAAATGGGTAAAGCCCGAAGACCTCAATCCAAACGGAACTTTATTTGGAGGAAAACTATTAGCCTGGATAGATGAAGAATTGGCTTTATACACCATTATTCAATTTGAAAATTCCAAGGTGGTTACCAAATATATGTCTGAAATTAATTTTAAAAGTTCAGCAAAACAAGGAGATATTATCGAAATAGGAATTGATGTAGTTCGTTTTGGGACAACTTCAATTACTTTAGAATGTGAAGTCCGCAATATGATGACCCGAGAAACGATTATTACTATAGATAAAACGATAATGGTAAATCTGGGTGAAGACGGCAAACCAAAAGCGCACGGAAAAACGGAGATTGAATTTGTAAAAGACCGTTTGTAAATTATAAAACCGCAGATTCGCAGATTTTATAATTTATAATCTGTGAATCTGCGGTAATTATTTTTACAACAGTTTATTGATCTAGCAATATTTCTTTTCTACATAAAAAGTACCGAATGGAGGAATTGAAGCCAAACAAATAATGACATATTTTTTAAGATCCCATTTTTCACTGAATTTTAATATGGTTGCCAACACAATGTAAGCAGTAAACAAAACCCCATGCGCCATACCAATATGTTTTACATACACGGGTTCGTTAAAAATATATTTCATTGGCATAGCAAAGAAAAACAACAATAAAGCAGAAATTCCTTCTACGAGTGCAGTAATTTTAAAAATTTTAAGCATGGACATTATTTTAAATATTTACGTGCCAAAAATAGTGATTATCATTGATTTTATAGTTAAGAAAACCCAAAGTAATTTACATTTGCAATCATAAAATTTTCATAATGAGCAAAAGAGATTTAAAGAAATATTTGGGCGAACTCGATAAAGAACAGCTTCAAGAGCAACTGATTGAATTGTATGAAAAATTTACTGCCGTAAAAGAATATTATGATTTTGTTTTTAATCCAAAAGAAGAAAAACGACTTCAGGAAGCTAAACTGAAAATCTCTCATGAATATTTTCCTGTTTCGGCTAAAGGAAAAAGCCGAAAGCCTAAAATGCGCCGTTCGACAGCCCAAAAAATCATCAAACATTTTATTACACTGGGAGTCGATCCTTTTGTAACTGCTGATGTGATGTTATATACTATTGAAATTGCTCAGACTTTTTCGGCTGAAAATCCCATAAAACAGGAAGCTTTTTATAAAAGTATGCAGAATTCTTTTGAGCAGGTCGTTCAATTTTTAATTGTAAATGGTATTTTGAGCGAACTTAAAAGCCGAATAAATGGTATTTATGAAGAAATTATAGAGCAAAAATGGAAAAATAGAAGCGATTTCTTGCTAATAATGGAGCAAATTAGTGAATAAGCCCCTTGTAAATCAAATTATTTCATATTGAGTTAATAATTTAAATTAAATATAACAAGATAACTGTTTTTTAGACGTATTTTTGCAAAAATTCAACAAAAAGCAATGTTCGAAAGTACGATAGAAATAGAAAAAGAAGAAAAAAAAGAACTTTATGCCTACCAGCAGGGCGATATTGATGCCATTTTTGAGCGCATTGATAATGGTCCTGAAAAACACCATCTACTGTATCAATTGCCTACAGGTGGTGGAAAAACAGTAATATTCTCAGAAATTGTTCGCCGTTACCTATCCAAACACAATAAAAAAGTAGTTGTTTTGACACACCGAATCGAGTTGTGCAAGCAAACTTCTAAGATGTTGAAAGGTTTTGGTGTTAAAAATAAAATAATCAATTCTAAAGTAAAAGACCTGCCGGATCAAAACGAATATTCTTGTTTTGTTGCCATGGTCGAAACCCTTAAAAACCGTATTAATGACGAAAAATTGATATTGGATAATATTGGTTTGGTTATTATTGATGAGGCACATTATAATTCGTTCAGAAAATTATTAAATTCATTTTCTAATGCTTTTATATTAGGAGTAACCGCTACGCCGTTGAGTTCTAATATCAAATTGCCGATGAATCAAAGTTATAATGAATTAATTGTGGGAGATACTATTAGTTCATTGATTGAAAATGGATTTTTGGCAAAAGCTACTACTTATAGTTATGATGTAGGATTGACTTCGCTTAAAGTAGGTATTAACGGAGATTATACCGTTAAATCATCTGATGATTTATATACTAATACCTTAATGCAGGAGAAATTATTGCATGCCTATACCGAAAGATCTTTAGGTAAAAAAACCTTGATTTTCAATAATGGTATCAATACTTCATTGTATGTATATGAAACCTTTAGAGAAGCAGGTTATGAAATTCGCCATCTGGACAATACCAGCAGTAACGAAGAAAGGAAAGAAATTCTACATTGGTTCAAACATACTAAAGACGCTATTCTTACCTCTGTAGGGATTTTGACAACCGGTTTTGATGAGCCTACAGTAGAAACCATTATATTAAACCGTGCCACAAAATCATTGACTTTATACTATCAAATGATTGGACGTGGTTCGAGAAAATTACCCAACAAAGACGAATTTACCGTTATTGATTTAGGTAATAATGCGGCGCGTTTTGGACTTTGGAGTGAGCCTGTGAACTGGCAGCACATCTTCAAATCACCTGAATTTTATTTGGAAAATTTACGTGACGATGCAGAAATCGAGATGTATTTTAAATACACTATGCCACCGGAGTTAAGGGCTAAATTTCCCAATACTGAAGATGTGACATTTGATGTGGATGAAGAACATAAATTGGCTATTAAGCAAAATTTACGTTCTAAGGTAGTTTTGGATAAATCACTGGATCAGCACGCAATTATGTGTGTTTACAATACTGAAACTTTGCAGGAAGCTAAATTATTATCCAAGGAATTAGATGATGATATTGAATGCCGTATCAAGCGTTATGCAAAATGCCTAAGCCAGTGTAGTAAAAACTACCGCGAATGGCTTGTAGATGATTACAAACAAAAATTAACTTTGTTGATAGGGAAGAAGTATCGTGAGAAAATCATGAACGAACCTGATGATGAGGATTAAAATACAAAGACTAAAAAAACTGTTTTTCATACAAACAATTAAAACAAAACAATGTCAAAACAATTCTCAGACTTAGGAATTTCGACAGCTTTATTACAAACTTTGAATGACTTGAAGCTTGTGGCACCAACAGCCATTCAGGAGCAAGCCATTCCTTTGCTTTTAGCAAATCAAACTGATTTGGTTGGATTAGCAAAAACAGGTACGGGAAAAACGGCCGCTTTTGGTTTACCGTTGTTACAATTAATAGATAGTTCAAAACCCGTTGTACAAGCTGTTATTTTAGTTCCAACCAGAGAATTAGGACATCAGGTTTTTAAAAATTTAGAAGCTTTTACTAAAAATCTACCGGCAGTTTCCATTGCAGCTGTTTGTGGTGGAATTCCAATAAAACCTCAAATTGAACGATTAAGCAATCCAACGCATATTGTGGTGGCAACTCCGGGACGTTTGATTGATTTATTGCAACGAAAAGCCATCAGTCTAAAAGAAACTCAATTTTTAGTTCTTGATGAAGCCGATGAAATGGTAAGTATTCTAAAAGAAAGTCTGGACGAAATTGTTGCCGAACTGCCTAAAAATCACCGTACTTTTTTGTTTTCGGCTACTATGCCGGGAACGATAAAACAGTTGATTCAGAATTATTTGCATAAAAATGTGGTGCAAATAAGTGCCAATATGGAAACTTCTGGAAATCAAAGTATTGATCACCAATATATTATTGTTGATCCTATTGAAAAACTGGATGTTTTAATGCATTTTTTGAACTCAAGAGAAGGACAGCGCGGAATTATTTTTTGCAAAACAAAAGCAGCCGTAAATAAATTGGCTAAAAACTTAGCTATCAATCGTTTTTCGTCAGGAGCTTTGCACGGAAGTTTGACTCAGGGAATTCGCGACCGAATTATGGAGCAATTTCGCGAAGGACACATTAATATACTAGTAGCTACTGATTTGGCAGCCAGAGGAATCGACGTTAAAGAAATTGCTTATGTAGTCAATTATCATTTGCCTGATACTTACGAAAATTATGTTCATAGAAGCGGTAGAACTGCCAGAGCAGGAGCAAACGGGTTGTCCTTAACCGTTTTACAAGCGGAAGAAGAAGTAGAAATTGCAGATTTTGAAAAGGAATTAGGTATCCAATTCAAACCATTTGCAAAACCTTCAGTTGCCAGTATTGAAGACAATAATACTTTGCTTTGGGCGAAACAAATTTTTAAAACCAAGCCCAATCACGAAGTAGATTCCGAATTAAAAAACAAGATAAAAACCATTTTTCATCATTTAACCAAAGATGAACTAATAGAAAAAATACTAGCCAATCATTTGTTGCAAAATAAAAACCAAGTTGCAGAAAAACCAGTAAAAAAACTAAAACAAAAAAAATAAAAACAATCCAAATCTCTTTTGGTGACTGACTAACTAAGGAGGTTCTTTTTAAAATTGTAAAATATGGAAATCGTAATAATCGGAGGCGGTTTTGCAGGAATGAATCTGGCAAAAGAATTATTAAATCAGGACGGAGTACACGTAACTCTGGTTGATAAAAACAACTACAATTTTTTCCCACCATTGATTTATCAGGTGGCTACGGCTTACTTAGAGCCATCAAGTATTAGTTATCCGTTTAGAAAATTTTTCGCAGGAAAAAAAAACCTGCAATTTCGTTTAGGAGAATTAGTAGAAGTGGTGCCTGCTGAAAACAAGGTAATTTTGAGCAATGGCGAATTACATTATGACAAATTAGTTTTTGCAACCGGAGCTGAGACAAGTTATTTTGGGATGGAAAACGTAAAAAAGAACGCTATTCCAATGAAAACCCTGAACGATGCCATTGTAATGCGTAACACTTTGCTTAAAAACTTAGAAAAAGCGGCTATTACTAAAGACATTCGTAAACGTCGAAAATTATTGACCATTGTAGTTGCCGGTGGAGGTCCTACAGGAGTGGAGATTTCAGGAATGTTTGCCGAAATGCGCAAAAACATTCTTTTAAAAGAATACCCTGAATTAGAAACAACAGCAAGTAATATATATTTGGTTGATGGTGCACCTGCTTTGTTAACTCCAATGAGTAAGGAATCTCAGGAAGATACTCTTAAAGCTATTACTGACTTAGGAGTTATTGTAAAATTGAACAACAATGTAGTGGATTATGTGGATGATACGGTTCATTTTGCCAATGGAGAAACCATTCAGACTAAAAACCTAATTTGGGCAGCCGGAGTAACCGCACGCGAATTTAAAGGACTTCCTGCTGATTGTTACGGGCGTGGAAAGCGTTTAAAAACAGATGCTTTTAATAAAATTGAAGGTACAGAAAATATCTATGCTATAGGTGATACCTGTATTCAGTTTAATGATACCGCTTTCCCTCACGGTCATCCACAAGTAGCTCAGGTAGCCATTCAGCAAGGAATTAATTTGGCTAAGAATATTAAAAACGAAATGCAACAAAAAGCATTAGTTCCTTTTAAATATGTTGATAAAGGATCGATGGCAATCATTGGAAAAGCTAAGGCCGTAGTTGATTTACCAAAACCTAAAATGCACTTTAAAGGAACATTTGCCTGGATGATTTGGTTGTTTATTCACTTGATTTCGTTGATTACTTATAGAAATAAAATAAAAACATTCTACAACTGGATGATTGCTTATTTCTCTAAAGACAACTCCTTACGAATGATTATCAGACCTGATAAAAAAGTAAAAGTAGAAGACGTGGTAAAATAATCTCTTTTATTAACAATAGTAAAACCGATGCGGAAATGTATCGGTTTTTTTTATGAATTATTTTTTCAGAATAAGAAATGGATTACTTTAGATAAAGTTGTTATATTTGGAGAGAATAGTAAAATGACAAAATAAAATCATCTTGCGTTTTGTTATTAAAGGACTCATTCTAAATAAGTTTACAATCATATATTTAAATTAAAAAATGATCATAAAAATAAGTGTATTCAGAATTAAAGAGATTTTTTTAGGCTTGTTTATTATTACATCCTGCTTACTAATGATTAATTGTTCATCCGTAAAACCATCAAAACGAATCCAATTCGAATTTATACCTAACAGTTTTCAATTGGCAACTACTGGGCATGGCTTTGTAGATGTCTATCCCGACAAATTAAAAATTCAAATTACAAAAGGCGAAATACGAATTAATCCAATACACAGTAGATTTACAACTTCTTCTGCATATGCAATTCAAATAGCAATATCTAGATATTTTCCAGGTGATAAATCTTTTAAAATCATAGCTACTGGAGAAAAAATAATAATCAATAAAATATTTATATCTAAAGAAGCTTCTTATACTTTTTCAAATTTAAAATTTACTATTACCAATATCAAAAAAGAGGATTTAAAAAACTCAAGAATCACGCTTACTATTTATATGGATAAAACTCCTAGATCTAGTACAAATTATGCTCATTCAATTGATGAAAACACAATTTCTACTCTATTCGATTATTGACTTTCGCTCGTTTGCAACGAGTACCAGTTTACATTTTAAAAGAGGATGAAGCATTTGTAATTTGGCTTATTAAAAATAACTTGTTGAGATTTACCCCATACTGGTACTCATTTTCAACGAGTACCTACTTTATTTTTAAAACAAAACAGAGCGTTTTTAACGGCTTATTAAAAAAATAACTTATTGAGATTGCTTCGTTCCTCGCAATGACAAGTTTGTGGGAAATAAATAATCCATGAAAATCCGTGTAACCTGCCTCTCGGCAGATAGGTCCGTGGTTAAAAGAAAATTTAAATATTAATCAAATAACTCTCCTTATAGATTTTTTGATACACATCTTTACTGAACATATACAATTGAGACGGTTTTTTAGAAACGCCCACTTGTTTTTCATCCAGTGCAATGATGTATTTTTTAGTAATTAATTTTCTTCTAAAATTACGGTTGTCAATCTCAATCCCTAAAATGGCTTCGTAGGCATCCTGCAAATCCTTAATGGTAAACTTATCGGCAAGTAATTCAAAAACAATGGGTTTAGATAAGGCATCTTCTTTTAAATCAGCATAAGCTTCGGCAATGATTTTTTTATGGTCAAAACCCAATTCTGGCAGCTGATTTACCGGAAACCATTGCGGATTGTATTTGTTTTCTAATTGAACTATATTCGTTGGCAGTAAAATATAATAAGCAATAGTGATGGTTCTTTCGCTGAAATGTTCGTTTTCGGCCCAAATCACATCTTTTTCATTCTTCAAACGGTTGGGATCACCAAAAACATTGAATTGTTTTTTGTATAAATTATCTAAACCGGTCAATTCTTTCAAAACCCGATTAGCTGTATCGTCTATGGTTTCGTTTTCATAGGTGTGAAATCCTTTCAGGACATAATCGTTAACAATCGGATTTTCGGAGTTTTCTACTTTCAAAACACGTTCGATTAACAATACATTCAGTGATTTTGTTGTGTTGTCGAATCCAAAAATGACACAGTCAACAGATATATTTGGAATTATTTCGGCTTTCTTGTTTTGAATTAAACTCATGTTTTTTTGGGGTAAGTTGGTTTTGTTATGTCACAAATTTAACGATTAAATTTTAATATTCCTTCTTTTAGTTTTCTTTAAAATTCAATATTAAACGTTTTTAAAACGTTAAATGTTTTTTCGTTTTCTCTGTTTGATAATTGTTTTAAAATAGTGGTTTATGTGTAATAATTACTTTATAATATTAATTTAAACGCAAAAATATTCTATTTTTTTTGTTGCATATAAAATTAAAATAATACATTTGAAAAATAATAGTCAAATTGACGTTTAATAAAAACACATTTAAAACTAATTCAAAACCATGAAGACAAATTGCAAATCCAGCCTTTATAACCAACTAAAAATTCAAGTTGGCTTAATGCTATTTTGCTGTTTTGCAATAAACATGAAGGCTCAGGTAGTAATTACTAATTCTAATTTTTCGATGGGAACAACCGGTAGGATAGGAGTTGGGCTTTCGCCAAATGGAGAAGGGAATCAATGGAAACCGCTGAATTTATCCGGACAGGGGTCACTGGGCGGACGAATGGAACAGGTAGATTATGTAGATATTTTACCTGCGATTCATTTTACACCAAAAATCATTGGAAACGACAGCACAAATGTTACTTTTCAAATGCGATTAGGAATGTATTCGGCTAACGGCCAGTTTGTAGGCAATGTTAGCAGTCGCTCTAATAACGGACTGACTTTTATTCTTCCGGAAGCTTATGTTGAAGCAACTAATATTTTGGGAAGTAAATGGTCGGCCTGGGCAGGATCCCGTTTTCGCAGATATGACGACATCCACATTAGTGATTATTTTTATTTTGACGACCATTCGGCTCAGGGTTTTGGTGTAAAATATAAAAACACCGAATTGACGATGCTGATGCCTGCTTCAACCGATTCTACCGGGGTTTTTCCATATAATTATGAAGTTACGGTTGCCGGAGCAACTAATCCAGCCATCCGTCAGCGCATGGTTTGGATAGGAGAGCATAGTATTCATTTTAAAAATAAGAGTGTAATAAAACTTTTAGGCGAATTTCATTATGTTTCTAAAAGTTCAGCCGAAGCTTCTAAAGATTTTCCTTCGGATAATGGCTGGGTTGCCGGAATTAAATACAATAGTCCGTTTAAAACAGTGAAGCCGGGTTCATTTAACCAAATTTCAGCGCGTTACGGTTCCGGAATTGCGAATGGAGGCGACAACGGAAACACCTTTACCTGGGCAACTTATGGTGCTCCCGATACTGACGGAAAATACACTAATGCATATTCGTTCACGATGGTAGAACATTTTTTACTGAATCTATCAAACAAGTTTAGTATTAACGGTTATGGCGTTTTTACCAAAAGCAAAGGAGGGTCATCAAGTACAAATACTGATGAATATTTCAACGGAAACCAACTCTATAACCGAAAAACTGATTTTGTTATTGGCTTAAGAAACTTTTATTATGTAACCAATTGGCTTCATCTAATTCAGGAAGTGCATTATGCTGTTAGAAAAGACGGTGATAATCCTGAAGCCAGTATGTGGAAATTTTCATTGGCTCCTACAATTGTTCCGTTAGGACAGCGTGATCCCTGGAGCCGTCCCCACATTCGATTAGTTGCCACTGTAGCAAGATATAATGACTACGCAAAAGACCATAATTATTCTCCTTTTTTACAAATTAATCAAAAACGCTGGGGATCTTATATTGGAGTTAAAACAGAATGGTGGCTTTTTTAAAAATCATTATTACCTAATTAATAATTGTTTACAATGTATCACTTAAATTATTTTTTAAATTAAAAATTAAATCGTTATGCCAATTTTTGGAACATCTATTTTATCATTTATACCCAATTGGACTGCTGACGGAGGACAATATGCGATACAAAAAACAGCCGAATGTGGTTTTGATATGCTGGAAATTCTTTTACCAACTTCATTGGATTTCGATTCCAAACAGGTAAAAAAACAATTAGATACAGTAGAAATTTCGGCACGTTGTGCACTCAATTTGCCTGCTGATTGTCATATTCCTTTTTATCCGGAACAGGCTGTAAGCATCATTAAATCAGCATTGGATAAAGTAGCCGAAATGAATGGTGATTTTTTAGGAGGTGTTTTACATTCAGCCATTGGAACATTCACCGGAAATCCTTGTACTAAGGATGAAAAAAAAGTTATCCAACAAGTTTTTACCGAAGTTGCGGCTTATGCTAAAGTACATAACATCAATCTGGGAATCGAACCCATCAACCGCTATGAAAGTTATGTATTTACAGCTGCCGATGAAGTTTTAAATATGATTGAAAATATTGGTACAACTAACATTGGCTTGCATTTGGATACTTTTCACATGAATATTGAAGAATCTAATTTTTACGATCCAATTATTCGGGCAGGAAATAATTTAAATCATTTGCACATTACAGAATCGGATCGTGGAATGACCGGTGAAGGCAATGTGCGTTGGGATGATTTATTTAAAGCTCTCGCTCAAATTAATTATCAGGGGCCGTTGGTTTTAGAAAATTTTTCATCTGAAATAACCGAATTGATTGGGCCAACTTCGTTGTGGAGACCGTCAAAATACAATTCGGAAGATCTTGCCAAAGGCAGTCTGGCTTTTATGCAGGAAATGGTAAATAAATATTACAACAAAAATGATTAATCAGTTGTCGGTCTGTCCTGAAGTTTCGGGATGTTGAAGCCTGATTTTAATAGAAAGTATGCACTTAGACAAGCTTAGTGTAACAAAAAACAGAATAAATATTACAATTACTACAGTAAACCTAAAAAAAAGAAGCAATGAAAAAAGAATTAAAAGCAGTTTGTTTTGGAGAAATCCTTTTTGATGTATTTCTGGAACATAAAAAAATTGGCGGAGCACCACTTAATGTAGCCACAAGATTGAAGGCGCTAGGAGGAGAGGTTGCGATGATAAGCGCAGTAGGGGATGATAATAATGGTGAAAAATTAACTCACTATTTAGATAATCTAGGAATTGACACCAGAGGAATTGAGGTAAAACCTAATTATCCAACAGGAATTGTCAATGTGATTTTAAACGAAAAAGGGAATGCTTCTTATGATATTCAGTATCCGTCGGCCTGGGATAAAATTGAAACTACGGCTGTAAATAAAAAAATAGTTGAAGAGGCTGATTTTTTGGTGTACGGAAGTTTATCGTGCCGAGATTCAATTTCTAAAAAAACATTATTAGAATTATTGGCAGTAGCCAAATATAAAATATTCGATGTTAATTTAAGAGTGCCGCATTACACTAAGAAAAATGTATTGGATTTATTATATGCCGCTGATTTTATCAAATTTAATGATGAGGAATTGAATGAAATTTGCGAAGATTTACATTCGAATAAAAAATCCTTGGAGCAAAATATCCAATTTATTGCCGAACTTACCGATACACCAACTGTTTGTGTTACACTGGGGTCTCATGGTGCGGTACTTTTTCACAACAATACATTCTATCACAACTGTGGTTACAAAGTAAATGTTGTGGATACTGTTGGTTCAGGTGATTCTTTTTTGGCTTCACTGATTATCATGCTTCTCAATGGTGAAGATCCGCAATATGCCATCAATTTTGCCAGTGCCATTGGAGCTATTGTGGCACAAAGTGAAGGAGCAAATCCGATTATTTTGCAATCGGAAATAGACGAATTTCTAGGCGATTTCAGTAAAAAAACCATAACCAATGCAAGCGTTTAAGCAAAATACAGTTCGCAATCAAATAACCAAAAAATCAATATAATTATGAATCTTTCTAAAAAAATACCCGTAGTCAGCAAAGAATATGTTTTTCAGTTTATCATTATCACCATACTATTTGCACTATGGGGAATTGCCAATGATTTGACTACGCCTATGGTTTCTACTTTCAAAAAAGTAATGCCCGAACTTTCAAATACTCAGGCATCATTAGTGCAATTTGCCTTTTATTTTGGTTATTTCTTTATGGCATTGCCAGCGGCATTATTCATTAGAAAATACAGTTATAAATCAGGAATAATCGTAGGATTGATTCTGTATGCTACAGGAGCTTTCTTGTTTTATCCTGCAGCACATTACCAAAGTTATAATTTCTTTTTGCTGTCTTTATGGGTAATTACCTGTGGTTTAGCATTTTTAGAAACAACATCTAATCCTTTAATTTTATTTTTGGGAAACAAAGAGACGGCCACACAGCGTTTAAATTTAGCTCAGGCATTTAATCCTATCGGAGCAATATCAGGATTAGTAATGGCTCAGTTTTTAGTCATTAAAGAAATAAAATCAGACGATTACAGTACCGATGCTTTTAACGCTTTATCTTCAACGGAATTAGCCAGTATCAGAGAGAATGATTTAGGAATTATCAGTATTCCTTATATTGGATTAGGACTTTTTGTGTTGCTTATTTTAGTGATTATTTGTTTGACAAAAATGCCAAAAACAGCACATGAAGACAAAATGTCTATTGGTGATTCTTTCAAAAAATTACTGGCTAATAAGAATTACAAACATGGTGTTATTGCACAGGCTTTTTACGTAGGTGCACAAATTATGTGCTGGACTTTTATTTTTCAATACGTTGATAACATCAATATGAACTTAGGGTTAGAATTGACAGCTACGTATTATAATATAGGAGCGATGCTGTTATTTTTGTCAGGCCGATGGCTTGGAACTGCATTGATGAAAAACACCAATCCTTCCAAAATATTGATGTATTTTGGTCTTGGAGGTGTTTTGTGTTCCGCCGGAGCAATTGTACTTCAGGGAATTCCGGGTTTGATTTCGCTGATTAGTATTTCTGTTTTTATGTCTATTATGTTTCCAACTATTTACGGAATTGCATTAAAAGATATGGGCGATGAAGCTAAAATTGGTTCAGCCGGACTGGTAATGGCCATTGTTGGTGGTGCTTTAATGCCTGTTTTGCAGGGAAGTATTTTGGATTGGGGAGGTTCAGGATTTTCAGATATTCAAATTTTAGGATTTATTCCTGAAGTAAATTTTTCATTTATTTTGCCTTTAATTTGTTTGGCAGTTGTAACACATTATGGTTATGCAACTTATAAAATTTCAATAAAAGAGAAAAACACGAAAAAAATACTTGTAACTGAATAAATCACCATTTTAAAAACTATTCAATCCGATGCGAATCAATGATTTGTGTCGGATTTTTTTATTTCGATGTTTATTTTTTGAAATAAATTTTGACTTTTATAAAGTGATTTATATTGATTAAAATCAACTTAAAAGCTTCAAAAAAACATGAATTTTAGATGTGTTATTTTTGAACTATAATTTATATTATGTAAAATAGAATTTTTCATTTGTTGAAAAAAAAGTTGTTAAATAACAATAATCTGATTGTACTGTTCTATCTATCTAACTTAGAATAGAATTTATAATAAATAATACACAAAATATTTTTGTAAAACAACAACATTAAGCAGTAATCAAATATATTTTAACTCATTTATTTAGTATTTTTACGGCAATATTTTATCAAAAACACATGAATATAATCGCGGAACAAATTGCCGATTTTTTAAAAAATTATGCACCTTTTAATCAGCTGAGATCAGATGAATTAGCTGAAATTGCTAATAATGTTCGTGTAATTAGCTTAGAAAAAAAGCAAACTTTATTTAAAATTAATGATGCTTTGCACGACAGTTTTTATGTTGTGGCTTCGGGGGTTGTTAATATTTCAGTAATTGCTGATGCCGAAGAAAGTATTATCAATAAATGTCACGAAGGAACTATTTTTGGTTTACGTCCTTTTTTCGCCAAAAATAAATACAAAATGACGGCAAAAGCTCGTGAAGAAAGTTTGGTTTACGCAATTCCTATCGCCGTTTTCAAGCCTTTACTGGCAAATAATTCGGAGGTTTTAAATTTTTTATTAGAAAGTTTTGCCAGTAACTTACCCGAAGATCGTTCAACTCAGGGAAATCTTGCTTCAGACGGGTTTTACACTGAAAAGCAATCGGAAGTACAATTTTTTCAAACTTTAGCATATAATACTACACCTCTACTGGCCACTGCCGACAGTACTGCCCAGGAAGTAGCCCAATTAATGGCAGAATCTTTAAAGAATAATGTAATTATTTTTGAAAAAAATGGTCCAATTGGGATTGTAACTCATGCCGATTTGGCTTCAAAAATTGCTACAGGCCGCTATCCTATTAATATCCCGGTAAATAATATCATGTCTTCGCCTGTGGTTACCGTTTTAGAGAATGTTTCTTTGGCGGAAGCCCAATTATTAATGCTTAAAAATAATGTGACACATTTGTGTGTTACAGTTGACGGAACCGATAAATCTGTGATTAAAGGAGTAATTTCTGAACATGATTTGATTGCGGCTCAAGCCAGTAATCCTGGAGTTTTAATCAAAGAAGTCAAACGTTCTTTGTCTTCAAATGAACTCAAAGAAATTCGCAGTCGATTGACGAATTTAATTCAGTCTTCTATTCAAAAAAACATTCCTTTAACACACATAACTAATATTGCCAGCGAAATTAATTTTGCTATTTTAAAGCGAGCAGTCGAATTGTCTATTTTAGATTTAGGCTCCCCTCCTGCTCGATTTGCCTGGTTGAGCATTGGTAGTCAGGGACGAAAAGAACAACTTTTATTAACCGATCAGGACAGTATTTTAATTTTTGAAGATGTTGCCCAAGATAAATATATTGAAGTAAAAGATTATTTTTTAAAACTGGGAAAAAAGACAACTGCTACCTTAGAAAAAATAGGTTATCAATTGTGTCCGCATGGTCATATGGGGAGCAACATGATGTGGTGTAAATCATTGACTGACTGGATAAAACAGTACAACAATTGGATGAATGCTCCAAGAGAGAATCAGGACAATTTAAGTAGCATATTCTTTGATTATGAATTGGTTATTGGAGAACAAAAAATAGAAACTGCGATCAATAATATTGTTTTCGAAAATGCCTATAACAATACTTTATTTTTTGATTTCTTAGGAAACGACGCTTTGCGAAAAAATTCGCCTTTGAGTTTTTTCAAAAAATTTATTGTTGAAGAAGAAGGTATTCATAAAGACAAATTTGATATTAAATCCCGTGCATTAATGCCTTTAATTGATAGTGCGCGGCTTTTTACCTTAAGTCATGATATTAAAGGAATCAACAATACTTATACCCGTTTTAAGCAATTAGCAATTGTTGATCCTAAACATGCAGAAATTTATCTGAATTGTGCTGAAGCTTATTTATTTTTAACCCGAATCAGAACTTTAGAAGGTTTAAAAAACGAAAATTCAGGACAATATATTAACTTAGAGGAACTATCTAAAAATGATAGAGAAAAATTAAAAAATGCCCTAATTCCAATGAAAGAATTAGAAGAATTAATTAAAGATAAGTTCCAACTCACTCAATTCTCATAGACAGATGTTAGACTGGTTAAAACATATAAATAAGGAATATCCTGAATTTTGGAATGATTATTTGGCTAAATTTTCGAAAAAATCCAAGCGATACGTAATTCTATCTACTGACGCAACAGGAAATTCAACTGAAAAAGACGTGATAACATTTATAAGTGCTTTTGCAGTTGAAGATGATGCTGTTTTAATCAAAGATAGTTTTGAAACAATATTATTGCAGTACCGTTTTTTGCATGATAATCATCTTTCAAACGAGTACATCATCGAAAGCAGATTGCTTAAATTATCTGAACCCGAAGCTCTGAAAAGTTTTATAGAATATCTGGGTAATGCAATTATTGTAGGTCATCAGGTGCAATCAAGTGTTGCTATGATTAACGCTACCTTAGAAAGACTAGAATGTGGAAAATTGCGTAATGAAGCCTTAGATATTGACATTATGCACCGAAAACTCAACGAAATTACCGATGACAAAGAATTGTCTCTGGAAGAACTTGCTGATTTTTACAAAATTCAACCCACACCTGCTGATACAACCACTGAAAAAGCCTATAAAATTGCTTTACTCTTTTTGAAATTAAAATTCAAACTGGGATTGAAATAACAAAAAACATAAAGATTACTCTTTATTCAATTGTGCTAAAATTTCATAGGAATGCAATCTCGCTTCATGTTCATAGACGGCAGTTGTTACCATTAATTCGTCAATTTGGGTAATTTCGATAAAATGTTCCAATTCCGTTTTTACTTTTTCTGGTCCACCAATAAAAGTATATTTGATCATTTGTTGTAAAGCAGCCTCTTCCATCGGATCCATAAAATCTTCATCGGGTTCAACGGGTTCTTTTAGCTGTTGCCTGTTTCCGGTTATAATGCCCAAAAATAATTTTTTAAACGAAGTAGCTAATCGCTCGGCTTCCTTATCAGTATCGGCAGCAATTACATTCACACAGGCAATTACATAAGGTGCTGCTAATTGTTCTGAAGGAATAAAATTTCTTCTGTAAATAGCCAAAGCATTATGCAAATGAGCCGGAGCAAAATGACTCGCAAAGGCATAAGGTAAGCCCAAAGAAGCTGCTAAATAAGCACTTTCGGTGCTCGAACCCAGAATCCAGATTGGGATATTCAATCCTTCTCCCGGGAAAGCCCTTACTCTTCCGTTTTTATTCCCTTCTGACAAATAACGCTGCAATTCTTCTACATTAGCAGGGAATTCCATTGCGGCATGTTCGTCCCTTTTTAAGGCTGCAGCCGTAAATTGATCGGTTCCCGGAGCGCGTCCTAAACCCAAATCGATACGGTCAGGAAAAAGAGTTGCCAAGGTGCCAAATTGTTCCGCCACAATTAAAGGAGCGTGATTAGGAAGCATAATTCCACCAGAACCCACTCTTAGCCTGGAAGTTCCAGCAGCAATATGTCCAATCAAAACTACTGTAGCGGTGCTTGCAATGCCTTTCATATTGTGATGTTCAGCCAGCCAAAATCGTTCATAGTCCCACTTTTCTGCCTGTTGGGCTAATGCCAAACTGTTTTTAAAAGTATCGCTTGCGTTTCCTCCGTCTCTAACTATGGCTAAATCAAGAACGGATATTTTTATTTGTGAAAGTTTATTGCTAGTCATGAAAACAGTTTCTTATTTGTATATACAAAGGTAAGGATTGTAATGTGCTTTCAAGAATATCAAATACTAATAGAAAGTTAAATCAGAATTAATCAAGAAGTTTAAGAGATAAAACAAAGAAGAGCAAAATAATCGTTATTAACTATAGAATTTTCTACTAACAGTCTTTTGCCTTAAATTTGCATAAGCTAATAAGCAGTAAAAAAAACACTGAAAAAACATATTTTCAGGTTAAACAAAGAGGAATTGGAAAAAGAAAAAAAGGGAGCTACAAACTGGACTATTTGTTTGGATTGTAAAGGACAAGGCAAAAAAAGCCAAAGACTCAGTAAGAAAGTGCGACTACGTTACCAAATGGAGTTAGAACAATTTGAAAAGTCGAAGGGTGAAGGAACGGTTCCTGTTCCTCCTAAAAGTCACTTAATTCTCTGCTCTAATTGCAACGGATCCGGACTAATTCCCGCTACCATTCCTCCTATTCCTGACAAAGAAAACTATCCACAACTTGCTATTATTGGTGGCGGTATTGGTGGTGTAGCTCTGGCTGTGGCCTGTTTGCATCGTGGTATTCCATTTACGCTTTATGAACGTGATACTAATTTTGAAGCCCGATCTCAGGGTTACGGACTCACTTTGCAACAAGCAAGTAAGGCTATTGAGGGTTTGGGTATTTTTTCTTTAGATGAGGGTGTAATTTCCACCAGACATTTGGTTCATACCACTGAAGGGGAGGTTATTGGTGAATGGGGAGTTAGAAAATGGTTACAATCAGAAACAAAAAACACTCCGAAACGTACCAATATTCACATTACCCGACAATCGCTACGTTTAGCATTATTGGAACAACTCGGTGGAAATGGTGCTGTGACATGGGGACATCGATTGATAGATTTCAAAGCAACCGAAGACGGAAGTATTGATCTCAGCTTTCAGGTAAATAATGAAATAAAATACTCGAAAGCTGATCTTGTAGTGGGGGCTGACGGAATTCGTAGTTCAGTGCGCAACTTGTTGATTAGTGAAGAAATTACTCCATTACGCTATTTGGATTGTATAGTGATTTTGGGGATTTGTCCTTTGCATGCTATTGAAAGTTTTGATAATTCTTTATTGGATTCTGCTACGGTATTTCAAACAGCTAATGGTAATGAACGAATCTATATCATGCCTTATACTTCCGATTCGGTGATGTGGCAACTTAGTTTTCCAATGCCGGAAAATGAAGCTAAGTCTTTAAGTGCTAAAGGTTCCCAGGCACTCAAAGAAGAAGCCTGTCGAAGAACACAATGGCATGCTCCTATTCCTCAAATCATAGCCGCAACTCAAGAAGCTAAAATTTCAGGTTATCCGGTGTATGACCGCGAATTACTGAATTGTGAATTATTGAAAAAAGGTGGACAAGTAACATTAATTGGTGATGCAGCTCACCCCATGAGTCCGTTTAAAGGCCAGGGAGCTAATCAGGCATTATTGGATGCACTTTCATTGGCTCGTACCATCACAAAAGAATGCCGTCCATTATCACAATGGAGAAAATCCGGAATTAGAGAAAGTGTACTCAATAAGTTTGAAGCAGAAATGTTAACCCGCTCGGCTATAAAAGTAAAAGATTCAGCAGCTGCTGCCGAGTTTTTGCATTCGGATATTGTACTTCACAAAGGAGATGAGCCTAGAGGCCGTTTTTTGAAGAGAAAAGAATAAAAAAATCAATCCTGAATTCGGCATAAATTCCAATTATCTATAATCTGGATTTTTTATCATTCCATTTAAAAAATTATTTTTTCCAGAATTTTTTAAACAAAACAGGACAAACTTTTTCCATTGTTTTAGGTTCATCAACATTCCAGTTGAATTCTAATATTGGATAATGTTCGTCGGTTGTTTGAAAATTTTCGTAGTCAATGTAAGCTTCAGCTTCTTTGTTGGTCAGGTTTTTAAAAGCATTATTGGCTACATACCAAAAACCTTCAAAATCATACGCATGAGGTTCGTTTCCAACCAAATTAACTAAATAATCAGGGGTTTCCTGTGTTTTGTAGTAAGCTTCTTTACCTCTTGAAATCAACCAACATCTGAAATAATCAAAACCTTCATCGGCTGTTCCGTTACTAATAATATAATTAGCACACCACAAATTAGAAGTATAAGAATCAAACAAAAGTTTATCTGTTCTCAGGCGAAAACCAATCATTTCCTTTGGAGAAAGTTTTTCTAATTCAGCTGTAAGAAAAATTTCCTGATCTTCCTGATTACTGGTTTCTTTCAATGATTTTTCTATAATTCCCCAATAGCTTTCTTCATCCAGCATTTCAGATGAGGGTGCAAATTGAATCGAATCTAAATTGATTTTAGGAGCCGCTTCAATAGAATCAGTACTTGTTTGCAATTCAGTCACAGCAGGATTAGTTTTAGCATTTTGACTATAATTAATCCCTGATACCATTAGAAAAAAACACAAAAAGAAGTTATATGGTCTCATGTTATTTAGGATATTCGGTTTAACAGTTTTGAATTTCCTGATAAAATTAGTCTATTTTATTTTGTAATATTCATTTCGACAACATAAAAATTAGGATCAATTACTAATTTCGAATTTTGGCTGTTATTATCTTCTGTTTTCCAATTAGTTTCAGGCTTTAACCATTTTTCAACATTATCAATACTAACTTTAATTGGCATATTAAATTCGGGAACACAATTTGTCCAATGATAAAAAAACTGATTGTCTTTAAAATAATATTCTAACTTAGGTATTTTAACGTCCCTTAAATACTGGTTAAAAAATGGATTCAAATCCATTCCAACTTCTTCACTCAAATAATCTTCAATTTGTTTTGTGGTAACGGTTTGATGGTAAAAAGTACTGTTTAAGCCTCTTAAAATTCTTCTCCATTTTTTGTCATCATTTAAAATTTGGCGCAAAGTATGAAGCATATTTCCTCCTTTCGAATACATATCTACTGACCCCTCCTGATTCACATTGTAAGTACCAATGATAGGAATATCATTTTTAATACCACTTCTTGTTCCTATAACATATTCAGATCCGGCTTTTTTTCCGTAATAATATTCCAGAAAAAGACTTTCGGAATAGTTTGTAAAACTCTCGTGAATCCACATATCTGCAACATCTTTATAGGTAATATTGTTCGCAAACCATTCGTGTCCTGACTCATGAACAATGATGAAATCAAATTTTAGTCCCCAACCTGTATTACTCAAATCATGTCCTAAATAACCATTTTGAAATCCATTGCCATAAGTCACCGAGCTTTGATGTTCCATGCCTAAATAAGGTACTTCAACCAATTTATAACCATCTTTATAAAAAGGATAAGGACCAAACCAGTATTCAAAAGCCTTTAACATTCTAGGGACTTCCTTAAATTGTTTTTTGGCTTTCGCTAAATTACTTCTCAAAACATAATAACTGCAATCTAAAATGCCTTTTTCACCTTTATATTTTTCTGAAAACGAAACATAATCTCCAATATTGATATTGACTCCATAATTATTTATCGGATTGGAAACGTACCAATTATAAGTTTTCGTGCCATCTTTTTTCTTTTTAACACTCAGCAAACGACCATTGGAAACATCCATTAAATCAGACGGAACATTCACACTAATGTACATATCCTCCACTTCATCATACATGTGATCTTTATTTGGCCACCAAACACTAGCTCCTAATCCCTGACAGGAAGAAGCAATAAAGGGTTTTCCGTTGCTGTCTTTTTTCCAGCTAATTCCACCATCCCAAGGCGGATTAACAGCAACTTTAGGTTTACCTCCATAAAAAACCGTAAGTTCTTTTATAGTACCCTCTTTTTGAGAAGCGACTAAATCAATCCAAAAAACATTGCCTTCACGTCTGTATTTTAAAGCTACACCATCCTGAATAACTTTACTGATTTCTAATGGTTTTTGCAAATCAAGATGTATTACATTATGTTCTCGTAACACTTGATATTTAATAGTATTAGAGCCTGTAATTGTGCTATCTAAAGGATTGATTTTTATGTCTAAACGATATTGTTTTAAATCCCACCAGGATCTTTCTTTAGTGATACTTCCGCGCAAACTGTCTTGCTTAGTAAACGAAGTTGTTTGGTTACCCAAAAGGGATTGTGCTTTTATTCCATTCGAAATAAAGAATGATATAAAAACAAAGAGACAAATATTTTTCATTGAAAAGAATCCTTAGAGAAGTTTTTTAAAATCATAACTTTCTTTTTTTGCTTGATCAAAAAAGAAACAAAAAAACAAGTCTTACGCACGGAATATGATAAAAATAGAGAACAAAAGGTCAATCTAAAAAATGAATTAATTGAGATTAATGCAATTTGGTCACTTTGTTTTGTTTCACAACCACGGTATAATCGGCAATTAGGCGATCGACATAATTATTGAGCAACTCTAAAACTCTTTCGTTTTTATCCGATTTTACTATTAATCCCGCATGATAATCTAATGGAACTCTATAGCAAACTTCGGGATCTGAGAAAGAAGACAAATCAGGATATTGGTATTTGGATAAAGTCAAAACGATACCGGCGTATTCTTTTTTTACTTTTGGCAACTGATATGCTTTTTCTTTAACCAAAGCATCTTCGATAGTTGCCCATTCTTTCCAAAGATTGATATTCGAAGCGGCTTCAACCATTTCTGCAATATGAGCACCACCTACACGGGAAGAAGTTTCCAGAAAATAGATTTTACCATCTTCATTACATTTTATAAATTCAGTATGAGCCGCTCCATTTTTTAAACCAAAGCTTTTTAAAACTTCTTCATTCACTTTTTTAATTTCAATATCATCTTCTGAATCATACGGAATATTTGAACTTCTAAAAACACCTCCACCTTGTGTGATTTCCATTGGTGTAGCTAAATATTTTGAAGTGAGACTAAACAGGTTTTTACGGTCTAAAACTAAACTATCACAATGATAAACGGAACCGGGTTTAAACTGTTCCAATAAATATTTGAATCGGTTATTGCCCATTTCATTAATATGAATCCATAGCATTTCTTTGTCAAAAACCTTTATAATTCCGGATGCAGAAGCTTCGGAACGGGGTTTTAAAACCCAGGGAGGTGAAATCGTATCAGCAAAAGTATTGATGTCATGGTCGTTAAATAAAGAACAAAATTCGGGAATTGGAATTCCGCAACTTTTAGCTCTCATACGCATCGCTAATTTATCCCTAAAATAACGTCCCGTAGTTTGTCCCATTCCGTCAATTCGGAGATTTTCTCTGAGGTAAGTAGCTTTTTCAACATCGAAATCGTCTAAAGCAATTATAGCATCAATGTTCTTTAACTTCATCAAACTGCCAACACCTAATAATAAATGCTCTAAATTCCATTCGGTATCCTGTCCCTGCATATAGAAAATTTCGTCAATATAATCATGTGGCCAAGGCTTCTCACGTAGTTTTTCACTAGTTACCAGATATACCGTATTACCTAGTTTTTTTAACTGAATTAAAAAATCAGTTCCTTTAAAATAATTTGAGATACAAACGAAGCTTTTAGCACTTTCCATAATGTCATAAATTTTCTATGAATTTAGTCAATAAATGTACACCATAAGCAGTTGCATGTTTACTTTTTGCAAATTCGTCATCACCAAAGGCTACGCCAGCTATATCTAAGTGCGCCCAGGCGATATGTTCTTTAGTAAAAAACTCTAAAAACTTAGCTGCACTGATGGCTCCGGCTACCGGTTTTCCACTGAAATTTTTAACGTCGGCAATATCGCTTTCAATGTCTTTTTTATAATCATCCCACAAAGGTAAAGGCCATAAACGTTCGCCAATTGACTCTCCTGCTTCCTGTATTTTTTTAGCAATAGATTGATTATTGGTAAACAAAGCGCCACATTCGTATCCAAAAGTAGCGACACTACTTCCTGTAAGTGTGGCAATGTCTATAATATATTCGGGATTGTAATTCTTAATTAAATAGGATAATCCATCGGCTAAAACTAATCGGCCTTCTGCATCGGTATCAATAATTTCAATAGAATTTCCACTGTAGCTATAAATAACATCACTAGGCAAAAAAGATTTACTATCAACAGAATTTTCGGCACAAGGAACAATAGCAGTGACTCTTACCGGCAATTGCAAATCGGCAATCAATTGCATGGCTCCTAAAACAGCAGCTCCACCGGCCATATCACATTTCATGTGCACCATTCCTGCCGTTTTGATATTCAATCCTCCAGTATCAAATGTGATTCCTTTGCCAACTAAACCAACATGTTTTAAATTAGCAACAGCTTCTTTAGGACTGTAACTCATAATTACAAATTGAGCTTCATTTTCACTGCCTTTTCCAACGGCTACAAAAGCATTCAGGTTTTCTTGTTTGGCAGTTTCTAATCCCAACACTTTTACATCAAAACCATAATGGTTTCCTTTATTTTGAGCCCATTGTGCTAAATATTTTGGAGTTACTTTATTTGGTGGCAAATCAACCAGACCGAAAATTTCCAATTGTGCTCTCGCAATTTTTATAGCCTTACTAATTGATGCTGAATAATCTTTACCAGAAGAGTTTTTGAGTTCAAATTCCGCATTTAAAAACGGATGTGTTTCCTTTTTTTTATAATGTCCCAGATTATAGGTTCCTAAATACAATCCGGAAATAGCAGCTTCTACATGCTCTTCAGTAAAAACTTCCGGTAAAAATAAAGACACATTCTTGGTAAATGTGTCTTTTTCTTTAAATGTAATTCTCCTAAATATTGTTTTTAACGATTTATAATCAATTGTTTTTCCCAGCCCAATAAAGATATAGATTGTATCGTTTTTTTCCACTATATAATGGGTGTCTTTTTTTCCTGAAAAAATCTTTGGACTTATTTCCACGCCGTCAAATTGGATAGAAGTCAAATTCTTAGCAGCCGTTTCAAAAACGGGAATTAAAACTGTTCCTGAAAATTTTCCTAAACTATCAATATTTGTCGTTTTCATCTAATTATTTTATTTAGTGTTAAAAAAGAGCCATTCTATTGCCTTAGGGAATTCGTCACTCCAATAGGTTTCGTTGTGTTTTCCTAATTTGTTAATACTAAGATTAATTTTCATCTTATCATTAACAAATTCATTTTCAAGTATTCGGGTTTTGAAAGTTTCCACATGTTCAATCATGGTTGCACTTTCGTCTCCTCCGGCATACAAATAGATTTTAGTGTCACCTGAGTTTTCTGCATCTTTAACTTTTATTTTGGGGTTAACCCAAAGTGAAGGCGAAAAAATCATCAGTTTACCAAATACTTCCGGATACCTCAAACCGCTAAAAATGCTGACCAAAGCTCCCATCGAACTTCCTCCTATTCCGGTAAATTCTCTTTCTTTTTTGGTTCTGAAATTATTATCCACATAAGGTTTTAAGGTTTCAACTAAAAACTGAATGTATTTTTTTCCTTGTCCTTTACCTAAAAGTGTTTTACCAACATTGTATTCTTTTATCCGGTCTTCTTCGGCATGTTCAACGGCAATAACAATAATTTTGCCTACTTTATATTCAGACATTACTGCTAATTTCTTATCAATTTCCCAATTGCCATATTCAGCATTTTCGTTGAATAAATTCTGGGCATCCTGCAAATACATCACCGGATAGCTTTCTTCCGATGCATCGTAATCATGAGGCAATAAAGCCCAAATTTTTCTGGTGGTATTCAGTTGCGGAATTTCAAACTCATCCGATATTAATTGGATTTGAGGCAAAAAATTAGGTTTGAACGGCAACCAGTTTCTTCTCCATTTATAAACATGCTCATTTTGAATTCCTGTATGTTTTGTTGTAGAACGATTTTCTGTTCGTTCTTCGTTAATACCAATTTCTACATCACTCCAGTCTCCTTTAGTAAATTTATACAATAAGGTTTCCGGATAATTAAAATCGTGAGTGAACTTATAATGATACAGGCCTACACCTACTTTTTCCATCATAAATTCCTTGTCCTGAGTACGCCAATCGTTGAAATTACCCGATAAATATACCGGACGTGAATCGTCTTCGTCAGTGGTCAATATGATGTTTAGTCCTGTTTTTATTTTAGTATCGATTAAATCTTCTGAAAAATGAGTTTTATCAAAAATCATAAGTTGTTATAGCTAATCATTAATTAATGCGGTAAATATAACAGATTGTGTTTTTGTGGAAAAATAAAAACGAATCTATAAGGTGTTTTCTACACTTATAAACTCGTTTTTAATATAAATTAACACAAAATAAGGTTGTTATTTCTGACGGCTTTTCAAAACGTCAATCACATCATTAAGTTTGTATCCTTTAGCCTGTAACAAAATCAAATAATGGAATAATAAATCGGCACTTTCATCCAAAAATAAATTATCGTTAGCGTCTTTAGCTTCAATGACTACTTCTACCGCCTCTTCACCTACTTTTTGAGCAATTTTGTTGATTCCTTTTGCAAAAAGAGAAGCCACATAACTTTGTTCTGAATCGGCTTTTTCTCTTCGAATTTGTATGGTGTCTTCCAATTTCGAAATAAAACCATAACTACTCTCGTTAGGAGTTTGCCAGCAAGTATCAGCACCGGTGTGACAAGTTGGTCCTACCGGAACAGCCTGAATCAAAAGAGTATCGCCATCACAATCATTTTTAATATCAACCAAATTTAAAAAGTGACCACTTTCTTCTCCTTTAGTCCAAAGACGTTGCTTAGAACGGCTGTAGAAAGTTACTTTTCCTGTTTCCATTGTTTTTTGATACGCTTCAGCATTCATGTAGCCTAACATCAAAACATTTTTAGTTTCACTATCTTGAACAATGGCTGGAATTAATCCGTGTGCCAATCTTGAAAAATCTATTTCCATATTTTTATTTTTTAGTTGGAAGATGGGAGTTGGAAGAAGGGAAACTGAATCCCGATTTTAACTTCAAACTTCCTACTTCACGCTTCTAACTTCGATATTATTCTTTTTTAATTCGTTTTTCAATGTTTTGATTTCAATTTCCTTGAAATGAAAAACACTTGCTGCCAATGCTGCATCGGCTTTTCCTTTAGCAAAACTATCCACAAAATGCTGAATGTTTCCGGCCCCACCCGAAGCTATAATCGGGATATTGACTAAACTTGACAATTTAGCTAAAGCTTCATTAGCAAATCCGTTTTTAGTTCCGTCATTATCCATTGAGGTAAAAAGGATTTCTCCTGCGCCTCTTTGTTCTACTTCTTGTGCCCAGTCAAAAAGATTCAATTCGGTAGGTACTTTTCCACCTACTAAATGAACAATCCATTGTCCGTCAATTTGTTTCGCATCAATTGCTACCACCACACATTGACTTCCAAATTTCTGAGCCAAATCATTAATCAACTGCGGATTTTTTACCGCTGATGAATTAATTGAAACTTTGTCGGCTCCATTTTGCAACAAGACTTCAACATCAGAAACTGCCGAGATTCCACCACCTACAGTAAATGGAATATTAATAGTTGAAGCTACTTTTCGAACCAAATCGACTAAAGTTCGTCTTCTTTCCTCAGTTGCCGAAATATCTAAAAAAACCAATTCATCCGCGCCTTCATCCGAATAAATTTTAGCTAATTCCACCGGATCTCCTGCATCACGCAAATCTACGAAATTAACACCTTTTACGGTTCTTCCGTTTTTAATATCGAGACAAGGGATTATTCTTTTTGTAAGCATATTTTTTTTGTTACACAGAGATTCGCAAAGATTCCACAGAGATACACAAAGTTTTAGCGAATCTTTGTGTTTCTTAGTGCTTCTTTGCGAAACAATCTATTTTATTATGAATTCTTCTAGTTGCTTCAAACTAATTCTTCCTTCGTAAATTGCTTTTCCAATTATAGTTCCTTCGCAACCTAATTCGGCTAATTTAGGCAATTCATCAAAAGTAGAAATTCCTCCTGAAGCAATTAATTTTAAACCTTGTGCTTGTTTTAAAATTTTGGCATACAAATCAAAACTTGGTCCTTCCAGCATTCCGTCTTTAGCAATATCAGTACAAATTACGTATTGAATTCCTTTAGATTGATAATCCTGAATAAAAGGAACTAAATCTTCATTAGAATCTTCTAACCATCCAGAAACAGCTACTTTTTCGTTATTGGCATCGGCTCCTAAAATAATTTTATCAGCACCATATTCAGCAATCCATTTTTCAAAAATAGCACGATTTTTCACGGCGATACTTCCTCCTGTAATTTGATTAGCTCCACTTTCGAAAGCAATTTTCAAATCAGAATCCGCTTTTAATCCACCACCAAAATCAATTTTCAATTTGGTTTGTGAAGCAATTTGTTCCAATATTTTATAATTGACAATTTTGCTTGATTTGGCTCCGTCTAAATCTACCAAATGTAAATATTCGATTCCGTGTGCTTCAAACTCTTTAGCAACTTCAAGCGGATTTTCATTATAGATAATTTTAGTATTGTAATCACCTTTGGATAGGCGAACACATTTTCCGTCAATGATGTCTATGGCTGGTATTATTCTCATTTTAAAGTTAAAAGTTAGGGGTTAGAAGTAAGAAGTTTTTCAAGATTTGCTCACCCACATCACCACTCTTTTCAGGGTGAAATTGAGTTCCAAAGAAATTTTTATTTTCCAAAGCCGAAGCGTATTCTACTTCATAATTAGTCGTTGCAATGGCTTCGTCACAAAGCGGTGCGTAAAAACTGTGTACCAAATACATATATTCATTTTCGGTAATCCCTTCAAAAAGTCCCGATTTCAAATTATAAATCTGGTTCCACCCCATTTGTGGCACTTTTACTTTTGGTGTAAACTTAATCACATCCACGTCAAAAATCCCCAAGCCAGTCGTATCGCCTTCTTGTGTGTGTTTGCACATCAATTGCATCCCTAGACAAATTCCCAAAACAGGTTGAGTCAAGGTTGGAATTAAGGTATCTAACCCGCTTTCTTTTAGCATTTTCATCGCATAACTTGCCTCTCCTACACCCGGAAAAATCACCTTGTCCGCAGCTTTGATTTCCTCTGGATTATTGGTTAACACAGCAGTAAAACCAAGTCTTTCTATTGCAAATAGAATACTTTGAATATTTCCTGCTCCGTAATTTATGATAACTATTTTCATTGTTTTTTTTAGTTGGGAGTTAGAAGTTGGGAGTTGGAAGAAGCAAATATTACTTCAAGCTTCCACCTCCAAGCTTCCTACTTTATAGCATTCCTTTCGTTGAAGGCAAAATCATTTTTTCGGTATCGCGTTTTACAGCCACTTTTATCGCTTTCGCAAAAGCTTTAAAGATGGCTTCGATTTTGTGATGTTCGTTATCTCCTTCTGCTTTGATATTGATGTTGGCTTTCGCACCATCAGAAAATGATTTAAAGAAGTGGAAAAACATCTCAGTTGGCATTTTTCCCACCATTTCACGTTTGAATTCGGTTTCCCAAATCAACCAGTTTCTTCCACCAAAATCGATCGCCACTTGCGCTAAACAATCGTCCATTGGCAAACAAAAACCGTAACGCTCAATTCCTAATTTATTTCCTAAGGCCTTAGCATAAACTTCTCCTAAAGCAATCGCAGTATCTTCAATTGTGTGGTGTTCATCCACTTCCAAATCGCCTTTTACTTTGATGTCCAGGTCCATTTGTCCGTGACGTGAAATTTGGTCTAACATGTGGTCAAAGAAAGCAATTCCAGTATCGATGTTGCTTTTTCCGGTTCCATCCAGATTCAACTTGATATAAATATCCGTTTCGTGTGTTTTTCTGGTAATTGAAGCTGTACGCGCTTCTAACTTTAAAAACTCATATATTTGTTTCCAATCAGTAGTTTGTAACACTATTGTAGCGTCTAATTCTTCTCTTTTAGCACTGATTTCTTCACTTCCTGCGCCATCTGCAGTATTCATAAAGATGGCTTTTGCTCCTAGATTTTTAGCCAATTCCACATCAGTAAGTCTGTCACCAAGAACAAATGAGTTTGCCAAATCGTAGTTTGGATTGTCAATATATTTTGTTAACATTCCTGTACGAGGCTTGCGTGTAGGTGCATTGTCTTCAGGGAAAGAACGATCGATGAAAATATCATCAAAAAGCACTCCTTCGTTTTGAAACGCTTTCAAGATAAAATCCTGTGTTGGCCAAAAAGTATTTTCAGGAAAACTATCCGTTCCTAAACCGTCCTGATTGGTTACCATTGCTAATTCATAATCCAATTCGTTAGCAATTTTAGCCAAATATTGAAACGCTTTCGGATAAAACTCTAATTTTTCCAGGCTGTCTAATTGGTATCCTTCCGGTTCTAAAACAATCGTTCCATCACGATCTATAAAAAGTACTTTTTTCATTTATTTTTATAAGTTAAATATCTTCTATTATAATTTTAAAGACATTTTGTGTCTTCAACTAATATCTCCATTTTCTTTTTAGCAGTGTTCTCAGTTACTTCTTCACAATAAATATTATTAATAAAAACACCTGTTTCAAAAACAAGCTGTACATAAGTTATTTTTCCTGGTTCAACTTGAACTTCAAACTTCTCCGCTTTTTCTTTAGATGTCTTTCCTCCAAATTGCACAGAACATTCATGTTTACCAACAGGTACTTCATGAATAGAATACTTTTTATTATTCAATTTGCATACAAATTCTCCATCTATAAACGTTTTGAATGCAATTGCAGAACCTTGAAAACCTGTTGACCGCAAAAAATAGATTTTACCAGTTCCTAAATTTTCTTTTTCTTGAGCCGAAACAAATGAAGTAACTATTAAAGAAACTAAAATTGCAAATACTATATTTTTCATTTATTATGTTTTTTTGCCACAGATTTCACGGATTTCACGGATTTTTGATCTTTTTAATCCGTGAAATCTGTGGCCTATTTTTTTTAATTCAATTCTGTTAATGCGTTCATCAACTTTTTATTCTCCTCTTCTGTTCCAATAGTAAAACGCAAACAGTTTTCACATAAAGGCTGCGTAGTCCTGTTTCTGATTACGATTCCTTTAGCAATTAATTCGTCATAACGTTTGTTGGCATCATCCACTTTTACCAAGATAAAATTTGCTTCCGTTGGATAGATTTTTTCAACAAAAGGTACTTTATCTAAAACTTGCAATAAAGCTTCTCTTTGTGCTATAATTGAGGTAATTTCATTGTCAATTTTTGATTGATCTTTCAATCTTTCCAAAGCTCTTTGTTGCGTTAATTCGTTTACGTTATACGGAGGTTTGATTTTATTCAAAACCGCAATCACTTCAGGGGAACCGTAACAAATCCCCAAACGAATTCCTGCCAGACCATAAGCTTTAGACAAGGTTTGTGTAATGATTAAATTAGGATATTGATCTAATTTGGCTAACCAACTCGCCTTATCTGAAAAGTCAATGTAAGCTTCGTCAATAACCACAAAACCATTGAATTTTTCTAATATAGAAATTACGTTTTCTTCGGAAAATGAATTCCCTGTTGGGTTATTTGGAGAACACAAAAAGATAATTTTAGTGTTTGCTGTTACCGCTTCTAAAATTGCTTCTACTCTGGGTTGGAAACTTTCAGAAAGTAAAATTTCTTTGTGCTCTACATTATTGATATTAGCCAAAACACCATACATCCCGTAAGTTGGCGGCAACGAAATTACATTGTCTTCTTTCGGCTCACAAAAAGCTCTGAACAACAAATCCAATACTTCGTCACTTCCGTTTCCTAACAAAATTTGCTTTGGACTCAATCCTTTATTTTTAGCTAAAACTACTTTCACACTCGCTTGTTGTGGATCTGGATAACGGTTTACCCCATTTTGATACGGATTCTCATTTGCATCCAAAAATACCATATTAGCAGTGTCAAAATCTTCAAATTCATCACGTGCCGACGAATAAGGCTTCAAAACCTTTACGTTATCACGAACTAAACTATTTATATCGAAATTTTTCATTTTATTATTTCAAAAAGAGTACAGAATAAAGAAAATAGAATATAGACTTGCTGAACAAAATCTCAATTAATATTCTTTCTTTTTTCTATGCTCTATGTTCTATTTTCTATTTTCTTTTTCTATCTTGTTTAATCTCAAAGTAACTGCATTTTTGTGTGCCTGCAATCCTTCGGCTTCTGCCATGATTTCAATGGCGCTACCAATATTTTGAATTCCTGCTTCTGAGATTTTTTGGAAAGTCATTGATTTCATGAAACTATCCAAGTTTACACCGCTATAATTCTTAGCATAACCATTCGTTGGCAAAGTATGATTGGTTCCCGAAGCATAATCTCCGGCACTTTCCGGCGTATAATTGCCAATGAAAACTGAACCTGCATTTTCAATTCCATCAACATAAAAATCATTATAAGCAGTACAAACAATAAAATGTTCAGGACCGTACTCATTGATTAAATCCAATGCAATAGCATCATTTTCTACAAAAATCAATTTCGAATTAGCAATTGCTTTTTCGGCAATGGCTTTACGAGGTAACACTTCTAATTGCAATTGAATTTCGTTCTCAACAGCATCCATCATCGTTTTAGAAGTAGAAACTAAAATTACCTGACTGTCAGTTCCGTGCTCTGCTTGCGACAATAAATCAGAAGCGACAAAAGCTGGAATAGCCGTGTCATCAGCTACAACTAATAATTCAGATGGTCCGGCAGGCATATCAATCGCCACACCAAATTGCGTTGCTAATTGTTTCGCTACAGTTACATATTGATTTCCAGGTCCGAAAATCTTATATACTTTTGGGATTGCTTGCGTACCGAAAGTCATTCCCGCAATAGCCTGGATTCCTCCTACTTTGATAATTTTAGTTACACCGCATAAATTGGCAGCATACAAAATCGCAGGATTGATATTTCCGTTTTTATCCGGAGGAGAACATAAAACAATTTCGTTGCAACCAGCAATCTTAGCAGGAACAGCTAACATTAACACTGTAGAAAATAAAGGCGCTGTTCCACCAGGAATGTACAATCCCACTTTTTGAATTGGTCTTTTTTCCTGCCAACATTGCACTCCGGGAGCAGTTTCTACAGAAACGCGAATTGTTTTTTGTGCTTGATGAAAAGTTTCTACATTGGCTTTTGCCAAGGCAATTGCTTCTTTCAAATCATTTGGTAAAGTCGCAACAGCAGCATCGATTTCAGCAGCCGTTACTTCAATATTTTCAAAACTTACGCCATCAAACTGCTTTGTATAGTTGGAAACAGCTACATCTCCGTCTTTTTGAACAGCAGCAAAAATTTCTTTTACCGTTTGTTCTATATCGTTTACCGTTTTAGTTGGTCTTTCCAAAATAGAATCCCAGGTATCAGGTGTTGGATTGTATATTTTATTCATGTTGTTAAGTTATGAGTTATGAGTTGTCAGTTAAGTGTCAGTTGTTATTCAGATTATCTGAAAACTTCTAACTACTAACTTCAAACTACTAACTTTTTTAAAGCACCATTTTCTCGATTGGGCAAACCAAAATTCCTTCAGCACCAGCTGCTTTCAATTGGTCGATAACTTCCCAAAAAGTATCTTTGTCAATTACGGTGTGAACACTACTCCAACCTTCCTGAGCCAATGGCATCACCGTGGCACTTTTCAATACCGGAAGAATACTGCTTACCGCTTCGATTTTATCGTTAGGCACATTCATCAAAATGTATTTTGATTTTCTAGCTCTTAAAACCGATTCGATTCTGAATTTTAATGTATCAATGATTTTTTGAGATTCAGCAGAAACTTTTGGAGAAACCGCTAAAACTGCTTCACTTTTAAAAATTACTTCAACTTCTTTCAAATTGTTTTTAAACAAAGTACTACCGCTAGAAACAATATCCACAATTGCATCGGCCAGACCAATATTTGGAGCAATTTCTACCGAACCGGAAATTTGGTGAATATCAACGGTTACTCCTTTTGAATTGCAATAATCAATCACCGTATTTGGATAAGAAGTCGCAACACGCAAACCATTCAAATCCTGAATAGAATTGTATTGAAACGCCTTAGGTACGGCAATAGAAACTTTACATTTAGAAAAACCTAATTTCTGGATTACTTCAATGTTTTTTCCTTTTTCAACCAATAAATTGTCTCCTACAATAGCAATATCCACTACTCCATCAATCAAATATTGAGGAATATCGGAGTTTCTTAAATACAAAACTTCCAATGGAAAATTTGATGCTTCAGCCTTTAACTGATCAATACCATTGTTGATAGAAATTCCCGCATCTTTAAGAATTTGGATACTTTCTTCGTTTAATCTACCTGATTTTTGAATTGCAATTTTTAGCGTACTCATTGTTTTGTTTTTTTTATGTTTTATTGAATGTGTTTGAGTACAAAGGACTTAACACACAATGAAAAACCCGTTTGATGTACTCAAACGGGTTTATTAATATGATGACTTACACGCATACCATTAACACATCGCTTGAGAGCAATAATGTGAATGATGATGATGCAATTGATTTGATAACATTATGATTTTGTATTAATCTTAATTTTGTGCTGCAAATATAAGTGATAAAATAGTTACAACCAAATTTTTAATTTAACTAAATGTTTCAAAAATATTAAAAAAAAGAACTTTATTAATTGATTATTCCGGACTTTCAACATTAAGATTTTGAAACGCTTTTTCAGGGCGAATTTCGGTATGACGAATTTCTCCTCCAGATGTTCCCACTTTTGTTGAAAAAAACACAGCAACTATCGAAATAACTAAAATTGCATACGAAAAGAAATTGGCTTTAGAATGCTTTTTAATGTTAGTTATTAATCCAATAACAGATACAGCACCTAATAAATACATGATAATAGCAAATTTTTCCGCCAATTCTTCATGATTATGAATAATTTGATGCCCGATAGTTGGCATATCCTCCACTATTTCTTCCGCCCCTTCACCGGTTGTCATAGAAAACACTGTGAAAACGGAAGCTATTATAAATAAAAAATTAGCTGTATTTTTAATTGGAGTGTTTTTAAAAAACAGACCACCTATTAAAACCAATAATCCTAAAATTGGTCCAACAATAGGAAAATGGTTTACAATCATATGTAAATGTGCGTCATTCATACTATTCGTTTTTAATGTTAAACTTTTTTATTTCAAAAATTATCTTGCTAGGGAAACACCTATAAGTGAACCAATTCCATAAGTTACTGCGGCGGCAGCTAACCCAAATAAAACTTGTCTAAAGCCTGAAAACCAAAGACTTTTACCTGTTAATAAAGTAATCGCTGCTCCAATACCGAAAAGTCCGATTACAGAACTGCCTAAACTTAATAAAATTGCTTTTTCGCCATTGATAAAAATAAACGGATACAAAGGAATTATGGCTCCAATTGAAAACAACACAAAAGAAGCTATAGCCGCTTCCCATGCAGAACCTCCTAATTCTTCTTTATCAATTCCTAATTCTTCTGCAATGATAGCGTCCATCGCGGTATCAGGATTTTCAAATGCCTTTTTGGCTAATTTTTGAGCTTCATCAGCATTCATTCCTTTTGCCTGATACAACAAGACCAACTCTTTTTTTTCTTCTTCAGGAGAGACTTCGAGCTCTTCCATCTCCAAATCTATTTGACGCTGATTTAATTCTCTCGAACTTTGTACTGATAGCCATTCGCCTAAAGCCATAGAAATAGCCCCTGCTAAAAGTCCCGCAATTCCAGTAAGCAGAATAGTGTTATTAGAAACAGCAGCACCCGCAACTCCCATAACCAAACTCATATTAGAAACCAAACCGTCATTAGCTCCTAAAACGGCAGCACGCAAAGCATTTCCCCCAACTGATTTATGACGGCTTTCAAATTTAGACAACAAACCACCCGAAACATTGAGCGCTTCATTTTGACTAACAGCTTCAATAATATTCAAATGATTGTGTTCAAATCCTGAAGTTTTAATTCCTTTGGCAATTTTGTCTTTAATAGCAATTTCTGCAAACTCTCTCTCGGTATTTGACAAATTACTAATAATACTGCTATATCCAAAATACTTACCTGCTTTGAGTTGTATCTTGGCCCTGGATGAAGCAGCTGGCATTTCGTAATTAGGCTCAACTGCCCTCACTTTTTGGAGCATATGATTGGCATGATTGTTTTCAATCTCTGCCAAGCTATTTAAAACCTTAGTTAAATTAGAATCCGTTTGTATAGCCGCTATATTTTCATAAAGAAAAGCAGTATCAACTTCGGTTTGCAACTGACTTTTTAGTTTTTGTAGATTCATAATACAAGATTAATTAGCAACATCATAAGCTCCTTTTGTCAAAATTATGGAATTCTTATTAATTTGATTATCAGGAATTATTTCAACATAATTCTCTAATGCTGCTCCAATAGTAACGGCTACTTTTTTAAAAGTATAATTACCATTTTTGTTTTTACTTAATAAAAGTACGAAATTTTTGTTTTCTTCATTCAATAAAGCATCTTTAGGGATAGCTAAAGCTTTTTTAGAATCAACAATAACATTGGCTTCCACAAACATTCCGGTAAGCAATCGTTGTTTGATATTATCGTCTAAATGTGCATGAATATTTATCGTTCTTTCGTTACCTTCAATTGATTTTCCCACCAAATGAACTTTAGCATTAAAAACCTCCTTTGAAGCTTCCGGAACAGTAAATAAAATATCTTGTTCTTTCTTAATTTTCAAAATATCTTTTTCGAAAATAGCCAATTCTAAATGCAAATGATCGGTTTGGATAATTTCTAAAATCACATCGGATGGATTAATATGCATTCCTAAATGAGCATTCATTACCACAATATCTCCTGAAATAGGCGCGTAAATAGTTACGACAGATGATAACTTTCCTTTTTCAACATTAGCAGGATTGATGTTTAACAATTTTAGTTTTTCTTTCAAACTTTGATACATACCTTTAGCCCGACGATAATCACTTTCCGCTTTTAGATAATTTTTCTGAGAAGTAATTTTTTCATCAAACAATGTTTTTTGACGAAGGTATTCTGATTTCAAATAATTAATTTGTTCAGCTACTTCCAAATATTCTTTTTGAACATCTAAAAATTCGGTGTTTTCAAGAGTTAATAAAGCCTGTCCTTTCACTACTTTGTCTCCAACCAATAATTGAGTTGACTTTACATAACCTCCAACAAAGGAAGTAATTTGAGCACGATTTTGAGGAGGCACATCCACTTTACCAGTCGCTTTTACCATAACATCAAAAGACTGTTCTGTTGGACTGCCAAGTTCCATCCCGACTGATTTAAATTGGGTAGCTGTCACTGTAATTAAATCAGAATCAACCACAGGATTTTCTTCTGTTTTATTTTGCTGGCAAGAAAACAAAACAATTGATAAAGAAAGTATAGAGAGTATTTTTTTCATTGGAATCTATTTAAAATTTAAGTATTGAAAATCTAATTGAGTTTGGTTAAACTGAAGTACATTATCTAAATATTCGACTTCAATAATTGTAGCGTTTTCAAGACTTTGGATGTATTGAAAAAAGTCAATTTCTCCATGCTTGTAACTCATATTAGCTACTTTCAGAATTTCGTCAGCTAATTTTTTCCCCTGTTGATTGTAATAATGAATAGCTTCTTGGTGCTTTAACAATTCATTCTTTTTGTTTTCAACAAAAGCATTTATTTTTTGATTTTCATTTTGGATTTGTGCTTCCCAACTTTCTAACTCAAGTTTGGCTGCTTTAGTTTTAGAAATATTTCCAGAGAACAGAATTGGTAAAGCTATCCCCACCTGAAAACCATTCAAAGATTGGGACAATCCTTTATTGGAACCTCTGAAGTATTCTAAATTTAAATCAGGTAACCAACTTTGTTTTTGTAAATTCATTTGATTGATATAATTTTCCCTAACAGACTCTAAATAATTAATATAAAGTGTTTTACTTATTTCATTAGTTGAAAACTCTAAAGGTTTGATTTCATTTGTTTTTATTGTAATTTTCTCATTCGATTGAATGTTATATTGAAGTAAATTATACTGTGCTTCTTTCTCATTTCTAATTTGTGAAAGCTTTAAAGCAATTTGTCTTGCCTTGGACTGAGCTGTGATTTTTTCAAGATAATTAGTTTCTCCTAATTCAAAACGACGATTGCTTGCTTTAGAGAAATTTTGATACAAACTATCTAATCTTTTGTATAAAATCTCCTGGTGTTGCAAATACACAATTTGATAAAACAATTTCGAAATTTCTAAACTCAACTTGTTTTTTTCTAATTGAAAAACAGCTTGTTGCTTTTGAAATTCGGCTGTGTTGAGTTTTTTTTGGGCAGCATACACCGTAGGAAACAAAAAGCTTTGTTGAACTCCAATTACCGAAACAGCTTTATTATTGTAGGCCAAATTATTTTGGTCGTAATTATAATAAACATTGGTTTTGTCAAAAGAATAAGCACTGTTAATATTGGTTTTTACTTTTTCAACCTGTAATAAAGAAGCTTTCAAAGAGTTGTTATTATTGATTCCTATTGTGATTAACTGATGTAATTCTTGATTAGAATTTTGTCCAAAAGCAAATGAAGTACTCAGCAAAAACAAAACAACAGAAGCTCCATGATGCAGTTTTTTAAATTTTGTTTTTTTGAATTCTTTTTCATCAAAAACTTTAAATAAAACAGGCAACACTATCATTGTTAAAATTGTAGCCGTAAACAATCCACCAATTACTACTGTTGCTAATGGTCTTTGAACTTCGGCTCCAGCAGATGATGAAATTGCCATTGGCAAAAATCCTAAGGCAGCAGCTGCTGCTGTTAATAATACGGGACGCAATCTATCGCTTGTTCCTTTCAAAATTAATTCGTTTTTATTTGTAATTCCCTGATGTTTCAATTCTTTAAAATGTTCAATTAACACAATTCCGTTTAATACCGCAATACCAAACAATGCAATAAAACCAACTCCTGCAGAGATACTAAAAGGCAAATCTCTTATCCATAAAAATAAGATTCCTCCAACAGCAGATAATGGAATGGCTGAATAAACCATCAAAGCTTCTTTGACAGAACCAAAGGCAAAATACAACAGTATGAATATCAAAAATAAGGCAATAGGCACGGCAATAAGTAATCTTGCTTTGGCACTTTGAAGGTTTTCAAATTGTCCTCCATATTCAATCGAATACCCAGATGGTAATTTTACTTTGGCAGTTACATTATTTTGAATGTCAGTTACCACACTTTGTAAATCTCGATTTCTAACATTAATTCCAACGACAATTCTCCTGTTGGTATTGTCTCTTGAAATTTTTGCAGGACCTTGAGTATATTCAATTGTTGCCAATTCTTGCATTGGAATCTGATTACCCGACGGAGTAGTTACATAGAGATTTTTTAAATCCTCAATATCATGTCGGTTATTTTGATCCAAACGAATGACCATATCAAATCGTTTTTCACCTTCAAACACATTTCCAACCGTTTTTCCGGCAAAGCCAAGAGCAATCAATTCATTCAAATCAGCAATATTCAATCCATAACGTGCTATTTTAGAACGGTCAAATTGTACACTCATTTGTGGCAAACCTTCTGTTTTTTCTATAATGATATCCGAAGCTCCTTCAACATTTCTAATGGCCTTCTCAATTTCTTGTGCTTTTTTAGCTAAAACATCTAAATTTTCCCCAAAAATTTTCACCGCCACATCCGAACGTGTCCCTGAAATTAATTCGTTAAAACGCATCTCAATAGGTTGGGTAAATTCGATTTCCATATTCGGAATTTGTTCTTCGACTGCTAATTTGATTTTATCAGCCAATTCGTCTTTGCTGGAAGCTGAAACCCATTCGGATTTTGGTTTTAGCTTCACAATAATGTCGCTTTCTTCCATACTCATTGGATCGGTTGGGACTTCGGCTGCTCCTATCCTACTAACAACCTGTTGAACTTCGGGAAAGTTTTTAAGAATTATTTTCTCAATTTTAGTTGTAGTTTCGATGGTTTTACTCAATGAAGTTCCTGTTTTTAAAACGGGTTGAATAACAAAATCACCTTCGTCTAGCGTTGGAATAAATTCGCCTCCCATGGTCGTAAATAAAATTATAGCCATTGCCAATAATCCGATGGCTCCGTACATTACTTTTTTGGTATTGACCAATGCCCAACTGATTACGGGTAAGTAAAGCGAATTTAATTTAGCTATTAATTTATTTGAAAATGAATCTGGATTTTCTTCTTTAGGTTTTAAAAATAAGGATGTAACCACTGGAACATACGAAAAACAAAACAACATTGCTCCAACCAAAGCAAAACTAAAAGTCATTGCCATGGGTTTGAACATTTTTCCTTCAATACCGGAAAGCGATAGAATTGGAATAAAAACAATTAAAATAATTAACTGTCCAAAAATAGCCGAATTCATCATTTTTGAAGCACTTTTGTAGGTAATCTGGTCAATTTCTAGTTGACTGTCTTCTCTTGAAAGTTTAGCTAAATGTGCTGATTTATGAGCAATTTGGAACGCAATAAATTCGACAATAATTACAGCTCCATCGATAATGATTCCGAAATCAATCGCGCCTAAACTCATTAAATTGGCATCAATGCCAAAAATATTCATTAACGAAATGGCAAACAATAAACACAGCGGAATAACCGATGCTACAACCAATCCTGAACGCCAATTTCCAAGCAACAAAACAACTACGAAAACAACAATCAAACAGCCCAGAATTAGGTTTTCGGCAACTGTAAAAGTAGTTTTGCTTACTAACTCACTTCTTTCCAAAAAGCCATTGATATAAACGCCTTCAGGTAAACTTTTCTGAATTTCTGCAACCCTGTCTTTTACATCATTAATTACCTTTTTAGAATTGGCATCTTTGAGCATCATTACTTGTCCAAGTACCTTCTCTCCTTCTCCGTTTCCGGTAATTGCTCCAAAACGATTGGCATGACCAAAACGCACATTGGCAACATTTTTAATAAAAATAGGCAAGCCATTATGATTTGTAACCACAATATTTCCAATATCTTCTAAAGATTTTGTTTTTCCTTCAGCACGAATAAAATAACTTTGGTTGACTCTTTCAATATAGGCTCCTCCTGCAATTCCGTTGTTATTTTGCAACGCTTTAAAAACATCCGAAACACTTATGTTCATCGCATTTAAACGAGAGGGCGAAATGGCTATTTCGTATTGTTTTAAATAACCACCCCAAGTATTAATTTCGACTACTCCTTTAATTCCTGAAAGTTGACGTTTTACCACCCAATCCTGAAGTGTTCTTAAATCCGTAACCGAATAATTGTTTTTAAATTCAGGTTTTACTTCAAGTGTATATTGATAAATTTCACCCAGTCCGGTTGTTATAGGCCCCATTTCGGGTGTGCCAAAACCTTCCGGGATTTTCTCAGCAGCCGATTTAATTTTTTCGGCTATTAATTGCCGTGGCAAATAAGTTCCTAAATCATCATCAAAAACAATAGTTACTACCGATAATCCGAATTTTGAAACCGAACGAATTTCTTTTACTCCAGGCAAATTAGACATTTCAATCTCCACCGGATAGGTAATAAATTGTTCAATATCCTGAGTAGAAAGATTGCGTGAGGTAGTAATCACCTGAACCTGATTGTTAGTCACATCAGGAACAGCACCTATGGAAATTTGGAAGACAGAAAAAATTCCGAATCCAAAAATTCCTAAAGTGAATAATAGTACGATGAGCTTATTCTGAATAGAAAAAAAGATGATTTTATTAAGCATACTAGTTAAAATTAAATAAATTATTTAGTTAGAATTATTTAACAATCAAATAATTCTTGAACTACTAATTACAAAAAGACAATTAGTTAAAAATATTTATTTATGCTAGTTTAGGGGGCTGCCAAATCGACAGAAGTACATTAGAAATATACCATTCTTTATAAATCGGAAGGGATTGATTTACAGAGATCAATATTGGTTTCTTAAAAGTAAAAATAGTTAGAATCTCTTCAAAAGTAAGAACAACAGTATCTAAATTTAGAGTTTGTGTCTTGAAAGGTAAATTTTCATGTTTATCATGTCCATCTGCATCAGTGTGTTTTTGTGAATTTTTGTAATGATTAATAATAAACGCCATAAAAGATTGTGGCTGTTCTTGCTTGTGATTAGTATGCTCTAAATAGTGTTGAACAAGATTTGAAATTTTAAATAACTGCCCCAGTTCTGTATTGGAATATACAAAAAAGAGTAAAAATAAAAGTGTAATTATTTTTTTTAGAGTCATAATAATGACAATTATAAAATTTAAAAAACTTTAAAATTAATTACAAAAATAAGATCTAATTACATCAATCGTCTTAAGAACTGCTTAAATAAAAAACAAAGTATATTAGTTTTATTTTACTCCCTATTATTAGAGCAATATTTCCTGTTTTTATATAAATAAGAGGCCGTTATCACATGAGCCAAAGCGTCTTTTGCTAATTCTTTATTCAGAGTTACAGGAGTAAACACAGTGTCTTTTTCAACCTTAAATTGCAAAGGTTCTTTATAAGGTTGCATGATAACTACCTGATTGCCTAATCTAAAAGCATTGATGTCGTTAAACTGCATTATGGCTCTTCCTTTTACATTTTCCGGAAGTTCAAACAAATTCCTGCCAGGCATTGGAGTACTTACATTCATACCAATTTTGCTTAAAACTGTTGGTTGTATGTCAATTTGACTACATAATTTGGTATATTTCTCTCCTTTTGGAAAATTAGGACCAATGATTAATGCTGGAATATGAAATTTATGAATAGGAACTAAATGCTTGCCATAAGTTCGGGTATTGTGATCAGCAATTATTACAAATATGGTGTTTTTATAATAGGCTTCTTTTTTAGCCATCTCAAAAAACTTTCCTATAGAATAATCGGCATATTTCATTGCATTATTTACTGTATTTTTCTGTTTGTCATATAATTTAATTCTTCCTTCGGGATACTCAAAGGGCTCGTGATTAGAGGATGAAAAAATTAATGAAACAAAAGGTTTTGTCTTTAACGAACTAAAATAGGTGTTTGCTTTTTTCATTACATCTTCATCACACCAGCCCCATGTTCCATGAAAAATGCTTTTTTTGGAATCAAAATTGTCTTCGTCAATCAAATAATCAAAGCCGTTTCCATTAAAAAAAGAACCCATATTGTCAAAATTATTCATGCCTCCATAAATAAAACTAGTGTCATATCCTTTTCTCTTTAATAAACTCGCAATAGTATAAAAATTGGTTTGGGAATTATTTAATTTTACAACACTTTCTGATGGCGAAGGTAAAAAACCTGTAACCACAGCTTCAATTCCTCTTACACTTCTAGTTCCTGTTGAATATAAATTAGTAAACAGCAAACCTTCTTTTGCTAATTTATCAAATTCAGGAGTTAGCTTTAAGCCTTCTAAACACCCTACATATTCTGCTCCCAAACTTTCTTCTAGTAGAATAACTATGTTGTATGGTCTCTTAAGTAGTGTATCAGAATATTGATTGTGTAACAATGGTAATTCTTTATCAGTAAAATCACTATTGCTAACATTCATATATTTTTTAACTCTTGAAATGGCTTCCTCAGGATTCATTTTCCCATAAATTTTCCCAGAGTTGCCTTCATTTTTTATTGAATATAATGCAAATGTAATGGTGTAAAATGAATTTAATCCCAAACAATTGGTCAATTGATCTGTAGAAAACACTGCATTACTTGAATTTATTGGTCTCTTGGAAGTAAGACTAGAGCGAGCTCCAAAAAATAACAGAAAAACAATCAATGGGAATAAAATCAACTTGGTTTTATAAACCGAAAAAACTGTTCCAAAAAGTCTTATTCTATGCTTTATCAAAACATAAATAAATACAGAAATGATAATAAAAGTTGCAATAATTGAAAGAAGATAACCTTTGTAAAGCAGCTGCAAAATTTCTTTGGGGTAAATTAAATATTGGATAAATAATTGATTCGGCCTAGTGTCGTATTGTCCTATGAAATTTGGTGTTGCTAATTCTAAAAACAAAATTAACGACAAGAAAAAAACAAAATAAAAAGTAAAAAAAACGCTTATTTTCTTTAAAAACCGATCTGGAAGTAAACAAATTAACAGTGTTGGAAGAAAGAGAATATAGCAGAGTATTATTAAATCCATTCGCAAACCTATTGGAAAAACATACCAATAATCAGCAGTTGAAATTACTCGTTCGATATAGAAAAAAAACAAAAGAAATCTAGATAAAGTAGTTATCAATAATCCAATAAATAAGAAACTAAATGTTGGTTTGAGGAAAGCTATTTTTTTCATAAATATAATTTAAAACTGAATTCGTAATAAATTATAAAAGTAGATTCAAAAATTAAATCAACCAGATTAACCACCTTAATATTTAATTAGTATCGGCTTAAGATTCGCTTAAGAATTTTTATTGACCTTTAGCTATTAAAACTTAAAACAACTGTAGTTCCTTTGCCTACTTCGCTATGAATTTCAAATTGAATATTGAGCAAATCTGCTAATCGTTTTACAATAGAAAGTCCTAATCCAGATCCTTTTATCTCGGGATGCTGCGTTGGATTTGAACGATAAAAAGGATTGAAAATTTTATCTAAATCTTCTTTAGCAATCCCAATTCCGTTATCCGTAATGGTACAAGTTGTAGTGTTTTGATTTTGTGAAAGTTGTATTGAAACAGTTCCTTTCTCATTAGAATATTTAATTGCATTACTGATAATATTACTGATGATTATGGATAGTAAATAATTATCGGATTCAATATTAAAATCTTTTGAAAAAGAAGGATTGATGCTTATTTTTTTGACATTAATTTTACTGGAAAATCGGGTCAGAATATCTAAAATCATAGCGTTCAAATAAACTTTTTCTACCTTCAAACTTTGAATTTGATTTTCAAATCGAGCCAGTAATAACAGTTGATCTACTAAAGTATTCAATCGATTTACTTCTGAAATTCCATATTTAATTTTGTCTTCATATTCCGCTTGTGTTCTGGGTTTTCTAACCAGAACTTCTAATGTTCCTTTCAAAACCGTTAATGGAGTTCGTAATTCGTGTGAAGCATCTGAAGTGAATTGTTTTTCTCTTTCTACGGCATTTTCAATTCTATCCAGCAAATCATTTATTGTTTTGGATAAAACATAAAGTTCATCTTTATTTTGAGGCAGAGAGATACGCTCCTTGAGATTGTCTTTAGTAATTTTGCTGGATGTTGCAGTAATTAAGCTTACAGGCTTGATACTTCTTCCGGCAATCAATCTGGCAATCAAGAAAAGAATAAGTAGTATTAGCGGAAAAGCAATTAATAAAGTATTTTGCAAATTATTCAAAATCATTGTTGCATCATCTAATGACATGGCAATTAATAAATAACCAACCACTTTATTTTTGTCTAATAGTGGTACTTGAATTTGTCTAATTGGTTTTTTATTCAAGTAAGTATCTATAAATTTATTGTTCCATTCTGTAGAATATACTTTGAGTTGTATTCCTTTTAAATTAGGAGACTTGTCAATTAATTGTTTGTTGATGTCTAAAAACTGTACAAAAACTGGATTTACATTAACGGTATTGTGCTCCCGTTCTCGCCATTCGTCCACCTGAATCAAATAAGTATTATTAGGATCAATGACAATCTCTCTTAAATGCTTTTGCACTTCGTCGTTAATATCTTCATTGATATGAGTATTTACATTGTGATCTATACTATGATAAATCACAAAAAACACCACCGAAATCAATAATCCCGTGCTGATGATGTAGTAAAAAGCAATTCTGTTTTTAAAAGAAAAGGAAAACATATATTGGGTGTTAATCATTAGCAATATAACCAACTCCTCGAATAGTTTTGATTAAATCTTCATCTTTATTTAAATTTAATTTTTTACGAATGGCATTCATAAAAACATCAATAACTCCAGTATCATATTCAAAATGAATGTCCCAAACGTCTTCTATAATTTGGGTTCGAGTGCAAACTTTTCCTTTATTTTGAACTAAATAGCGTAGCAATTCAAATTCACGTTGTGTTAAATTCACTTCAATTCCATTGACGCTAACAAGATATTGAGCCAAATCAATTTTTATAGACCCCAATTTTAATATTTCAGGTTGAGTTTGATTCCTAAAATGAATTTTAATTCGTTCGAGTAATTCTTCAAAACTAAATGGTTTTTTGATGTAATCATTGGCTCCAGCTTTGAGTCCTTCTATGGTTTCCTGAACTGTATCTTTGGCCGTAAGAAAAATAATTGGTGTTGTTGAATTTGCTTTTCGAATAGCTTTACAAACTTCAATTCCGGTTATTTTGGGTAACATCCAATCTAAAAGAATAATATTTACTGTTTGAGCCAAGGCTAATTCGAGTCCTTTTTTCCCATCATTAGCAACTAAAACAGTATAACCTTCTTCTTCCAAACCTTGTTGGAGAAAATTAGCGATACCTATTTCGTCTTCAATTAGTAGAATTTTCATTTTTTTATTGTAAGATAAACTTAAATCCAATAGTAGCAATATTTGCTGTTAAATTATCACTTCTTTGGTAATGATTGAATCTGAAATCGATATTCTTTAAACCTAATTTCCAAATTTTTGCTCCTGTAAAAATATCAGTATAATTAATACCAAAACCATATTGATTAGCATCAAAACTACTTAAATCAGCATCCGAAGTATAATATTTTTCGGTTGATAAATGGGTTTCATAAGGCGCATAATATTTAGATTGCGTTTGGGTATAAAAACGATACATTGGGAAAATAGTAAATCGATCAGAAATTTTAAAAGGTAATTCAATATTAGCTGTATGAGACTGAATATCCCAATTATCGGAATAATAGCGATAATAAGTTCTCAAAACAAATCGTTCGTTAATGTAATAATTGAGTCGCGCTCCAATAGGCAATTTGAATCGACTATTAGGCAATCTTTCAATATCGTCTGCTAATTTATAAACACCTGTATTACTTTCATTTTCGTAATTTGCAATATATTCAGGTTGGCCAATATAATAATTGTCTTTGTCAGCAAAATAAATTCGGTGATACGGTGTTGACAATAATCCTTGTTGCTTTAAAACATCAAAGAATACAGAGAATTGTAATTTTTTTGAAACTACCTGCGAAAATCCAAATGAAGCAGAATACGAATTTCGATTCACAGCACTTACAGTTTGAAAAATTGAAGGTAAATAATCCACCGTAGCTTGTCCGTTTTGATTTAAAACTGAAACTCCACTAAAAAATCCTTGGTTTAAGAAATCAGGACCATTTTTTGAATATTCGTGTAATTCTGTTGGATAAATAGGTCTCCATTGATCTAAATACGCATTGACTTTAAGATTTATTTCTGAATTTTTATCGTTAAAAAGTTGAGCTACACCTCCACCAAAACCTATAGAAGTATAATCATATTCATTAGAAAAAGAAACATCTGCATTCCAAATAAAATTACGAGAATCACTACTGTGAGCATAATTTACGGTTATAGCTGTTAACTGATCACTCTTTGAAGCTCCTGAAGAAGCTTGCCACGGAGTTCCATAAGGTGCTGTTGAACCTGAATTTGGATTATCATCGTCATCGTCGTCGTCGTCTTCATCACCACCACCCGAAGCACCAGTTGCATTAAATGGATTAATATTACTAGAAGAAGCCGATGAATAAGCCGAAATACCCAAATCAACCGTTAAAACATCATTGTCATTTATAGGCATGGAAACTACAACATTTGAAGCTATATCTGTTAATTGTTCCGAACCAAGACCACCTGAAACGGCTGATTTAGAACCGTCTTGATTGTAATAACTCAATAGAAAATCTACCTCGGTACTTTCTAAAACTCTTTTCTTAAACTGTATGCTGTCAGTAGTTTTTTGAGAAAATGCACTGATTCCAACTAATAAAAAGAAATATATGATTCTATTTTTCATCTTACATATTATAAAATAATACTCCATCCACTGGAGATAGAAATTTAGTTGCAACCACAACCTCCACCCGATTTTCCTCCATTGGCTCCAGCTGCAGCTTCTCTATAAGCCTGAAAAGCAGTTTCATAACGTTCCGATGTTCGAGCAGAAAGTTTCATGTCGGGATCATTGATGGATACTTTTTCATACTCTCTTACTGTGTTACACGATTGAAAAACAACTACAATCAATAACACTAAAATTATTTTCTGTATCATCTTATTCAAATTTTTTGATATCTATTCCTTTTGATGTATGAATTTTACCTTTATCATCCACAATAATACACTGAATCCCTTTCATTTGATTGACTAAATCCAAGCCTACTTCTACTCCAAGAACAAAAATTCCTGTAGCTAAAGCATCAGCAATTTCGGTTTGTTTGGCAAAAACCGAAACACTCACAATGCCTTGAGCCGGATATCCCGTTCGTGGATCGATGATATGAGAATAGCGGATACCATTAAAAACAACAAATTTTTCATAGCTCCCAGAAGTTTCTACAGCACTGTTTTCTAATGGGAAAGTGGCAAAAATTTTATTTTTATTCATGGGGTTTACAATAGCAACTGTCCAAGATTTTCCATCAACTTGTTTACCCCAAGTATTAATATCGCCTGAAACATTAACAATACCTGAAACACAGCCTTTAGTTTGGAGTAATTCTTTCACTTTGTCAGCAATATAACCTTGACCAATGCCACCAAGTCCTAATTTCATTCCTCCGATTTTAAGGAAAATAGTTTGCTCTTTTGAATCAAGAATAATGTTTTTATATCCAATTTTAGAAACCGATTTCTTGATGGCTTCTTCCGTTGGCATGGCTTTCATACTACCATCAAATTTCCAAATTTTATCCATTGAAGCATAGGAGATATCAAATGCTCCAGAAGTAATTTGGGATACTTTGATAGCTCTACCCACTAGATCAAATACTTCTTTATCTACTTTAATGGCTTTGATTCCGGCATTTTGATTGACTTTCGATATTTGCGAACTCGGAATCCAATCGGAAATTAAATTTTCGATGCGTTTTACTTCAGCTATTGCCATATCGATATATTGATTTCCTTGAATAGTGTCTTGTGCAACAACAGTTATTTCTAATGGACTACCTAACATTGATAGTTTTCTCTTGTGCGTGATTTGTCCAAAAGAACTATAAGTCGCAAGTAAAAAAAGGAAGTAAGCTATATTTTTCATTTTTTCTCCAATGAATGAATTAACTGTATATAATCTGTTGCTGAAATGTTTTTGAAACCAGTCATTCCAATCACTTTTCCTGTTTTATCCAAAAGAATCACCAAGGGAAAACTACCATTTCGATTGTATTTTTCCGCCAATTTATTATTCGATTCTGTTTGTTCGACTGACAACTGATTGGCTTTCTTTTTAGGAAAATCAGCTTTATAAATCACCCAGTTTTTTTCGGATTCAGATTTGAATACCTCCGATTTCCAAACTACATTATCTAATTTGATGCAAGGTGCACACCAATCTGAGCCAGAAAATACAAGAAGAATGTTTTTATTTTCATTTACAGCTTCTTTTTTAGCTTCATCAAAATTACTTTTCCAATCTTGAGAATACCCAAAAAATCCAGTTAAAACCAACAATAGTAATAGTGTATTTTTCATGAAATCCTTTTTTAAACTTTATTCAACAAACAACATTAAGTTTAATCAAAGAAACTAAAATTCAAAAAGAATATTACATGTTTATATCTTTCTTAAGCTAAACTTAAGAATAAAACCTAAAACCAATTTTCTACTATTATGAATCCTACTTTTATGTTTTTATAAAGAGATTATCCAATTTTACCAGGAGTACAACTCTTTATAAAAAGAATTAGAATATTCCAGTTTTTGAAATTTTTTAAAAAAATCAAATCAAAATTGCCAATAAAGCCATTGTGGCGATAAATCCCCACAACAAAATCCCTTGTATCAAAGGTTTTATACCAACGGCAAGTAGTACCGAACTACTCAATCCTGAACCAATAAAAAACAAGGTAACTGTTAGTCCAATTTTAGCAATTGAAACAATATAAGGAGTAGCCGTTGCTACTTGAGGGATATAAGTATTTGCAATCATAGCCAGAATAAAAAATCCTATAAAATAAGGGATTTTTATTCCTTTCGCTTTGTTTTTAAACAAGAAACTTGTCAATAAAACAACCGGAATTATCCATAAGGCACGCGCTAATTTTACAGTAGTTGCAATAGCTAAGGCTTCTGGACCATATTTATTAGCTGCTCCCACAACCGAACTGGTATCATGAATAGCTAAGGCGCACCAGAATCCAAAATCTTGCTGAGATAAGTTTAGCCAATGTCCAATAGTTGGAAACAAAAACAAGGCAATAGAATTTAAAATAAAAATCACTCCTAAGGCTACTGAAGTCTGTTTTTCGTCCGATTGAATGACCGGGGTAATTGCTGCGATGGCACTTCCACCACAAATGGCAGTTCCACACGAAATTAAATGTGAGGTCTTTTTATCAGTATTGAGCCATTTTCCTAAAACACTTCCCAGAAAAACAGTACTAAATATTGTGGCAACTGTGAGTATAAAACTTTCTTTGCTCGATAATAAAGCATTAGTAACATTCATTCCAAAACCCAAACCTACAACCGAAACCTGAAGTAAAACCCGAATGATTTTATGATTTAAATGCAACCAGGGATGCCCCGAAAGATTAGCAACAAGCAAACCTAATAATAATGCAATAGGCGGAGTAATCATCCCTGTCAAACAAACCAATAGCAAACTCACAAAAATAACCTGCTGTGTTCTGGTATGTTTTTCTAAATTAAAGATTCCGTGTTCAGGGAAAATTTTGGATTGTTTTTTCAAGAGAAATCTTTTTATTAAAATTTAAAATTGCTTACAACAAACCGTTGTATTTTCTAACAAACCATTCAGTTGCAAAAAAGCTACAAATAAAAACCAATAACCATTTCCAATCAATCAAGGGAGAACGTTTTATATTATTTTTTTCAATGGTTTTATAATTCTCATCAGCTAAAAGCGATTGGATCAAAGCATCTATTTGATTCGGATAATAAACTTTTCCCTTTGTTGATGAGGCTAATTGATTCAGTCTGTCTAAATCAGGATTTACAAATTGCTTTTCGATATCAAAATCTAGAATTTCAAAACGACCCGAATACGAAGCATTTGAATTTAATTCTTTCACCGTAAACTGATAATTCCCGGCAGCTAATCCATCCAGATTTACCTTGTAGGCATTGTTTCCTTTCAATAAATCGTAATTTTTAGTTTGCTTCGTTTTGGAATTAATCAGCTTAATAGTTAAATGTGCTTTTTCGTCAAATTCATAATTCTTATTGAAATATTGAGCTGTGATTTCGATAGCATCTCCTGAATTGTAAAAACTTTCGTGATTGACAACCAAAGATTTTTTAGCATTGTTTGTTGCCAAAAACTGAATGATTTTATCAATAAAAACATCATATTTTTCAAAAGATTCATTTGTAATATGACTTTCTAAACGCCATTTCCAACTGTTTTCTCCCAAGAGAAAAGCAGACCGATTTCCTTGATTTTCATTAAAAGCAAGCAATGGTGCCTGAGTGTCAATATTTCTGATTTTTGAAGAAAGTAAAACAGTAGTGTTTCCGTTTACTTTGATTTTTCCATACGGATTTTGCAAAGGAGGAAAATTTTCGAAACCAATATTATCAATAGCAAAAAGATTGAATTGCGATTTATATTCAGCCAAATAATCTTCTTTTTGAGAAGTCATTTTAAATTCTAAATTATTTTGCTGCTGATTTAAAAATCCAAAATCAGTATGTGTTCCGGTAATAAAAAAAGCATTAACTCGGGCTGATTTATTGGCATCAAAAACAGTTTTAAATTCCGTTGTAGGTTGGTAAAAAACCAAAACATTATAATTGTTTAATCCATTGATTTGTTTCGGATTAACTATAGTTGCTTTACGTTGTGCATTAGATTCAATTGCCCGTTTTAAAGCAGCTATATCAGGATGGTTTATTGACGAAATTATGGCAACATTGGTCTTTTGATCTATAATTTCTACAGCAAAATTTTTATTGTTGTTATAGCTGTTTTTTTCTTTTTCATTCGAAACCAAACTCGCCTTATACAACTGCGTTCCTATTTTATTTGCTGATAGCAAAAGAGAAATAACAGCTGTATTTTTAGTAGCAGAAAAAGAAACTTTCTGCTTGCTCAAAACTGAATTTCCCTGCGAAATCTGAAAATCAGCAGTTATATTTTTTGTGCCTGAATATTGTAAAAACACTTCTACAGGAAATTTATTCTTAAAAAAAGCGTATTTATTGACATTCAGCTGATTGATTTTTAAATCTAAAACCCTGGTTGTATCTCCTAAAACTATGGGATAAACTTTATTGGAAGCATCAAAACTATATACATAATCATTACCTGAAGTTTGGTTTCCATCACTAATTAGTACCGTAGGAAACAGGCTATTTCTGTTGATTGCCTTTAAATCTTTAGCCGCTACGTCCAGATTGGTTTGAGTTCCTTTAAAATTTAATTTTTCTAAAAGAGAAAACTCCGAATCAAATTGATAGGATTGAATGTTGAATTTTTCATTCAATGCTTTATTGTTTTTTAGCTTCAAATACAATTCAGAAGCTGTTTTTTCAGCTTTTAAAAAAAATATGGAACTGGAATTATCAACCACCACAGCAAGCGGAGGCTTAATCATTTCTGTATTATTGGTTGTAATTATTGGATTTACCAGCAATAATAATATCCCGAAAATGCTTAAAAAACGCAAAAAAGCCAAGAGTAAATTAACTTTTAATTGACTCTTGGCTTTGTAATAATATTGAAAATAAGACAACCCAGCTGCTATTAATAATGAAAGCAATACTAATAGAATGGTGTTTGTTGTCATATTTTTAGTTTATGGTTTATAGTTTATAGTTTGTGGTTTCAAAAAAACAACAAACTATTAACAACAAACTGATTAAGTAAGCATTCCTCCGCAAACATTCAATACTTGTCCTGTAACATAAGCACTCATATCTGAAGCTAAGAATAAACAAGCATTTGCAACATCTTCAGTAGTTCCACCACGTTTCAATGGAATTCCTTCTCTCCATCCTTTTACAACATCTTCGCTTAATTTAGCAGTCATTTCAGTTTCAATAAATCCTGGAGCAATAGCATTGCAACGGATATTACGAGAACCTAATTCTAAAGCTACTGATTTTGTAAACCCAATAGCACCAGCCTTAGAAGCCGCATAATTAGTTTGTCCTGCATTTCCGGAAACCCCTACAACTGAACTAATATTGATGATTGAACCTGCACGTTTTTTCAAGAATGTTTTTTGAATGGCTTTAGTCATATTAAAAACCGATTTCAAATTCACATCAATTACCTGATCAAAATCAGCCTCTGACATACGCATTAACAGATTGTCTTTTGTAATTCCGGCATTATTGATAAGGATATCAACTGTACCAAAATCAGCTAAAATAGTATCTACTAAAGTTTGTGCTTCATTAAAATCGGCAGCATTGGATTTATAACCTTTAGCTTTAATACCTAATGCGTTCAATTCATTTTCCAATACCTGAGCTGATTCAGCAGATGAGCTGTATGTAAAAGCAACATCGGCACCGTTTTTTGCAAAAACTTCAGCAATCCCTCTTCCAATTCCGCGACTTGCGCCTGTAATAATAGCTACTTTTCCTTCGAGTAATTTCATATTATGATAATAAGTTTATTTTCTAAATTGAGGTACAAATATAAACGATTTAGCTGTTTTATAAAATTTATGCTATAAAAAAAGCCTTACCGAAGTAAAGCTTTTAATAATAATATTTTATTTCACTGAAAATGAATTAGAAAGCTACATTCCATCTTGGCAATTTTGCATTTTCACTTAAAAAGTTTTGCAAAATCTGAGCTTCGACAAAAGTAGGAATCACTTTAGTATCATCGTTAAATGTTTCATACCAAACTACTTCTAAACGGCTAATTTCTTCTTTTTTCATTTGTGCAGGCCAAGAATATTTTCTTCCTGTTTTTGCAAATTGGTGACCATTTACAATTTTATCATACAGTCCGCCATTTTTAGTCTTCAAAGTACCATCATTTTGTACCGTTCCTGTAGAACCTACCATGATTAATTCTTTTTCATCGGCAACATCAAAAACTAAAAATACCCCAGAACCTTCAGAGGCATTACAAACTTCTTCTAAACTATCTTCGATTGTTAATGAAAATTGATTTTTAACTTCGAATCCTTCTAATTCCTTATACATAGTATTTTCTTTTGAATTGATTTCAGAAAAAAATATGAAATCAATTATTTATTTTTAATTTACTTTTAGATTAAATCAGAGCTTTGATTTTAATCGAGTGCAAATGTATTCCTTTAATTCTGTTTTATACTAAAAAAGCCCCACAAATGTGAGGCTTAATTTATTTAAAATTTAATTTAGAAATAATTAAACTGTTGCTGTAACTAATACTTCTTTAACTTTTTTACCAATTTCAGCTGGTGAATCAACAACATAAATTCCGTTGTCTCTCATAATTTGTTTTTTAGCAGCAGCAGTATCGTCAGAACCCCCAACAATAGCACCGGCATGTCCCATAGTTCTACCAGCAGGAGCAGTTTCTCCAGCGATGAAACCAATTACAGGCTTACGGTTACCATCAGCTTTAATCCATTTAGCAGCATCAGCTTCTAATTGACCACCGATTTCACCAATCATGATGATTGCTTCTGTTTCAGGATCGTTCATTAATAATTCAACTGCTTCTTTAGTAGTTGTTCCAATGATTGGATCTCCACCAATTCCGATAGCAGTAGTGATTCCTAAACCTTGTTTTACAACCTGGTCAGCAGCCTCATAAGTTAAAGTTCCTGATTTAGAAACAATACCTACAGTTCCTTTTTTGAAAACGAAACCTGGCATGATACCAACTTTAGCTTCACCCGGAGTGATAACACCTGGACAGTTAGGCCCAATTAATCTGCTGTTTCTTGCTTTAACGTAGTCGTTTGCATAAATCATGTCAGCAACAGGAATTCCTTCTGTAATTGCAATGATTACTTTAATTCCGGCATCAGCAGCTTCCATAATTGCATCAGCAGCAAAAGCTGGTGGTACAAAAATAATAGAAGTATCAGCACCTGCTTGCTCAACTGCATCTTTAACAGTGTTAAAAACAGGAAGGTCTAAGTGAGTTGTTCCCCCTTTTCCTGGAGTTACACCACCTACAACGTTTGTACCGTATTCAATCATTTGAGAAGCGTGGAAAGTACCTTCGCTACCTGTAAATCCTTGAACGATTATTTTGGAATCTTTATTAACTAAAACACTCATGATATATATTTTTTGTGATTTTTAAATTTGTTATGCAAAAGTAAGATTTTCGAAATTAATCTAAACAGTTTTCTTACCAAAAAAAAGATGGATATTCTACCCATTTTGTTAGCTTCAACACAAATTATTTACTTTTTAAACAAAATTAATAATTTGGCAGCACTTTTTTTATTGTTTTAATTTATCAAGAATCTCCGGAATCTTTTTGATATTGGCTAATTGTTTTAATTTTTCTCTGGACTCCTGAATAGGTGTTCCGAAATAAGTTTTCCCTCCTTCTACTGATTTAGTTACTCCGGTTTGTCCCATGACAACAGCTTTTCCTCCAATTGTAATTCCGCTGGTTGTACCAACCTGTCCCCAAAGTGTCACTTCGTCTTCAATGATTACACAACCTGCAATTCCGGTTTGAGAAGCTATTAAACATTTTTTTCCAATCACAGTATCATGACCTACATGAACCTGATTGTCAATTTTTGTTCCTTCACCAATTGTTGTATCACCGGTAACCCCTTTATCAATAGTACAAAGAGCACCAATGCCTACATTATCTTTAATAACAACACGACCTCCTGATAGCAATTGGTCAAAACCCTCAGGACGTTTTTTATAATAAAACGCATCGGCACCAAGAACAGTTCCGGCATGAATAATTACATTGTCTCCTATTATAGTATGATCATAAATGGACACATTAGAATGAATCAAACAATCTTTTCCAATAACAACATTATTACCAATAAAAGAATTTGGCTGAATTATAGTTCCTTCGCCAATAATTGCCGTTGGAGCAATAGCTACTCCGGCAAATTGGAAAGGTTTAAAAAAATGAGTTAGTTTGTTGAAATCACGAAAAGGATCATCAGAAACAAGCAATGCTTTTCCTTCAGGACAATCCACTTTTTTATTAATCAAAACAATTGTAGCTGCCGAGTTTAGCGCTTTGTCGTAGTATTTAGGATGATCTACAAAAACAATATCTCCTTTCTCCACCACATGAATTTCGTTCATGCCTAAAACCTCAAAATCCTCATTCCCTACAAATTCACAGTTGAGTAAATTTGCGATTTCTTTTAAAGAATATGCTCTTGTAAATTTCATCTTTTTAGTATTTAGCCCGACTGTCGGTAGGCAGGTATTCAGTTTTTAATGTCCAGCCTGATTTTCAAACTGGAGCACTAAATACTGTAAACTATTCTTTAACACGCTCCATGTAGGATCCTGAAGCGGTATCAATTTTAATTTTATCTCCTTCGTTGATAAACAAAGGAACGTTAACTGTAGCTCCAGTTTCAACAGTTGCTGATTTAGTAGCATTTGTAGCTGTATTCCCTTTTACTCCCGGTTCTGCATAAGTTACTTCAAGAATAATTGAAGCCGGCATATCTACTGATAAAGGCAAATCAGTTTCAGTATTAATCTGAACCATTACATTAGTTCCTTCTTTCAATAAATCCGGAGCATCAAGAATACTTTTGTTCAAAGTAATTTGCTCAAAAGATTCGTTATTCATAAAATGAAATTGATCTCCTTCTGCATATAAATATTGGTACGTATGTGTTTCTACGCGTACATCATCAATTTTATGTCCTGCTGAAAAAGTATTATCCAATACTTTTCCGGTTGTTAAACTTTTTAATTTTGTTCTTACAAAAGCAGGTCCTTTTCCTGGTTTTACGTGTAAAAATTCGATAATTTTATAAATATCGTGGTTGTATTTAATACAAAGTCCGTTTCTAATATCTGATGTAGATGCCATTTTATTTATGATTTAAGATTGTAGATTTTAGAGTTTATATTTCTAAAATCTTATTTTATTTATTTTCTAAAGATCAACTAATATAAATTAAATACCTGATCTTTTCTCATTCTTCTTTTTTTATTCTATTAGCCTTTAATAGCCTCCACTATAACCTTTCATAATACCTCTGGAAGAGTTTCTTATAAAATCAATAATTTCGTCTCTTTCAGGAGTTGCTTCCATTTCGGCTTCTATGATTCCTAAAGCCTGAGTATTATTATAATTTTTTTGATATAAAATTCGATAGATGTCCTGAATTTCTCTGATTTTTTCAGTTGTAAAACCTCTTCTTCTCAATCCAACAGAATTGATACCTACATAGGACAAAGGTTCTTTAGCCGCTTTAGTATAAGGAGGAACGTCTTTACGAACTAAAGAACCACCTGAAACCATTGCGTGATCTCCAATATTGATAAACTGATGTACTGCTGCCAAACCGCCTAATACAGCGTATTTACCCACAATAACATGACCCGCCAAAAGCACACCGTTTACAATAATTGCATTATCTCCTACTACACAATCATGAGCAATATGAGCTGCTGCCATAATTAAACAATTATTTCCAATAACTGTTTGTCCGGAAGCATTAGTACCTCTGTTGATAGTTACACACTCTCTAATAGTACAGTTGTCACCAATAATAGCCAATGAATCTTCACCACCAAATTTTAAATCTTGTGGAACAGCCGAGATAACTGCTCCGGGAAAAATATTGCAATTTTTTCCAATTCTTGCACCTTCCATGATGGTTACATTAGAACCTATCCAGGTACCATCGCCAATTACCACATTGTTATGAATGGTTGTAAAAGGTTCAATTACCACATTTTTGGCGATTTTCGCACCAGGATGAACATAAGCTAACGGTTGATTCATCTATTTTTTGTTTTTATAATTAATTACCTTAATTACTATTTAAAAAATCATAGTAACAGGGAGGAACTGTTTCTATCCTAATTATTGTTGTTGTTTTCTTGCAATTTGTGCCATTAATTCAGCTTCAGCAACTAATTTACCATTAGCGTAAGCATTAGCCTGCATGTGGCAAATTCCTCTTCTGATAGGAGTAATTAAATCACACTTGAATATTAAGGTATCTCCTGGCAATACTTTATGTTTGAATTTCACATTATCAATTTTCATAAAGTAGGTCAAATAATTCTCCGGATCCGGAACGGTACTTAAAACTAAAATACCACCAGTTTGTGCCATAGCTTCAACAATTAAAACTCCAGGCATAACCGGAGCATCAGGGAAATGTCCAACGAAGAAATTTTCATTCATAGTTACATTTTTCATCCCCACCACATGACTGTCAGACATTTCGATGATTCTGTCAATCAACAAAAATGGTGGCCTGTGTGGCAACATTGCCATGATTTTATGAATATCCATCAAAGGCTCTTGATTCAAATCGTAAACAGGAACGTAGTTGCGTTGTTCAATTTTAATCATCTTAGCCATTTTCTTTGCAAATTGTGTGTTTACAAAATGACCTGGTTTATTAGCAATAACTTTTCCTTGTATTTTTGTTCCAATCAAAGCCAAATCACCTATTACATCCAATAATTTGTGTCTTGCAGCTTCATTTGGATAATGTAAAGTCAGATTATCTAAAATACCATTTGGTTTTACAGTAAGTGTTTCTTTACCAAAAGCTACTTTTAAATTTTCCATTGTTGCTGTAGAAATTTCTTTATCTACATAAACAATAGCATTATTCAAATCACCGCCTTTAATCAAACCATTATCTAAAAGAGACTCTAATTCGTGCAAAAAGCTGAAAGTTCTTGAAGATGCAATTTCAGTTTTAAAATCGTCTATACTTTTAAGAGTTGCATTTTGTGTACCTAAAATTTTAGTACCAAAATCAACCATTGTAGTTACCGTATAATGATCACTAGGCATTACCAGAATTTCGCTTCCGCTTGCTTCGTCAGTAAATGAAATTACTTCTTTTACAACGTAAACATTGCGTTTAGCACTTTGTTCCTCTACACCTGCTTTTTCTAAAGCTTCAACAAAATATTTTGAAGAACCATCCATAATAGGAAGCTCTGAAGCATCTAATTCAATGATAACATTGTCTAAATCACAACCTACCAGAGCAGCTAAAACATGCTCAGGTGTTTGAATTTTAACGCCTAATTTTTCCAGATTTGTACCTCTTTGAGTATTGACAACATAATTTGCATCTGCCTCAATTACAGGATGTCCTTCAAGATCTAACCTAACAAAAGTAAAACCATTATTTGCAGGAGCAGGTTTAAAAGTCATTTTAACTTCTTTACCGGTGTGTAAGCCAACTCCCGTTAACGAGATTTCTGTTTTGATGGTCTTCTGTTTAACCATTGTTTCCATGTTTTTGGTTTAATATTTGTTTCTTTAATTCGTCAATTTCTGCAATAATCTTAGGGAAATTTTTGAAATGCACATAGGATTTACTAAAATCAGTATAACCAAATGTAGGACTCCCTTGCAAAACTTCGTCGTCTTTTATATTTCTTGCCACTCCGGACTGCGCCTGGATTCTGACATTATTTCCAATTATTAAATGACCTGATATTCCTACTTGCCCGCCAATCATTCCGTTTGTACCAATCTTAGTAGAACCCGCAATTCCGGTTTGAGCAGCTATTACAGTATTTTCGCCAATTTCAACATTGTGAGCAACCTGAATCTGATTGTCTAATTTCACTCCTTTTCTAATTCGGGTTGAACCTAATGTGGCTCTGTCAATTGTAGTACAAGCTCCTATTTCAACATCATCTTCAATAACTACATTTCCTATTTGGGGAATTTTCTTGTATGTTCCATCCGAATTGGGTGCAAACCCAAAACCATCCGAACCAATAACAGTTCCTGCATGAATAATACAATTATTACCAATTATGGTTTCCGAATAAATCTTTGCGCCGGCAAAAATAGTGACATTATCGCGAATGACAACATTATCGCCAATAAAACAGTTAGGATATATTTTTACATTATCACCAATAACCACATTTGTACCTACATAACTAAAGCTACCTAAATATAAATTTTGACCATATTTGACATCTTCAGATAAAACTGTATGAGGTTCGATACCTTTTTTACTGGCTTTTTTTGCCTGATCGTAAAATTCTAATAACTTGGAAAAAGCCATATAAGCATCATCCACCTTAATTAGTGTTGTTTTTAAATCTGATTCAGGGACAAAAGTTTTATTTACAATGGTTATTGTAGCCTCGGTAGTATAGATATAATTATTGTATTTGGGATTGGATAAAAAAGTAAGCGAACCCTCTTTTCCTTCTTCTATTTTAGATAATTCATGGACTTCAGCTTGGGGATTCCCCACTACTTCGCCCTCTAAAACACCCGCTATTTGTTCTGCTGTAAATTTCATTCCGACAAAAATATAAAAAATAGATTTTAAATATGGTTTTATACCAGTTGTTTTGGGAAACAAATGTAATATTTGGTCACCGACTTTGATAAAGATTTCAAATTCAATTGATCTGATGATTCGATAACATCTTCAACTGTTCGGTCTTTTTTCAAAATTCGTATGGGTTCAGCTTCCTTGTCATAAGCCTGATTTTTTATTTTTCCTTTAAAAATAAAATAATTAGCATCGGCTACACTGATATTATTTTCTAAGGCAAAACGCTCTTTTAAAGGAGTTAAATCTTCAATGGCTACTTTTTCACTAGTCAATTTTATTTTCAATAAATCTCTGTTGATAATCATTTTACTCAAAGTAGATAAAATAAAATCATCTTGTCTTTGCCAGGCTTTTAAGGCGCTAATGATATCAAAATCATCTAACTGAGAAAACAAATCTAAAGTAATAGTATTAAACGATTCCAACGAAATTTTATTTTGCATAAAAAATTGCAATGGCTCACTGCAAGGCAAAACCATTCCTTTTAATGCTAATTCTTTGGCGCGTTTTAAGATTTTTGTCAAAATCAATTCGCCCACTAAACTGGTCTTGTGCAAATAAGCCTGCCAATACATCAGTCGGCGTGACATTAAAAATTTCTCAACTGAATAAATACCTTTTTCTTCGATAACCAAAAAATCATCTTCAACATTCATCATTTGGATTAAACGCTCCGAATTGACATTTCCTTCAGCCACACCCGAATAGAAACTATCACGTTTTAAATAATCCATTCGATCCATATCCAATTGACTTGAAATCAATTGCAACATGAATTTTCGATGATAATCTCCTTCAAAAATTTTAATCGCCAGACTTAATTTTCCTTTGAACTCAACATTTAATTGCTTCATGAACAACAACGAAATTTCCTCATGATGCACATCTTCTACAATACTTTTTTCCATTGCATGCGAAAATGGTCCATGCCCAATATCGTGCAATAAAATAGCAATATACAATGCGTTTTCTTCTTCTTCCGAAATGGAAACCCCTTTAAAGCGCAACACATCTACGGCTTTTTGCATTAAATGTAGGCAACCTAAGGCGTGATGAAAACGAGTATGATTAGCTCCGGGATATACTAAGTACGACAAACCCATTTGAGAAATACGTCTTAATCGTTGAAAATAGGGATGCTGAATTAAGTCGTATATTAAAGCATTTGGAATGCTGATAAATCCATAAATAGGATCGTTGAATATTTTAAGCTTATTGATTTGCGTCACTAGAACTTGAATTTTAGGTTGACAAATATAAGTAAATTAGATTGTAAAAACAGTAAAATTACTAATTCTCCAAGGTGTTTACTTTTAGAAAAAAGTTGTACACGACCCGAGCGATAGCGAATTGGCGAAGCAATTACAACAATTGTTACTAATTATAATCAAAATTAAAATCTAATAACACAAATTCTATCTGTTTTAATGATTAGTGTAATTAAAAACAACGTTTAATTTGTACTTATTGGTCTAATTTTCGGCAAAAAATTTAATGCACTTGACCTGCTAATTGCCATTTTTAAAGTTTTCTTATCCAAATATTTCTAAATTGATTTTTAGCACCATGATCCTGAAGCGAAATAACATCGTCACCATGAGAAGACGGATAATTATGTAAACCGATATAAAGCGTCAAACCATTTATTGTTACATTATTTTGTATCAAAACACCGTTTAGAAAAACAGTAATTCTGGCTGGAGCATCAATTTTTCCATCAGTCCTGAAGCGTGGTGCGGTATAGATTACATCATAAACATTCCATTCCAATGGTGATTTTACAGCATTTACTAATGGTGCATGATCCTTATATATACTTCCCGCCTGACCGTTACTGTAAGTTCTGTTATTATAAGAATCTAAAATTTGCAATTCATATCTGTTTTGGAAAAACACACCACTATTTCCCCTTGCCTGTCCTCCATCTAAAACTTCGTCCGGCGTACTCCATTCTAAATGCAACTGACAGTCTCCAAATGTCATTTTTGTCTGAATATCACCCGAACCTGGTACAACTTCTAAATAATCATTATCAACAATTTTCCATTCCGCCGGTTTATTACTGTTTTTTTTACTGACCCACTGATCTAAGTTTTTTCCATCAAATAAAACAATTGCGTCCGAAGGTGCGTTGCCCAAAATTTTAGCAGGCGTAATTATTTTTACTTCCGGTTTCCAAATTTCAGTCATTTCAGGTTTCATGGGCATTGGAGAAACTTCCGGCGGAGTATTTACAAACTTGTTTTGTGCTGTAATTCCTGCCGAAAATAAGACTACCGATAAAAAAGATTGTTTCAAAACTTTAAATTTCATGGTTCAATTTATTTGAATGGTTAATTTTTGATTCTCAATATTAAGCATTTTTTTTAAGAACTAATTTTATTAAAATAAAACTATTGAACAATTGATTTTGATGTATTTAACTGAATTATTTTCAAATCTGAAAAATATGGCTGTATAAAAATTAACACAAAATTAAGTTCGGTTAGTTCGGTATTTTACGAACTAACTTTAAATTTGCAAAAAATTAGTCATGGACATCAAAAAAGAAAGAGAAGAAATCATTGAATTGTATGGGAATTATTTTGAAAAACTCTACAATATTTCACCACTTGCGGCAAGAATATTAGGAACACTAATTATTGACGGATGCAAAACAGGGCTTACATTTGAATCTTTAGTCGAAAAATTAAGTGCCAGCAAAAGTTCAATTTCTACTAATTTGAACTTACTCTTAAAGATGGAAAAAATATCCTATTTCACCAAAACAGGAGACCGCAAAAAATATTTTAAACCGGCCAACTTAAGTGAACGCCTTGGCAATATTATCAAACTAATCGATTCTGAAATGCTCATCATTGACCGACTGGTCGAGTACCGAGAAGCCACTGTTTCCTGCCCTGAAGAAAAGTGCAATTTAGAAAACGTAAAAGCCTACAGAACACATATTATAGAAGTTGGAAAAGTGTTTAGTAAAACAATCAACAACTTCAAACAAATAGAAATCAATAACAACAATAATAAATAATTTGTCTCAATGAAAAAACTTTCATTAACCCTTATAAGTGCCATTCTCTTAGTAGCTTGTGGTAAAAAAGAAGAACAGGCAGCAGCACCTTCTGTAATTCCGTACAAATTAATTCAAATACAAAAATCAAATACTACTCTATTAGCCGAATATCCTGCAACTTTAGAAGGAATTACAGATATTGACATTCGTGCAAAAGTGGATGGTTATATCGAAAAAATATATGTTCAGGAAGGTCAGGAAGTAAAAAAAGGACAATTGCTTTTTAAGCTGGAAACACAAACGGCTAATCAGGAAGCCGCTGCTGCTAAAGCAAAAGTAACTGCAGCTCAGGTAGAAGTGAATCGTTTAAAACCATTAGTAGAACGCAATATTATCAGCGATGTACAACTGGAAACAGCTAAAGCAAATTTAGCCAGTGCCAAAAGTACCTATCAAAGTATTCTTGAACGCATTAATTACGCAACAATCAAAAGTCCGGTAAATGGAATAGTAGGAACTTTACCTTTACGATTAGGAAGTTATGTAAGCAGCCAAACTGCCGAGCCATTAACCCGAATTTCAGATGTAAGTACTATTTATGCCTATTTTTCAATGAACGAAAAACAGCAATTGGATATTACCATGCAAACTCCTGGAAAAACTTTTCAGGAAAAAATCACTAAAATGCCTGCCGTCAATTTGATTCTAAGTAACGGAATGCAATATGATTTAAAAGGAAAAATCGAAACTTTTAGCGGACAGGCTAATACACAAACAGGTTCTTTTAACGTAAGAGCCAGTTTTCCAAATGCAAACAAAGTATTGCGTTCCGGAGGAAGTGGTAGTATTCAAATTCCAACTAATTTAAAAGATGTGATTTTAATTCCACAAAATGCTACTTTAGAAATGCAGGACAAACGCATTGTATTGGTTACTGATAAGGACAACAAAGTAAAATTTGTTCCCGTTGAAGTTCGTGCGGTACCCGGAGGACAATATTTTGTTGTTGATAAAGGATTGAATAGCAATGATAAAATTCTTATTGAAGGTGTAGGAATTGTTGCCGAAGGAACAGCAATAAAACCTGAATTAGTGGACTATGCCTCCATAATTACTGCTGATAAAAAAGCCATTAACTAACATCGAATAATAACAGAGTATGTTTTCAAAATTTATTGACAGACCCGTATTGTCAACGGTAATTTCTATTATCATTGTTATACTGGGAATATTAGGGTTGATTTCGCTTCCCGTTTCACAATATCCCGAAATTGCACCTCCTACGGTAACGGTATCCGCTAATTATCAGGGTGCGAGTGCCGAAGTAGTAATGAACTCGGTAGTTATTCCTTTAGAAGAACAAATCAATGGTGTAGAAGACATGACCTACATGACTTCAACCTCAAATAATGATGGTTCAGCATCGATTAATATATTTTTTAAATTAGGAACTAATCCTGATTTGGCAGCTGTAAATGTACAAAACCGTGTAGCACGTGCTGCTTCATTATTGCCACAGGAAGTTACTAAAGCCGGAGTTACTACATCAAAAAAACAAAGTGATAACATTTTAATTTTATCGCTGTATAGTGAAAATCCGGATTACGATATTACCTTTCTTCAAAACTATGCCAACATTAATATTTTACCAAAAATCAAACGTGTTCCGGGAGTTGGAGAAGCGATGATATTTGGTCAGAGAGACTACTCCATGCGTATTTGGTTGAAACCTGATGTTATGGGAGCTTATGGTTTAGTGCCCTCGGATATTTCTGCATTATTGGCCGAACAAAATATTGAAGCTGCTCCGGGACAATTAGGAGAAAGCGGCGACCAGTCTTTCCAATATACTTTAAAATACAAAGGACGCTTACAAAGTACTAAAGAGTTTGAAGAAATTATTGTGCGTTCTACTCCCAATGGCGAAGTATTAAAACTGGGGGATATAGCCCGAATTGAACTGGGAGCGGTTAATTATGCCAGTAAATCGTTTACTAACGGCAACCAATCCATTGCTATTGCCATTGCTCAAACCGCAGGATCTAATGCACAGGAAGTAATTGAAGGCTCTCTGAAAGTAATGGATCAGTCAGTAGTGAATTTCCCCAAAGGAGTAAAATATACCACTTTAATTAATGCTAATGATTTTCTGGAAGAATCTATTTCTAAGGTAATCCATACTTTAATTGAAGCTTTTATATTGGTATTCCTTGTTGTTTTCATCTTTTTGCAAGACTGGAGATCTACATTAATACCGGCTATTTCTGTTCCGGTTGCTATTGTTGGAACCTTCTTTTTCTTAAGTTTATTTGGTTTTACCATTAACTTATTAACTTTATTTGCGTTAGTATTAGCTGTTGGTATTGTGGTTGATGATGCCATTGTGGTTGTAGAAGCTGTTCATGCTAAAATGGAAGCCGGTGAACATGATCCTAAAAAAGCAACTCATAGTGCCATGGGCGATATCAGTAGTGCTATTATTTCGATTACCTTAGTCATGTCGGCGGTATTTATTCCGGTTTCATTTATTAGTGGATCTGCCGGAGTTTTCTACAAACAATTTGGATTGACCTTGGCTATTGCTATCGTGCTTTCTGCTATCAATGCCTTAACACTTTCGCCGGCTTTGTGTGCTATTTTCTTAAAAAATCATGGAGAGAAAAGTAGCAAAGGATTTTTAGACCGTTTTTACTCTGCTTTTAATGCCGGATTCGACTCAACAACTTCTAAATACAAAAGAGCCGTTGAATTTTTAGTTAAGCGTAAATGGTTAGCTTTCTTAGGAATTGTTGTTTTTGCAGGACTTTTTATCTTATTGACTAATACTACTCCAAAAGCGTTTGTACCTAGCGAAGATACCGGAGCCATTCTTTCGGATGTTTCTTTAGCACCGGGAACTTCTTTAGAAAAAACCGAAAAAGTACTAATCCAAATTGAAAACCAGGTAAAAAACATGCCTGAAATTCAGGAAGTACTTCGTATTTCAGGTCGAAGCTTGATAAGTGGAACAGGAAGTAATTACGGGATGGTCATTGTAAAATTAAAACCCTGGGCCGAACGTAAAAATGCAAATCAGGAAATTACCGCTGTGGTACAGGAATTATTCAAGCGTGCTGCAGTTGTTAAAGATGCCAAAGTACTATTCTTTGCGCGCCCTACATTAGTTGGTTTTGGTTATTCGAATGGTTTCGAATTTCAATTACAAGATCAAAAAGGAGGAACAATCCAGGAATTAAGTACGGTAAACAGTCAATTTTTGGCGGCTTTAAACAGTCGTCCGGAAATTCAATATGCAGCTACTTCATTCTCTCCTAATTTCCCGCAATACCGAATTGATTTGAATGTAGCAGCTATAAAAAAATCTGGGCTTAGCGTTACCGATGTTTTAGGTACAATGCAAGGCTATTACGGTGGAGTTTATGCTTCTAACTTTAATAAATTCGGAAAGCAATTTCGTGTAATGTATCAATCCGAACCACAATTCAGAACAGATCCGGAATCTTTAAACAAAGTTTTGGTTCGAAATAGCAGCGGACAAATGGCTCCAATTTCTGAATATGTAAAATTAGAAAAGGTATTTGGCCCTCAAGCCATCGAACGTTTTAATTTATTTACTTCGGTAAAAATTACAGGAGCTCCAAAAGAAGGATACAGCTCAGGAGACGCTATTAAAGCGATTGAAGAAGTGGCTGCTCAACATTTACCTTTGGGTTACGGATATGAATTCTCAGGAATGACGCGTGAAGAAATCAGTGCAGGGGGACAAACCTTATACATTTTCTTATTGTGTCTGGTGTTTGTTTATTTCTTATTGGCAGCCCAATATGAAAGTTATATTCTGCCTTTTGCCGTATTGTTATCATTACCTGTTGGTTTAGCCGGAACCTTTATTTTTGCTTATTTCTTTAAGTTAAGCAATACTATTTACCTCCAAATTACGCTCATCATGCTTATTGGATTATTGGCTAAAAATGCCATTTTGATAGTCGAATTTGCTGCCGAAGCAAGAAGAAAAGGCTTAAGTATTTCACAAGCAGCCATACAAGGTTCAGTAGCTCGTTTGCGTCCTATTTTGATGACTTCTTTCGCCTTTATTCTTGGATTATTGCCATTAATGTTGGCCAAAGGAGCCGGTGCGGTTGGTAACAAAGCAATTGGTACAGGTGCTATTGGAGGAATGCTTATCGGTACTATTTTAGGAGTATTTGTAATTCCAATTTTGTTTATTGTTTTCCAAAATTTACAGGAAAAAATTTCAACAAAACCACTTCCAACTCCAATTGGCGAATCTAATATTGAATCTTTAGAAAAAGAAAATGAAAAATAGAATATATAAAATCGCTTTATTAGCGATAGCTGCGGTCTTATTACAATCTTGTTTTGTGTCCAAAGATTATAAAAGACCTGAATTAAAAACAGCCGATTTGTATCGAAATGAAGTAGTGTCAACTGACACTGTTTCATTTGCAAATGTTTCCTGGGATAAGATTTTTACCGATCCACTTTTGCAGAGATATATCACAAAAGGATTGGAAAACAATTTAGATATTAAAATCGCCATGCAAAATCTTGCCGCTGCCGAAGCGTCTATGAAACAAGGAAAAGCAGGCTACTTCCCTACTCTTTCTGCCGGAGCCGACTGGACACATCAGGAATTGTCTAAAAATAGTCAGTTTGGTGCAATTGTTCAAAACCGTAGTACCGATCAGTACCAGCTTACTGGAACTTTATCCTGGGAAGCGGATATTTGGGGAAAAATACGAAGCAATAAACGCGCAACCAATGCTGCGTTTCTACAAACTTCGGCAGTTAATCAGGCTATAAAAACCCAATTAATTGCTTCGATTGCCACTACTTATTACCAGTTAATGGCTCTTGATTCTCAAATAAAAGTAGCTGAAGAAACCTTAATCAACAGAGAGCAAAGTGTTGAAACAATCAAACAACTTAAAAAAGCCGGAAACGTTACCGAAGTAGGTGTCAAACAAACCGAAGCTCAAAAATATGCAACACTATTAATTATTGCCGATTTAAAAAACAATGCCGTTTTACTGGAAAATACGTTGAATATTCTTTTAGGCGAATCTTCTAAAAAAATAGAACGAAGCACTTTTGAAACGCAAAAAATACAACCCCAAATTACCCTTGGCGTTCCTGCTAATTTACTGCGTAATCGTCCTGATGTAATTGCTGCTGAGTACAATTTGATCAGCAATTTTGAAATGACAAATGTTGCTAAAAGCAGTTTTTATCCTTCATTTAAAATCACAGCTACCGGCGGATTACAAACTATTCATCTGAATGAATGGTTTAGTGCTAATTCCATTTTTGCCAATATCGTTACCGGTTTAACACAGCCTATTTTTAATCAAAGGCAGTTAAAAACCAAATATGAAATTGCAAAAGCCAATCAGGAAAAAGCCTATATTCAATTTGAACAATCGCTTTTAACGGCAGGGAAAGAAGTTTCGGATGCACTGGCACAATACAATAATGAAACTTACAAAATCAAGGTTCGTGAAAAACAGGTTGATGCGCTAAAAAAAGCAGCAAATTTTTCAGATGAATTGTTGACTTATGGTTTAGCCAACTATCTCGAAGTTTTAACGTCTAAAAACGATGCCTTGAACGCCGAATTGAGTTTGGTTGATAATAAATTCCAACAATACAAAGCCATCATTCAATTGTACAAAGCCTTGGGCGGAGGATGGCAGTAAATTATTATTTCCTCAGTTTACATTAGGTTATATATCCAAAAAGCTATCCCGTTCCAAAAAACGAGATAGCTTTATTGTGTTGTATTCATGTTATTTAATTGTTTTTCAAACATCAATTGCGTCGGGCTTTAGCCCTATGTAAGTAATTGTCAACAAATGGTCTTAGCCAAATCTATTTTAAGTTTGAATAAAGCCATTAAATCCCGTTCCAATTCATCAAATAACACTATAAAATTCATTTAAATCTGCTGAAATCCGTTTGATCTGTGTTCCTTAAAAATTCAAGTAATTATTTCAATCGAATCGGAATCCAGATTTCCTCTTCTGAATTAGGATCACCTTTTTTGTATTTAGCACCTAATATTTCAAAATGGGGTCTGTCATCCACAACGTAAGCCGAATTAGGAAACCAGGTTCCAAAAATAGACTCAAAAAAAGCCGGCGCATCACTCCCATCACCTTTATAATCAAAAACTGCATACCAACCTCCCGGAATCACTAAATAACTCATATTCGCAGGAATACTATCAAAATCAGTTACTTCTACCGCTGCCCATTTTTCAAACACAGTTTCAGGGTTAAATTGAGTCCAAAAACCTTCCGGAAATTGCTGTACCGAAAATAAATCAGCACTTACCGTATTTGTAATTTCCTTTTTTATAGGCATAAAACTTTGCCATAATAAAACCGGATTGTAAGTCGCATAATTCATGTTTTGCTTGCAACCAATTAGTTTTTTCTCTGAAAGTGTAGTGATTTTGGGGGTCATTTTTTCGTTTGAAATTTATTTATAATCTGTAATAAACGTTACTGTATTCTACTATTTTTAAACGTTTGCTACTTTTTCATTAAACCAAATGTCTTCATATTTTTTACTATCAATCTGAAATCTATAACCTACGGGTAATCCCAAATATTTAAGTATTTCAGGTTTACTATCAATTAAGTGATAAATGTGAATTGGTTTAAAAAAATTTTCTTCATCATGAGGTATTTCATCACCACTCCAAATATACCAACCTTCAATATTTCCATTACGATTATGCCTTAAACCATTTATTGGTTCAATATTTAAGAACAAAGAATCATTAATTGCTAACATAGAATTTTCATTTACAGAATTCCATTCTAAATTATACTTTTTACAAATTTCTTTTTGTTCTTTTTCAAAAATATTCCATTCCATTTGACTTCCTATAATTTAATTGAATATAAATGTTTGAAGATTTTATTTAAAAATGATAATTTAAAAAATATCAGAAACCTTTTAATTATGATCAAATATAAAGTATTTAGTATAGATTTTAAAAAACTGTATTACTTAGATAATCGATTATTAATTATTCAAACCTTATTTACTAAGAAACTTTATCATAATATTAGCAATTTGGAGCGTATAAAATCTGTAATTTGCACAATGTACTTGCGTTTTTTACGTTCAAGAATAACTTTAGAACCGACAAAATATGGACAAAATAAAAATACTTTGGGTTGACGATGAGATTGATTATCTAAAACCACACATCCTTTTTTTAGAGAAAAAAAATTACGAAGTTACTACCTGTAATAATGGGCTTGACGCTATTGAAATATTTGAAAACGAGAACTTTGACATTGTTTTCTTAGACGAAAATATGCCCGGAATGAGCGGACTGGAAACCCTTTCGGAGATGAAAGAGAAAAAAAGCGCTATTCCGATGATTATGATTACCAAAAGTGAGGAAGAATATATCATGGAGGAAGCCATTGGTGCTAAAATTGCCGATTACCTCATTAAACCCGTCAATCCGAATCAGATTTTACTGAGTTTGAAGAAGAATTTGGATAATTCGAAACTGATTTCCCAAAAGACCACTTTGGATTACCAAAAGGAATTCCGAAAAATTGCCATGGAAATGGGTATGGTCAACAGCTATGAAGACTGGATTGAATTGTACAAAAAACTATTATTCTGGGAATTGCAGCTTGAAGATATCAACGATCAAAGTATGATTGAAATCTTGGAATCGCAAAAAGTAGAAGCTAATTCGCAGTTTGGAAAATTCATCGAACGCAATTACGAAGATTGGTTTTTACCTAAAGCCGATAAACCCATTCAGTCACACACTTTATTCAAGGAATTAGTGGTTCCTGAATTGAAGAAAAAAGAAAGACCAGTATTGTTTGTAGTCATTGACAATTTGCGTTATGACCAATGGAAATCCTTTGAAAGCGTGGTAGCCGATTATTACAAACTGGAAAAAGAAGTGCCTTACTATTCTATTTTGCCTACTGCAACCCAATATGCCCGAAATGCAATTTTCTCCGGATTATTACCGGCAGAAATGGAGAAAAAACACCCTGATCTTTGGAAAAATGATCCCGATGAAGGTGGAAAAAACTTATTTGAAGCCGAATTTCTTGAAGCTCAATTAAAGCGTTTGAGTCTGAACATCAAATCGGATTATTTTAAGATTACCAATATGGCTTCGGGTAAAAAGCTTCTTGAGAGTTTCAGAGCCTTAAAAGACAACGATTTGGTTGCTGTAGTTTATAATTTTGTCGATATGCTTTCACACGCCAAAACCGAAATGGATGTGGTAAAAGAACTCGCACCTGATGATAAAGCTTATCGTTCGCTAACATTGAGTTGGTTTAAAAATTCTCCTTTGTTAGAAATCATCCAACAGGCACAAAAACTGGGTTTCAAATTGATTTTAACCACCGATCACGGAACCATCAACGTCAAAAATCCTTCAAAAGTGGTGGGTGACAAAAACACCAGCCTGAATTTACGTTACAAAACCGGTCGTAGTCTGACATACGAAAGCAAAGATGTTTATGCGGTAAAAGACCCAAAAAAAATTGGTTTACCGGCCATAAATATGAGTAGTTCTTATATTTTTGCAAAAAATGATTTGTTTTTGGCTTATGTCAACAACTACAATCATTATGTGAGTTATTATAAAAACACCTATCAGCATGGAGGAATTTCTCTGGAAGAAATGATTATTCCTTGCTTGATATTTAATCCTAAGTAGGGATTTAGTCCTTAGTTGTTAGTCCTTAGCATCGAGAACCGAAACTAAGACTAGGGACTAAGGACTAGGTACTAAAAAACTAAAAACATGGAAATCACTTTTTCATTAGACGAAATAAGCAATGTAGCTGAATTGATTGTAGCTGCTCAACCCAATAAAATCATACTTTTCAATGGTGAAATGGGTGCCGGAAAAACTACTTTTATCAAACAATTGTGCAAAACCTTAGGCGTAGCCGAAGCTACCAGCAGTCCCACTTTTTCCTTAGTTAACGAATACCAAACTACAAATAATCAGATAGTTTATCATTTTGATTTTTACAGATTAAAAAAAGAAACAGAAGCCTTAGATATGGGAGTCGATGATTATTTGTATTCCGGTAATTGGTGTTTTATTGAATGGGCCGAAAACATTGCCAGTCTTATTCCTGAAACGCATTCGACCATTACTATCGAAGCGCTTTCTGATGGCAAACGTCTTTTAAAATTAAACTAAACCAGTTAGAAACAAACAAGTTTTGATAACTGATTTTCAAAACATTACACACTTTTTACTTAGTGTAAATTCCGAAAAAACTGCTAAAATATTTCTATAAAAACTTAAAAAATACAACTTAATGTTAATAATTAAACACATTTGTATTTTTATCAAAACATAAAGCTTATTCTTTTAATCTTTTTGTGTAATTTTACTTTTTAATTGTAGCAAAAACGATGTCAATATCAATAACTCCATTTACCAAACAACAGTTATTACCTCAGGAAGAGAAGCTGGAAGTAGCTAGAAAAAAAGGCAAACTATTTATTGGTATTCCCAAAGAGACTAGCTATCAGGAACGTCGCATTTGTCTCACGCCGGATGCTGTGAGTTCATTAATTTGTCACGGACATCGGGTGATGATTGAATCGGGTGCCGGAGAAAGTGCCAGTTATTCAGATAAAGAATACTCTGAAGTAGGTGCCGAAGTAACCAAAGATACTCAAAAAGTCTTCGGTTGTCCTATGATTTTAAAGGTAGAACCTCCTACAGTTGCCGAAATCAAAATGATGAACAATCAGGCGATACTCATTTCGGCAATCCAATTAAAAACCAAGAAAAGAGAATATTTCGAAGCTTTAGCTAAGAAAAAAATTACAGCTCTTGCTTTTGAATACATCAAAGATGTTGATGACACCTACCCCATTGTTAAGTCTTTAAGCGAAATTGCCGGTACTGCTTCTATTTTAATCGCAGCCGAATTAATGATTGCCAATTCTTACGGAAAAGGACTCCTTTTTGGTAATATTACCGGAGTTCCTCCTACCGAAGTGGTTATTCTGGGCGCGGGTACTGCTGGTGAATTTGCAGCAAGAACCGCTATTGGCCTGGGAGCTAACATAAAAGTTTTCGATAATTCGATTACTAAATTAAGACGACTTCAAAACAGCCTAAATCAACGTATTTTTACTTCGACCATTCAACCTAAAGCTTTAATGAAAGCTCTAAGACGTTGTGATGTGGCTATTGGTGCTATGCGTGGTTTAGAACGCTGTCCGGTAGTAGTTACCGAAACCATGGTTGAACACATGAAAAAAGGTGCTGTAATTGTCGATGTAAGCATTGATACAGGCGGTTGTTTTGAGACTTCCGAAGTCACTACTCACGAAAAACCAACTTTTGTAAAAAGCAATATTCTTCATTATTGCGTTCCTAATATTCCTTCTCGTTATTCTAAGACAGCTTCGCTTTCTATCAGTAACATTATCACTCCTTATTTATTGAAAATTGCCGAAGACGGCGGTATTGAAAGTGCCATTCGTTGCGATAAAGGTTTGAAAAATGGAATTTATACCTATCATGGAATTTTGACCAACAGAGCCATTGGTGACTGGTTTGATTTACCTAATAACGACATCAATTTAATTGTGTTTTAAGTAAACTTTCGATTACCTTTGCAAAAAAATATTTCATGAAATTTGTACAACGTTTTGCCTATTATTTGGTAGGTTTAGTAATAGGTTGCTTTTTTGTAGCCCTTGTTTTTAGCGGAAAAGATACCCGTTGCAATTATTTCCCAAATGCCAGGGTACTCAATGATCTTCGCAACAAACCTTTCCATTATTCTGAAAATGCTAATAAAGTTTTATCTGAATCATGGGTGACTATTGCAGATATAAAAAACACTTTGGAATTTGGCGATGTTGATTTTGACAAAAGCGACACCGAATTTGGAAAAAGAACAAAAATCTACATTATTGAAGGTAAAACCCTAAAAGGACAGGAGATTATTCTAAAAGTAAAAAACGAAGAAGGTAAAGCTACTTTGGAAGAAATTATAAAAAAGTAATTTTAGCTTTTATCATATATAATATAAGCCATTTAAGTTTCTTTTGGAAATTTAAATGGCTTTTTTATTATCTTTTTCTTACATGAATTTCAATTAAAAATACGGTACAAAACTTCATTTAATACTTCTGAAACTTATATGGCTTATATGTTTTAAAACTACAAAAACCAATCAATTTCAGATTTATCATTCGTTTTTAAATAGGTATTTGCTTTGCTAAAATGTTTGTTCCCAAACCATTTTCCCTGATTCGCACTCATTGGTGACGGATGTCCTGATTCTAAAACCAAATGTTTGTTTCTGTCTATTTTACTTCCTTTTTTTTGTGCGAATGCGCCCCAAAGTAAAAAAACAACATGTTCTTTTTCATCCGAAATTTTTTGAATCACTGCATCGGTAAACAAATTCCATTTCAAATGTTTGTGACTATTGGGTTTGTCTTTTCGAACGGTAAGTGCCGCATTCAACAACAAAACGCCTTGTTTTGCCCAATGTTCTAAATTTCCGGAAGTTGGCATAAAAATCGAATCCAAATCATCATTGATTTCCCGATAAATATTGCGTAATGAAGGCGGAATTTTCACCCCGTCATTCACCGAAAAACACAAACCATTCGCCTCTCCATCCCCATGATAAGGATCCTGACCAATAATAACCACTTTCACTTCTTCAAAACCACAATAATTAAAAGCCGAAAAAATCAGGTCTTTTGGTGGAAAACACACAAATTCCTGATACTCTTTTTCTAGCTCCTGCAATAAATCATTAAAATATGGTTTTTGTAATTCTTCAGATAAAATGGTTTGCCAATCAGGATTTAAGGAAATTTGCATCTTTACTTTAAATTTGTTCCGCAAAGATACACAGAGTAAACACAAAGACAAACCAAGATCCTTTTACAATTAAGCAAATCTTTATGAATCATAGCGAAATCTTTAAAAATCTTCGTGAAAGAATCTCTACTATTACCTATTTTTGCATAAAAAGAAGCACTCACAAAGAATGATATCCATCACCGAAAAAACATTACAAGATCTACAATTTCCAACGATTCTCGAAACTATTTCAGAGATATGCAATACCGAAATTGGAAAAGAAAAAGCACTCCTAATTACTCCTTTTAGAGATAAAGAAAGCCTGATGCAAGCTTTATTACAAACCTCGGAGTATGTTTCTTCTTTTCAGAATAATAATGCGATTCCTAATCACGGTTTTGATGCGATAACAAACGAAATAAAATTCCTTGCAATTGAAGATAGTTTCCTTGAAGTAGGTAGTTTTAGAAAAATTGCTACGCTTTCTTCAACGGTAAATTTCCTCTTGAATTTCCTGAGAAAATTTGATGATTACTATCCAAATATCAATGCCAGAGCTTCACGCGTTGAACTTACTAAGGAAATTGTAGCACTTATTGATACTGTTGTCGATAAATATGGTGAAATAAAAGACAATGCTTCTCCTGTTTTGTCAGATATTCGCAGAAATATGAATATGGTTCGCGGCAAGGTTAATCAGAGTTTTGGTATTGCTCTTACTCAATACAATGGTTTAGGATATTTAGATGATATTAAGGAAAGTTTTGTGCAAAACCGTCGTGTTTTAGCCGTTTTATCAATGTATCGCCGAAAAGTGAGAGGTACTATTTTAGGAAGTTCTAAAACAGGAAGTATAGCTTATATAGAACCTGAAATGACGCTGAAATATTCCAGAGAATTGAGTAATTTAGAATACGAAGAAAAAGAAGAAATCACGCGTATTTTAAAACAATTATCCAATGCTATTCGTCCGTTTTTACCTTTATTAAAAGAATATCAGGACTTTTTAAGTGATGTTGACGTGATTGCTGCCAAAGCAAAATATGCTGAAAGAATCAATGGAATTTTACCAAATATAACTGAGGAACGCCGTTTGTATTTTAGAGACGCCTTCCATCCTATTTTATATTTGACTAACAAACAAAAAAAGGAAGTTACTTATCCACAAACCATCGAATTACAACAGGAAAACCGAATCATTGTGATTTCGGGACCTAATGCAGGAGGAAAAACCATTTCGTTAAAAACGGTAGGCTTACTCCAATTAATGCTACAATCAGGAATGCTAATTCCGGTTCACGAACGTTCAGAAACTTTTTTATTCGATAGAATCTTGACCGACATCGGAGATAATCAATCTATTGAAAATCATTTAAGTACCTACAGCTACCGATTAAAGAACATGAACTACTTCTTGAAGAAGTGCAATAGCAAAACCATGTTCCTGATTGACGAATTTGGTACTGGTTCAGACCCTGAATTAGGAGGAGCCTTGGCTGAAATTTTCCTGGAAGAATTCTACCATCGGGAAGCTTTTGGTATCATTACCACTCATTATGCTAATTTGAAAATTCTTGCTAACGAATTGCCTTTTGCTACCAATGCCAACATGATGTTTGATGAAAAATCACTGGAACCCATGTATAAACTGGCTTTAGGACAGGCAGGAAGTTCGTTTACTTTTGAAGTAGCACAGAAAAATGGAATTCCCTTTGGATTAATCAATCGTGCCAAAAAGAAAATCGAAGTTGGGAAAGTGCGCTTTGATAAAACCATTGCTACCTTACAAAAAGAGCGTTCTAAACTCGAAAAAACGTCACAAAACCTGAAAGAAGAAGAAACAAGAGCGCGCGAAGAAGGTAAAAAGATGGAATCTATCAATACCAAAATAAAGCAGAAACTGGAAAGCTATCAGGAATTGTACGACAGCAATCAGAAAACGATTTATATTGGTCAAAAAATAGAGGATATTGCCGAGAAATATTTCAATAATAAAAACAAAAAGGAATTGATAGGCGAGTTTTTGAAAATAGTTGAAATCGAAAATTCGAAACGTAAAAAAGCGACTCCAAAAGAGACTAAAGCCATTGTAGCCAAGAAAAAAGAAATCATCGATGAAGTTAAAGTTCAGGTTGAGGAAATTAGAAAAGAAAAGAAAGAGAAAAAACTAAAACCTGTAATTGAAAAGCCAAAACCGATTTTAAAAGTAGGTGATCGCGTGAGAATGCTGGACGGAAAAGCTGTGGGAAGTATTGATAAAATTGAAAAGAACAAAGCCGTTGTTAATTATGGTTTGTTTACTTCTAAAGTAAGTTTAGATGAGTTGGACTTGGTGGAAGCGGTGAAAAAGTGATCAGTTTCAAAAAGTCATTGCTTCGTTCCGATAGCTATCGGAACGAAGCAATCACACTAACACGAGTAAATGCAGTATGTAAAAAAATAAGAAAATGAGATTCTTTCGTTCCTCGCACTAAAAAAGAGGAACCAGTTTTTTTCTACATCAATTTGATGAATTAAAAAATTTAACAGCTGAATAATACCAATTGAAATGGAAATACCTAATGAGATTGCTTCGTTCCTCGCAATGACTGCAGAAAACAAAAAAATAATACTCTTTGATGGCATTTGCAATTTGTGCAATTCGGCAGTGCAGTTTATTATTGAAAGAGATAAAAAAGATGTATTTCGGTTTGTGGCTTTGCAATCGGATTTCGGGAAAGAAATTTGTAGTTACATTGGTATCGATCCAAAAATAACTGACAGTATTATTCTGTACGAACCCGGAATTGCTTATTATTATAAATCACAAGCTGCTTTTAAAATAGCTTCACAATTAGGCGGTTTCTATGGATTTCTGGCAATTTTCAATATTTTTCCAAAGAGAATTAACAACTCCGTTTACGATTATATTGCTAAAAATCGCTACAGTTGGTACGGCAAAAAAGAACATTGTATGATTCCCTCTCCTGAACTAAAAGCGAAGTTCATTTAAATAGCATTCCAAAAAGTTCTACATAAAAAAAAGCTGCTTTGATTGAAGCAGCTTTTTAGAATTATTTTTTCTCACTTTGAATTTCTTCGATAATCTCCGGATTCAGTAAAGTACTGGTGTCTCCGTAATCAGAGAAATCTCCCGCTGCGATTTTCCTGAGTATTCTACGCATAATTTTTCCGGAACGCGTTTTTGGCAATCCTGAAACAAACTGAATCTTATCTAATTTAGCAATTGGTCCTACGTGATCAGATATGTATTGATTGATTTCGATAAAAAGATTCTCTTTATTTCTAATCTCACCAGTTTCTTTCAAAATAACATAGCCATACAAAGCATTTCCTTTTACATCATGTGGAAATCCTACTATGGCACTCTCAGCAACAGCCGGGTGTTCATTAATAGCATCTTCAATTGGAGCAGTTCCTAAATTATGTCCTGATACAATAATTACATCATCCACACGACCTGTTATTCGGTAATAACCTACTTCATCACGTAAGGCACCGTCTCCTGTAAAATATTTTCCGGGATATTGCGAAAAATAAGTATCAATATAACGTTGATGATCGTTCCAGATGGTTCTTGCCATTCCCGGCCAAGGGAATTTAATACACAAGCTACCTACCACTTGGTTTCCTTCGATTTCATTTCGCTTATCATCCATCAAAACAGCCTGGATTCCAGGTAATGGGAATGTAGCATAAGTAGGTTTTGTAGGGGTGATAAAAGCAATTGGTGATATCATAATTCCTCCCGTTTCGGTTTGCCACCAGGTATCCACAATTGGACATCTTTTTCCGCCCACATGATCATTGAACCAGTGCCAAGCCTCTTCATTAATTGGCTCCCCTACTGATCCAATTACTTTTAAACTTTTAAAAGGATATTTCTGTACGTATTCTAGTTTTTCTTTTGCCAATGCCCTAATGGCTGTTGGTGCCGTATAAAACTGACTTACTTTGTGTTTTTCGATTACTTCCCAAAAACGACTGAAATTGGGATAGGAAGGTACTCCTTCAAAAATTACAGTTGTTGCACCATTTAATAATGGACCATATAAAATATAAGAATGACCTGTTATCCAGCCAATATCGGCAGTACACCAGAAAACGTCATTCTCCTCATAATTAAAAACATTTTTAAAAGTATAGGCTGTATAAACCATATAACCGGCAGTAGTATGCACCATTCCTTTTGGTTTTCCGGTAGAACCCGAAGTATAAAGAATAAACAAAGGGTCTTCGGCATCCATAATTTCAGCTACACTATTATCAGAAGCTTCATCTAATAATGGTTGTAACCAGATATCCCTGCCCTCTTTCATATTGATGACTGTATTGGTTCTTTTGGCTACCAAAACAGTACTAACCGAAGGGCAACTTTGTAATGCTTCATCAGCAATTTCTTTTAGTTCCACGGTTTTATTACCACGGTAACCACCATCAGAAGTAATAAGCATTTTACTGTCGCTATCGGCAATTCTAGTTGCTAAAGCCTTAGCCGAGAATCCGGCAAAAACCACAGAATGGATTGCTCCAATTCGGGCACAAGCCAAAATAGATACTGCCAATTCCGGAATCATAGGCAAATAGATACATACACGATCGCCTTTTTTAATGCCTTGCTCACGCAAAACATTAGCCATCTTGCATACTCTTTGGTGTAATTCGTTATAAGAAATGTGTAATGCTTCTTCATCCGGATTATTCGGTTCAAAAATAATTGCCGTTTTTTCACCTCTTTTATTAAGGTGTCTGTCAATACAGTTTTTAGCAATATTTACTTTAGCACCGGCAAACCACTGAACATCAGCTTCTGCCATATTAAATTCAACCACCTTGTCCCACGGTTGGTACCATGTGAAATTTTCTTCGGCTATTTTTCCCCAAAATTTTCTTGGTTCTCTGATGGACTTATTGTAATGCTTAAAATATTGTTCTAAATTATCGATTTTGTAGTAGCTCATCCCTTTTTATATTTTTGATAAATATATTAAATCTCAATCTATTCTCTGAAAAAAATAAATCATAAATCGCCGCAATTTAATTAAAATAACGAAAAAGTAAGCCCAATAAAATGCAAAATATTGAAAATCTCGTTAAAAAAACACTTTTATCTAAAACACAAATATTTAGAAACCAGTCTTTGTTATTTCTTTGTCAAAAAAAAATATTCTGATTAACTATCCTAAAGCTTCAGAAAATCCAACAAAACAGTGGCTTTTAAATTTTACTGCACTTTGTCGATTATTTTTGTTAATTTTTTCTAAAATATTTAATTTAGTATCAATCCTTACTCTATAAAAAGAGAATTATGAAAAAATTACTACTTAGCCTACTTGTTTGTGCATCACTTCTTTCTTGCTCTAATGATGACAATGATGACAACAATTTATCAAACAGTCCAACTGCAACAGCCAGTTATGACAGTAAAAATTATGGTATTTACAAAGGTGTTTTTGTAGGATCGACAGGAACTATTGTGATTAATTTGAAAAACAATGGAACGACCTTATCAGCAACTTTGGTTATTGACGGTACTTCTTACACTTACACTTCTCAAGATGCTGTGACTGAAGGATCAAACACAGAAATTACTTTTACTCATAACAATGATTATTTTGATTTTACTGTAAATGCTAATGGAACTAATCCAACCGTTTCTAATATCCACATTAGTGGTCACCCTGAGGCCGCTATTAATGTAGGCAAAGAAGAATCGGACGTTCAGGTTTATTGTTACGTGGGTACTTTTATTGAAGACGGTATTACGGGTGGTACCTGGAATTTAATTATTTACGGAAACAAAGTTACGGGAATGGTTTTGCCAAATGACGGTCAGGTTTTACCATTTATTGTGGGTACAATATCTAACAATACCATTACCGCATCTATCCCCGATACAGCTACTATTACAGGAACACTAAGTGGAAATAATATAACTGGAAATTGGGTTTCATCTACAGGAAGTGGAACCTGGAAATCCACCAGAAAATTATAAAATTAGAACATTCCTAATAATTGACGAAAAAGAGGCTATTTGGAAACAAATAGCCTCTTTTTTTCAATAAGATTCAGGAAAAACTACAAATCTCTTCTTTTTATACTTGCTTTAATTTCTGCAATTCTTTTTCTTGTTAGTTCTTCTAAACAAGTTGAATATATTAAAGGTTGCATACTACCGCCTTCATATTGCGAAGCATCAAACTCTTTGTTCTGTTTTTAAAAGTAAGAAGGTTCTCGTTGCAATCTAGAAGTAAGTGCGCTAATTTTAAATCACAATTTTATTTTTATTCCCGTTATAAAATAATCTGGATTATCTGTTCCAAATGCCATAAAAATATAAAGAGTATTGTTCTTTATTATTGGTGACACAAAACCGCCTAAATGATCCCAAGCCCAATTATAAATAGGGTATTTGTTATGCAACTGAACTGGATTTACTATCAGTGGACTTCTAGGATCATGTTTCCAAGTATCATTATTCAATTTCATTAAACCATATTCCCTGTTATTTGAAGTAAGATAATTAGAAGGTAATTCTTCTCCACCAATAAGCAAGTATAACTCGGAATTAAAATTAATATAATTAGCATCATCAGCTTTTCCTCTTAAGTAACCACTACTGCTAGTTCCTTTATGGATCATTGTAGAAGAAACAATACTTTTGTTTAAGTCAAGAGCATCAAATAAATTTGAAGCTATGACTTCATGAATTTATCGATCAATAAAATTTGGATTTCGTTTATGAAATAAAATTCGATACTTATTATTGAATTTTGTTATTGCTAATGGGAAACTATTATTGTCTAGTCCATTCCATTCGGGAATATTAATTTCCTTGGGAGGCTGTATAATTGTAAGATTCTCATCAATAATCATATATGCCGAAGTATAATTATTATTAGGTTGTTGTACACCCAATAAAACTAATAAATTTCCATTGTCTAATCTGAAAGGAGTTCCTGTAGAAAATACATTTCCATTCGTTTTAGCAAATGGAATCATATCAGTACTAAGTAGCTTTTTATTTTCAAAAACCCAATTCTCCAGATTTGTACTCGTCGCATAATATATACTTCTTTTATCGTGTGCTCCAAATACAATTGGAGTTAAAAGAATATAACTCCCATCTGTTTTTTCAATAATACCTCCTGATTGAATATAATTAAAATTTCCTTCGGTTACAATAGTTGGATAAGGATTGAATAAAGGGCGATCATTAATTATTTCGTAATTAATAAATGGATTAAAAAATTCTAAAGTGCTTCCAATACTTGTGCTTAGTCTCCCTGAATAGGTACTTCCTAAAGAAATCCATCCACTTTGAATATCTACATTTGTAATTTCTACAATTGTTGAAGCTTCACTATTTTGAGTTACAAACCAACTTTGATTGTTAGTAGCTTTTACCAGTAAGTTTTTTAAATAAGGATAATTTGTTTTAATCCGATTATTTATTTTGTCATATGCTGTAATTTTTATCGGGTTTCTCCTTTCGATATTACTTATTATATCTGAAATTAACGCATTTGAAAAAAAACTATTTAAACTTCCGTCTGGAAATTTTTCTTCCGGAATTACATTCTCATCGTCTATAGGGTCGGGATCATCTGCTATTTCTGAGCTATCAGGATTACAAGAAATGAGTAAGGATAAAGAAAGGAATAAAAATAGTAACTTTTTTTTCATAGGTTAATTTAAGTGACTTTGTCAAGTTTTTTTAGTTGTTTTTCTGGTCTGTGATTAAATCACATAAATCAACTTAAATCAGGCAAATTTGTTTGATTTAAGTCATGTGTAAAAGCAAGTTCAAATATGTAAAAATTATCATACAAATTACTTTTTTATAGCTAATGTGCTTGCTTTACTTCGTGCCTCACAACTCCTCGCAGTGGCGATATTTGGTACTCATTATGAAACTATTGAATACCAAAAGAGCTCTGTTCCTGTAAATTAAACACAAAAAAGGCGAAGTAACTTAATACTCCGCCTTTTTGAATTAACTATAATTGTAAAGAATTATACAATTTTTTTCATTGCAGTCATTGACTCTCTTAACCAAGCTCCAACTTCTTCAACCGGGTGATTTCTGATGATTGAATTCACATCGATTAATTCTTTGTTGTCAACACCGTTATCTCCACTATTGAATGGACGACCAATTAAGTTAGATGGTGCATTTTTAACGTACTCAGCGATTAATGGCTTACAAGCATGGTCAAATAAATAACATCCGTACTCAGCAGTATCAGAGATTACACGGTTCATTTCGAACAATTTCTTTCTTGCAATTGTGTTAGCAATAAGTGGAGTTTCGTGTAATGACTCGTAGTAAGCAGACTCTTCGATAATTCCTGAATCAGTCATAGCTTCAAAAGCTAATTCAACACCAGCTTTTACCATAGCTACCATTAATACTCCATTGTCGTAGTATTCTTGCTCAGAAATTTCAACATTTCCAGCTGGAGTTTTCTCGAAGTTAGTTGCTTCAGTAGCAGCTCTCCAAGTCAATAAGTTTTTATCGTCATTAGCCCAGTCTTCCATCATTGTTTTAGAGAATTCTCCAGAGATGATATCATCCATGTGTTTTTGGAATAATGGACGCATGATGTCTTTTAATTCTTCAGCTGTGTTGAATGCAGCAATTTTAGCTGGATTAGATAATCTATCCATCATATTTGTGATACCACCATGTTTCAATCCTTCAGTGATAGTTTCCCATCCGTATTGGATTAATTTAGAAGCATATCCAGCATCAACACCTTCAGCAACCATTTTGTCAAAACATAAGATAGAACCTGTTTGTAACAAACCACAAAGGATTGTTTGCTCTCCCATTAAATCAGATTTAACTTCAGCTACGAAAGAAGAACGTAAAACTCCTGCTCTGTTTCCTCCTGTTGCAACAGCATACGCTTTTGCCTGATCTAAACCAAAACCATTTGGATCGTTTTCAGGGTGAACAGCGATTAATGTAGGTACACCAAATCCTCTTTTGTACTCTTCACGTACTTCAGATCCTGGACATTTAGGAGCACACATAATAACTGTTAAGTCTTTACGAATTTGCATTCCTTCTTCTACGATATTAAAACCATGAGAATATGATAATGTAGCTCCTTGCTTCATTAATGGCATAATTGCAGTAACTACAGCAGTATGTTGTTTATCTGGTGTAAGGTTGCATACTAAATCAGCTGTAGGGATTAATTCTTCATAAGTTCCTACATTGAAACCATTCTCAGTAGCATTTCTGTAAGAAGCTCTTTTTTCAGCAATAGCTTCAGCACGCAAAGCGTAAGAAATATCTAAACCTGAATCTCTCATGTTTAAACCTTGGTTCAAACCTTGAGCACCACAACCTACGATAACTACTTTTTTACCTTTTAAAGCTTCGATTCCGTTAGCAAATTCGGATTGATCCATGAATTCGCAAACGCCTAATTGTTCTAATTGTAATCTAAGTGGTAATGAATTGAAATAATTTGCCATTTTCTAATATTTAATTTATGATTTTAATTCCTCTAATAATAAACTTGTCACTTCCATTTTTTCTTTGGAAACTGATATTCTTCCTGAACGCACAAATTGCATGATTCCGAAAGGCTTTAATTTTGCATGTAATTCTTCTATTTCAGAACGTCTTCCTGATTTTGAAATCACAAAAAAGTCTCTTGATACCGTTACAATTTCCGAATGACTTTCTTTGATGATGTTTTGAATTTGTCTTTCGTCAAATAATAAGTTAGAAGCGATTTTGAATAAAGCACTTTCCAGAAAGATAGTTTCCTCATCTACATGGTAGAAAGCTTTAATTACTTCAACTTGTTTTTCGATTTGACCCACAATGTTTTGTACCCATTTTTCAGTAGTATCTACTACAATTACAAATCGGGAAACGTTTTCAATTTCCGATTCGGATACATTTAAACTCAATATATTGATGTGGCGTTTCAAGAATATTCCTGATATTCTGTTCAATAAGCCAACGTTGTTTTCTGAATAAACAGAAATCGTGAATGTTTTATTTTCTTCCATAATATTAACTTAATCGGATGTCAGAAACCGAAGCTCCTGTTGGAATCATTGGGAATACATTGTTTTCTTTTTCTACCATAACTTCAAGGAAATAAGAGTCTTTAGAAGCCATCATTTCAGCAATTGCTTCATCTAGTTCTTCTCTTTTAGTTACTTTACGAGCTTTGATATAATAACCTTCGGCAATAGCACAAAAGTTAGGATTTGTCATCACTGTAGAAGCATATCTATAGTCAAAAAACAATTCCTGCCATTGACGCACCATCCCTAAAAATTCGTTGTTTAAAACTACAATTTTAACCGGAACTTTCGTTTGATGAATCGTTCCTAATTCCTGAATGTTCATTTGGAAACCACCATCACCAATAATAGCAACTACTTCGCGATCCGGACGCCCCATTTTAGCTCCAATGGCTGCTGGTAAAGCAAATCCCATAGTTCCTAAACCTCCCGAAGTTACATTACTTTTAGTTTGATTGAATTTTGAATAACGACAAGTAAACATTTGGTGCTGACCAACATCAGAAACCATTATTGCATCACCTTTTGAATGTTTGTTAATCATTTCGATAGTTTCTCCCATAGAAATTCCTTTTCCGTTAGTTGGAGCTAACTCTTCGTTGATAACTGCATCCAATTCAATTTCATATTTCTTCTTGAATTCGTTGTGCCATTCTTCGTGAGTATTCTTTTCGATAAAAGGTAATAATGCTGTTAAAGCTTCTTTTAAATCCGCTAATACAGCAACCTCAGTTTTAACGTTTTTATCAATCTCAGCCGGGTCAATTTCAAAATGAACTACTTTAGCTTGCTTAGCATAAGTTGCTAAATTTCCAGTAACACGGTCGTCAAAACGCATTCCTAATGCAATTAAAACATCGCATTCGTTAGTTAAAATATTAGGACCGTAATTTCCGTGCATTCCTACCATTCCTACGTTTAATTCGTGTTCTGTAGGTAATGCAGAAAGACCTAAAATAGTCCAGGCTGCAGGAATTCCTGATTTTTCAATTAAAGCTTTCAATTCTTCTTCAGCCTTACTTAGAATAACCCCTTGACCAAAAACAATCATTGGTTTTTTAGCCTTATTGATTAACTCAGCCGCTTCCTTAACCTTGTCTAATTTTAAAATCGGTTTTGGATGGTAACTTCTGATGTCGTTACATTTTTTATAACTAAAATCTAAAGTGTCAAACTGAGCATTTTTAGTAATATCAACTAATACTGGTCCCGGACGTCCTGAACGTGCAATGTAAAATGCTTTTGCCATAATCTCAGGAATTTCATCCGCTTCGGTAATTTGGTAATTCCATTTGGTTACCGGAGTTGAAATTCCAATAATATCCGTTTCCTGAAAAGCATCAGAACCTAATAAATGTTTCCCTACTTGTCCGGTAATACATACCATCGGAGTAGAATCGATTTGAGCATCGGCAATACCTGTAACCAGGTTTGTAGCTCCAGGTCCTGAAGTTGCAATTGCAACACCTACTTTTCCGGTAGCTCTTGCAAAACCTTGGGCAGCGTGAGCTGCACCTTGTTCGTGACGCACCAATACGTGGTGCAATTGATCTTGAAATTTATATAATTCGTCGTAAACCGGCATTATGGCACCACCTGGATATCCATAAACTAAGTCAACTCCTTCGGCTAATAAGCATCTGATAACTGCTTCTGCTCCTGATATTTTCATTGTTTGTCTTTTTTGTTTTGGCAATTTATTTTTTCGAAATCAGATTGACATTGCAATTGATTTTTAAAATTGTAATTGACTATTATTTGTCAGTAACACATCCTTCAGATGCACTGGATACTGAACGCATATATTTAAGTAAAACTCCTTGTTTGATTGGTGATTCTGGTTGTTTCCAATTGGCTTTACGTCTTGCAAATTCTTCATCAGAGATTTTCATATTGATAGTGTTTTTCACAGCATCAATTGTAATAACATCTCCATTTTCAATTAAAGCAATTCCCCCACCTTCGTAAGCTTCCGGAGTAACATGTCCTACTACAAAACCATGAGAACCTCCTGAGAAACGGCCGTCAGTGATTAAAGCTACACTGCTTCCTAAACCAGCTCCCATAATAGCAGAAGTTGGTTTTAGCATTTCAGACATTCCAGGACCACCTTTTGGGCCGCAATAGCGGATAATGACGACATTACCTGGTTTTACTTCACCAGCTTGTATTCCTCTGATTACTTCTTTTTCTCCTTCAAAAACTACTGCTGTTCCTTCAAAAAATTCCCCTTCTTTTCCGCTAATTTTTGCCACACAACCTTCTGAAGCAATATTTCCGTATAAAATTTGAATATTTCCAGTTGCTTTTAATGCTTTTTGGATTTCAAAAATTACTTCTTGTCCATCATGTAAATCAGGAACTGAAGCTAAATTTTCAGCAATTGTTTTTCCTGTTACAGTTAAACAATCACCATGTAAGAAGCCTTCTTTTAGTAAATATTTCATTACCGCAGGAACTCCACCTACATTATGTAAATCTTCCATTAAGTATTTACCACTTGGTTTCAAATCGGCTAATAATGGCGTTTTATCACTGATATCCTGAAAATCTTTTAATGTTAATTCAATACCTACAGAATGAGCCATTGCAATTAAGTGCATTACCGCATTGGTCGAACCTCCTAAAACAGCTACCATAGTAATAGCATTTTCGAAAGCTTTACGAGTCATAATGTCTCTAGGCTTAATATCTTTTTCTAACAATATTCTGATTGCTTTTCCGGCATCAACACATTCTTGTTTTTTTTCCGGACTCAAAGCAGGATTAGAAGAACTATAAGGCAAACTCATTCCTAATGCTTCAATTGCTGATGACATAGTGTTAGCAGTGTACATTCCACCACAAGCACCTGCTCCTGGACAAGCATTTTGAATTACACCTTTAAAATCTTCCGGCGTAATTGTATTACTGATTTTTTTTCCTAAAGCTTCAAATGCAGAAACAATATTCAAATCCTGACCTTTCCATTTTCCTGGGTGAATAGATCCTCCATAAACCATAATAGATGGGCGATTTACTCTTCCCATAGCCATCAAAGCTCCTGGCATGTTTTTATCACAACCTGGAACAGCAATCATACCATCGTACCATTGTGCCCCCATAACAGTTTCGATAGAATCAGCAATTACATCGCGAGAAACTAAAGAAAAACGCATTCCATCATTACCATTAGAAATACCATCACTTACACCGATAGTATTAAAAATCAATCCTACTAAATCTTCTTTCCAGACTCCAGTCTTAATATCTTTAGCCAGATCGTTCAAGTGCATGTTACACGGGTTTCCGTCGTAACCCATACTTACAATTCCTACCTGTGCTTTTTTAAGATCTTCTTCTGTCAATCCAAGTGCATATAACATCGCTTGGGAAGCAGGCTGTGTTTCGTCTTGAGTAATTGTCTTGCTATATTTATTTAATTCCATCTTTTTTATTTTTTTGTGCTGATATAATTCCAAAAAAAAACTCCCATTTTATTGGGAGTCATATAATATTATTTTTCAATTATATTAATAGTTTCCCTTATGCACTTGTTGATACAACAATGACATTAACGACAGAAACTAATACAATTGAATTTTTCATTTTCTTTTTTTGATGGAACAAAAGTATAAAAACCTTTATACCTAAAAAAATAAAAATTAAAAATTTATGAATTTCTTATCATTAATTTCAATTATTTATCAAAATAGTAGATTATACTATTGTTGATTGACCTAAATGTACATTATCATTATTAAAATACATTAGGTCGTCTTTATTTAAAATGAAATTGGAAACAAATTCCCCAACTTCATTAGTTCCAAATTTTGTATCCGGATTCAAATCTATCGTAACCACATTGTATTCAATTGCTTTTTCTACTCCTTGATATACTTTCTTAGCTTCTTCGTTCAAGCCAAAATATTCCAACAACATTGCTGCCGAAAGTATCGCTGCAAAAGGATTGGCAATATTTCTTCCTTTTGCATGAGGATAAGAACCGTGAACCGGTTCAAACAACACATTTTTTTCTCCTAATGAAGCTGATGCTAAAACTCCTATTGAGCCTGTTATAACACTGGCTTCATCAGATAAAATATCTCCAAATAAATTCTCTGTCAATATTACATCAAACTGTTTCGGATTTGATATAATTTGTTTTGCTGCATTATCAGCATACAAAAAATCTAAAGTTACATCTGGATAATCAGCTCCAATACTTTTAACTACATTTCTCCATAAACGTGAAGTTTCAAGAACATTAGCCATATCAACTAAGGTTAATTTCTTTCTTCTGTTTTGAGCTGATTTAAATGCTAAATGCGCAATTTTTGAGATTTCGTCTTCAGTGTATTCACATAAATCAGAAGCAATTGTTCCTGATTCATTTAGTTTTTTTTCTCCAAAATAGATTCCGCCAGTTAATTCTCTGTAAATGATAAAATCAACTCCTTCGACTACTTCTCTTTTTAAAGGAGAAATATCAACTAATCCTTTAAAAGGCTTAAGAGGTCTGATATTTGCATAAAGATTTAACTCTTTTCTCAATCGCAATAATCCTTGCTCCGGACGAACTTTTGCATCAGTATCGATGTCGTATTTCGGATCACCGATAGCACCCAGCAAAACAGCATCGGTATTAAGACATAGATTTAATGTTTGTTCAGGAAGCGGCGACCCAGCTTTATCTATAGCAATAGCCCCCACAAGCGCATCTTCAAAAATAAAATCATGTTCGTAAACGACTCCTATAGCGCACAAGGCTTTTTTAGCCTGTAAAATCACTTCAGGACCTACACCATCACCCGACAACACAGCAATTTTTAAGTTCATGAGATTGATTTTTAATTAAAACGCTGCAAATTTAATCATTTAAAATTCCTAAGCTCTAACTATCGTTTAATTAAATCACCTTCAATTTTCGAAGCCGCAATAATCAAATGAATATCATCGTCTAAAACTTCTTTTTTAACATCGGCAAATTTCAAAAACTCAACATAGACAACATCTAACTGTGTTTTTGTTAACTCATACCCTACTTTTTTAGCTCGATATGCCAATGCTGCTCTACCACTTCTGGCAGTAAGCACAATTGAAGATTCATTAACTCCTACATCTAAAGGATCAATAATTTCATACGTAGCTCTGTTTTTAATAACACCATCCTGATGAATTCCGGAACTATGAGCAAAAGCATTAGCTCCAACAATTGCCTTATTAGGCTGAACCATCATCCCCATACTTTCAGAAACCAAACGACTCATTTCATTCAATTGTTTGGTGTCGATATCAGTATATAAATTCAAATCCGGATGTTGCTTAAAAATCATCACTACTTCTTCCAAAGCAGTATTTCCGGCTCTTTCCCCTATTCCATTGATAGTACACTCAATTTGTCTGGCACCGTTAATAGCTCCTGAAATTGAGTTAGCTGTTGCCATTCCTAAATCGTTATGACAGTGACAAGAGATAGTTACATTATCAATACCTTTTACATTTTCTTTAAGGTATTTGATTTTTGCACCATACTCATCAGGCAAACAATACCCTGTAGTGTCAGGAATATTTAATACTGTAGCTCCTGATTTAATAACTTCTTCACAAACTTGTGCCAAGAAAGCATTGTCAGTTCTTCCTGCATCTTCTGCATAAAACTCTACATCTTCAACATAAGATTTAGCATGGGCTACAGCGGCCTTAGCTCTGGCAATAATATCTTCTCTTGTTGTTTGTAATTTATGTAATATATGAGATTCTGATGTCCCAATACCAGTATGAATACGTGGTCTTTTAGCATGTTTTAAGGCTGCGGCTGCTACATCGATATCGTTTTTTACAGCTCTGGTAAGACCACAAACTGTAGCATTTTTAACGATTTTACTAATTTCAGTAACAGACAAAAAATCACCAGGACTAGAAACTGGAAAACCAGCTTCAATAATATCAACCCCCATGTTATCTAAGCGTTCAGCTATAACAAGTTTTTGATTGGTATCTAATTTACATCCTGGAACTTGTTCCCCGTCTCGTAAAGTGGTATCAAAAATTTGGACTTTGTCTCTATTCATTTTCATTTATTTAATGTAATTTCACATCTTGATAACAAAAATATATTCTTTACTTTGGATAGAAAATTCATTTTAACTGAATATACTGTTTATAAGCCTGTTATTGGCTATGTAAAACACTTAAAATCAACTAGTTAAATCTATTTATTTTACAATGGCTAACCATCAAAAAGATTTTTTATTCGTTCTAATAAAGTCCTTATCTAAATCTGAAAAACGACAATTTAAGATTTTTGCAAGTCGATTAGAGACAAGTTCGAATACAAAATTCATTGAACTGTTCAATATTTTAGATAAATCTGAAAACTACGATGAGAAACTTATTTTAAAAAGTGGTATCATTAAGAAAGTACAATTATCAAATTTAAAATCGTATTTGTACAAGCAAATATTAGTTAGCATCCGCCTTAATATCCCTAGTCAAAACATTCGTTACCAATTAAGAGAACAAATTGATTTTGCTACCATTCTGTATAATAAAGGTTTGTACAAACAGAGTTTAAAAATCCTTGATAAAACCAAAAGCCAGGCAATAGAAAATGACGAAAAGTTAATGGCGTATGAAATTGTAGAATTCGAAAAATTAATCGAATCACAATACATCACCAGAAGTATTCAGGGACGTGCCGACGAATTAGTAATTCAAGCCAAAGAATTAAATTATCAAAATACCATTTCGAGTAAATTATCCAATTTATCTTTGCAGCTGTATGGAATCATGCTTAAAACCGGTTATGTAAAAAGCGATGAAGAATATAAGTATATTGATGATTATTTTAACAAACACATTTCTAAATTAGACGAAAACAAATTTGGATTTCGAGAGAAATATTGGTTTTACAATGCTAATTTATGGCGTAGTTTTCTGGTTCAGGATTTTTTAGGTAGCTATAAATTTGCTTCCAAATGGGTTACACTTTTTTATGACAATGAAAACATGATCTTCCTGAATCCGGTGTTTTTCTTAAAAGGAAACAATTACTTATTGGAATCTTTATACATGTTAAAGTATCAAACCAAATTTAAAAAATACCTAACACTACTTGAAGAAACTATCAAAGACCCGCGTTTTCCTATTAATGATAATATTGCCTCGTTGTCCTTTTTATATTTATATAACAACAAATTAAATTATCATATTATGGAAGGAACTTTCGCCGAAAGCGAATATTTGGTTCCTGAAATTCTGAGTAAATTAAAAACTCACAACGAACATCTGGACGAACATCACGAAATGTTATTTTTTTATAAAATTGCCAGTATTTATTTTGGTGTTGAAAAATACAACGAATCCATATTTTATTTGGAAAAAATTATCAATAACAAAAACCTAAGCATGCGTGAAGATTTAATGTGTTTTGCCCGCATTTTATGTTTGATTGCGCATTACGAATTGGGGAAAGACTACTATTTAGAAAATCAGCTAAAAAACACCTATAAATTTTTACTAAAAATGAATGATTTACATGAAGTACAAAAGGAAATCATTCGCTTTTTGAAAAACCTGAATTCTATTTACCCAAGCGATATCAAAAATGAATTCCGAAAAATGAAAGAGCGTTTTGTAGAATTAGAACAAAGTACTTATGAAAAAAGAGCTTTTCTTTATCTCGATATTATTTCCTGGCTGGAAAGCAAAATCGAAAACCGAAAAATTAGCGACATTATTAAAGAAAAAGCAAAACTAAGTAATAGATAAAAACAAAAGAGAGAAGTGTGTACTTCTCTCTTTTTTTTCATTGGTCAAATTCTTTTCTTCCTCTAATTATATCTTCAAACGAGCTACATTTTACTATTTCAGTTTCTCCATCAATCAACATGGGCAAATAAACAAATTCTACTTCCGATAAATCTTCTTTCAGAAAAAAAGCCATGTCATCTAGTTTGAAAAACCATTCCGTGTCAAATTGTATCTTATTAATAGTAGCATCTTTAATGAGTAACTTCTCTTTCAATGGTTTCATACATTATTTTCTTTTCTTTAAAAACCAAAAATAAGTCGGCATATTGATAAAAACAAATCAACAGGCCTGAGTAATTCAAAATTCCTTAACTCATTTTATCAAACATTAGCAACAAAAGCCCGAAAGCAATCAATTATAACAAAAATTTAGCGAATTAAATTATTGCCATTTTATAAATTTAAATACTTTTGCACACTTAACTAATTTAACTAATTAATAATGAAAAAATTATTTTTATTGCTTTCTGCCTCTGCTGTGCTATTTTCTTGCAGCAAAGTAGGTAAAGACGAGTACATTATCACTGGTACAGCAAATGGAATTGAAAACGGAAAAACCATCATTCTTCAGGCACAAGATCCTAGCGGAATGGGAGGATTAATCAATATTGATACTGTAAAAGTAGAAAACGGAAAATTTGAAATCAAAGGAAAAGTAACTGAACCTGCGTTCCACGTACTTCAATTAGAAGCAGCTAACCAACCGATTCCTTTTATCTTAGAATCTGGAGAAATCAACATCGAAGTTAACAAAGACAGTATTCAAAACACTAAAATATCAGGTACTTACAACAATGATGAGTATGTGAAATTTAACGAAGAAATGAAAGTGGTTCAAAAGAAATTAATGGATTTCCAAAAAGCAAATATGCTTAAAATGAACCAGGCTCAACAAACAAAAGATACTGCTACAATTAACAGCTTAATGCAACAATACCAAAAAATTCAAGAAGAAGTTGGTACTAATTCTAAAGCTAAATACATTACTTACGCTGAATCACACCCAAAATCTTTTATTAGTGCTTTAATCATCCAAAGTATGCTTGCTGATCCATCTGCAGATATTAAAAAAGCAGAAAGCATCTACAATGGATTTGAAGACGAATTAAAAAACACTAAACCAGGTAAAGCTATCAAAGAAAGAATTACAGCTATTACTGCTGGTCCAAGTGCAGCAGCTACTCCTGGTGCAGCTCCAACTCCAGCAGCTAAATGAAGAACAGATTTTTCAGCTCCTAATCCGGAAGGAAAAGTAATTTCTCTAAAAGAAAGTCTTGGAAAAGTTACAATAGTTGATTTTTGGGCATCATGGTGTGGTCCGTGCAGAAGGGAAAACCCAAATGTAGTAGCTCTTTACAAAGAGCTACACTCAAAAGGTCTTAACATTATTGGAGTATCTTTAGATGAAGATGCAAACAAATGGAAAGAAGCTATTGCAAAAGACAAATTGACCTGGCCACAGGTTTCTAATTTAAAAGGCTGGCAAGAACCAATAGCAGCTCAATATAAAGTTGACGCTATTCCTGCTACTTTTATACTGGATGCTTCAGGAAAAGTAGTCGCAAGAGACTTAAGAGGTGCTGAATTGAGAGCAAAAATCATAGAACTTTTAACTAAATAAAGCATTTTAAAAGCATAAAAATAAAAAATCTCCCTAGTGGAGATTTTTTATTTTATTCAAGACCAATAGGTTAAAAAAAACCTTAGAAAATAATGCAAAATTAGTCCAAAATTAGTTTGCAGAAACGAAAAGTGTTCCTATATTTGCACCGCTAACAACAACAAACAACTGTTGTACTCAAAGGCTTCGGGGAGATACTCAAGCGGCCAACGAGGGCAGACTGTAAATCTGCTGTGAAAACTTCGCAGGTTCGAATCCTGCTCTCCCCACAAAACGCTTCAAGAAATTGAAGCGTTTTTTTTATCCCTAATTTTCACGAACCATTTCATTTTAAAATTCTATTAAATACATTTGTAAAGAGAACTCAGACACTCTTTACTATTGTTACATAAAATAAAATTATACAATATGCAAAACATCCCTAGTGTTGATTTAGGCGACTTTTTATCAAACGATCCGCTACGCAAACAAAAATTTGTAAACGAAATTGGAAATGCTTTTGAAGACATTGGTTTTGTCGCCTTAAAAGGACATTTTTTAGACCAGCAACTGGTTGAAGAACTGTATAGCGAAATCAGACAATTTTTCAGTTTGCCACTAGAGATTAAACGAAGCTATGAAAATCCAGAGCTTGGAGGACAAAGAGGATATGTTTCTTTTGGTAAAGAGCACGCTAAAGGACGAAAAGAAGGCGATTTAAAGGAATTTTGGCATTTTGGACAATATGTATCCGCAGATTCAAAATACGCCTCAGAATATCCTGAAAACATCAACGTAAAAGAATTGCCTCGATTCAATGAAATTGGAAAACAAGCCTATCAAATGCTTGAAAAAACAGGGATCTATGTTTTGAGAGCCTTGGCTTTGCGTTTAGGACTGGACGAATTCTATTTTGACGACTACACCAAAGAAGGAAATTCCATTTTAAGACCCATACACTACCCTCCTATTACCTCTGAACCTGAAAATGCTATTCGCGCAGCTGCTCATGGTGATATTAATTTAATAACACTTTTAATGGGCGCTCAGGGTAAAGGACTTCAGGTTCAAAATCACGGTGGAGAATGGATTGACGCTATTGCAGAGCCAGACGAATTAGTAATCAACGTGGGCGATATGTTATCCCGTCATACTAATAACAGATTGAAATCGACTATCCATCAAGTGGTGAATCCTCCAAGAGAATTATGGGGAACTTCACGTTATTCCATACCGTTTTTTATGCATCCGGTGAGCGATATGCCTTTGAATTGTTTAGAAAACTGTATTGATAACGATAATCCAAAACAATTTGAAGATATTACCGCAGGGGATTTTCTGTACGAGCGATTAGTGGATTTAGGATTAATTAAGAAATAAAAATAGGACGCGGATAGAACGGATTTACTTTATAAAGACACAGAAAAAAAACAGATTTTATCAATTAAAAATCTGTTTTATCTGTGTTTTCGCTTTAGCGAATCAGTTTCATCTGTGTTCCAAAAAACATAAATTATGGATCTACAGGACCAATTAAAAAACTTATTCCCGGATCATGTTCCTAGCAACGAACCGGAAGAAAAAAAAGAAACATCACATGAATTATATGTTCAAAAAGAACCTATGATTTGTAAATTCGAAAAAAGAAAAGGAAAAGTAACCACTATAATCGAAGGTTACGAAGGCAATGACGAAGATTTTAAGATTCTTGCCAAAGAAATTAAAACCAAATTAAGTGTTGGTGGAAGTTTCAAAGACGGAGCTATTATCATTCAGGGAGACTATCGTGACAAAATCATGAAAATTTTACAAGAAAAAGGTTTTAAAACCAAGCGTGTTGGAGGGTAATTGATTGTAGATTTCAGAATTTAGATTTCAGAATTTTACAATTGGAGTTGCAAAAAACACTTTACTAATTAGAATCTTAGGAAATTAAAAAATGATACAAGCATCAGAATTGATTCTAAACCCGGATGGAAGCATTTATCATCTGAATTTAAAACCCGAGCATATTGCTCAGGATATTATTTTTGTGGGAGATCAGGAACGGGTGGAGAAAATCACCGCACTTTTTGACAATATCGAATTTACCATTCAAAAAAGAGAATTCAAAACACAAACCGGGACTTACAAAGGCAAAAGAATTACCGTGATTTCTACAGGAATTGGTCCTGATAATATTGATATTGTTTTGAATGAACTGGATGCCTTGGTCAATATTGATTTTGAAACCAGAAAAATTAAAGAGAAGCTTACTTCTTTAAATATTATTCGAATAGGAACTTCGGGTTCGCTTCAGGCTCATATTCCGGTGGATAGCTTTGTGATGAGTCAATATGCTATTGGTTTGGATAATATGCTTCGCTCCTACTGTGTTGATTCTATTTTAAATCCGGAAATAGAAAGTGCTTTTATTGAACAAACTAATTGGGATTTGCAAAAAGGAAAACCTTATGTAATTCCTTCAAGTGAAACTTTAGTCAATCATTTCTATTCCGCTATAATTCATAAAGGATTTACAGCTACTGCAGGAGGTTTTTACGGTCCTCAGGGAAGAATTTTACGTTTGAATATTCAGGATGCTGATTTGAATAAAAAAATGGATCAGTTTCAATTCAATGGAATTCAGATAACAAATCTCGAAATGGAAACCGCAGCCATTTATGGACTTTCTGCTCTTTTAGGACATAAGGCCATTTCGCTAAACGCTATTATTGCTAATCGTGCCAATGGAACTTTTAGCAAAAATCCTTATCAAACGATTGATAAATTAATTAGTTATACTTTAGAAAAGCTGAGCCAATAATATAAGCTGATATGGAACACGGATTTAAGAAATTTAAATAATTTTATAGATTTCTTAAATCTGTGTCCTAAAAAATTAAGTACAATGAAAACAATAAAAATAGCAGGAGTACCGGAACACTTTAATTTGCCCTGGCATTTAAGTCTTGAAAATAAAGAATTCGAAAGTCAAAACATCGATTTGCAATGGAGGGATGTTCCCGAAGGAACCGGTAAAATGTGCCAAATGCTTCGCGATGGTGAGACTGATATTGCTGTCATTCTTTCGGAAGGCATTGTTAAAGATATTGTAGCCGGAAATCCAACAAAAATTGTACAGGTTTATGTTGATTCGCCTTTAATTTGGGGAATTCACGTAGCTGCAAAATCCAATTATAAGACCTTAGCAGATCTTGAAAATACCAAAGTGGCTATTTCCCGTTTGGGTTCGGGTTCGCAATTAATGGCTTATGTAAATGCCTATAATCAGGGTTGGGAAACCGATAAACTTCGATTTAAAATTGTAAATACTATTGACGGCGCTGTCGAAGCTTTAACTAATGGAACTGCTGATTATTTTATGTGGGAACGTTTTATGACCAAGCCCTTAGTCGATAAAGGTATTTTTAGAAGAATAGCCGACTGCCCTACTCCCTGGCCTTGTTTTGTAATTGCAGTACGTGATGAAATTTTGGAAAAAGAACCGGAAATCATTCATAAAATTTTAGCTATTATCAATAAAAAAACAGCTTCTTTTAAGTCAATACCGGATATTGATAGTGTTTTGGCTCATAAATACCAGCAAAAAACAGCTGATATTCAGGAATGGCTTTCCCTGACAGAATGGTCACAAGAGCAATTAACTGAAGAAATGTTAAACAATATTCAAAATCAGTTATTAAAACTTAAAATTATTAATAAAATAGGTACTTTTGATGAAATAGTTAAAACAGTATAGTTTTTCCTTTTTTGCCTGGCATGATAAACTTTAAAAATCTTAATCTTCAAAATATAAAACAGCGATTTCAGGTCAAGAAGCCTTGGGATGATGTTATTATTTTTGTTTTGAATATTTTGATTAGTATTCCTGCTTTTATCATCGCACACCAAAACTTAATCGAATTAAATTGGGTACTCAATCTGGATCGAATACTCTTATTTCTTTTTATTTTAATAGCTACACAACTAGTTTTAAGGCTTCTAAGAACCATTATTATCTTTTGCATGATTCTTTATATCATGATGCTGTTTTACGGAACAGTGTTAGGAAACTATGGTTTTGAGAGTGTTTATGAGGATTATGATTCGATGATTTACACTATGTCTGACAATCCAAATCCACAGGACATTATTATTTCAAAGCTACTTCCTTTTCCTAACAAATCTGAAATTCTGAGTGCCATTGAATACCAAAATCCAAAGGTTCGAAATTTTGCCGTTATGGCAATTAATAAAAATTTCAAAAATGTAAAAGGATATGCTGATTATCGTGTTATTATTCAATGTTTTGCTGTTTTTAAAGAAATTAACAGCCGTTGGAATTATGTGAGCGATCCTAAAGACGGTGATTATATTGCAACTGCCAGCGAATCCTTAGCGTATTTGTCAGGTGATTGTGATGATCATTCTATTTTAATGGCTGCCTGTGTTCGCGCTATTGGAGGGACTCCAAGATTAATTCACACCAAGGGACACATTTATCCCGAAATTCTTATTGGAAGCATGAAAGACTTGGAAACAGCCAACTACTTAATCAAAAATATTCTGTTTCCAAAGGAAAGTTACGGAAAACAACTCCACTATCACATTGATGAACGTAACCAAATCTGGCTAAATCTAGACTATACTGCTAAATATCCCGGAGGACCATTTATGTCCGAAGAGATTCTGGGAGCTTTAACTCTAAATTAAAAAACCAATCTGCTAATCTTTTTTCTAAAAATAGCTATTAATTATTTGAGTTTTTCCTGCGTTGCCGCTCTTTAATAATCATTTCTAATTCACGACTGGTTTGTCCTATAACAGCCGTATTCTCCTGAGCACGTCGAATTAAATAAGGAACCACTTCTTTTACAGGACCAAAAGGCACATATTTAGCAACATTGTAACCTCTGGCAGCAAGATTGAAACTAATCGTGTCGCTCATTCCGTACAATTGACCAAACCAAATTCGGCTATCATTAGTAGCGATGTTCTTTTCCTCCATCAATAGCATCAAATAATAAGCACTGGATTCGTTGTGAGTCCCTGCAAAAAGCGAAAATTTATCCAAATTAGCAATACTATATTGTAATGCCAAGTCGTAATTTTCATCTGTTTCCTGCTTGCCGGAACAAATAGGCGATTTGTAATTTTCTTCTTCAGCACGCTCATTTTCTTTTTCCATATAAGCACCACGAACTAATTTGATTCCAACAAAAAAACCTTCCGATTGGGCTTTTTGATAGATTTCTTTCAAATAATCCATTCTGTCCCAACGGTACATTTGCACAGTATTATAAACAATCGCTTTTTCCTTATTGTATTTTTGCATCATTTCAAGAACTAATTCGTCAGCAGCCTTTTGCATCCAGCTTTCCTCGGCATCAATCAACACTGGTACATTTTTTTGATAGGCCGTTTGACACACTTTCTCAAAACGAGCTATAACATCAGTCCATTCTTTTTGTTCTTCTGGGTTTAAAACTTCCTGTTTTCCTGTTTTTTCATACAAATCAATACGTCCAAAACTCGTAGGCTTAAAAACCGCAAAAGGAATAGCCTGACGCTCTTTGGCAAATTCAATTATTTTTAGCGTTTTTTCGAGTGCATTCTCAAACTCAGTTTCTACAGCTTTTCCCTCAACAGCATAATCTAAAACCGTTGAAACTCCTTTGGTAAAAATAGTATCCACCACTTCGAGACAATCTTCTTCATTGATACCTCCACAAAATTGATTAAAGATGGTTTTTCGAATTAAATTCTCGACAGGCAGATGTAATTTCAAAGCCAAATTGATAAATCCGGTTCCGATTTTTACCAATGGTTTAAAATTCATCATTTTAAAAAGCAAATAGGATGTGTTTAAATCGGTGTTACTTTTTAAAGCAAAAGCAATTTCTGTGTCATCGAATAATTTTTTCATTTTTTTCGCTATTTAAAACAAATATAGCCAGAGTTATGAATATTAATTACTAGAAATTACCTTATTTTGCATTTCAAATTAATAAATACAGATGCAAACAATTCAAGCCAATAACTACCCAATCTATTTTAACGAAAAAGGATACGAAGCTTTAAATCTTCATCTAAGCCAAAATAAATATTCTAACATATTCATTCTTGTAGATAGCAATACCAATGAGTTTTGTTTACCAAAATTATTGCCTTACATCGAAACCGATTTGAATGTTGAAATTATCGAATTTGAAGCAGGTGAAGAAAACAAAAACATTGAAACCTGCGTTGAAGTTTGGAAAGTCCTTACAGAACTTGGCGGAGACAGAAAAAGTCTTGTTATTAATTTAGGTGGCGGTGTGGTTACTGACCTTGGTGGTTTTGTAGCTTCAACTTTTAAAAGAGGTGTTGATTTTATTCATATCCCAACTACTTTACTTTCTATGGTTGATGCCTCGGTAGGCGGAAAAAACGGGGTGGATTTAGGGAATTTGAAAAACCAAATTGGTGTTATCAATGTACCTAATATGGTTCTTATCGATACTCAATATTTAGAGACAGTTCCTCAAAACGAAATGCGTTCCGGTCTTGCCGAAATGTTGAAACACGGTTTGATTTACGATAAAAAATACTGGGAAGAATTTCTGGATATTTCAACTATTGATTTTGATGCACTTGACCAATTGATTTACCGATCAGTAGAAATTAAAAACGAGATTGTAAAACAGGATCCTACTGAGAAAAACATTAGAAAAGCTTTAAATTTCGGACATACTTTAGGTCATGCTATTGAAGGTTATTTTTTGGAGAGCGAAGTTAAAACTACCCTGCTTCACGGTGAAGCAATTGCAGTGGGAATGATACTTGAAAGTTATATTTCATTAAAGAAAGGACTAATTTCTCAAGAAGAATATATCCAAATTAAAGCAGTATTAAAGTCTATTTACGAAGATATTATTTTTGAAGAAGCAGACATCGATCCTATTTTAGAATTATTAATTCATGATAAAAAGAATGAATACGGAAGCATTCAGTTTGCATTAATTGAAGGTATCGGAAAGATTAAAATCAATCAAGCTGTTGAGAATGAATTGATTCTTGAAGCCTTTGAAGATTACAAATCTTAACTATTTTTTTTATAAAAAAGGATTGCATCACTTATATTTTATTTTTTACATTTGCCGCAATGAAAAAAGATCAAAAACAAAGAAATTACAACTCAAATCAGAACGTTAACAATAGTTCTTTATTAGGAATATTGAAACGTTTTAATTTAGTGAGTCCTTTTAGTTTTGATGTTTTTCAATATTTAAAATCAGGAAACGAAAAATTACAAATTGTATATGCTAATATTAGAGTTTGAATTACAGTTTAATTTTAAACATTAATCTGTAACATCACAAAAACTCTAAAAGCAATGAATACAAAATATTCTGATCTAATCAATCAAACCTACTATTTCCCACAGGAAGAATTCAAACTTAACAAAGACAATCTTCAGTTTCACAACATCGATTTGATGAAATTGGTTGAAAAGTATGGTACCCCATTAAAATTCACTTATTTACCTCAGATTTCCAACAATATCAACAAAGCCAAAAGTTGGTTTCGTAGAGCGATGGAAAAAAACAAATATGAGGGAAAATACTATTATTGTTATTGTACAAAAAGTTCTCATTTTGAATTTGTTATGAATGAAGCTTTCAAAAACAATATTCATGTTGAAACTTCATCAGCATTTGACATCAATATTGTTGAGAATCTTTTAGAAAACGGTAAAATCAACAAAAGCACTTATATCCTTTGTAATGGTTTCAAAAGAGACCAATACATTAGCAATATTGCCCGATTAATCAATAACGGACATAAAAACACGATTCCAATTATTGACAACTATGAAGAATTAGATTTACTTCAGTCGGAAATCAAAGGGAAATTCAAAATTGGAATTCGTATTGCTGCTGAGGAAGAACCTAAATTTGAATTCTATACGTCAAGATTAGGAATTGGATACAAAAACATTGTCTCTTTTTACAAAAAACAAATTCAGGAAAACGATAAATTAGAGCTGAAAATGCTTCACTTTTTTATCAATACCGGAATCAACGATACCGCTTATTACTGGAACGAATTGGTAAAATGTATCAAAGTTTACATCGCTCTTAAAAGAGAATGCCCTACTTTGGACGGTTTAAATATCGGAGGAGGTTTTCCAATAAAAAACTCTTTAGCATTCGAATACGATTACCAATACATGATTGACGAAATCATCAATCAGATCAAAATTGCCTGTGATGAAGCTGAGGTTGATGTTCCTCATATCTTTACCGAATTTGGTTCATTTACAGTAGGTGAAAGTGGCGGAGCAATTTACCAGGTTCTTTATCAAAAACAACAAAACGACAGGGAAAAATGGAATATGATTGACTCTTCATTCATCACTACATTACCTGATACCTGGGCCATAAACAAGCGTTTTATCATGTTAGCCGTGAATCGTTGGAACGATACTTACGAAAGAGTATTATTAGGAGGTTTAACTTGTGATAGTGATGACTATTACAACTCGGAACAAAACATGAACGCCATTTATTTACCAAAATACAACAAAGAAAAACCACTTTACATTGGCTTTTTTAATACAGGAGCTTATCAGGAAACCATTGGTGGATACGGCGGATTGCACCACTGTTTAATACCACAACCTAAGCATATCTTAATAGACAGAGATGAAAATGGTATTTTAGCTACAGAAGTATTTTCAGAACAACAAACCTCTGAAGATGTGTTGAAAATATTAGGTTACAAATAAAAAATAATTAACAAAACACACAATTAGTAAATTTATAATTTCATTATATTTGAGCCGATATAGATTCAAATACACATAAGTTTACAAAATATTTAAACCCCTTAAAATGAGTAAAGGACCGATCAGTCAGTTTATTGAAAAGCATTATTTACATTTCAATTCTGCTTCTTTAGTCGATGCCGCAAAAGCTTACGAACAACAATTAGCCAATGGTGCTAAAATGATGGTAAGTATGGCTGGTGCAATGAGTACAGCAGAAATTGGAAAAATCTTCGCCGAAATTATCCGTCAGGACAAAGTTCAGATTATCTCTTGTACAGGAGCTAACCTTGAAGAAGACATCATGAACTTAGTAGCTCACTCTCACTACGAAAGAGTGCCTAACTACCGTGATTTAACTCCTGAAGACGAATGGGCTTTATTAGAAAGAGGATTAAACCGTGTAACTGACACTTGTATTCCTGAGCACGAAGCTTTCCGTAGATTGCAAAAACACATCTACAAAATCTGGAAAGATGCTGACGATAAAGGAGAGCGTTATTTTCCACATGAATTTATGTATAAAATGCTACTTTCAGGTGTCTTAGAAGAATATTATGAAATTGACTTAAAAGACAGCTGGATGTATGCTGCTGCTGAGAAAAATTTACCTATTATTGTTCCTGGATGGGAAGACAGTACTATGGGGAATATCTTTGCTTCTTATGTAATTAAAGGAGAACTAAAAGCATCAACTATGAAATCAGGTATTGAATACATGACTTTCTTAGCTGATTGGTATCCAAAAAATAGTGAAAATGGTATTGGATTTTTCCAAATAGGTGGAGGTATCGCAGGAGACTTCCCTATTTGTGTAGTTCCAATGTTGTATCAAGACATGGAAATGCACAACATTCCGTTCTGGAGTTATTTCTGCCAAATCTCAGATTCTACAACCAGTTATGGTTCGTACTCCGGAGCAGTTCCGAACGAAAAAATTACTTGGGGAAAATTAGATATTACAACTCCTAAGTTTATCATTGAATCAGATGCTACCATTGTAGCACCATTAATTTTTGCTTATTTATTAGATTTATAATACCATTTTTATGAGAAGAATTATTGTTGAGTACGCTAAGCTGACAAACGAAATTTTAAACTTATTAGTTGAGAAATTTCCTGATGGATATGACGACGAAGATATTATTCGTTTCAAAAATGCTAAAAACGAATTAATAGAAGCTGTAGAAGTTCGCACTGAAGACACTATCTATTTAGTAAAAGTAAGTACTAAACTTGCTGACAGAATCGAAAATTTTGACGAAGACGATGATATAGACGATGATATCGAGCCAATTGCACCAATGAAAGGTTTAGATTTGGATGATGATATTAGCGATGATGATGACGAAGATGACAATGTTGACAAACCAGAATTAGACGACGACGATGAAGATGCTGACGACAAAAACATTGCGGACGATGACGATGACGAAGATGATGAAGATTAATTCTTAAAACATACAAAAAAGGAACTCAAAAAAAGAGTTCCTTTTTTAATTTTACCATTCCATAAAATGATTACTTCTCAAATATTACATACTACCCTTAAAGAAAATTTTGGATTTGAAAAATTCAGAAGCAATCAGGAAGAAATTATAAATACTATTTTACAAGGCAACGACACCTTAGCCATCATGCCTACAGGTGGCGGAAAATCCATTTGTTTTCAATTACCTGCATTATTGTTTCCCGGAATTACCATCGTGATTTCGCCACTTATTGCGTTAATGAAAGATCAGGTAGATAGTTTAAAAGCCAATGGAATTGCAGCTTGCTTTATTAACAGTACTCAAACAGAAGCCGAACAACAGCAACATATTGAAAACCTAAAAAATAACAAAGTAAAACTGGTTTACATTGCGCCCGAAAGTTTGTCCTATTTGGACAACGCTTTCAGTGTACTTACCATAAGCTCAATAGCTATTGACGAAGCGCATTGCATTTCCTCATGGGGACATGACTTTAGACCTGCTTATACCAATTTAGGCTATCTTAAAAACCGTTTCCCTACTACCCCAATTCTTGCTTTAACTGCCACTGCCGATAAAGCTACACGTCAAGATATTAGCAATCAATTAAAATTAAAAAATCCATCAATTTTTATTTCCTCTTTTGATAGAAAAAATCTTAGTTTAGAAGTGCGCCCTGCCCTAGACAGAGTCAAACAAATTATTGAATTCATAGAATCAAAACCTAACGATTCCGGCATTATTTATTGCCTTAGCAGAAAAACCACCGAAGAACTTGCTGAGAAACTCTCAAAAAACGGAATACCTGCCAAAGCTTATCATGCAGGTTTAGACAGCGAACTTCGCTCTAAAACCCAGGATGAATTCATCAACGACCAATGTCAGGTGGTTTGTGCCACCATTGCATTTGGGATGGGAATTGACAAATCCAATGTGCGCTGGGTAATTCATTACAACTTACCCAAAAACATCGAAGGCTATTATCAGGAAATTGGTCGTGCCGGTCGCGATGGCATGGCTTCAGAAACTATTTTGTTCGAGAGTTATGGCGATTTGATTCAGTTGCAAAAATTTGCTTCGCAGGGACAAAATGCCGAAATCCAATTGGCAAAACTCGAAAGAATGAAACAATATACTGATGCACTGAGCTGTCGCAGAAAAATATTGCTTTCTTATTTTGGCGAGATTGTTACCGAAAACTGTGGCAATTGTGATATTTGCAAAAATCCTCCCGCCTTTTTTGACGGAACCATCATTGCTCAAAAAGCACTTTCGGCTATTATTAGACTTCAGGAGTCCGAACCATTGGCCGTAATTGTTGATTTTTTACGAGGCTCAAAAAACGCCTATATTTACGAAAAAGAATATCAAAACTTAAAAACCTATGGCGTAGGTATTGAAACCTCTTGGCACGACTGGAATCAATACCTGATTCAATTGATTAATTTGGGTTATTGCGAAATTGCCTTTCACCAACAAAACAAAATAAGACTAACTCCTTTAGCCAAGAAAGTTTTGTTTGAAGGAGCAAAAGTCCAACTCAACAATGTTCAAAAGGTAGAAATAAATAAAACCGAACCAACAGCTAAAGCAAAAACAGTAGCCAATTCATTGTTTGAAAGCTTACGTAAATTGCGTTATGAAATAGCTAAAGACGAAGATGTTCCCGCTTATGTAATTTTTAGTGATGCCGCTTTACGCCAAATGGAAATTAATCGCCCTATGAGTGAAGAAGAATTGATTGCGATTGACGGGGTTGGAAAAGCCAAATTGGAAAAATATGGTGATGCCTTTATTAAAACCATTATAGCTTTTCAAAAAGACAAAAAAGTAAAATCTAAAAAAGAATCCAGCACCTACAAAGAAACTTTAGCTTTGTACCAAGAAGGATTCTCTACTGAAGAAATTGCCACAAAACGAAAATTAGGTGCCAGCACCATTATGTCACATTTGGCAAAACTATATTTAGACGGAGCTTCAATTGATTTACACGAATTTGTTTCAAATGAAGAAGTGAATTTAATAGCAGCAGCCCGTGTAAAACTAGAAAATCCTACTGCTTTAAAACCTTATTTTGATTATTTTGAAGAAAAAATAGACTACGGAAAAATCAGAATTGCTTTGGCAATCATTGAAAAAGAAGAAAATAACAACTAAGTAATTATGATTCATTCCTTTCCTCCTTTTGTCAACGCAGAAACCGAAATTCTAATTCTGGGAACCATGCCCGGAATTGCTTCGCTAGAAAAACAGGAATATTATGCACATCCACGCAATCATTTCTGGAAAATAATTTACACTATATTTGACAAATTACCCGTTGCTACCGTTTTCGAAGAAAAAATAAAAGTATTACAAACTAACAAAATTGGAATTTGGGATGTTCTGGAAAATTGCGAACGCAAAGGAAGTTTAGACATTCACATCAAAAATCATAAGCCAAATGATTTTGAAAATTTATTCAAACAATATCCAAATATTAAAAAGATCATCTTTAACGGAAAAGAAAGCCACCGCTATTTTATTAAAAATTTTGGGCAAATAAAAGGCATTACTTTTTATGTAATGCCTTCTACTAGTCCCGCTAATACGATGTCTTTTGAAAACAAGTTGGAAACTTGGTCTACTTGTTTTTATTAATTTAGGAGATACCTCTCCTTAAAAACTTTTTGATGGTGTTTTTGATGCCCAATGATAATAAAACCTATAGCTCGCACCGAAATTTCATTATTGGAAGCAATTCCAATTCTTTTTAATTGTTCATCTGAAAAACTCTTAAAAAGTGCCAAAGTACTTTGACGGACAATTGACAATTCAGTCAATAAACTTTGCAAATGTCTGTCGTTAGCATTTGTATTTAAAGCAAAAACATTTTCGTCAAACCCCGGTAATGGCGTTTTGTCATTTCTCGAAATTCGCAAAGCCCGATAAGCAAAAACACGTTCCGTATCGATGATATGCTGGATAATTTCTTTGATAGTCCATTTGCCCAAAGCATAGCGATAATCAAATTTATCCATTGGAATATCCTGAACAAAACGAATAAAATCATGAAGACTTATTTCTAAGTCTTCATATAAATCTCCATCACCTGCTGCATTTATATAAGTAGCATTGAATACAGAATATTCGTTTTCAGGTACATCAGTGCGCTTCATAATCGAATATTAAGCTGAATTTCTACTAGCATTAGTATTTCCAAACAAAGAACGCATTACGATTTTTTCGTACACTTTGATTAATTTATCATCCGGATTAGCTTCTTTATTCAATTCATTAATTCGCAACAAAGCATATTGTTGAATTGTCAATAAAGGTAATACAATACGCTCTCTCACCTGGATTGAAGCTATTCCGTCAGGATAATTCTCCATTAACTCTTTATGACCGGCAATTTTTAACAACAATCTTTTGGTTTCCAAAAATTCATCGTAGATATTTTGCCAGAATTCTCCAAATTCAGGATCATTTTTCATGTAAGCCGTTAATGGGAAAAATGATTTAGCCAATGACATCATACTATTTTCAAGTAATGTTTTGAAGAACATTGAACTATCATACAATGCCTGAACTTTGTCCCATTGATTTGTTTCTTCAAAATGTTTTAAAGCAGCTCCTACTCCATAAAATCCAGGAACATTTTGCTTCAACTGACTCCAGGACCCCACAAATGGAATTGCTCTTAAATCTTTAAAATCTAATTTTTCAGACTTACTTCTCTTTGAAGGACGGCTTCCGATATTAGTTTTGGCATAATATTTCAACGTACTCATTTTCTCTAAGTACGGAATGAATTTATCGTGATTCTTAAAGCTTAAATATTTTTTATATCCTAATTCCGATAATTGGTTCATCACCTCTTTATCTTCATCAGATAATTTATTCAAATCTTTATTAAATACCTGATTGGTAACTCCGGCACTTAATAAATTTTCTAAGTTATGACGGCAAGAATCTAAAGTTCCAAAATTAGAACTAATAGTTTGTCCCTGAACAGTTACCTGAATTTCTTTGTTTTCGATATTTGGTCCTAAAGAAGCATAGAATTTATGTGTTTTTCCTCCTCCACGAGCTGGTGGTCCACCACGTCCGTCAAAAAATATCACTTTTACACCATATTTTCTGGACATCGCAGTAAGCTGCTCTTTAGCCTGATAGATACTCCAGTTAGCCATTAAATAACCTCCGTCTTTTGTACCGTCAGAGAATCCAAGCATGATAGTTTGCTTCATTCCTCTGCTTGCAACATGCGCAGCATAAACCGGATTTGTATATAATTGCTCCATAACATTATGTGCATTTTGCAAATCATCAACCGATTCAAATAAAGGCACAATATCTACTGAAGGGAATTCCCAATTGTTTAATCTAAACAAAGCAAATGCTTCTAAGACATTTACCGCATTTTCATTGTTACTGATAATGTAACGGTTAGCTCCTAACTCGCCATTAGCTGTTTGAATTTGTTGGATTGCACGAATAGACTCCAAAGTCGATTTGGTCATATCGTTCTTAAAGTCTTCAGGATTCAAATCTCCTTTTGCATTTGCTAAAACTTCAATCTTCTCATTTTCCGATAATTCGTAATAATTTTTAGGAAAAACATTTTCTCCTTTCTCTAAATAAAAATCGAATACATCTTTGAATACAGCATCGTGAATCTTGCTGTTTTGACGAATATCTAAAGTAGCAAAATGGAATCCGAACAGGTTTATTTTGATAAGCAAAGCTTCTAATTCATCAAGATATAAAGACTGATGTTGCTCTACAATAATGGTTTTTATCTTAATTAATTGAGATTTAAACTCTTCTAAGGTAATGTAGATTTCACCTCTTGAATAAAAAACAGAACGATATAGTTTGTTTTCAAGTTCAGCAACTAAAACATCTACACCAGGAAAAGTTAACTTTCTTTTTAAGTCTCTCATTTCAAAATAATAACATTTTAAAATAGAAGTTCTTAAACGGTCAGCAACTTTTAGAGTAATATCAGTAGTTACAAATGGATTTCCATCTCTGTCTCCTCCCGGCCAAAATCCAAGTTGGATAATCGGATTTTTAATTCCCTCCGGAGAAATATTAGTTTCCAGATAATGCATCATATCACCAGCGGTGTTATAAAATACATTTTCTAAATACCAAATCAAACTTACTGCCTCGTCAAAAGGATTTGGTTTTTCATTTTTGATAAACGGAGTTTTTCCTAATTGCGCTAAAAGCTGTTTGATTTGAAGTAAGTTATTATCACGAATTGCCTGAGTCAAATCGTTAATAATTCCTAAAACAGCACCTGGATAAAACTGTGTAGGATGCGCCGTTAAAACAGGTCTTACATTAAAATTTTCTAAAAACTCAACTAATTCTTCATTTTTCCCTCTGGCATCCGCTTTTTCTTTAATATCTCTCAAAGAACCACGTCCCTCCATATTATTTACAATAGGAAAAGCTGCGTCTTCTATAGCATCAAACAATACAATTTGACGTTCAATATACTGGATAAAACGAAACATTAAATCAATTTTATCGGCCTCTACGTCAGTATGTAAATATTTTTTAGAGAAAAACTCAAATATTTCCTTTGGTGTTTCCATTTTTCTAAAACCTGTTTCACAAACCTCTGTGAACAAAGGCAGTAAAGCACCTGTATTGTCTATAGAATCAAAAGGTAAAGTAATGAAAACGCTGTTGTAAATATTATATTTAGAAAGAACATTTTGTTTAAAACGTTCAATTTTAGGGAGCGTGTACATAAATTATTGTTGAATTATTTAGTTAATTTTATCGTTGTTTTGAAAAAAAATAACCCCAAGAGTCAACTTGAGGTATTATTTTAAAATAACATTCAAGTTCTTAGATTACATATTTTTGAAGATAGTATGCATCAAACGCTTCTTGTCGTTGATACTTTCTTCAAGAGAAATCATTGTTTCAGTTCTGTAAACACCATCAATATCGTCAATCATAAAGATTACATCTTTAGCATGTTTAGTATCTTTAGCTCTAATCTTGCAGAAAATATTAAACTTTCCTGTAGTTACAGAAGCCACAGTTACGAATGGAATTTCATTAATTCGTTGCAAAACAAACTTAGTTTGAGAAGTGTTATTTAAAAACACCCCTACGTAAGCAATAAATGAATAACCTAATTTATCATAATCAAGAACCAATGAGGATCCCATTATAATACCTGCGTCTTCCATTTTTTTAACTCTAACGTGGACTGTTCCAGCAGAAATCAATAACTTTTTAGCGATATCTGTAAACGGAACTCTCGTATTGTCAATCAACATGTCTAATATCTGATGATCTACTTCATCTAAACGGAACTTACTCATATTTCTTTAATTATATTATTAATTATCATTTTAAAGCATAAAAATATACATTAAATTGATAAACTCGTACAAAAAATTAGTTTTTTATCAGTCCATTAACAAAATTAAGTTTTTTATCTAAACTAAAATTTGCTTTTTGATCTAATTTAGGAACATTTTCACCACCATCTTCATAAAGAGCTCCCTGAGCATCATAAACCTCATGACCAAAGAATCCTTCTAAATCATCAAGTCTGGCAATATAAGCGTTGAAATTGATTTTACCATCAACCAATTCTTCCTTATACTGTGCAGCAAAATTCGTTATTTTTTCAATACCGTCATAATTTATTTTAACCTTTTTGTATATAAAATCATAAAAAACGACTTTATTTTGAGGAATATTCAAATAATCCTCCGTTCTATTAATTTCTATAACGTTTTCGTTAAGTATTGTGAAACTCGAAACCAACGCCATAAAAACATATTTTCGGGTAACTTCTCTTTGATAATCTCCCGGAAAATGACCTGCCTCAAACAAAATTGTTGGCACTCCTAAATACTGAAAGGTATCGCCAATACAATTAATATTAAACGAATCATCAAATCGACCTATTTGCCCCGGAATAAATTCCTGCAAAACAGCATTCATTCCGGCAATCAGATTAATAGCTTTTTGTCTGGAATCATTTATTTCTCTTTCTTCATTATAAGAAGGCGCCAAAAAAGATACAGTAGCGGGTTTTCCGGTATCAGCAACACCAAATATAGTACGTTGATCATGAAGATTATAACAAAAATCAGGTTGAAATTCCTCAAAAACCGCTCGCAAAACTTTACTTTCCGGTTGAGTAAGATCTTGTGAATCTCTATTTAAATCAATTTCATTGGCATTAGCACGAGTATATAATGTAGCTCCATCAGGATTCAACATAGGTAAACAACAAAAAGTAAAACTACTCAATAATTCTTTGGCCAAATCAGAACCACTATGCAACACATTTAAAAAGTCAAATAATGCTTTTGTAGTGGTACTTTCGTTACCATGCATTTGTGACCAAAGATAAATTTTAGTTTTTCCGGCACCAATAACATACTTATAAATTGGTCTTCCCTGAACTGATTTTCCAATAACCGAAAGTTGATTATCTGTATTAATTCTTTTCAAAATAGGCTCAATAGACTCTAATGTCAAATACCTGCCTTCAATCGTTTTTTCCTTGTTGTCAAGAAACAACTGCTCTAAATTCATAATCTAATATATTTGATTTACAAAAGTAAACATCTTTATTTTTACATTTGTAAACTGAATTTTATTGAATTGTTTTAATATTGTAAACAGTTTTTCTAGCCTTATTAGACAAGCTTAATTCAAAACAGTTAACAAATGTTATTCGTTTTTAAAACAATATATAAATATAATTATTTCAGTAACTTAAGTAGAAACAATTAAACCTAAATATAAACTACTAAAGATATTTAACATCGATTTACAACTGTAAATTTGTAATCCAAACTAGTTTTGGTTACATTTGTAAATACCGTATTTCAAACTTCATTTTACAATGGTAAACACTGACGATTTTATAAAAAGACTCGAAATTATACTGGATTATTACAGCATCAACGCTTCTGCATTTGCCGATAGAATTGGTGTGCAACGCTCCAGTTTATCCCATCTCCTTTCGGGAAGAAATAAACCAAGTCTGGATTTTATCCTCAAAATTCTGGATGTGTATCCTGAAGTAGATTTGTATTGGATTTTAAATGGCAAAGGTGATTTTCCTAAAAACAATTTGACAGCAACTGAATCAGAATCAACAATCAACTCCACTTCCATTCCTTTATCAATAAATCCAAACCCTGCTATTGCTGAAGATTTATTTTCGAAAAGTATTATCGAAGAAACAAAAACTACTTTACCCCAACATTCAAATGAAATGATTAAAAATTTATTTGAAGAAGATATTGAAAAAATAGTGTTTTTCTATAAAGACGGCACTTTTAAAACCTTTAATCCAAATCAAAAAAAATAGCCCTAAATGCTTTTTTATTCACATTTAGGACTATTCAAAACAAGTAAAACCTACTTCTACTTTCTTATAACAAAAATTGAAGTTACACCAGCTTCTGATCTTACAGTCAAAGGTGTAGCATCAGCAGATACTGTTGCTTGAGCAAAACTCAAAACCTTTCCTCCTCCATTTAATCGCTCTGCCACATAAGTCGTATTGCTAACGTAATCATAACCCACATCTACCGGATTTCCTAATTGCGAGTTAGGACCATAAATCCTAATTTGGTTGCTCATATTAATAGTTCCCATATTAGCTGTAGCTGCAAAAACACTCATGAAATTTTTGATAAAAATCAATCCGCCATCAGAATCAGAAGCAGCAGCCCCAACATCAGTCAAAACCATTAAATTATCTTTGGCTGAATACGTAATTCCGTGCGTTCTTACAAGCCCCTCAATAGTAACACGTTTAGTAGCTGTTATAGCTCCGGAAGTATTACTCATAAAATTCTTAAACTGAACAATATCTCCCGTTAAATCTACCACAGCATAAAGATCGTTACCTTCCATGTGTATTCCCCATAATTTAAAATTAACGGTATAAGAATTTAAAAGCGTAAATCCTGACGAAGTTTTTTGATAAACCAATAGTTTATTAACCAGGCCATTTGAAACCGACTCATCCTGAGCAACAATAATTTTGTTTCCCGAAACCGCTGTTTCCCTGGCATTAGTAAAATCGAGATTAGAACCGTTCAGAGACAATGTTAGCGAAGTAGAACCCGATATTGCAGCAGCTTTAACCCCCGAATAAGCCTCCAGTCTATTATTAGTACGAGAAGCAACAATTAACGTATCTGATTTAGGATTATACGAAATTCCCTCAGCATCTAAAGAGGAGATAGTAAATGACTTTACCATTGCAGTTGGCTCTAATAAATTAACATAAGTTACTTTTCCTGAAGTATTACTTGATGTTACCATTGTCAATTCGGGATTACTCATTGGAGTATCATCATTATCACAGGAAACAAATGACATTGCTACAATAGCACAAGAGAAGAGTAGATTTTTCATAACTATAATTTTAAAGTTTATATCATCTACGAAAAAAACAATTGCTCGGTTTTAAAAAATTATATTTTTTTTACAGAAAATCCATCCTTAGTTTAAAAATATAAAAGCTATTTTTGATAAAAAGCCATTCATGATTAAACGATTACTTAGCTATTTCTACCCTATAAAAATTTATAGCCAAAAATCGGCTTTGAGCCAATCTATAGAAATTACCTGGGCTAATGGTGATTTAGTTATGGATTCCCTAAACACTAATTATTCATACGGAAGTTTGCAACGCATTTTGAAATTAGGTTTGAAAAATATTGGCTTTGCCAAAATAAAAAAGATGGAATCCATTTTAATACTTGGTGTTGCCGGAGGAAGTGTCATCAAAACTTTGGTGGACGACATTCAGTTTTCAGGAAAAATTACAGGAGTTGAAATTGATGCCGAAATGATAAAAATAGCAAATCAATATTTTAAATTGGATAAAATTCCGCAACTCAATATAGTAATTGATGATGCTTTTGAATTTGTTTTAAAAACTAAAGATAAATACGATTTAATTATTGTTGATATTTTTCAGGATACCAAAATGCCAAATTTCCTATTCGAATCTTTTTTTATAGACAGAATTTGCTTTTTATTAAAAAGTAAAGGTTTTATCCTTTTCAACACGATGCTTCTGAACCCTGAAGAGAATCTTCGCAATCAAAAATTGATTAACGAATTTAAAACAGAATATTTTTCAATCAAAACAATTCCAAGAGTTGAAATACATAACGAATTAATTGTGATTGAAAAATTAGATTAAAAAAACAGAACAAACACTGTTCTTAAAAATAAAGCCACGAATTCACAAATTATATTTTTATTCGTGAATTCGTGGCAAAAAAAAAAAAAAACGTTCACTCAAGAACTAAACAATTTTTCGGGCTTTTTCTAAATCCTCTTTGGTATCGATACCAATTCCGGCATGAGTAGTTTCGACCATTTTAATTTGTTTGCCAAATTCTAAATAGCGTAGTTGCTCTAATTTTTCAGAAGCTTCCAAAGATTTCATTGGCAAATGATAAAAATCCAACAAAGCCTGTTTTCTAAAAGCATACACCCCAATGTGTTTCATATAACGCACACCCACATTTTGCTCTCTTGGATACGGAATAACCGAACGTGAAAAATACAAGGCAAAATTGTTTTGATTCACCACCACTTTTACATTATTAGGATTGTTGATTTCTTCCTCATCTTTGATTTCATACATCAGCGAAGCTAAATCTACTTTTTTATCCAAATCGTTTTTAAAAACTTCGATTACTTCTTTTAAAGGTTCGGCATTGATAAAAGGTTCGTCTCCCTGTACATTGATAACAATATCCACATCCAGATTTTCAACCGCTTCAGCAATCCTGTCACTCCCCGATTCATGCTCTTTGATACTCATAATGGCTTTTCCACCATGAGCAACAATTTCGTCAAAAATTAAATTCGAATCCGTTACTACAAAAACATCATCAAACAAATTAGTGTTTACTGCGGCTTGATAGGTTCTTAAAATGACTGTTTTTCCGCCAAGATCCTGCATTAATTTAGCATGGAATCTTGTGGAAGCGTAACGGGCGGGAATGACTGCTATTATATTCATTTGATATTGATTTTGCCAAAAGGCAGAAAGTGGCAAAGATATATTAAAATTAGTTGTTTTAGATAATCATATTTTATTTCATATAAGATTCAAATTCATCACTTATGTCTATTATATTAACCTTTTTTGGTTTTTGTTTTGGGTCAAATAAATAAATTCCAAACATTTCTTTTTCCAAATCAAGATTTATAATTGTCATATTTTTATCATTTGAATTGAATTTCAAAATTTTATTATTTTCAGTTGTAATAACTTTTATTTTCTTTGATTCTAAATATTCTGTGGATTCACTGATATAAAAAAGAACATCATCTAAACCAATATCAAAGTTTTCTTCATTAACATCTTTTTTACTCCTTTGAATACTCTTTTCTGTTGGCTCGTATATTACTGCACATTTATAATTAATAACTAAAGTGTCGCTATTTACTGCTGATAACAAATCTTTAGATTTCTTATCTTTTGAAATAATTATTTTTCTGTTAACAACATTTGATTTCTCTATATCTTTTTTCTTGTTCTCATTACATGAAATCATAATAAAAAGACCTAATAGTAGCAATAGAAACCTTCTCATTTTATTAAAAACACTTTAGTTAAATCTTAAACCTATTTACAATCAAAACTTCGTAAAATCAATGCTCCCCATAACCCACATCATCCATTTTCCCGTTAAAGACTTTGTATTGAATAATAAAATAGCCAATTACCAAAGCTAATGCAATAGCAAACCAATATATACCTACTGATAATGCATATTCGCCATTGGCAACATTGTAAATGGTCAAAGAAGGATTAACGTTATTAGTTGAAGGCAATACGACCGGAAAAATAGAAGCTGTTGTAGATGTAAATCCGCCAACGAGGAAAAGAGTCGAAAACAAAAATCCGGTGCCATCTTTCTTAAAAGTTCTGACTTTAAATAACCCAAACAAACCCACAAATGTAATCAGCGGAAAAATAAAAAGGATGGGGTTATCAATAAAATTATGGAAAGGTTTTTTCTCAATTATATGCCAAACAGAAAGTGAAACAATTACCAATGCCAACAGAACAAAATTCATTTTGTAAACCACATTTTTTAATTGCGCATTCAACGACGAATTGGTTTTATAAATAATCCAATTGGCGCCATGAATCATCAAAGCCACTACACTTACCACGCCCAGAAAAAGCGTAAACCAGTCGATAATTCCTAGTTCAGCCGCTTCCGGACTGAAACTAGGATTCCACAACGGCAGGAAGAAAAAATGCGGTTCCTGAGTAGAAACACCATTCGTTACCATCCCGAGATTTACACCGCGAACAACGTTTCCTAATGCCATTCCGAAAAACAAAGCCAACAAGAAACTAGCAATTCCAAAAGCTTTATCCCAAACTGCTTCCCACATCTGATTGTGAATTTGGCCTCGCAATTCTAATCCTACCGCTCTAAAAATAAGCAACCATAAAATCATCATTAACGGTAAATAAAATCCGCTAAACGAAGCTGCATACAAGGTAGGAAAAGCATAAAACAAAACACCACCTGCGGCAATCAGCCACACTTCATTGGCATCCCAAAAAGGTCCAATAGCATTTGTAATTGCTTTTTTATCTTTTTCAGTTTTGGCAAAAAACAAATGAATAATTCCCGCTCCAAAATCGTAACCATCCAGCACTAAATAAGTCGCCAAAATGCCAATTAATACAACATACCAAAAGAATTCCATAGTTTATTTTTTATATTTTTTGACAAATAAATATTTTATAAATTCATTTTAAACCATTAAGAAATTAAGAAAAATTAATACTTAATTAAGCTTAACTTCTTAATGGTTTATTTAAAAAAAATTTAAGAATGTTTTGGTTCAGGACCGTGATAAATAATTTTTCCAACTAAAATAGCAAACAACATTCCTAACAAGGCATACAAACCTACAAACCCCATCAGCGTAAATAAGGTATTCCCGGAGGAAACCGTTGGTGAAGCCCCATCGGCAGTGCGCAATAAATCATACACTAACCAAGGTTGGCGACCTAATTCTGCCGTGTACCAGCCCGTAATATTGGCGATATAAGGAAATGGCATTAGGAATAAAAACGCCCACAAAAGCCATTTGGTTTGAAACAATTGTTTTCGAGTCAATTGAAAAGCGGCCAATACCATCACGCCAATAAAAAGCGTTCCTAAACCCACCATAATATGATAAGCATAGTACAATCCCGAAATATTAGTTGGATGTTTGTCTACAGGAAATTGGTCTAATCCTTTCACTTCGGTATCCCAATTACCATAAGTTAAAAAACTCAATACATTGGGCACTGCAATTTTATTATCCAGTTTTTTGTCTTTGACGTCTGGCTGCCCAATAAGAACAATTTCGGCTCCTTTTTTCTCCGTATGGAAAATTCCTTCCATAGCCGCAAAAGTTACCGGCTGATGTTTCACCACGTTTTTAGCCAATAAATCTCCTGTTGGCATCGCAACAATAATACTCGAAATCAATCCAAAAACAACTCCTGTTTTCAAAAACAATTTTCCGTAAGAAACATTTTTGTTTAACAAAATATAAAAAGCTCCAATTCCTGCCACTACAAAAGAACTGGTAACCATAGATGCCATTTGATTGTGTAAATACGAAGGCCACAACCACACATTGGTAAACAAAGCCGAAAAATTAGTCAATACAAATTTTCCGTTTTCCAATACTTCGTAACCCACCGGATGCTGCATCCAGGAATGCGTAGCAATAATCAAAAATCCGCTGGCCCAGGAACCCAAACAAATCAATAATCCGGTTACAAAATGCCATCGATGTCCAAGAATTTTTTCACCAAATAAAAACATCCCTAAAAAAGAAGACTCCAGAAAGAATGAAAACATGCCTTCCATAGCCAGAGTTTGCCCGATAATCCCACCTGTTAGTTCCGAAAATTTAGCCCAATTGGTTCCAAACTGAAATTCCATTGGGATTCCTGTAACTACACCCATAGCAAAATTGAGTGCAAAAATGCGCATCCAAAAATGTGTGGCTTTATTGTAATGTGGATCGTTTGTTTTTAAGAATTTCCATTTGAAATAAACAATGATTAACGAAAGTCCCATTGTTAACTGCGGAAATAAATAGTGAAAGGTAATGGTAAACGCAAATTGCATTCGGTCATAAAAGAGCATTTCTTCCATTGGAAAGGAGTTTTTTTTAATAGCCCAAATTTAATTCAAATGCCTCTAAAAACCCTCATGAAAAATCCATTTTAATTTACTTTTTTTCTCCATTTTTAGAAAACTGACAATTAAAATTCTTTCTGTAACTTTAGTCACTATATCCCGCTCAGGCAAACTTTATCTTTGTTACATCAAATTAAAATAGTGATTATGAAAATCGAACAAATATACACTGGATGCCTTGCTCAAGGTGCTTATTACATTACTTCAAATGGCGAAGCGGCAATTATAGACCCTTTGCGTGAAATTCAACCTTACTTAGATCGTTTAAAACGTGATAAGGTCAAACTAAAATACATTTTCGAAACCCATTTCCACGCCGATTTTGTTTCAGGACATGTGGATTTGAGCAAAAAAACTGCGGCTCCAATTGTATATGGGCCAACTGCCAAACCTGAATTTGACGCTATTATTGCAACTGATGGTCAGGAATTCAACATTGGAAACATTACAATACAAGCCTTACACACTCCGGGGCACACCATGGAAAGTGTTACTTATTTGCTAATTGATGAAAATGGCAAAAAACATGCTATTTTCTCCGGTGATACTTTATTTATTGGCGATGTAGGAAGACCTGACTTGGCACAAAAAGCCGCTCACATGACTCAGGAACAATTAGCAGCAACTTTATACCATTCATTAAGAGATAAAATCATGACTTTGCCGGATGATGTAATTGTATATCCTGCACATGGAGCCGGAAGTGCCTGCGGTAAAAATATGAGTAAAGAAACTGTTTCGACCATTGGAAATCAAAAAGCCACTAATTATGCTTTGAGAGCTAATATGACCGAAACTGAATTTATCAAAGAAGTAACCGACGGATTACTTCCTCCACCAGCTTATTTTGGAATGAATGTAGCGATGAACAAACAGGGATATGAAAGTTTTGAATCGGTTTTAAACCACGGAATGAAAGCCATTGAAGCCAAAGATTTTGAAGCCGTTGCTGAAGATTCTGGTGCTTTAATTTTAGATACCCGTAAAAATACTGATTTTGCCAAAGGTTTTATTCCGCAGTCCATTAATATTGGTATCGAAGGCGATTTTGCTCCCTGGGTAGGTGCGTTGATAGCCAATGTAAAACAACCTATTATTTTAGTTACCGAAATTGATCAGGAAGAAGAAACCGTAACCCGCCTGAGCCGTGTAGGTTTTGATAACATTATTGGTCATCTTAAAGGTGGTTTTAAAGCCTGGGAGGAAGCAGGATTTGAAATCGACACCATCAATCGAATTCCAGCAGAACAATTTGCCCATGAAGTAAAAATTGGCGAAAGCAAAATTATCGATGTTCGTAAAGAAAGTGAATACGCTGCCGAACATGTTCAAGAAGCATATTCAAAACCATTAGCTTATATCAATGATTGGATTAAAGATATCAATCCACAGGAAAATTTTTATCTGCACTGTGCCGGAGGATATCGCAGTATGATAGCTGCATCTATTTTACAAGCCAGAGGTTTTAGAAATTTTACCGAGATTGAAGGTGGTTTTAATGCTATTGCAAAAACGACTGTTCCTAAAACTGATTTTGTATGCCAAAGCAAAACATTAAACAACTAAATTATTGATTTTAAGACGATTAATCCTTAAATTTGTATTATGATTAGCCAGTATTTTTAACCCTTAAATTCTAGAAATCATGAAACATAATATGGGAAAAACAGACAAAACAATCCGTGTGACTATTGCAGTAGCAATTGCAGTATTGTATTTTACAGGAAACATTCCGGGGAATTTAGGAATTGCTGCAATGGCTTTTGCCGGAATGTTATTAATTACTGTAGGAATCAATTTTTGCCCTTTTTATACTCCCTGGGGAATTGATACTTACAAAAAGAATAAAGAAAAACTAAGCTAATTAGATGCTTAAAAGCAACAAAATTAAGAGATGAAATTTGGGTTACAAAATCTTTTGTAACTCTGCATAACTATGCTTTCATGACATTTGATAAAAATACGAATGTCATGAATAAGCTTTTAAAATATAAAAATATTACTGTATGAATAATGAACAATGCTGTACTATATCTTGCGAAAGTCCTTTAGATCAGAAATATTGGGATACGCAGTACAAAGCTCAGGCAACCGGATGGGATTTAGGTGCAATTGCCCCTCCTATTCAAAATTATATCGACTCATTAGTAAACAAAGAATCCCGCATTTTAATTCCAGGATGTGGCAACACTTATGAAGCCGAATATCTTTTAGAAAAAGGTTTTACCAATATTACTGTTATTGATATTGCGCCAACATTAGTAGCGATGCTGCAACAAAAATTTGCTGATAATCCGAATATCAAGATTGTATTAGGTGATTTTTTTGAACATCAAGGAGAATATGATCTCATTATCGAACAAACTTTTTTCTGTGCATTACCACCATTTTTACGTCAAAAATACGTTTGGAAAATGCACCAGCTTCTAGTTGATGGCGGAATACTTTCGGGATTATTGTTCAATCGAACTTTTGATGTGAGTCCTCCTTTTGGCGGAAGCCAAAACGAATATGAAATGCTTTTTAAAGAGGCTTTTGTTTTCACAAAATTAGAAATGGCAAAAAATTCGGCAGAACCACGAAAAAATTCAGAGTTGTTTTTTGAATTTAAAAAGGATAGTACTGTTCAGGTTCGCCTTTATAGCTTCGAAGGAATTACTTGTAGCGGTTGTATGGAAACTGTGTCAACAAAATTTTCAGCCATTAACGAGGTTTTAAATGTAAGTATGAGTACTGACTTTTCCGAAGTTTTAATTATCAGCAAAAAAGAAATCCCGCTACAGGAACTACAAACAATAGTCTCTTATGACGAAAAATACAAAATACTCCAAATCGAATCCTAAAACAACTAACAATCCCAACTATGAACAGTAATTTCGATAAATTAATTCAATCTGAAAAACCCATTTTAGTCGATTTTTTCGCTACCTGGTGTGGTCCCTGCAAAATGTTGAGTCCGATTTTAAAAGAAGTCAAAGACCAATTAGGAGAGCAAATTTCCATTATAAAAATTGATGTCGATAAAAACCAGCAAGTTGCTGCGCAATATCAGGTGCGTGGAGTTCCTACAATGATTTTATTCCAAAACGGAAAGCAATTGTGGAGACAATCGGGAGTTTTAGATAAAAATGCAATTATCAATGTTATTTCTGAAAAAAGCATAAAATGAACAAAAAAACAATCATAATCACACTCGTAGGAATATTAATTGGCGCAGTAGCCGGCTATTTGTATTACCACTATGTGGGATGTATTACAGGAACTTGTGTCATCACTTCAAAACCTATTAATGCCACCCTCTACGGTGCCTTAATAGGCGGATTACTCTCTAACTCATTGATAAAAACCGAAAAAAAAAATTTTTGATTAAGTTTTATTACCCCACTAACCATTTATTGAGTACAATTTCTAAATCAGATGGGATGATGGGTTTTGTTATATAATCATTCATCCCTGATTTTAAACATTCTTCTTTTTCTTCAATAAATATTCCTGCAGTCAGGGCAACAATAGGTGTAAATGAGTTTTCTTCGATTTTTCTAATTTCATAAGTGGCCTCAAAACCGTTTTTATTAGGCATTTGAATATCCATCAAAATAATATCCGGTTGTTGGATTTTGTATTGCTCAACGGCTTGCTCCCCATCAAAAGCCTCTAAAATAGAGCAATCAGGAATAATTTTTTGAATCAGTGTTTTGGCCAAAAACATATTAATCTTATTGTCTTCTACAATTAAAACTTTCTTGCTTCCGGGAATTGGCTTCGCTACAGTCATTTTCTCTGATTGTGATTGATGTTGAATTTTAAAATTTGATTTTTTTAAAGTAATGCAAAAATAGAAATTACTTCCTTCTCCCGGAATACTTTCTAATTGTAATTTAGAATCCATCAACTCTAAAAGCTGATTGGAAATAGCCAATCCTAATCCGGTGCCTCCAAATTGACGACTTGTTGAATTGTCTTCCTGCACAAAGGAGTGAAAAATTTTATCTCGATTCTTTGGATTAATTCCTATTCCTGTGTCTTTTACCGAAAAACTAAGATGGACATAATCAGCTTCAATAGGCAATAAAGCTTCAATATCCAATCGTATTTGCCCTTTTTGGGTAAACTTGATGGCATTGCCTAATAAATTAACTACAATCTGTTTTAATCGTAAAAGATCAACAAAAACAAACTGAGGTACACTAGCATCAATATTCAAAATCAGATCAATTTGCTTTTGAGTTGCCTGGTATTTAAATAATGAAATTATCTGATTTGTCAATGCAAAAAGATCTACTTCTTCAATTTTAAGTTCTAATTTTCCTGCTTCAATCTTAGAAAAGTCCAAAATATCATTCACAATATCCATCAATGTCATCGCTGATTCATTTATGGTTGACATGTATTTTTGTTGTTTTTCTTCTAATTTAGTCTCCATTAACAACGAAGTAAAACCAATAATTCCATTGAGCGGAGTTCTAATTTCATGACTCATATTGGCTAAGAAATCGGTTTTGTATTTATTGGCAGCTTCGGCTTGTTCTTTGGATTTTTGAATCTCTTCATTCATTTTATGTTGCTCAGTAATATCTCTGGAAATACATATAAAATGAGATTCTTTGTTTGCTTCTTCCTTCATGGGTGCAATCGACAGTTCGTACCAATGAAGACCATCCGGCATTTCCAAAGTATATTGCTCTCCGTTAGAAAAGCCCTTTTCGGAAGCTTCTTTTAAAGCATATAAACAGGTTTGAGCCGCATTGGGAGGAAGTACATCCGGAATTTTTTTGCCTATAAACTGTTCTACAGGCATTAACAAACTATTGGTGTTTTGAGAATGATAATTATAAATAATGCTATCCAGGCCTATTTCAAAAATCATATCAGGAATAGCCTGAATTATGGCTTCGAGCTTTTTATTTGCACTCAAAAATTTATCTTCAGCCAGTTTACGCTCCGTTATATCCGTAATTGTCCCAATAAAACCAATAATTTGATTCTCTGCATTTGTTTCGGGAGTTGCCTGACCTATCACCCAAACAATTGTTCCGTCGGGTTTAACAAAACGATATTCTAACAATGACTTTTCTCTGTTTTTAACTACTTTTTTCCATTCATCAAATAATTTAACCTGATCGTCAGGATGAATAGCTAAATACCATCCGCTGCCCATGGATTGCTCAAAGTTGATGCCTACAATTTGTGTCCAGCGTTGATTGACATAAGTAGTTGCTCCTGTTAAATCGGTTCTGTAAATTCCTACCGGAGAAACCTCAGTTAGAGTATGGAATCGTTTTTCACTTTGAGCAACCGCCTCCTCAGCTCTTTTTCGCATTTTTTCTTTTTCGAAAAACTCTAAGGCAAAAGAAACATCAGAAGTTGCATTGTCTAGTAATTGTATCTCTTCGTCATCAAAGTAATTTTTTTCAGCTGCATAAATAACAAAAACACCTATTACCTTGTCAAACATTTTAATAGGCAAAGCCATTACTGACAAAAAACCTTTCTTCAATGCTTCTTCCCGCCAGGGTTCCATAATTGGATCATCTTCAATAGCATTACATAACTTGTATTTTGCTGTTCGCATAGCAATTCCTGCGGGGCCTGTACCTCCTTTTTGTTTAGAACTAAGAGAAATAGTTTTAACTATTGACAAATAATCCTGATGATCTCCAGCTACACTCACCGGAAGTACTTCTTTAGTTTCCGGATTAATCAAACCAATCCAGGCCATTTTAAATTTACCAACTTCGATAGCAACATCACAAACTTCCTGAAACAACTGTTTTCTATCCTGAATACGAACAATTAACTGATTAATTCTACTCACAAAAAGATACAAGCGCTTGGCTTTATTCATCTTTTGCTCCTGATTTTTTATCTTAACTAATAATTCGTCATAAGTAGTTTTTTTGTCTTCCATACAATCATGTCTAAGTCAATGTATTTACTGATAAATATACACATTTGGAATTAAAAAAAGTCCCGGACATTAACAAAAAATATAGTGCTAAAACTATTTTTTATGCTTAAATTTGGAAAACTACAGTCTTAAAAACACCTTTTTAAAAAATAATGTTCGAAATATTCAGACTTCATCTAGAAAAGTTTATCCAAATCAACGAAGAAGAGTTTGCAGCCATCATTCCTTTTTTTAAAGTTATAGAAGTTAAAAGAAAAGAAAACCTACTTATAGAAGGCGCTATTTGCAAATCGCATTTTTTTGTTCTTGAAGGCTGTTTGAGAAAGTTTTTTATCAACGACAAAGGAATTGAACAAACCACCGAATTTGCCATAGAAAACTGGTGGATTACCGATAACATTGCCTACGAACACGGATTAGCAACCTCTTTTTACATTCAGGCCGTCGAAAAATCAGAAATAATGCTTATCGAGCGTGATGCTCAGGAAAAACTTTTAAAAAAATTTCCTAAAATGGAGCGCTATTTTAGATTCATCTATCAACGTGCTTATGCCGCTTCGCAAATGAGAATAAAATATCTATATGATTTTACAAAAGAAGAATTTTACGAACAACTTTGTAAAAGCCAACCCGAATTTGTCCAACGCATTCCACAATACCTCATTGCTTCTTTTCTCGGATTCTCCCCTGAATATTTAAGCGAAATCAGGAAAAAAAAGCGTTCTTAAACCAGTTTAAGTTTTTACTGTTTCTTATTGCTGAACTTTGCTCTATTAAAATTTAAAACTATAAAAAATGAGAGTAAACATCAACGAAACAGAGCCCCAAGCTTTTAAAGCCATGTATGCCTTAGAAGGTTATTTAGCTACTATTCAACTATCTAAAATCGAGAAAGAATTAATTAAAATCCGTGCTTCTCAAATTAACGGTTGTGCCTTTTGTATCGACATGCACACTAAAGATGCCCTTAAATACGGAGAGACTACCCAACGCATTTTTCTGCTAAATGCATGGCACGAAACCCAATTATTTACCGAAAAAGAAAAAGTAATTTTAGCTATTACCCAAGAAATCACTTTGATTACTAACAAAGGATTATCGGATGCAACTTACGCAAAAGCCGAACATTTTTTCGACCAAAACCAAATTGCACAAATTATCATGGCAGTAGTTACCATCAATGCCTGGAACAGAATTGCGATAAGTACTCAATTAGAACCTGCTAAGTAATCAATTAGCTAAAGAATAACAAAAACTACCCCGTTAGAAACATTTTAAACGGGGTATCTGTTTTCTAAACAGGACACCCAAAAAAAGAGGCTTTTATATATTTGTTAATTATTATAAATTAAACTGAGTAATTCAAATTCAGTTACTTTATTTCAGTTTTTAAAAATTAACCAAATTAACTATAAATGAAAAATTTTATTCTGTTTGCCTCTTTAATTTTTTCACTTTCTATTCATGCTTTCCAAATTGATCCCCCTAAAGTAACCCAAAAAGAAACAAAAGTCAAAGCGCCATTTGGAACCACTAAGATTAAAACCCCAGACTTTAGTAAATGTGCCACATTTTTAATCACTGATTTTGGTGCTATCAAAGGAGATCAGGACAAAACTTCCCAAGCTATCGCTAAAGCTATTGATGCTGCTAACAAAGCGGGAGGCGGAATTGTTGTAATTCCGGAAGGAGAATGGCTTACCGGAAAAATCCACTTTAAAAGCAATGTCAATTTACATTTAAACAAAGGTGCTTTGCTGCTTTTCTCCGATAATCCAAACGATTATTTACCTGCTGTTCATTCTACCTGGGAAGGATTGGAATGTTACAATTATTCCCCGTTAATTTATGCTTACCAATGTAAAAACATCGCTATTACCGGCGAAGGTGGTATTAAGGCTAAGATGGATTTTTGGAAAAAATGGGCTGGTCGTCCCGCAGGTCACATGAATAGTTTAAAAAGACTGTACAATTTATCAGGTCAAAATGTTCCTGTTGAACAGCGTGTGATGGTCAACGATACGGCTAATCTTCGTCCGCAATTTATTCAATTTAACAGAAGTGAAAATATATTATTGGATGGAATTTCAATAACTAATAGTCCGTTTTGGACGGTTCACATGTACCTTTCTAAGGATATTATTGTTAGAAATCTAAACATCTATGCCCATGGTCATAACAACGATGGTTTTGATCCTGAAATGAGTCAGAATATCTTAGTAGAAAAGGTAACTTTCGATCAGGGTGATGATGCCATTGCTGCAAAATCAGGTAGAAATCCCGAAGGATGGCGGTCTAAAACTCCAACTAAAAACTTAATCATTCGCGACTGTATCATTAAAAACGGACACCAATTATTAGCTGTAGGAAGTGAATTATCAGGCGGAATAGAAAATGTTTTTATAGACAATTGCGAGGTATTGGATGGAGCAAAAATGTTCAATTTGGTATTCATTAAAACCAATGAACGTATGGGCGGTTATGTAAAAAATATTTATGTACAAAATATCAAAGGAAGCAAAATGGATTTTGGAGTACTTGGCATTGAAACCGATGTTTTGTACCAATGGAAAAATTTAGTCCCAACAGTTGAACGTCGCCTGACTCCTATTTCTAATGTTTTTCTAAAAAATGTTACAGCTAAAAACGTGAAATTTATTTCCCGAATTAAAGGTGAAAAAGAATTACCTATAAAAAACATTTCTCTTAAAAATGTCACTGCCGAAACCATTCAAGGAGAAGAAAAACACATTAGTGAAAACGTTTTAAACTTTAAAGTTAAGTAATCAAACACCTATTTTATGTTTCAAAAAAACTATAAAAACACCATTCTAACAATAGCATTTTTCACCATTTCTACTTTGGCAGTAGCCCAAAAAGGAAAAATTGACGCTATTTATTCGGGAATTCCATGGTTTGACAATAATGGAAATGTGGTAAGTGCACATGGAGCCAATATTGTAAAAGACAACGGCAAATACTACCTTTTTGGAGAATACAAAAGCGACGATAATAATGTTTTTAATGGATTTAGTTGTTATTCTTCAACCGATTTATACAACTGGAAATTTGAAAAAATGGCATTAGCTGTACAAAAATCAGGGGCTTTGGGTCCTGATCGTGTTGGCGAAAGACCAAAAGTAATGAAATGTCCTAAAACAGGCGAATACATCATGTACATGCACGCTGATGACCTGAAATACAAAGACCAATATGTAGGTTATGCCACCTCTAAAACCATCAATGGCGAATATACTTTTCAAGGGCCTGTGCTTTTTGAAGGTAAACCTATCAAAAAATGGGATATGGGTACTTTTCAGGATGCTGATGGCAGCGGTTACATTATTACACATTCTGGAAATTTGTATAAACTGAGCGATGATTACAAAAGTGTAACGGAGCAATTGGTAAAAGACATGACATCGCATTGCGAAGCTCCGGTAATAATCAAAAAAGGCAATACTTATTTTTGGTTGGGATCTGAACTAACTTCATGGGAACGAAACGACAATTATTATTTTACAGCTCCTTCTCTAAAAGGACCTTGGAAATCTCAAGGTATTTTCGCCCCTAAAAATTCATTAACCTGGAATTCGCAATCCACATTTGTACTTCCAATAGTCGGTTCAAAAGACACAACTTATCTGTTCATGGGAGACCGCTGGGCTTATCCTCGTCAAAATTCAGCGGCCACTTATGTCTGGCAACCGCTTTTAGTAACCGAAACCAGTATTTCACTTCCGGATTATAAACAAAGTTGGCAAATTGATTTAGCAAAAGGTACCTGGTCTACATCAACGATAAACGGTATCGAAATTGAAAATACCAATACCAAAGCGATTCAGTATTCAGGAAATTGGTCGCAAGATAAATCGTCCAAAATAAGTCAATCTGATGCTAAAGGAGCTTCTTTTTCGGTTGATTTTAAAGGAACACAAGTTGGTTTTTATGGCACTTCAAAAGTAGATGGCGGTTATGCAGCTATTGTTATCAAAAACAAAAAAGGGAAAACAATACTATCGTCCACAATTGATATGTATTGCAAATACACCGAAAACTCTTTGAAATTCCTTAGCCCGGTTTTAACAAAAGGAAGTTATAACATAACGGTTACTGTAGTGGGAGAACACGGAAATTGGTACAAAAAAGACGGAACAGGTTTTGGAAGCACAGGCAATTTTGTTTCTGTTGACAAAATCATCGTTAAAAATTAAACCGCTCTAAAACAAAAAAATCCCCAAATAGTATCTAACTTTTTGGGGTCAATCTAGTTTTTGGGGATTTTTTTTATCGTGTAAAAACCAAATGATTTCCTTTGGATAAATTAGCATCAAACTGATAGCCTTCGTAATCAAAACCTTTAAGTTCGTCAATGGTTTCGACATGATTGTCAATAATGTAACGCACCATCATTCCTCTTGCTTTTTTAGCAAAAAAACTAATCATCTTCAGTTTTCCATCTTTATAATCTTTGAAATCCGGAGTAATTACAGGAACTTTCAGGGATTTGGCATCAATTGCCGAGAAATATTCGTTACTGGCCAAATTAACAAACAATTCGTCTTTTTTCAATTCTTTATTTAAGAAGTGAGTTAAAGTTGTTTTCCAAAATTCGTAAAGATTTTTTTTATCCTCAATAGGCAATTTCGTTCCCATTTCGAGTCGGTAGGCCTGCATTAAATCCAATGGTTTCAAAATTCCATACAAACCCGATAAAATTCTTAATTTGTCTTGCAGTATTTCGAGTTTTTCAACAGGAATTGAGTAAGCATCTAAACCGGTATAAACATCACCATCAAATGTATAAACGGCAGGACGGGCATTTTCAGGTGTAAAAGGTGTTTTCCACTCTTTGTTTCGTTGCCAGTTCAAATCAGCCAGTTTATCTGAAATAGACATCAATTCGGATAAATCCTTAGGCGATTGTTGTTTCAATACTTTATGAACTTGTCTGGACTCTTTTAAGAATAAAGGTTGAGAAAACTGGCTTGTAGGCAATTCTTTTTCAAAATTCAGAGATTTAGCGGGTGATATTACTATTTTCATTTAGGTTCAGTTTGTTGGACTTTTGTTATTCCATTCAAAAATACTAATTGGAAACAAATTAATAAGCGCGAATTATAATAGTTTTATGAAAAAGCTATGAAAACAAAAAACAAATACCATCTAAAACACTCATTTAAAAAGAATTAAAACCAACTATGTTTTTACGGGATAAAATTGTATTCAAAAATTATTGCAACAATTCAATAAAAAGGAACTCAATTATTTCTCATTTTTTTTATTTTAGAAAAAAAATAAAAATAAAACATTATCATTTTGACAACAACTCTTTACTTTTAATTTTGTTATTTTTGCTTATATCTACATTTTTAATAAATATACAAGTAAAAAAAGTCCTTTTTTTAACTAAATGACAATAATAATTCAAATTTACATGAGAACATCCATTAAACGCCTTTACCAATCAGAACTTTTTAAAGATTTTTTTGAAAATGAAAAATCCAGTGGACTTGTTTTAATTGGTTGTACGCTGATTTCCTTACTACTTGCTAATTCCTTTTTTTCAAGCCAATATTTACACACCTGGCACATGCAAATAGGGACTGAAAGTCTTGAATACTGGATTAACGATGGTTTGATGACTATTTTCTTTTTATTAATTGGATTAGAGCTGGAACGAGAAGTTTACATAGGCGAATTATCAAATATCAAAGAGGCTTTATTACCTATTTTTGCTGCCTTAGGCGGTATACTGGTTCCGGCGGGTATTTATCTCATGTTTAATTACGGAACGGCAACACAGTCAGGAGCAGGAATCCCAATGGCCACCGATATTGCTTTTGCACTAGGTGTTCTTTCTTTATTAGGTAATCGGGTACCGTTATCATTAAAAATATTTTTGACTGCTTTGGCTGTCATTGACGATCTAGGGGCAATTTTAGTAATTGCATTCTTTTATACCAGCACTATTTTTTGGACTAATCTGGCTATTGCCTTAGGAATTTTACTCTTTTTATTCATCCTTAACCGAATGAAAGTTCACAATCTGATTCCTTATCTGGCAGGAGGAGTTGTTATGTGGTATTTTATGTTAAATTCCGGAATTCATGCCACTATTACCGGTGTGTTACTAGCATTTGTAATTCCCTTTGGAGACGGAACTAAAAATAGTATTTCGTATAAATTACAGCATTTTTTACACAAACCGGTTGCTTTCATTATCCTTCCTATATTTGCTTTAGCTAACACTGCCATTGTTCTAAGTCCTGATATTGTATCTGCGTTGAATTTAGATTACAGTAAAGGAATCATGTTAGGTTTAATAATAGGGAAACCAATTGGAATTGCTTTATTTAGCTTTCTGGCTGTTGCAATTGGTCTTTGTAAACTACCTAAAGATCTAAACTGGAAAACTATTATTAGCGTAGGATTTCTGGGTGGAATAGGTTTTACTATGTCCATCTTTGTAACCTTACTGGCTTTTACTGACCATCATATCATTAACAATGCTAAATTTATCATTCTAATTGCATCATTAATTGCCGGTTGTATTGGTTTTATGTTATTAAAACTGAACTTAAAGAAAAAATAATGAGCCATATAATCAACAAAATTATTGCCTATATTAATCTTGACAAAGGAGAAGAAGACAAATCTAAAGTTTTAGACAATGTAAAAACAAATGTCTCCTTTAGAGGTTCTAACTTATGGATTTTAGCCTGTGCCATAGTAGTAGCTTCAGTTGGTTTAAATGTCAATTCTACTGCTGTTATTATTGGTGCAATGCTTATTTCTCCATTGATGGGACCGATTGTTGGAGCAGGTTTTGGACTTGGAATATATGATTTTGGATTATTGAAAAGGTCTTTAAAAAACCTTTTAATTGCAACCATTGTAAGTTTATTGGTCTCAACTGTTTATTTCTACATCAGTCCGTTCAAAGAAGCACAACCCGAACTTTTATCCAGAACGTCACCAAATATTTATGACATCCTTATTGCTTTCTTTGGAGGCTTAGTAGGTGCAATTGCAATTACCAGAGTCGAAAAAGGGAACCCTATTCCGGGAGTTGCCATTGCTACCGCTTTGATGCCTCCTTTATGTACGGCAGGATACGGTTTGGCAACAGCCAACTTTAAATTCTTTTTAGGAGCATTATACCTCTATTCCATCAATTGCATTTTTATTTGTATTTCAACTTTTTTTATTGTCAAATTTCTAAACTATCCAATCAAAAAACAATTGGATGAAAAACACCAAAAAAGAGTTAAATATTACATCACCTTCTTATTGATTATTTTTATTATTCCCAGCATTTATTTTGCTTATCAGTTATTTGAAGAAAAAAAATACAAACAGCAAATTACTCTTTTTACCGAAAAAGAATTTACCGAAAAAGGAATCACAATAGTTTATCAAAAAACTAAATTCAATAAAAATCCTAAAACTCTTGAATTAGGATTTCTTTCCAAACGTTTTACAGCACAAGAAATCAAGGAACTCAATAACAATTTAAAAAATTACGAGCTATACAATACCAAACTCATCATCAAACAAGACACTACTGATCTAAAAAATGATATTCTAAACGAAATTAATTCCAACAAATCAGCTTTAAGTCAAAAAGACATCACTATTTTAAATTTAAAGAAACAAATAGAAGCTAATCATTTTGAAAACAAAGCATTATTAGCCGAGATAAAAATTTTATTCCCTGCTATTGAAAATATCTCTATTTCAAATCATCGTTTTAATGAAAATACCGATAGTCTAAAAGTTGTTCCGGTACTTATATATCAGAGTAAAAAAGAGATTAAGACATCTGATAAAATAAAATTAATACTCTGGTTGCAAAAACGATTATCTAAAAAACAGTTCGAAATTTACCGACAAGACCAATAACTCTATTAAGAACTAAATAGTAAAAATTATGGATCTATTTAATCCTGAATTTAATCCAAACACTAATCTACTACCCCAAGACGGAACAGTATTGTACTATGGAAAAATCATGGATTATGCCAAAGCAGATTATTTTTTTAATCGTTTAATGGAAAATATCGAATGGAAAAATGACGAAGCCATTATTTTTGGTCAACTCATTACTACCAAACGAAAAGTGGCCTGGTATGCTGATACCAACTTTAAATACAGCTATTCAAAAATTACCAAAGAAGCTCTTCTATGGACTCCGGAACTGCTGGAATTAAAAGCCTTAACAGAAGAAAAAACAGGAGAAACCTACAATTCCTGTTTGCTCAATTTATACCACAATGGCAATGAAGGTATGGCCTGGCATAGCGATGCTGAAAAAGATTTAAAGAAAAACGGAGCGATTGCTTCATTGAGTTTTGGTGCCCAAAGAAAATTTGCCTTTAAACACAAAACTACCAAAGAGAATGTTTCCCTAATCTTAGAACACGGAAGTCTTCTGGTTATGAAAGACCAAACCCAGACACACTGGCTACACCGCCTTCCTCCTACTACAAAGATTAACAAACCCAGAATTAACCTGACTTTTAGAACTATAGTTTCACAATAAAGTTTTAATCTCTTTAGGTTTAATTTCCTGGAAGCTCTGCTTCGTTTTTTACCGCAGATTCGCAGATTATAATATGAAAATCTGCGAATCTGCAGTTGTTTTTCTAATACCACGTGGGCTCTGCCCCGAGTCAGTTTATTTTTAATAAGAACTAAAAAACTTATTTATAATGTAAAAAAACTACAAAAATCACTTAAAAGCAATCCTTTTTTTAAGGAAACCAACTAATAAACAAAGCTTTTATTTTGTTTTTCAACAGACCTTTAGTATCTTTCCAATCGATTTAACCAATTTAAACAACCTTAAACATTTAAAAAAATGTTAGAAGCAACGAATGATAACCTGCCTCAGTCACCGAATGAGTCAGACGGAGGAAACTTAGCCACTGATGTTCAAGCGAACAATCAAGCTACAACTAATCCTGAAATGGATAATAACCCAGCCATAGAAGAGGCGGATGAAGCAACAGAAATATGCGAAAAGCAACAGGCTTTGAACGAAATTGAGGCTTCTAATGCTGAAGAACATGAGGACGAAACCTTAAAAGCCCGTCATGAAATTCCAATGCTCGATTACGATACACTATCAATGGAGGCATTAGTAAATGAATTGCAAAAACTGGTTTCAAATGAAAAAGTCATGTCAATACGTGACCATGTTGAAGAAATTAAAAAAGCTTTTTTCTCAAAATACAATCATTTTATCGAAGAGAAAAAAGAAGGTTTTCATACCGAAAACCCGGACACAACAGAAGAATTTCAATATCATTTTCCTTTAAAATCTAAATTTGACCAACTTTATAATTTATATAAGGATAATAAAAACACCCATTTTAAAAGTTTACAAAACAATCTAAAAACCAATTTAGAAATCCGTTTAGCAATTGTTGAAGAGCTAAAAGAACTAATTAATCCTAATGAAAACATCAAGGATACCCTAAAACATTTCAACGAATTAAGAGAACGCTGGAAAAATGCAGGATCAATCCCAAAGGACAAATACAACCACGTTTGGAACAACTATCATTTTCATGTTGAGAATTTTTATGATTATCTGCATTTAGATCGTGAAGCCAGAGATTTGGATTTCAAACACAATTTAGAGCAAAAACAAAAAATTATTGCCCGTGTAGAAGAATTACTTCACGAACAGGATATCAACAAAGCTTTTAGAGAATTACAGGATTTACACCGTATTTGGAAAGAAGAAATTGGACCTGTTTCCAGAGAACATCGCGATGTTATTTGGAATCAATTTAGTGATTTGACTAAAAAAATGCACGACAAACGCGAAATTTTATTTGAAAAAATAAGAGGAACTGAGCAAGAAAATCTGGAAAAAAAGAATGCTATTATTGCTCAAATTGAAGAGTTAGCCACTATAAAAGTAAATGCTCATCCTCAATGGTTAGTTCAAATAGAAAAAGTTGAAGCCTTGAGAGAAAGCTTTTTCTCTACAGGAAAAGTACCTACAGATGTGAACGAAGCGACCTGGGCAGCTTTTAAAACCGCTGTTAAAAATTTTAATACTTTTAAAAATTCATTTTACAAAGACATTAAAAAAGAACAAAACGAGAATCTTACCAAAAAGAATGCACTTGTTGCCAAAGCAAATGAACTAAAAGAAAGTGACGATTTTGCAGCCACTACTCCTATCATGAAACAAATTCAGGAGGACTGGAAAAAAATAGGTCATGTTCCAAGAAAATATTCTGATAAAGTTTGGGCTGAATTTAAAGAAGCCTGTAACCACTATTTTGATCGGTTAAAAGAACAAAAAAGCGAAGAAAATGCAGGGGAAATGGAAGCTTTTGACAAAAAGAAAGCTTACTTGGAGTCTTTAAAAGAATTTCAACTAATAGGTGAACACAAAACCGATTTAGACGCTATAAAACAGCATATTGAAACTTGGAAATCTTTTGGAAAAGTACCTTTTACCCGAAGACATATCGAAGGAAAATTCAATAAAATACTGGATGCACTTTTTGACAAACTAAGCTTGAGTAAAAAAGATTCGGATATGATGCGTTTTGCAAACAAAATTGAGAATCTTTCCGAAGGCGGCGATAATCGAAAATTAGAAAACGAAAAGATTTTTATCATTCGTAAAATCGAGGAAGTTCAGAACGAAATTTTCCAATTGGAAAACAATATTCAGTTTTTTACTAATACTAAAAATGCTAAAAAAGAAAACTCCATTGTTCTGGAAGTTCGCAAAAATATTGCTATCCACAAAGAAAGTTTAGATACCTGGAAAGAAAAACTAAAACAACTTAGAAATCTAAATCAGGAATAACAGGAAAAGTTAGAAGTTAGAAGTTAGAAGTGGAAAGTTAGAAATTCAAAAAACAGACACTAGGAACTAGATAAAAACAGCAATTTTCAACTGAGAATTGCTGTTTTTTTTTACACAATGTTTGTCCCTCTTCAGATTTCCACTTCTAACTTAATTTCCCAACCATGATAATTGTCATTTTAATTCGCCCCAAATCAAACTATTTTTGGCTTATTAAAAAGAAGTGTCATGAAAAATTCTTTGATTCAAAAATACAATGTACCCGGGCCGCGATACACCAGTTATCCAACAGTTCCTTACTGGAATGAAGCTGATTTCTCCTATCAGGATTGGGTTTCCTCTTTCAAAAAAACATTCCTGGAAAGCAATACTACAGAAGGAATTAGTTTATACATACACCTTCCTTTTTGCGAAAGCCTATGTACTTTTTGTGGTTGCAATAAGCGAATTACCAAAAATCATAGTGTCGAATCACCTTATATCCAGGCGGTTTTAAAAGAGTGGAACTTGTATTGCGAACTACTGCACGAACAGCCCATTATCAAAGAAATTCATTTAGGGGGCGGAACACCTACTTTTTTTTCGACCGAAAATCTCGAAGAATTGATCAACGGAATTTTTGCCAAAGCTGTTAAGGCTAAAGATTACGAATTTAGCTTTGAAGGACACCCTAATAATACTTCACATGCACACCTAAAAAAGCTTTACGATTTGGGTTTTAGAAGAGTGAGTTTTGGTGTTCAGGATTATTCTGAAAAAGTGCAAAAAGCCATTCATCGTGAACAGCCTTTCCACAATGTGGCCAAAGTGACTTTTTGGGCTAGAGAAATTGGCTATACTTCTATAGGCCACGATATAATTTTTGGCTTGCCTTTCCAAAAAATAGAAGATGTAGTGGACACAATCGAAAAAACCAAATCCCTCCAACCCGACCGCCTGGCATTTTACAGCTATGCCCATGTGCCATGGATAAAAGGAAACGGACAACGTGGGTTTAAAGACGAAGATATCCCTAAAGACAGAGAAAAAAGGCTGTTGTACCGAATAGGAAAAGAATTATTACTTAAAAATGGCTACCACGAAATAGGAATGGATCATTTTGCACTGGAAACTGATAGTTTGTACCAATCCTTTAAAAACGGGCAATTGCATCGTAATTTTATGGGATACAGTTCATCAAAAACCAAACTGATGATAGGTTTGGGCGTTTCGTCAATTGGTGACAGCTGGTACAGTTTTGCGCAAAATGAAAAAAGTCTAGACGATTATTATAAAGCTTTAGCTCAGAACAAATTACCAATTTTTAGAGGACATTTATTAACCGAAGAAGATCTTATCATTAGAAAACACATCCTGAATTTAATGTGCCAATTTGAAACCACTTGGGATAAAAAAAACACTTATTTCAAAGAAATTCCCGAAGTTTTAGAACAACTGCAAGAAATGGAAAAAGACGGCATTTTGATTATGTTGGAAAACGGAATTCAGGTAAGCGATAAAGGCAAAGCCTATGTTCGAAATATCTGTATGGCTTTTGATCTGCATTTAAAACGAAAAGCACCAGAAACCGCCTTGTTTTCGATGACGATATAGCTCCTTTGTTAGCTCTACTAAGCCGAAAACCAAACGCCATCTGAAAATCCGATTTATATCATATTTCGTTTTTTTTTATGGTGTATAATTTTTATAAGATTTTACAACTGACTTTTACTATTGAAATTATTGATTAGAAACAAACAGTTTATAATGAAATAAAAAGTCATCCTATTCTTTTTTTTTGTAAAAAAAATATTAATTTTTTATTTATTTATTGAAATATCGCTATAAAAGAAGAACTATACATCCAATTTTGAGTAGATTTCTACTACTTAGTAGGAAGTAAACAGAATTTGTATAAAGCCTAACCAAATTGAAATCAATTGAATTAAAAAAATCAAACTCTTCCACCTAAAATTTAGGAACATAAAAAAGAAAAGTTATTTCCGAAATAGTCAAGTTTCTGAAAAACTCAAAAATCGGAAATAACTTTTACAAATGGAATTACTGTTTAGTTGACTTTTATCTAAAATTACTTTTAGAATTAAAAATCACTGAAGCTTATTTTTTCATTTTAGCTTTTAAGGCATTTTTTTCGGCAGTCATTTCTAATGCGCTGTAAACACCAGAAAGAGTTTTTACAATATCAGTATTCTCAGGATCTAATTCATAGGCTTTTTGCAAATAAGGCAATGTGCTTCTGAATAAATCTTCTCTTTTCTTTTTCAACACATCATAACGTTTCATATCCTTATCAGAAGTACCTAATTTATTCATTTCTTCGATAAGTACTTTCTCGTTTTGTAATTTCAAAACGGCTAAGTTTATGTAAGCATTAGTATAATCAGGCTTGATTTCAACGGCTCTTTTGTAATATTTCTCAGCTTCTACATTGTCATTTGCATTAGCAGAAATGACTCCCAGATTGTAAACCAATCCTGCATCATTAGGATTTTTTGCTAATACTTCTGTAATAATCTGTTTGTATTTATCAAAATCTTTAGTTTGCAAATACAAGTTAGCTTCAGTCAACATCAAAGAAGAATCGTCAGGATTTGTAACTCTGGCATCAGCAACTGCTTTTTTAGCTTCGGCAATTTTTCCTTGATCTACTAAAATTAAAGCCATGTTTTTGTAGATTTCACCTCTTTTTGACGGAATTTCTTCCGTTCTTGGTTTTTCATGAGTTCCTAGTTTTACCGCTCTGTCTCTTTCGGCAGCTGAAGCAAATCCAACTTCCTGACCGTTAACTTTACTGGTAGCTAAATACTCAGTTCCTTTTCCTGAATAATTTATTTTTTTCAATTCATTATACAACTCCATCGCCTTATCATAATCTTTAGCACTTACATAAGTTGAAGCTGCATAATAAAGATAAATGGTATCTTTTTTATCTAATTGATAAGCTTCGTACAATTTTTTAGCACCTTCCAGATTATTATTTTCTTTTGTTGCCGCAACTCCACTGTTAATTAACAAGCCTTTAATTTTAGTAATTGAAGTAGCTGCTTGAGAAGAATATTTTAATTTTCCGGAAGCTTTTTCAGCAGCAATTAACTCTTTATAAGTATCTGCCGCTATTGCCATATTTGCATCTGTATCTACTTTTTTATCTACCAAATCCAAATAGGCATTTGCTTTTAAAAAATAATACTGTGCTTTTTCTTCATCTGTTGCATTAGCTAATACAGGTTCAACCGCTTTTAAAAGATTTAATACCTCTTTAGCATCTCCGTCTTTTACCGCCTTCTCAGCAGCTTTTAATTCTTTTTTCTGAGCAAAAGTAGCTACCGACAACACTAAAGCCGATGCCAACATTACATATTTACTTTTCATAAAATTTATTTTTAATTTTTAATACTTTTTAATTACAATTTATGCCTCGTCATCGTCATCAGCATCATCTTCATCATCCTCAGGAGTTTCTTCTTCATCTTCTTCGTCATCTTCTACAGCTCCGTCGTCTTCAAGGACTTCTAAAACAGGTTTTACTCTTTCGATAATTGCATCTTCGATAACATTACCATCTTCATCAACAACTACCTGCTCTTCATCGTCTTTCATCACTTTGGCAACTGCAGCAATAGAATCATTTCCTTTCAGATTGATGAGTTTAACACCCTGAGTAGCACGTCCCATAACACGTAAATCTTCAATAGCCATTCTGATAGTTAATCCTGATTTATTGATAATCATTAAATCATCGGCATCAGTAACAGCGCTTATCGAAATCAATTTACCTGTTTTCTCGGTGATATTAAGTGTTTTAACACCTTTTCCTCCACGATTAGTAATTCTGTAAACATCTTCACCATCTTCATCAACTAATTTCGTACGTTTTCCGTATCCATTTTCGGTTACCACTAAAATTTGCGAATCGCTAATATCGTTTTTATCAACAGTAACCATACCAATTACTTCATCAGTATCGTCTTTTAGTGTAATTCCACGTACTCCTGAAGCGGTTCTTCCCATCGGACGGGTTTTAGTTTCTTCAAAACGAACTAACTTACCAGACTTAACCGCCAGGATAATTTGGCTTTCACCATTAGTCAACTCAGCACCTAATAATTCATCACCTTCTTTAATAGTAATAGCGGCAACACCGTTTACTCGAGGCTTAGAATATTTCTCCAGCGAAGTTTTCTTAACCTGACCTTGTTTAGTTACCATAACCAGATTATGCTTTTGAATGTAATCTTGGTCTTTTAAATCCTGAGTACAAATAAATGCTTTTACTTTATCATCACTCTCGATATTAATCAAATTCTGAATCGCTCTACCTTTAGCTGTTTTACTTCCTTCCGGAATTTCGTAAACACGCATCCAGAAACATTTTCCTTTTTGGGTAAAGAACATCATGTACTGGTGATTTGTTGCCACAAACATATGTTCTAAGAAATCCTGATCTCTGGTTCCGGCACTTTTTTGTCCTACCCCTCCTCTATTCTGAGTTTTATATTCTGTAAGGTTGGTACGTTTGATATATCCTGCATGCGAAATCGTAATTACTACATTCTCGTCGGCAATTAAATCTTCTATACTTACATCTCCACCTGAATATTCAATTTGAGAACGACGTGCATCACCATACTTATCACGTATTTCAGTAAGTTCTTCTTTAATTAATTCCGTTCTTAAATTCACATCAGCTAATAAAGCTTTCAAATGCTCAATTAACTTCATCAATTCCTCATACTCTGCTCTTAATTTATCTTGTTCCAGACCTGTCAACTGACGCAAACGCATCTCAACAATTGCTCTAGCCTGAATATCTGATAATTTGAATCTTTCAATTAACTTTTCACGAGCTTCCTCTGTATTTTTAGAACCTCTAATCAACGCAATTACTTCATCAATATTATCAGAAGCAATAATTAAACCTTCAAGAATATGTGCTCTTTCTTCGGCTTTACGCAATTCAAACTGTGTTCTTCTAACCACTACATCATGACGGTGCTCTATAAAATAATGAATCATATCTTTTAGATTCAACATTTGTGGGCGACCTTTCACTAATGCAATATTGTTTACACTAAACGAAGATTGTAATTGTGTGAATTTATATAAGGTATTTAAAACTACATTTGGAGTAGCATCACGCTTAAGAATATAAACGATGCGCATACCATTTCTATCCGATTCGTCTCGAATATTTACAATTCCTTCAATCTTTTTCTCGTTAACTAAATCGGCAGTACGTTTAATCATATCTGCTTTGTTAACCTGATACGGAATTTCAGTAACAACAATACACTCTCTTCCATCAACTTCTTCAAAACCAACTTTGGCACGCATTACAATACGTCCTCTACCTGTTTTGAAAGCTTCACGAACACCTTCATAACCATATATAACACCTCCTGTTGGAAAATCAGGGGCTTTAATATGGTGCATTAATTCATCTATTTCAATATCATTATTATCAAGATATGCTAATGTACCATTGATTACTTCAGTTAAATTATGAGGAGGCATATTAGTAGCCATACCTACTGCAATACCTGTCGCTCCGTTAACTAATAAAGTAGGAACACGGGTTGGCATTACTTTTGGCTCATATAAAGTATCGTCAAAGTTCAATTGAAAATCAACTGTTTCTTTTTCGATATCTGCCATGATTTCTTCTGAAATTTTGCGCATTCTGGCCTCAGTATAACGCATCGCTGCCGGGCTATCGCCATCCACAGAACCAAAGTTACCCTGACCATCAACTAATAAATAGCGCATACTCCATTCCTGAGCCATACGAACCATGGCATCATAAACAGAGGTATCTCCGTGTGGGTGGTACTTTCCTAAAACTTCACCGACAATTCTTGCGGATTTTTTGTGAGCAGATCTTGAAGTTACTCCTAAATCATACATTCCATAAAGCACTCTTCGATGTACAGGTTTCAAACCATCTCTAACATCCGGAAGTGCTCTTGATACAATAACCGACATTGAATAATCAATGTAAGCTGATTTCATTTCATCTTCAATGTTAATAGGAATTAACTTTTCTCCTTCTGACATAAGTTGTTATATTAAAAAATTATATTCATTTCAAAACGTGCCAATATACGGATTTCTGAAATTTTGGAAAGCTTTTCAGTGTACTAATTTCAATGATTTATTAACAAATTAACATTCGCTTTTGTTTAATAAATTAAAGGCAAAATCGAGCTTTTTTGTCTTTTTTTTTGTCTATTAGCTGACATAAGTACTTAGGTACGGTTTTTGTTTTTCAATTAGTAATTCACTAAATTTACACATACTAGAATTAAACATTATGGATGATAATTTTTCACCAAGGGTAAAAGATGTTATTACCTACAGTAAAGAAGAGGCTTTACGATTAGGTCATGACTTCATTGGGACTGAACACTTGATGCTTGGTATCCTTAGAGATGGTAATGGTAAAGCAATACAGATATTAAACAGTTTGTCTATTGATTTAGACCATTTACGCCGAAAGGTAGAAATCCTAAGCCCAGCAATCCCGGGAATAGATAGTAATTTAGAAAAGAAAAATCTGCATTTGACTCGTCAGGCGGAGCGTGCTCTGAAAACAACCTTTTTGGAAGCCAAAGTTTTCCAGAGTCCATCAGTAAGCACAGCTCATTTATTACTATGTATATTAAGAAACGAAAACGATCCTACAACCAAGCTATTGAATAAACTAAAAATAGATTATGACGTAGCCAAAGAACAATATTTAAATATGACACCAAGCGAAGAAGAATTCTTAGAAAACTTACCAAGAGCTACAGACTCTTACAATGACGATTTAGGACAAGATGACAGTTTAAAAGAAGGCAACTTCAACAATCCTGCAAATAAGTCTAACAAGAAATCTAAAACCCCTGTTTTGGACAACTTCGGTAGAGACTTAACCGAAATGGCAGAAGAAGGAAAACTGGATCCTGTTGTAGGACGCGAAAAAGAAATAGAACGTGTTTGTCAAATTTTAAGTCGTCGCAAAAAAAACAACCCATTATTAATTGGTGAACCGGGAGTTGGGAAATCAGCCATTGCCGAAGGCTTAGCATTGCGTATTATCCAAAAGAAAGTATCCCGTATTCTTTTCAATAAACGTGTTGTTACCTTAGATTTAGCAAGCTTAGTTGCCGGTACTAAATACCGCGGTCAGTTTGAGGAACGCATGAAAGCCGTGATGAACGAATTAGAAAAAAATGACGACATCATTCTTTTCATTGACGAAATTCACACTATCGTAGGAGCTGGTGGTGCTACTGGATCATTAGACGCTTCCAACATGTTCAAACCTGCTTTAGCCAGAGGTGAAATCCAATGCATTGGTGCAACAACACTAGATGAATACAGACAGTACATCGAAAAAGATGGTGCTTTAGAAAGACGTTTTCAAAAAATTATTGTAGAACCTACTACTGTAGAAGAAACAATTACCATTTTGAACAATGTTAAAAACAAATACGAAGATCACCACAATGTTACTTACACTCCAGAAGCTATTGAAGCCTGTGTGAAATTAACAAACAGATATATGTCGGAACGTTTTTTACCAGACAAAGCTATTGATGCTATGGACGAAGCTGGTTCTCGCGTACATATTACCAACATTGAAGTTCCTAAAAAAATACTTGATTTAGAACGTCAATTAGAAGAAATTAGAGACTTAAAAAATGCGGTAGTTAAAAAACAGAAATACGAAGAGGCTGCTAAACTTCGCGATGACGAAAAACGCATCGAGAAAGATTTAGCAATCGCTCAGGAACAATGGGAAGAAGATGCTAAAAGCAACCGAATTCAGGTAACTGAAGACAATGTTGCCGATGTAGTTTCTATGATGACCGGAATTCCGGTAAATCGTATTGCACAAACAGAAAGCAATAAATTAGCTAAACTACCGGAACTTATTGAAAGTAAGGTTATTGGTCAAAAAGAAGCTGTGATTAAAATTGCCCGTTCTATCCAAAGAAACCGTGCCGGATTGAAAGATCCTAATCGACCTATTGGTTCCTTCATTTTCTTAGGACAAACAGGAGTTGGAAAAACACAATTAGCTAAAGTTTTAGCTAAAGAATTATTCGATTCTGAAGATGCTCTGGTACGAATTGACATGAGCGAATACATGGAAAAATTTGCCATTTCCCGTTTAATTGGTGCGCCTCCAGGATACGTAGGTTACGAAGAAGGTGGACAATTAACTGAGAAAGTACGCAGAAAACCGTATGCTGTTGTTCTTTTAGACGAAATTGAAAAAGCACATCCGGACGTGTTCAACATGTTATTACAAGTACTTGATGACGGTTATTTAACAGATAGTTTAGGTCGAAAAATTGATTTCAAAAACACTATTATTATCATGACTTCTAACGTAGGAGCAAGACAATTAAAAGATTTTGGTCAGGGAGTAGGTTTTGGAACTGCTGCCAAAGTAGCACAGGCTGATGACAATTCGAAAAGCATTATTGAAAACGCTTTGAAGAAAACATTTGCACCTGAATTCTTAAACAGAATTGACGATGTAATTGTGTTTAACGCTTTAGAAAAAACCGATATTGATTTAATTATCGAAATCGAATTGAAAAAATTATATGCCAGAATTGCTGAATTAGGATACAATTTAAATCTTTCTGATAAAGCCAAAGCGTTTATTGCTGAAAAAGGTTTTGATAAACAATTTGGCGCAAGACCTTTAAAAAGAGCGATTCAAAAATATGTTGAAGATACACTTGCCGAAGAAATTATTACTTCAAAAATTACAGCTGGCGATGAAATCTTCATGGATATAGAAGATGGTTCTCAAGAACTAACTGTAAAAATTCACAAAACAGGAGAGGCTACTAATTTATAACCCCAGCCCTTCTCAACACCACATAAACCCGTTACGTTTTCATAACCTAACGGGTTTATTCTTTTAACACAATTCTCTTTTATTTAAAGAACAAATAACTACATTTGGCGTTTAACAAAACAGTCTAAAATTCAATAAAAAATCACAATGAATAAAGTTGTCGTAGGTAGCGAAGAATGGTGTTCTTTCCCTGAATTAGGAATCCCAACAATAAAGGCCAGAGTCGATTCGGGGGCAAAAACCTCTGCCCTGCACGCTATCAATATTGCGCCATTTATCAAAAACGATTCCAATTGGGTCAAATTTGATATAAACCCTATACAAAACAACTCTAAGACAATTATTCATTGCGAAGCCCCTTTGATAGACAAAAGAATCGTAAAAAGCTCCAGCGGATTCCGAGAACAACGTTATGTTATTCAAACCAATCTTAAAATTGGAGATGCTACCTGGCCTATAGAAGTAACCTTAACCAACAGAGATACTATGGGGTTCAGAATGCTGTTAGGTCGCGAAGCCATGAGCGGAAGAGTTCTGGTTGATCCGGAGCAACAATTCCTCTTAGGACAACCTACCAATGACAGCCTGAAGGAAATCTACAAAAATTCAGAAAAAGCACCTAGCGGATTACGCATTGGCCTTCTGGCAAGCAATCCCGAACTATACAGCAATAAAAGAATCATGGAAGCCGGGGAAATGCGTGGCCATGAAATGCACTTTTTAAACATCAAAGAATGCTACATCAAACTGGACGCTAAAAAACCTGAAATTCATTATCGAGGAGGAAAAATTCTGAATGAATTCGACGCTATCATCCCTAGAATCCGACCAAGTATTACCTTTTACGGCTGTGCTTTAACACGTCAGTTTGAAGCTTTAAACGTATTTTGTTTAAACTCTTCAACTGCCATTACACAGTCCAGAGACAAACTATTTTCACTACAATTATTACTACATAGCGGCATTGGAATTCCTACTACAGGATTTGCCAATTCGCCTTTGGATACTGACGATTTAATAAAAATGGTCGGAGGCTCCCCTTTAATCATTAAACTATTAGAAGGGACTCAAGGAAAAGGAGTCGTATTAGCCGAAACCAAGAAAGCTGCCGAGAGTGTTATTAACGCTTTCAAAAGTTTAAATGCTAATATTCTGGTTCAGGAATTTATCAAGGAAGCCAATGGAAAAGATATTCGTTGTTTTGTGATTGATGGTAAAGTGGTAGCATCCATTCAGCGTGAAGCAATGCCTGGTGAATTCAGAGCTAATATTCATCTTGGAGGAACCGCTTCCATTATAAAAGCTACTTCCGAAGAGAAAAAAATAGCCATTAAAGCGGCTAAAGCAATGGATTTAAAAGTTGCCGGCGTAGATATTATTCGTTCTACAAAAGGACCTTTATTACTTGAAGTAAATTCTTCTCCTGGTCTTGAAGGAATAGAAACAGCAACCAATAAAGACATTGCCGGCGAAATGATTAAGGCTATCGAAAAAAATTTCAAATTAGACGCTGCAAATCCTAAATCGAAAGAATAATAAACAATATGGATAACAGGGCTAAAACAAGCCCTGTATAATTCAGTTTTGATAGTTTTTCTTTAAAAACAACTACCCCCACAATACTTCCGAGCAAGATAACTCCCATATTCATTCCGGCAAAAACAGTCGATGGATTTGTCGAGAAAGCTTGGTGTGCTTTTAAATAAAACAATATATTCCCGAAGTTAAAACAACCTACCAAAAAACCAAAAGTCAGATTTTTAATTTCAAATCCTCTTTTTCGGACTATTACCTCATAAAATACAGTCCAGAACATGAAAAAGAAAGCAACACAAAAAATAATAAACAAAGATGTAGTATAAGGAACAGCGTTAAAAGCAGCTACTTTTTTAAACAGAATATCAATAATTCCAAATCCTAAAAACACCAAAACAGGATATTTCAAATTGGATTTATCTGAATCATCGGTTTTATTCAAAACACAAAATAAGGCTAAAAATCCAATTAAAATTCCTGTTATTTTAGTTACTGTAAAATCTTCCTTAAAAAGCAACCAAGCCGCCACAATAGACACAAACAAGGACAATCTTTGAGCCGCATCAGTCTTTACAATTCCAATATTTTTGATAGAAGCAATCAAAAACAGAAAAACTACCGGTAATAAAATCCCCAAACTTAAATACAGACCAAATGGAGCTTCTGAGCCTATAGTTTGTACATCTGGAGAAAAAATAATGTAACAAAGTAACAACGCAAAGACGTAATTAAACAATACAATCTGCTTTGCGTTGGCAGAAGTTTTTCGGGCAATTTTAAAAATTACACCTACAGTCACACTACAAATAATACTCAATAACAAATACAACATACCTACTGGTTTAGACTTTAAAACACAAAAGCCATCCGACATATCGGATGGCTTTATATACTTAGATTTTCTTTCTCTATTACAAGAAAAGACTTAAAATGTAATAACAAATTGCTGCTAAAAGTGCTGAAATTGGAATAGTTAACACCCAGGCCCAAATAAGGCTAACGGTAACTCCCCATCTTACAGCCGAAACCCTTTTAGTCAATCCAACCCCGATGATAGAACCTGTAATAGTATGCGTGGTACTTACCGGAATTTTTAAATGTTCTGTAAAATATAAAGTCAAAGCTCCTGCAGTTTCAGCAGCAACACCTTCAAACGAACTTACTTTAGTAATTTTAGATCCCATGGTTTTTACAATTTTCCAACCACCACTTAAAGTACCTGCCGCAATAGCCGAGTAACAAGCCAACGGAATCCAACCCGGCATCACTCCTTTAACACCTAAATCTTCATTTGGCAACACCACGTCTAACCAGGAATCCATGTGAACCCCAGGATTAGTATGGATATAAACAGCAACTGCTGCTGCAATAATACCCATTACTTTTTGAGAGTCATTACCACCATGACCTAAACTAAATGCTGCTGAAGACAATAATTGCATTTTTTTCAACGCCCCATCTGCCTGATTAATACTCAAACTGCTAAAAATCAAACAAAAAGCACTTACCGTCAATACGATAAAAGCAACTAAAAACCATTTAATATTATGTGCATCAAAAACCACACTCCAAAAGTGAGATTCAAAACGGGCTTTACCCCCATCTTTAACAATCTCTTCATATGGAACCATTTGATTATAAACAAACCAAACCGTTGCAGCCATTAAAGCCAAGGTAAAAATCTTAGGACCAATACTTTTTCGGGAAGCATTCAACAACCAAATCGAGATTAAATAGGAAGCAATTACTCCTACTAAAGGTGCTAATACAATAAAAGCAATGATAATAAGTACTCCCGATGGCATCCCACCGTCTTTTCCTGCCTTGTACCAACTAACAATTTCATACCAATAATGTGTAGCTCCGTCTTCGCCAATATAACCTGAAAAACCATGTACAGCAATTGCGTGGGCAACAGCCGCTCCGGCAAAACCACCAATCAGAGTATGCGATGAACTTGAAGGAATCCCAAGCCACCAGGTTAATAAATTCCAACAAATAGCCGCTATAACACCTGCCAGAATTACAACCAGGTTAATCTCCATGGTGTGCGCTGTTTTAGCAACAGTATCGGCAACACCAAATCCAAAAACCCAATAGGCTAAGAAATTAAAAAAAGCAGCCCAAACAACTGCCTGAAAGGGAGTCAATACTTTTGTAGCAACCACCGTTGCAATAGCATTAGCAGCATCATGAAAACCGTTTATGTAATCAAAAATAAGTGCTAAAACTATAATTGTGATAAGTAAACCCATACGTTATTACTTCAAAAGAATATTAAGTTAAGAATGTTTAACCGAAATTGATTCTAAAACGCTAGCTACACTCTTACATTTGTCAGTAGCCGATTCCAGAATAGACAATACTTCCTTGTATTTAATGATGCTCTTTGCATCTGTTTCGTTTTCAAAAATTTCAAAAACAGCCTTATTATAAACATTATCCGACTTGTTCTCTAACTTAGAAATCTTAGCACAAGCCGCTTTAATTTTATGAGCATTTTTAAAATCTCTCAATTCTTTTACCGCAACTTCAATATTTTGACAAGCTTCTAAATTAATCTCTGTTAATTTTCTAATTGACTTTGTAATCTTATCCACCTGATACAAACGCATAATGCTTGAAGCTCCATGCAAACGATCGGCAACGTTATCAATTGAAGTAACCAAAGAGTGAATATCCTCCCTGTCAAAAGGAGTAATAAAATTTCTACTCAATTCTAAATTAGTCTGACGGGTAATATCTTCCCCTCTTTGCTCTAACTCATCTATTTTGTGAAACAAAACTTCTCTTTCTTTTAAAGGAAGATTTACAGCTTCGTGTAAATTAGAAGCCAACTCAATCAAATTGCTGGAAGCTTCTTCAAAAAGAGGAAAGAATTTTTTATCCTTCGGTACTAGAAATTGGAAAATACGGTTTATTGACATTTTTTACTATGTTTTTGTGACAGCAAAAATACTTTTTTTTATTTCATGTTAAAGTTATTTCAAAAATTAATCCTTCTAAAATTGTAATTTTTATTATCTGACAGTTCATTTATTTCCCAAAAAGTCAAAATAATTGACAGCTCACCAAGTCCTGGACTTCTTTTCAATCTTGAACTCATAAAAAAAGAAAGTTCTAAAACAGATTCACTATCTCTTATTTTTCACAAAAAACGAGCTATTTCAAAAAATTTAAAGAAGAATCGCTATAATTAAAGACAGTAAAAACATATATTTGCTCTTTTTTTAAAATTATTCACAAAAACCAAATAAAGGTTTTTGCTTTTTATAAAAAACTGTATTTTTGGGGACTATTATGACAAACAACAGAACTACATATCATTCTTCGATAAAAACTCAAATTTGGGTTTCAATTTCTGTTACTACTACTACTACCCCTTAGGGGTATTCATCATTACATATAATCCTGATTGATACATACTTTTTTATTAGAAGAAAGGTGTTGGGTGTATATAAAATATTGCATTTTTAAAATAAAACAAACAAAATGAAAGTATTAAAATTTGGCGGAACTTCGGTAGCCAATGCAAAAAATATAAAACTAGTTTTAGATATTGTTCTCAACAAAGCTAAAAACGATAAACTAATTGTTGTTGTTTCTGCCCTTAGTAAAGTAACCGATTTATTGCAATTAGCGGCTTCAAAAGCAGCTTCAAACGACGAAAGTTACAAAGACATCGTTGCCGAAATCGAGAAAAAACACTTAGACGCTTTAAAAGAATTAATCCCTGTAAGCGAGCAAAGCAGTTTATTAAGCCACATTAAAAGAATAATCAACCACCTTGAAACTATTTTAGATGGTTGTTTCCTTTTAGGCGAATTATCTGCAAGAACATCTGACACTATTTTAAGTTTTGGCGAATTACTTTCATCTTACATCATTGCCGAATCTTTAAAACAAAACCTAAAAAACAGCAGTTACAAAGACAGCCGTGAGTTGATTAAAACCAACAACAATTACGGAAAAGCAGCCGTAAACTTTGAAGTAACTAACTTATTAACTACTACATTTTTTAGTTCGAATGACTCTCAGGTAGTGGTTATGCCTGGTTTTATTGCTTCTTCTTTAGACGAAATCAATACAACTCTAGGTCGTGGTGGATCAGATTATACTGCAGCTATTATGGCTGGAGCATTAAACGCTACTGAACTGGAAATCTGGACTGACGTAAACGGAATGTTTACTGCCAATCCTAAAATTGTAAAACAAGCCCAACCTATTGCATCTATTTCCTATCAGGAAGCAATGGAGTTGTCGCATTTTGGTGCTAAAGTTTTATACCCGCCAACAATCCAACCGGTTTTAAGAAAGAATATTCCAATTCATATCAAAAATACTTTCGAACCGGAAGCTGAAGGAACTTACATTTCTGATGTTTCTACTTCAAATGGAAATCCGGCAAGAGGAATTAGCCATATTGACAATATTACTTTGATTACACTTGAAGGTCCCGGAATGATTGGGGTTTCAGGTTCATCAAAAAGACTTTTCGAAGTTTTATCGAATGAAAGCATCAACGTAATTTTCATTACTCAGGCTTCTTCAGAGCATTCTATTTGCATCGGAATCTTAAATAGTGACGCCGAAGTTGCCGAAAATGCCATCAACAAAGCATTCGAAATCGAAATTGCCCAAAACAAAATCGATCCATGCATTGTAGAGAAAAACCTTTGCATCATTGCATTGGTAGGTGAAAACATGAAAAACCACCAGGGACTAAGCGGAAGAATGTTTAGTACTTTGGGTAAAAATAACGTGAACATCAGAGCGATTGCTCAAGGTGCTTCCGAAAGAAATATCTCGGCAGTAATTAACGAAAGAGACGTTAAAAAAGCACTTAACACTTTGCACGAAAACTTCTTTGAAGAAAATACTAAACAGCTGAATTTATTTGTAATGGGTGTGGGTAACGTAGGTGAGAAATTCATCGAGCAAATCCACCAACAAAAGAAATTCTTAAAAGAAAATCTAAAAATCAATGTTCGTGTAATCGCTTTGTCTAATTCCAGAAAAATGCACTTTGATGACGATGCAATTGATTTAGATACATGGCAAACGGCTCTTGACAACGGAGAAACAGCAAATAAAGAATTATTTCTGGAAAAAGTAGCTGCGTTAAATTTACGTAACTCTATTTTTGTAGATATCACGGCTAATGCTGATGTGGCTGCCACTTACGAACACTTCTTGAAACAAAGTGTGGGTGTGGTAACTTGTAACAAAATTGCCTGTGCTTCGGCTTATGACAATTACAAAAACCTAAAAAAATTATCAAGACAATACAATGCGCCTTTCTTGTTTGAAACCAATGTGGGTGCAGGATTGCCAATTATCGACACGGTTAAAAACCTAATCGCATCTGGTGATAAAGTGCATAAAATCCAGGCGGTTTTATCAGGAAGTTTGAACTTTATCTTTAACAATTTTGACGAAAACAACTCGTTCCACGATGTGGTTAAAGAAGCAGGAGTTCAAGGATTTACGGAACCTGATCCAAAAATCGATTTGAGCGGAATTGACGTTGCCAGAAAAATTCTGATTTTAATTCGCGAAAGCGGTTATAAAATGGAAATTGAAGATATTGAGAATCAATCATTCCTACCTGCTGCCTGTATGGCAACAACAAACAATGAGGACTTCTTTAAATCTTTAATTGAATACAACAGTCATTTTGAAGGTATTTTGGCAGAAGCCAAACAAAAAGACAGCCGATTGAAATTCGTAGCTCAGTTTGAAAACGGAAAAGCGAGCGTAGGTTTGCAATTCATCCCAAAAGACCATCCTTTCTACAACTTAGAAGGAAAAGACAATATTGTTTTGTTCTATACCGATCGTTATGTTGACCAGCCTTTATTGATAAAAGGTGCCGGTGCCGGAGCAGCGGTTACCGCTTCGGGAATTTTTGCCGATGTAATCAGAATTGGAAATGTCTAGAATAGGCCGCTAAGGCGCTAAGACACTAAGTTTTTTTGATTTTTATTAAGATATTAAGTTGTAGACTATTAGTATCAAATTTTATAAGAATCTTAAAAATGTAAAGCCTTAACCCTTAGAAGCTAAAAATAAAATTTGTGCCTTTGTGCCTTCGTGGCAAAAAAATAAATATATGAATGAAGTAAAAGTATTTTGCCCTGCAACTATTGCCAACCTTTCCTGCGGATTTGACGTTCTGGGATTGTGTTTAGACAATGTAGGTGACGAAATGATTGTTCGAAAAACAGCTGAAAAAGGTGTTCGCATCAGCAAAATTGAGGGTGCTAATTTGCCTTTGGAAGCCGAGAAAAACGTTGCCGGAGTAGCTTTATTAGCGATGTTGGAAGAAGTAGATGCCGAATTTGGATTCGAAATCGAAATTTACAAACATATCAAAGCCGGAAGCGGTATTGGTAGTTCGGCTGCCAGTTCGGCGGGAGCAGTTTTTGCTGCCAACGAATTATTAGGCAATCCGTTTTCCAGAAAAGAATTGGTAAAATTTGCGATGCAAGGCGAAAAATTGGCTTCGGGAAATGCCCATGCCGATAACGTTGCCCCTGCCCTTTTAGGCGGATTTACCTTGGTAAGAAGTTCAAATCCTTTGGATATCATTAAAATTGATAGCCCTGACGAATTGTTCGCAACCGTAATTCACCCGCAAATTGAATTAAAAACTTCCGATGCGCGTTCGGTATTAAAACAAACCGTTTCTCTAAAAAGCGCCATTACCCAATGGGGAAATGTGGGCGGATTAGTTGCCGGATTATACACTCAGGATTACGATTTAATTGGGCGTTCTTTGCATGACGAAATTGTAGAACCGTTGCGAAGCGTATTAATTCCGGGGTTTGATTTAATCAAGCAATCAGCTTTAGAAAACGGAGCTTTAGGTTCAGGAATTTCGGGTTCAGGTCCTTCTATTTTTGCGTTAAGCAGAGGAAAAGAAACCGCCGAAAAAATTGCCAAAGGCATGAGTGTTGTTTACGATACGATGAATTTACCTTATGAAATTCATGTGTGTAAAGTGAACGATACCGGAATGAAAGTAATTTAGTTCCTAGTACTTAGTCCTTAGCCTTTAGTAATAAAACTAAGAACTAACTGCTGAAGGACTAATAAAAATAAAAAACTAAGGACTAAGGACTAAAAATCTAAGAACTAATAGAAAAAAATGAAATATTACAGTTTAAACCATAACGCACCAAAAGTTTCTTTTCAGGAAGCCGTAATTCAAGGATTAGCAGCCGATAAAGGATTGTATTTTCCGGAAAGCATCACGCCGCTTCCACAATCTTTTTTTGACAATATTGAAAACTTAAGTCATGAAGAAATTGCTTTTGAAGCTATCCAACAATTTGTAGGTGACGAAATTCCTGCTGAAACCCTAAAACAAATCATTGCCGAGACCTTGTGTTTTGACTTTCCTGTGGTTCCTGTTGAAAACGGAATCTATTCTTTGGAATTATTCCACGGTCCTACTATGGCGTTTAAGGATGTTGGAGCGCGTTTTATGTCGCGTTGTCTGGGTTATTTTAACAAAGACAAAAAAGACAACACCAATACTGTTTTAGTAGCCACTTCAGGAGATACTGGAGGAGCTGTTGCAAGCGGTTTCCTTGGCGTACAAGGCGTTGAAGTGGTGATTCTTTATCCTTCAGGAAAAGTGAGCGACATTCAGGAAAGACAATTAACTACATTGGGACAAAATATCAAAGCATTGGAAGTTGACGGTGTTTTTGATGATTGCCAGGATATGGTTAAGAAAGCCTTTTTGGACGAAAGTTTAGCTCATAAAAACCTGACTTCAGCTAACTCTATTAATATTGCGCGTTGGTTGCCACAGATGTTTTATTTCTTCTTTGCTTACAAAGCCTTGAAGTCACAAAACAAACCTTTAGTATTTTCTTGCCCAAGTGGGAATTTCGGAAATATTTGCGCGGGTATTATCTCTAAGAAAATGGGATTAAACATCGAACATTTTGTAGCTGCTACCAATGTAAATGATACTGTTCCAAGATTTTTAACTAACGGAATTTACGATCCAAAACCATCTATTGCAACGATTTCGAACGCGATGGACGTAGGAAATCCAAGTAACTTTATCCGTATTCAGGAAATGTATGGAAACGATTTAGCGCAGTTTAAAAAAGATTTCTCTTCTTATACTTATACTGACGAAGAAACTTTAGTAGCGCTAAAAAACATTTACAACGCCGATGGTTACATTGCCGAACCACACGGAGCCGTAGGTTATTTAGGTTTGAAAAAAGAATTGCAAAACTACCCGAATGCTATTGGGGTTTTCTTAGAAACCGCTCATCCTATCAAGTTTTTAGATGTGGTAGAACCGGCTTTAGGAGTAACATTACCTATTCCAACCCAAATTGAAAGCGTACTGAACAAAGAAAAAGTAAGTACTAAAATCAAAACTTATGACGAATTGAAAGCCTTTTTAGGATAAACTTTCAAAACGCAATAATAAATACAACGGCTATGGAGAAATCTTTAGCCGTTTTTTTTGTGGTATAAAAGATTAATTCATTTGAAATTACTATTGTCGCTTTCACAAACCTTAAATACGTACGAAAAGTTTTCAACATTCTTGATGTTATGTAAACTATTATCAATATTTTAGCTAAAAATTAAAATCTATTATTTTCCCGGCCTGTAAACGTTCAGACAAGCATAATCAAAAGTGGAATTGTTTATTAAATAATAGAGTTTAGTAGTATTTATATTTTCTGAAATCTTTAATATTGAAAAGAATGATTAAAAAGTATTTCCTTTTGTTTTTTATTATGTTTAAAATTTCTGCATTTGCTCAATCGTATAATGCTGAAATTAATGGGAAAACTTTAGTTATTAATGTTGATAATTTAAAAGCTAATGAAATTCAATCTAAAGTTTTAGCTTGGATAGCGCTAAATTATAAATCCGCAAATGATGTACTGCAACATAGTTCTCAGGATAAAATTATTGCAAAAGGAAACTTTGTAATTAATTCAAACAAACCTTTTACTGATTTATTTAATGGAATTGTTTATTTACCAGCTCACATTATTTTTGACCACACTCTAATTGTGGCAATAAAAGATTACAAATGCAAAGTTGATATTTCGTTTCCTGAAAAAGTAAAGACGTTGAATTACCTCAATACCGATTGGTTTTTTAATATCAATGAATATACTTTATTGAATGAATTTACAATAGAAAATCAATATGAAATTGCAAAGAAAAATTTAAATGCACAAAACAATAACAATGAAAAAAAGGTGAACAGAAAGTTTGATAGTTTAAAAAAATATTTAGATGCTAATTTTGTTCACGATAAAGAAGTATCAACAGGAATGAATAATAAAATAGATGCAATATTTATTAATTTACAAAATTACTTAAATAAAAATCAGGAGTGGTAATTCCTGTGTACATACAAACTTTGAGAGATGACCGACAAACAAATACAATACTTAGAAGATTTCAAAAAGAACAAGCTTGCTGCTTGCGGAAAATCAACTGACATTAAAATACAGGAATTAATAGCTGATTTAAAATCATTAAATATTATATCGGAACAAAAGAACTCACGGACACTCGAAATAACTGATAAAATATCTTTTGATAAACTAATCGATTTAAAATCACTACCAGAGTTTGAAAAATGGCATTTAGACAAAGATAAAATCCGTAAAAAAAAAAAAAGAAATCAAATTATGAAAAGATAAATGAGAACCAAACTGAATTCGAGAATACAATTGATGAGATATTATCTAGACTTGAAAAACTCGGCTTCGGGCAGCAAATTATTTTCGATGAAATAGAAGAATTGAAAAATCTACATAGTCAACTTAATAAAAAAAATTTAGGGCAAGTTTTGAAAGGAAAACTTATTGATCTTGCCCTTTCAAAAATAATAGACAATGATACTGTCAGTTATATTTATAATAAAATAACAAATGAAACATTAATGCTTCCATAATTTTGGTTACCCCAGATAGCACGGATTTGCAAATCCGTGCCCGCAAAGATGAGCCAGTAGAAATACTTTGTAGAGTTACTGGATGAGATTCTTCTTTCGTAGGATACAAGTTTGCGGGAATTATTAAGCGGTAAAAAACACATTAAATAAAGCTGCCACACGAAAAGAGAGTTAACAAAATCCTTTCGTGTGGCAGTTTTATTTTTATCTCTTGCTCAATTATTTATCAACGCAATCAGCAGCTAAAAATTTATATTTTACACGATCAAAATCGATAGGTTCACCTTTTGCAAAATAAGAACGTCCTAAATAAGTTTCTATTTTTCCGTTTCCTAAAACAAGCGTATCGCCTCTTTTTAAGATCGCCAATGGGTTTTTGAAAATGGCTTTATCATTTTTTCCCTGAGTAAAACTATAATCAGCATATAAAGTATCTCCTCGGAATTCTCCTTCTATAGTTCCCACTTTTTCTGACATGGCATACATTTTCATCACCATATTTCCGGATATTTTGCCATCTTTTAAAGTATTTATTTTTAAATCAATGGTGTCATTTTCGTAGAATGCTCTGTAACAATTTACACTAATTGGTTTTTCAGCTTTGGCTGTAGCTTTAGCATCATTTGCTTTTTCATCTTTGCAGCTTTGGAAACCAATAGCAGCCAACAACAAACAACATAAACCTAGATTTTTCATAGTAATACTATTTTAGTTAAATAATTATAAGAATTGTAGTTACTAATTTACGCATAAATTGCATATTGTAACTATAGCTTTCAATTTTCTGTCAAAAAAGTTCCAAATCTAAATCTGTTTCTAAATAAAAACAAACTTTTTATTGAAATTAAAACTACAACAGCAAAACTAACATTTAGCTTCCATTTTCAAACTATTATTTCGTATTTTTAAGGCTATGATTCCGTTTAAAAACAATCAATAACATTCTATTTATGGAACTTTTAGAGCAAATCACAAAAAAAGGATTAGTAATTGCCCGGATAAACGGTCTTTTTAACTTAGCCGAAAATTACAACGTTCCTGATGATGATGAGAAACTAAAAGAATTTCTGAAAAATCAATTACTCAACCTCTCCAGATTCTCCACTTTAGAGCATTTTTTCAGTCAGGAAAATTTATTCATTCGGGCTTTTGTTTATACCTATGGCAAAGGATTTGAACACGCTATTGCTTACATTGTTGGCGAGCCATTGGAACGGATTGCATATAATTTTGATGACTGCATGACCAGTAATGGATTGAAAGCCATACCGAATACTATTAGAAAAATTGCCGATGAAAAAATTTATATCATCCGGGAAATGTTTACTGAAATGTTTGAAGCCAGTCGTGAAAAACAACGCCAACTTAACGCTGCAGGAATCACATTTGAAGATGTAATGCTTCAGATTTTGAATACCGCCTTTTTTATCGGGCGCAGAGTAGCCATTTCAGTCAAATTAGATTCCAAAATGACCATCAGCCTGAATGTTGAAACTCAGGACTCTCTGTACGATCACACTAAGTACGACAAAAGATACTCAATATAATTAAACTGTTTTCAAGGCTTCAATTAAGCCATCAACATCTTCTTTGGTGTTGTAATGACTGAATGAAATTCGCAAACTGGGTTTTCTCACTAAATCATCTGAAAGAATTTCAGCCAGCACATGAGACGGTCGGATACTTCCACTCTGACAGGCGCTTCCACGGGAAACTGCAATTCCCCGCATATCTAAATGAAATAAAATCATCGCTGTTTTCTCTTCCGAAAAAGGCAATAATACATTTACGATATTGTAAAAACCATTGCTGTTTCCATTGATAGAATAGCCTGGGAAATTTTTATCCAATTGCTCAATCAGATAATTTTTGATGGCACTAATATGTTCTTTTTCCTGTTCTAAATTAGCATACGAAATCTCCAATGCCTTTGCCATACCGGCAATTTGGTGAACTGCTTCCGTTCCTGCACGCAAGCCTTTTTCCTGTTCGCCACCATAAAATAAAGGTTGTAAAGCCGAGTTTTTTCGAACAAATGCAAAGCCTACACCTTTAGGGCCGTGGAATTTATGCGCACTTGCCAATACAAAATCTACCCCTGATGTCTGTAAATCGATTTTCATTTTTCCCATCGATTGCACCGTATCTGAATGGAAAAGAGCATTATACTGCCTGCATATTAATCCTACCCGTTCCAGGTCTAAAATTGTCCCTATTTCGTTATTAACGTGCATTAAACTCACTAAGGTTTTGACTTCCTGCGAAAGTAAAGCCGATAAATGAGTCAAATCGATTTCGCCATTAGGCAAAACATTTACATAATCTACCTGAATTGAAAATTCTCTTTGCAAAGCGGTAATAGCCAGTAAAACAGCATGATGTTCTATTTTACTGCTGATAATTCGCTTTACTTTCAAATCCTGAACTGCCGAACGCAAAATCCAGTTATTGGCTTCGGTTCCTCCGGAGGTAAAAATAATTTCCTGAGCACTTACGTTAAGTTGTCTGGCTATTGATTTTCTGGAAAGTTCGAGAATATTTTTAGCATTGCGACCAAAACTATGAGTTGAAGAAGGATTTCCATAATCCTCCGTCATTACCTTAGTCATTTCCTGAATCACTTCTGGTCGAATTGCTGTAGTAGATGCGTTGTCTAGGTATATTTTTTTCATTGGTACAAAGTTATAAAATATCAATTATCAAAAGCCTCATAAGAATTGTCATTTTTTGCCTATTTTTGTCAAAATTTTTAAAATGAAAAAAGCCCTAAGCCTATTGGTTTTATTAGCGTTATTAAATGCCTGTGATGATGGAGATCTAACTCAGGAAGATATTAGCTTTGAAGATGTAAGTACTCAAAGTTGCAGCGCAAATAATATTATCTATAAAATAAAAGAGAAAGAAGCCTTACTGATGGAAATTCCAAAGACTATTTTTGTCAATGAACCTACTCCTGTTGGCTCTCCTATTGAATTAAATATTAGTACTACTAACAACAGAGTAGTCTATCGCTTTTACAACGGAACAGTGGCAACTAATAATATTTGTGAAACCATTGCGCCGGCAACTCCTGTAATTACGGATCAATGGACGGCTACTAATGGTACAATACAAATTGTAACTACAGCTATCAAAACAACTAATGAGACTACTAATGCTACCCGAATTTCGGGATACAATCATAATATTGTATTGAAAAACGTAACCTTTGCAAAAGCTAATGGAACGCAGGTTTATGAAACCTTCCCTTTTGGTGATTACACTACTTCGGTTACTGAATTAAATTTTAACTTTGACCAAACCTTAGAAAAATGTACTTCTTCTAATGAAGTTTATAATTTTAACACCAGCGAAGCTTTAATTTTAAATATCGATCCAAGTTTAATTGCAAACGAAGCCACAGCACTCAACACTCCAAGAACAGGACTTATAGGAAGTAGTTCTAATGTACTTACCTACCGTTTATTAACCGGAGCCTTAGTAACTGCTGATTATTTTTGTCAAGCTACAACACCTACAACACCATCTATCAGTCAGGAATGGACGGGTGTAACCGGAGTAAGTGGTGTAAGTGGTATCATTGAAGTTACTACAACCACCAATGGTCCTAATAGTTTTAAACACACCATTGTTCTTAAAAAAGTTTCTTTACAAAAAGGGAACAGTGATTTTAGCCTTGGAGACAGTTATAGTTTAGGCGAATTATTTACTACAAATTAACCGATTTAAATGGTTCAATATTTCAAAAAATGCTCGTTTTGTCAATTCAAAACGAGCGTTTTTTGTTAACCAAATCTAAAACCAAATTAAATTGTTCTTCCCGATTTAGATTAGAATTATCGATTTCAATAGCATCTGTAGCTTTCACTAATGGTGAATTGCTTCGGTGTGTATCAATATAATCACGCTCTTCTACATTTTTAAGCACTTCTTGAAATGTTACCGAATCTCCTTTTTGAATCAATTCGTCAAAGCGTCTCTGAGCTCGGGTTTGAGCACTGGCAGTCATAAAAATTTTGAGTTCGGCATCAGGAAAAACAACAGTTCCAATGTCTCTGCCATCCATTACAACAGCTTTATTTTTTCCCATTTCCTGTTGCTGCTGAACTAATTTTGCACGAACTTCAGGAATTTCAGCCACTTTACTTACAAAATTAGACACCTCAATAGTCCTGATTTGTCTTTCTACATTTTCATCATTCAAATACATTTCGGCAAAACCCAAATCAGGATTGAATTTAAACTCCAAACGAATTGTTGAAAGATGATTTATCAAGCCTTCTTTATCCAAAAAATCAGTTTTTATATAATTATTTTGCATCGAAAAAAAAGCAATGGCGCGGTACATGGCTCCGGTATCAACATACACATAACCTAATTCTTTAGCCAGTTGTTTAGCCAAAGTACTTTTTCCTGTAGAGGAAAATCCATCAATTGCAATTGTAATCTTTTTATCCAAAATGAAGTTTTTGAGAATTAATAATTCGGGTTTAAAAAGCAATAAAAGTACATTTTTTTAAGTGTAATACCCAAAAAAACGGCTATCGAAAAATCAATAGCCGTTTGAAAAAAAATGTTCTTATTTTATTTACTTGTCTTTTGTAAAAGGAATTACTCTTCCATCAGTCAAAATCATATCAAATCCTGTTTGATCTGCATTGTACTTGAATTTCAAACCGGCACGTTTGGATTCAAATTCGTCTTTCCCAATAATATCAACTGAAAACGGAGGATAATCTGTAATTTCAACATTTAAGAGCATATTCTTTTCACTTACAACAATTTTAAGTGGCATTCTTGAATTAGAAAAAGTACCTAAATAAGCATCATAAACCACATCTTTTTCAATCACACCTTTGTCGGCAATCCAAACATTATTTATTGCATTGCTATCCGGAAAAGCGTGATCCGGGTCGATTGTTATACTCTCAATTTCTTCTGTTGAAGGATGTTTAAAAGTCCAACTTACATTTTTTTGCCATACTTCAACTGGTAATTTTACTCGGTCTGTTTTTCCACTTTTCAATTTCACATCTAATACAACCGGCATTGGCATTTTTTCGAAATTTTCGATAGTAATAAAAACACCTTTTTTAGGATCATTTTTTACATATTTTATCGAATTTACACCCTGATCAAAACGCCAATTGTACTGAAACCATCCTCTCCAAAACCAACCCAAATCCTCACCTCCTACATTTTCGATGGTTCTGAAAAAATCATCCGGAGTAGGATGTTTATATGCCCAACGCTCAACATAAGTTTTTAAAGCCAGATCAAAACGCTCTGGACCTAAAACCTGTTCGCGCAAAATAACCAATCCCGCACTTGGTTTTGAATAACACAATTGACCTATATGCGCTTCTTTCATATTATCAGGCGAAGTCAAAATGGGTTCTAAATCAATATTTGTGTGACCCGTTTCGTGCAGGTTTTCTTTTTCGTCTTTGTATTCGCCATTATTAAAATCAATATCACTCAGCGAATTAATAAAAGTATTAAAACCTTCATCCATCCAGCCAAACAAACGTTCGTTTGACCCCACTACCATAGGAAACCAGTGATGTCCAAACTCATGATCGGTAACCCCCCAAAGTCTTTTCCCTTTAGATTTCCAATTGCAAAAAACAATTCCGGGGTATTCCATTCCGCCTTCATTTCCGGCTACATTTGTAGCAGCTGGATAACTGTATTCCAACCATCTTTTTGAATAATTTTCTATCGAATGTTTGACATACTCTGTCGAACGTCCCCAGGCTTCATTGCCTGCACTTTCTTCAGGATAGGCCGATAAGGCTAATGATTTTTTTCCGCTTGGTAGTTTAATCTGAGCTCCATCTAAGATAAAAGCCGGCGAAGAAGCCCAGGAAACATCACGGGAATTAATCATTTTATAACGCCAGGTTTTAGTAGTCGAATTTGCTGAGCTTTTAGCCGTTAAAATATCCTGAAGTGAATAAATCACAACCGTTTTATCACTATTTTTAGCCTCATTAAAACGCTTAAAAGCCTCTGCCGAATATACTTCTTTAGGATTCATCAATTCACCCGAACAAACCACAATATGATTAGCAGGTGCAGTAATAGCAATATCAAAATCGCCATATTCCAAATAAAATTCTGAAGCTCCTAAATAGGGTTGTGTATTCCAGCCTCTTACATCATCATACACACACATACGCGGATACCACTGCGCAATAGTGAAAATTTTGCCGTTTTTAGTTTCTAAAACACCTGTTCTATCTGAACCCTGATCTGGAGAAATATACGAAAACTCAATCTTGAATTCAATTTTCCCTCCTTTTGATTTTAAGGTTTCAGGAAGAAATAACTGCATTCGGGTATCGCTAATAATGTATTTAGCTTCAATATCGGCAATCTTCTTATTATCTATCTTAATAATTTTAACCGATTTAATTTTATGACCGCCATCAAAAATTTGTCCTTGCTTTCCGTTTCTACTTCCCGTGATAGGAACTATTGCTTCACCTCTGGAATCTGCTTTAAATAAATTTTGATCTAAATTCAACCACAAAAATGACAACGCATCTGTACTATTATTGGTATAAGTAATAATATCAGTACCCACAATTTCGTTAGTTTGCTCATTTAAGCTTGCAGTGAGTTTATAATCGGCACGGTTTTGCCAGTATTCAGCACCAGGCTGACCACTAGCCGAACGTGTTGCAGTTCCGTTTTTTGTATAAAAAAAAGGTGCAAAGGCATCGTGGTAATTATAATTAGAAGTTGGTTTTACAACCGAAGTTTCCTGAGCATTTAAAGCCGAAACTCCTAAGAATATTGCTATTTGAAAGATAGCACCGAATCGAATGTTTTTCATATTTTTCCAATTTGAAACAAATTAATAAAAAAAATCACTCACTTTTAATATAAAACCTAGGCTTTAATTAAATTTTATGAAATATCTTTATCAAAATTAAATTTTTATAAAAAATCAATCGCATTTTGACAACTACTATTTCAAACACAAAGCTTACTGCTAAAATCAATCATAAAGGAGCTGAATTATTTTCCTTACAAGCTAATAATACTAAAACAGAATACATCTGGGAAGGAAATCCTGATTTTTGGGGCAAACATTCTCCTGTTTTGTTTCCAATTGTTGGAACACTTAAGAACAATAGCTACATTCTCAATAATCAAGATTACACTCTTTCAAGACATGGTTTTGCCAGAGATATGAATTTCGAATTAATAGATAAAACCGAAAATAGTGCTACTTTTTCAATTCAATCCTCAGCTGAAACTTTAAAAGTCTATCCTTTTGAATTTGAATTGCAAATAATCTACACACTAGAAGACTATAAACTAAATATTCAATACAAAGTAATCAATAAAAATCAATCGCAATTACCCTTTTCCATTGGTGCTCATCCAGCTTTTGCTTTAAACGGGAATTTTGAAGATTATGAATTGGAATTCGAAAAAGAAGAACCGTTAATTTATCATTTATTGGAAAACGATTTGATTTCATCAGCAACTGAAACTCTAGAAAAACAAGACAACTTAGTCAAACTAAACTATCCATTATTTGAAAATGATGCATTGATATTTAAAAATTTAGAATCCAAAAAATTAACAATTTCAAACAATGAAATTCCCTTTCTAAGAGTTGATTTTCAAGGATTTCCTAATCTGGGGATCTGGACTAAAAAAGATGCCCCTTTTCTTTGTATCGAACCATGGTATGGCTATTCAGATACCAATAAATCTACAGGAAATCTTTTTAAAAAAGAAGGTATTCAAATTTTAGAACGGAATGAAGTTTTTGATTCGAAATTTACAATTGAAATAATCTAACCTAATTTTGGCAACGATTTAACATACAATTCCTCCACTTTTTTTCTGGCCCAATCGGTTTTTCTTAAAAAAGTCAAACTTGATTTTATACTTGGATTTTCAGTAAAACATTTAATTTTTATCAATTCGCTTAAAGTATCAAAACCATAAAAATCAACTAATTTTTCCAGTATTACTTTTAAAGTCATTCCGTGAAGCGGGTCGTTTGAAGTTTGTTTTTCCATGAAGCAAATTTATATCAATTTCATTAAAAAATTGTGGAATTTTAGTAATTGTTCCTACATTTGCAATCCTATGCTTAAAACTGTCAACATACTCAATAAAAGAGCCCGATTTGATTATGAAATAATCGAAAAATTCACTGCTGGAATTGTTTTAGCAGGAACTGAAATCAAATCCATTCGTTTAGGTAAGGCGAATATTACCGAAAGCTTTTGCGAATTTAACGGTACTGAACTCTTTGCTATCAACACTTACATAGAAGAATATGCTTTTGGAAACCAATTCAACCACAAATCCAGAAGCGAAAGAAAACTGCTTTTAAACAAACGTGAATTAAAAAGTCTTGCCCGAAGTGTTCAAGCTAAAGGTTTAACTATAATTCCTTTGCGATTGTTTACTAACGAAAAAGGAATTGCAAAACTAGAAATAGGACTTTGTAAAGGAAAGAAAAACTATGACAAACGCGAATCTCTTAAAGAACAGGATACCAAACGTGATTTGGACAGAATAAAAAAAGCTTTTAATTAAAACATTCACATTTTTTTTTAGCCACACGAATTCGTGTAATTAAAACATATCGAATTTCGTGTGAATTTGTAAAATCTGTGTTTAACTTTTTTAATTTTTATCTTCTAATAAAGGAACAAATCGAAATTCGCCTAATTCGTGTTTTTCAAATTGTGTTTCATTTTTTCGAATAAGCAAAGTCATTATTTGGATTTCTTCTCCTAATGGAATTACGAGTCTTCCTCCTATTTTAAGTTGTGCCATTAATGGCTTTGGTATAATTGGCGCACCTGCAGTAACAATAATACTATCAAAAGGGCCATACGTTGGTAAACCTTTATAACCATCACCAAAAGTAAGGTGTTTAGGCCTAATTCCTAATTTTGGCAATAAAGCTGACGTTTGCTTAAACAACTCATTTTGTCTCTCAATACTATACACTTTTGCTCCCATCATACACAAAACAGCGGTTTGATACCCCGAACCTGTTCCTATTTCCAGAACCTTATGATCTTTCTTTATCTCTAACAACTGAGATTGAAAAGCTACCGTATAGGGTTGCGAAATAGTTTGCCCTGCACCAATAGGAAATGCCTTATCCTGATAAGCATAATCTTCAAAACTGGAGTTTAAAAAAAGGTGTCTTGGGATTTTTTTTATCGCATCAAGCACACGTAAATCAGTAATTCCTTTTTGTTGTAAAGTGCTTACTAATTGATTGCGAAGTCCTTGATGTTTGGCTGTGTCTTTCAAAGTTTAGGGTTTAATTTTTTGTAAAAATAACAGTAAAAAATCCAAAAAGCAACATCCAAAATCCAAATCAATTTTTCTATATTTTAATTTGAATTTCCTACTTTTGTTAAAAATACATTATCATGCTAAAAGTAGGGGTTTTAGGTGCCGGGCATCTGGGAAAAATTCATTTGCGTTTATTACAACAATCTGAAAAATATGAATTAGTTGGTTTTTATGATGAAAATCAGGAATACGCTCAAAAAATTTCAAAAGAATTTGGATACACCAACTTCAATACCATTGCCAAATTAATTCACGCTGTTGACGTAATTGACATTGTAACTCCTACCCTTTCGCACTATAAATGTGCCAGAGCAGCCATCAAATCAGGGAAACACGTTTTTATCGAAAAACCCATTTCAAATACCATTGAAGAAGCCGAAGAAATTATCGCTTTGGCTAATGAATACAATGTTAAGGGTCAGGTAGGACACGTAGAGCGTTTTAATCCTGCTTTTATTGCCACTAAAAATATGGTCGAAAATCCGATGTTTATAGAAACCCATCGTTTGGCCGAATTCAATCCGCGTGGAACAGATGTTCCTGTGGTATTGGACTTAATGATTCACGATATTGATGTTATTTTAAGTGTTGTCAATTCGAAGGTAAAAAACATCAGCGCCAGCGGTGTTTCAGTTATCAGTGACACTCCTGATATTGCTAATGCCCGAATCGAATTTGAAAATGGCTGTGTTGCCAATCTAACAGCAAGCCGAATTTCGATGAAAAACATGCGCAAAACACGTTTCTTTCAAAAAGATGCTTACATCTCTGTTGACTTTTTAGAAAAAAAATGTGAGGTGGTAAAAATGAAAGATGCTCCTGAAGTTCCCGGCGATTTTGATATGATTTTGCAAAATGCCGAAGGAGTAAAAAAACAAATCTATTTTTCGAATCCTGAAGTGCAACAAAACAACGCCATCTTAGACGAACTGGAAACATTTGCAGATGCAATCAATACTAATACAACTCCAATTGTAACCTTAGATCAGGCAACTGAAGCATTGCGAGTGGCCCACCAAATTATAGCTTGTTTTAAGAAATAAATAAAAATTTTATATAAAGATTACAATTTAAAAGTTACGTTTCGTAACTTTTATTTTTTAAATATAAATCAATACTAAATGAAAATAGTAGCAATAATAGGCGCAGGAACTATGGGTAACGGAATCGCCCATACTTTTGCCCAAAATGGTTTTACCGTAAAAATGATTGATGTTTCCGAAGAAGCTTTGGAAAAAGGAATGACCACTATTTTTACCAATTTGGACAGAATGCAAAACAAAGGAAGCATTACTGCCGAAGAAAAAATGAAAACCGTTTCGAACATTATTTGTTATACTGATATTGAAGATGGTGTTGTAGGCGCTGATTTAGTAATTGAAGCCGCAACTGAAAAACTGGATTTAAAACTCAGAATATTCAAAAAACTAAACGAATATTGTTCTCACAACACTGTTTTTGCAACTAATACCTCTTCTATTTCTATTACTCAAATTGCATCAGTTGTTGCTCATCCGGAACGGGTTATTGGAATGCATTTTATGAATCCTGTTCCCCTAATGCCTTTGGTAGAAGTCATTCGTGGTTACAACACCAGCGATGAAGTAACCCAATTCATAACTACACTAGCATCCAAATTAGGAAAAACAGCTGTAGAATCTCATGATTATCCCGGTTTTGTTGCCAATAGAATTTTGATGCCTATGATTAATGAAGCTATCGAAACTTTATACAACAAAGTAGCTGGAGTAAGCGAAATTGACAGCGTGATGAAATTAGGAATGGGACACCCAATGGGTCCTTTACAATTAGCTGATTTTATTGGGCTTGATGTTTGCTTGTCAATATTAAATGTGATGTATGATGGATTTAAAAATCCAAAATACGCTCCTTGTCCACTTTTAGTGAATATGGTCAATGCTAAAAAATTAGGTATAAAATCAGGAGAAGGATTTTATGATTATAGCGAAAATAAAAAAGCAGAGAAGGTTTCGAAACAATTTCAGCAGAATTAAAAAATTACAACAATGTCAATTGCAGAAAATTTACTGTCTATAAAAAACAATTTGCCTGAACACGTAACGCTGGTAGCGGTTTCTAAAACCAAACCCGTTACTGATTTAATGGAAGCTTATAATGCAGGTCAAAGGATTTTTGGTGAAAACAAAATCCAGGAAATGACCGAAAAATGGGAACAAATGCCCAAAGACATTCAATGGCACATGATAGGTCACGTTCAAACCAATAAAGTAAAATTTATGGCAGAATATGTGAGTTTGATTCATGGCGTGGATAGCTTGAAATTATTGCATGAGATTAACAGACAAGCTCAAAAACACAATCGTGTAATTGATTGTTTACTACAAATACATATTGCAGAAGAAGAAACCAAATTTGGTTTGGATGAAAAAGAATTAAATGACATTATTCGTTTTATTACACAAAATAAAGAAATTTATAAAAACATCAGAATTGTGGGTTTAATGGGAATGGCAACTTTTACGGACAATCAAGAGCAAATCAAAAAAGAATTCTTGCATCTAAAATCCATTTTTGATGCTAATCAAAATCTGAAATCTGAAATCTGCAATCTGAAATCTCTTTCAATGGGAATGTCGGGCGATTACAAATTAGCCATTGAATGCGGCAGTACGATGATTCGGGTAGGAAGTAGTATCTTTGGAGGCAGATAATTTAGTGCAAAAACCACAAACAACTAACTATAAAATACAAACTGAAGACTTATTTTGTACGCAATATTAGACATAGAAACTACTGGAGGACAGTTTAATGAAGAGGGTATTACAGAAATTGCTATTTATAAATTTGACGGTCATCAAATTGTAGATCAATTCATCAGTTTAGTAAATCCTGAAATTCCAATTCAGCCTTTTGTGGTAAAATTAACCGGGATTAACAATGCTATGTTGCGTTCGGCTCCTAAATTTTATGAGGTTGCAAAACGCATTATTGAAATTACCGATGATTGTATTTTAGTGGCTCACAATGCCGATTTTGATTATCGAATTCTAAGAACAGAATTTCGTCGTTTAGGATACGATTTCAACACAAAAACCCTTTGTACCGTTGAATTATCTAAAAAATTATTACCAGAACAAAATTCACATAGTTTAGGAAAATTAGTTCGCGCCCTAGGAATTCCAATGGCCGACAGACATCGTGCCAGTGGTGATGCGATGGCAACTGTAAAACTATTCAAAATGTTACTGGAAAAAGATCTTGAAAAAACAATCGTAAAGGATTTTATAAAAATTGAGGTCGAAAAAGGAATTGCTCCTAAACTACTTGATATTTTACGAGAATTACCCACAAAAACCGGTGTTTATTACATTCATAATCAAAGTGGAAACATCATTTATATTGGCAAAAGCAATAATATCAAAAAAAGAGTCAATCAGCATTTTACAGGAATCACCAATAAAAGCAAGCGTATTCAAAATGAAGTTTTCGCTGTTAATTTTGAAGAAACCGGTAGTGAACTGATTGCTTTATTAAAAGAAAGTCAGGAAATAAAAGTCAACAAACCAATTTTAAACAGGGCTCAACGCAAAAATATTTTTATTTATGCGCTTTATTTAGAAAACAGTTCAAATGGTTATCTAAGTCTAAAATTACAAAAAACAGATGGTCGTAAGAAAGAAATAACCTCCTTTGCCTCGTTGCAGGAAGGAAAAAGTTTCTTGTTTAATATTACCGAAAAATATAAGTTATGCCAAAAGTTAAACGGATTGTATGAATCCAAAAAAGAATGCTTTCAATACAATATAAAAGAATGTGACGGTGCCTGCATCAATATAGTTTCACCGGAAATATACAATGAGCGTGTGCAAAATTTCATTAGTAATTATACTTTTGAAAATAAAAGTATGATTATCATTGGAAGAGGTAGGAATATTAACGAACGAAGTGCTGTTTTAGTTGAAAACGGAGTTTATAAAGGCTATGCTTTTTATGATTTGAATTATCAAATTACCAATGCCAACATACTGAAAAACATACTAATCCCTATGGATAGTAATCGGGATATTCAACGAATTATTCAATCATACATTAGAAAAAACAAAGGCATAAAAATTATTCATTTTTAAATTTTCGGCAATATGGGGTTCTCATCAATGTATTCTGAGTTTAGAAAAAAAGTCTATATCATAATTTATCACACTAACACCAGAGCAGGAAGGTTGTTTGATTTAATACTGTTAGGAGTTATTCTTATGTGTGTACTCTTGGTAATGATGGAAACAGTAGCCGAATTTGATCAAAAATATCATTCCTACTTAATTACACTTGAATGGATTATTACCGTATTTTTTACCATCGAATACTTACTTCGAATTCTATGTATCAACAGACCCATTAGGTATATTTTTAGTTTTTATGGTATTATCGATTTGCTGGCCATTTTGCCCATGTATCTCTCACTGTTTCTTACAGGTTATAATATCTTAACAGTTATACGGGCACTGCGATTATTGCGTTTGTTTAAAATTTTGAACAACCCACATTTTACGAATCATTCTAACAAACTAAGAAGGGCTCTTATTGCCAGTCGCGGAAAAATTGTTGTTTTTATTTATTTTGTACTTATTAGCAGCATAATTATTGGCTCAATAATGTACCTGGTTGAAGGAAAAGAAAATGGTTTTACGAGTATCCCAATGAGTATTTACTGGACAATAGTAACCCTGACAACAGTAGGCTATGGCGATATTTCCCCACAAACACCCTTAGGTCAGATTATTGCATCATTTGTAATGATTATGGGTTATGGTATTATTGCTGTTCCTACAGGAATTGTATCGGCCGAAATAAGTAAAATTAGCTATAATAAAGAGATGCAAAATCCCTGTATTAATTGTGACAACACTAATTATCCTTCCAATGCTAAATTTTGTCCTCAATGTGGTCATTCTCTAGAAAATATTTAAAATGAAACACCTAATTACCATAATTGGACCTACAGCCATAGGGAAAACTGCTTTGAGCATTCAATTAGCCAATCATTATAATTGCGAAATTGTTTCTTGCGACAGTCGTCAGTTTTTTAAGGAAATGACTATCGGGACTGCTGTTCCAAATGCTAAAGAATTGGCTGCTGCCCCGCATCATTTTATCCAAAACAAATCTATTTTTGAAAATTATACCGTAGGCGATTTCGAAAAAGAAGCGATTGCGACCATTGAAAAATTGTTTAAAACCAATGATTATGTGGTTCTAGTAGGCGGATCAGGTTTGTATGTCAATGCTGTTTTGAAAGGTTTTGATGATTTTCCTGAAATTGATTCGGCTATCCGTGAGGAAGTCAATGCTAACTATGAAAAGTTAGGCATTGGTTATTTACAAAGCGAACTCAAAAAACAAGATCCCGATTATTTCGAAAAAATTACTATTGAAAACCCGCAAACCCTACTCAATCCGCAACGCATGATGCGATTTGTAGAAGTTTGCATTGGTACAGGAAAAGCTTATTCTTCTTTTTTAAACCAAAAGAAAAACGAAAGAAGCTTCACTCCTATTCTTATTGGCTTAGAAGCCGAAAGAAATGTGATGTACAATCGCATTAACCAAAGAGTTGACATTATGATGAATGAAGGTTTACTTCAGGAAGCTAAGAATTTGTATCCCAACAAAGAGTTAAATGCTTTACAAACGGTGGGTTACCGTGAATTATTTAGTTACTTTGACAAAGAATTCACTTTGGAATTTGCTATCGAAGAAATCAAGAAAAACACCCGTCGTTTTGCTAAGCGTCAACTAACCTGGTTCAAACGTGATGAAAACACCAAATGGTTTCACTTTGAAACGCCAACTCAAAAAATAATTGATTATATTGAAAGTTATTCCCAAAAACCTTAAACAACAAACTCCAAACAATATCAAATGCCAGTAGCTGTTAATTTTACTTCCGTTATAAGTAAAGACTTCGAAATCAATTTCACTCAATGTTTGCCTTCAGGGTGTTTAAAATACACCGAATTATGTAATTTATTGCAACTTACCGCAGCTGAACACGCTGAAATGGGCGGCATTAGCTTTACGGATATGCAGGAATATGATCAAGCCTGGGTTTTGAGCAGAATGCGTGTAGAAATCAGTGCTTTGCCTCAATGGAAAGATACCGTAACAGTAAAAACATGGATCAACAGTTTAGAAAATTCCCGCTCGGTTCGTGCTTTGGAAATGTACGTTAATGGTGAAAAAATTATTGGATGCGAAACTTTCTGGGCCGTTTTTAATACTAAAAGTCGTCGTCCCGAATTGCTGACTTTAGCCCACGATCATTTTGAATTATTCCCGGATGTAAAAGCTACTCAGGAAGGTTTTTCAAAAATTGACATCAATCCCGAAAAAGAAGAAATTTTCAGTAAAACCGTTATTCTATCCGATTTAGATATAGTCAATCATGTCAATAACGTTAAATATCTGGAATGGTGTATGGATTTAGTGGATGAAAATATCATTTTGAAACAAAAAATAAAAAGCTTCGAAATGAATTTCATGAAGGAACTTTCGCTGCGTGACGAAGTGATGATTCACGAGAATGTTTCAGACGATGTTATTGTTTTTAGCATCACCAAAGAAGATAAAAACTGTTTTGCTTTGCAATTGAATTTGAAATAAAATTGATTTTATTTCTCGATTCTCAACAAAATAAAAAGCTGCTTCACAAAATCCGTAAGCAGCTTTTCTTCATCAAAAAACTATTATTAAACTAAAAAAATCTCCTAATGACAATTAGGACTTGCCTGAACAAACAAACTCATAGTAGCGGGTGATACATAAGGGATTCCTAATCCTAAACCTCTCAGAATAAACAACACTCCTATTAAAACTACTACATAAGGAATTATTTTTTGGATTTTATTACGCATAGTAACCGTCAAAAAAGAATTAATATACACCACGGTACTCATTAACGGAATGGTTCCTAAACCAAATAAAACCATGTAAACAACTCCTAAACTAACACTTTGCATAGCAATAGCACCAAATAATGCTACATAAACCATTCCGCAGGGTAAAAATCCGTTTAATAAACCAATGGTAAAAAGCGATTGATAGGACTTCTTTTTAAACTGATTCCCTAAAACTTGTTTTAACTTAGAAATCAGTCTAAATACGGGTTTTGAAAAATTATATTGTGCAAACGTTTTTTCGGGAATCACAATGGCTATAATCATCAAAATCCCAATTAAAATCGATAATTTTTGTTGTATTCCTGCCATAAAAAAACCTTTACCCAGCAAACCAAAAACAAACCCAATTGTAGCATAAGCTGTTATTCGTCCTAAATGATAAGTGATAATCTGGCTTACTTTTTTTGCCAGATTGCTTCTATCCACAGGCAACATCATAGCAATAGCACCGCACATTCCGATGCAGTGAAAACTACTTATGAGTCCGAATATCAAAGCGGTGTAAAGCATTATTTGAAGTTAGAAGTGGGAAGTTAGAAGTGGGAAGTTAGAAGACGGAAGATGGAAATTTTATTCCTATAACTGACAACCCACAACCGACAACTCAATTTACTGAATATAAATAGGCTCTTTGGTCAAATACTTTTTCCCATCGTATTGCCATTCCATATTAATGCCCCATTGACCGCCTACCAATTTTGATTTAGGTATGAGCAAAGTTGGATTAGACAACGAAATCGGAGTATCGAAATCTAATTTTTTGTTAGACGGTCGGTAAAGGGACACTGTTCCTGTAATTTTATCTGAGGCAAACGATTCCGGAAAAACGATTGTAATTCCTTCGCTGGTGTATTTTATAATGGGTTTTTGCTTTAAATCCTGAGCATTTTGAATGCGTTCCATTTCTTCCTGAAAGCGGGCATCGTGTTTGTAATATTCTTCCACAACCAACTCGTTGTCATACTTAGAATTCGATTGCACTTTAATCACAAAATACAGTATAAAACTCATAAACAATGCTATCGCAATCACTAATCCTGTTCCCCAATTGATCCTAATCCCCCTAACCCCCAAAGGAGAAACTCCCTCAGAAGTATTAAAATCTTTTAAATTGTTATTTTTCATCTTTTCTATGTATTAAAAATATCATTCTTCTCCCCCTATAAAACCTCCCCCTTTGAGGGCTAGGGGAATCAATCAAAAGTTCTCGGGCTTAAAAAACTTGTTGTTGTACTTTCAATTTTTTTATCACCATCAAAAACTTCAATTTTTAATTTGGTTTTATCACTTTCAAGTAAATATTTATTGATTTCAACAAATAATGTTCCGCTACTCATACCTTGTTTGGGTACTTTTAAACTTTGTTTTCCAACCAATTTTAAATCACCTTTGATACCCTTTAGTTTAAAATGAATCGCATTAAAATCATTGTTGGTCTTATTGATGATTTTATAAGTAAACACATTACTGATATTTTCGCCTTTATGCTGGTATAATTGTCCCGGTAAGCGTAAAATAAGTGCTTCGACATCAGTACGCAAAAACAATAAACCAACCAACATTCCAATCAAAATCACTAAAACAGCCGTGTAGCCTTTCATTCTGGCGGTGAATTTAAAAGCTGCTTTTTTCTCTATTTCATCTTCAGAAGCATAACGAATCAAACCTTTTGGATAGCCCACACTTTCCATAATGGTATCACATTCGTCAATACAAGCGGTGCAATTCACACATTCCAGTTGCGTTCCGTTACGAATATCAATACCGGTAGGACATACATTTACACATTGTCGGCAATCAATACAATCGCCTTTTCCGCTTAAATCCCTGTCTTCTTTTTTATTGAATTTTGCTCTGCCGGCTTCTTTTTCGCCTCGAACAAAATCATAAGCCACATTAATGGATTTATTATCTAAAAGTACCCCTTGCAACCTGCCGTATGGACAGGCAATGATACAAACCTGTTCTCTGAACCACACAAAAATAAAATAGAATATCCCTGTAAAAATCAATAACGAAATCAAGGTTTTTAAATGATGAGCAGGATTGTCTCCAATTATTTCAATCAGATTATCACTTCCTATCAAATAGGCTAAAAATACATTGGCAATTCCGAAAGAAATCATCAAAAAAACCGTCCATTTTAATGTTTTTTTTCTAATCTTTTCGGTATTCCATTCCTGTTTTGCTAATCGCATTTGAGCTCCCCTATCGCCTTCAATCCAATATTCTATTCTTCGAAAGACCATTTCCAAAAAAATAGTTTGCGGACAAATCCAACCACAAAAAATACGTCCAAAGATTACCGTAAACAGAATAATAAATACTACCCCAATAATCATAAAAAGCACAACCAGATAAAAATCCTGAGGCCAAAATGGAAAACCAAAAATATTAAAGCGACGCTCTAAAATGTTGAACATCATGAACTGATTTCCATTTACTTTCAGAAACGGATTCGCAATAAGAATTAGCAACAAAAAATAACTCACCCACTTGCGGTAGTCGTAAAACTTTCCGGAAGGTTTTTTAGGGTAAATAAATTTCCGTTTCCCTTCATTATCAATCGTTCCAATGCTATCTCTAAAAGCTTCGTTGGCTATCTTTGACATTTTGTATCTTTTTTAAACCATTAAGAAAGTTAAGAGTATTAAGTTTACACATAATAACTCTTAATACCTTAATGGTTTGTAATAACTTTTACTATTTTGCTTCGGCTATTGATGAACTTTCTTCTTCCCAAATTTCTCCTTCAGCTTCTTTGGCATCTTTTGGATTACTTCCTTTTAAAGACAAAATGTAACTGGCTACTTTTTGAATTTCTTTAGGTTTCAGAGTTCCTTTCCAGGCAATCATCCCTTTTCCGTCACGACCTCCATTAGTAATTGTATGAAATATATTTTTAACTCCGCCTCCCAGAATCCAACGGTTATCGGTTAAATTAGGTCCAATTTGTCCTCCTCCATCAGCTTTATGGCAGGCAGCACAATTGGTTTCGAAAATGGTTTTACCAATAGCCAAATCGGCTGGATCTGTCAGTTGGGTAACTGTTTTTTCATCCATTAAATCAGGAGCGTTTTTCATGTACTCAGCCACTTCAATTTTAGCCTGAGCCAATTCTTTTTTCAATTCCATTTCCTGATTGTCGGCTCCTAAAATCTCAAAACGCACTAAATAAATAGCCGCAAAAACAATACAGGCGTAGAAAGAGTACACCCACCAAGGTGGTAAATTATTGTCTAACTCTTTAATTCCGTCATAATCGTGATTCAATAATAAACTCGCCTCGTTTTCAATAGGAACGGTTCTTGTCAATTTATTCATCAAACCTTTGAACCATGCCGATTCTTTTAAAGGTAACTTTTCCTCAGCAGCTAATTTTGCTTTTTCTTCCTCCGGCAAAATTTGGTACACAATTGTATCGGCAGCACTAATAACAATTTCAATGGCAATCAACAACACTAAAACAACCAATAGGATAACATTAACAATAGGAAATTTTATAAATGCGGCTCTGTCGCCAGAATCAATAAAATATTCTATAGCACCAAATATGATAAAGAAAAGCACAATTACTCTAAGATATGCTGGAATTATTTTTTTCATTTTACTTATTTTTAAATCCACTTTTCATTTCCTATTTGATTGTTTTTTTTAATCAAAAGAATATGATTCAGGAAATTAACAACTACTATTTTAACTATTCAATTAACTAATCTTCCTGAAAAGGAATTTGACTCAACTCATCCATTTTTTCTTTTTTATAGAAAAAAACCCAAAATCCTAATCCTACAAAAAAAGAAAAGAAAATCAATAGCGATAGTATTGGATATATCGACACTCCGGCGATAGTCTCCATATTGTGTTTTATTTGCTCAAACATTTGCTTTATTTTTTAAAGGTTTTAAAAAATTCTAAGAGTTTTAGGTTCTAAGTTTTTAAATTCCAAATCTTAACGACTTAAAACCTTAATCTCCCAGCTATTTTATAAACTATTTTTTCACTTTAATATCAGTTCCTAATCTTTGAATGTAAGCAATCAGAGCTACAATTTCTCTATCCTTCATTGGAACAAATTTTTCTCCTCTGGCAACAGCTTTCTTTTTACTTTCCTCATAACTTTTTACAAAGTCAGGATCAGCATGCAGACTGTTTTCAATTTCCTGGGATTGCTCGTTAATAGCATTTTGAGCATTCGCAATATCAGTATCGGTATAAGGAACTCCTAATGTTCTCATGGTTTCCATTTTGCCTTCGATGTCCGAAATATCTAAGGCTTTGTTGTCAAATAACCATTTGTAACCCGGCATAATTGATCCGGCCGAAGTACTTTGTGGAGACCACATGTGATTAAAATGCCAGTTGTCATTGTATTTTTCACCTACTCTTAATAAATCAGGCCCTGTACGTTTTGAACCCCAAAGGAATGGATGATCATAAACAAATTCTCCTGCTTTAGACTGAGGGCCGTAACGTTCTACCTCACTTCTAAACGGACGTACCATTTGAGAGTGACAAGACACACAACCTTCACGAATGTATAAATCACGTCCTTCGAGTTCTAATGGCGTGTATGGTTTTACACTGCTAATTGTTGGAATATTCGATTTCACCATAATCGTAGGTACAATTTGAATGATTCCTCCAATTAAAATGGCTACAGTAGCCAAAATGGTTAATTGAATTGGTTTTCTTTCTAACCAAGGGTGGAATTTTTCTCCTTTTAGCCTTCCACTGCTTATTTTTTGCAATTCAGGTGCTTCGGCTAATTCGTCTTCAACACTATCATTTGCTTTAACCGTTTTATAAATATTATACACTAAAACAAACATTCCTATAATATACAATGTTCCTCCTACAGCACGCATCCAATACATTGGAATAATCTGAGTTACTGTTTCCAAAAAGTTTCCATAAGTCAACGTTCCATCAGGATTAAATTGTTTCCACATAGACGCTTGAAGGAAACCTGCAACATACATAGGTAAGGTATAAAGTATAATTCCTAAAGTACCTATCCAAAAGTGAACATTGGCCAATTTAAGAGAGTACAAAGGACCTTTTGTCATTCGGGGAATCAACCAATAAATCACTCCAAAAGCCATGAATCCGTTCCATGCCAAAGCTCCTACGTGTACGTGAGCGACAATCCAATCCGTAAAATGCGCAATAGCATTTACATTTTTAAGTGATAACATTGGCCCTTCAAAAGTGGCCATTCCGTAACCTGTAATGGCTACCACAAAAAATTTCAAAACAGGTTCAGTACGTACTTTATCCCAGGCACCACGTAAAGTCAACAATCCGTTTATCATTCCTCCCCAGGAAGGTGCAATCAACATAATTGAGAAAACCACACCTAAATTCTGTGCCCAGTTTGGCAAAGCAGAATACAATAAATGGTGAGGACCAGCCCAGATATATAAAAATATTAATGACCAAAAGTGAACAATAGACAATCGATAAGAATACACCGGACGATTAGCTGCTTTAGGGATGTAATAATACATCAACCCTAAAAAAGGTGTAGTAAGGAAAAAAGCAACCGCATTGTGTCCATACCACCATTGTACCAAGGCATCCTGAACTCCTGCATAAACAGAGTAACTTTTTAATCCCGAAACAGGCAAAGCCAAACTATTAAAGATATGCAACACGGCTACGGTTACAAAAGTGGCTAGGTAAAACCAAATGGCAACATACAGATGACGCTCTCTTCTTTTGATAATGGTACCAATCATATTGATACCAAAAACTACCCAAATTAATGCAATAGCAATATCTATAGGCCATTCCAATTCGGCATATTCTTTTGAAGTGGTATATCCCAAAGGAAGCGAAATAGCCGCTGCAACAATAATCAATTGCCATCCCCAGAAATTAAGATTACTCAAAAAATCAGAAAACATTCTGGCTTTTAAAAGTCGCTGTAACGAATAATAAATCCCCGCAAACATGGCGTTACCAACAAAAGCAAAAATAACAGCATTAGTATGCAAGGGTCTTAATCTACCAAAACTCAACCAGGAAACTCCATCAGTCAGGTTAGGGAATAAAAATAAGATAGCTAATAAAAGCCCGACCGCCATCCCGACTACCCCAAAAACTATGGTAGCATAAATGAACTTTTTAACAATTTTGTTGTCGTAATAAAACTGCTGCATTTCCATATATTAAAATTAAAATGATTTAAAAATTATTGCGTTTTCTCTTTTTTAGAATTCGCTTCCGCATCCTGACTAGCAAACACTATCTTCTTATTTCTGCTTTCTGACTTTACTGTTTCGTCGTCAAAAAGCATTCTGACCGATGGTGTGTAATCGTCGTCATACTGGCCACTTTTTACCGCAATAACAAAAGCGATAAAAAAGCCAACTGCAACGAAGATGCTAATGGTGATTAATAAATAAATGACACTCATACCTTAAATTTGTGTTAACAAAATTAAACTCCTTGTTTCGGGCATACTATGATATTTATCATACTTTGGATTTATTAAAGAGAAAAATATCTGGTTTTCTAATTCTTTTTCTTAAAAAAACCACCCCGCCTTTCAGGCACCCCTCCAGCGGAGGGGAAGTCACTTGACTTCTAACTTCTCCCGGTAGCTATCGGGACTTCTAACTCCTAACCTCTAACCTCTAACCTCTAACCTCTAACCTCTAACCTCTAACCTCTAACTTCTAACCTCTAACTTCTAACCTCTAACTTCTAACCTCTAACTTCTAACCTCTAACTTCTTCTCCCCAGCTTCCTCGCATAGTAATTACTCATTACCGTCACAAAACTCACAATGGTTACTGTACTTAAAGGCATTATAATTGCGGCTACCAGAGGTTCTAATTTGCCTGTTACGGCAAAAGTTAGTCCCACGACATTATAGAGCAATGACAATCCAAAACTCATTTTGATAACCAACATTGCTTTCTTTGAAAATTTTAAAAAATAATGCAGTTTTTGAAATTGATTTGCTTCTAAAATAGCATCGCAGGCAGGAGAAAAAACATTGACATTTTCAGAAATCGAAATCCCCACATTACTCTGAGCCAAAGCCCCGGCATCATTCAGGCCGTCGCCTACCATCATTACATTTTTTCCAGATTCCTGCAATTGCCAGATAAATTCCAGTTTTTGTTCGGGTTTTTGATTAAAAACCAATTCGGTTTCCTTAGGCAAAAGTTGCTCTAATACCGCTTTTTCTCCTGCATTATCTCCAGACAATACTTTTATTTGGTAATTGGATTTCAAACTTCTGAAAAGCGTTTCTAAACCATCACGATATTGATTTTTAAAGACATATTTTCCATAATAGATTCCATCAATTTGAATGTGAACCGAAGTTTGTAAGGTCGAATTCGCTTCAGAACTTCCGGCAAAGTTTGCCGAACCTATTTTAACCGAACTTCCCACCACTTTTGCCTGAATTCCTTTTCCGGTGATTTCTTCAAAATCGCTGATTTTCACTTTGCCTACATCAGGTAAAAAGTCATACAACATCCTGCTTAAAGGATGATTAGACGCTCGCAATACTGATTTTATCCGAATCAAATTATTCTCAGAAAGAGGCTCTCCTTCATACGAAATATTCGATTTTTTATTGGTGGTAATCGTTCCTGTTTTATCAAAAACAATCGTATCTACTTTTGCTAATTGTTCGATTACCAAAGCGTTTTTAAGGTAAAATTTTTGCTTGCCGACAATTCGCAATACATTTCCCAAAGTAAAGGGAGCTGTCAAAGCCAAAGCACAGGGACAGGCCACAATTAGTACCGCTGTGAAGACATTAAAAGCCGTATTTACATCTTTAAAAATCCAATAGCCAAATCCCACAAAAGCAATCAATAACAAGATGGGCGTGAAATAACGCGAAATGCTATCGGTGATGTTTTTGTGTTTCTGTTCTACATTTTTCTGGAATACATCATTGCTCCACAATTGGGTCAGATAACTTTGAGAAACAGAAAACAACACTTCCATTTCGATTACTTCCCCTATTTGTTTTCCTCCTGCAAAAACTTTGTCACCTGATTTCTTGTTTATCGGAATGGCTTCACCGGTAACAAAACTATAATCAATAGTAGCATTTTCACTTATCAGGATTCCGTCAACGGGAATTAATTCCTGATTTCGAATCAACAATCGATCTCCTTTTTGAATATCATAAACAGCCACACTTTCTTCGGAAGTATCAGTGTTTATTCGGGTAACAGCAACCGGGAAATAGGATTTAAAATCTCTTTCGAAACTCAGAAAACTATAGGTTTTAATTTGGAACATTTTGCCCAAAAGCATAAAGAAAACCAAACCGGTCAGACTATCAAAAAAACCGGAACCGTAATCCATCACAATATCAACCGTGCTTCGAATAAAAAAAACAACAATTCCTAAAGCGATAGGAATATCAATATTGAGCATTCCGGATTTGATACTTTTATAAGCCGAAACATAATAGCCACTGGCCGAATACAAAAAGGATGGCAATGACAACGCAAAGATTAACCACCTGAAAAACGGTTTGTAATTGTCCAGCCAAAATTCCTTCACCTCAAAATATTCCGGAAAAGAAAGCAGCATAATATTTCCAAAACAAAAGAAAGCCACACCTAATTTATAGGTTAAACTTCTATCGACTTTTTGTTTTCCTGTCTCGTAATTTTCCAGACTGATATAAGGTTCGTAGCCAATGGAACACAACAATTTCACAATTTCACTAAGCGAAACTTTTTGTGGATTGTAGTTAATACGCACTTTTTTGTCAGGAAAATTAACCTGAGAAACATTTATTCCCTCCTGAAGGCGTTGTAAATTTTCCAGAATCCAAATACAAGAGCTACAATGTATATGAGGAATGCTAAGTGAAACAATAGCGGTTGTATCCTCTTGAAATTCCAATAATTTTGAAACAATGTTTTCATTTTCTAAAAAATCATATTTACCATTATTATCCTGCGGAGTTGCTCCAGGTGATTTTTCAAAATCATAATAAGAAGTCAAATCATTAAGGCTAAAAATTTCGTAAACCGTTTTACAACCGGCGCAACAGAATTTTTTTGCATCAAAAATAATTTCAGCTTCTTTTACAACATCTAAACCACAATGGAAACAGTTTTGTGTATCCATAACTTTGCTCATTTTACCTTATGCAAAATTCTTAAAGGAATACCTCATAAAATATGATATATATCATATAAATACTTAATTTTGCAAATAATCAAATCATTCATTCAAAATGAGCAAATGTGAACAATGTATCGTTAGAGAATTCAGCTCTTTAAAAGCACTCAACAAAGACGAATTAGTAAAACTTGCCGAGTGCAAGACTTCTCTTTTGGTAAAAAAAGGCGAAGTGATTTTTGAAGAAGGCGAAAATGTAAATGGTATTTTTTGTATCAAAGACGGTGTTTGCAAATTGACCAAATTGAGTCCGAATGGCAAAGATCACATTGTAAAACTGGTGACCAAAGGAGAACTTTTAGGACAACGCTCGATGATAAGTGAGGAACCTGTAAACCTTAGCGCTGTGGCGCTTGAAGACATGCAGGTGTGCTTTATTCCTAAAAACGAAATCATGGGATTTTTTGATAAAAACAATCAGTTTTCTATGAATGTCATGAGAACCATTTGCGGCGATTTGAAAGAATCTGACGATCATGTGGTTAATATGGCTCAAAAAACCGTAAAACAACGCCTTGCCGAAACCCTACTCTATCTTCAGGATACTTTTGGCAAAAACGAAGACGACAGCCTAAAAATTCAATTAACCCGCGACGAACTCGCCAGCATGATTGGTACCGCCACCGAAAGCTGTATTCGCCTATTATCTGATTTTAATAAATTAGGATTGATTGAATTAAAAGCGAAAAAGATTGTGCTTAAAAATATTCCTCAACTTAAAAAGATGGTTTAAGATTTTATTGTTTTCCTATTCTTTCTTTGTTTTTTATATTTACTTTACAGTAGTAAACATCGATAACTATACGTATATTGTTGCTATTTTGTAATGATTAAAATATAATTCAAAAAAGATAATGCAGTCAAAACTTAACATCAATGAATTTAGAGAAAAATTAAAAAGCTCTATAAAAATTGGACATCCACAACTCAAAATTAATACACCATTCAATTTGTTTTTTTTCGATTCTTCAAAATCTTTTTACGGACGTTACGATGACAAAACATTCTATCTGACATTAAATTACAGAATTACTCATAGTCCATACCTCATAAAAGGAAATTATAAATTTGTGAATAAAAAACTTCAAATTCAATATGAAATTTTTCCTAAATTTAAATATCAAAAATATTTTTTACTATTATGGATAGCTTGTGGAATTGGCATGATAACTTATATCAATTTTAAATTCGGTAACAAAAATGATCTAATGATACCAAATCTATTTTTATTATCAATGTTACTATATGGAAGTTTCCAATACAAGTTGAGTAAAAAAATTATAGAAAAGAAATTTAGAAAAACATTTGAAATTTACTCCTAAAAAACAATCAGTCTGAGCAACTACAAAGGATTAAAACATTAGTTCAATACCTCTCTAAAATCATTCTAAAAAAGGTTGATTTTTAGTTAAAGTTCAAAATTCCAGAAGCCCATTTCCAAAAAATATCCTAAAGTTTCCTAAATTTTAAGTTATAAAGCCAAACTGATTTTTTTAGCTTGGCTTTTTTTATTTTATTTAGTTTTTAAAACAAAAATGAAATGAAAAAACTAATTCTAATCTTAAGTATTATTGCTTTGGCAGGTTGTAAATCCAAAAAAATTACGCCAAGCGAACCTAAAGCAGATGAAGTTGTCCAATTGGCTTTAAACCAAATCAACAACAATCAAAAAAACAAAGCCTACGAATTAGGAAAAAGAGTTTTGATGACTTGTAATACCTCAAAATTCAAGCCTTTTACCAGTAGCGAAGCTACAACCTCAGTTATTAATAACATCACTATCGAAAAACTCTCCAAAACCTGTACTAAATACCGACAATGGTACGGTACTTTTAAAGATTTGGAATTAGCCGAAGTTTACCAAAACACTAAAGATCAAACAACAGTCTATCGATTTAAAGCTTTATATTCTAAAAAAGTAGCCAACAAAGAATTGCGTGTTTTTATGAACACTGATAACTTAGTTTCAGCAATAAAAACATCCGACTGGACAACAACTTTTACGTACAACAAATGATATCAATTATAATTATCAAGCAGCCAGAAATTTTCTGGTATAAAAAGGCACAATTATGAACATGAGACTGCTGTTACTATTTTTTCTTATCCATTTTTCAGCCTCAAGTCAGGAAATAATGAATGTAAAAAACAAGCAATTTAAGGCAACCCCTTTCTGGAATTTCATCAGTACCAATTATACTCTTGGCGGTGAAGTTCAGGTACAGTTGGCTAAAACAGAGAATGGTGGATTATTAAAACTTTCGGTTGTTACCACAAATCCTAAATCGATGATTGCAGGCACAGTTTACGTTTATTTAAGTGACAATAGTTTTATCAGTTGCATCGACAAAGGACAATTTGAAAACACTGAAAACAGCCTGAGCTCTTATTTTAACTTTACAGCCGCCGAAATGAACAAACTCAAAAAACATAATATTACATCGATTCGTTTTAATATCAAAGGGACATCAGGAAATTTTGCCAATCAAATAGGGAATTTTACGGCTGTCAATAAAAAATCCTATTATTCAAGTCGTTATCAAAATACTCCAAATATTTTTGAAACAGCTAAAGAAATCAATAATTTATACCAGTAAGTAAGCTTATACAAGTCTAAAATCAAATTCCCAATCCAACTCTTTTTTATACCACAATTGACCTTGAGCGACTTCAAGAGGACAATCGAAATTATTAGTATAAAGCGCTCCTGTTCCCAATCCCTGAGGCATCGGATTTTTTAATAAACAGGTCCATTGCGCAATGGCATTTAAGCCAATATTAGACTCTAAAGCCGAAGTAATCCACCAGCCAATTTGGTGCTTTTCGGCTAACGAAATCCATTCTTGAGTTCCCCTAAAACCACCTACAAAACTGGGTTTTAAAATGATGTATTGCGGCTTGATTTTTTGCAATAATTGCTCTTTTTCAGTCAATGAAAAAACACCAATTAACTCTTCATCTAAAGCAATAGGAAAAGGTGTTGTTTTACACAGTTCTGCCATACTGTCAGTGTTGTTTTTTTGAATAGGCTGTTCTATGCTATGTAATTTAAATTCAGACAATTGATTTAATTTACCTAAAGCTTTGTTTGTATCAAAAGCACCATTAGCATCTACACGAATCTCAACTTGTTCAGCAGTGAAATACTCTCGGATATAACGCAATAATTCCAGTTCTTTTTCAAAATCGATAGCGCCAATTTTGAGTTTTACACAACGAAACCCCTGCGCCAGTTTTTCTTCGATTTGCTGCTTCATAAAAGCCGCTTCTCCCATCCAAATCAAACCGTTAATTTCAATTGATTTTTCACCTTCGGTAAAGGCAGAAGGGAAGAGTAAAAAAGGAGTTTCGCTCGCTAAAGACTGAAAAGCCATTTCGACTCCAAACTGTATCGAAGGAAACTCAATCAATGCTTCCCAAAGCAAATCTTTTCCTAAATGAATATTAGCGCAAGTCCACTTTAATTTAGCTTCATAATCCGGTCGATCATCAGCACTTAAGCCTCTTAAAATTCCGCACTCACCTATTCCTTTTTTTTCGTCCTTTTCCAGAACGATAAACCAGGTTTCTTTGTCGGTCATCACCCCTCGGGAAGTTCCTGATGGTCGTTTAAAATTAAGGATGTATTTATGATAAGTTGCTTTCATTTTTTTCTAACCGCAAAGAGTAATTTTTACCGCAAAGATTCGCAAAGGTTTCGCAAAGGTTCGCTAAGATTTTTGAAAAGTTCCCGACTTAGCCTGACCTGAAAAGTATTAATCTAAAATTTGTAAATTAATACTCTGTGGTATATCTTTTAACATCTTTTTCTCTGACTTACTAATCTCATCATTTAAAAAAACAGAAAAATCATTCCATTCACCAACAATTTCACCGTTTTTACGAATTGAAATTATTTTATTTCCATCATAAAAATAACCTACATTTTCTTCATCATTATATTCTGCTCCTCCAAAATGAAAATATGATTTATCAACGTTATAACCATTTATCCAACGAGTATTTGCTGTTTCTAAACTATGACATTGCAAATAGCTTCTTGTTAGTGATTTAATTATTCCATAAAAAGAAATATCATATAAAAAACAACCGTTGAAATTTTCTAAAAACTCTTTATAAAAAGCTGGTATATTAATTTGAATATCATACTGAAACTCACACAATACTTGTTTACTAGTTCCTTTATAAATCATTAATCCCCAATTTAAAGGAGCAACCCAAGGTCTATGTAGAATATTTAACCGTTCTTTATCATCCACATTCGAACCATTCAAAATATATTTTCGAGCTTGCTGCTTAATTGCAAAATATTTATCAGAATATGAATCAATAATTTCACTAATATTTTCCATAGATAGCTTTGTTATTATTTAATCTAGAGCTTTTTCTTAAATATTTAACCAGATTTTAAAAGTTCCGAACTAAACTTAAATCATTAAATCTTTTTTCTTGGTTCTTTACTCTTTTTTCTATTTTCTTTTCTCTAATTCAACAACTTCAAAACCCTTTCAAAATCCTCATTTTGAATTCCAGCTTTTGCAAAAGTTTGATAATCGTCTTTTATTTTTTGCGACCAGCTTACACTATCGGTCACGTTTTGATTTTGGTATTCTTTATAGATTGTTTTCGCTTTCGAATATTCTCCGTTTAACAAATAAGCGTGCGCCAAGTTTAATTTGACCAACAATTCCGTATCATCCAGTTTTTCGCCTTCTTTTAAGGCTTTTATAGCCTTGCCGTATTGTTTGGTTAACAAATAAGAATACCCCAAACCACTGTAATCTAAAGCCGTTGCTTTTTGTTGATTTACAATTTCGTTATAGTTTTTTATAGCTGCTGCATAATCGCCTTTTTTAAGATTATTCGAAGCTTTTGCTCTCAAATCATTAAAAACCGTTTTGGCAATTCCGGTTTCTTCAAAACAACTCGCTCCAAAATCCTTATACGCCTTGGTTTGTTCCATAGGCAGGAGTTTTTGGAATTCCTTAAAAGTATATTGCTTTTGGATTTTTTCGCCAATACAAACACAGAAATCGTCCGAATTAGCCATTTTTCTGGCTAAAGCCGAAGTTTTACATTGACTGATAATGTTTTTTCGGTTTTCCAGCGTCCAGCCTCTACTTAATTTAGCATCTACCCAAGGCACAACTTCCAAAACAATTTTCTGCTTCATAATCCAATTGGAACTTTCGAAACCAAAATACAGTTTAACTGTATTTGTTTTAACACAAGTAGATTTGTCAATTGAAAGTCGTTTAGCATCTTTACTTACAGCAGTATTTTGAACCAGGCAGGCATTAGCAGTTTCTCCTTTTGATTTATAAGAAGCCGCCAGCTCTTTAGTTGAAAAAATAGCATATTTGCATTTGTCGTCTCCTGAAATTTTAGACAATAAAAAGACAGCCCCAGCCGAACCCTGACTAATTCCTGTTGGGTCCGGAATAGATTTTAGAACCGAAACAAGACTACTCGCCATTTGCTGATTGTCATCCAAAAGCGTAATTCTATAAATCAATTCAGTAGTTCCGGCCGGAAAATCATCGGTTTCGATAATTATCCTATCTCTTGCCGAAACAATAATTTCTTTAGAAGTAGCCCTTTCTTTGTCCCAATAACCTGTTTTTTGAGCAAAAATGGACTGGCAAAAAATACTAATGAATAGCAGTGTAATTATTTTTTTCACGGATGTGGTTGGTGTTAACTATACGAAACTAGCCCTGATAGTAGCGAAAATCCTTGACTGCCGGTGTTCGGCAGGCAAGATTGCAGCGGATAGCAGGAATAGCTTCTAAAAATTTACAATTCGATACTGTCTCCTATTTCAAGCAGCATTAAGTCTTTTCCTTTGTCGAAAAATCGTTGAATAGCTTCTTTATGATCGATTTTTATATATCCAAAAGTATCATAATGGTAGCCTAAGATTTTATCACATTCCACAAAATCAGAAGCCAAAATAGCATCTTCAATATCCATGGTAAAATTATCGCCTATTGGAAAAATGGCTAAATCCAATTTGGTCCGCATTGGAATCAGTTTCATATCCATTGTCAAAGCAGTATCGCCTGCGATATAGATGTTTTTATGTTCGCCTTCGATAACAAAACCACCCGGATTTCCTCCATTTGAACCGTCAGGAAAAGAACTCGAATGAATGGCATTTACATATTTTACCTTTCCAAAATCAAAATTCCAGCTTCCACCGTGATTCATCGGATGCGACTGAAAACCTTTGGCAGCATAATATCCCGCAATCTCTGCATTGGATACAATCACCGCATTAGTACGTTTAGCAATTGCTTCCACATCCAAAACATGATCACCATGAGCATGTGTCAGCAAAATATAATCGGCTTTTAAATCTTCAATATCGATATGTTCGGCTAATGGATTTGCTGAAATAAAAGGATCTACAATAATGTGTTTTCCACCCACTTTAATTCCTAAAGCAGCGTGTCCGTAATAGGTTATTTTCATTTTTATTTTTTTTGAGTGATGAGTAACTAGTGAATAGTAATTAGTCCTTAGTCCTTAGTTCTTAGTCCTTAGTTCTTAGTCCTTAGTTCTTAGTCCTTAGTTCTTAGTCCTTAGTCCTTAGTCCTTAGTCCTTAGTCCTTAGTTCTTAGTTCTTAGTCTTTAGCGATTGGTAAACTCCAATCTTGGAAGTTCAATGGGTATAGAATCCCTGTATCTAATTTACAATCACTAATCCCAATTCACTTTTTATTTTTACTATTTATTGTCGCTAAGGACTGAGGACTAAGAACCAACTTATCTTCCGCCTAAAAAAGCATTCACAACTATATCTGAAAAAAAGTAAATCATACACAAAGACAATAAAACAGCAAGTGCAAAAGTACTTAAGGCTAATTTTTTTAACTCGGGATCTAATTCTTTAGGTTCTTGATTTTTAGAAACCGTAATTAAATGTTTAGTTAAAGGAATATAAGCCAATAAAAACAGGTATTGATCAAATTTAAACTCGCTTATAATTGCAAATACCAAAGTCAAAACCATCGCACCACCAATTAAAAAGTAATGGTATTTTTTAGCTTTTGCTCCGCCAATTTTTACCACAATGGTATTTTTCCCTGCCTTTTTATCAGAAGCTTCATCACGCATATTATTCAAATTCAAAACACCTACACTTAAAAAACCAATAGCCATGGCCGGCAAAATCAATTCCAAATCTAATTGCTTGGAATACAAAAAGTTCACTCCTAAGGTACTTACCAATCCGAAAAACACGAATACAAACAAGTCACCATAACCACGGTAACCATAAGCGGTATTTCCAACGGTATAACGAATAGCCGATAAAATGGCTAAAATCCCTAAAACAAGATAGAATAACGAATAGAATAAATTAGTATCTCTAAAAGCATAATAAATCAATGCCATTGCCGAAAGCAAGGTCAAAAAAGAAGTGATAATAATAGCACGCTTCATCGCGGCAGGCGTAATCACACCACTCTGAATGGCACGTTTAGGCCCTATTCGGTCTTCATTATCGGTTCCTTTCATTCCATCACCATAATCATTGGCAAAATTGGAAAGAATTTGCAATCCTAAAGTTGTTAATATAGCAAAGCCAAAAAGTCTCCAGTTAAAAACTTCGGTAGGTGTTAATATTTCATCGGTAGGATGTGCCAGAGCATACATACTTCCTACGATAATTCCTGATACAGACAAAGGTAAGGTGCGCAATCTTGCGGCTTCAATCCAGTGTTTCATGTTAAAAAGTTAGAGATTAGAAATTTGAGATTAGAGGTTAGAAATTTGAGGTTAGAGGTTATTTTAATCGGGTAAAAATTATTCATTAAAAAACTTCCTTCTTCCCACTTCTAACTCCCCACTTCCTACGGCAACCATTTCTTTTCAAAATTCGGTTTTCTTTTTTCAAGGAAAGCATTTCTTCCTTCCTTAGCTTCTTCGGTCATATAAGCTAATCTTGTAGCTTCTCCGGCAAAAACCTGTTGTCCTACCATTCCATCATCAGTAAGGTTCATCGCAAATTTCAGCATTTTGATTGATGTTGGCGATTTAGCCAATATTTCCTGTGCCCATTCGTAAGCTGTTGCTTCTAATTCGTCATGTGGAACCACAGCATTTACCATCCCCATATCAAACGCTTCCTGAGCAGAATAATTACGTCCTAAGAAGAAAATCTCACGGGCTTTTTTCTGCCCCACCATTTTAGCCAAATAAGCCGAACCATAACCTCCATCAAAACTGGTTACATCGGCATCAGTTTGTTTAAAAATAGCGTGTTCTTTACTTGCCAGAGTCATATCGCAAACCACGTGTAAACTATGTCCGCCACCAACAGCCCAGCCCGGCACTACTGCAATAACCGCTTTTGGCATGAAACGAATCAATCGCTGTACATCTAAAATATTCAATCGGTGGTAACCGTCTTCTCCTACATAGCCTTGGTGTCCACGCGCTTTTTGATCGCCACCGCTGCAAAAAGACCAAATTCCGTCTTTAGTACTTGGCCCTTCGGCAGAAAGCAAGACCACTCCTATTGAAGTATCTTCCTGCGCATCATGAAAGGCATCTAAAAGTTCTGCAGTAGTTTTAGGTCTGAAGGCATTTCTAACATCAGGTCTGTTGAATGCTATTCTGGCAACACCGTTGCATTTTTTATAAGTGATATCTTCGTATTCTTTTGCTGTGATCCAATCCATTTTAATGGGTTTAAATTATTTTAGCGTAAAAATAAATCATTTTTTACACTTTATCTATCCAATCCCTTATTTAGCTTCAAAAAAGAATCCTTAACCTAAAAACAAAATTAGCACAACAAAATATTAACCAATTATTTACTAATCCAAAATAAGTATTTTATTACTTTATTTTTTTATATTTACAGTAGTTCCTTCAACATACAAAAACACTATTTGATTATGAAAATATGGAATACTTATACTTCAATTGTTAAAAACAACATCTTGCTCTCTTCTCAGGAGAATAAAGATTTAAAATATTGGCGTGATGATATGTTTTCAAATACCATAATCTACATCATTCCGTTAAGTGTTATTGCCTTGATTCCCTCGCTGATTTGGGCTTTTGAAGAAAAACTTTATCTGATGGTTATAGTGGATATATTTTCGGTTTTGCTAGCTATTTTTACAGGAATTAAAAAAGGAATCAAAATAAAACAACGCAAACTTTTATTCATCGGAACTGTATATACCTTAAGTTCTTTTCTCATTTATTATGTAGGATTAAATAGCACACTGTATCTACTTGCCGCCTGTTTTTTAGCTACTTTTATTTATACTTTTAAAAACCAATACGCTCCAGCTCTTTTCAATATCTATATTTCTATTTTTTACATTGTCTTATATTATCTTGAGCTGACTCCACCTCACAATATCAACTTTAAATCAAGCGAACTTTTTGCGGTTTTTTCAAATTTGATTTTCCTGAGCTTTTTAGTTTGTTCACTTGTTCCTAAATTATTCCATGGTCTTGACGAAAGTTTTAAAAACAACATCAAACACACTAAAAAAATCGAAAAACAAAATGAGGTTTTAAAAGAAATTACCTGGATACAATCACATGTGGTGAGAACACCATTGTCCAGATTAATGGCAATAACCAATCTTTTGAAAGAAAACGATAATACAGAAGAAGAAAAAACATTTCTAATCGATAATATTGTCGTTTCCAGCAATGAATTAGACCAAATTATTCAGGAAATTGTTTCCAAATCAGAAAAAATACGTTCGTCTGAAAATTAGTCTCAGAATAATTCTAACAACTTATTTTTCCTTATTTCAACTCCAATTGCGATTGCAGTAATCCTTCTCCCGTTAATCCTTCGATAGTGTTAAAATTTGTCGAATAATGATATTTTTTTGAAAGCTGAAAACTTTTTTTTATTAATTTTAGGCATAGTTAGTTCAGGAATTGGTCAAATATTTACAATACAGGCTAACTCGCGAGTTTTAAACTGATTTATTAACCTAAAAAAAGATTATTGAAAAAAACAACAAGCTTTATCACTCTTTTTTGTACGTTACTAAATTTAAACTTCGGAAGAAAAGAGCCCAGCAGGGAACCCCTGAATTATATTAGAATTTACTCAAAGTAGCACCAAAGGTAAAAAGTTGGATTACTATACGAGACAAAAAAAGTCATTAAAATGAATGCGTAAAATCCAAAGAAACTGCTACTACCAAAGGTTTTAATGCAAAATGAGATTCCAAATATCATTTTGAGGTTAAAAAAAGATAAAGAAAGAACGGTAAACGAGAAACTAAAATAGTTTCCTATTGTTAAATACATTATAGTTTGTCCAAAAATAAGATAGGCTATAAAAGAGAAAGACTAACCGAAAGGATTAGTCTTTCTTTTTTATATATCGTTTCGAAAAAAGTATAAATCACCTCAATACTATATTAAAGCCATAAAAAAACTATTTTTGCGAAGACCAAAGCCAAGCTAAATTGCATTTACATTACTCATGAAAAACTTTATTTTTTGTCTGGAAGCCGTAGCCGATATAGAAATTCTCATGGATACTCCCGTTATTAAAAACCTTGAAAATCTAGCCCTTGAATACCAAATAAACAGTATTTATAAAAGCTGCGACACCATCGAAGGACTGGAAGAAAGCTTAGGAGCTTTGCTTTATGACGATCATAATTTCAAAGATTATAAAATTATCTATTTGGTCATGCCGGGACAGGAAAACAATATTTGTCTTCATGACTATTACTACAGTTTAGAAGAAATTGCCGAATTATTTGAAGGAAAATTAAAAAGCAAAATTATTCACTTTGCCAATTTGAAAGCCTTGGATTTAAGCGAAGAAGAAGCCCAATATTTCCTTGATGTTACCGGAGCCAAAGCCATTTCAGGTTACGGAAGAGCATTACCGCCCAACATGGCCAGTATTAAACTCGACGTCGCTTTTTTTAATTTGTGTCAGGAAGAAGATGATGTTGTAGAAATTGTAGAAGAATTACATCAAAAACATTACGAAGCCTGCAAATTACTCGATTTCAGACTGTACTATTAAAATATTTTTAGAAAAAAATCAATTTCGGGAACTCATTAAACTTTAATAACTTCGCAAAAGCTAACTTAATTGATTATTATACTATTTTTCAAAAAAGTTAGTTTTAATTCATAAAATCAGACATCAGTTAATCGTAATGAAAAAATATTATTTACATAACGGTATCGAAAGCAGCGGGCCTTTTGATATAGCCGAATTGCAAATCAAACAAATTACAGCATCAACACCTGTATGGTTTTCAGGAATGCCCGACTGGAAAACAGCTGGAGAAATAGAGGAATTACAGGCTATTTTAAAAGTTACCCCACCTCCTTTTCAGGCAGTACCGCCAACTACTGCTCCAACACCGAAAAAGAAAATAAAAAATTCCAAGATTATGGGATTACGCAAAAACACCTTTTACATTGCGTCATTATTTCTGGTATTAATTATAGGGAGTGTGTTTTTAACTATTTTACAAGAAAACAGAAGAATCGATTTTGAACATAAAAACGATAAAACCGAGAAAGAAAATCGACAATTTCAATTACAGGAAAAAGAAATTCAGGAACAAAAACTACGTTTAGCAGAACAGGAAAAACTTGAAGCGGAACGACTTGTCAAAGAAAGAAAAGAAACCATCAATACAAGGCTTTCTGAAATTCGAATCAAACAGATTGAAAACCAAACTCTTTTAGAAGACGCTAAAAACAGACTAACAAAAGCAAATGAATTTCAGTTTTTTAGAACAGCCGATGAAAAAAATAAAGAAATCAACCTTGTTCAAACAAATATTAATCAACTAAAAAACAATATTGATTCCCTTGAAAATGAGCGCAATCAATTGAGTTTGGAGTTAGACAGAATACGAATAAAAGCAAGACAAAATCCTTAAAATCAATAAAACAGCTTGTTTATTTTATCATATAAAGTCAAATAACACCTTATATTTTTGAATCAAAATTTACTATTCCTGCTCTAAAATTGTAAAATATTTTTACCACAGATTCGCAGGTTTTATTCTTAAATAATGATGGAAAAAAAGTTAAGATCTGCGAATCTGCGGTATTTTTATAAATTCAATTGCGCTTCTGACTTATTTTAATTCCTATTCGAAGATTGCCTAATAATCAATTCCGGCTCTAAAATGATTCGGTTAATCGTTTTTTTCTTGGGGTTATTTATTCGTTCCAAAAAAGCTTCAGCAGCTAATTTTCCAATTTGGTCACTATGCTGATTTACGGTTGAAATGGAAGGCTGCGTCAACGAAGTAAAAGGCTCATCGCTAAAACCGATCAGCGCTATTTCCTCAGGGACTTTAATATTATTTTCTAAAAGTACTTGCAAAGCACCAAGCGCCGCAATGTCTCCAGCCACATAAACCGCATCGGGTCTTTCGGGAGAATCCAATAATTGCTGCATAATTCGGCGACCATCTTCCAAACGCAAATTACTTTCGATAATCCAATTTTCGGGAGCTGCTAATCCTGATTTCTCCAATGCATCTTTATAACCCCGAATTCGTTCTTTGTAAATTCGGATGTGTTTAAAACCGGCAATATGTGCAATGCGTTTGCAATTTTGTGAAACCAAATGATCAATAACCAAGTGGCTACTTTTATAATCGTCAATCCCTACATAATCAACATTTAACTCCTCTTCACCTCTATCAAACAATACAAGTTGGGTACCTTTGGATTTTATTTTTTGGTAGTATTCTAAATCAGTCGTTTCATTTGCCATAGAAGCTATAATTCCATCCACCTGAATTTTTAATAAAGTATCTATTTCCTGACATTCTTTGGCATACAATTCATTCGACTGGGTCATGATGATATTGTACCCATTCAGATTGAGCACTTTTTCGATATTTTCGACTACCGAAGAAAAAAAATGACTGTTGACACGGGGAATAATTACACCAACCAAATTACTTTTCCCTTTGCGTAAAGCACTCGACAAATAATTAGGCTGGTAATCCAGTTGAATTGCCGCTTCTTTCACCGCGACTTTAGTCTTTTCACTAATTCTGGGATGATCATTCAAAGCTTTAGAAACCGCCGAAGGTGTTAAACCTAATACAGCAGCAATATCTTTTATCGTAGATTTTTTTTTATTCTCCAATTAGTTTTTATATTTGTTCAATCGATTGAACAAAAATAGCTACTTTAAACTGAAAACACAAGATATCTTATTTGTGTTTTTTATTTTTCGGACTATTCAAACGTTGGAACAAAAAAATAATTAAAAAAAGATGAAATATATTGTTTGCGAAAAACCAGGTGAATTTATCTTAAAAGAAAAAGAAGCACCTGTTAGAAAAGAAAATGAAGCCTTATTACAAATCAATAAAGTAGGTATTTGCGGAACCGATTTACACGCTTACGGAGGAAACCAGGCTTTTTTTAGCTATCCTAGAATTTTAGGACACGAATTAGCTTCTACTGTACTCGAAATTGGAGAAAACCCTAGAGGAATCAAAGCCGGAGACAACGTTGTGATTATGCCTTATGTAAGTTGTGGAACTTGTATTGCGTGTAGAAACGGAAAAACAAATTGTTGTACCAATATCAAAGTTTTAGGCGTTCACACTGATGGTGGAATGCAGGAACAAATTACTGTCCCTACTTCTATCCTATTGCCAGCAAATAATTTATCTGATGACCAAATGGCTATCGTAGAACCATTGGCAATTGGTGCGCACGCTATTCGTAGAGCGGCAATTGTTCCGGGAGAAACTGTTGCTGTTGTAGGTTGTGGTCCTATTGGGATTGGGATTATGAAACTGGCTCAAATTGCCGGTGCTAAAGTAATCGCCATTGATATGAACGAGCAGCGTTTGGCTTACGCCAAAGAAAAAATCGGTGTGGATTATACGGTAAAAGCAGGCGAAAATACGGTTGAAGAAATCACTAAAATCACCAATGGCGATTTATGTACAGCTGTTTTTGATGCTTCAGGACACAAAGGAGCTTTGGAAACTTGCCCAAATTACATGTCTCACGGTGGTCGTTTTGTGCTTGTTGGTTTATCCAAAGGAGAATTGACTTATAGCCATCCAGCGATTCACGCCAAAGAAATGACTTTGATGTGCAGCCGAAATGCTACTACCGAAGATTTTGAACACGTAATCAGTATTTTAGACCAATTCCCAACAGAATCGTACATTAGCCATAATGTTCCTTATACCGAAATGATTGCCAATTTTGATAGCTGGTTAAATCCTGCAACAGGCGTAATTAAAGCTACTGTAGATTTTAAATTAAAATAGTATGATAATCGATTCGCATCAGCATTTTTGGATCTACGAAGCGGAAAAACACGCTTGGATAGACGATGACATGAAAGTCATTCGAAAGAATTTCCTGCCTGAAGATTTAAAATTAGTTTATCAAGCTAATGGTGTCGATGGTTGTGTGGCTGTTCAAGCAGATCAAACATTGGCAGAAACAGATTTTCTTTTGGATTTAGCCGAAAAAAACAACTTTATCAAAGGAATTGTAGGCTGGGTTGATTTAAGAGCTGCTGATATTGACGAAGTTTTAAAACATTACAGCGTATTTCCAAAACTAAAAGGATTTAGACATGTAGTTCAAGGCGAAGCCGATCATAATTTTATGTTGCGCCCTGATTTCCTGAACGGAATTGCCGCTTTAGAAAAATACAATTTCACTTATGACATTCTTATTTTTCCACATCAATTGGGATCAGCTTTAGAATTAGCAAGGAGTTTTCCAAATCAAAAATTTGTTATCGATCATATTGCAAAACCCTACATAAAAGACGGATTTTATGATGGTTGGACAACTTTAATGAAAGCGATTAGTGAACATGAAAATGTGTACTGCAAACTTTCAGGAATGACCACCGAAGCCGATTACAACAACTGGACTCCGGAACAAATTGAACCTTATATGCAATTGGTTTTGGATGCTTTTGGCTCGAAACGAATTCTTTTTGGTTCCGATTGGCCGGTGTGTTTAGTGGCTGGAAATTATACAAAAACAAAAGAATTAGTAACCAATTTCATTGCAAAATTAAGCTCCGAAGAGCAAGCTGCTATTATGGGCGGCAACGCAATGCAATTTTATAACTTATAAATTATGGATTTAGGATTAAAAGGAAAAGTAGTCGTGATTACAGGTGCGGCTGGACTTAAAGGAAGTATTGGAGAAACAATTTTGCAACACCTGGCTGCCGAAGGTGCCATTCCAGCGGTAATTGATAGAAACGATAGAGGTTTTGCTTATATTGAAGAAATTCAAAAACAAGGAATTGACGGTTTATTTTGTAAAACAGATGTAACTAATCCTAACGAAATTGAAGCTTCAATTGCTAAGATTGTGGCAAAATATGGTCGTATTGATGCCTTAATTAATAATGTTGGTGTTAATGACGGTGCAGGATTAGACGCTTCTTACGAAGAATTTATGGATTCTTTGAAACTGAATATGGTAAGCTACTTTGTAACTGTAAAAAGTGCACTTCCTTACTTAAAAGAATCTAAAGGTCCAATTTTGAACATTGGTTCTAAAGTTGGTTTAACAGGTCAGGGAGGAACTTCAGGTTATGCTGCTGCCAAAGGTGGTGTTTTAGGATTAACCCGCGAATGGGCTGTTGATTTAATCAAACATTCAATAAGAGTAAATGCGATTATCATTGCCGAAAGCTGGACTCCTGCTTACGACACCTGGATTAAAACATTGGAAAACGGAGAAGAAAAATTAAAATCTATTGTGAAGAAAATTCCTTTGGAAAACAGAATGACAACTCCTGACGAAATTGCTGACACTTGTTTGTTTACCATTTCTGAAAGATCATCACATACTACAGGACAATTTATCTTTTGCGATGGTGGTTACGTTCACTTAGACCGTTCGTTATTAACAGAATAAAAACGGTTTCAATATAAAAAAAGGACAAATCATAAGCTTTATGATTTGTCCTTTTTTTTATAACTAATCACATTTTAACCAACCGGTAATACTCATTCTGGTATTGTGAGTCAGTAAAACTTCGTGAACCAATTCATCACTTTTAAAGAAAACGGTTTTTCCCTGTGTTGGACTTATTTTTTGATTGTTATTCTCCTGATGAATTAACAATTCTCCGCCATCAATAGTTTGCCAATCGCTATTTAAATAACTAATCATCGAGAATTTTCTACTTGAATTATTTTGAAATTGATCTAAGTGTTTCAGATAAAAATCGCCTTTTTCATATAAGGAATAATGGAATTCATAGCCTGTAATCCCAGTGTAACAACTTTGATTGAGATAGCGAATAAAATCCTCAATGTGCTTAAAGAATTCATTTTCGAAAGCATTATTATGCTTTTTATCTAACCAATAAATCGAATCACTCCGAACAGCACTATCATAAGCAATAGCCTCTGAATTTCCTGTTCCAGCTTCTTTTAATAAGTTTTTATCGTTTAAAGAATATAGATTTTGTTTTAAATTATTTGCTAATTCATCCGTTAGAAAGTGCTCTGATATGCCTACTTTATTTTCAATGTACGAGGCTATTAAATCCTCAAAGTTTTTTTCCATTAATTTTTTAGGAAAGACTGAAAATACAGCCAATGGAGCAAGGTAGACTAAAAAGAGCTACCAATTACATTTATGAATTTTAATTGCAATAAATAAAAAAAGGATTTAGAAATGAATCTAAATCCTTGTATTTGAAATTTATAAAAAGTTACAATTTACTAATATAACTTCCGTAAATATCCTTAAACTGATAGCCTTCTGCAACGCGATCTTTACTTAATTTCCTATATTCTACTAAGCCCCAAAGAATGAATTCTTTCATAAAAAATTTATCTTCTTTTGCCAAATCAACCTGATATTCTTTGAGTAAAATTTCCAATGGAACAATAGTTCCTAAAATTCTTTCGTAATCCTCATCAGAACAATCATCCAATAATTCGAAACCACTTTCGGCAAAGAACCATTCAATTAAATCCGAATAAGGCGTTTTATCATTTGGTTTTTCTAACTTTTCAATTTTAGGAAAATAAGCTGGAAAAATAGTACGCACCGCCGAAGCTATTAAACTTTCAGCAACTGCAGCCGCTCCCTCCTGCTCTCCTTCGTAAACCAATTCTACTTTCCCAGTTATGGAAGGAATAATTCCCATGAAATCAGACAATCGCAAAGTAGTTTTATCGACACCAGATTTTAAAGCACGTCGTTCGGCAGTACTTAGTAAATTCTCATAAGCCGTAATGCTCATTCTGGCACTCACCCCACTTTTATGGTCAATAAATTCACTTTCTCTGGCTTCAAAACTAATTTGCTCCAATAAATCTTTAGCTAATGAAGGAACATAAACCGTATCGTTTTGAGCCGTATCTAATTTGGCTTCCTGCTCGGTAATCTTTCTGGCAATCTTTAGATTTTCAGGATAATGCGTCAAAATCTGAGAACCTATCCTGTCTTTTAATGGTGTTACAATACTTCCACGATTAGTATAATCTTCGGGATTTGCTGTAAATATAAATTGCATATCGAGTGGCATTCGCACTTTAAATCCACGAATTTGAATATCGCCTTCCTGCAAAATATTAAACAAAGCAACCTGAATTCGGGCTTGCAAATCGGGTAATTCGTTTATCACAAAAATACAACGATTGGCACGTGGAATCATCCCGAAATGAATCACACGATCATCGGCATAAGATAATTTCAGGTTCGCTGCTTTTATAGGATCTACATCACCTATTAAATCCGCAACAGTTACATCGGGAGTGGCCAGTTTTTCAAAAAAGCGTTCACTTCTTTGCAACCAGGAAATGGGAGTTTCATCGCCTTTTTCAGCGATTAAATTTTTAGCAAAACGAGAAATAGGATTGAATGGATCATCATTTATTTCAGAACCACTCACATACGGAATATACTCATCAAGTAATTCGACCATTTTGCGGGCCAATCGGGTTTTAGCCTGACCACGAAGCCCTAATAAATTGATGTTATGTCGCGAAAGAATAGCTCGTTCCAACTCAGGAATTACAGTGTTTTCAAAACCATGAACGCCTTCAAATGTTGGAATCCCCAGTTTGATTTTTTCTCGCAAATTATTACGCAATTCGTCTTTTATCGTTTTACTTTTATAGCCTGATGCTTTTAATTCGCCTAAAGTATTTATGTTGTCTATTTTCATGTTTTTTTATTTAACCACAAAGAGCACTAAGTTTTTCGCAAAGCACACTAAGTCTTTTTTCTAATATCTTTAATCTAATTTCTGTATTCTGTTCTCTGCCTTCTGATTACTTCAATCTCTTTTTCCGATTCGTTTCATAATCTTCAAAAATCATTTCGCCTAAACCTTTTAAACCGGTATAAAAAGCTTTTCCCTGATTGGCTTCGGTAAATTTATTGACAAACTTTTGCAAATACGGGTCACTGGCAATCATAAAAGTGGTGATTGGAATGTGTAATTTTCTGGCCTGTTGTGCCTGAGTATAGCATTTGTCAACAATATATTCATCAAGTCCGTTGCTGTTCATGTAATAAGAACCATCACGTTCCCTAACACAACTAGGTTTCCCATCGGTAATCATGAAAATTTGTTTATTAGTATTTCGTTTTCTTCGAAGTAAATCCATTGCCAATTGCAAACCTGCTACGGTATTAGTATGAAATGGCCCTACTTTTAAATAGGGTAAATCTTTAATAGCAATTGGCCAGGCATCATTTCCAAAAACCAAAATATCTAAAGTATCTTTTGGGTATCTTGTAGTAATTAATTCAGCCAAAGCCATAGCTACTTTCTTGGCGGGAGTAATTCTGTCTTCGCCGTACAAAATCATACTGTGACTGATATCAATCATCAAAACAGTACTCATTTGGGCTTTATACTGCGTATCTTCAATAACCAAATCATTTTCGGTTAGCATAAAATTATCCACGCCATTATTAATTTGGGCATTGCGTAAACTTTCTGTCAAAGAAATTCGTTCGAGGCTGTCGCCAAAATGAAACTCTCTGAATTCCCCCGTATGTTCATCGCCGTTTCCGGCATGTTTTGTTTTGTGATTGCCGTTTCCGGAACGTTTTAATTTACCAAATATCTGGTCTAAGGCTTGTTGCCGAATCGCTCTTTCAGTTTTTGCAGTAATTCCAAGCCCTGAGGTTCCATCGTCTTTTAATTCTTCTTTGAGATATCCTTTTTTCTTTAAATCTTCAATAAAGTCATCAATCGTATAACGTTCATCAGTCAGTTTGTATTCCTTGTCTAATTCGCGCAACCAATCGATAGCCTCATCAAAATCTCCCGAAGTATGCGTGATTAACTCCTTGAATATCTCAAAAAGTTTATCAAATGGAGATTGATTAGGAGCCTGATACTGTTTAAAATAGAATCCTTTTTTATTGCTCTTTTCCATAGTCTTTAAAATTACATCATTTTAAAATGTACTTTGACTGAACAGCTATTAATTTTAAGTTAAAAAGGAATATTCTTTTCCGCGTCCCTAAAGGATGAAAAATCTCATGAAAGTTCATCAAATTTAGACCTTTAAGGATTGAGGAAGTTAATTTTGATGAATTTTAAACAGGCTCTAAAAATCAATAATATTCACCATCAACATAATACCAAATACCATCTTCCTGGACAAAAGTGGAGAATTCATGATGGATATGTGGCTTTTTATTTGAATCTAAATAATAAGCTTTAAATTCGACTGTAGTTGGCGTAGAATTTAGCACTTCTAACTTTTGCCATTGATTGGATACTGCCCAAAGCAAAATATCTTCTTTAGAATGGCTGGCTCTTTGTGAAATGTGAGTAGTTGCAACTAAATAATCGGCCTGGTGGGTTGAATAAGCGCTATAACGGGAGCGCATCAAGGCTTCGGCTGTTGGTGCCTTTTTCAACCCTTTGATATAAGGCTCACAACAATCCCTGAAAGATTTTTGTGAATTACAATAGCATAGATTCATACTTTCCAAAACTTAAACCTGACCGTTAAGAGTCACAATTTTTTGGTACAATTGATTCAGTAAAACCTGATATTTACTAATTTCAATTAAATCTTCATCCTCATCTGAAGTATCCAACATCTCATCCAGTTGTTCGCTTACATCTACTAATTTATTGTTGGCTTCTTTGGCATTTTTGGCTACAATTAAATCAATTATTTCCTGAACTTCGGCTTTTAATAAGGTGAATTTATCGTCTTCCATTTTTACTTTTTTATTTATTCTCTTCGGTATTGTTCTCGTTAAACTTTTTCACAATCTCTTTCAGCTTTTCTTTTCTAAGCATTTCGGCTTGCTTGGCTTTAGCTTGCGCCTTATGCAGCTTGTCGTTATGTTTCTTTATGTTTCTCTCGTTATTTCGTCCCATTGCACCAATTTATTTCAACACAAAACCCTTTGGCATTGTATGATTGAATAGTTTTACAAAGTAAGGCATTTTTATATTAAAAATAAAACAAGTAATAAATAACGAAAATCTCAATAATGTTCAGCCATTTACTACAAAAAGATAAAATAATACAAAATCACAAAAAACATTAAAACGAGTAAGAATAAACCTCGCGATTTAAAGTAATTTTACTATTTTTGGTAACATCATTGATTTTTGTCATATTTTCTACTGCATTTTAGTCATAAAATTGAATAAAAAATAAAAAACATAGTATATATAATAAATGGAAATAGGTAATCATTTTTCAAAAAACAAATACAAATCCTTAATAAGGCCTAAAAGGCTGGGACTTATAGTGTTTTTTATATTATGTTCCATATTTTATTACATCCTTTTACAGCAATATCAAATAGCCCAAAAAGCTAAAAATGACGAAATGTACAAGACTCTGGAAACAATTCGTCAAAATATTGATCAATCACTGAAGAACAATTATACTACAGCATTGTCTCTGGCTCTTACTATTAATGACAAAGGCGTACCTGAAAATTTTGACGAAATAGCCAAACAATTATTGGCTTCTAATAATGGTATCAATGCCGTACAATTAGTTCCTAACGGAATTATTAGTCATATTTATCCTTTAAAAGGAAACGAAGCTGCCATAGGATTAAATATTCTGACTTCTGAAAAGCATCAGTTTGAAGCTTCACAATCCATTAAAAACAGTAAAATGTATTTTGCCGGGCCTCTTGAATTAAAACAAGGCGGATTGGGCATTGTAGGCAGAATGCCTGTACATAAAGACAATAAATTCTGGGGCTTTTCGGCAGTTGTTATTCACCTGAACACCTTTTTACACAATTCAGGAATTAATAGTATTGACAGTTCTAAATATTATTTTCAACTTTCTAAAGTGAATCCCATCACGCAAAAAGAGCTGTTTTTTCTTCCGGTTAACAAAAATCTGTCTAAAAACAGTTCTGTCACCTCTGTTATTCCTGATGGAGACTGGAAATTGTATCTAACTGATAAAAAACCTCATGAGTTCTACCCTTTTCTATTCACACTTGGTTTTTTCGGAATTCTCCTTGCCGCCTTATTCGCATTTGTAACTACTCGTTTTTTAAAAAAACCGGCCGAATTAGAAGATTTACTGGAAAAACAGGCTGATAAACTTTTAAAAAACGAAATTAAATTTAAAAGTATTTTTGATCAGGCTGCCGTAGGAATCACTTATTTAGATTCTATTACCGGACAATTTTCAGAAGTAAATAAGAAATTTTGTGATTTAATAGGATATAGCAGTGAAGAATTAAAACTATTAGACGTAAAAGCTATAACTCATCCGGATGATATAGAAAAATCTTTGAATTTTCTAAAAAAACTCTACCAAAAAGAAATTCAGGAGTATGCAATGGAAAAACGATATATTACTAAATCGGGAGAAATAATCTGGGTCAATATAACCGTTTCAGCTCTTTGGAAAAAAGAAGAACCGACTTCAAAACACGTTATTATTGTAGAAGACATAACTAAAAGAAAAAATGCTGACCAAATTGTTTTAGACTCTCAACAAAGGATAGAATCTCTTATCAATACTGTTGATGGAATTGTTTGGGAGTGCGACGCAAATACCCTAGAATTCACCTTTGTTAGTAAAAAAGTAGAAAATATTTTAGGTTATACTGCCAAAGAATGGATGAGTACTCCCACATTTTGGACAGATCATATTTACAATAAAGACAAAAATTTTGCGCTACAATTTTGTGCCGAACAAACGTCTAAAAAATTAAATCATGATTTTGAATACCGAATGATTGCCAAAGACGGAAGCATCGTTTGGCTCAGAGACATTGTAAATGTCATAACTGAAAATGGAGAAGTAAAATCCCTAAGAGGAATAATGATTGACGTAACTAAAAACAAAGAAACCGAAGCCGATTTAAACAACTCTTTTAATTTAGTTAGCGAACAAAACAAACGACTTTTGAATTTTTCATATATCGTTTCTCATAATCTAAGATCACACACCAGCAACATTACTTCTATTGTCGATTTAATAACAAATTCTGATTCGGAAGAAGAAAAAGAAGAAATGATTGAATTGTTAAAATCAGTTTCCGATTCACTAAACGAAACTATGCTAAACCTCAACGAAGTAGTTAATATCCAAACTAATGTAGGCTTAACAACCGAAAATTTAAACTTAAAACAGTATATAGACAATACACTTGCTATTCTGTCTAATCAAATTGAACTAAAAGGAATTCAGGTAATTTCTTCAGTCGAAAGCGATATTGAAGTCAACTATAATCCGGCTTATCTGGAAAGTATTTTATACAATTTAATATCCAATGCTATTCGTTACAGTCATCAGGAAAGACATCCGATTATACATATTGATACTTACAAAGAAGCTAAAAAAACAGTACTTAAAGTTTCTGACAACGGAATTGGAATTGATTTAAAAAGAAACGGTCATAAAATTTTTGGGATGTACAAAAAATTCAGCACCCACAAAGATTCTAAAGGGATAGGTTTATTTATAACTAAAAACCAAATTGATGCCATGGGAGGAAACATCACCGTAGAAAGTGAACCCAATCTGGGCACCACATTTAAAGTATATATATCATGACAGAAAAAACTATTTGGGTTATAGACGATGATCCTATCTACCAAATTATTATGAAAAAAATTATTCTTAAATCAGGACTTTTTTCATCCATTCGTTCGTTTCAAAATGGCAAAGATGCCATCACCGCTTTGAAAGAAATTATCTCAAACAATGATAGTTTTCCAAATATTATCCTGTTAGATATTGAAATGCCCATACTGGATGGCTGGGGTTTTATGGACGAAATAGCCATTCTAAAATCACGTATTAATACCGAAATTAAAATCTATATTTCCAGTTCATCAATAGCCATTGAAGATAGAGAAAGAGCTAAAAACAACAGCAGCATTCTGGGATATATGTGCAAACCGATAAGTATTGAAGATTTGACAAAAATTGCTTCAGCCTAATGACGAGCTAACTTTTTCGGCTGTTTCCCGTTTTATTTCTTCTAAGCTTTTATCAGTATAAATTAATTCTTCGATAATTAGTTTTCTCAAAAGGCTAATATCATCACAATCATAATGCCTCACCCAAGAAGTAAGTTCCAGTAAATTCCTGATTTGCTTAATTCTTTTAGTGGTTTCCAAGCTGTTGCGCAGCACTGCTTTTTGATTGTAATCAGGATTCATTTTATGCTGATAATTCACAGTATTCTTAGCCTGATCCATTTCCAGATAATACAATTTTTCAGTTGCGTTATCGGGATAAAAACAATCCCATTTTGCAAAACCTATTTTATATTTCGATGCCGTTTCGGGTTCCATAGCAATTAATCTCCATTTGCTATTGGCCAACCGTCCCCAATGATTCGAAAGACGATACATACCTTCTTGAGTATAATAATAACTACTCCCTGCCTTACTTTCAAATTGTACTTTCAATCCTTCAACAGCATCAGGAAGCACTTCGTGAAAGACACAAAAGGTGTTTTTAAAAGAATTAGGATGTGGTTTATAGTTTTTTTGCATAGCTGCAAATATAATCAGAAAGCATAAAAACAAGTCTAAGCCACAAATAATTGATTAACTTTGCACAAAAATTTTTAAAGAAATCATCATGACTAAAGCTTCAGAAGAAAAGATGTTACAAAAAGGAATCTATACAGGAATTATTGAAAAAGACGAAAATAACAACTTCTTTTGTGGCGAATATCTGTTAGACTACAAAATGGTTCAAACCAAATTTGCTATAGGCGATTGGATTACCATCAAGTCGGTTATAGAAAATCCAAGTGATATGAGTTATGACAAATATCCTAAAAAGTCTAAAAACTTTGATAAGGCCAATAACAAACCGCAGCAATAAACACTGATAATGTGTGTTTTACAATAAAAAAATCTTTTTTTCTTTTTTTTTACTGATAAAGTGAAAACTTAAAAAAAAGTGTACCTTTGCAAAAAAATTGTCGAATTTGAAACTTAACAATATTTGTTTCACACTAACAGACAAGTAGTTACCTTAATTTATGAAAAAAATAGTTGAATACCGCAAGCTCTTAAATGTAGATAAAACTGCACAGCTAAAAGATTTGAAAACCATCTATCGTAATGCGATGAAAGAAGCACATCCTGATAAATTTCAAGGGGATGAAGAAGGTTTAAAAGCTGCTGAAGAAAACAGTAAAAAAATTATTGAAGCTTACCACTTTTTAGTAAGTATCAATCCTGAAACAATTAAAGCTAATTTACCTGAGTACAATGAAACTATTGCAACTGCAACTGTTACGGATTACAAATTTGTTGAAGGTCGATTAATTATTAATTTTTCTAACGGAAGTGTTTACGAATACATCAGTGTTCCTAAAGCTACTTACGTGAAAATGGTAAATGCTGATTCTCCTGCCAGATTTGCAAAAAGACACATTTTTAACGCATTTCCATATAGAAAAGTAACAAACCAAGATTAACTTAATTAATCTTGAATGATATTAAAAAGCCAGTAAAAATAATTTTACTGGCTTTCTTAATTTTCATCAGAATTGGATTTTATTCTAAAACAAAATTCACACTTACATTAGCTGTAATAGTAATTTCCCCTACTGCCAGCGTTTCTTTAACAGCCGAATCACTTTCCATTGCGCCCATCGTTTTAAATCTTGCATAAACCGGTTGTGGATAATAAGCTTGAGAATTATCATTAATGGTTATTGCCTTACCAATTTTTTGACCTAAAACTGACACATAATCTTCTGCCTTGTGTTTAGCTTCTTTCATAGCCAGTTTTCGAGCTTCTGATTCGTATTGTGCCAATTTAGAAGATTGAAAAACCACATTGTCAATTCGGTTGATACCCTGACTTACCAAACCTTCCATCAACTCGTCATACTTATTCAAATCTCTAACAATAATTTCTATCGTTTGAGTAGCATTATAAGTAGTTTTCTTTTTTTCGTAATCGTATTGTGGATTTAAAGCAACACGTTGCGTTCTGTAATCTGAAGGTGCCAGATTCATTTTTTTAATCAATTTCAAAACAGCATCCATTTGTTCATCATTGATTTTTTTAACTTCTTTGGCAACATTGCCTTTGTTTTCAACAGTTGCGGTAATGGTAGCCTGATCAGGAACTACTTTTACTTTTCCTTCGCCGGATACTGTTATTTGCGGAATTGGTTTTATTTCCTGACCATAAGACAAGGTCATGAACATTAGGGATAGAAATACTACTGCTTTTTTCATTTTTTATAGTTTTTAAAATTTTTAAACCAATATTCAAAAGCTGTGCCATTAAATCTTCTTCAGCTTTATTAAAATAAAAAGAATTACAATGGGAATGATTAACAAACTAACCATCAGCGGATTTAGAAAAAGTAAATCGGGATAAACTAACAACGTAATTAAATAGCCGCCAATAGCTCCGCCAAAATGCGCCGTATGACCTATGCCATCGTTTTTAGCTTTCATGCCATAAATGGAATAGAACAAATACAATATACCAAATAGATAAGCCGGCATAGGAATGATAAAAAAGATTCCTAACATCATATCAGGACGCAATAATATTGCCGAATACAAAATTCCTGTTACCGCTCCCGAAGCACCAACAGCCCGATAATTGTAATCATTTTTATGCAAACCTAGAGTTAGCAAACTTCCAAAAAGCAAACTGGCAAGATAAATCATCAGAAAAACCCAACTCCCCAAATAGAGAATAACAACCGGAGCGAAGAAAAAAAGTGTAATCATATTGAAGGCTAAATGCGTAATATCAGCATGAAGAAATCCTGAAGTGAACATCCTAATTTGTTCTCCCGAACGAATACTTCCAATATGAAATTCGTATTTTCTAAAAAAAGAATAATCCTTAAATCCCTTATAACTAAAAAGTACATTAGCAATTATTATGGCTATCAAAAAAGTATTCATTGGCTGTTTTTATAATGATTGGTAAATATAATAATTCCGATAGTGCCGATGAGGCTTTTGAATATAAAAAAAGCTTAGTCGAAAATTTCAACTAAGCTTTTACTGTTTAGGGTTTGGAAATGATTTTTATTTAAGAAATTATTCCAAATTGAATTTTGAGTTTTTTATCATTTATTTTCCGCCATTGGCACGAAGATCGGCAATACACTGTGCATCAAGTTGCGGAATTGTTCCTCCTAAAATATTGCTACCGGATTCCGATTCCCAGTACATCAAACAACTTTCTACATCGCAATGTCTTTTATGATTTGGATCCTCATGGTCTGATTGTAAAGCTGTTCCTGCATTAGTCAATCCTAAAATATGACCAAACTCATGCTCAATCACCGTAGTTTCTAAAACAGTGGTACTTGGTTTAAAAGCACCACCGCTTAGTTTTTTTACCGTATTTTCATAAATTACGAAAGAAGTATTTCTATATGCTGTCCCTAAAATAACCGAAGTATTTGTATCGGTAGCCGATTTTGCATCGGCAAAAAACGCCCAAACTGCTATTTGACTTCCATCATTATAATGAATTCGGTTAGCATCTTCAATGGCTATAATTTGTGCATTCGTATAAGTTGTATTTCCCGGTGACGGAATCGCTCTTTTTTCGATACTTATCCCTCCCGGTTTGTTAATTCGACTATTTAAAAACGAAACAAAGTTAGTAATTGCTGTTGCCGAAGGCTCAAAACCTTCCACATAAACGATTTCTATAATCATACTATCAAACTTATCATCTGACAATAAATCATGTGCTGAAGCTCCTAATGTTCTTTTATTATTAACTTGTATGTTTTCAGCACTATCTTTTGAACAAGAACTTAATATTAACAGAAACAAGCTAATTACAGCAATTATTTTCTTCATTTTCTAAGTTTAAAAACTATTTTTAGGATATAAATTAAGCACAAATTAATTGCAAAAACTAATCATACTCAATTAAATTTGTTTTAAAACTAATTTTATAGCACTATTAGTCTTGCTTTCTAAAGTAATTGTTGAAGCGGTAAAACTGGTTACTTTCCATGTTTTGTTAAACATACTAAAATCAGTACTTCCGGCAAAACTCATTTGTAAATAAACGTTTGTATCCGAAGTTACAGTGTAAGTTCCTGTTGCAATGGTTGTCAAAGCATTCAAAGATTTAACTTTCCAGTCATTGGCAAAATCAATAGTAGCACCTAAATAATTATTCGTAGAATCTACTCCTGCATTGAGATACGAATTTACCTTAAAAGTACCGTTTACTAAAATAGTTTCTAAATCTTCTTTGTCATCTTCTGCTTCATCCATAGCTTCCTCAATATTCAGAGCTGTTGTAATGCTTGCTTTAAGCTCTAAATCACTATTAATTTCCATAGTAGATCCATCAGCAAGTGTAACATTAACAGGGTATTTTACAGAAAAATATTCACTATTACTCATACCTTGAATGTATGTAAAAAGTTGTTTCTCGGATGTAAAAGTCACACTTCCTGTTTGTACCAAACTGGCATCATAAGTTAGTACTGTAATAGGAAAATCAATATCCAGTGCCGAAATTGGATCTTTTCCGTCATCTTCAGCTTCATCACAATCATCAATAATAGCATCATATTGTGATTGGCTAGTTACAGTAACTTCGGTATAATCACTCATTTTTATGGTAATAGGAAATTGAATTTTTACTGAATCATCATCATTATTCAATGCTCCAAGAATATTGATTGCAGATTCATAACTCAACTGACTTACAAAAGTAAGTTCTACTCCGTTTACAATAGCGGTAAAAGGAAACTTAATAGAGGAACAAGAAGAATCATCTATAAAATCATCCGATGTTCCATCATACATTGAAACACGCTTTAAATTATTCGCTGTAGTTGAATTAGCTGTGTTCGTATTAGGATTTTCTCCCTGAACTTCATCTACTTCACTTTGGCATGATGTTAAACTAAAAATTCCCATCAATGCAATTCCTGCAATCCATTTTAATGTTTTCATAACTTACAAATTTAATATTTTCTAATAGTTTATAATGACGATTTATTCGCATTTCTATTAGTAAGACAACAGAAGCCATTTTTTCCCTACCCTAAAAAAAATAAAAATATCAAATATTTTATAAGAAACTGATTTACAAATACTTTAAAGACATCAAAAAAAACACATTTTTTCAAATAGTTCCAATTTCAAAAAAAATAATCTAATTTTACAAAACCCCTAAACCAATCCTACAACAAGAATGAGTAAGGAAAACAACAATCTTTGCGAAGAATCTTATTTTAGCGAATTTTATATAAAAAATGTGCAATCGGCTACTAATTTTGCCTATTACAAATCGGGCGATAGTGATGCTGCTTTAGATATTGTCCAGGAAGCCTTTGCTAAAATTTGGGAAAATTGCTCCCAAATTGACTTTACTAAAGTCAAAACCTATTTATTTACCACCGTAAATAATTTATTTCTCAATACCATTAAGCATCAAAAGGTGGTTATGGATTTTGCGAAAGAAACACCTTATTTAGACAGAACCAATCAAAGTCCCGAATACCTTTTAGAAGAAGAAGAATTCAAGCATGTGCTGCAAAAGGCAATCGCCTCTCTGAGTGAAGCGCAAAGAGAAGTTTTTTTAATGAACAGGATTGACGGAAAAAAATACCGGGAAATTGCCGATTTATTAGGCATCAGCCAGAAAGCAGTCGAAAAGAGAATGTCTGGCGCTTTAAAAATTCTAAAAGAGCAAATCGAAAATATTTAATCAACTGAATAGTAGGGTAAAAAACAATTCAGTTGTCTTATCACTATAGCGAGAACTAATGAAAAAGGAAAAAGAAATATTAAAATGGCTTGACGGTGAACTTTCCAGTAAAGAAATCGAGGATTTAAAACAATCGGAAGATTTTGAAACACTTGAAAAGATAGCACACTACTCTGCCCACATAGCGACTCCAAAAGTAGATGCGCAACAGGCTTTGGCTTCATTAAAAAACAGAAAGCTAACTAAAAAAGAACCTAAGGTGCGAACTTTACACTTTAGAACCATTTTTAGAGTCGCGGCTGTTATCACAGTACTATTAACTTCGGCTTATTTTTTATTTTACAATACCAACCAGTCTTTTGAAACCGGAATTGCACAAACAAAAAGCTTCCAACTTCCTGACCATTCAGAAGTATTATTGAACGCTTCGTCCAAAATCACTTTCAATGAAAAAAATTGGGACAAAAAAAGAGATTTAACTCTGGAAGGAGAAGCTTATTTTCAGGTACAAAAAGGAAAAACCTTTAGTGTAAAAACCGCTGATGGTGTGGTTAAAGTACTGGGAACTCATTTTGATGTAAAACAACGCAACAATTATTATGAAGTAAGTTGCTACGAAGGATTAGTAAGCGTAACTTACAATGACAAAACGGTAAAATTACCACCGGGAAAAACCTTTAGAGTAATCAACAAACAAATTGAAAAAACGGATGATTTTGATGCTGAAACACCATCTTGGTTACAAAAAGAATCCAGTTTTACACGCATTCCTTTAAATCAGGTAATTGCCGAATTAGAGCGTCAATATGATATCAAAATAGAAACTCAGGATGTTGATACTTCTAAACTTTTTACCGGAAGTTTTAGTCATACAAACCAAAAAATAGCCTTAGAAGCCATTACCATTCCGTTGCAATTAAGCTATAAAATAAAAGGGAAAACCGTAATATTTTATAAATATGAAGGTCAATAAATGGATTTTTTATATATTTTTATTTGTTGGGAGTATTTGTTGGGCACAAAAAAGCACTAACAAAACTCCTTTAACTACCATTATAAAAACCATTGAACAACAATACAATATAAAATTTTCTTATGCCGTAGAGGATATCGTCAATATTACTATCGAGAAACCATCACCTACTTTAAATCTTCAGCAAACGATTGATTATTTAAATGCCAATGTACCTCTTAATTTCAAAACATTAGACAGTCGGTACATTACCATTTCAAGATTAGATAAAAACATTAGTATTTGCGGAGTTGTGTTTACCGAAGATTCTAAAACTACACTTCCCGGAGCAACTATTCGAATTAAAAACAGTTCAGAAGGAAGCATTTCATCCAATAACGGAAGTTTCAATTTAAAAGATGTCGCTATTGATGCTGAAATTGTAATTTCTTATTTGGGTTATGAAACCAAAGAATTTAATGCCAGGGAGTTCTTTTCGACCGATAAAAATAATTGCAAAAACATCTTTTTAAAATCCACAAAAGAAGAATTAAACCCCGTTTTGATTAATGTATTCCTGACTTCGGGTTTGCAAAAAAACATTGACGGAAGTACCGTTTTAAACACTAAGAAATTTGGAATCCTTCCGGGACTAACCGAACCTGATATTCTTCAATCCATCCAAACACTGCCAGGTGTTGAAAGCAGTAACGAAAGCATTGCCAATATTAATGTACGAGGAGGAACAAACGACCAAAACCTAATGCTTTGGGACAATATCAAAATGTATCATTCAGGACATTTTTTTGGATTAATTTCTGCTTACAATCCCAATCTGACTAATAAAGTAATTGTCACTAAAAATGGAACAAGTGCCGAATACAGTGATGGTGTTTCCAGTACGGTTAACATGAGTACCAATAACGAAATTAGAAATAACGTTTCAGGCGGAGCCGGTATCAATCTTATAAGCGGTGATGTCTTTGTCGAAATTCCGTTAGCTAAAAATCTGGAAATAGATCTTTCTGCCCGACATTCGATAACCGATATGGTCAATACCCCTACTTATAGCAGATATTACAAAAAAAGCTTTCAGGACAGCGAAATCAACGCTGACAATTTGGATAAAAATACCAAGTCAGATTTCTCATTTTACGATTATACCGCTAAAATCCTGTATGATTTGAACGATAAACATCAATTTAGAGCCAATATCATCGGGATTAATAATGAATTGAATTATTCTGAAAACAATAACAACGACCAAAGCCAATCTAAAGCAAGTACGCTTTCGCAAAAAAACCTGGGCTACGGTGGAAACTGGAAAGCACAATGGACAAATCAATTCAGCAGCCAACTTAGTACTTATTTTTCAAGATATAATATCGATGCCAGCGATTATCGTGTGACTACCGACCAGCTTTTAACCGAAGCCAACGAAGTTCTTGAAACAGGAACCAAGCTGAATTTATATTATGATTTGAATCAAAATATGAAATTCTTAGCGGGTTATCAAGTCACCGAAACAGGAATGCTCAACCAAACCCGAGTGAGTGCGCCGTTCTATTCCAGTACCAAAAAAGATGTTTTGCTAAACCATGCGCTATTTCTGGAAACGGAATACAACAAGAACAAAACCTATCTGAGATTAGGAATGCGTTTGAACTATTTTCAAAAATTTGAAAAATTGCTGTTCGAACCAAGAATTAATTTCAGACAAAAGTTTTCTGAGCAACTGGCATTAAAAATAGAAGGTGAATTTAAAAACCAAACCACAACACAAATCATCGATTTTGAAGATGATTTTCTTGGTGTTGAAAAAAGACGCTGGCAATTAGTCAACAACAAAGACATTCCAATTGCAAAAAGCAAACAGGCTTCGTTAGGACTGGAATTCAGTCAAAACGACTGGAACATAGAACTTACTGGATTTTACAAAATGGTGGACGGAATTACGGCTTCAAACCAGGGTTTTTACAATAATTTTCAATACAAAAAAGCGCATGGAAGCTATACCGATAATGGCGTGGAATTCTTAATTAACAAAACAACTAAAAAATACAGCACTTGGCTGAGTTACACCTACAGCATCAATAACTATGATTTTGAAAGTTTTACTCCTTCTACTTTCCCAAACAATGTAGATATCCGCCATTCGTTTACACTGGGATTCAATTACAATATTCTTGATAATTTAAAAATCTCAATTGGAGGAATCTGGCACAACGGATTGCCTTATACCAAACCGGTCGAAGGAGATGAAACGGTTCAAAACGGAAACAATACTTTTGTAAATTATGATGCTCCCAATAGCCAAAACTTAGACAATTTCCTTCGTATCGATACTTCATTAAGCTACACTCTTAATTTTACCCAAAGATTAAAAGCAAGTCTTCGTGCCGGTATTATCAATTTGACCAACGAAAAAAACTACATCAACAGATACTACAAAGTGGATCCAAATAACACCGAAAAAGCAATCGAAGTCAACAATCAATCTTTAGGCTTTACACCAAATGTGAGTTTTAGAGTTAATTTTTAACTGTATCTCAGAAACTTTTTACAAAAAATTAAACTACATTTGACAATAGGATTGTTTTCCTAAATTCAACCATTAACCAACTTAATTTTTTCACTATGGGATTTTTCGGTTTTTTTCCTTTCGTTATTGCAATAATCTATTTTGGAATACTATTTGGAATATTTTATTTAATCTACACTTGGGTTAATAAGTTCATTCACTTAAAAGAAGAACACAATGACTTACTGAGAGAAATTATCAATAAAATGGACAATAAATAAAACGAAAAGCCCTTTCAAAATCAAATTTGAAAGGGCTTTTAAATTTATATAAACAGCAATTAAATTCCTGCTATTGCTTTAATTTCGTCAATGATTCGTAAAGCTAAAGCGTCCGCCTGTGATTGCAAAGGAGCTTCAGTATAAATACGAATAATAGGTTCTGTATTTGATTTTCTTAAATGAACCCATTCGTTAGCGAAATCAATTTTCACACCATCAATAGTGGTAATATCTTCGTTCTTGTATTTCTCAGTCATGGCAACTAAAATCGCATCCACATCAATTTGCGGAGTCAATTCGATTTTGTTTTTGCTCATATAATACTCAGGATACGATGCACGCAAAGCAGCAACACTCATGTTCTTGTTTGCCAAATGCGTCAGGAACAAAGCCACTCCTACCAAACTATCACGACCATAATGTGACTCAGGATAAATGATTCCACCATTTCCTTCACCACCAATAACTGCATTGTTTTTCTTCATCAATTCCACTACATTCACCTCTCCTACCGCACTGGCTTCGTAGCTTCCGTTGTGTGCATTAGTCACATCACGCAAAGCACGGGAAGAAGACATATTAGAAACCGTATTTCCAGGAGTTTTGCTCAATACATAATCAGCAACAGCTACTAATGTATATTCTTCACCAAACATTTCACCGTCATCGCTAATGAAAGCCAAACGATCCACATCAGGATCAACAACGATTCCAAGATGCGCTTTTTCTTCAACAACCAATTCACAGATATCCGTCAAATGTTCTTTCAAAGGTTCCGGATTATGAGGAAAATGTCCGTTAGGTTCGCAGTATAATTTTACTACTTCCACACCCATTAATTCTAACAATTTCGGAATAATAATTCCTCCAGATGAATTCACACCGTCAACAACTACTTTAAATTTAGCCGCTTTCACTGCATCAACATCTACCAATTCCAAGTTTAACACTTCGTCGATATGAATATCCATATAAGCATCATTCTCAATAATTTCACCCAAATTATCCACATCTGAAAAATCAAACGCTTCTGCTTCCGCAATTTGAAGAATCTTCTCTCCTTCAATACCATTTAAAAACTCTCCTTTTTCATTCAGCAATTTTAAGGCATTCCATTGTTTTGGATTATGAGAAGCGGTCAAAATAATTCCACCATCGGCACTTTCTAAAGGAACAGCAATTTCAACCGTAGGCGTTGTAGAAAGCCCTAAATCAATCACATCAATCCCTAAACCAATTAAAGTATTCACCACTAAGTTGTGAATCATAGGTCCTGAAATTCTGGCATCACGCCCTACCACAACCTTTAAATTCTTATTATCCTTTCCGTTAGTGTTTTTTAACCAGGTTCCATAAGCCGAAGCAAATTTCACTGCATCAACAGGAGTCAGGTTATCCCCTACTTTTCCGCCAATAGTTCCACGAATTCCTGATATCGATTTTATTAAAGTCATTCTCTTATTTTTAAAATTTTAAGTAATTTAATATAAATTGGACACAAATATAATAATTGACTGCTTACAAAAGTCATTTAGAATTCATATTTTAGACGAATGAATTTTCTAGCACACATCTACCTTTCAGGAGACAATGATTTTATTAAAATTGGCAATTTTATGGCCGATGGTATCCGCGGGAAACAATTTGAAAATTTCTCCAAGGAAATTCAAAAAGGAATTTTACTGCATAGAGCCATCGATACTTTTACCGATGCACATCCTGTTTTCAGAGAAAGCACAAAGCGTTTGCACGAACGTTACCACCATTATGCAGGAGTAATTGTAGATATTTTTTACGATCATTTCCTGGCAAAAAACTGGACGAATTATTCGGAGGAAGATTTAGAAGAATATATAGCCCGTTTTTACCAATCAATGCGGATAAACCATGATTTACTTAGCGAAAGAGCTAAAGGAATTCTGCCGTATATGGAAACACAAAATTGGCTTTCGAGCTATCAAAGCATTGAGGGAATCCATGAGATTTTAACCCGAATGGATCGCCGAACCGGAAACGAATCCAACATGCGTTTTGCTTCAGAAGAACTAAAAGAGTACTATTCTCAATTTGAACAGGAATTCATCACTTTTTTCGAAGAATTGAGAACTTACAGTAAACAAAAATTAATGTCGCTCTAAACATGTTTATAAATCAATTAGAAATAGCCTTTCAAAAACACAGTAATGCCGAAAACGCATTTGCAATGGCAAAATACATGAAAAACAGATTTCCTTTTTACGGCATTAAAACCACCGAAAGGAGAGAATTATTTAAAAACATTTGGAAACAAAACAAACAAGAGGTTTCTAATAATACCAAAACAATTGCTTTAGCGCTTTACGCAAAAGAACAAAGGGAATTACACTATTGTGCTATCGAAATTTTAATAAAAGAACTCAAAGGAAATTACCAAAAAGACGATATTGAATTCATTGAAAAGCTGATTATCACAAATTCCTGGTGGGATAGCGTGGACACAATTGCCAAATATATTTTAGGGCAATATTTAATCGAATTTCCTGATTGCATAGAAACAACTGTTGAGAAATTTTCTAATTCGAATAATATGTGGCTCAATCGAAGTGCTATTTTATTCCAATTGGGTTACAAAAAAGAAACCGATTTTGAATTACTGAAAGCCATTTGCATTCAGCATCAATCTTCTACAGAATTTTTCATTCAAAAAGCCATTGGATGGGCTTTGCGCGAATATGCAAAAACTAATTCTGAAGCGGTAAAAAACTTTGTTATGGTTAATAACTTAAAGCCTTTAAGCCGAAAAGAAGCTCTCAAAAATTTAACCGATGCCTGAAATAATAGTAATTTAGCACTTTCAAAAAAACACAATAATGTTCAAAAAATATATTTCAAAATTAGAAAGTATAATTGGTTTAGCGCAATCGTTGTTAACTGAAAAACAATTTATTTTCCTTGCGAGTGTATTAGTGGGTATTAGTTCGGCCATTGCCGTAATTGTTTTAAAATCCTTTGCACACTGGGTATTTATTTTTGCTACCAATATCAATAAAATTCTAAAACTAAGTTTTATTAATAGTATTCTGCCTATTGCCGGTCTTTTATTGACAGTATTCGTCATCAAACGCCTCTTGGGAGGAACTATCGAAAAAGGGACATCGCAAATTTTATATGCTGTAGCAAAAAAAGCGAGTATCATTCCCAGAAAACAAATGTATGCTCATATCATGACGAGTTCCTTAACCGTAGGCTTAGGAGGTTCGGCAGGTTTAGAAAGTCCAATTGTGGTAACCGGAGCTGCCTTTGGTTCTAATTTTGCACAAAATTACAAACTAAACTATAAAGACAGGACCTTACTTATAGGCTGCGGTGTTGCTGCGGGTATTGGTGCAGCTTTTAACGCTCCTATTGCCGGAGTATTATTTGCTATCGAATTTTTACTGGTTGATGTTAGTATTTCAGCCTTTACTCCTATCATGATTGCCGCAGCAACCGGAGCTTTGGTTTCTGTAATTACGCTGGATGAAACCATTTTACTAAACGTAAAACAGCAAAAGGAATTTGATTACCATAACATCCCTTTTTATGTTTTACTGGGTGTGGTTACGGGATTTATTTCTGTTTATTATACTCGAAATTTCCAAAGAACCGAACATTTTTTCTCGCATCTTAGATTGAGTCCCTATAAAAAAGCTCTTTTAGGTGCTTCCATATTAGCAGTACTGATTTTTATTTTCCCAACACTTTTTGGTGAAGGATACGAAAGCATTCGAACCCTTGCCGATAACAATGCAGGGGAATTACTGGAAAACACCTTGTTTAGTTCATTTCAAAACAACAAGTGGGTCATCCTGCTTTTCGTTGGCGCAACGATGATGATGAAAGTTTTTGCTACTTCGATTACCTTAGGTTCCGGAGGAAATGGAGGGAATTTTGCCCCATCTCTTTTCATGGGCTCTTATGTGGGTTATGTTTTTGCAAAAACATTCAATCTAACAGGATTAACCCATTTACCTATCAGTAATTTCACAATGATAGGTATGGCCGGAATTTTAAGTGGATTGTTTCATGCGCCACTAACAGCAATTTTCCTTATTGCAGAAATCACAGGCGGCTACAGCCTGATGCTTCCATTGATGATTGTAGCTTCCATCAGTTTTGCAATTTCAAAAACATTCGAAAAACATTCGATGGATGTAAAAAGCTTAGTTCAAAAAGGACATGCTTTCACCAATAATAAAGACACTAATGTACTAGCAACATTAAATACCAATTCAATTATTCATACTGATTTTTTAACCCTTTCACCCGATGAAAATCTTGAGAAATTGGTCGATTTGATTTCGCACTCCAATCAATCCGTTTTTGCGGTAGTTGATAAAGAAAAGCATTTATTAGGTGTAATTCATTTTAATGACATCCGCGAAATTATTTTTAATAAATACCGTGTAAAATATACTTTGGTCAAAGACATAATGACTCCACCAGCCGATGTTATTTATCCTTTTCATAGTATGGAAGTCGTTATGAATAAATTTGAAAAAACAAAACGAACTTTTTTACCCGTTATTAAAGACGAAAAATACTTTGGTTTTATCTCAAAATCAGAAGCATTAGAAGCCTATCGTGCCAAATTGAAATCGATGACTATTGAATAAATTTGATATCATTTTAAGAAAGAAAAAACGCTAACTTCGGTTGGCGTTTTTCTTTCCTTTTAACAAAAACTTCTAAACTGTTGTATCGAAAGAACAAACCAAAATAGTAACTTTGCTGTCATTGCGATGAAAGAAGCAATCAGCAAAAAATATGTTAGACAAAGACAATACTATTGAGGTTTTAGGCGCTAGAGTTCATAATCTAAAAAATATAGACATTTCGATTCCGAGGGAAAAACTAGTAGTTATTACTGGACTTTCTGGCTCTGGAAAATCTTCCTTAGCATTCGACACGATTTATGCCGAAGGGCAACGTCGTTATGTAGAAACTTTTTCGGCTTATGCCCGACAGTTCCTGGGAGGTCTAGAACGTCCTGATGTGGATAAAATTGACGGACTTTCCCCTGTTATTGCCATTGAACAAAAAACAACATCTAAAAGTCCGCGTTCTACCGTGGGAACCATTACTGAAATTTATGATTTCCTGCGATTGCTTTATGCCCGTGGTGCCGATGCCTACAGCTACAATACGGGAGAAAAGATGGTTTCCTATTCGGATGAGCAAATCAAGGACCTAATTATACAAGATTTCACTAACAAGCGCATCAACATTCTTGCACCGGTAATTAGAGCCCGAAAAGGACATTACGGCGAATTGTTCCAACAAATAACCAAACAAGGTTTCCTGAAAGTGCGTGTTAATGGAGACATTCTGGACATTACGCCAGGAATGAAATTAGACCGTTACAAAACCCACGATATCGAAATTGTCATAGACCGTATCGTAGTTGACTCTTCACCAGACAATGAAAAACGATTATCCGAAAGCATTAATACCGCTATGCATCATGGCGAAAATGTACTGATGATTTTAGATCAAGATTCGAATGAAGTACGTTATTTCAGTAGGAATTTAATGTGTCCCTCGACTGGTATTTCATACCAAAATCCGGAACCTAATTTGTTTTCTTTTAATTCCCCAAAAGGAGCCTGCGAACATTGTAACGGACTGGGAACTGTAAACGAAATCAATGTCAAAAAGATTATTCCAAATCCAAAATTATCAATAAAAGCTGGCGGATTTTTACCTTTAGGCGAATACAAATCTTCCTGGATTTTTAAACAATTAGAAATCATTGGGCAGAAATATGATTTTAAAATTACCGATGCGATAGAAACCATTTCAGAAGAAGCCATGGAAATGATTCTGAATGGCGGAAAAGAAAAATTCACGATCAATTCTAAAGATTTAGGTGTTGCCCGTGATTATAAAATCGATTTTGAGGGAATTGCCAATTTCATTAAAAACCAACATGACGAAAGCGGTTCTACAACCATTAAACGATGGGCAAAGGAATTCATGGACGAACTCGAATGTCCTGTTTGCGAAGGTTCGCGTTTAAAAAAAGAAGCTCTGTTTTTTAAAATCGACGAAAAAAACATTTCCGAATTATGCGATATGGATATTTCTGATTTAACTAAATGGTTTCATGATTTAAATTCGCATTTATCTGATAAACAAAAACATATCGCTTCTGAAGTAATCAAAGAAATTAAGGATAGATTAGACTTCTTAATGAATGTTGGTTTAGATTATTTGGCTTTAAGCCGAAGCTCAAAATCGCTTTCTGGTGGTGAAGCGCAACGTATCCGACTGGCAACACAAATTGGTTCACAATTAGTCGGTGTGCTTTATATTTTGGATGAACCAAGTATTGGTTTGCACCAAAGAGACAATGAAAAACTGATTCATTCTTTGGAGCAATTGCGTAATATTGGGAACTCGGTAATCGTTGTTGAACACGACAAAGACATGATTGAGCGTGCCGATTATGTGATTGATATTGGTCCGAAAGCAGGAAAATACGGAGGCGAAATTATCAGCAAGGGAACACCAACTGAAACATTGAAATCCAATACTATTACAGCGCAGTATCTCAATGGAAAAATGAAGTTCGAAATTCCGAAAAAACGTCGTGAAGGCAACGGAAAATCTTTAAAACTGAGCGGAGCTACAGGAAACAATCTAAAGAATGTTTCGATTGAAATTCCTCTGGGGAAAATGATTTGTGTAACCGGAGTTTCCGGAAGCGGAAAATCAACATTGATTAACGAAACCCTGTACCCTATTTTGAACGCCTATTATTTCAATGGTGTAAAAAAACCACAGCCGTACAAAAAAATAGAAGGACTCGAACATATAGACAAAGTGATTGATATTGACCAAAGTCCGATTGGGAGAACCCCTCGTTCGAATCCGGCAACTTATACTGAAGTATTTACCGAAATCAGAAACTTATTTACAATGACTTCTGAGAGTATGATTCGCGGTTACAAAGCCGGTCGTTTTAGTTTTAACGTCAAAGGCGGTCGCTGTGAAACCTGTCAGGGTTCGGGAGTGCGAACAATAGAAATGAACTTTTTACCCGATGTGTATGTCGAATGCGAAAGCTGTCAGGGAAAACGTTTCAATCGCGAAACACTCGAAATTAGATACAAAGGAAAATCCATTTCGGATGTATTGGACATGACCATTGACGAGGCGGTTCCATTTTTTGAAAATATTCCAAAAATTCACCGAAAAGTAAAAACACTTCAAGATGTTGGTTTGGGTTATATCACGCTAGGACAACAAAGCACAACACTTTCCGGTGGTGAAGCGCAACGCATCAAACTGGCTGGAGAATTATCTAAAAAAGATACCGGAAATACTTTTTATATCCTCGATGAACCTACTACAGGATTACATTTTGAGGATATTCGCGTGTTTATGGAAGTGATTAATAAATTGGTCGATAAAGGCAATACCATCCTGATTATCGAACACAATATGGATGTTATCAAACTAGCTGATCACATCATCGATATTGGCCCAGAAGGTGGAAAAGGCGGAGGAACTGTTGTCGCTAAAGGAACCCCAGAAGAAATTGCAAATAATAAAAAAAGCTATACAGCGAAGTTCTTGAAGAAGGAATTGATTTAATTATAATCTGCACCAAAACAAATAAAACTACTCTATGATTGCTATTCTTAATTTTCTACATAAGACTAACGAACTTGTTTTTAACAAATTAGGCTTAGAAATCAAAAGCATCTCTTTAGAAAAAGAAAGTGCCGATTATAATCCTTGTCAACTATTGCTCAATGAGAAAAAAGCACTTTTTAGAACCGCTAAAATCACTCCCACAAAAACAGGACAATTCGTTACCTTATGGAAAAGAATCCCCAAAGGTCCAATCGCTCCTTTTGCAATTGAAGACAATTTCGACTTAGTGATTATCAACACCGAAACCGAAAATCATTTTGGACAATTTGTATTTCCAAAATCAATACTTATTGAAAAAGGCATTTTTTCAACCGCTTTAAAAGAAGGCAAACGTGCTATTCGTGTTTATCCGCCTTGGGATAAAACAACAAGCAAACAAGCTCAACAAACACAACAATGGCAATTGAAATATTTCATGGTAATTCCTTTCGAGAAAGACGTAGCAAGCCAACTGTATTTTTAGAATCCAAAAAATAATTCTTTAAATATCCTTCAGTACAATACAACTATTTCACTCAAATAAAAGCATTTACTTTTTAGAAGAATATTTTTATATATTTGACTTCAAATTATATAAAATAATGTAAATCAAACAAAACCAACCAACCAACCATGAACAAAATCAAATTCTCTCTGTTCTTTTTATTTCTTTTAAAAAGTCTTTTTGTTTTGAGCCAAGTTCCTAAAGAAATTCCTTTATTTCCAAATGGCATAAAAGACAATCCAATCGTTCATGAGCAAAAAGAAAGCTATGTCGATTCGCTTGTAAAACCAGGTTCTCTATCACAAAAAAATCGTGTTTTTAGCAATATCTCTGAACCTGCCTATATGATTTTCCCAGCATCCGAATCCAACAACAAACACATAGCCACAATCATATTTCCCGGAGGTGGTTTTGTTACTAATTGGGTTGATAAAGAAGGAACTGATTTAGCATTATGGCTTTCCAATCAAGGTATTACCTGCATGGTAGTAAAGTATCGAACCAACAAAAAAGATGCAAATGGTAAGTTTATCATCCCGATGGAAAAAGTCTATTTTGAGGAACTTAAAAAGGATGTAAATGCGAGTGTAATGACGATGACAGGATTAGCCGATAAATTAAAATTTGACAAAGACAAAATAGGCGTACTTGGTTTTTCGGCAGGTGGATTTATATCGGAATGGTTGACTTTTACAACGGTTAGCGAAAAAATGCCCTGGAAACCAGCTTTTGTAGGCTTAATTTATGCTGGAGATAAAATAAAACTATTAGAAAATGTTAAAGATAAAAGTAGCTTACCTCCATTTTTTATGGCTATAGCCAGAGACGATAAAAAATGGACCTTGAAAAGAGCTCTTCCGTTTTTGTCGGCTGTTGTAGCTGAAGTTGACAAATCTGAATTACACGTTTACTCTAAAGGAGACCATGGATTTGGATTAGCTTATAATGAAGGACATTCAGTTGAAATGTGGAAAAATAGTTTTTACAATTGGTTATTAGATATTTACGAAAAATAAATTAATATCAATCTTATATAAAAGTGGCTAATAAAATAGACAAACCTATCTGTTAGCCACTTTTGTTATTTTTAAAGAAAAATATAAAACTTTTTTACCCACTTTCTAAGCAAAAAATCTTACTTTAGTAAAAAGCCTCTCTAACATTGTTAGAAACTAATATAGCTCCAAATTAAAAAACAATACTAAAATGAACAAGAAGATGAGACTAGAAGATTTTGATAATGATGAAGAAAAAATAATCCAAAATAGTTTAAAACAAAAAACATGGAATGAGATTCGTACCAATGACAGTTGGGCAATTTTCAAAATCATGTCGGAATTTGTGAATGGTTATGAAAACATGGGACGTATTGGTCCTTGTGTTTCTATTTTTGGATCAGCCAGAACAAAAGCTGATGACAAATACTATCAACTAGCCGAAAAAATTGCTTTCAAAATCAGCAAAGCCGGTTATGGTGTCATTACCGGTGGTGGTCCCGGAATTATGGAAGCAGGAAACAAAGGGGCTCATCTAGGCGGAGGAACTTCGGTAGGCTTGAACATCGAATTGCCATTTGAACAACATTTTAATCCTTATATCGACCACGATAAAAACCTGAATTTCGATTATTTCTTTGTTAGAAAAGTAATGTTTGTCAAATATTCACAGGGATTTGTGGTCATGCCGGGTGGTTTTGGAACATTAGACGAAATGTTTGAAGCCATTACTTTAATTCAAACCAAAAAAATTGCTCGTTTCCCTATTATTTTAGTCGGTAGCAGTTATTGGTCCGGATTAATCGACTGGATAAAAGCAGTCTTGGTAGAACAGGAAAAAACAGTAAGCCCTGAGGATTTACATCTGATAAAAATTGTTGATCACGAAGATGAAGTAGTCGAAGTTCTTGATAATTTCTACAAAAAATACACTCTTAAACCTAATTTTTAAAAGCTGTTTTTTAACAGCTTTTTTTATATTTTATTTGCATTGATATAATAAAAATAATGTAACTTCAATTAGCATTAAACCCCAAACTACCGTTGAACACTATTGCTAAAATATGGCTATTACTACTTGTTGTTATTACCACAGCAAACAATAGTATTGCACAACATTATAACAAAGTTATAGCAGAAGTTGATACCGAAACTCACCTACTGAACATTGAACAGAAAATTATTTTTCACAACACTTCAGCTGACAGTATTTCAGAAATTATTTTAAACGACTGGATCAACGCTTATTCGGATGTTAAAACTCCTTTGGCAGAAAGGTTTTCGGATGAATTTTATCGAGGTTTTCATTTGGCAAAAGAAGAAGAAAGAGGTAAAACATCAAATATCAGTATTTTAAACAATGAGCTTTTACCACTATTCTGGAAAAGACCTGAGAAAAATCCGGATCTAATTGTTGTACAACTAGCCCAAAAACTAGCTCCAAACCAAAAAATCACACTTCAACTTCGTTATAAAGTAAAAATACCAAGCAGTAAATTCACTAAATTTGGTTATGACGAATTTGGAAATATTAATCTAAAAGACTGGTTCCTTACCCCTGCTTTATATACAAATCAGGCATTTGTACAATACAGCAACGAAAATTTAGACGACATCGCTAATGCTGTTTCAGACTTTGATATTGAACTAAAAGTAGCTGAAGGTTTTACAATTAATACCGATTTAGACACTGTTGAAGAAATTTCAAACAATGATTATTCTATCTACAAATTAAACGGAAAAAACAGGGTTAACTTTAGTCTTTTTATCGAACCCAAATCGACTTTTACAAATTTTAAAAGTGAAAGTTTCGAAGTGATAACTAATTTAGACGGAGACAAAATCACCCCTTTTGCTCAGGCCGAAGCAATAGACTGTGTGGTGCGTTTTGTAAAAAAACTAGTTGGCGATTATCCTTTTAAAAAAATACTTATTTCACAAACCGATTACGAAAGAAATCCTTTTTATGGACTCAACCAATTACCTTCTTTTATTCGACCATTTACTGATGAATTTACATACGAACTAAAATTCTTAAAAACCTATCTTAATGTTTATCTCAACAACAGCCTTTTTATTGATAATCGAAAAGAAAGCTGGGTTCATGATGGTATTCAAATCTATACCATGATGAAATACATTGAAGAAAATTACCCTAACACTAAGATGATGGGAAATGTCTCTACTTTTAAATTATTAAAAAGTTTCAATCTCATCAATTTAGATTTCAACGAGCAATACAGTTATTTTTATATGTTAATGGCCCGAAAAAATCTGGATCAGGCATTGGGAACTCCTAAAAATACTTTAATAAAATTCAACGAACAAATTGCCAGTAAATACCGTGCTGGATTGAGTTTGCGTTTTTTAAATAGTTATTTAGAAAATCAGGCTGTGTCCAAAAGTATCTATGCTTTTTATAGTAAAAATAAAGGCTTACAAACTACAGCAATTGATTTTGAAAACAAACTGAAACAGCAAACAAATAAAGATATTGACTGGTTTTTTAATACCGTAATCTATTCCCGAAATCTTATTGATTACAAATTCAACAAAGTCACTAAAACCGCTGACAGCATCCAGTTTACACTAAAAAACAAAACCGGAATTAACGTTCCTGTTCCTGTTTATGGAGTAAAAGGTAAAGAAATTGTTTTTAAAAAATGGCTGGAACCCGCTCCTAAAGACAGTATTTTCAACATTGAAAGAAGTAACGCCAGCAAAATTGTACTGAATTATAAAAATGAAGTTCCTGAATATAATTTAAGAAACAATTGGAAATCATTAAAGTCCTTTTTTCCAAATAATCGCCCTGTAAAATTTGTATTCATGAAGGACTTAGAAGATCCTTATTACAACCAAATTCTGTATGTTCCTACATTAGAATACAATTTATATGATGGATTAATCCCTGGAACGCGTCTTCATAACAAAACCATATTAGAAAAACCCTTTATTTTTGACATCAATCCTGCTTATTCTACTAATGCAAAAACAATATCAGGATCCGGATTTTTCTCGATAAATCAAAATTACAGAAACAGCCGATTGTACAATGTAAAATACAATATGTCAGCTTCTTATTTCCATTATGCTCCCGATGCTTCTTATACCAAACTAAACCCTAATATTCAAATTCGAATTAGAGAAAATGATTTCAGAGACAATAGAAAACAATTAATCTATTTACGTCAGGTACTCGTAAATCGTGAGAAGAGCGCCATTGTTACCAATGATCTTACAACCGAAAATTATTCAGTTTTTAATGCTAAATATTTTAATACTAAAACAGAAATCACAAAACACTTCAACTTTATCGGCGACTTTCAAGTTGCCAGTAACTTTGGAAAACTGGCTGGCGAAATTGAATTTCGAAAACTCTTTGAAAACAACCAGCAATTTAATCTTCGTGTGTATGCTGGAAAATTTTTATACAACAATACAAATTCTGATTTTTTCAGTTTTGCTCTGGATCGACCTACCGATTATTTGTTTGATTATGGTTATTATGGTCGTTCAGAAAGTAGTGGTTTCTTCAGTCAACAATTGATTGTTGCTGAAGGAGGGTTCAAATCCAAGTTAAAAACACCTTATGCTAATCAATGGATGAGTACTATAAATGCCAGTTACAAACTTTGGAACTGGATAGAAGTATATGGCGATGCTGGACTTTTAAAAAATAAATTTCAAAAAGAGACCTTTCTTTTTGACAGTGGCATCCGATTAAACCTGGTTCCTGACTATTTTGAAATGTACCTACCAGTCTATTCTTCAAATGGATGGGAAATAAGTCAGAACAATTATAATGAGAAAATCAGATTTATCATTACTCTTTCGCCAAAATCATTAATTAATTTATTTAATCGAAAATGGTTCTAAACAAACTACTTGCAATAAAGAATTGCACAATAATCAAATATTTAAACAAAAATTAATTTTTATTAAAAAAAACAATATTTTTTTTGAATAAAAACATCGAATTATAAATAGTTTTTCTTTTATTGGATTATGATAATAAGCAGTTTTTAAGTAAATTTGCGCCATGAATTATAATCTTTCAATTATGATAAAAGAAAAAAACAATGCTACATTGACTTTTGAGGATTTCAAGACTGAAGTATTGAATGATTATAAGATAGCTGTAACCAGTCGCGAATGCAGTCTGTTAGGACGCAGAGAAGTATTGACAGGAAAAGCTAAATTTGGAATTTTTGGTGACGGGAAAGAAGTGCCACAATTAGCAATGGCCAAATTCTTTAAAGATGGCGACTTTCGTTCAGGCTACTATCGTGACCAAACCTTCATGATGGCTATTGGCGAATTTACAATAGCTAATTTCTTTGCCGGATTATACGGCAATACCGATATTAAACAAGAGCCCATGTCGGCTGGGAGACAAATGGGAGGTCATTTTGTAACTCATAGTTTAAACGAAGACGGAAGTTGGAAAAACCTGTCTAAACAAAAAAATTCCAGCTCTGATATTTCTCCTACTGCTGCTCAAATGCCTCGTTTACTGGGTTTAGCCCAAGCATCTAAGGTTTATCGCAAAATAAACAATATTCCTAATCAAAGTAATTTTTCCAACAAAGGAAATGAAATTGCCTGGGGAACCATTGGAAATGCCAGTACATCCGAAGGAGTTTTTTTTGAAGCCATAAATGCCGCCGGAGTTTTACAAGTACCAATGTTAATTAGTATTTGGGATGACGAATACGGTATTTCGGTACACGCAAAACACCAAACTACTAAAGAAAACATCTCTGAAATCTTAGCTGGATTTCAACGCGATAAAAACAGTAATGGAATTGAAATTTTCACCGTAAAAGGCTGGGATTACTCTGACTTGATTACTACTTACGAAAAAGCATCAAAAATTGCCCGAGAGCAACATGTTCCCGTTTTAGTTCACGTAACCGAATTAACACAACCACAAGGACACTCAAGTTCAGGATCACATGAAAGATACAAAAGCACAGAACGACTGAACTGGGAAAGAGAATTTGACTGTATCAGACAAATGAGACTATGGATGATAGCTATTAATATCGCTTCTGCCGAAGAACTCAACGAAATTGATACCGCTATCAAAAAAGAAGTTTTAGAAGGTAAAAAGGCTGCCTGGAATTCATTCATAGCCCCTATTGTTAGTGAGAAAAACGAACTCGTTAGCTTATTGGAAAAAATTGCTCCTTCAAGTAAAAACAAAGAAGAAATTCTAAAACTTTCAAACAGCCTAAAAAACATTAAAGATCCTCTAAAAAAGGAAATCCTAGCTACAGCCCGAAAATCTTTACGTTTAGTTGTTAACGAAGTTCAGGGAAAAGAATTATCACTTTGGATACAAAAATACACTCAAATAAATCAGGCTACTTTCAGTAATCATCTTTATTCAGAATCTAAAAATAATGTTTTTTCAGTTAAAGAAGTATTACCTACTTATGCCGCAGATGCCAGAAAAGATACAGACGGACGAATGATTATCCGTGATAACTTTGATGCTTTATTTGCTAAATATCCTGAGGTGCTTATTTTTGGAGAAGACTCAGGAAATATTGGCGATGTGAACCAAGGATTAGAAGGAATGCAGGAAAAATACGGAGAAACCCGTGTTGCCGACGCAGGTATCCGAGAAGCCACTATTATTGGTCAGGGAATAGGACTCGCATTAAGAGGATTACGACCAATTGCCGAAATTCAATATCTTGATTATTTATTGTATGCTATTCAAATTCTGAGTGACGATTTGGCTTCATTGCAATACCGAACAGTAGGAAAACAAAAAGCACCATTGATTATTAGAACCAGAGGACATCGCCTGGAAGGGATTTGGCATTCCGGTTCTCCTATGGGAATGATTATCAATGCTATTAGAGGAATTCATGTTTTAGTTCCCAGAAACATGACTAAAGCTGCCGGTTTTTACAATACATTACTAGAATGCGACGAACCTGCCTTAGTTGTTGAATGTTTAAATGGTTATAGATTAAAAGAAAAAATGCCTTTGAATTTTGGTGAATTTAAAACACCAATCGGTGTAGTTGAAACCACAAAAGAAGGTACTGATATTACACTTGTTTCCTATGGTTCTACCCTTAGACTAGTAGAACAGGCGGCCAAAGAATTAGCCGAAACCGGTATTGATTGCGAAGTAATTGACATTCAATCCTTAATCCCTTTCGATATCAATCACGATATTGCCAAAAGTCTAAAGAAAACAAATCGCCTTTTAGTAATTGACGAAGATGTTCCTGGAGGAGCTTCAGCTTATATTTTACAAAAAATAATTGAAGAACAAGATGCTTATCAGTTTTTAGACAGCAAACCGCAAACTCTTTCAGCAAGAGAACACCGTCCTGCTTATGGAACTGATGGAGATTATTTTTCAAAACCTTCTATCGAAGACATTTATGAAAAAACATACAATATTCTTTCAGAATCTAATCCTGTAAAATATCCAAAATTATATTAAAATTGTATTTTCCGCTATAAACAAAAAAAGTCCCGAATTTTTCATCGGGACTTTTTCATAAATCAATGAGGCAACTTATTTTTTAGAACTCCATATAAAAAAGTTCCCAGTACAGCTCCCAGAAGCACCACAATAACACTTGTAAAACCAGCTCCAATCAAAATAAATATGGGACCCGGGCAAGAACCCGCTAATGCCCATCCTAATCCAAAAATTATTCCGCCTAAAAGATAACGCGCTGTTGAATGTTCCTTATCTGGAATACAAATTGGAGCCCCCGAATAATCTTTTAAATGGTATCGTTTTATAATTTGGATTCCTACAATACCTGTCAAAACAGCCACCATAATAATTCCGTACATATGGAAGGATTGAAATTGGAACATTTCATAAATTCGATACCAGGAAACCGCTTCTGATTTGGTTAATACAATTCCGAAAACAAAACCAACTAATATAAACTTTACTAATTTCATATTTTAATATTTATTATTTTTTATAGGTAATACCTGTCTGCCGACAGGCAGGTGTAATTCGCATATAACCAATTTAGTAATTATAACCAATTTTAGTTGATGCTCATTTCATTACTTATACAATTAAAGGTAAAATAAAATGAGCCATAATTAATCCGCCAATAAAAAATCCCATAACAGCTATTAAAGAAGGAAGTTGTAAATTACTCAATCCCGAAATAGCATGTCCTGAGGTACATCCTCCGGCATAACGAGAACCAAAACCAATTAAAACCCCACCAATAATTAAAATCAAAATCGATCTTGGAGATTCAAAAACCTGATTCGAAAACAAGGCATCAGGCATTAATTTTCCTTGTGGCGCATCAATATTCATCATTTCAAGCTGTGCTATCGTTTCAGGATTTATCGACACATTAGAAGCGTCACTTAAATAATGAGTAGCGACAAAGCCTCCTAACATTGCTCCGGCTACTACAGCAAGATTCCAACGCTGTGATTTCCAATCAAAACTAAAAAAAGCTACTTTTTTTCCTGCACCTGCTATACTACAAAGCGTTCTTAAATTAGAAGACATTCCGAAAGATTTTCCGAAATAAATTAAAATCAGCATTATCAAGCCAATTATAAAACCCGAAATATACCATGACCAGGTATGATAAATCAATTCCATATTTTTTATTTTTTTGTCAAAGTTAAAAAGTATGTTCCCATTGGAGTGTGAGAAATGTTACATTCGATAAAATTAATTCACTTTCTTTAAAAAAAAGCAAATTAATAACTCCATTTTTGAAGTTCTCAATATCTTTGCAAGACTATTACAAAACCAACTATTCCCAAATTAATTCATTTATGAAATCACAATTGATAACCCATTTACGTAAGCAAATTCAAGGAAATAAAAAGCTGATACTTTTTATGATCTCTAAAAAAATAATTGTTACTCTGATCATATTATTTTTAAGCAGTTCTTGTATAAGTACAAAATCTACTTTAAAAAACGTAGATGACAATGCTCCTAATCTTAAACTAGCCAAAGACAATACTTTTGTCATTACTGAATACAGCAAAAACAAGAAATATGGCTATGATAAAGATTATCCCATCAATATTTTTTATTATAACACCTACAATGAACAAATCAATGAAGAACGTTTTTTGAACGCCTTAGCTGGACCTAAAGGAGAAAAAATCAGCTTTACTAAATTAGAAACCTGTTGTCCGTTCCCAACTAAAAGAAGTACTATGGGAGCCGGATTTTTAAATGTTTACGAAATCCGTTGGCAAGGTCAAAAAAAACCTGTTGTTTTATATTTGAACATCTATGAAAAAGGTGCGTTAATGTGTCCTGTAGGTTTAAGCATTCGAAAAAAAGAATAAATCCTCAACTAAAAAATAGTTGCTTTAGCCTTAATTTAATAGCTTATTAAAATCGGCAAACTCAAAAATCATAACTACCTTTGCAATCATTAAAAATCACTTATGAACATACAAAATATCCCTCAAATTAAACATACTGAAAGCGGTAATTTTTTCTTACTTTCAGGGCCTTGCGCCATCGAAGGAGAAGAAATGGCATTGCGCATTGCCGAAAAAATTGTTGGTATCACTGACAAGTTACAAATCCCTTACGTTTTTAAAGGTTCTTTCAAAAAAGCAAACCGTTCCAGAATTGACAGTTTTTCCGGAATTGGAGACGAAAAAGCATTAAAAATCCTTAGAAAAGTTTCTGAAACTTTCCATGTTCCTACTGTAACAGACATTCATACCAATGAAGATGCTGACATGGCAGCTCAATATGTAGATGTTTTACAAATCCCTGCTTTTTTAGTACGTCAGACGGATTTAGTTGTGGCTGCTGCCAATACAGGAAAAACAGTCAACCTGAAAAAAGGACAATTTATGAGTCCGGAAAGCATGAAACATGCCGTACAAAAAGTGTTGGATTGCAATAATCAAAACGTAATGGTGACTGATCGCGGAACTATGTTTGGTTATCAGGACATGATTGTTGATTTTAGAGGAATTCCTACTATGCAACAGTATGCTTCTACAGTACTTGATGTCACGCATTCATTGCAACAACCCAACCAAACAGCAGGAGTTACCGGCGGAAGACCTGATATGATTGAAACCGTTGCCAAAGCTGGAATTGCTGTAGGTGTTGACGGAATTTTTATTGAAACCCACTTTGATCCGGCTAATGCTAAAAGTGATGGAGCGAATATGTTGCATCTGGACTATTTTGAAGATCTAATGACCAAATTAGTCGCTATTAGAAAAACAATTAACGCATTCTAATTTTAAATTTATAATTAACATTTTCGTGAAAAAAATATTCACTACTGCTTTTATTACATTCTTATTCACTAACTGTCTAAGTGCTCAGGAAACAATTAAAATACAAGATAAATATACCGCTCATAACAAAGGAAAGTTCTTTGTTTCATGGGGCGGAAACAGAGAAAGTTATTCTAAATCGGATGTGACTTTTAAAGGAGAAGGTTATAATTTTACCATCGATAATATGGTTGCTCATGATAAACCAAAAGGCTGGCATATTGATTATATTAATCCCGCTCGAATGACCATTCCTCAAACCAATTTAAGAGTGGGTTACTTTATCAATGACCATTACAGCATTGCAATAGGTGTAGATCACATGAAATATGTAATGACTCAAAATCAAACGGCAAATGTTACAGGAACTATCGACATAGGCTCTGACTTTGATGGAACTTACAATAATACTTCTACCCAAATGACTGAAGCCTTTTTAAAATTCGAACATACTGACGGACTGAATTATGTAAATACCGAATTTTCAAGACATGATGATATTTCGACATTATTCAAAATTAAAAACACTGATAAAATCCAGGTTAATTTAACAGAAGGTATTGGTGTTGGAGTACTTTATCCAAAAACCAACACTACTTTATTAGGAAAAGAACGTCATGATGATTTTCATATTTCAGGCTTTGGAACTTCTGTAAAAGCCGGTTTAAACCTTACTTTCTTTAAGCACTTTTACATTCAGGGAGAATTAAAAGCAGGATATATCAACATGCAGGATATTCGCACTACACAAAGCAATGCCGATAAAGCTTCGCAGGATTTTTTCTTTCTGCAAAGAATTATTGCTTTTGGAGGAATTTTCAGAATATAAATTCTGAACCATTTTATTTTAAAGAGGTTTATTGCCAGGTAAACCTCTTTTTATGCTCTTAACATACAATTCAATCTATTTTATAAGTATTTTTAATGATTAAAATACTTATCTTATTTTAGAAAAACTCCCCAAGTCTTTTTAAAAAACCTATTTATTACAATACCGACATTATTTTAATAAATAACTATGACAAAAAATAGAGAAAATGGCGTTGTTCAGGATTTTGATTTTTTTAGCAACTTCGAGAAGTTTTTTGACCTATCACAAGATTTGTTTTGTATTGCAGGATATGATGGTTATTTTAAAAGAATAAATCCGGCAGTTTCAAAACTTTTAGAATATTCTAACGAAGAGTTATTAGCAAGACCAATAAACGATTTTGTTTATAATACAGATAAAGAAAAGACCAGTTTAGCCAGAAATGAACTTAAAAACAAGATTCCATTATTTAGCTTTGAAAACAGATATTTAACTAAAAGCGGACGAATAGTTTGGCTTTTATGGACTTCAATACCTGTTGAAGAAGAAAAATTAATCTATGCCGTAGCTAAAAACATTACTGATAAAAAAGAATTAGAACAGGAACGAAAACTACACATCAAACAACTTACCGAAATAAATAAAGAGTTCAAACAACTCAGTTATTCAGCAGCACACGATTTAAGATCGCCAGTTAATAATATGCTTTCTATTTTTGAATTGATGGATACCAATAACATTCAAAATGAAGAAACTTTAGAATTTATTTCTATTTTAAAAAGCACCGCAGATACCTTAAAAGAAAATCTGGATCAATACATCCGACTTTTAAATTCGAAAAACCAAACCGATTCACAATTAGAAGAAATTGATTTAAAAACTGCTTTGGATGAAGTTTTGATTGCTATAAATTCATTAATCCAAAATTCAAAAACTACAATAAATATCGACTTTTCTGTAACCGACAAAGTATATTTCAACAAAGCTTATTTGAAAAGTATTTTTTTAAACCTGATAACAAATGCTATCAAATACGCTAAATCGGATATTTTACCGGAAATAACCATTCGTTCAGAAAAACGCAACAACAAAACGCAGTTGATAATTTCAGACAACGGAATTGGATTTGATCTCGAAAAAATTAAAGATAAAGTTTTTGGTTTGCACCAAACCTTCAATGAACACATTGACAGCAACGGTATTGGACTCTATTTAGTATATAACCACGTTACTAATCTGGGAGGTCATATCAGTCTTGAAAGTGAAGTTGATAAAGGAGCTAAATTTGAAATAACTTTCAACAACTAAAAACGAAGATTTCATCTCACAGATTCACAAATTAAAACAATACAAGCTGTGAATCTGCGAGATAAACCCCTTAAAATTGAACTATAATTTCTTAGCGTTTTTTACTTTTTGATCCGTAATTGCAATCGCCAGTACTTCGCTCATTTCTTTTACATAATGAAAAGTAACACCTGTTAAGTATTCTGCTTTAATTTCATCAACATCACTTTTGTTTTCATGACACAAGATGATTTCTTTGATATTAGCTCTTTTTGCAGCCAGAATTTTTTCTTTAATTCCGCCTACAGGCAATACTTTTCCTCTAAGGGTTATTTCACCTGTCATTGCTATATGTTTCTTAACTCTTTTTTGTGTAAAAAGAGAAACTAACGAAGTTAACATCGCAATTCCGGCACTTGGGCCGTCTTTAGGCGTAGCACCTTCAGGAACATGTAAATGAATATTATATTTAGATAACAATTCAGAACTCAAACCTAATTGATCCGCATTGGCTTTGATGTATTCCAAAGCAATTGTAGCCGATTCTTTCATTACCGTACCTAAATTTCCGGTAATACTCATTCCACCTTTTCCTGGTGAGAGCAAAGATTCTATAAAAAGAATATCGCCACCAACGCTTGTCCAGGCTAATCCTGTAACTACTCCGGCTACATCATTACTTTCGTATTTATCACGCTCTAATCTTGGAACACCAAGTACACTTACAATGTCTTCATCAGTCACTTTTTTATTGTACTCCTCCTCCATGGCAACTGATTTTGCTGCGTTGCGAATCACTTGAGCAATTTTAGCTTCCAGTCCACGAACACCTGATTCACGGGTATATCCTTCTACAATTTTTTCCAATTGTTTTTTTCCAATAGTTAAATCTTTCGAAGTCAATCCATGCTCTTTTAATTGACGTGGAAACAAATGCTGTTTGGCTATTTCTACTTTTTCTTCAATAGTATAACCTGACATTTTGATAATTTCCATACGGTCTCTCAAAGCTGGCTGGATAGCACTCATATTGTTGGAGGTAGCAATAAACATCACCTTAGACAAATCATAGCCTAATTCGACAAAATTATCGTAAAAAGCGCTGTTTTGTTCCGGATCTAAAACCTCTAATAATGCCGAAGACGGATCGCCATGATTACTATTAGACAACTTATCAATTTCATCCAAAACAAAAACCGGATTTGATGTTCCCGCTTTTTTCAAACTCTGAATAATTCTACCCGGCATCGCACCAATATAGGTTTTTCTATGTCCGCGAATTTCAGCTTCATCACGCAATCCTCCTAAAGAAATTCGAACATATTCTCTTCCTAAAGCTTCTGCAACCGAACGTCCAATAGAAGTTTTACCCACTCCAGGAGGTCCTGTTAAACAAATAATTGGAGATTTCATATCGTTTCTCAATTTCAAAACAGCCAAATGCTCTATCATTCTTTTCTTTACTTCTTCTAGTCCAAAATGGTCACGATCAAGTATTTTTTGAGCATTTTTTAAATCGAAATTGTCTTTCGAATATTCATTCCAAGGCAAATCCAATAGCAATTCCATGTAATTTCTCTGGATACCATAATCAGGAGCCTGCGGATTCATACGTCGCATTTTTGTCAATTCTTTTTCAAAAATAGTCTGCGTTTTTTCATCCCATTTTTTCGACTTAGATTTCACTAACATCTCGTCCATTTCTTCTTCCTGAGTCGAACCACCTAATTCTTCCTGAATGGTTTTCATCTGTTGGTGAAGAAAATATTCTCTTTGTTGTTGGTCTAAATCAAAACGTACCTTAGATTGAATATCATTTTTTAATTCGAGTTTTTGCAACTCAACATTCATATATTTAAGAGTCTCTAAAGCCCTGTCTTTTAAATTATTGATAGCTAGTAAATCTTGTTTTTCTTTAACAGATAAATTCATGTTAGAAGTAACAAAATTGATTAGGAAAGACTGACTTTCAATGTTTTTTATAGCAAAAGTAGCTTCACTTGGAATATTCGGACTGACCTTAATAATCTGGATAGCCAATTCTTTAATAGAATCCAAAATTGCTAAAAATTCAGAATCTTCTTTATCTGGTCGCTCTTCTGAAAAATCTTTTATCAATGCCGAAATATAAGGTTCTTCAGAAGTTACCGATTCGATTTCGAAACGTTTTTTACCCTGTAGAATCACGGTTGTAGTTCCGTCAGGCATTTTAAGTACACGCAAAATACGTGCAACTGTGCCAATAGAATTGATATCTTCTATTGATGGATCTTCGATTTCTTCATTTTTTTGAGCTACAACACCAATAATTTTTCCATCAGCATTTGCATCATCAATTAATTTGATCGATTTATCTCTGCCGGCTGTAATAGGAATTACCACACCCGGAAACAAAACCATATTTCGCAATGGCAAAATAGGAAGAGAATCAGGCAATTCTTCTTTTATCATTTCTTCTTCATCTTCCGGAGTCAATAAAGGAATCAATTCTGCTTCAGAATCGAATTCTTGTTGTGACAGATTGTCAATAGTAAGTATTTTATGTTTTGACATAGTGTAATTTAAGTCTTTTTGTCATTAAACAATTCAACCGCTCAATAACAAAGTTAGTATTTTCATGTTTTATACTACTGTAAATCAATTAGTAATATAAAATCGTGTTTTGTATAGTGTATATAAGTCAATCTTTATGCCATAAAGCCCAAAAGAAAACCCTCAAAAGATAATTGTCATTTGAGGGCTTTTATTTTATAAAAAAAACAGAAATTATTTTAATATTCCACATCAAAAGTACCTTCGGTTATTACAAATGGAATCGCTCCATCAGTTGTAAACTGAAAACTTCCTTTGATTCTGTCACTTGTTTTAGAAGTAATTGTAATATTTCCAGAAATTGCTTTGTATTCATCATCAGCATCTTCATAATACCCCTGAACATCCCCACTCAAAGTATTAGTAATAGTATAACTTCCTGTACTCAAAGTGTTTTTTATATCAATTGATAAATTATTTAAATTAGCATCTAAAGCACCGATAGTTATGAAATCATTAATTTCAGCAGTAAAAATATCAGTAGCAGCAAAATTAGCACTACCTACTTTTGCTGTAAAAACATCATTAGTTTCTTCCTGAGTTACATACGGAATGTCTTTAAAACTACCATTTGTAAACTGAATTGCCGCCCTGGGATTATCCGGATCAGTCCAATATCCTTTAAATTGAAAAGTTCCCGATATGGTTTTCTTTTCCGTATCAATTTTAGTAATAATAATCTAACCTGTGTTCTCAGTTGGATTATCATCATTTATAGCCCAATAACCATACTCTGTACCTGCTGGTGTATAAGCTACAAGATTCACGTTGGCTGCATAAGTCCCTACAGTATTTCCTTCTATCATAATTCCAAAGGCCTCCCCTTTAGAATTAATTGCTGAAATTTCGATAAAATTTCCTGAAATTATGGCTTGAGTTTCTTTTGCTGTCCATGTATTACCATTAAAATCAGCCTTAAAAACTCCTGAAGCCGTATTGCCCGGAACTGTTTCAACTGTACCATCAACAGGCTCATAAGTACAAGATGCAATTAATGCAACTATAAACAATATGGCAAATTGCATTTTACCTTTAAATATTTTCATAAATTGGAGCTTTTTATATTATCTCCAAATATAATTTTTTATTTTATTTTTCCTACTATTTCTTAGGCACTTTTCTCAACAAAAGAACTCCAACAATAAAAAATACTGCTAAAAAAACAATAGCAAATCGAGGACTGCCTGTAATTTGGTCTATAGCTCCATAAACAAGCATTCCTATTACGATTCCGATTTTTTCGGCTACATCATAAAAACTAAAAAAAGAAGCTGTATCCTTTGTTTCCGGTAATAATTTGGAATATGTAGAACGAGATAAAGACTGAATACCTCCCATAACTAAACCAACTAGAGCCGCCATAATATAAAAGTGCAAAGGCAACTTTATAAAGTAAGCCGCCACGCATAATACAATCCAAAAACAATTTAAAAAGATCAAGGTTGTAATATTTCCATATTTTTTTGATGCCTTTGAAGTTAATAAAGCACCAAAAATTGCTACTATTTGAATTAATAAAATACAGCTAATCAATCCTGTAGTTGCAGCTGATTTAGACTCCCACTGGATTTCCTGTTCACCAAAATAAGTAGCTACTAACATTACCGTTTGCACCGCCATGCTATACACAAAAAAGCTTATCAAATATTTCTTTAAAGCAAAATTATGTTCTAGTGCAATCCATACTTTTTTAAGTTCTTTAAATCCGTTAAATAGAATTTTGTTCGTTATTCTTTGGGAATTTTCATTACCCTTTGGCAAATAATAATAAGTATATTGACTAAAAACAATCCACCAAATTCCAACCATTACAAAAGAGTATCGCATTTGCATGATTTTTTCAGCATCCGGAGCAGACATAATCAAAAACAAACTTACAGCTAACAAAAGTACACTTCCGAAATACCCCAAAGAATATCCCTTTGCACTTATAGCATCCTGCTGTTCTTCAAACGCAATATCAGGCAAATAGGAATTATAAAAAACCAAGCTTCCCCAAAAACCTATTAAACCTAAAAAATAAAAGAGTAAACTAATGTAAATATGCTCTAAACTAAACCAGTACAGTCCAATACAAGAAAAAGCCCCCAAATAACAGAAAAACTTCATGAAAAACTTTTTGTTTCCCACATAATCAGCAATACCGGACAAAAGTGGAGAAATAAAGGCTACTTTTAAAAAAGCTGCTGCTGTAACAAAACTAATTAAAGCCGAATTTTTAATTTCTGTACCAAAAACATGAATATATGTTTGATCTTTACTGAATAAGGCCAAATAAAAAATAGGGAAAACCGCCGAAGCAATCACCAAACTATATACTGAATTTGCCCAATCGTAAAATGCCCAGGCATTTAATAATTTTTTATCTCCTTTTTGTAATGAATTCATATCGTTCTCTTTCTTTTTTTGCCGACGAATTTATAGTTTTTTATACAGTTTCTACCAAATATCAACTAAAAATATATTTTTAGTAGTAAACATAAAAAAAGCCAGTCTAAACGAACTGGCTTATAAAATATTTCTCTGTTTTTTATTTGAATGTTACACCAAATTTAGCTGCAATGGCTTTAGCTTCCGGAATCATCGCTTTTAAGTTCGCAATTCGGGTAGCATCAGATGGGTGTGTACTCAACATTTCGGCTGGAGCTCCGCCTCCTGAATTAGCCGACATTCTGGTCCAAAAATTAATTGCTTCTTCCGGATTATAACCCGCTATTGCCATCAATGTTAAGCCAATTTTATCAGCCTCGGTTTCATGACTTCTGCTAAAAGGAAGCATTACTCCTACCTGAGATCCAATTCCATAATATTGTTGCCACATTTGTTGTTTTTCGGCACTTTGACCTCCTGTTGCAGCAGCAACACCTGCCGCTCCCAAAGTTTGTAATTGTGATGCACTCATACGCTGCGCACCATGATTAGCAAGAGCGTGAGAAACCTCATGTCCCATTACGGTAGCTAAACCGGCATCGTTTTTTGTAATTGGTAAAATCCCTGTATAAACTACAATTTTACCTCCAGGCATACACCAGGCATTTACTTCTTTATTATCTACTAACTTATACTCCCATTGGTATCCTTCTAAGTAATTTGTTTGACCAAGAGAAGCCAGATAACGTTCGGCAGCCAGTTTTATCTTAATCCCGACAGATTCTACTTTTTTAGCATCAGCTGTTCCTGAAACCACTTTATTTTCCTTCAAAAAAGTTCCATATTGCTGAAAAGATGAAGGAAATAATTCGCTATTAGAAACAAAATTCAACGTTCTTTTTCCGGTTAACGGATTAGTTGCACAGGAATAAATCAATCCCAAAGTAGCAAGTCCTAAAAATAATATATTCTTTTTCATAGTAGTTGTTTTTTTACAAACAAAAATACGATTATTATCCAATAATATGCAAAACATTAAAGTCTTTAGGAACAATTAGATATTGATTCTCTTTAAAACCAGCAGCATCAAAAACTATCTCTTCATTATCAATTTCTACTGTTTTAACTTCAAATGGCAATCCAATGAAATTGATTTTAAATTTAGTATAATTAGTATCGTATTTACCTTCTTTGTGCAACTGAATATTCAATTCTGATTCTTTTCCTGTCATTTGGAATGATAAAAAGCTAAATCGCCCTTTTTTATAATCATAACCATCTTGTGCGTCTTCATAAACTACTGATTTCTCTTTACCTTCTTTATAATACAAATCCAATGTAAGTTCTTCAAATTCTATTTCGCCCACATATTGTTGTACAGGATATTTAGGAATAATGGCACCCGCTTTTACAAAAACAGGAATTTCGTCAAATTTGGTATCCACCCACATTTCTTTTCCTCCTTTTACCATACAATTAGTCCAGTAATTATACCATTGACCACGAGGAATATACATTCTTCTTCCTAAAGCATTAGGCTCTAAAATTGGACAAACTAATATTTGGTTACCAAATATAAACTCGTCATTTCGATAATGTGTCTGAATATCTTCTTGGTCAAAATACACTAATGGTTTCAACATTGGCGTACCTTCTTCGATATATTGCCAGAACATAGTGTACAAATACGGTAATAATTGGTAACGAAGATTCACAAATTTTCGGGTAATATCAATCACTTCTTCATCAAAAGCCCAAGGTTCCTGATTACCATGATCTCCGGACGAATGCGTTCTGCAAAACGGATGAAAAACACCAAGCTGAATCCATCTTGCATACAATTCTCCTGTAGGCTGTTCTGCAAAACCTCCAATATCTGAACCAGTGAATCCCATACCTGAAATAGACATTCTTTGTACTTGAATGTTGGCTATCCACAAATGTTCCCATGTAGCTACATTATCCCCAGTCCAGGACGAAGTATAACGTTGTGCTCCGGAATATGCCGATCGGGTAATGATAAAAGGTCTTTTTGGATAAGCAAAACGTTTCACTCCATTATAAGTAGCTCTTGCCATTTGCGTTCCATAAATATTATGTGCTTTTCTATGACTACATGGATTTCCGTCATAATTATGACGCACATCATTAGGGAAAGTTTTGTTAGGAACTTCCATTACCGCAGGTTCGTTCATATCATTCCACACTCCTTTCACCCCAATATCTGAAATTAATTCTTTAAATAATCCAGCCCACCATTCTCTTACTTCAGGGTTTGTATAATCCGGGAAATTACATTCTCCAGGCCACACTTTTCCTTTCATGTAAGGACCATCGGCTCTTTTGCAGAAATAATCCTTTGCCAAAGCTTCTTTGTAAACCCAATATTCTTTGTCTATTTTAATCCCGGGATCAATGATAACAATGGTTTTAAATCCATCTTCGGCTAATTCTGACACCATTCGTTTAGGATCCGGGAAATATTCTTTGTTCCAGGTAAAACATCTGAAACCTTCCATATAATCAATATCCAGATAGATTGCATCACAAGGAATTTGCAACTCCCTAAATTTAGCCGCTACTTCTTTTACATTACTTTCGGGGTAATAACTCCATTTACATTGATGGTAACCCAATGCCCATAATGGCGGTAATTCGGGTTTTCCGGTCAAATCAGTATAAGAAGTTACTACGTCCTGCATATTAGGCCCGTAGAAGAAATAATAATTCATCTCTCCCCCATCTGACCAAAAACTGGTTACATTTCTTCTTTCATGACAAAAATCAAAAAAAGTTCTAAAAGTATTATCAAAGAAAATCCCATAGGCTTGTTTATGATGTAAACCTATATAAAATGGAACTACTTTATACAATGGTTCCTGTTCTTTTTGAAAAGCATATTGATCGGTGGCAAAATTCTCCACTCTCTTTCCTTTCAAATTCATTTGGGTAGCTTTATCTCCCAAACCATAAAAACATTCACCATCTCTGGAAGCCTTACTCATTTTTACGATATTACCACCAAATTCATAACATTCTTCCCAATGAAAGCCCAATTCATCTTCTAATAATACATTTCCTTTTAAATCATATATCGAAGCTCGCAAATCAGCTTTTTGAATTTTACAGATGATTTTATTAGTAGTAATTTTATAATAAGTCTCTTCCTCTGAAATTTCAAGATGATTGTATCCATGCGAATGACTCTCATCAATAGCGTAAGAAAAATCGTTGCTAAAATAGCCTTTCGTTGTAAAACGAAAACGAATTAAACTATCTCTTAAAACAGTTAGTTTTAAAATAACATTATTCTCTGTATAAAAATATACCGAATCAACATCTTGCGTATAGGAAACCACTTTTGAAGGATATAAATCTCCTTTATATTCTAATTCTGTATTTGTAATCATTTCAGTCCTTTTAGATTAGTATTTGTGTGTTCTCTCAAACTTACAAAAAAACTTTTTTATAAATAAACAATAGCTTTTTTATTAACGAAATCGTAATAGTTGACTAATTATCAAAAAAAAGAAGCATTAATAACAATATTAATACTTCTCTCTTAAAAAATTAAATTTTATGAAGTCTGATTTTAAAAATAGAAAAATTACTGTTTACAAAATTTTAAAAACAGTCACACTCAAGGGAGGCAACAACAATTCAACCGAATAATCTCTTCCTCCGTAAGGTGAAGATTCAATTTTTAAATCGGCTGTATTCAGCACATTACTTCCCTGATATTTCTCTGAATCGCTATTAAAAATTTCAGTCAGTTTTCCTTTTTTTGGAACACCTATTCGGTAATTCTTACGAACAATTTGGGTAAAATTGCACACTACAATCAAATCGTCTTTTGAATTATTTCCTTTTCGAATATAAGAAAGCACCGCATTTTGATGATCCGAATAATTAATCCATTCAAAACCTTCATGACTAAATTGTTTTTGATACAAAGCTGGTTGGGATTTGTATAATTGATTCAAATCTTTAATAAGCTCTTTTACACCATTATGAACTGGATATTGCAATAAATGCCAGTCTAAACTTTCCTGAAAATTCCACTCAGCCATTTGACCAAATTCGCCTCCCATGAAAAGTAAATTTCCTCCCGGATGTGTAAACATATAACCGTAAAGCAAACGTAAATTGGCAAATTTCTGCCATTCATCACCCGGCATTCTATCGGCAATAGATTTCTTACCATACACCACTTCATCATGAGACAAAGGCAACATAAAGTTTTCGGTGAAAGCATACGTCATTGAAAAAGTTAAATCGTTTTGATGATACTTTCTATATACTGTTGCTTTTTGAAAATATTTTAAGGTGTCGTGCATCCATCCCATCATCCATTTCATCCCAAAACCGAGTCCTCCTACCGATGTAGGTCGGGAAACCATCGGGAAAGAAGTACTTTCTTCAGCAATAGTCTGTACTCCTTCATAATTAGAATAAACTACCTCATTGAATTCTTTTAGAAAACTAATAGTATCCAGATTTTCATTTCCTCCAAAAATATTGGGTTCCCATTCTCCATCATTTCTGGAATAATCCAAATAAAGCATCGAAGCAACAGCATCAACCCTTAATCCATCTATATGATAATGTTGTAACCAAAACAAAGCATTACTAATCAGGAAAGAGCGAACTTCGTTTCTTCCATAATTAAATACTAAACTTTTCCAATCGGGATGATAGCCTTTTCGACGATCAGGATGTTCATAAAGATTGGAACCGTCAAAAAAACCTAATCCATGAGCATCATCGGGAAAATGAGAAGGTACCCAATCCAGAATAACTCCTATTCCTGCCTGATGTAATTTATCTACCAAAACCATGAAATCCTGTGGGTTTCCAAAACGGGAGGTTGGAGCAAAATAACCAACTAATTGATACCCCCATGAAGGATCATAAGGATATTCCATTACAGGCATAAACTCAACATGAGTAAATCCCATTTCTTTTACGTAAGCAACTAAATCTTCGGCTAATTCCAGATAAGTCAAAAACCGATTTCCTTCGCCGCGTTTCCAGGAACCTAAATGCACCTCGTAAACCGAATAAGGTTTATCTAAATCATTATGTTCTTTGCGGGTTTTCATCCATTTGGAGTCATCCCAATCATGATTTAAATCCCAAACTACAGAAGCTGTATGTGGGGGTTTTTCGCAATAAAAAGCAAATGGATCCGCTTTTTCAGTAACTAAACCATCATTATTAGAAAGTATTTTGTACTTATAATTTGCGCCTTTGGATATATTAGGAATAAAACCTTCCCATATACCCGAAGAATCCCAGCGTACATAAAGTTCGTGTTCACCTTGTGTCCAAAAATTAAAATCTCCCACAACAGAAACCGAATGGGCAGTTGGTGCCCAAACTGCAAAATATACACCTTGTACTCCATTTAATTCCATTAAATGAGCACCTAACTTTTCATACAATCTAAAATGTTTTCCAGCTTTGAATAAGTTAATATCAAAATCAGTAAAAAGGGAATGCGAGATAACTTTACTCATAGTATTATTGGTATAATTCTAAATCTTATAAAATAGAATATTGATATAAAAAAACAGTTTATTTAACTTATTCAATTCTAAAATTATCAGGCAAAGTCACACCTTTTTTAATAACGACAATTCCATCTTTTATGGCATACAAATCAGTAGTAGTATTTTCTAAATGAGAACCACCATTAATGTAAACATTATTCCCAATTCGGCAATTTTTATCTACTAAAGCATTATTGATATAGCAACCTTCTCCTATACCAACTAATATTTTATTATTTTTAGAATCTACTTCCATGTCTTCAATACTTTGATAAAAATCATTACCCATTACATAAGTATTTTTAACAACTGAATCTTTTCCTATTCGAGAACGAATTCCAATAACCGAATGCACTATTTCTTTAGCATTTAAAATACAACCTTCAGAAATTAAGGATTTATCTACCATTGTATTTTTAAACTTAGATGGCGGTAACATTCGAGGTCTTGTATAGATTTTGTTAACATCATCAAACAAATTAAACTTAGGCACATCCTCAGTCAATCCTATATTTGCTTCAAAGAATGAATCAATATTTCCAATATCAGTCCAATAACCTTCGTATTGGTAACTAAGAATTTTATTCTTCCCAACAGCCTGCGGAATAATTTCTTTACCAAAATCTTTTGTATCAGGATTAGCCATTAAATCCACCAAAAGTTGTTTGTTAAAAATATAAATACCCATAGAAGCCAGATAATTTTTACCCTCTGCTTTCATTTCTTCACTCACATCCGATTCCCAGTCTGGCAATAATTCTTTAGCAGGTTTTTCGATAAAAGATTCTATACAACTATCACTATTTGTTTTTAATATTCCAAATTCAGGAGCATCTTTGGCATTAACCGGCAATGTAGCAATGGTAATATCAGCTTCTTTTTTAATGTGCTCTTCAAGCATATCATTAAAATCCATTTGATACAACTGGTCTCCCGATAAAATCAAAGCGTAATCAAAATTATGGTTCAAAAAATGAGGCATACATTGTCTTACTGCATCGGCAGTTCCCTGAAACCAGGTTGGATTATCCGGAGTTTGTTCAGCTGCTAATATATCTACAAAAGCCTGACTAAACGCACTAAAAACATAAGTGTTTTTGATATGTGCATTCAATGAAGCCGAATTAAATTGTGTCAAAACAAACATTCTATAAATATCTGAATTCATACAATTTGAAATAGGAATATCTACCAATCTATATTTCCCCCCAACTGGTACTGCTGGTTTTGATCTCGTTTCTGTCAATGGATATAATCTGGATCCCTGTCCTCCTCCTAAGATAATAGCAATAACATTTTTTCTTTTTGCCTTCATATTTTGTTAAGTATTAAGTTGTACATTTCTATATATTCCTGACTGGCTTTTTCCCAGGAATGATCGGTGCTCATTCCTTTTTTTCTAATTTGATTTAATTGCTCTTTATCCTTGTACAAGCTAACTGCCCTTTGAATTGAATAACAAATATCTCCAACCGAAGATTGGTCATGACAAATTCCATTTCCATTGTCTCCAAAATCAATCACAGTATCTTTCAATCCTCCTGTTCTCCTAACAATAGGAATAGTTCCATATCTTAAAGAGTACATTTGATTCAATCCGCAAGGTTCTACTCGTGAGGGCATCAACAAGAAATCAGCTCCTGCATATATTAAATGCGCTAATTCTTCATTGTAACCTATAAATGTGTTGTAATTTCCTTTATAATCGACTAATAAACTATTCAATTGGTTCTCAATATTTACATTTCCCGAACCTAATATCAAAATATTAATCTCTTTATAATTCTCAGACAAGGCTAAAGCCGAAGCCTGTGGTAATAAATCGCCTCCTTTTTCATCCCATAATCTACCTATAAAACTAAACAGAGGTTTGGTTGGGTCAAGATTAAAAAGTGTACAAAGAATCTCTTTATTCTGTTGTTTTCCTTTCTCAAAATTGGAGACAGAATAATTCTTTTCTAACATTTTATCTTTTGCCGGATCCCAAACTTGTACATCAATGCCATTCAAAATTCCTTTCGATTTATAACGAACAAGATTAAAAAGTGATTCTAAACCATTTGCCGAATAATTTATTTCATTCAAATAACTTGGAGAAACAGTGGTAACAGCAGCAGCACATTTGACCCCAACAGCCAATGAATTAATACAATTATCCCATTCTAAAATTTTCACATGACCTAAATCAAATTCAGGAAAATAATTCAACTTTTCGAAACTAAACTTCCCTTGATACAAACCATTGTGAATAGTAATCATCGAAGGTGTATTAAATAATTTATGGTACTTATGACAATTTTGCATCATAAACGGAATCAAACCTGTATGATGATCATGGCAATTAACAACATTTGGCATCGTTTCTCTTCCAATAATCCAATCTAAAGTTGCAATCTGAAAAGAAAAAAAACGCTCAATATCATCCTCATAACCATAAACATCTTTTCTATCAAAAAGCTCAGGTATTTCAATTAAATACAATTCAAAACCAAGCTTATCTGTCTTTTCTTTAAGAACACTAAAAGGAAAACTAAAATTCCCTAACTGAACCGCCCCCCAATGCACACACTCAAACTCATTTTCATCCCTGAATTTAGTTTCATAACAAGGCATTACAACCCGCAATTTATGACCAGCATTACTTTGGTATTTTGGCAAGGCTCCTACTACATCAGCTAAACCACCTACTTTAGCTACCGGATAGCACTCTGCACTAATATGAAATATTTCCATTTATTGATTTAAGTTTAATTAGGGTTAAAAAAATATATTATAAAAAAGATTAGTTAAATTATCATTAAATAAATACAAACACTATCAAAATCATTAATGATATCATTTTTAACTTTTTCTAAATATAGTAAAAAACAGAAACAATAACACCAAAAACTTAAAAATATTATCCTCTAAAATTAACTTTTTTTATAATCAAAACCTTTCAAAAAGATGAGTTTTTAATTAAAATTATAGAAATTGATAATTCATAAATTAAGCCGCTACAAAATCATTATTTTCTTATAATATATTGCTTAAAATTATATAATTATAATCCCAAAATCAGTAAGACAAATCAAATAGTAATGATTTGATAACGATAAAGAATTTACTAAATTTGAAAATGGACTTATTTAGTGATACAATAGATTGGAAAGAAGAATTAAATCCAATCCTGAATAAATACAAATCAAGAAAACACCCGCTAAAATACCGTAATTTATACGAATTAGTAATTATGGTCATTTTATCTGCTCAAGATTCAGATGAAAATATTAACAGAATAACCCCTAATTTCTTTGATGCTTTTCCAAATATAGAAAATTTAACAAAAACAAAAGTTGAAGCTATAATTCCATATATTCTTCAGGTCAAATTCTACGAAAACAAAGCTAAATGGATTATCAACTTAGCGATGACCATCAAAAAAGAGGAAAATATTCCTCTAACAATGAGAGAATTAACCAGTATAAAAGGAATTGGTCGAAAATCAGCCAATGTAATTATGAAAGAAGCTGGAAAAACATTAGAAGGAATAATGACTGACCTTCATGTTCTCCGGGTAGTTCCAAGAATCGGAATAATTAATCCAACAAAAGACGGATTAAAAGCAGAAAAACAATTAATAGCTGTTTTACCAAAAGAAATTTGGAACGAAATCGGCATGGCAATTTCATTCTTAGGAAGAGAAATATGCAGACCGAAGCCTAAATGTTCAGAATGCCCGATAAATTCAGTTTGTAAATATCCCAAAAAATCCATTTAAAGTAATTATAGTCAACATTCTGTATCAGGACGGGACAGTATAAAAACAAAAAAACCCCGTTTCATTAGAATCGGGGTTTTCAAAGAAAGGCGACGACATACTCTCCCACAAAACTGCAGTACCATCTGCGCAGGCGGGCTTAACTACTCTGTTCGGGATGGGAAGAGGTGAGCCCCGCCGCAATAACCACCTTAAGGTCGTTTTGCAATGAGTGATTAGCTTTTGCTAGTCAACATTACACAATATCTTAACATACTGAGATAAAGAAAGTATTATTTTAATTAGAAAGTTTCTTGCTCCCGATTGCTCGGGAGCAGGAGGGTGTACATAAGCTTACAGGTTATTAGTACTACTCGGCTATGACATTACTGCCTTTACACCTATAGCCTATCAACGTGGTCATCTCCCACGACCTTTAAAAGAAATCTCATCTTGTGGTGGGTTTCGCG
>NZ_VAHC01000002.1:0-661636 GCF_006386525.1 Flavobacterium sp. GSA192 | reverse complement strand
AAAAGTACTCGTTTTTTTTCAAAATTCAGGTGTTATTATTTGATAATAAAAATACGAAAAATAGTATTAAAAAACAATTAAAAACACTTGCTAATTCAGCAAAAAACTCTTAACTTAATGACATTGTACTCTCGTCTTGCCACTCCTTACCGTTGTACTTATAATTATAACTAACAACAATACCAATACCATTCCCAAAACCCTAAAAATACAAAAAATCCCGACGAATCGGGATTTTCTTATAAATTTATATTTGAAATATTATTTCAATTTTTTCTTGATTGCTACTTCGTGGAAAGCTTCAATAACATCGTATTCTTCAATATCATTAAATCCTTTAATTTGGATACCACAATCGTAACCTTTGGTAACTTCTTTAACATCGTCTTTGAAACGTTTCAAGGCCACCAATTCTCCTTCGTGAACTACCACTCCGGCTCTGATAACTCTGATTTTTGCCTGACGGGTAATTTTACCATCAGTAACCATACATCCAGCAATAGAACCTACTTTAGAAATTTTGAAAATTTCTCTAATCTCTGCAGTACCTAACACTTCCTCTTTCATTTCCGGAGCAAGCATTCCTTCCATTGCATCTTTCAAGTCGTCAATAGCCGCGTAGATGATTGAGTAGTAACGGATATCAATTTCTTCTTTATCAGCAAGCTGTCTTGCATTTCCGGCAGGACGAACGTTAAATCCGATAATGATTGCATCTGAAGCAGAAGCCAACATAACGTCAGTTTCAGTAATTGCTCCAACTCCTTTATGAATGATATTAATTTGAATTTCTTCAGTTGACAATTTAGAGAACGAATCAGATAATGCCTCAACAGAACCATCCACGTCTCCTTTAAGGATTACGTTCAATTCTTTAAATTGACCTAACGCAATACGACGACCAATTTCGTCAAGAGTAATATGACGTTGTGTACGTACTGATTGCTCACGCATTAATTGAGAACGTTTAGCAGCAATTTGTTTTGCTTCTTTCTCGTCTTCAAAAACATTGAATTTATCTCCGGCTGTAGGAGCTCCATCTAAACCTAAAATAGATACCGGTGTTGACGGACCTGCAACAGTAACAATGTTACCACGCTCATCGTGCATTGCTTTTACCTTACCATGGTGTTTACCTGCTAACAGGTAATCTCCAATTTTTAAAGTTCCGTGTTGCACCATAATAGTAGAAACATATCCTTTTCCTTTATCTAAATATGCTTCAACAACAGCACCCTGAGCTGACTTATTAGGATTTGATTTTAAATCTAAAATTTCAGCCTCTAACAATACTTTCTCCAAAAGATCTTTTACCCCAAGACCTGTCTTAGCAGAAATATCATGAGATTGGATTTTTCCTCCCCATTCCTCGATAAGCAAATTCATACCAGCTAATCTTTCTTTAATCTTATCCGGATTTGCGTTTGGCTTATCTATTTTATTGATTGCAAAGATAATTGGCACCCCAGCCGCCTGAGCGTGAGAGATAGCCTCTTTGGTTTGTGGCATGATATCATCATCGGCAGCAATTACGATAATAACAATATCGGTAAGTTGTGCTCCACGTGCACGCATTGCGGTAAACGCCTCGTGACCCGGTGTATCTAAGAATGCAATTTTTTGACCATTCTCTAATTTCACCCCGTAAGCACCGATGTGTTGTGTAATTCCTCCTGACTCACCAGCAATAACATTTTCTTTACGAATATAATCCAGCAAAGAGGTTTTACCGTGGTCAACGTGTCCCATTACCGTAACAATAGGCGCTCTGTTTACCAAGTCTTCTTCTTTATCTTCAACTACCTCAATAGCTTCTTCGATATCTACAGTAATAAACTCAACATCATAACCAAATTCGTCAGCAACAATAGTTAATGTTTCTGCATCCAAACGCTGGTTCATGGTAACCATGATTCCAAGAGACATACAAGTTCCAATAACCTTAGTAATTGGCACATCCATCATGATAGCAATTTCACCTACAGTTACAAACTCGGTTACTTTAAGAATTTTACTTTCTTCGTCTAAAGCTCTTTGTTCATCATCTGATTTCTGACGGTGAGTATCTCTTTTATCTCTTCTGTATTTAGCAGCCTTAGATTTCCCTCCTTTTTTACCCTGAAGTTTCTCTAAAGTCTCTCTAATTTGATTTTTAACTTCCTCTTCTGTTGGCTCAACTTTAGCCACAATAGCAGGACGATTTCCTTTTACAAATCCAGGTCTGGCACCTCTGTCTCCTCTGTTAGCATTAAATCCACCACCAGTATTAGGTGTTATTTTATTTGGATTTGGAGTCCCGGGAGTTCTGGGAGCATTTGATGTATTTGGAGCCGCAGGAGTTCCTGGTTTAGGCGCAATTCTCTTACGCTTATTTTTATTTGCATTAGCTCCGGGAGCACCAGGAGTACCCGGCTTATTTGCTGTAATTTTAGGATCTTCTTTTTTCTTTTTAGGCTTATTGAATTGCGATAAATCAATAGTCTGACCAGTTAATTTAGCTCCTGAAAGTTTTTGATATTGCGTAGCAATTGCCTCCTCAACCGGTGCTTCATCGGTTTTTACAACCTCTTTTTCAACCTTAGCTACTTCTTTAGGCTGAGGCGCTGCAACAACTTGCTTCTCCTCTTTTTTAGGTTCTTCCTTAGGTGCTACATTTTCAACAACAGTCTTACTAGCTTCGGCAACGATAGGTTTTTCTACTTTTTTGTCTGATTCGATTTTCTCTGGAGCACTAGTTTTAGGAGCCGGTTTGTCTTCTACAACTTCAGGTTTAGGAGCTACTACTTTCTCCTCTACAGGGGCAGCAGCAGGTTTTGCAGGATTCAAATCAATTTTTCCAACTTGAACAGGACCTGAAATTACAGCTCTTGCCTTAATTACTTCCTGTTGTTGTCTTTGTAATTCTTCCTCTTGCTTACGCTTATCTTCCGCCTCTCTATCACGCTCAATACGCAATGCTTCTTTTTCTTTCCTTTTCTCTTCGCTTACTTCTTTAGAAGCCTCTTTTTTCCCTCTGTCACCCGCAAACTGACCGCACAAGACATCGTACACTTCATTAGAAATTTTTGTGTTTGGATTGGACTCTATCGCAATCCCTTTATCTTTAAGATAATCCACAGCTCTTTCTAAAGAAATATTCAATTCCCTTAAAACTTTGTTTATTCTTATTACTCTCTCTTCAGACATATAACCTTTTTAATATTACCTATTTTCGTTGTGTTGTTAGAAGTACATAGGACTAACTATCGAATTCTTCTTTCAATATTTTCATTACATCCAGAATTGTTTCCTCCTCTAAATCTGTTCTTCTTACTAAATCTTCTACATCATGTTTCAAGATACTTTTAGCAGTATCTAATCCAATTTTCGCAAATTCTTCGATAATCCACTCGTCTATTTCATCTGAAAACTCTGTTAATTCAACATCATCTTCATCTGCTGTAGTTCCTTCAACATCTCCTTCTCTGATAACATCCAACTCATAACCCGTTAATAAACCGGCTAATTTAATGTTGTGTCCTCCTCTACCAATTGCTTTTGAAACCTCTTCTAATTTCAGGAATACCTCAGCTCTTTTAGCTTCTTCATTGATTTTAATCGAAGAAACCTTTGCAGGACTCAATGCTCTTGTAATAAACAGTTGAATATTATTAGTATAATTAATAACATCAATGTTTTCATTACCTAACTCACGTACAATTCCGTGAATACGAGAACCTTTCATCCCCACACAAGCCCCTACCGGGTCAATTCTGTCATCATAAGAATCCACCGCTACTTTTGCTTTTTCACCCGGAATTCTCACTACTTTTTTGATCATGATTAAACCGTCAAAAACTTCCGGAATTTCCTGTTCAAATAATTTTTCCAAGAACTTCTCAGAAGTTCTGGACATAATAATTTGAGGTTTATTTCCTTTTAATTCAACGCTTTCAATAATTCCGCGAACGTTATCTCCTTTACGGAAAAAATCTGATGGAATTTGTTTTTCTTTTGGCAAAACAATTTCATTTCCTTCATCATCAACAAGAATAACAACTCTTGGTCTTACATGGTGTACTTCGGCGGTGTATATATCACCTATTAAATCTTTAAATTGCTTATAAAGATTTGTATTATCGTGTTCATGAATTTTAGAAATCAAATTTTGACGCAAAGCCAAAATAGCTCTTCTTCCTAAATCAATCAATTTTACCTCTTCAGAAACTTCTTCTCCAATTTCAAAATCAGCTTCGATTTTTCTAGCCTCGGTTAAAGTAATCTCTTCATTTTCGAAATCTAAATCTTCATCAGCAACAATTACTCTTCTTCTCCAAATTTCCATATCTCCTTTATCAGGATTGATAATGATATCGAAATTATCATCTGAACCGTATTTTTTCTTCAATGCATTTCTAAATACATCTTCTAAAATTGCCATAAGCGTTACACGATCAATAAGTTTATCATCTTTAAACTCTGAAAATGAATCGATTAATGCTAAATTTTCCATGCGAATTCTTTAATTAAAATGTTACTGTAACAACTGCCTCTTTAATTTCTGTATAAGGTATTTGTTGTTCTTTCTGTACTGTTTCTTTTCCTTTTCCTACTTTTTTAGGCTCTCTTGCTTTCCAAGACAAAATTATGAAATCTTCATTAGCATCAACTAATTCAGCTTCAATTTTTTCAGTATTTGTAGTCACAATCAGGGTTCTGCCAATATTCTTCACATACTGACGAACCATTTTTAACGGAGATCCCACACCTACTGAAGCTACTTCTAAAGAATAATCCTGTTCTTCTCTATCCAGCTTACTCTCTATTGCCCGACTTACATCAATACAGTCCTGCAAAATTACACCATTATCATCATCTAAGGTTATCATAACTTTAAATGCGTCAGTAATAGTTAAATCAATCAAAAAAAGCGTAGGTCTATCTTCAAGAGCCTCCACTAACAACGTATTTACTTTCTCTTTAAATGTCATATTTTTTATAAAAAGAGGGGACATTTAGTCCCCTCATTATCTAGATTTTAATAAATAACGGCACAAATATAGTGTTTATTTTTATAAACCAAAAATAATTGATTGCTGTAAAATTATTCCTTACCTTTATTATTACTTTAAAAACCAAATCCTAACCTCCTCCAAAGAACAAAACCATGAAACGAATTCTTGTCCCTACCGATTTCTCAACACGAGCCGAAAACGCTCTAAAAGTAGCCGCTCAAATAGCCCGAAAGAACAATTGCGAAATTCATCTTTTACACATGCTTGAAATTCCAAGTCAAATGAATGACGCTATAACCGGCGGAGCTGCAATACCGGAAATCATGCTGTTTTTACAAAAAGCAAAAGAAACAATGCAGTTCATTAAAGAAAAAAACTACCTTAAAGAACTCACCGTAATTGATTTTATTCAGCTGGAAAAAGCCTCTCACGGAATCCTTTCCTTCATCAATAAAGAAGAAATTGACTTAGTTGTAATGGGTTCCAATGGCGTATCAGGAATCGAAGAACTCATATTAGGCTCAAATACCGAAAAAGTAGTCCGATTATCCCCAGCACCTGTAATTGTTATTAAGGAAGAAATCAACAACTTCAACCCTGAAAACATTGTTTTTGCTTCCGATTTTTCAGAAGAGATAAGAAAACCGTTTCAAAAAATCCTGGATTTCGCTAATTCTTTTGACGCTAAACTAAATCTGGTAACTGTATGTACTCCAAACAGCTTTAAAACAACAGCCATTGCCAACAAAATTGCAAAAAAGTTCATCAGCGAATTTGAAATAAAAAATTACTCATTCAATATCTACAATGACGTAAACATAGAAAAAGGCATTATCCATTTTGCCAAAGACATAAATGCCGATTTAATCAGCCTCTGCACACACGGAAGAACTGGTCTCTCTCATTTTTTCACCGGAAGCATCAGTGAAGATTTAGCCAATCACGCCTCCAAACCACTCTTAGTATTAAAAATATAAAACGAAAGTTTAATGCATAAAAAAAGTCCCGATTTTATCGGGACTTTTATGTTGGTCTACTAGGACTCGAACCTAGAAAGACTGCACCAAAAACAGTTGTGTTACCATTACACCATAGACCAGCAGTGCTTTATTGCGAGTGCAAATTTACAACGTTTTTCAGTTTACGCAAATTTTTTTTGATATTTTTTCGAAAAAAAATTCACAAAATCAAAATCTACCTCAAAATCAACACCTTAAAAAACCTAATTGTTTTGTAGAAAATTTTGTTAATGCCTATAACCTTAAGTAAAAAAACATTTTCTTTGTAACTCGAAAAAATTAACTAAATTTTACTACATGAACAAGGAGTCTTTCAATTTCAAAAAATGGAATACTATCATAGGATGGATTGCTTTTGGAATCGCATTAATAACCTATTCTCTTACTGTTGAACCTACAATGAGCTTTTGGGACTGTGGGGAATATATAGCCACAGCAGCAAAACTAGAGGTAGGTCACCCACCGGGAGCTCCGTTATTCCAAATGATTGGCGCCTTTTTTGCAATGTTTGCTGCCAGTGCACAACATGTTGCGTTAATGGTCAACATGACTTCTGTTTTCTCCAGTGCTTTTACTATTCTTTTTATGTTTTGGTCCTCTACCATGATTTTGAGAAAAATTGTAAATAAGGATGAAGAAGCCAACAAAAGTAATGACATTGCAATTCTGGGAAGTTCACTTGTAGGTGCTTTAGCTTATACTTTTTCCGATAGTTTTTGGTACAACGCCGTGGAAGCCGAAGTTTACGCCATGGCATCCCTGCTTATTGCTTTACTTTTCTGGCTTGGATTGCGTTGGGAGCAAGACATGGATAAACCAAGAGGCAACAAATGGCTACTAATTATCTGTTTAGTAACCGGTTTATCGTTTGGTGTACACTTTATGGCATTATTAACTATCCCGGCAATAGGGTTTCTGTATTATTTTAAAAATTACAAAACCATAACCATTAAGAACTTTATTATTGCCAATGTAGTAGTTGTATCTGTTTTGTTATTTATTTTCAAATTACTACTCCCTTTAACCATGGCATTTTTTGCCAAAACAGAAGTTTTTACCGTTAACAGCCTTGGAATGCCTTTTGATTCAGGAACCATACTTGCTGCCTTAGCATTAATTGCTGCTTTTTATTTTGGATTAAAATACACCAAAAACAAAGGTTTAATAACTTACAACACCTTAATACTTTGCATATTATTTATACTAATTGGTTTCTCAACCTGGTTAATGTTGCCAATTCGCGCCAATGCCAATGTCATTATTAACGAAAACAGACCTTCGGATGCCCGAGAAGTATTAGCGTATTACAACCGCGAACAATACGGCTCCAACCCATTGTTTTACGGACCTCAATACACCGAAGCCTTTGCAGGACTAGACCCTGAAAATCCTTATCGTGACAAAGCTCCTAACTACGAGAGAGATTACAAAACAGGAAAATATGTTATTGTAAATAATTATAAAAACGCCGAACAAAACAGTGATGACGCTCAAAAATCGTTTTTACCAAGAATGTGGAGCACAAGTAATATTGAAAATTATATCAATTTTACAAACCCTCCACAATTTAGCATCAACCCAAACTATCCTTATGAAAATGATTTAGCCAGATATGGAGTGGATGCGAGCAAACTTTCTGAAGAAGATTACAACCGTGCCATTGCTCAATTAAAGAATGAGGTAGAAAAAACAATCACTGAATTCAGGCAAGCTTATGCTCAAAAACAAATAGACAACGAAGGCTATGTAAAATTCTTAAGAAGCTACAGCGATTACCTAATCATTGAAAAACCTACCATGACTGACAATCTTAGTTTCATGGTCGAATATCAATTTGGTTACATGTATTGGAGATATTTAATGTGGAATTTCGTAGGCCGTCAAAGCGACAACCAGGGAAGATACGACAATCAGGACGGAAACTGGCTAAGCGGAATACCATTTATAGATGAGATTCATTTAGGTTCTCAGGACAATCTGCCTACCGATGCCTTAAACAATAAAGGCCGTAATGTTTATTATTTCATTCCTTTTATTCTGGGACTTATCGGACTAATGCACCATGCCAGCAAAAACTTAAAAAGCTTTTATGTTTTAACTATTTTATTTCTTTTTACAGGAATAGCATTAAAAATCTACTTAAACGAAAGACCTTTTGAACCACGAGAAAGAGACTACGCCTTAGTAGGCTCCTTCTATGTTTTTGCCATCTGGATTGGATTAGGCGTTTATTCATTATACGAAAGCGCCAAAAAATATCTAAACCCAAAAATTGCCGGACCGGTTATCATAGCAGCTTCTTTATTGACAGCTCCTGTATTAATGGCTGCACAAAACTGGGACGACCACGACCGTTCAGATAAATACACGGCTCTTGCTATGGCTAAAGCCTACTTAAACTCTTGCGACAAGGATGCTATTTTATTTACCATTGGAGACAATGACACTTTCCCTTTATGGTATGCTCAGGAAATTGAAGGTATCAGAACTGACATAAAAATTGTCAACACTAGTCTTTTTATGACAGACTGGTACATTGACCAAATGAAATCAAAAACCTATGAATCAGAACCACTCCCTATTTCGTTTACTCACGATCAATATGTAGGTGATAAACTGGATTATGTAGTAAGTATTCCAAAAATAAAAAGCCGATGGACTGTAAAAAGTTTTATGGATTTTATAAAACACCCTAAATCTACTGTTGATATGCAGAACGGACAAACCATCCATTTCTACCCAACAAATCAGGTTAGAATTCCGGTGGACAAAAACGCTATCATCAAAAGCAAAATGGTTGCAGAGAAAGATTACGATTCTATCGTTCCTTATATTGATATTGACATCCAAGGAAGTGCCTTATACAAAAACCGACTGATGATGCTGGATTTAGTTGCTAACAACAACTGGAAAAGACCAATCTATTTTAGCGGCGGGGCTTTTGAAGACGAAGAATATTTATGGATGAAAGACTACCTGCAACTTGACGGTATGGTTTACAAATTAGTCCCTGTAAAAACTACCATTCCTAAAGACGGAAACCCTATGGAAATGGGACAAATTGATGCTGATAAAATGTACAACATCATCATGAAATGGGATTGGGGCAATAGCGATGGTGATATATACCACGATCCGGAAACCCGTAGAGAAAGTATCACCTACAGAACCAATCTTTCTCGATTGACAGATCAATTAATTAAAGAAAATAAAATAGACAAGGCTAAAAAAGTAATCAATCTGGCTATGCAAAAAATGCCAATTGACAAATTTGGCTACTATTCTTTACTGGAACCATTTGCAAATAACTATTACCAGGTAGGTGAAAAAGCAAAAGCACATGAACTACTTACTAAATTAATAGGCAAGTACAAAGAAAATCTAAATTACTACAGCAAAATGAGCGCTTCTGACCAATCGGACATAGCGATAGATATTGTTACTGATATTGAGCGATACAGAGCCTTACTGGACGTAATGAAGAAAAATAACGACACTGCTTTCTTCCAAAAAAACCGGACAACTTTCAATACTTATATTGATATTTTCGAACGTTTTGGACGTGATAAAGAATAACAAACAATTTATTTTATAAAAAAATGCAGCAATCCCAACACAAAAGGATTGCTACATTTTTTTATCTTTAATATCAAACAAAACTCAAATGAAACCCTACTGGATTAAAACCAACCCTATCATCAAAATGATATTTTCTAATTTCATTTGGGACATTCCTAATAACGAAAAGAAAATCTACCTCACTTTTGATGATGGTCCCACACCCGAAATCACCAATTGGGTTTTGAATCAATTAGAACAATACAATGCCAAAGCCACTTTTTTTTGCATCGGCAAAAACATTGCAGCAAATCCCGAAATCTTTAATCAAATCCTTGAAAAAGGACACAGCATAGGCAACCACACCTACAATCACCTGAATGGATGGAAAACCACATCTCAAGAATATTTAGAAAATATTGAAGCCTGCGAAACTGCTATTTCAAATCTGAAGTCTGAAATCAAAGATCTAAAATCTAAAATCTTCAGACCTCCTTATGGAAAAGTAAAAGTCGCCCAAGCTAAAAAGCTCAGACAACAAGGCTATAAGATAATCATGTGGGATGTTTTGAGTGCCGATTTTGACCAAAACATTTCTAAAGAAAAATGCTTAAACAATGTATTATCTAACACTACATCGGGAAGCATCATAGTATTTCACGACAGTGTAAAAGCATTTAAAAATCTGGAATATGTACTCCCTAAAGCACTCCGGTATTTAACGGAGAATCACTTTTTATTCGAAGCTATAAAAGACTAAACCAGCAATTCCTGCACAATGGTAATCAAAGAATTAGCATCTAATTCTCCTGATTTTCTCCAAACCATCTGACCGTCTTTATACACCATCAAAGTAGGCAAACCTTTAATTCGTAATGCGTCAGCAAGCTCTTGATTTTTATCAACATCAATTTTTATCACCTTTGCTTTATCTCCTAAGGCAGCTGCAACATCTCTAATCACCTCGTGCATAGCAACAGAAGATTCATTCCAGTCTGTGTAAAAATCAATCAACACAGGCACTTTTGCACTTATAAGTTCTCCAAATTTTGACATAAACCAACGAATTATTTTTTTTAAATCTAATAAAAAATCGCGTTTCTTTGATACAAATGTAGCATTTTTAACGAATTATGCTACTTTCTCTCCTTTTTTTAGTTCAATAACTGTAATTTCAGGCATAATTCCTACTCTGCCAGGGTAAGCATGAAAGCCAAAACCCCTATTTACATACACATAACGCCCTAAATGCTCATACAAACCAGCCCATTGTGCATAGACATATTGTGCCAAACTCCACTTGAAATAACCCGGAATCTCTATACCAAACTGCATTCCGTGTGTGTGTCCTGAAAAAGTTAAATGAAAATTCTTTTGGTGATTTTTAACTTCATGATCCCAATGGCTCGGGTCGTGACTCATCAAAATTTTAAAATCTTTGTCGTTCAAAGCCTCAGATGCCTTGTTCAAATCGCCTGCTTTCTTAAAATTATGCCCCCAGTTTTCAACTCCCACAACAGCTATTCTATCTTCTCCTTTTTTAATAATGGTATGTTCATTTAGCAATAAACTAAAACCAATCTGACCGTACAAATCTTTAATCTCTTTGAAATTTTGACTTTTTTCAGATTCCGAAGGCCAAGCCACATATTCGCCATAATCATGATTCCCCAAAACCGAAAACTTACCATATTGCGGTTTTTTAATTCGATTAAAAGTTTCAATCCAAGGGTGCATCTCCTTAGCATGCGTATTCACAATATCACCGGTAAACAAAATCATATCCGAATTTTGCTCATTAATCAAATCAATAGCATAATTAATCTTCTCCGGATTATCAAAACTTCCCGAATGCACATCCGAAATTTGAGTAATCGTAAAACCATCAAAAGCATCGGGCAAATCAGGAAAAAAGATACGCTGTTTGATTACCTTATAATTGTATTTTCCAATGGTTACACCATAAAGTAATGACAAGAACGGAATGGCAGCCAGACCTAATCCAATTTGGCTAACAAATTTTCGCCTGGAATCCAGAAAACTCTCATTGTCATTTTCTGTAAAATAATTAAGCACTCCCGCTCCTATTCTAAAAACATCTTCCAGTAACAACACAACGGCTAACACCATCTTAGGCAGATAAACCACCAGCATTAACCCCATTGTAAACAGTGTAAACTTAGTTTGCCCCACCGAACGGTCAAAGCTAAAAAAACCATAAACGATATAAACCAAAATAGCCAAACTCAGCAAACTATAACCGACTAAAAACCATTTATCCTTAACGTTAGTCTTAACAGCCTGAAAAGCATAGACTTCAACAACTAACAATACAATAATAAAAAACAACAACCTAAACCCCATTGTAATACATTTTTACACAAAATAACAACATCTACCGCTTAATTAAGAACAACTTAATTAAATTTTAACGGAATCCTGATGTTTTATTGAAACAACTCAGCCCTAAAATAATTATTACAACAAACCAAACCTGAAAGGTTTTGAAAACCTTTCAGGTTTAACATTTAATCTATCAATTACTTTTGTAAGAATATTTTAATATATTTGAAATTAAAAAAGCTTACTCAAATAGATTTTAACCGAACTGACTTAATATGTTATTTCATGAAAACTCTTTAAAAAAATAATAAATATTTTTTTTTAAAATTTGAATCTTAAAATCAAATGAAATTTTACTCTAGAAACCAACTTGGAATAATATTTATCATAATTGTTGGAATATTTTATTCATTTTATCTCGACAATGTATACTATGAAACAATTAAAATGAATGAGGAAAACGAATATATTGTAATTCAACAAAACTGCAATTATTCACCAAAAATGAGTTCGAGCATTTTCATAAAGAAAAACAATAAACAATACTCTGTAAAACTTGACAAAAAAACTTGTGAAAAATATCCAAAAAACAGTAAAATAAAAGTTTTCTACAATAATAATACTGACAAATTCATTTATAAAGTAGAAAATCACAACGGAAAAAACAGACTTACACTTTTAATAATTATTTTACTAATTTCTTTCCTACCTTGGAGTTTATGGATTTCAAAACTTGAAAAAAACAGCGAAAAACATTCGTTAACCGCAATTATTAATTTTCTAACTGGCGCTGGATTTCATCAAGTTCCTACTTTCCTGAAAAAAACAAAGCGTTTGCAACGCGGGTTCTACACAAAAACTTTGTTTTAGCACTTTTACCCAATCTTTGCGGAGCTACTTGATGAGATTTCTCCTCCGTCGAAATGACAAGATTGATAAAAATCGCTACATAACTATGTAAACAAAACATTATCGCTTTAAAGTTTCGCCCGTCCTTAACTTCCGCAGTCGAGTGTCAAATGTTTGAAGAATATGTAAAAAGAAAAGCTGTTTGAGCGAAGCGAGTTTCTTTTCTTTTAATATTCGAAAACTAATTTGACCGACGAGGAAGTGTAAGACTTGATTTTTTTGTTTCTTTTTTGATCAAGCAAAAAAGAAAGAGCTATTTGACAAGATTGAAAAAAAAAAAAAAAAAAAAAAAAAAAAATACTTATACACGGATAAACCAATCCCAACAAAGCAATTAGAAATAATCATAAAGTAAATTGAATTCTATATTTTTACATTTTAAATTCAATTTACACTTCAATGTCACAAAAACGTCTTTTTCTACTCGATGCCTATGCTTTAATTTTTAGAGGGTATTATGCCTTTATTAAAAATCCAAGAATCAACTCTAAGGGCATGGACACATCGGCCATTATGGGATTTATGAATTCGCTGATGGATGTGATTAAGCGTGAAAAACCAGACCATTTGGCGGTGGCTTTTGACAAAGGCGGCAGCGATTTACGCAACGAATTGTTTCCTGAATACAAAGCCAATCGCGATGCTACACCCGAAGCCATCAAAATTGCCGTTCCTTATATCCAGGCCTTATTGAACGCTATGCATATTCCTATTATTGAAGTTCCGGGTTATGAAGCCGACGATTTAATTGGAACGATTGCCAAACAAGCCGAAAAACAAAACTATAAGGTGTACATGATGACACCTGATAAGGATTTTGCCCAATTGGTTTCGGAAAATATTTTCATGTACAAACCCGCCCGTATGGGTAACGGAATCGAAATTTGGGGAATCCCTGAAGTATTGGAAAAATTCGAAATCCAAAGACCGGAGCAAGTGATTGACTATCTGGGAATGATGGGCGACTCGGCCGATAATATCCCTGGACTACCAGGTGTAGGCGAAAAAACAGCTAAAAAATTCCTTGCTGAATATGGCTCTATCGAAAATTTATTGGCTAACACGCACCAACTAAAAGGAGCAATCAAAGACAAAATTGAAGCAAATGCTGAACTGGGATTACTGTCTAAAAAACTGGCGACTATTCTACTGGATTGCCCGGTAACTTTTTGTGAAAAAGATTATGAACTTTCAAAGCCTGATGTAGAAAAAACAGATGCTTTGTTCAACGAACTCGAATTCAGAAGAATGGCGGAACAATTTGATGCTATTTTCAAAAATCCATCCCAAGCTCCCCAAAATGAAGGAGCTCCAGTTGACGAAGCGAAACTATATAAAAAACCGCAGCCTAAAAACGAAGATCAGTTTGATTTATTTTCGGCTACCACTCCGGCACAAGACACTGAAGTGGCACACACACAATTTTACAACACACTTGAAAACACACCGCATTCGTACCAGATTATTCAGGGCGATTTAGGCGTTAGATTATTATTGCAAAATTTACAAAAACAAACTTCGGTATGTTTTGATACCGAAACTACTGGTTTAGATGCTTTGCATGCGGAATTAGTCGGAATGTCATTCTCTTACGAAAAAGGAAAAGGGTTCTACGTTCCGTTTCCGGAAAATCAGGACGAAGCCAAAGCTTTGGCAGAAAAATTCATTCCGTTTTTCGAAAATGCTGAAATTGAAAAAATTGGTCAAAACATCAAATACGATTTAAAAATACTGACTAATTACGGCATTCGCGTAGCCGGAAAATTATTCGATACCATGATTGCGCATTATTTGATTAATCCCGATATGCGTCATAATATGGATATTTTATCAGAGACTTATTTGAAATATTCACCTAAATCCATCGAAGATTTAATTGGCAAAAAAGGAAAAAATCAAAAATCGATGCGCGAGGTCGAGCTGGAAGATATCAAAGAATATGCTGCCGAAGATGCCGATGTCACTTTTCAATTGAAAGAATTATTTGCTGTAGAACTGGAAAAAACAGCCACGCAAAAACTATTTGACGAAATCGAAATTCCGCTTGTTCCTGTTCTTGCAGCTATGGAAACCGAAGGCATCAAACTTGACGTTCCGTTTTTGAAAAGCATGTCAGTTGAAATGGCTGCCGAGAGTAATGCTTTGGAACAAAAAATATATGAAACTGCCGGTGAAAAATTCAATCTGGCTTCGCCAAAACAACTCGGTGATATTTTATTTGACAAATTGAAAATTGGCGGTGCTAAACAAAAGAAAACCAAAACAGGACAATATGCTACTGGCGAAGAAGTCCTGAGTTATCTTGCCAATGACAACGAAATTGTACGTGACATTCTGGAATGGCGCCAAATGGTAAAATTACAAAGTACTTATATTGATGCTTTACCGAACCAGGTTGACACCAAAACAGGACGCGTGCATACCGATTATATGCAAACCGTAGCGGCAACAGGACGTTTGAGTTCGAACAATCCGAACTTACAAAACATTCCTATTCGTACCGAAAGAGGTAGATTAATTCGTAAAGCTTTTATAGCCCGTGATGAAAATTACACTCTGGTTTCTGCCGATTACTCTCAAATAGAATTGCGTGTGATTGCTGCGCTAAGTGGTGAAGAAAACATGATTAAGGCTTTCCAAAACAATGAAGACATTCACAAATCGACTGCTTCTAAGGTTTTCAACGTTCCATTAGAAGAAGTAACCCGCGAACAACGTAGTCATGCTAAAACGGTGAACTTCGGAATTATTTATGGGGTTTCAGCTTTTGGACTTTCAAACCAAACGAATCTTTCGCGTTCTGAAAGTGCCGATTTGATTGAGGCTTATTACAAAACCTACCCAAGATTAAAATCGTTTATTAATGAACAAATTGATTTTGCCCGAGATCATGGTTATGTACAAACTATTCTAGGTCGTCGTCGTTATTTAAAAGACATCAATTCGCAAAACGCCGTGGTCCGCGGTGGTGCAGAACGTAATGCTGTGAATGCTCCTATTCAAGGTTCAGCTGCGGATATTATCAAAATTGCAATGATTAACATTCATAACAAATTAATTACTGAAAACTGGAAATCAAAAATGTTATTGCAGGTACATGATGAACTTGTGTTTGACGTACACAATGATGAACTGGAAAAAATCCAACCAATGATTAAAGCCGAAATGGAAAATGCTTTTAAACTGGAAGTTCCTTTGGTTGTCGATTTAGGAATGGGTAAAGACTGGCTGGAAGCGCATTAATATTTTAGATTGCAGAATTTAGAATGCAGTAGCAGTAATCCGGAATAGACTTTATTTCACTAAGAGGTACAAAAATATGCGAAATTTAGTGCACTTTTGTACCTCTTTGAGTATCTTCGTTAAGCCTATTCCTATTACAGAATGCAAGCTAACATTAGCAATCCTAAATTTATGAAGAAAATAATCCTGTGTTTTTTTGTATTTCAATCCATATTGGTGTTTTGTCAAAATCAAAGCTATTATTTAGAAGGTACTTTGGCAAAAAGTAAAATCTATATGAGTATAAATCTATTTGGCTCTACTACCGAGGAACCTAATACCAATGCTATTTATTTTTACCAAAACTCATTAAAAGACATTCCGCTAGAAGGATCTTTTAAGAACAATGAATTCACTTTAACAGTAAAGCACAATGATACAATCAGAGAAAAATTTATTCTAAAAAAAGTAGCTAACAATAATTTTGAAGGAATCTGGAGGGATGCCAAAGGAAAATCCTTTACCGTCAAGCTTTCTCCAATTGATTTTACCAATTACAAATCTGACTTATCAGAAAACTATATTGATGAAAAATTAAATCTTGTAAAATCGAAATTCCTTGAATTCAAGAAACAAAAAACTACTACTTATAAAAACAAAGTAATAGAGTGGTATTCAGAAAAACATTGTGATGCTCCCTTCTTTAGATTAGGAGATAATTTCCCAGAAAACAACAGAAAAGCAGTCAATCCAGTTTTAGAAAAAATACATATTGAAAATATCCTAGACCAATTAAATTGTTCATCGAGTTTTGAATATAATACTGGAGAAGGTATAGCTTATGAAACCTCTTTAACTTTTTTAAACAGCAATTTATTAGGATTTAAAACAAGCATGAATTGGTTTTGCGGAGGGGCTTATCCTGATTATACAACTAGAGGTTTTTTAATTGATTTAAATACAGGGAAAAATTATGAAATAGATGATATAATCGCTTTTGACAAAAGTGTAACAACTGAAAAAGAAAGTGGTTTTGACAGCTACTCGAAGTACAGACATGATTATTTTGCACCTAAACTATTTTCCATAGTAAATGCTCAACAATATTTTAAAAAACCAAAAGATAATGAAGAAGAGCCTTGTGACATGACTGATTTGAACCGTTGGGATTTTTTAACTTGGATTTACTCTGAAAAAGGTATCGAATTTACCCCCTCTTTTCCACATGCAATGAAGGGATCTTGCGAAGAAACTTTCTTAGTTTCGTTTGAAAAATTGAAAAAATATAAAAATCCTAAATTTAAATACAGCTTTAATTAGAACATAAAAACATTCAAAACAAAAAATCCATTCTTATTTATTTTTAAGAATGGATTTTTTTTTCGTTTTAGAAGATTCTCTTTCTTTTAGATTGGTTTTGATAACCACCGTTTGATAAGGCAATTCGTTTTCTCCATCGGCTTCTAAACGCTGGATTAGTAATTTGGCAGCTACTTCGCCAATTTCTACTCCATGCTGACTTACAGTACTCAAACTTGGTGTTAATCTTCTGGAAGCTAAAATTCCGTCAGCAAAACCAATGATGGATAACTCTTCAGGTATTTTATAGCCTTTTTTGATTCCGATTTTTAATGCTGCAACCGAATCACGTTCGTCTAAAGCAAAAACACCATCGATTGTATTGTTTTCGAAAACAGCTTCAATTTTTTTCTTCATATCATCTTCTGAATTGGTACGAAGAATAATATTTTCGTTTACCGAAATTCCATTATCGGCCAGAGCTTTCAAATAACCTTCGGTTCTTAGTTTCCCAACACTTAAATCATCTACCGAAGAAATCAATGCAATGTTTTTACACCCCGTATCGATTAATCTTTGCGTTACATTCAATGCCGAATCATAGTCATCTACCACTACTTTATCGCATTCGACTTCTTCAGCAATGCGGTCAAACATTACAATTGGCGTTCCTTCATTAATAATATCGGTAAAATGAGAGTAATCCTGGAGTTTTTGAGCTTCCTGTGAAACCGACAAGATAAAACCATCAGTAGTTCCATTGCTCAACATTTCTAAAGTATTGATTTCTTTTACTATCGATTCATTCGAAATACAGGTAATTACATTATACCCTTTTTCGTCAGCTACTTTTTCAATACCGCTAAATACTTTGGCAAAAAAAGAATTCAAAATATTCGGGATAATCACCCCTATGGTTTTAGTTTTTCTGTTTTTTAAATTCAAACCTATAATATTAGGCTTGTAATTTTTGAGTTTAGCATACTCTTTAATCTTAACCTTAGTCTGACTACTAATCTCCGGACTATCATTCAGTGCTTTAGAAACCGTAGAAACAGAAACATTAAGTTCTTTGGCAATTTGTTTAAGTGTAGCTTTAACTTTCATATTAATAATATTGTCTTCGTTTTTAGAATAGATGCAATTAATAAAAAACACCGGATTAACTCTAAAAAATAAATCCTATTTCTCTTATTCCTCACATCGCAAGACTGCAAGATAATCAATTTATTTTTCAAATCAAATGTAAGATAATTTAAAAACCTGAGCCACCTACAGAAATACAAAAAAGAAGCAGCTCAGAGCAACACAAATATCCGATTGATTATCAGCCAGAAAACCTGAAAAAATTATTCATTTAAGGTATTTGTATTTAAAATAATTAATTGTACTTTTGCAACCCCTTTATTGGGGATGGAATGTTTAATTAAAAAATTTTTATTGTGAACGCATTAAGCTACAAGACAATTTCAGCTACAAAGGCAAACTCTACTAAAGAGTGGATCGTTGTAGATGCAGAGGGTCATAACTTAGGACGTCTTGCTTCTAAAGTCGCTATGATTTTAAGAGGAAAGTACAAGCCAAGCTATACCCCACACGTGGACTGTGGAGATAACGTAATTGTTATCAACGCAGAAAAAATCAACCTTACAGGTAACAAAATGGACGAGAAAATTTACATGCGTCACACAGGTTATCCAGGAGGACAAAGAACTTTAACTGCTAAAGTATTGCAAGCTAAAAACCCTGCAGCTTTAGTTGAAAAAGCAGTAAAAGGAATGTTACCTAAGAACAAATTAGGAGCTGAACTTTTCAGAAATTTAAATGTTGTTGTTGGTTCTGAGCACAAACAAGCGGCCCAAAAACCAAGAACTGTTAACCTAAACGATCTTAAGTAATGGGAGTTATTCACAAAATCGGTAGAAGAAAAACCGCTGTTGCACGTGTTTATGTTTCAGAAGGAACAGGAGTAATCACTGTTAACAAAAAAGAATTCGCAACTTATTTCCCTACAGCTACTTTACAGTACAAAGTATTGCAACCAATGTCTATGACAGAAAACGCATCTAACTTTGACGTAAAAGTAAATGTTTACGGAGGTGGTGTAACTGGTCAGGCAGAAGCTGTAAGAATGGCAATCGCTCGCGCAATGTGTGAAGTAAATGCTGAAAACAGAGGTGTTTTAAAACCAGAAGGTTTATTAACTAGAGACCCAAGAATGGTTGAACGTAAGAAATTCGGTCAGAAGAAAGCTCGTAAGAGATTCCAATTCTCTAAACGTTAATATTGCCTGTCTTGTTCACAGGAGCAAGACTTTATTGAATTTATTATTGAATTTAAACAATGTTGTTGTTGTCCCGATGCGTCGGGAAATTAGTTTAGCATCTAAATGTATTTAGCCGAAATTTCGCCATTTATACATTGCTTACTCAACAGAACGTAAACTAGTACAAAAATGTCAAACAAAGTAGAAGTAAAAGAATTACTAGAAGCAGGTGTTCACTTTGGACACATGACTAGAAAATGGGATCCAAACATGGCTCCTTACATTTATATGGAGCGTAATGGTATTCACATTATCAACCTATATAAAACTGCAGCTAAAATCGAAGAAGCTAACGAAGCTTTGAAAAAAATCGCTGCATCAGGTAGAAAAATATTATTTGTTGCTACCAAAAAACAAGCAAAAGACATCGTTGCTGATAAAGCAAAAGCTGCAAACATGCCTTACATCACTGAAAGATGGCCAGGTGGAATGTTAACAAACTTTGTTACTATCCGTAAAGCAGTTAAAAAAATGTCTTCTATTGATAAAATGAAGAAAGATGGTACTTTCAACACTCTATCTAAAAAAGAGCGTTTGCAAGTAGATCGTCTTCGTGCTAAATTAGAAAAAAACTTAGGTTCAATCGCTGATATGTCTAGACTTCCAGCTGCATTGTTCGTAGTAGATATCAAAGCTGAGCACATCGCAATAAAAGAAGCACAAAAATTAAACATTCCAGTTTTCGCAATGGTTGATACTAACTCTGATCCACGTGAAGTAGATTACGTTATCCCAGCCAATGATGATGCTTCTAAATCAATTGAGAAAATTTTATCTTTAGTAACTGCATCAGTTATCGAAGGACTTTCTGAAAGAGGTTCTGAAAAAGAAGTTGAAGTAGCTGAAGAAGCTCCGGCTGCTGAGGCTGAAACTGCTCCTGCAACTGAAGAATAAATAAACTTTTAAATTCCAAATTTTAAATTCCAAATTCCAAAATCAGATTTTTTAACCATCTGATAACGTTGGAATTTGGGATTTGAAGGTTGGAATTTTTACTTTTAACATTAAAACAAAAGATATATTATGGCAACAATTACTGCTGCAGACGTAAATAAATTAAGACAAGCTACAGGTGCCGGAATGATGGACTGTAAAAAAGCTCTTGTTGAAGCGGAAGGAGATTTCGATAAAGCAATACAAAACCTTAGAGAAAAAGGACAAAAAGTTGCTGCTAACCGTTCTGACCGTGAGTCTTCTGAAGGTGCTGCTGTTTCTTTCATCAACGCAGACAACACTAAAGGAGCTATCATCACTTTAAACTGTGAGACTGACTTCGTAGGTAAAAACGAAGCTTTCGTAACTTTAGCTAAACAATTAGTTGAAAAAGCAATCAACTTCTCTTCTAAAGAAGAATTTTTAGCATCTGATTTCAACGGAATTACTGTTGCTGAGAAATTAATCGAGCAAACTGGTGTTATCGGTGAAAAAATCGAGATCGGTGGTTTCGAAATTTTAGAAGGTGCTTACGTTGGATCTTATGTTCACGTTAACAAAATTGCTGCTTTAACTGCAATTTCTGCTCCAGTTGCTAACGCTGAAGCCTTAACAAAAGATATCTCTATGCAAGTTGCTTCTATGGGAGCTGACACATTATCTTACAAAGATTTTGATCCAGCTTTCGTTGAATCTGAACTTGCTGCTCGTATTGCTGTTATCGAAAAAGATAATGAAGAAGCTGCACGTTTAGGAAAAACTTTGAAAAATGTTCCTAAATACATCTCTTTCTCTCAATTAACTCCTGAAGTTATCAAACAAGCTGAAGAAGATGCTAAAGCTGAATTAAAAGCTGAAGGTAAACCAGAGCAAATTTGGGACAAAATTATTCCTGGAAAAGTACAACGTTTCATCTCTGACAACACTACTTTAGACCAAGAAAAAGCTTTATTAGACCAAAACTTCATCAAAGATGATAGTAAAAAAGTTGGTGATTACGTTAAAGGATTCAATGTTGAAATCACTGGTTTCAAAAGAGTTACTTTAGGTTAATCTAACTAGGTTTTATACTTATACAAATCCCATCTCGTTTGAGAAAACGAAATGGGATTTTTTTTGAATTTAACTTTTGTTCCAATCCCAAATTCAAAATAAAGAAACTAAATTTGGTTGAATCAAATCCCAATGTATGTTTCAATCCAAAAAAGACCTTGTTTACGTAATCCTTGCCGGAATTTTTATCACCAATGCCGTTGTAGCCGAAATGATAGGCGGAAAACTCATTTACGTTGGACCATACTTGATGAGTATTGGTATTTTACCCTGGCCGGTTGTATTTGTCACCACCGACTTAATCAATGAATATTTTGGCGAAAAAGGGGTTCGTAAACTTTCTTTAATCACTGCCTGCCTGATTGCGTATTGTTTTGTTTTATTGTTTTTTGCCTTAAAAATTCCAGCTGTCAAAGGCGATGGTTTAGTGACCGATGAACAGTTTTATGCTGTTTTTGGGCAGAGTATGTGGATAATCGTTGGTAGTATCACTGCTTTCTTAATTTCACAATTAATCGATGTGAGTATTTTTCATTTTTTCAAAAAGAAAACCGGTAATAAAATGATTTGGTTACGAAGTACAGGTTCTACCGTTATTTCCCAACTATTCGACAGTTTTATCGTTTTGGGAATTGCCTTTTGGATGACCGGAAAAATCTCCACATCAGATTATATTGCCTCGGCATTTACCGGTTATTTCGTAAAACTGATTATTGCTATATTGCTCACGCCGCTTATCTATTTAGGACATTCGATGATCGAAAAATACATTCATAACAACTAATTATGGAAACAAAAACACGTTGCGCCTGGTGCGAAAAAGACGATTTATACCGTAAATACCATGATGAAGAATGGGGAACTCCTGTTTATGACGACCCTACATTATTTGAATTTTTGACCTTGGAAACTTTTCAGGCAGGATTGAGCTGGTACACTGTTTTGGCAAAAAGAGAAAGCTTTCGCGAAGCTTTTGACCAATTTGATTATCAAAAAATCGCCCAATATCCCGAAGTAAAAATTCAGGAATTAATGACCAATCCCGGAATTATCCGCAACCAATTAAAAATTCGTGCAGCTGTTTCCAATGCACTTGCCTTTATGAAAGTTCAGGAAGAATTTGGCAGTTTTTCTAAATACATCTGGGGTTTTGTTGACGGAAAACCTATTGACAACAAAATCCAAAGTCTTAAAGATGTTCCTGCCACTACTCCACTTTCAGATGCCATTAGCAAAGACTTAAAAAAACGTGGTTTTAAATTTGTTGGTTCTACCGTAGTTTACGCCCATATGCAGGCAACAGGAATGGTTAACGACCACATTGTCGATTGTTGGACAAGAAAATAGTACGTAGTGTTTAGTTTAGAAGTATTCAGTATAAAATTGTTAAACTTCTAACTTCTAAAATCTTATTTCTAACTTTTTCATTACATTTGTCCCACACTTTAGGGGTGTCTGCAATCGCAGGCTGAGATTTTACCCTCTGAACCTGATCTAGTTCATACTAGCGTAGGGAAAAGTAAGATGACTTCCATAGTCCCATTTTTTGGGCAATTGTAGCCATTCCTAAAGTAGTACTCATACTAAATTTAAAAGGAATGGAACTCAAAATCAACAACCAAATCAAACAATTTCAAGCAGATGCGCTAAGCATTCAAGCCTTGCTCGATATTGAAATTCCCCAAAAACAAAATGGCATTGCTGTAGCCGTAAACAGTAACGTAATTCCAAAATCCAATTGGGACAGTCACCACTTATCCGAAACTGACGATATTTTAATTATTTCAGCTACACAGGGAGGATAATATTCAGTTTGCAGACTGCAGTAGTCGGTTTTCAGTCCTAAAGCTGGATAAATTCCAACTCAGGAACTAAAAACCCGTATCAATCTGTGTCTTCGCTTTAGCGAATCCGCCTTATCCGTGTGCCATTGACCATAACAAAATAGACTTTATAACATTAAGATTAAAAATATGACAAACGAAGAACAAATTTCCAGACAACCCTTCCCGAATTCAACCAAAGTGTACATAGATGGTGAAATCCACCCGATAAAAGTGGCTATGCGCGAAATCAAATTATCCGACACTAAACTTTCTAAAGGTGGTGTGGAGAAAAATACTCCGGTAACAGTTTATGATACTTCAGGTCCTTATACCGATCCAAATATCGAAATTGATGTTCGCAAAGGATTACCTCGCATCCGTGAGCAATGGATTCTGGATCGTAATGACGTGGAAGAATTAACCGAAATTACTTCTAATTACGGTAAAGAACGTTTGAATGATGAAAAACTAAATCACCTTCGTTTTGAGTATTTACACAAACCGATGCGTGCTAAAAAAGGAGCGAATGTTTCGCAATTGCATTATGCTAAAAAAGGAATTATCACTCCAGAAATGGAATACATTGCCATTCGTGAAAACCAACGCATCGAGCAATTAGAAACGGCACAAAAAGCAATGCAATGCCAACATGCAGGACATAGTTTTGGAGCCAATACTCCAAAAAGCAAAATCACTCCTGAATTTGTACGCTCTGAAATTGCAGCAGGACGTGCCATCATCCCTAACAACATCAACCACCCTGAAAGTGAGCCGATGATTGTGGGACGTAACTTCCTGGTAAAAATCAATGCTAATATCGGAAACAGTGCCGTTACTTCGTCTATCGAAGAAGAAGTAGAAAAAGCGGTTTGGGCTTGCCGTTGGGGAGCTGATACCATTATGGATTTATCAACTGGAAAAAACATCCACGAAACCAGAGAATGGATTATCCGTAACTCTCCGGTGCCAATTGGGACGGTGCCAATTTACCAGGCTTTGGAAAAAGTAAACGGTATTGCCGAAGATTTAACTTGGGAAATTTTCCGTGATACATTGATCGAACAGGCTGAACAAGGAGTCTCTTATTTCACTATTCACGCAGGAGTACTGTTAAGATATATTCATTTAACAGCTAATCGTGTAACGGGAATTGTATCTCGTGGAGGTTCGATTATGGCTAAATGGTGTTTGTTTCATCACAAAGAAAACTTCTTGTACACGCATTTTGAAGAAATTTGCGAAATCATGAAACAATATGATGTGGCTTTCTCTCTTGGAGATGGTTTGCGTCCGGGTTCTATTGCCGATGCGAATGATGCCGCACAATTTGCTGAATTGGAAACCTTAGGCGAACTGACAAAAATTGCCTGGAAACACGATGTTCAGGTATTTATCGAAGGACCTGGTCACGTACCAATGCACATGATTAAAGAGAATATGGACAAACAATTAGAACACTGTTCTGAAGCGCCATTTTACACGCTAGGACCATTAACTACTGATATTGCTCCTGGTTATGACCACATCACTTCTGCCATTGGTGCAGCAATGATTGGCTGGTATGGCTGTGCGATGTTGTGCTATGTTACTCCAAAAGAACACCTTGGCTTACCAAACAAAAAAGACGTAAAAGACGGTGTTATCACCTATAAAATTGCGGCTCACGCTGCCGACTTGGCTAAAGGACATCCGGGAGCACAATACCGAGACAATGCGTTGAGTAAAGCCCGTTTTGAATTCCGTTGGGAAGATCAATTTAACTTAGCACTTGATCCTGATACAGCAAGAGAATTCCACGATGAAACCTTGCCAGCTGACGGAGCTAAAGTAGCGCATTTCTGTTCTATGTGTGGACCTAAATTCTGCTCTATGAAAATATCACAGGAAATCCGTGATGTTGAAGAAGCTAAAAAAGGAATGCAGGAGAAATCAGAAGAATTTATTGAGCAAGGAAAAGAAATTTATATTTAAAAAGCAGGGAGTCTGAAGCGGGAAGCAGGAAGTACAACTTTACTTCTAACTTCCCACTCCCAACTCCCAGCTCCCAACTTCTAACTTCTAACTTAAAATGATTGTCATCTCCAATCCAACAGCGATAGCTAATGAAATCAATACCATCCATGCTCTTTTCGAGCGTGGATTGGAATTGTTTCATGTTCGAAAACCTGATTTTTCAGAGCAGGAAATAAAAGCTTTTGTTTTAGAAATAGGATTGGATTATAAAGAAAAACTCGTTTTACACAGTCATCATCAATTGGCGGAAGATTTAGGAGTTATCCGGATTCATTTTCCTTCAACGAGTAGACCTGACAGCTTTCAAAAATCTGAAGGCTTTACAGTATCTACTTCGACACATTCTATCGAAGAATTTAATGTGTTGTCTGATGATTTTGATTATGCTTTTTTGAGTCCTGTTTTTCCTTCTATTTCAAAAGAAAACTATGTCCCAAAAACAAATTTATTCGAAGAAATTAAAAACAGAACCAATTTCAGCACAAAAACAGTGGCTTTGGGAGGAATTTCGGCAGCAAATATTAAGCAAACTCTAGAAAGAGGCTTTGATGATGTTGCTCTTTTAGGAAACATTTGGAACACGGAAAATCCAATTAAAAATTTTGAATCATGTCAACAAATCGTCCTTTCGTTTTAAGTATAGCTGGTTTTGATCCATCAGCCGGCGCAGGAGTTTTGGCTGATATTAAAACATTCGAACAACATCAGGTTTATGGATTTGCCATCAATACAGGCAACACCATTCAAACCGAGAGTGATTTTTTGGAAATGCAATGGACGGCACTTGATTTTGTTTTGAGAAGTATTGAAGTATTATTCCAAAAATACCCTGTAAAAGCAGTAAAAATCGGGATTGTTCCTTCATTAGACTATTTGAAAGAAATTGTTTTTACCATAAAAAGGCTTTCGCCAAAAACCAAAATAGTTTGGGATACAGTGTTAAAATCAACAACCGATTTCAGTTTTTTAAACATCCAAAATCAAGCTGTTTTAATTGAAACACTCAATCAGATTGATTTGATTACGCCTAATTACAACGAAATTTTGCAGTTGGATCCAAATGAATCAGAAGCTGGTTTAATTGCCAAAAAACTTTCTGAACACACTGCTGTTTTCCTTAAAGGAGGACATCGGTTGGAGGAAATTGGCACAGATAATCTGTATACCAAAAATGAAGTTGTAAAACTTTTGCCAACAGAAACAAAACTTTCAGAAAAACACGGTTCCGGTTGTGTATTATCGGCAGCAATAATAGCAAATCTGGCTTTAGAACAGGATTTGAAAAAAGCTTGCAGCAATGCTAAAAATTATATCGAAAGTTACTTAAAATCTAATCCCACCTTAATAGGATATCATTATGTATAGCAAATTACAATACATCTCGCAAGGAAACACCAGCGAAGAACAATTACAAAACATCCGAAAAGCTCTGGAAAATGGTTGTAATTGGATTCAACTTCGTTTTAAAAACAGCAGTAAAATAGAACTTTATGCACTAGCCGTATATACTAAAGAATTATGCGATGTTCACAATGCTGTTTTCATCATTAATGACAATGTAGAATTAGCCAAAGAAATCAATGCTGACGGCGTTCATTTAGGCTTAACCGACATGAAAATTGAAGAAGCCAGAGCTATTTTAGGCGAAAACAAAATCATTGGAGGAACGGCTAACACTATCCATGACGTACTTCTAAGAATAAAAGAAAACTGTGATTACATTGGACTTGGTCCTTTTCAATATACCGAAACCAAGACAAATTTGAGCCCTATTTTAGGTTTACAAGGTTATCGTTCGATTATAGAAATTTTAAATACTAATGCCTTCGAAATTCCGATTTACGCTATTGGAGGCATCACATTAGAAAATATAGATGATCTGATGGAAACAGGAATTCAGGGAATTGCTGTTTCGGGTTTAATTACAAATAGTGACAATCCATCAGAATTAATTAACCAACTTAAAGAAAAATTATATGTTACCATTTAATATAGGAGACAAAAGTTTCGAATCCCGGCTGTTTTTAGGAACAGGAAAATTTGGTTCGAATATACAAATGGAAGAAGCTATTTTAGCTTCGGGCAGCGAATTAGTAACCGTTGCCCTAAAGCGCGTTGACTTAGAAACAGAAACCGATGCTATTTTATCGCATTTGAAACATCCGCATATTAATTTATTACCTAATACTTCGGGTGCCCGAAATGCAAAAGAAGCTGTTTTTGCAGCACAATTAGCAAGAGAAGCACTAGAGACAAATTGGTTGAAACTAGAAATCCATCCCGATCCAAAATACCTGCTACCCGATCCAATTGAAACTCTAAAAGCCACCGAAGAATTGGCTAAATTAGGTTTTGTCGTTTTGCCATACATCCATGCCGATCCTGTTTTATGTAAAAGATTAGAAGATGCCGGAACAGCAGCTGTAATGCCTTTGGGATCACCAATAGGAAGCAACAAAGGACTAAAAACTATCGATTTCCTGGAAATTATCATCGAACAATCTAAGGTTCCTGTGATTATTGATGCGGGAATTGGAGCACCATCAGATGCTGCCAAAGCTATGGAACTGGGTGCCGATGCCGTTTTAGTAAACACCGCAATTGCAGTAGCCGGAAATCCAAAAATGATGGCTGAAGCATTCAAAGAAGCTGTAATTGCAGGAAGAAAAGCCTACGAAGCCAAACTGGGACAGCAATACTCGCATGCAATAGCATCAAGTCCATTGACGTCGTTTTTATATGAATAATTTTTCAACCGCAAAGTTCGCAAAGCAAAGCGCCAAGAACGCAAAGCTTAGTGAACTTTGCGTAAATCTTTGTGCCCTTTGCGGTTAAAAACTATGACAACATTTAAATCGGTTTTTGAACAATACAACTGGAACGAAATTCAATCCAAAATTTATACTACTACAGCCAGGCAAGTAGAACAATCATTGTCGAAATCAAAAAGAAATCTTGATGATTTTTTGACTTTAATTTCTCCTGCTGCTCAGCCGTATTTGGAACAAATGGCGCAATTAAGTCATGAATTGACTAAAAAAAGATTTGGTAAAACGATTCAGATGTATGCTCCGTTGTATCTAAGTAATGAATGCCAAAACATTTGCACCTATTGTGGTTTTAGTCTGGATAACAAAATCAAACGAAAAACCCTCACGGATTCGGAAATAAAAATCGAAGCCGAAGCCTTGAAAAAAGCAGGATTTGATCATGTTTTATTGGTTACCGGCGAAGCCAATTACACCGTAAACATCAATTACTTCCTGAATGCAATTGAACAAATAAGAGAACAATTCTCTATTATTTCTGTCGAAGTACAACCACTTTCACAGGAAGAATACGAGCGATTGCATGAAGCAGGAGTCTATTCGGTTTTAGTGTATCAGGAAACCTACCATCAGGAAGTCTATAAAAAATACCATACCAAAGGCAAGAAATCAAATTTTGATTTCCGTCTTGACACTCCTGACCGAATTGGGAAATCGGGTATTCACAAAATTGGATTGGGCGTTTTATTAGGTTTAGAAGATTGGCGCACTGACAGTTTCTTTAATGCCTTGCATTTGGATTATTTGCAAAAGACTTATTGGAGAACCAAATACGCAGTTTCGTTTCCAAGGCTACGCCCCGCCGAAGGAATTATCGAACCCAATTTTATCATGGACGATAAGGATTTAACCCAACTAATTTGTGCTTACCGTTTGTGGAATGAAGATGTGGAAATTTCAATTTCTACCCGCGAGAATGAAAAATTCAGAAATAACATTATTCCGATTGGAACTACCAGTATGAGTGCCGGTTCTAAAACTAATCCAGGAGGTTATGTGGTTGACCCACAATCATTAGAGCAATTTGAAATTAGTGATGAACGTTCAGTAGCAGAAATTGCAAGAATTATTACCGAAAGAGGATACGAACCTGTTTGGAAAGATTGGGACAGAACTTTTGATTTTAAATTTTAGATCAACGATTTTAGATTGCAGATGTAATGAGCGTAATACAAGATTTTTTAAGATACAATCGACAGGTAATTTTACCTGAAATTGGAGAAGAAGGACAAGAAAAATTAAAAAGTGCCAAAGTACTTGTTATTGGTGCCGGCGGTTTAGGCTGTCCTATTTTACAATATCTGGCTCCTGCAGGTGTTGGAACCATTGGCATTGTAGATTTTGACACTATCGAAATTCATAATCTTCACCGTCAAATTTTATATACCGAAGAGCAACTAGGATTAAGCAAAGCCAATACAGCAAAAGCGACTATCGAAAAACTAAATCCGTTAATTACAGTTTCGGCTTTCGAAGAAAAACTAACCGCTGAAAATGCTTCCAGAATTATTGCCGAATTTGATATCGTAGTCGATGGTTCTGATAATTTTAGTACCCGCTATTTAGTGAATGATACTTGCGTAACTTTAGGAAAACCTTTGGTTTATGGCAGTATTTTAGGTTTCGAAGGTCAGTTAGCTGTTTTTAATCATCAGGGAAGCAAAAATCTACGTGATTTATTTCCTGAACCGCCTAATCCTAAAGATGTACCTAATTGTAGTTTTAATGGCGTTTTAGGTACTTTACCGGGGATGATTGGCACCATGATGGCACACGAAACCTTGAAATTAATTATCGGTTTACCGGGTTTAAAAAATGAATTGGTCTTATATAAAACCCTGGATTGGAGTTTTACTAAATTAACTTTTTAAAATTGTCATAAACTCATCGCGTTCAATTTCGCGACAGCCTAAACTTTCAAGATGAGAATTATAAACCTGACAATCGAGGAGTTTGTAATTCTCATTTTTAAGTTTCTCAACTAAGGCTATAAAAGCTACTTTAGAAGCATTGGAAACCGAAGAAAACATACTTTCTCCACAAAAAATGTGTCCCAAATCGACTCCATATAAACCACCAACGAGTTCATCATTCTGCCAAACCTCAACCGATTTGGCTATTCCTAATTCATTGAGTTTACAATAGGCTTCAATCATGTCATTAGTAATCCAGGTTCCGTTTTGACCCTCTCGTTTTATGTTTTGACAATTAGAAATCACATCCCTGAAATTCTGATTGAAAGTCACTTTGAACATTTTCCTGTTCAGGATATTACGCATGCTTTTAGAAACTACCAATTCATCCAGAAACAAAACCATTCTGGGATTTGGCGACCACCAGGTAATAGGTTCCCCATCTTCAAACCAAGGAAAAATTCCGCTATGATAAGCCAATTGCAATCTCTCAGGAGACAAATCGCCACCTAAGCCTATAATTCCAGAGGAATGGGCTAAATGAACAGGCGGAAAAAATAAGTCTTGAGATAAATAATACATGCTTAAATTTCAAAAATCAATGGCAATGGCAAAACAAAAAAGTCAGAAATTCAAGTAAACTCAAACTTCTGACTTCTCCCGATAGCTATCGGGACTTCTGACTTTTTTAATTCTTAGAACGGCAAATCGTCCGGTTCGTCTTCGTTTAAGTTGGTAGCTGGTGCAAATGCAGGAGCAGCAGGCATTGGCGCAGCAGCAGGAGCTTCTGCAGCCATTTTTTCGATTCTCCAACCTTGGATACTGTTAAAATATCTTGTTTCTCCTTGTGGATTTACCCATTCTCTACCTCTTAAATTGATAGATACTTTTACTGCTTCACCAATATTGTAATTGTTCAACAAATCACATTTATCTTGTGTAAACTCAATCATTATATGTTGAGGATATTGCTCCTCTGTAGTTACAACTACTTCTCTTTTTCTAAATGATGCACTAACTTGTTGCTCTGGATTAACAACTTTAATTTTCCCTGTAACTTCCATCTTCGTTATTTTAACTGTTATATAATATTATTTTTCAAAAGCATTCCTAAACCAGAAAACAAGCTTCCCATTCGAATTTTACAAGTTCAAAATCAATTGAATGCAAAAACACAATAGAAAAACATTTGATATACAAATATAATAACTTCTTCTATCTGACCACAATGTTTGTTTTACAATTTTAATTTTAATTTTTAATTCCTTGTCAAGCAATGAGATTTCGGCTTTACTTATAATATTTTCTTAAGAAGAAACCACATAAAAACTTTAAAGCGAACTAAAACAATAATACGTATATTTCGTTATATTTATGGTTCAAAATATAGCGCATGCAATTTTCTGACAAAAGAAGTACCGGAAGATGGATACTTATTTTTACTTCATTTCTTATCATTTCCTTGATCCTATGGAATACCTATACTTTTTTTCAGATTTTTAAAAATGAAGAACGTCTCAAGATGAATCTTTTGGCCAAAGCCCAAAAAACACTCATCAACGCCGATGAAAATACCGATGTGGAACTTCCGCTTCAAATTTTTAAAAATAACACTTCTATTCCTGTCATTCTTACCGAAAATGACAGCATTATCAACACCATTAACATTGACGAAGCCATAGTAAAAAATAAATCGAAAGCTATGGATTTTTTATCCCAATTAAAGAAAGAAAATGACCCAATTATCATTGAATATGCGCCTAACAAATACCAGAAATGGTATTATGGAAACTCGGCTTTACTAAACAAACTAAAATATTACCCTATCGCCTTATTGCTGATTATTTTCTTATTCTCAGCTCTGATGTATTATTTTTATCGCAGTACTAAAATTGCCACTCAAAACAAACTTTGGGCGGGAATGGCAAAAGAAACTGCCCATCAGATAGGCACACCACTTTCGTCTTTAATAGGCTGGGTCGAAATCTTAAAAACAGAGAATATTGACCCCACAACCACAATCGAAATCGAAAAAGATGTTGATCGATTGCAAACCATTACCGATCGTTTTTCAAAAATAGGCTCCGAACCTGTTCTAGAAAAAAGCAACATTATAGAAGAAACTTTAAAAACCTACAACTACCTACAATCCCGATTTTCTAAGCAAATTGAATTTTCTTTTGAAAGTCCGAAATCCGAAATCTACACCATGCTCAATCCTACTTTGCACAGCTGGACTATAGAAAATTTAATAAAAAACGCCATCGATGCGATGAAAGGAAAAGGAAAAATTGCCGTTTCCATAGAAGAAGAACCACTGTATGTAAGAATTAATGTTACTGATACCGGCAGCGGAATCCCTAAAAATCAATTCAATACCATTTTCGAACCGGGATTTACCACTAAAAAAAGAGGCTGGGGATTAGGACTTTCTTTAACCAAACGAATCGTAAAAGAATACCACAAAGGAAACATCAAAGTTTTACATTCTGAAATTGGTAAAGGAACCACCATGCAGGTCAAATACAACAAAATCTAATTTATAACCCTGGATACAGGTCTCTTAACGACTGTATAAAACATTGTTTTTCTAACTAAGGCAGGCTTAGTAAGATATGAGTTAACAAATTTCAAATGTTCTTCTGAATTCTCCAGTCTTTTGGATATTGCCTGTTTTAAATCATCAATACTGCTTTTATTGAGATTATTTGCATTTTTTTCAAAATCCAAAAGAGTCTCCTGACATTTCATTAAATTATCTCTCGGCTCTTCAATCTTTCTTTTTATTTCTTCATCGGAAACTATCGGCTGAAATTGCTTATTCCTATAATTGATAAAATCGTTTAACTGCTTATTAGCTCTATTAAATTGATTTACAATTTCGGTAAATTTATTTCCTTTTTCACGTTCGCTTTCGTTTCGCCAAGCTGTTTTTGCATGGACAAAAGCCTGAGAAATATGCTGATTTCTCATCCCTCCCTTTTCGATTCGGTCAGCAACTCCCTTTAATTGTTCTATCCTGGGCAATTTTTCGAATCTTATTATTTCATTGGCAAAATCAAACTTTTGCTTTGCATTATCTCCGGCATAAACTCCTTCAGTAAATTCCTGATTAGTTATTGGATAATCCCGCAACTGCCATAAATAGTCAAATGGCATGTGTGTATTTATCATTAGCTCAGGATCTACCTTAAAGTGTTTGTCATCAAGTCTTCTGGTAAATATTCCATTAATAACATATCCAGAACCCCATGTTGGGTCAAACAAATACCATTTATTATCAATTCGGGCAGCATTCCAGGCATGAGATAAATTATCTACTTTTACTTTATTCCACTTTGTATATCCTGTAATCACCATTGATTTTACTCCAACTGAATTAGCCAATTGATTAAAAATACTGGCATAATCAAAACAAACTCCTTTTTTATCATTAAATGTCCTTTCAATTCGATCTTGTAATTTTTCATCAAATTTTACTTCGAACATATTATCAACATCATAACTAATTGTTTTAGCAACCCAATAATAAACCGCACGAATTTTATCATTTTCTGTTTGAAAATTGCTTTTGATATAAGAACTAATACTATCCATAGACTGATTGAAACCAAGCGGCATTTTATCCATTCTGTCATCAATTAAATCGTAATTTTTCTGGATTTTCTGTTTCTTTTGTGCCAAAACAGAAAAAGAACAAAAACAGGCTAATATCAAAAAAGTGTATCTCATAAAAATTTAAAAAGTACTAAACTACATCAAATATATAAAATAAGATTAATTCTACAAGATACGTCAATCTCATTTTTTTTAAACAAAAAAAATCGTTTAGAAATTACTCTCTAAACGATTTTTATAAATTGTATATTGTAAAAAACTACAAGTTAGCCCTAATTCCCTGAGCCAGTTTTTCAAATTCTTCTTTGCTTAAAGCTACTTTTTTCTGAAAACGTATATCCTCCATTGTATTTAATGGAATCAAATGTACATGAGCATGCGGCACTTCAATACCTATAACCGAAATTGCAATTCGGTTACACGGAATAGTTTTTTCTAAGGCAACAGCCACCTTTCTCGAAAACTGCATTAATCCTAAATAAACGTCTTCGTCCAAATCAAAAATCTTATCGACTTCTACTTTTGGAATACACAAGGTGTGTCCTTTAGCATTTGGATTAATATCTAAAAAAGCGAAATAATTATCATCTTCAGCAATTTTATAACATGGAATATCTCCGTTTACTATTTTGGTGAATATAGAGCTCATATTTATACTTTTTAATGGTGAAATTTACTCTCTTGTGATTTCCAGAATTTCAAATTTCAAAACACCGTTAGGGACTTTAATTTCGGCTACTTCACCTATTGATTTTCCTAATAATCCTTTCCCGATTGGGGATGTAACAGATATTTTCCCGGTTTTTAAATCGGCTTCACTTTCAGCAACCAAGGTATATTTCATTTCCATACCATTAGCCTGATTTTTTATTTTCACGCTTGATAAAACCAAAACCTTAGACAAATCAAGATTTGACTCGTCAATTAAACGGGCATTAGCATGAATTTCTTCCAATTTGGCGATTTTCATTTCCAACATTCCTTGTGCTTCTTTAGCAGCATCGTATTCTGCATTTTCAGATAAATCTCCTTTATCTCTTGCATCGGCTATATCTTGAGATGCTTTAGGACGCATCACCGTTTTTAAATAATCTAATTCTTCTCTTAATTTTTTAAGTCCTTCTGCTGTGTAATAAGATACTGTACTCATAACTTCATCATTTTATAAAATAGAAAAAATCCCATCGCAACGGGATTTCTTTCCACAAAGATAATATATTTTTTTTTAGTCTATAATTATATGTTAACCATATGATATTTCAAATGTAAATAAATTAAATTTGTTTCACTAATACTTTTACAAAATTAAAAACATGAAAAAAATCATACCACTTTTACTGATTAGTCTTTTGTTTTTTTCCTGTTCAGATAATGGCTTTAATAATAACAATCCCTATATACCCAACTATAATTTTTCGGTAGCATTCAACCTGAGTTTACCTCAATATTCGAATCTTAACTATGTAAGTAATGCTATTTATTATGCCGGTCCCGAAGTAGGACCAAGAGGAATTTATGTTTTCAATACTGGAGCCGGCTACAATGCTTTTGATGCCGCCTGCCCAAATCAGGCTCTGAGCAATTGTTCAACCTTAACACGCGATGGCATCAACTTAGTTTGCCCTTGTGATGATGAAGAATACAGCTTATTTACAGGTCAGGGAAAATTAAAATATCCCTTAAAACAATATCGTGCAGAACTAAACGGAAACATCCTTAGAGTATATAATTAAAATCAAAAAGCCTGAAAATTTTAAAATAAATTTTCAGGCTTTTTTAAATATAAAAAACTACAAATTAAAACTTCAATGTTAATCCCGCTAAGAAATTAGCTCCGGCTTGTGGATAATAATAAACATAGCCTCCACCATAATCAGCTCCATCCGAAACATAATGTCTATTTGCAATATTATTTGCCAATACACTTATTGTAATTGACTTAAAAACACTTTTAGGAAAAATAGTATAAGTAGCATTAAAATCGTTTACAAAATAATCATTTAATTTTCCTTGTCCGTCATTGATATTGTTCAAATATTGACTTCCCACAAATTTAGACAACAGGTTCAGCTGCAAATTTGCTACAGGAGAAAACAAAAGACTGTTAGCCGCAATTAATTTAGGAGAAAAAGCAATATTAGTATTTCCCAAATTAGCTGTACCGCTTCCGCTATCCAGTACAAAATCAATATTTTTATTGTCACTCAAGGTAAAATTAGGTCGGATTGCCCATTTTTTATCTAATTGAAAACTGGCATCAACCTCTATTCCTAAGCGATAACTTTTCCCAACATTAGTTCGAACCGGATTTCCTACATCATCCAATTCACCTGTTAAAACCAACTGGTCTTTGTATTTCATGTAATAACCATTGATATTTATCTGTGTTTTTGGAGCCACAAATCGCCAACCCAATTCAAAATCATCCATTCTTTCCGGTTTCACATTTCCCCCTTCATAATCCGTTCTGTTAGGCTCACGATTAGCTCTGGCATATGAAACGTAAACAGCATTTTTATTACTTAGCGTAAAATTAAAACCCGCTTTAGGATTAAAGAAATTGAAATTATCATTTACCAATCCTGTTTCTGCACTATTAGCTTGATAGTGCACATTTCTCAGCTGTGCATCAACATAAACATTAACAAAAGATCCAATTTGATAATTGATTTTTGCAAAAACATTTCCATCCGTTTTTGAAGCAAAGTCGTCATAATAGCGATCTCCTAATTCACTTTGAGAAGCAAATCGTGCCCAAATTACCTTTCCAAAATGATCGCCTTCATATTTATTCCAGCCTCCGCCTAAAATAACATCAAGCGTTTCATTTTTATAATTTGCCGAAAAAGTAGTCCCGTAAAAATCATTATCCAACCATTTTTGACGCACTAAATCAGTTGTAACCTCTGATCCTACAGGATTTAAACCGTAATCGGAAAAATCAGCATCTTCTTTGTAATTCTCATAATAGCCTTTCCCTTTCGTATAATGAAAAGCCAAATTGGTATTCCAGTTAGAGGACAATTTTTCATTCCAATGCAACTGATAGTGGTCTTGTTGGTAATTATCGGTTTCGTTGTCATAAAAACGGGTATTACCCGATTCGTCTGTATAAATTCCACCAAAATTAAACGTTCTATCTGAGCCCAAAGTAGCAGCATCAATTCCGTTCCAGGCTTGATATGTTTTTTCAGTTCCTCCAAAAACTAAGGCTTTAACCAAAGTAGTTTTGCCCACATAAGTTCCCTGCAAGAAATACGACTTTAAATCCGAACTTCCTCTATCAACATAACCATCTGATTTTAAAGCCGACAAACGTCCTGCCAATTCAAAATGGTCGTTCATTAAACCGGAACTAAATTTTACAGTATGCTTTCTTGTATTAAAACTCCCAAAAGAATTAGCAATTTCGCCGCTGCTCTTTTTGGAATAAGCATCAGTCAATAAGTTCAAACTTGCCCCAAAAGCACCCGATCCATTTGTTGAAGTTCCTACTCCACGTTGTAATTGCATGCTCTCTACAGAAGATGCAAAATCAGGCATATTTACCCAAAAAGTTCCGTGACTTTCCGAATCATTATAAGGAATTCCATTAACCGTAATATTCACACGGGTAGCATCGCTACCACGCACGCGAATTCCGGCATAACCAATTCCGTTTCCGGCATAAGAAGTACTCACCACCGATGGCATGTAATTCATCAAAGCCGGAATATCCTGGCCTAAATTGCGGGGAGCAATTTCTTTTTTGTTTAAATTAGAAAAACTAACCGGTGTTTTTGTGGTAACCCGAATGGCAGAAACCAATACTTCATCAAGTTGGGTAATTTTTGTAGTGTCTTTAACTTGAGAAAAGGAGAATAAAGAGAATAGAGAAAAGAAAAAAAACATCAAAAATTTTGAGCTTTGTGTCTTTGCGCCTTTACTGCGTCCGTTCGCTGTCGCTCGGTCGTGGCAAGAAAAAATAGTATTCATCCGTAATTGTTTTACGAATAAAAGGGGGAATTATTCTTTTTGTTTAATTAAAAATAGATTTGTTCAACCGAAATAAATCAATAGTTAGACTATTAATCTATCACATTTTCCCTTAGCAACATTACTCGCTCAGGTTCGTTGGGTATGATCTCAGCTCGTTATTTAGAGCACCCCTTTGAGACGGCGCAAAGGTAACACTAAAAAATCAAATCCCAAGGGACAAATTCTAAATTCCAAAAACTAGTCTTTAGACGATTTCTTATTGGAATTTTAATCTAAGTTTGGTTTTCTACGTGATTGCTTAATTTCAGATAAATTCTTTTTATCCTTAATTCGTTTTTTAATCACCGATTTTGGGACTTTTGTAGCCTTTCTGATTTTAGGAACATGGAGCCCTTTTTTAATCAGTTCCAAAAAACGTTTCGTGACAATTTCTTTATTTTTAAGTTGACTTCTGTCTTCATCACAATTCAGAATCAAAACTAAATCAGCAGTCAATCTTGAGGAAAGATTCGTTTCCAACAAGGCTTTTTCTTCCTCAGACAAAGCCTGAGAATTTTTCAAATCAAAAGACAACACCACTTTTGACGAAACCTTATTTACATTTTGTCCTCCGGCTCCACTGCTTCGAACCGCTTTATACTGTAATTCGGCTATGATTTTTTGAATTTCCATTTTTACAACGACTGATGGGCTTCTTTCAACAAATCATTTACGGTTTTCACCGGATTAAAAGTAATCAAAGGCACTTCGACAAAAACAGTAAGCCAATTAGCCATAGCTCCGTTCCACAAACCCGGTAATTCGTAACCTTTGATATCTTTTCCCTGATAATTTTTCTCCACTATAAAACCGCTATTCTCATCCACAAACTGATGCAAATCAAACTTTTCATTTTTATAATTTTTAGTCGCACAAACTAAATCCACAGGATTAAAATGAGTGGCATTGGCCATAATTTTAACCTGCTTTTTATTGTTCAAATCCACTTGCGAAGATTCTACAATTTGTAACGAAATTTCTTTTTCTGCATTTTTCACCCAAAAAGGACCTCCTCCGGGCTCGCCTTCATTTTTTACCATCCCGCAAACTCTGATAGGACGATCTAAGATGTTTTTGAGGAATTTTATTTTATTTTCGAAAGTATATAAATCAAAATCAGCCTTGATATCTACATTCAATTTTACTTTTAGGAAATTTTTAATCTCCTCAATTTGATTGTTCTCTGCCGTATAGCGGTCAATCAAATTCAAACAGGCAAAAATTTGCTGTTGCAATTCTAACAAAACACCGGCCAACGCTTTTTTATAAAGGGCAATTTTTTCATTATTGTGCAAAATAACATTATCAATATTTTTGATAAAAATAATATCGGCATCTAAACGATTCAAATTACCAATCAAAGCACCATGACCTCCTGGTCTGAAAAGTAATTTTCCATCCTCAGTTCTAAATGCTTTATCATTCATATTGACAGCAATGGTATCGGTACTTTTATCCTGATAAGAATAACTTACTTCAATACTCGTATGCGTTTCTTTTTCAACCTTATCCTTAACATTATTAATAATTTGCTCGAACTGTTCCTGATGCGACTCTGAAACCGTAAAATGCAAATAGGATTTATTGTTCGTACTGGAATAATAACCACATTCATACAAATGTTCTTCAATAGGTGTAGCAATTTTGCTAACATATTTATGAAAAGGCAAAATCCCTTTAGGCTTGGATGCAAAATCAAAATACTTCGAATCCAACATGAATTTTATAAAATAATAATTTTTATAATCACGGGACAAAGTGTCAAAATCGGGAAATTCCTCTTTTAATTTTGAGTAAATAACATCAAAAAAAGGCAACTTCTCCATTCCTACGATAAAAACGGGCAGTTTAGTATCTTTTTTTCTGTTGATATAGGCGTTAATAGTTTCTTTTTCGATATCAAACTCATTCAGAAAAGCCGTCAGAAATTTAAACATTCTACTGGCTGCTCCTGATGCCGGTACAAATTTCAACAACTTTAAATTAGATTTGTGTTCATCAAAAAAGTTCGCATTTTCTACAAATTCTTCTTCTGTTAATCTCAATATTCCATTACCAACAGTAGCCGGTTCCAGTAATTCCATCTTAGCAATTCCTTTCTTAAAAATAGCCAATTCTTTTTTGATATTTTCTAATGAAACTCCATGCTCTTTGATTTGTTCAAAATCTTGTTCTGACAATCCCATACTTTTAATTTTATTTAAATCATCAATTGATTTCGATTTTTCTATCACCAAATCTTTTACTTCACTCATGTAATTGCAATAAAATATTCTAAAATTACGACTCTAAAACTACTCTTTCATTGGTTTCCTTACGCTGGTTACTCAAAATTTTCTTCCATTCCAAATAACCATATATGGCAAGAATTGTAAAAATTAAATATTGCAAACTCGTAAAGGTATAACCCTTAAAAAAATACAAAGGTATCGAAATGAAATCTCCTACAATCCAAAAAATCCAATTTTCAATTTTTCGTTTCGCCATCAACCACATTCCAACAAAAAACTGTGCTGTTAACAAGGTATCTACATAATTATACCAAGAAGTAAATTTATCAAAATACTGATAGACCAAAAACACAAAAACCAAAGTTATAACGAAAATCAATGCCGCAATTTTATGTTCTTTTTTTGTAGCAACAGCAACCGGAAATTCTTCAACTTCTCCTTTTTTTCTGGTCCAATGGTACCAACCGTAAAGGCTCATTACAAAATAATATACATTAATCATCGAATCGCCTAACAATTCCCATTTCCAAAGTAAATAAGCATATATAGAAGTATTGACTAATCCTGTTGGAAAAACCCAAATATTATCTTTTTTGGCAAACCAAACACTCGCTAATCCAAAAAACACTCCTATTAATTCCAACACAATTTCCGATGTGGGATAATCAGCATATTGAGCAAAAAAGAAATCTATCATTTACTTTTTTTTTGAGTATTAAAAAAATCAGCGTCTTTTTCAAAAGCCGTTCCTATCACAACCAAATCAGCTCCCGATTCATACGCTTTTTGAATCCCTTGTCCATCTACAATTCCGCCTCCAACAATTAATGGAATTTCAATATTTTGAGCAACTAACCGAATCATTTCTTGCGGAACTGCCTCTTGAGCACCACTTCCCGCTTCCAAATAAATTAATTTACTGCCTAACATTTCTCCTGCCTGAGCAGTTGATAAAACCAAATCAAGATTGTCTCTTTCTAAAGGTTTGGTTTTACTCACCCTTTCAACAGCCGTTTCACTCCCACTTTCGATTAAAATATAACCGGTAGATAAAATTTCAAGTTGTGTTTGTTTTAAAATCGGTGCTGCATTCACCTGATGTCCTATTAAATAATCAGGATTTCGTCCGGACAATAAAGATAAAAACAAAATTCCGTCGGCATGATTCGAAATTTGAGAAGGATCGCCCGGAAAAAGAACTATTGGTAAAATACAATTCTGTTTAATTCTGACAATCAAATCGTCTAAAATTGTACTTTCAACAAGGCTTCCGCCAATAAAAACATGAGTTGCGGGAGATTGATTAATCTTGTAAATCAAATTTGCCAATGTATCCCAAACCACTTTATCCGGATCCAGAAGAATGGCCAATAATTTCCGGTTATTTGCCTTAGCAATTTGTATATCGTTGTAAATTGATGCTTTTTCCATGAGAAGGTAAAAGTAAAAAGTTTTTAGAGTACAGAAAACCATTTCGAAAGAATTATATTTGTTAACCCTTTAAAAATCCAAAATTCATTTCATCATGATTGCAATTGAATTGCTCGAAAAATACAACGGCATTGTAAAAAACTACAAAAGCGGCTATACTATTTTTGAAGAAGGCAAACAGCCAACGCATTATTACCAAATCATTTCGGGCGAAGTAAAGATGAACAATTACAATGATGAGGGCAAAGAATTCATTCAGGGAATTTTCTATAAAAACCAGTGTTTTGGTGAACCACCTTTATTTATCGATCAGGTTTATCCGGCGAATGCTGTTGCTGTAACAGACTCCGAATTGATTATAATTACAAAAGATAAATTCTTTGAATTACTAAAAAACAATTCCGAAATCAGCTTGAACATCATCAAAAATCTATCACAAAGACTCTATTACAAATCGGTTATGGCTGCCGAGATTTCGTCTCAGGATCCGGAGCACCGCGTACTGCGACTAATTGATTATTCAATCGAACAATTGAATTTTAAAAAAGAAGAAGCCGGTTTTCTAATCAATTTCACCCGACAACAAATAGGAGATTTAACTGGTTTAAGAGTCGAAACCGTTATACGGGCTATAAAATCCCTGGAAAAAAAAGGCGATTTAAAAATAATTAACCGAAAAGTATATCGCTAAAAAATAGTATTTCATATGATTTAAGTCATAAAATGCTGCTGTAGTGTCGTTGTAAATTTGTGGTATTAAAACAAATTATTATGACACTTTACAACACTACCTTCGAAAGATTCCATCAAAACTTTATCGGATCGGCCACTTTGAGCATTCTGGTACAAAGCTGTTTAGGCGGTGCAGCTGCCATGAGTATTTTAGCTAATGGCACCTCATTAATCCAAATGATACAACTGGCCATTATTGTGTTTATCAGCATTATTGCCAACACCTCTATTCTGGCTCAAATGACACATAAATTTATTTTTAACTGTGTACTTTTAAGTGCTGTTTCAAGTATCTTTTTTATTGTTATAAACCTTTTATAAAATGAAAAAAGACATCGAGAACAGAACCGATGTTAGCCTTTTGGTTCACACCTTTTATGATAAGATAAGAGCCGATGCCGAAATCGGCTTTTATTTTAACGAACTGATTCCTGACTGGGATTCTCATTTAGAAAAACTGACTGATTTTTGGGAAACCAATTTATTTGGTATTCGAAAATTTAAAGGCAATCCAATTGAAGTTCACAATAAAGTGGACAAGCATTTTAACGGTCAAATCAACGCAAATGAATTTGGGATTTGGCTTAACTATTGGTTTCAAACCTTAGATACTCTTTTTGAAGGAGAAAATGTGGAAATCCTAAAACGCAGAGCCCGAAAAATGGGTAGTTTTCTTTATTTGAATATGTTTAAAAACAGAACGAAAAATATAGAAACACAGATTAAAGAAATTCAATAAATCTTATAAATTTATCTTTGCACTACTTACTACTTTTGTTTCTCTTTGCGAAAAACCATTATGCTCTTTACGGTTAAAATAGCACGCAGATAATACAGATTTAAGCATATTTAAACTGCTTTTTAAAAATCTTTGCTCAGCTTTGTGCTTCTCTTTAGGACTCTTTGCGGAAAAAAATTGCGTTTAAATAGCCTATTTCTCCAAAACATACACTAAAGTAAAATGTTCTATTTCTTCAAAATAGACATTGAATTCTTTATGGACTCCATTAAAATTAAGACTTGCCGTGGTTTGGGTTTGATTTAAATCAAAATCATCAACTGCAATATGATCCTTAAAGCTGATTCCTTTTTCGTTGCGGATTTTAAAAATCGCTTCTTTGGCTCCCCAAATCACCGTTAGCTTTTTAACGTATTCCTCCGTTTTTTCACGATTCAGATATTGAAATTCGGCATCACAAAATTTATCGGCAATACGTATAATTTTCTCTCTTTGCAATTCAATATCAATCCCTACCGTTTCATCACTAATAATTATTGACGAAAATTCATAAGAATGGGTTATTGAAATATGCCTTCTATCATGAAGATGTGGTTTTCCAAATTCGTCGTAATACAAGTCAAAATCAGTGTAACCCGCTTCATTCAAAAGTTTGCGTACACTTAGAAAACCACGTTGATGCAATTCAGATTTCATTCCTTCAATTCGAGATTGACATTTAGGATTGAGACTTACTTCTTCAAATAATTGTTCTAAGGGTTCGGCAATCTTCCAAACGTAGATAGCGGTTACGGAATTAAATTGTATTTTTTTAAATAAAGGCATAAAGATTCTGGATTTCAGATTTCAGACTTCAGATTTCAAATTTGGGTTACAACTAGATTTAAGAAATCCATTTTGCTTGGTTTTCATAAATCAAAAATCCTAAATCGTTAATCTACAATCTAAAATACTTTCGATTAGGAACTTAAACAAATCATAAATGTCCCCGAATGCTTTTTAAATAATAAGTTATTACGTAAATTTGCAAAAATTTTACAATACAAATATACTATAAATGAGTACAACGACTACGCCATATGTGGCTTTCAAAGTAAAAGACATTTCTCTAGCGGCTTGGGGAAGAAAAGAAATTGAACTAGCTGAAGCTGAAATGCCAGGTTTAATGGCACTTCGCGCTGAATATAAAGACGAACAACCGCTTAAAGGTGCTCGTATTGCAGGATGTTTACACATGACGATCCAGACTGCAGTTTTAATTGAAACTTTAATTGCTCTTGGTGCTGAAGTTACCTGGTCTTCTTGTAACATTTTCTCTACTCAGGATCAGGCTGCTGCTGCAATTGCTGCTGCCGGAATTTCAGTTTATGCATGGAAAGGTCTTAATGAAGAAGAATTTGACTGGTGTATTGAGCAAACTTTATTCTTTGGCGAAGACAGAAAACCATTGAACATGATTCTTGATGACGGTGGAGATTTAACTAATATGGTTATCGATCGTTACCCTGAATTAGTTCCTGGAATCAAAGGATTGTCTGAAGAAACTACAACAGGAGTTCACAGACTTTACGAAAGAGTAAAAGCCGGAACTTTACCAATGCCTGCAATTAACATTAATGACTCTGTTACTAAATCTAAATTTGATAACAAATATGGTTGTAAAGAATCTGCTGTAGATGCCGTACGTCGTGCAACTGACTTAATGTTAGCTGGGAAAAGAGTTATCGTTTGCGGATATGGTGATGTTGGAAAAGGAACTGCTGCTTCTTTCAGAGGTGCTGGTTCTATTGTAACTGTTACTGAAATTGACCCAATTTGTGCTTTACAAGCTGCAATGGACGGTTATGAAGTTAAAAAATTAGATACTGTAATTGCTAATGCTGATATCATCATTACCACTACAGGAAATAAAGATATTGTTCTTGGTCGTCACTTCGAGCAAATGAAAGACAAAACTGTTGTTTGTAACATCGGACATTTTGATAACGAAATTGATATGGCTTGGTTAAACAAAAACCACGGTGCTTCTAAAATCGAAATCAAACCTCAGGTTGACAAATATACTATCAACGGTAATGACATCATCATTTTGGCTGAAGGTCGTTTAGTAAACCTCGGTTGTGCTACAGGTCACCCAAGTTTTGTAATGTCTAACTCATTTACAAACCAAACTTTGGCTCAAATCGAATTATGGAATAACAGCGCTGCTTACAACAATGACGTTTACATGTTACCTAAACATTTAGATGAAAAAGTTGCTGCTTTGCACTTAGCTAAATTAGGAGTTGAATTGGAAGTTCTTCGCGAAGATCAAGCTGCTTACATTGGTGTTGATGTAAAAGGTCCTTTCAAACCGGAATATTACAGATACTAGATTTTAGATTGCTGATTAGCGATTTATGATTTCAGATTTAGAACCCTTGCAGCAATGTGAGGGTTTTTTGTTTAAACGCAACCTACTTTTAAAAAAAATAAATATAAATTTCACACTTCTTGATTAAACCTTTTCGTTTAATTAACATCTTATGTTAAGTTTAACCAAATTATCATGAGTAAATACTTATCATTACTGTTCTTTTTTGCTTTTTCTTTTTATGCAACTGCGCAAAGCAATTATATCTTAAAAGGAAAAGTTCTAAACATTAACAACCAACTTCCTTTGGAATCGGCTACTGTGTATATCAGTACTGTTAAAGATTCTACTATTTTGGAATACACCTTAACAGACAAAAACGGAAATTTCAATTTTGCAGTTAAAAAAAATGAAAAACCCGTATTTTTAAAAGTAACCTATGTAGGATTTGAAACCTTTGCCGAAGAGCAAAAAGAAATCAATACCAACAAAGATTTCAACAACATTTACCTTGCCGAATCAGTAAACACACTTAAGGAAGTCACCATAAAAGGAGAAGATCCTCCAATCCGAATTAAAAATGACACTATTGAATTCAAAGCTAACTTATTCAAAGTTCGTCCGGACGCTAATGTGGAAACATTATTAAAACAACTTCCGGGAATGGAAGTGGATAGTGATGGAAAAATTACCGCTAATGGTAAAGAAGTGACTCAGGTATTAGTAAACGGAAAACCATTTTTTGACCGTGATGGTGCCATGGCCTTAAAAAACCTTCCTGCTGAAATTATCAATAAAGTTCAGGTTTCTGATTTTAAAACTAAAAAAGAAGAATATTCTAAAGACCAGGCAGCATCTGATAACGCCAGCATTAACCTGACAATTGACGAAGATAAAAACAAAGGTTATTTTGGTAAATTCCTTGGCGGATACGGCACTGACGACCGTTACGAATCCAGTTTTATCGTAAACTTTTTTAACAATAACAGAAAAATAAGCTTATTAGGATCTTCTAACAATATCAACGCTCCCGGATTCTCCATGGATGAAGTTTTTGATAATATGGGTGGAGGCCGAAACAACCAGGGTTCTACAATTAACAGAGGGCAAGCCAATGGTATTACAACATCTAATTTATTAGGAATAAACTATTCTGACGAATTATTTAAAGATTTTCAAACTACTGCCAGCTACGATTATTCTGATAGAAAAACAGAAAATGTTAGCTCATCAAAATCAGTTGAATTAAGACCTGACGGAAATTTTTACGACACTACATCTGATTCTAAAACAGAAAACAGGAACACAACTAACAAAGCCAACGTAGAATTGGAATACAAAATATCGCCTACGATGCGATTATTTGTCTCCCCAAGATTCAACTCTTCTATTTCAGAAAATTTTTCAGATTCAAACAGAAGAAGTATCAATACAACAGATGACATAGTAACGAATGCTTTTACATCAGAATCAACTAATAAAAACGAATCCAACAGCTTTAGCAACTCAATCAACTTCAACAAATCCTTCGAGAAAAAAGCCCGAAATTTAAGCTTTGTATTTAACAACAACAACAACAGTTCCAATTCTAATGGTTTAGTGTATTCAAAAACATTTCGTAGTCAGGAAAACGACACTATTTTTAGAGACCAAAACACCCGAAACAAAGGGATTAATGATTCGTATTCAGCCGAAATTGAATTTACAGAACCCGTAACCGATTCGATTCGTTTTAGAATAGGTATGGAATACAATTTCCAAAATTCCATTAACGACAATAAAACCTTTGACAATACCGGAACAGAGACTGATAAAATCTTTACTAATCTGAATGACGAACAAACCACTTACATTACTTCTAAACAAAGAAGCATCACACCAAAAGCCGGAATTCGATTTGAAAAAAACAAATTTACTTTCGACCTTAATTCTTCTACCAATATCATACAATACGACAACTATTCAGACTATCTGGGAGAAATAATCGATTTGAGAAGAAAATACATTTTACCTAACAGTAGTGCTCAAATTAGATACCGAGCCGACCGATCTAAATTTTTCACTGTTAGATACAACTATAATCAGTCTCTGCCATCAGCCTCTCAATTGCTTCCTATACAAAACGTATCGAACACTTTAAATACCATTACGGGAAATCCAAATTTGAATCCTACCGAAGCACATAGTGCTAATATTAACTATAGAAATTTTGATTTCCGCACCCGATCAGGATACAACCTGTACTTTAGAGCTAACTATTACAACAATGACATAATTGCAACTTCAAACTTTGATGAGAACAACATCAGAAGAACCAGTTATGAAAACATATCCGGTATTTACTCTTTTTCAGGGGGAGGTAGCTGGAATAAATCCATCAAAAAAGAAGAAAATTTATTACGCTATGGACTAGCTTTAAACACCAGTTATTCCTATTCAAAAGAATTTACTAACAACATATTGTATGGTGCAAAATCAACGGGAATATCGCCAAGAATTTACCTTAATTACGATTATGGTCAGTTTTTTACTATTGCGCCTTCTTATAATTTCTCATACAATGAAACGCAATACGAACTTAGTACACTTAATTCCAGATCCAATGTAGTACACCGACTGAATCTTCAAACCACAAGTTACTGGCCAACTAATTGGATTTGGGGGAATGATTTTGGATACACTTACAATTCTATCAATCAGGAATTCTACTTGTGGAATACCAGCTTATCTTATACTTTCTTAGACAAAGCATTTGTAGCCAAAGTAAAAATATACGATGTTTTAAACCAAAACCAAAGCATTACCCGAAACATATCCTCTTCGGCAATTACCGATAGCGAAAATACTGTTCTAAGACGTTATGCTATGTTTTCTCTTACCTATAAAATCCAGAATTTCTCAGGGATGAAAAATCCTCCGGGAAGAAGAAACCGAAACATGGAAGGTATGGACAGAGGAGGGGAACGCCCGGAAGGTTTTGGCGGCGGCCGACCTGGAGGCCCTATGGATTAATCAAACGCAATTATTAATTCAATTTTAACCAACAAATCCCCTTACTTCTTAAAAGTAAGGGGATTTGTTATTTAAACAAAAAAGCACAGACCAAATCAATTTACCATTTTAATTATTCTAATTCTCATAGAATATTATAGCGATTTATATTTGATAATTACTCAATAGAAAAGATGAATAGAATAGGACTTTAGCCCTATTTTACGAAAATACAGATTCAGCTTTAGCCAAATGTAAAATACCATTTTGGCTAAAGCCGATTACATAATTATTTCAAACTTTATTAAGCAATCAATCTGTATCCTAAAATATCCATCACACTTTTTTAAACACAAAAAAACCTGTTAGATAAGCTAACAGGTTTTTAAATAAATTGAGAAAATCAATTAAGCTTCTACTTCGAATGGAAGGATTGAAACATATGATTTATTATCTCTTTTCTTTTGGAACTTAACAATTCCATCTACTTTTGCATGTAGTGTGTGATCTTTACTAATGTAAACATTTTCACCTGGATTGTGTTTTGAACCTCTTTGTCTTACGATGATGTTCCCTGCGATAGCAGCTTGTCCTCCAAAAATCTTAACACCTAAACGTTTCGATTCTGATTCTCTACCATTCTTAGAACTACCGACACCTTTCTTGTGAGCCATGATGTTTTAGTTTTAATATTGTTATTACTCTTGAGTATCTTCTTTTTTAGCTTTAGCTACCTTTTTCTTTGGAGCTTCAACTTCTTCTGTAGTTGCTTCAACTGCTGCTTTTTTAGAAGCTGCTTTCTTAGCACCTGCTGCAGTAATACCTTCAATTACAATTTGAGTAAGATATTGTCTGTGACCATTTCTCTTTTTGTATCCTTTTCTTCTTTTCTTTTTGAAAACGATAACCTTGTCTCCTTTTAAGTGTTGTAACACTTTAGCTTCTACTGAAGCACCTTCTATAGCTGGGGCGCCCAAAGTTACATTCCCATTATCGTCTAACAAAAGAACTTTATCAAAAGAAACTTTTGATCCTTCTTCGCTAGCTAAACGGTGAACATAAACCTTTAAGTCTTTGCTTACTTTAAATTGTTGCCCTGCTATCTCTACGATTGCATACATACCAAATTGATTTATTGATTTTTAAGGATGCAAATATACAATTATTTTTTTACCACGCAATCACTAAATTTAAAAAAATATTTCTTCTCATTTTTACTTTATTTTCAATACTTTAGAAACCCAATTATAACTTATATTTTTGTTAAAAAAAGTTCGATTACCAAATCAATACTAAAAAAAAGTATTTTTGGATTAACAATATTACCTATTAAGTATTGCAACCTTATTTTTTACTAATCTTATATGAAAAAAACAATAATGGCAATTAGTACTGCACTTTTATTTGGCGGTGTCGCCACAGCCCAAAAAATAACTTTCGAAGAGTACGATTTAAACAATGGCATGCACGTTATCTTACACCAGGACAACAGCGCTCCTGTAGTTATTACTTCGGTAATGTATCATGTAGGCTCTAAAGACGAAAACCCAAACAAAACAGGTTTTGCCCATTTTTTTGAACACTTATTATTCGAAGGAACCCAAAACATCAAAAGAGGCGAATGGTTTAATATTGTTACGGCAAACGGCGGTGTAAACAACGCTAACACTTCAGACGACCGAACCTATTATTACGAAGTTTTCCCTTCTAACAATTTAGAACTGGCGCTTTGGATGGAATCCGAGAGATTAATGCACCCTGTAATTAACCAAATTGGGGTTGACACCCAAAAAGGAGTAATTAAGGAAGAGAAAAATTCGCGCTATGATAACCAGCCTTACGGCAAAATAATTGAAGCTGTTAAAGAAAATTTATTCACCAATCATCCTTACCGCTGGACAACTATAGGCTCTACAGAACATTTGAATTCCGCAAAACTGGAAGACTTTAAAGCTTTTAACGAAAAATTCTATGTGCCAAACAACGCTGTTTTAGTTGTAGCAGGCGATTTCGAACAAGGACAAGCGAAAGAATGGATTCAAAAATATTTTGGACCAATTAAAAAAGGAGATGAAATAAAACGAGAAACTTTTATCGAAAAACCTATAACCGAAACTATCAAAGCAACTCACATCGACCCAAATATCCAAATCCCGATGCTGGTTGCTGCTTACCGAACTCCGTCAATGAAAACCAGAGATGCACGCATTTTGGATTTTATTTCTTCTTATCTGAGCGATGGAAAAAGTTCTAAACTTTACAAAAAAATTGTAGATGACAAGAAAAAAGCACTGCAAATTGGCGCCGTAGGTTTTAACCAGGAAGATTATGGCATGTACATATTATACGGCTTACCAATGACAAACTTCACCAACGAAGATTTACTTAGAGAAATTGACGAAGAAATTGTAAAAATTCAAACCGAATTAATTTCTGAAAAAGATTATCAAAAACTACTGAACCAATTTGAGAATCAATATGTAAATCAAAACTCAAGTGTAGAAGGAATTGCCGAAAATTTAGCCAAATATTACCTGCTTTATGGCGATGTAAATCTTATCAATACCGATATTGACATTTACCACTCTATTACCAGAGAAGAAATTAGAGCCGTTGCCCAAAAATACCTAAATCCAAACCAGCGATTAATATTGGATTACATTCCTAGCCCTGAAAAAAACGAAAACTAAGCTATTTCGAAACATGAAAAAATCAAGTATATTACTCATTCTAATACTAGTCTCAGCAATCATGCAAGCACAAGAACGCAAACAACCCATAGCCGGAAAACCACCAGTTGTCAATATCAAAAAACCACAAAGTTTTACCTTAGCTAACGGACTCACTGTAATGATTGTTGAAAACCACAAACTCCCTAAGGTCACTTACAACCTTACTATTGACAATCCACCATTTGCCGAAGGAAACAAAAAAGGAGTTGATGAATTATGCAGCAACCTGATAGGAAATGGCAGTACTAAAATATCCAAAGAAGACTTTAACGAAGAAATCGATTTTATGGGAGCCACAATAGATTTCAGCTCCAGCAGTGCCCATGCCAGCTCGCTTTCTAAATTCTCAAAACGCACCTTAGAACTTTTAGCCTATGGCGCTTTAGACCCTAATTTCACTCAGGAAGAACTTGATAAAGAAAAAGCCAAACTAATAGAAAGCTTACGCTCTCAGGAAAAAAGTGTTTCGGCCATTGCCAGCAGAATGGTTAATGCGCTTTCTTTTGGAAAAAATCATCCTTCAGGCGAATTCATCACCGAAGAAAGTTTATCCAATATCACCCTGGAAGATGTCATCAAAAACTACAACAACAATTTCGCCCCTCAAAACGCTTATTTAGCAATTGTTGGAGATATTAAATACAACGAAATCAAACCGATAATCGAAGAACTTTTTGGTTCCTGGAAAAAAACAGACATCTCTAAAAGCATCTATCCTGACCCAGTAAACGTACCAACAACTCAAATTAATTTTATCGATGTTCCTAATGCCGTTCAATCAGAAATCTCAGTTGTAAACACCTACAATTTAAGAATGAACCACAAAGATTTTTTCCCTGCGGTAATTGCCAGTTACATTCTGGGAGGAGGTTTCAACAGCTACCTAAACATGAATTTAAGAGAAGCTCATGGCTGGACTTATGGTGCCAGCACTAATATTGGAGCCGGGAAATATGTAACCAATATCAGATCGGCATCGGCAGTAAAAAACAATGTAACTGATAGTGCCGTTGTAGAATTTATCAAAGAAATCAAAAAAATAAGAACCGAAAAAGTAACTACCGAGCAGCTTAACAATGCAAAAGCAGGTTACATTGGCCGATTTGTAATGAAAGCCGAAAAACCGGAATCGGTTGCCAGATACGCTTTGAACACAAAAACAGAAGACTTAGCTGATGATTTTTATGAAAACTACATCAAAACCATTAACGCAGTCACTAAAGAAGATGTATTAGCTGCCGCAAACAAATATTTTTTAATAGACAATTCGCGAATAATTATTGTAGGTAAAGCCAAAGAAGTTATTCCCGGATTAGAAAAACTCAACATTCCTATTTCTTATTTTGACAAATACGGAAATCCTGTAGGAAAACCTCAATTCTAAATAGTAGAAAATGTTATGAGTTAAGAACTAGACGTTACTATTCAACATCATTTAATTCTTAACTCATAACCCCTCACTTCTTCGCACTCAAATAAACACCGATTAAAATAACAAAAGCGCCAAAAAACTGAACGGGCGTTAGTATTTCATTATCCAATAATCCCCAAAACAGTGCTATAACAGGAATCAAATAAGTTACTGATGCAGCAAAAACAGGAGAAGCAATTTGTATTAATTTAAAGAAAAGAATATTAGCAATTCCAGTTCCTAAAACACCCAGAATCATTATAAAACAAGCAGCTTTTTGTGTTTTCTCCAAGTGAATTTGTTCCGGGAAACCTGAAAAAAGCAAAATAAGTATTGCCGGAATTAAAAGCACCACAAAATTCCCGGTCGTTATACTTACAGGACTTACGTCAGACAAATGTCTTTTTATCAAATTAACATTGGTAGCATAACTAAACGAAGCCATAATAATCAACAAAGCATAATAATAGTTTTGTTCCGGATTATTTTGAGCACCGTTATAAACCAAAAGTAAACTCCCTAAAAGCCCAATTAACAAACCCCAAAGTTGTTTTCGTTGAAAATCGATCCCAAAAAACAACACTCCTATTGCCAATGTATTCAATGGCGTCAAAGAATTTAGAATCGAAGTTACCGAACTATCTAATTCCGTTTGAGCAATCGCAAACAAAAAAGCAGGAAAAAAAGTTCCGAAAAGAGCCGTAATAGCAATGTATTTCCACTTTAACTTCGGAATAAGCATTAGACTTTTAAACCCGATTAGCAACAGAAAAAAAGAAGCAAAAATAATTCGTAACGAACCTACCTGAATGGCTGATAATCCCAACAGTCCTTTTTTTATTAGGATAAATGAACTACCCCAAATTAAGGAAAGAACCAGCAAATAAAACCATTTTAGTTGTTTGGATTCCATATTATTTCCACTCCAGCGTTTCCATCAAACGCTGCATATCATTTTTGATATAACTGGCCGCGGGCATAATCGAATCAAAATTAGGTTTGGCATAAAAATAAACTGAAGCCGTTAAAAAATGCTTTGTACTGTCGGTAGCATAAAACTGTGAGTTAGTTGCAGCATTTCCATTTACCCGATAAAACATGCCGTAAACTTTCTTTTGTTGATTCAAATAGGGTTGTTCCAAAATATCATTTGCTTTTATTACGTGCTCAAAAGTCAGTTTTTGAGCATCACGCAATAATTTATTAATATCATTATTTACCGGTTTATAAGTCAGATAAATTGTTGCTTTCATCTTAGGATAAGAAATCGTAAAACCACAGTCTTTTTCGCCTTTTATGATTGCTTTAGAATTCATTTCAAAAGTAAACGGGCATTGATTTTCAAAATGCGCATATTCAGCCACAGGATAATCCAATCGCAAATAACCCGATGGCTTAGGCAACACTTCATCTTTACAACCTGAAAACAACAACAAACCCAAAACACCAATTACAAAAACCGCAGTATTATAATTATGTTTTTTAATGGCACATTTTAAATTAAACATCAATGGTAACTTTTATCTGTTTGATACGTTTTTTATCTACAACCTCAATAGTAAACAGGCAATTTTCAAAAGTAATTTTTTGTCCTTTGACTGGAAAATTACCTGAGATTTCTAAAATAAACCCCGCCAAGGTTTCCGCCTCTCCTTTATTTTCTTCGAATATCTCTTCGTTTACATCAACAATTCGATAGAAATCCTTCAAATTAATTTTCCCTTCAAAAAGATAATTTCTATCATCAATTTGAGAGAAATTAATATCCTCATCATCAAATTCATCACTAATATCCCCTACTATTTCTTCGATTACATCTTCGAGAGAAACTAAACCCGATGTCCCACCGTACTCATCCACCACAATAGCAAGATGACTTTTCATGGACTGAAAATCCTTTAATAAATTATCGAGCTTTTTATTCTCAGGCACAAAAAACGGTTCTCTTATCAAAGTTGTCCAGTCAAATTGCTCCTTATCAATATGAGGCAACAAATCTTTGATAAACAAAACCCCTTCAATCTGATCAATATTATCCCGATATACCGGAATTCTCGAATAGCCTTTTTCTAAAATCTTAGCATATATTTCGCTGAAAGAAGCTGTAATTTCCAAAGCAAAAATATCAATTCTAGGACTCATTACCTGCCTGGTATCGGTATTACCAAAAGACACGATTCCTTCCAATATTTTTTGTTCATCAGTCGAAGTCTCATCAGTTGAAGTCAATTCTAAGGCCTGAGACAATTGGTCAACCGAAAAATTAGTCTTTTGCTTCCCTAATTTATTATGCAAATAAACCGTTGCCCCGCGCATAGGAATACTAATTGGAGAAAGCAATCTATCCAAAATCGAGATAGGATAAGCGATACTTTTAGCAAACTTAACATTATTTCTACTGGCATACACTTTAGGCATCACCTCTCCAAAAAGCAACAATAAGAAAGTCACAACGATAACTTCAAAAATAAATTTCAATACAGGCGAAGTAACTGCCGCAAACAAATCGGAACCAATAAAAGAGAACAGAATAACAACTCCTATATTAATGAAGTTATTAGCTACTAGAAGCGTTGCTAATAGTTTTTTAGGCCTTTGCAAAAGCTCGGAAAGAATTTTTCCTGTCGAAAGATTTTCCTGAAGCGTATCATCAATATCTTTTTGCGACAGCGAAAACAAGGCTACTTCGGCTCCCGAAACTACTGCTGAACAAAACAGCAATACAAATATTCCGGCAAAACCGAACAATAGATCTAAATCTACTGTATAAACGAAATTCAAACTGGGCTCTGGGTCCAAATTAAAAAAGATTAGTTAAACAATCAAAAAGGCAAGTCGTTGATAGGCAAACCTTTATTTGGCGTGTCAAAATTAGTGTTTTTTGTGGATTCCGAACCCTGATTTTGCTTATTGCCCTCAGTATCTTTTTTAGTTGTTAAAAAAGTAAATTCGGTCACCTGAATTTCAGTAGTATGCTTCATAGAACCATCTTCTGCCTGCCACTGACGGGATTTAATTCTTCCCTCCACATAAATTTTATCTCCTTTTGACAAATATTTTTCACATATTTCAGCCGCTTTATTACGCACCACTAAATTATGCCATTCAGTCGAAACAATTTTCTCATTGGTAGTCTTATTAATATACACCTCATTTGTTGCCAACTGAAATCTTCCGATACAATTGCCCGCCTCAAAATAGTGCAACTTAACATCGTCACCCAAATGACCTATTAGCATTACCTTATTTAGTGTTCCGTTCATAGTCATATTTATATTATGGTATCTATCCCAAAGATACATTTTTTTGCACTGCAATTCTATTCCGATTCAATAAAATTATGAATCACAATTGGAAAAGGATATTGCCTTAACTGCTCTTTAGTAATCCCATTTTCGACCACTCCTTTCACATTTAGTTTCCAAAATTTAATATGTAAATGCTGGTGCGATAGTTTATGAACAATACTTTTCTCATTGCACGCTTGCATACTTATAATAGGATTAGTAAAAAACGATTCTTGCTGAACAGCATTCGATACAAACTCAAAATCTTCTTCCTGCAAAGTTTCAATCAAAGGAAACTCATATAAGTTATGCCAAATCCCTTTTGCCGTTCGTTTCTGAATTAAAGTATTCTCCTCGGCATCCGAAAGCATCAAATAATTAAAGTATCTGTTTCGCACTTTCAACTTCTTTGATTTCACAGGCAATTGATCAACTTTCTTTTTTTGCAATGCTGCACAACTATCATTAAAAACACAATTCCCACAATCCGGATTTTTAGGAACGCATTGCAGCGCACCAAACTCCATTATGGCCTGATTAAAAATGGTTGGATTAGCTTCGCTCAGTTCGGCTCCGCCTCGGGTGTCTTTTGGCATTAATTCGAAAGCCAAAGCAGCAAATTCTTTTTTGGCCGAAGTCTGGGCAATATCGGTTTCTACATCAAAATAACGGGAAAGCACCCTGAACACGTTTCCATCCACAACCGGCACAGCTTCATTATAGGAAAAAGAAGCAATTGCAGCCGCAGTATATTCACCTACTCCTTTTAATTGCAATAAGTCCTTATAGTTATCCGGAAAAACACCATTAAGTTCAGTTGCTATATATTGAGCGGTTTTATGCAAATTACGGGCACGGGAATAATACCCCAAACCCTGCCATAATTTTAATACCTTTTCTTCATCGGCATTTGCCAGGTCAAAAACCGTTGGAAAAGCCTCCATGAAAGAAAAAAAATAAGGCATTCCCTGAGCAACTCGCGTCTGTTGAAGCATGATTTCTGAGAGCCAAATATGATAAGGATTGGTAGTATTTCTCCAAGGCAAATCGCGCTTGTTTTCTAAATACCACTTTATTAGAAAGTTATGAAAAATCATCATTAAATATTTGTTGACAAAAGTAAAAGTTTATGTAATTAAAATTTAATGAATTAGCTTGAATAATTGTTTTTTAAATTCATATATTTGCACACTCAAAAAAATTATTACAAAATAATAAATAAGGAAAGAAAATGACGAAAGCAGATATCGTAGCGAAAATTTCAGAAAAATTAGGTCTTGAAAAAGGTGATGTGCAAGCAACAGTAGAGACTTTTATGGAAGAAGTAAAAACTTCATTAGAAACTGGAGATAATGTATATTTAAGAGGTTTTGGTAGCTTTATCGTAAAGACAAGAGCAGAGAAAACAGGTAGAAATATCTCTAAAAACACTACAATTAAAATACCTGCACACAACATTCCAGCTTTCAAACCTGCAAAAGTTTTTGTAGAAGGAGTAAAAACAAATAACGAAGCAAAATAATATTATTAATCATAAAATCTAAAAGATTATGCCAAGTGGTAAAAAAAGAAAAAGACATAAGGTAGCTACGCACAAACGTAAAAAAAGAGCGAGAGCTAACCGTCACAAAAAGAAAAAGTAGTCTAGAACTACTTTTTTCTTTTTAAACGTTCATTGAAATTGAGATTTAAGATTGTAGATTACCGATTTAAGATTGCAGATTTAAAAAATCTAAAATCAAGAATCAAAATTCAGAAATCTAAAATCTCCCCGGGTTAATACCTGTTCAAAAATATTGTTTAATCCATCTGTAAATAAGATTTTAGATCTTAGATTTTAGACTTTAGACTTTCAAAGTCTTTACTCTTCTCTCTATGTTCTATTTTCTAAAAAACAGATAAAAATTTACAAATGAATAAAGAATTAATCATTCGATCTAGTTCTGATTCAGTAGATTTTGCCTTATTAAAAGATGGAAAACTAATTGAATTACACAAAGAAGAAGAGACAAGCAACTTTCAGGTAGGCGATATTTTTATTGCCAAAATCAGAAAACCTGTTGCCGGACTCAATGCTGCTTTTGTAAATGTAGGCTTCGAAAAAGATGCCTTTTTACATTATCACGACCTAGGTCCTAATCTAACTTCCCAACTGAAATTCATAAAACTTGTAAGCGCAGGTAAAATAAAAGATTTCTCCCTAAAAAACTTTCAGTTTGAAAAAGAGATAGACAAAGATGGGACCATTACTGATGTAATAAACGCCAATCAATCTATCTTAGTACAAGTTGTAAAAGAACCAATATCTACTAAAGGACCAAGAATTAGCGCTGAGCTTTCTCTTGCCGGACGTTTTATTGTTTTAGTTCCTTTCTCTGACCGTGTTTCTATTTCTCAAAAAATAGAAGACAAAAAAGAAAAAGACCGACTAAAAAAACTTGTACAATCCATCAAACCAAAAGGATTTGGTGTTATTGTTCGCACAGTAGCCGAAGGCAAAAATACAGCCGAATTAGAAAAAGATTTGCAGAACCTGCTTAGCAGATGGACTGCAATGTGTAAGAAATTACCAACTGCTCATCATCCCTCAAAAGTATTAGGCGAACTCAACCGAGCTTCCTCAATACTAAGAGACGTTTTCAACGATACCTTTACCAGTATCCAAATAGATGATGAAGAGTTGTACAACCAAACAAAGGATTACTTGCAAGAAATTGCTCCATCCAAACAATCTATTGTGAAGTTTTATCAATCAAACGACACGCCAATCTTCGAGAAATACAATATAGAGAGACAAATCAAAACTTCTTTTGGGAAAACCGTTTCCATGAGTAAAGGCGCTTATCTTATTATCGAACACACTGAAGCTCTACACGTTATTGATGTGAACAGCGGAAACCGTTCGAATAAAGCAACTAACCAGGAAGACACAGCAATGGAAGTCAATATGATTGCCGCAGCCGAAATAGCCAGACAATTGCGTTTGCGCGATATGGGTGGTATCATAGTAGTGGATTTTATCGATATGTCTAATCCCGAAAATCGCAAAGTCTTGTTCGACTTCCTGAGGGAAGAAATGAGCGACGATAAAGCAAAACACAAAATCTTACCTCCTAGTAAATTTGGATTAGTCCAAATTACCAGACAAAGAGTAAGACCAGAAAGAAATATTAAAACCAGAGAAGAAGATCCAAACAATGAAAATGGTGAAATCGAAGCACCAATACTAATCATTGATAAAATCAACTCCGACCTGGAAAGAATTTTAAAAACCCACAAAAAAGTAGTACTTAATGTACATCCGTTTGTGGCTGCTTACCTCAGCAAAGGTTTTCCATCATTACGTTCAAAATGGTTCCTTGAACATAAAAAATGGGTGAAAATTATACCACGTGACGCTTACACGTATTTAGAATATCATTTCTTTGACAACAAAGGAAATGCTATAAAAGACTAAACAAAAAACCGTTCCGATAGCTATCGGAACGGTTTTTTTGTGTCTTATTATATCGACAAATTTCTTAGTGCTCTTTGCGTTTTTAAACTTTGTGCCTTTGTGCTAAAAAATTAAATCCTTTGCAACTTTAAAACACGTCTTTTTCTTTGTAAAAAGACTACCGTAAAAAGCACTCCCAGAATCGACATTGTGATACCAACTAAATTTGGCGAAGCATAACTAAATCCGGCAATTAAAGGCAATCCACCAAGGAAAGCCCCTAAAGCATTTCCTGTATTAAAAGCAGCTTGTATCGCTGCCGAAGCAATCATTTCGGCACCTACCGCAGTTTGTATCATCAAAGTTTGAATTGGCGCAGCCACAGCAAAAGCAATACAACCAGTAGAAAAAACCAATGCTAAACTCACATAAGGATTGGACGAAAAGAAAAACACCAACATCAAGTCAACTGCCATAACCGAAAGCAATACGATAATCGTCTTTTCGGCTGAGTAGCGATCGGCTAATTTTCCGCCAATAAAATTTCCTAAAACCATTCCCAAGCCAGCCAACATCATAATATAGGGCACATCACTAGCATCAAAGCCTGAAATATCCGTTAATAACGGAGCAATGTAACTAATCCAGCAAAACAAACCTCCTGCACCAATAGCGGTAATTAAAATAACCAGCCAGGCTTCGGCTTTCTTAAAAAACAACAACTGCGTTTTCATACCTTCTCTGGCTTTAGCCTCAATATTTGGCATCCAAAAATAAAGTGAACAAACCGTTAGAGTTCCAACAATGGCGATAATGATAAAAGTATAACGCCATGAAAAATGATGCCCGATATAAGTCCCTAAAGGAACACCCAAAAGATTAGCAATAGTTAAACCCGCAAACATGACCGATATGGCTTGAGCTTCTTTTCCTTTATCAGCAAGGCGACTGGCTACTACTGCTCCCACTCCAAAAAAAGCACCATGCGGCAATCCGGAAAGTAATCGAACAGCAAACAAAAACTCATAATTAGGTGCAATAATTGAAAGTGAATTAAAAGCAGTAATCATACTCGCCAGAATCAATAGTGTTTTTTTAGGCGGATAATTTCGCGTGATAATCACTAACAAAGGCGCACCAATAACTACTCCAAGCGCATAGGCCGAAATTAAATGTCCCGCAACTGGTATGCTAATATTCAAATTTTTAGCAATATCTGGCAATATCCCCATCATCACAAATTCGGTAATTCCTATCGTCAAACCACCCAAAGCGAGTGAAAGCAAACTTTTTTTCATTTTATTATAAAAGAGATTATTAACTAACATTGTGTCATTGAAACAGCAATGCTTATTTACTTTGCAAATTTATTGATAACTACCACAAAGAAATTGTAATTTTACAATATAAACTTGCAAATTTAGGCTATGAAAAAATTAAATCAATTTGACACCTTAGTGATTGATGAATTTGAGGAAGACCAATATCATCTTCCCAGACACAGTCACACCTATTACGAGATTATTTACATCATCAAAGGGAGCGGGATTCATCAATTAAACAAAAACCTGCTCCCATATAAATCAGGGGATTTGTTTGTGCTTTCCACTGATGACGAACACTATTTTGACATTAAAAAGACAACCCGGTTTTTCTTTATAAAATTTACCGACACCTATTTTAATTCGAATAAAAAACTGGCTTGCGATGAATTCCTGCTCAACACTCCCGAGAATTTCATGCGCGACAAATCACTTAAAGAAAATGTACTGAAACTGGATCCAACTTGCGCCAGCATATTAAAAAACACTATTGACAATATCAGAGCTTACAATAGCAAAGCCAATATTTCTACTTCGCCAATTGCCTTTTACCAAATCTTATCCATCTTCGGACTGATAAAAGAAAGTTTACAACAACAGAATATAAAAATCACCGGCTCAGGAATAGACAACGACCAGATTATTTCCTATATCCATCAGAATATTTACAAACCAAAACTGGTTCAGATTAAAACCATTGCAGAACATTTTAATATCTCCCAGAGTTATTTTGGAACCTATTTCAAGCGCAATTTTTCAATAAGTTATCGGGAATATTGCAACAAACTAAGAACCCAGTTAATAGAAAAAAGGATTCTGAACAAGCAACTATCCATGAAACAAATTGCTTATGAATTTGGCTTCACTGATGAGAGTCATCTTTCAAATTATTTCAAGAAACAAAGGAATTTAAAACCAAGTGCCGTTAAGAAACTATAAAACTATTTCCTCCTCGAAGCAAAAAACCGCTTCATCAGTTCAGCCGCTTCATCTGCCATTACTCCTGAAACAACAGTGGTTTTAGGATGTAGTTTAGTTCCCATTGTCATAAATCCGCGTTGCTCATCACTTGCCCCAAAAACCACTTTTGAAATTTGGCTCCAATACAAAGCACCAGCGCACATTTGGCAAGGCTCTAAAGTCACATACAAAGTACAATCTTTCAGGTATTTTCCGCCTAAATAATTAGCCGCTGCTGTTATGGATTGCATTTCGGCATGAGCGGTGACATCATTCAGCATTTCGGTTAGATTATGACTGCGGGCAATAACGGTGTTGTTGACAACAACAACTGCACCCACAGGAATTTCGCCTTTTTCGAAAGCCATTTCGGCCTCCTGCAAAGCTTTCTTCATAAAATAGTCATCGGTGAAAATATTTTCCATGCTGCAAAAATACAGCATTCAATTCGTACATTTGCGTCATGCCGGAAAATTTGCTTTTAAACATAAACAATCCAACCGATTTACGCCTGCTTGACGAAGCCCAACTTCCTCAAGTAGCACAGGAATTACGTGATTTTATTATCGATATTGTTTCGGTAAAAGAAGGACATTTGGGTGCTAGTTTAGGTGTTGTCGAATTAACCATTGCTTTACATTATGTATTCAACACGCCCGATGATGCATTAATCTGGGATGTTGGTCATCAGGCTTACGGACATAAAATCCTGACGGGTCGCAGAGAAATTTTCCATACTAACCGCCAACTCAACGGAATTTCTGGTTTCCCAAAAAGAAGCGAGAGTATCTATGATGCTTTTGGCGTAGGCCACTCCTCTACTTCCATTTCGGCAGCTTTGGGAATGGCGATTGCATCCAATTTAAATGGTGATTTCAACAAACAACATATTGCAGTAATTGGCGATGCTTCAATAGCTTCAGGAATGGCTTTTGAAGGATTAAACCATGCCGGAGTGACCAATGCTAATTTATTAGTTATTCTAAATGATAATGCTATCGGGATTGACCCTAGCGTAGGTGCCTTAAAAAAATACCTTACCGCAGTAAAAGAAGGCAAAAACCCGAGGCAAAATAATATGATTAAATCCCTGAATTTTAATTATTCGGGACCTATAGACGGCAACGACATTTTTGCTGTTATCAAAGAACTAAAGCGTTTGCAAAAAATAAAAGGGCCTAAATTCCTGCATGTAATCACCACTAAAGGCAAAGGATTACAACAAGCCGAAGAAAACCAGGTGCAATATCATGCTCCAGGGAAATTTGATGCTTCAACAGGCGAAATCATCCCAAAATCAGAAGAAAATTTACCTCCAAAATATCAGGATGTTTTTGGACTGACCGTATTGGATTTGGCTCAAAAAAATGAAAAAATAGTAGGAATCACACCTGCCATGCCTACGGGAAGTTCATTGAAATTCATGATGGACGCCTTACCGGAACGCGCTTTTGATGTGGGAATTGCCGAACAACATGCGGTAACCTTAGCTGCTGGAATGGCAACTCAAGGAATGATTGTATATTGCAATATCTACTCTACTTTTTTACAAAGAGCTTACGACCAAGTCATTCATGATGTAGCCATACAAAACTTGCCAGTTATTTTCTGCCTCGATAGAGCCGGACTCGTTGGCGAAGACGGAGCCACACATCACGGCGTTTTCGATATTGCTTATTTGCGCTGCATTCCTAACCTTATAATTTATGCTCCTGCAAATGAAATTGCGCTACAAAACATTCTATATACTGCTCAACTAGGACTTGAATCCCCAATTGCTATCCGATATCCACGTGGTCGCGGCAATATTCCTAATTGGAAAAAAGAACATTTTGGTCATTATCAAAAAATAGAAATCGGCAAAGCAAATTGTATCAAAAACGGAACCAGAGTAGCGGTTTTATCTAATGGAACAATCGGAAACAATGTTAGTTTAGCCTTAAACGAAATTGAAAATCCGGATACAATTGCACATTATGACTTCCCTTTTGTTAAACCATTGGACAAAAACCTGTTAGATGAAATTTTTAAAAAACACAAAAACATCATTACAATTGAAGATGGCACAATTATTGGAGGATTTGGAACTGCTATTTTAGAGTTTGCTGCCCAAAATAATTATCATTCCAATATTAAAACACTAGGAATTTCGGATAAATTTATTGAGCAAGGAACTATAAATCAGCTACAACAACTTTGCGGAATTGATGTTAATACACTAAAATCACTTTTTCGAAGTTATATAAACAAGTAATTTGCGCAACCCAAAATTTCAATTTACGAATGAAAGCACAAAATATCCGTTTCTTTATAATTACATTTTTATTTACAATTACTATTCCTGTTTTTTCACAATCGGTTAGTGACTCAACCCAAACAGATACGATAAAAAAGATTATTCTTCCAGTATTAAACGATAATTTTTACAGAAAACCGCCTCCGGCAAAACTAAAATACAGTTTTGCCCGAGAAGTTGCTCTGCCTGAGCCTGAAAAAAAACTCCCTTCTCATTGGACTAAGAAAAACATACTTGGATTTGACATTTCCGAAATAGCTTTTGTTAACTGGAGTGCCGGTGGAACCAGTTCCATTTCAGGATTGCTTAAAGGCGATTTTAACAGAACCTACGACAACAAATTAGTAAAATGGGTGAACGAACTTAGTGTAAGATACGGAATGAACAAACAGGACGGAATTGAAGTTCGTAAAACAGATGATGCTTTCCAGTTCAATTCTACCTTTGGACACAGACATGATCCGGAGAGCAACTGGTTTCATTCGGCTAAGCTAAATTTCAACACCCAGTTGACCAATGGATACAAATATCCTAATAAAGAAAATCCTATTTCCAGACTTTTTGCTCCAGCTTATATGTTTCTTGGTTTTGGTGCTGAGAATAGTACAAAATCAAAAAGTCGTGTAATTTACTTCTCTCCTTTTACCTACAAAGCCACCTTAGTTTGGGATCAGGAATTAGCCGACAAAGGTGCTTTTGGTGTTGAAAAAGCCATTTATGACAGCGAAGGAAATATAATTACAAAAGGGAAAAGATCTAAAAACGAATTAGGTTTTTTAATTACCAATCGTTACAAAAAAGAGATTTACAAAAACGTAATCTTTGTAAACAGTTTAAGTCTGTACTCTGATTATGTAAACAAATTTGGTAACGTTGATGTGGATTGTGATTTAGCCTTAAATCTGGTTGTCAACCAATATGTAAAAGCCAATATCGGCACCCGAATTCTATACGACGATGATATCAAAAACAAAACCGAAGTAGCAGGAGTTCAGGTTACCGAAGGTCCTAAAGTGCAATTAAAACAAGTACTGGGCGTTGGGTTAACTTACGCTTTTTAAGACTTAACTTTTTTTGCTTCCGTTTATTGTTTTGTATAATTCCAGTGCATTTCCATCGGTAAGTAAAGAAACATAATGACAAATATGCAACAAACGATCGTAAAGATTTTCCTTTTCCAGATTGTGCTTTTCAGGTAATAATTTCAAAATTAGTTTATCATAATTAGAGGCCGTTTCATTGAATTTGTTGTCATAAGCCGTAATAAACTTATCCAATAATGTCTGAATAATTTGGTAGCCTACCAATTCTTTTTCAATCACTTCGCGGCTTTGGTAAATCTTGTCGATACTAATTTTGATTATATCATCCATTTGCGCTTTATATTTGCTTTTATCCATCAAGGCAAAAGGGAATTTCCCTTGCAAAATTGCCTCTTCATTGGCAATAAAAACCTTTACGGCATCATTTATCAGACTACTGATTGCCAAAGCCCGCAAATAACTGATTCGGTCTTCTTTAGTTTCTAAAGTTTTATATTTTGCAGTATTAATACTGTCTTTTACCAATTTAATCAGGTATTCCAAAGCAAAATCTTCGGAAACCAAACCTAAATTAATTCCGTCTTCAAAATCAATAATGGTATAACAAATATCATCTGCTGCTTCGACTAAATAAGCCAAAGGATGTCTTTCAAAACCAATATCATCCCCAGTTTTATTTGGAATCAAACCCATATCTTTTGCCGCTTCTTCGAAGAAAGCTTTATCTGCCTGAAAGAAACCGTATTTTTTATCAGAGATATTTCGGGTTGGTTTTTTAGGTAAACTCTCTTTTGGGTATTTCATGAAAGCACCTAAAGTGGCATACGAAATTCGGAGTCCGCCTTCAATTCCGGGACGACTGGATGTCATTACCGAAAAACCATTGGCATTCCCTTCAAAATCAATTAAATCCTGCCATTGTTTTGGACTCAGAAACTCTTTGTATTTCTGCCCTGCTCCTTTCGAAAAATATTCTCCAATAGCCTTTTCGCCCGAATGCCCAAAAGGAGGATTCCCTATATCATGTGCCAAAGATGCCGCTGCGACAATGGCTCCAAAATCGTTCATGTGAAAACCATGAACCTCTCTTAGATAAGGATATTTCTCAATAATTTTTTTCCCAACCAAACGCCCTAAGGAACGTCCCACAACCGAAACTTCTAAACTATGTGTCAATCTGGTGTGAACAAAATCTGTTTTTGAAAGAGGAATAACCTGAGTTTTATCCTGTAAACTTCTAAAAGCAGCCGAGAAAATAATACGATCATAATCAACTTCAAAACCTAAACGGGTGTCATCCTGCTCTATTCTTAATCGTTTGCTTGTATCACCTTGTCGTTTTAAAGATAAAAGTTGTTCCCAGTTCATGTTGATTTCTGATTGAAGATTAACGAATTATAATTTCAGATTTAAAAACCCAAAAATACATTTTATTTTAAACAAAATGATTGATTAACTGCAATACCATGTCACATTAAAACATTTGATTTACCATTAAGAAATTTAGAAAATTTAAGCTTAATAAACCTTAAATCCTTAATGGTTTAACCTTTAAATTTTAAAAACTCAATTCGGTACTATGTTTAATTTCGCCCATTACAAAAACACTTTGGGTATTCCCGATATTCTCGATAGTTGACAATTTATTCATTACAAAATCCTGATAGCTCGCCATATCGGCAACTAAAATCTTCAGCATAAAATCATAATCCCCCGCTATGTTATAACATTCTATGATTTCGGGAAGTGCCACAATATCTTTTACAAAATTAGCACCCACATTTTTAGCATGTTCTTTCAAACGCACATTGCAAAAAACGGTCATTCCTCGATTGAGCTTTTTCTTATCCAATAAAGCCACATATTTCATAATATAACCTTCTCGTTCCAATCTTTTGATACGTTCATAAACGGGAGTTGCCGTCAAAAACAATTTAGCTGCCAGGTCTTTTATACTAATATTCGAGTCCTGTTGGAGCTGTTTTAATATTTGTAAATCGGTGTTGTCTAAATTTTCCATAGAATATTTTACTGCTAAAGTTGTTTTTACGATTTATTATCAGAATAAAAACCTGAAATAAAACACAAAAACCATTCATTTTACTTAATTAACAACCAAATTTAAGTATTAAAATCTACAAACATACCTTTGTTCAGTAATAAATACTGATAAAAATGAAAACAAATAATTTAGGTTACCCTAGAATTGGAAGCAATAGAGAATTAAAAAAATCCAGTGAACTCTACTGGGCCGGAAAGATTTCAGCCGAAGAACTATTGGCTACAGCCGCAACAATCAGAAAAGAAAATTGGCAATTACAGGCCAAAGCCGGAATTGATTTGATTCCGTCAAATGATTTTTCTTTCTACGATCAGGTTTTGGATTTGACTTTAACATTAGGAGCTATTCCCGGACGTTATACCGAAATTGCCAAAACAAAACCGGCTTTAGATTTATACTTTGCTATGGCAAGAGGTTCGCAAAAAGACGGACAAGACGTTGTTGCAATGGAAATGACCAAATGGTTTGACACCAATTACCACTATATCGTTCCTGAATTCACTAAAAACCAACAGTTTTCTTTGTTCTCAGAAAAAATAATCAACGAATTCATTGAAGCTAAGCAATTAGGAATTCATACAAAACCAGTTTTAATTGGGCCAATCACCTATTTATTATTAGGAAAAGAAAAAGAAGAAGGTTTTAACCGCATTGATCTTATCGATGCTTTATTGCCTGTTTATTTCGAAATTTTAGAAAAATTAGAAGCACAAGGTGCAACTTACATCCAACTTGACGAACCTTTTCTTGCCCTTAATCTTACTGACAAAGAAAGAAACACCTACACAAAAGTATATAATGCAATCAACAAACGTTTTCCAAACTTAAAAGTGATTCTTGCTAATTATTTTGACTGTTTTGGAGAAAATCTGGAAACCGCTTTGGCTTTGCCTGTTGATACTTTACACTTGGATTTAGTGCGTTGCCCTTCGCAATTAGACGATATTTTGGAATCCGGAAAATTAGCCAATAACGTAAAACTTTCTTTGGGAGTTGTTGACGGTAGAAACATCTGGAAAAATGATTTCAAAAAATCTTTAGCTTTAATCGAAAAAGCAGCAGCTGCAATAGGAAATGACCGTGTTTTAATTGCACCTTCTTGTTCCTTAATCCACTCACCTTGCGACTTAGATTTGGAAACAAACGACAAAACGCTAACTCCGGAAATCAAACAATGGTTGGCTTTCGCCAAACAAAAAATCGAAGAAATAGTAGTGCTTCAAAATTTAGCTTCCGGAGAAATCACCGAAAATGACCAGGCTCATTATCAGGAAAACACCATCGCTAACGAGAACCGAAAAACTTCGAAATTAATTCACAACGAAGCAGTAAAAAATCGTGTTGCCAGTATTACAAGCGGAGACGCTCAACGTAAAAACGAATTTGCTGTTCGAAGAGAAAAACAAATTGAAGCTTTAAAATTGCCGCTATTCCCAACAACAACTATTGGTTCTTTTCCACAAACTGCCGAAGTAAGAAGCTGGAGAGCTAAATTTAAAAAAGGCGAATTATCACAATACGAATACGATACTTTATTGGAAAAAGAAACCGAAGAAACCATTCGTTTTCAGGAAGAATCAGGAATTGACGTTTTAGTTCATGGCGAATTTGAGCGCAACGATATGGTGGAATATTTTGGGGAACAATTAGACGGATTTACCTTTACTAAAAACGGCTGGGTACAAAGTTATGGTAGCCGTTGTGTAAAACCACCGGTTATTTACGGAGATGTTTCCCGTCCGAATCCAATGACTGTAAAATGGGCTGAATTTGCACAATCCTTAACTCCAAAATGGGTAAAAGGGATGTTGACCGGACCGGTTACAATTTTGCAATGGTCGTTTGTGCGTAACGATCAATCGCGCTCAGAAACCTGTACTCAAATTGCGCTTGCCATTCGTGATGAAGTAGTAGATTTGGAAAAAGCCGGAATTAAAATCATCCAAATTGACGAACCAGCCATTCGTGAAGGATTGCCTTTGCGAAAAGAAGAATGGGCAGCTTATTTGGATTGGGCTATTAAAGCTTTCAGAATTTCTGCCAGCGGAGTTGCCGATGACACTCAGATTCATACGCACATGTGCTACAGTGAATTCAACGATATTATTCAAAATATTGCCGATATGGATGCCGACGTAATTACCATTGAATGTTCCCGTTCGCAAATGGAATTGCTGGATGCTTTTGCCGATTTTAAATATCCAAACGAAATTGGACCTGGAGTATACGACATCCACTCGCCACGTGTGCCTTCAAACGAAGAAATGGTACATTTATTAGAAAAAGCGGCTGCGGTAATCCCTGCCGACCAATTATGGGTAAATCCTGATTGTGGTTTAAAAACCCGCCACTGGGAAGAAACAAAAAAAGCTTTAATTGAAATGGTTGCCGCTGCTAAAAAAATGCGCGTGGCTGCTGAAAATACAGTTTTTGCTTGATTCATTTTCTTTATTTACAAAGAAGCCTTCTCAATTTAATTTGAGAAGGCTTTTTGATTTTAATGTATTGATTGAATGCGAAAGGATTCACGCTTTTACTTTGTAATTGATAAATCTCTTATTCAAAAAACTTTTAATTTCTTAACCGCGTTTAAAACGCTACGATTGGTCTTTATATTTAAATAGGCACTCGTTGAAAACGAGCGCCAGAGGGTGCAGCTATATTATGATGTTTACAAATGAGTTTTGGTTAATTTATATTTATTTAAATATGGTTCTAATCTCATTTGAAAAATAGGTATCCTTTTCTTTTCTGCTATTTTCGAAAGTCTGATTTTATTTTTTTCTTCAATTTTTGAACCTAATAATATTTCTACAGGTTTAATATTTTGTATAAATTCAACATCTGGTTTTTTATCATTGTAATCAATGTTAGTTTGTTTGATTATTCGCCATTCTTTTTCATAAATCCAATCTGTTGATTTAAAAAGTAATATCTTGTAATAGAATAATTTATCAAAAAAAGGTTTGTTTAATTTTAACCCAATACTTCTGAAATAATTATCAATAAAGTGAAATTCAACATAATGTGTAGCATCAAACCTTTCATCTGAGTACCTGACGGGGAATAATTTTTTATCCGAAAATTCAGTCGCTTTTACTCCTGATACTCCTGTATCAATTGAATAACGTGATTTAAAATTGTAGTTTAATACAAATCCTTTGTGATTATCAGCATAATGTGACCACATTAGAATAGATTCAAAATCTTCAGATAAACAAGCAACTAAAGAAGATTGTTTCATAGCTTTAAGTGATTCGTCTATTAATTTGTCGGCAAATTTTGTACAACTTATATTTGATATCTGTTTATAAACTTCTTTTTCCTCAAGATTTTTAAATGGTTTTAAAGTGGAAAATTTTTCAATAAAATCCTTACCCAAAAGATCAATTTGACTTTTTTTAAAATCTGTATCATTTTTTAACTTTTCAACTACGTCATAATCGTTATCATTAGTAAGGTCATTGATTATTTTTTCTCTATTTATAAATAATAAAGAATCATAAGGATCATTAAATAAAGTAGGTTTGGATAATAGAAATCTATTTCCTTCTAAAGCATTAAAATTATTTTCATTACATGAACGATACCTGTATAGATTTTCAGGTGTTAAATCCCAGCAATACTTAAAAATATCACTAACAATTTTGGACTCTTTTTTTGAATCTAAATCATCGGGGATTTCGGTTTTAATCAAAAAGTTTATTAAATCGTCCTTGTTTGTCATAAAATATCACATAACTCATATATAACTGTCATATACACACCCAACATCAGGCAGATTAACAAAGTTTTTATTTCGTTTTACTTTTTCAAATATATTATTTTTTTTCTTACAACTTATGTAAAAACACCGCAATAAAAAAGCCCTGATTGACTAAGTGTTCAACCAGAGCTTTTCGTTTTTAAAACAAATAATAAACTAAAACTTTTATAAGGTAGCTGCTCCTCCGTCAAGTAATAATTCTCCTCCTATCATGAATTTAGAATCATCTGAGGCCAGATAAAGGAACCCTTCGGCCATTTCTTCTGATGTTCCCAAACGTTTTGCCGGTATTCCTGAAGCATAATAGGCTTTTGTTCCGTTTGCTTCTTCTTCTGAAGCTCCTCCTCTTGCAAATAGTGGTGTGTCAATTGGTCCAGGCGAAAGTACATTCACTCGAATATTTCTATCCAATAATTCGGCTGATAAGGTTCTTGCTAACGAACGAACGGCTGCTTTTGAAGCTGAATAGGCTGCAGTAGTTGCAAAACCTTTGTGGGCTACTGTAGATGCCGTAATGATAATTGAAGCACCATCATTTAGATGCGGCAAGGATTTTTGAATGGTGAAGAAAACCCCTTTGAAGTTGATATCGCTGGTTTGATCAAACATTTCTTCGGTATAATCTGCTAAAGGTGCCGCAATAAATACACCGGCATTCACTACCAATACATCAATTTTGCCAAAAGTATCTTTAACCGTTCCATAGGTGGTGTCAATATTGTTTATATCCGAAACATCGCTTACCAAACCGATCGAAGCATTCCCAATTTCGAAAACCGCTTCATCAATTGTCTTTTTATTACGGCCTGTTATCGCCACTTTGGCACCTTGTTCTGCAAATAATTTTGCTGTTGCCAATCCGATTCCACTGTTTCCTCCTGTGACAACAGCTACTTTGTTTTCTAATTTTTTCATTTTTTTTATAATATTTTAATTATTGCAAGTATTTAAATATCTAAATATTTCGATTTATTTAATTAAAAAAAAGGCTAAAAGCCTAAATTAGAAATATAACGACTATAAGCATCGCATATTTCTTTATTGATAACAAATTTCAAATTGCGTCCTTCCTTTTCAGATACTAATAATTCAGCTTCTACTAATTGTTTCAAATGGTGAGACATGGTAGATTGTGCCAAATTAAAACATTCTGAAACTTCACAACATTGCATAAAATCCTTTCTTTTACTAATCATATCCAATATCTTCAAACGATAGGGATCTCCTAGTGCTTTAGAAATTTTCTCAACTTGTTTTATGTTCAATTCGGTAATCATGAGGCAAAGATAAAAATATATTTTTAATATATCGAAATGTTTCGATTTATATTATAAATTTGTTACCTCTTTAATTCAAATCCAAATTTGAATTATCTCTCTAAAACATTCTCTATGAAAATTTTATACAGTTACATCAAAACACATAAGACACTTTTATATATTGCCTTACTTTTAGCCACCATCAACCAGTGTTTTTCTTTATATGATTCGATAATCATTGGTAAGTTATTAAATGAATGCGGCGTTGGGGTTGCCAATTTCAATCACAATCAGGGGAACTTTATCAAAGCGGTTTCGGGTTGGCTTTTATTATCATTAGGAGCTGCAATGGCTTCCAGAATTGCCAAAAACTTTCAGGACTATTTTACCAATATCATCATTCAGCGAACAGGTGCTCAAATGTACACCGATGGGATTCAAAAAGCGCTTCAATTGCCTTTTCAGGACTTTGAAGACCAACGCAGCGGAGAAACCTTAGGTAAACTTCAAAAGGTAAAAATTGATTGCGAAAGATTCATCACTCTGGCCATTTCGTTGATTTTTCAATCAATAGTCGGTATTGTGTTTGTTGTGGTTTATGCCGCAAGTATTCATTGGCTTTTAGGCCCAATTTTCCTGGCAACTGTTCCTGTAATTGCTTATATCAGTTCGTTTTTAGGAAAAAGAATCAAGAAAGTTTCCAGAGAAATTTTGGGCGAAACGACCGCTTTAGCCGGAGCTACTACTGAATCTTTACGAAATATCGAATTGGTAAAAAGCTTAGGATTGACCGAACAGGAAGTCAACCGATTAAATGCTACTACCATTAAAATCCTTGGATTAGAACTCAAAAAAGTGCGTTTTATCCGTTCGTTGAGTTTTATACAAGGTACAACGGTGCATTTTATGAGAACCAGTCTGGTTTTTGCGCTTTATATGTTCATTTTTCAAGACATCATCAAACCCGGTGACCTGATTACGTTAATGTTCTTTTCATTCTTTTTGTTTAATCCGTTGCAGGAATTAGGAAATGTGATTGCAACTTATAACGAGACAAAAGCGTCTATGGATAATTTTGCTGATTTGATGAATTCTAAAAGTGAAGAAACTCCTGAAAACCCAAAAACGATCGGTGCTATCAATCATTTGAGTTTTCAAAATGTTTCTTTCAAACATCAAAGTGCGAATACTTATGCCGTGAAAAACATTTCATTTGAAGCCGAAGCCGGAGAAACCATAGCTTTTGTTGGTCCATCGGGAAGCGGAAAAACAACTTTGGTAAAAATGCTCGTTGGATTGTACAATCCTGCTGAAGGTGCTATTTTTTACAATGAAAAAAACGCCAAAGACATTGACCTAACCGAATTAAGACAACAATTGGGTTTTGTAACTCAGGATGCTCAATTATTTTCGGGAACGATAAAAGACAATTTACTATTTGTAAAACCAAATGCTACAGACGAAGAAATCAATGATGTTTTGCAAAAATCGGCTTGTCAGAATTTATTAAGCAGAGCCGAAAACGGCATCAACACCACTATTGGTGAAGGAGGTGTTAAAGTTTCGGGAGGAGAAAAACAACGTTTATCTATTGCCAGAGCTTTACTTAGAAATCCGCATTTACTGCTTTTTGACGAAGCTACCTCAGCATTAGATTCGATTACCGAAGAAGAAATCACCAAAACAATCCGAAGTATTTCCTCTAAGCAAGATCAAATTACCGTATTGATTGCACATCGCTTGTCCACGATTATGCACGCTGACAAAATATTTGTTTTGGAACAGGGAGAAATTATCGAACAGGGGAAACACCTTGATTTATTAGAAGAAAAAGGCTTGTATTATGCCATGTGGAGACAGCAAATTGGTGAAAGAAAATAGTCCAACTAAGCTTCAACAGCATTGGTCAGCGTATTCAAATCTTTTTTCATTTTGTTCAACTTGCGTTTTTTAACCACATAGGTTTCCGAAAAAGAATCATGCCATCCTCTTGGAATTTCTCCAAAATAAGTAAAAGCTTCAAAAGGAATAAAACGGCAACAGGTTCTAATAAAAAAACGCTTTCCGGAAGGTTTAGAACCATCAGCATTAACAACGATAGTATGTGTGATTAACTTGGCAATAGTTCGGGAAAAATAAACTTCGGTAAAATAATAATACAAAAAGGCGACTATCGCTGAATAAAAACTAACTTCCAGAATAGCCATATTTTCTACCCAATTAGTAAGAGCAAAATTATTAGCCGACAAAGCCACTAAAATAATTGTGGTTCCTAAACTTAAAACAATGATATAAATAAACATTAAATCGATGCAAAGATTAAGAAAACGCTGAAATTGGGTGGCGTATAAATCATTGGTTATTGTAAATCCTTCGTTTTTCATGACTATCGTATTTAGTGTTAAAAAAGAATCTTTAAACAATATTAACTTACTCAAATATAAGGAATTATTAACTAAGAAAGAAAGCGAGTTTTATGTTTTTCGATTAAAACCAAAAAAAACAGCTATCATTACGATAGCTGTTTTTCTTTATTCTTTGTTCTTTATTCTATTCTCTAAAAAATTACGCTCCACACATTTCGCAATCCTCCGGACCGCCTGCTTGGGCTTGTAAAATCATCTTTTTATAATCTTCAATATCAATCGCTTCTGTTTTTATTTCTTCAGCAACTGGCTGTTCTTTTTTATCGTTATTTAAAGTAAATTTAATTGCATCTACAGCCGATTTAGTTCTTAAATAATACATACCTGTTTTCAATCCAGATTGCCAAGCATAGAAGTGCATTGATGTTAATTTAGCATAATTAGCATCTTGCATAAACAAGTTCAATGATTGTGACTGGTCAATAAAATATCCTCTTTGACGAGACATATCAATAATATCCTTCATTGACATTTCCCAAACGGTTTTGTACAATTCTTTTAAGTCTTGCGGAATAATATCAATGTTTTGAACTGATCCATTATGACGCATAATTTCTTGTTTCAAACTTTCATTCCACAATCCGCGTTCTACTAAATCATGTAATAAATGTTTGTTTACTACAATAAATTCTCCTGATAACACACGACGGGTATAAATATTAGAAGTATATGGTTCGAAAGCTTCGTTGTTTCCTAAAATTTGAGAAGTCGAAGCAGTAGGCATTGGCGCTACTAATAAAGAGTTACGAACTCCGTGTTCCATCACTTCTTTTCTTAATGAAGCCCAGTCCCAACGACCTGATAATTCCTCATCTTTCAAGCCCCACATATTGTGCTGGAATTCTCCCTGAGAAATTGGAGAACCCGCATAAGTAGAATAAGGTCCTTCTTCTTTAGCCATTTCCATAGAAGCGGTAACAGCAGCGAAGTATAAGGTTTCAAAAATTTCCTGATTTAATTTTTTAGCTTCCTCACTTGTAAACGGCATACGCAACATAATGAAAGCATCGGCCAAACCTTGAACTCCTAAACCAACCGGTCTATGACGAAGGTTAGAATTTTCTGCTTCAGGAACCGGATAGTAATTTCTGTCGATAACCTTATTCAGGTTTCTGGTTACACGTTTCGTTACATTGAATAAAGCTTCGTGATTAAATGCGCCGTTTTCAACAAACATTGGCAATGAAAGCGAAGCCAAGTTACAAACTGCAATTTCATCCTTAGAAGTGTACTCCATAATCTCAGTACACAAGTTAGACGAACGAATAACTCCTAAATTCTTTTGGTTTGATTTACGGTTAACGGAGTCTTTGTACAACATGTATGGTGTCCCTGTCTCAATTTGAGATTCCAGGATTTTCTCCCATAATTCACGCGCTCTAATGGTTTTTCTACCTTTTCCACGGTTTTCATAGTCGATGTACATCGCTTCAAATTCGTCTCCATAAACATCATACAATCCCGGGCATTCGTTAGGACACATTAAAGTCCATTGTCCATCTTCCTGTACGCGTTTCATGAATAAATCAGAAGTCCACATGGCAAAAAATAAATCTCTTGCACGCATTTCTTCTTTTCCGGTATTCTTTTTCAAGTCTAAGAATTCGAAAATATCAGCATGCCAAGTTTCGATATAAATCGCAAAACTACCTTTACGTTTCCCACCACCCTGATCTACATAACGAGCTGTATCGTTGAATACTCTCAACATCGGAACAATACCGTTTGAAGTTCCGTTTGTACCACGAATGTAAGAACCTGTAGCACGAACATTATGAATAGAAAGTCCAATTCCTCCCGCTGATTGCGAGATTTTAGCCGTTTGCTTTAAAGTATCGTAAATACCGTCAATACTATCATCCTGCATTGCCAAAAGGAAACAAGAAGACATTTGAGGTTTTGGCGTACCTGCGTTAAACAAGGTAGGAGTTGCATGCGTAAAAAACTTTTTAGACATCAAGTCGTAAGTTTCTAAAACAGCCTGTAAATCATCTAAGTGAATTCCAACAGCCACACGCATTAACATATGTTGCGGTCTCTCCACAATTTTCCCGTTTATTTTCAATAAATAAGAACGCTCTAAAGTTTTGAAACCGAAATAATCATAATTAAAATCTCTGGTATAAATAATATGAGAATCTAAGAAAGCTGCATTTTCCTGAATTACTTTGAATACTTCATCTGAAATTAACGGAGCTTCCTGACCATTTCTTGGATTCACATAATGATACATTTCGGTCATTGTTTCCGAAAATGATTTTTTTGTATTCGAATGCAAGTTCGAAATTGCAATTCTCGCTGCTAACTGTGCATAATCCGGATGCGCAATAGTCATCGATGCCGCAGTTTCGGCTGCTAAATTATCTAACTCTGACGTAGAAACTCCATCATATAATCCTTCAATCACGCGCATGGCCACTTTTACGGCATCCACTAAATCATTTAAACCATAGCAAAGTTTTTTAATTCTTTCTGTGATTTTGTCGAACATTACTGGCTCTTTGTGGCCGTCTCTTTTTACTACGTACATAAGTTTTGGTTTTTGTAAAACAGGGAATCCCTTCACTGTTTTTGGTTATTTGTAATCTTTGTTTTTTGCCTGACAGGCATTAAAGCACAAGGCTTTAATTATTTTTTACTCGAAAACGAGTCTTTTTTTCTTAAAAATCAGCGTCGAAAGAAATTTTCTGAGCATCAGAGTCATTCGCAGTTCCACTGTTTAAAACACCTGCTTTTTGATATTCGGCTACTTTTTTCTCAAAGAAATTAGTTTTTCCCTGAAGCGAAATCATATCCATGAAATCAAATGGGTTTGCTGTGTTGTACACTCTTTCGCAACCTAATTCTACTAACAATCTATCCGTAACAAACTCTAAATATTGCGTCATCAAACCGGCATTCATTCCAATTAAACTTACCGGAAGTGACTCAGTGATAAACTCTCTTTCAATATCCAAAGCGTCAACGATAATCTCTTTGATTCTTTCTTTAGACACTTTATTCACCAGGTGGTGGTTGTGTAAATGCACTGCAAAATCACAGTGTACACCTTCGTCACGAGAAATCAATTCGTTAGAAAAGGTCAATCCTGGCATTAAACCACGTTTTTTCAACCAATAAATAGAACAGAAAGCACCTGAGAAAAAGATTCCTTCTACAGCAGCAAAAGCAATTAATCTTTCAGCAAAAGAATCAGATTCTATCCATTTTAAAGCCCAGTCAGCTTTTTTTCTAATAGCAGGAAAAACATCTAAGGCATTAAATAATTCGTCTTTTTCTTTTTCGTCTTTTACATAAGTATCTATCAAAAGGGAATAAGTTTCACTATGAATATTTTCCATCATAATTTGGAAACCATAGAAAAATTTAGCTTCAGCATATTGTACCTCATTTACAAAATTCTCAGCTAAGTTTTCATTTACAATTCCGTCAGAAGCAGCGAAGAAGGCTAAAATATGTTTGATAAAATATTTCTCATCTGAATTCAACTTGTTGTTCCAGTCATGTAAGTCCTGAGACAAATCGATTTCCTCAGCTGTCCAAAAACTAGCCTCCATCTTTTTATACCATTCCCAAATATCATGGTGTTTTATAGGAAATATTACGAAACGATTTTTATTCTCTTGTAAAATGGGTTCTACTTGCGACATTGCTATTATTTTTATATGAGATTTAAGGATGTTTTTTGCTTTTTGAAGCTTTACAAAGATTATGAAATATTGCGGTAATTAAAAGTCAAACTTATTCACAATACACCCTAGTTTTTAACAAAGAAAGAAAAGACATTCAAATCCATTTAAAAAAACAAACCTTTATAAATCAATCATTTAAAAATCCGAAAACGTTATAAACAAGCGTAAAATATAGGATTTAAACAATACTAAACAAGAAAAAAAACGTTTATTTTGACTTGACTTTTGCCCATTCACGAGCTACTATTTCGAGCTCTAAATACCAATCTTCGCCAAACCTTCTAATCAATGCTTCTTTGACGAATTTATACACCGGAACTTCCAACTCTTTACCTAAAGAGCAGGCATCATCACAAATATCCCATTTGTCATAATTAACCGCTGCAAACTCCGTGAAATCTTTTACACGAATAGGATACAAATGACAGGAAACTGGTTTTTTCCAATCTACAATTCCCTGATTATAGGCTTGCTCAATACCGCAAAGAGCAGTTTTTCCATCAAAAATTACATAAGCACAATCCTTATTATCAATTAATGGCGTTTCAAGGTCACCATCGGTACCTTTTACCCAGGTTCCCTGAGCCTCAATAGCCTCAATACCTTCTTTGCGTAAAAAAGGTTTTACTTTAGGAAATATTTCCTCTAAAATTTTAGTTTCCTCTTCATTTAAAGGCGCACCCGCATCACCATCAACACAGCAGGCTCCGTGACAGGCTGATAAATTACAAACAAATTCTTTTTCTAAAATGTCTTCCGAAACTATGGTTTTTCCTAACTGAAACATGGATTTACTTAGTATAATTTATAAAATGCAAAGATAATCATTCCTTATCGTACACTATCAAACAAGCTCTGTTTTATCCTGAACTTTAACTAAATTCAAGCCTATTTAAAATCAAAAAAAACAAGCACTAATCCGCAGTAAACCAAGGACTACAACAAAACCATAACTAATTAAAAACCAAAAACTTATGATTCTATTTTAACATATCGCTGTTAAATTATAAGCTTCTAATGTTAAAGGACTATTGCTCTAAACATTTTTTTTATAATTTTACCCCGTAATTTAGCCTGTAGAAACAACTTGAATTTCAATCTACAAGCCAACACTAATATCATGAAAATCTTTACTAACATCTTAGTGTTTCTAGCATCAGCACTGGTCATTTTCAACATCACTCAATTGGATTTCAATAATCTGTTTGGAGGAGATAACGCAGTTGCTTTTATTGGAATAGCTGCTTCTTGTTGCGCCATCTTAATTCTGGTGATTTTTAGATTATCTAAGAAAATAGATGACAAAATGAACGACAAACTATAAATTATATGTTTGACGTACTTATAATTGGCGGTGGAGTTTCGGGAATGTCGTGCGCTTTCGTTCTTGGCTCAGCCAAAAACAAAAATTTTGTAAGTGACAAAAAAATTGGCATTTTCACTCACCAAAAATCCTCTTCATTACAAGACGCCCTATTCAATAATGCCTACGGGATTCCGGCAGGAAAACCAGGATCGGAATTACTTAGTGAAAGCATCATTCACTTAAGCGAAAGTTACCCTCACATTTCACAAATTCAAAACGAAAAAGTGATTCGAATTGAAGGTGAATCTCCTAATTTTAATGTTATCACCAATAAAAACAGCTACCAAACCAAAGCTATTGTAATAGGTATTGGTTCAGCAAACACATTTGCCATCGAAGGATTGATGCAATATGTTATTCCGCATCAAAAAGCACTACCTGAAAAACAAAGAATACAATTAAAAAACAGTGACCATAAAGTAGCCGAGGGAATTTATGTAATAGGAACTTTAGCCGGATGGAGAAGTCAGTTAGCTATCGCCTCAGGAAGCGGTGCCGCAGTAGCTACCGACATTCTTACCTTATGGAATAACGGCACTGAAACTCACGCTCACGACAGCATTCGATAAAATCCACAAAACAAGTTAAAAAAAACAAACCATTAAGACATTAAGCTTATTAAGCGTAATACCAAATTTTCTTAATGCCTTAATGGTTAAACTAAAAACTTTATTACAATTCTGCCAAAAGAGAAAAACTCCTTATTTTTTATTGAGAACTGTTTTAATCATCACGTCTTCTTTTAAAACAATATCATAATAGGCTTTTTCTCCATACAATTGCCTTGCAAATTCCGCATTCAAATAACGTTTAATAAGCGTTTTACTTTTCTCTAACTGAATTGCTTTGGCGTGTATTGAAATCAAATTTTTAAACGCAGTAAAATAGTCGTCGGTAGTATTCATTTTCTTTAAAAACTGTTCGAACGAAAGCCCTTTAAAACTATTTCTATTTTTATCCAATTGTTCAAAAACAAAATTCCCTACAATCCCGGATTCCATCAAATACACCGTTGCCTCACTGGCATTTTCAAATTCAAGCGGTACAAAAACATCAGGAACAATTCCGCCACCGCCATATACTAATCTCCCTTTAGCCGTTTTAAACCGCACGCTGTCATCCACTTTTATACTATCTTTTTCATACAATTCGCCATTTTCAAAACGAGATTCCGACTCTTTAAAATACTGCTCCTCTCCCTTTGAATAAGGTTTTTGAATGGATCTGCCGGTAGGTGTATAATAACGCGCTACGGTTAATCGAACAGCAGAACCATCATCAAAATCAATTTCTCTTTGCACTAATCCTTTCCCAAAAGAACGACGTCCTACAATAGTTCCCCTGTCATTATCCTGAATTGCACCAGCCAAAATTTCGCTGGCCGAAGCCGAATTTTCATTAATTAAAACAAATAATCGACCCGCTTCAAAATCGCCTTTTTTAGTGGCATAAGTTTTCTCTACTCTGCCTCTTTTATTTTTTGTAAAAACAATCAGTTTTTTATTAGCCAATAATTCATCGGCAATTTCAATGGCTTCTTCCATATAACCTCCTCCATTGTCCCGAAGATCAATTACCAGCGATTTGGTACCTTGTTTTTTAAGTCGGATTAAATTTGATTGGAATTCCTCATAGGTAGTTTCGGCGAAACGATTGATTTTAATGTAAGCCGTAGTGGTGTTTAACATCAAACCAACATCGACACTTTTCAAGGGAACAATGCCGCGCTTAATTTTAAAATTAATTTTTTTCTTTTCGGAATTCCTGTAAACCGTAAGCAGCACTTCGGAACCTTCTTTTCCTTTGAGTTTGGAAAATAAAGTATCGGTAGGTAACTTTCTTCCGAATAATTTTGCTCCGTTGGCATACAAAATTCGGTCTCCGGCTTTGATTCCTGCTTTTGCCGAAGGGCCATTTTCAATAGGCTGAACAATAGCAACCGTATCTTTATAAACATAAAATCGAACACCAATCCCCACAAAATCACCTTTCATATTCTCAGCTACCTCGGCCTGTTGTGTTGGCGGAACATAAACCGAATGCGGATCTAATTGAGCTAAAATATTATCGACGGTTCTGTCAACAATCGAATCGGTATCAATATCATCAACATATTCATTGTCGATGAAATCAATCAACTGATTGAGTTTTGCTTTCGAACTATTTGTGGGCGAAAGCTGATTTTCTGTTGAAAAATCCAACAAACCACCTATAAAAATTCCTATCGCCAGAATAGCGCTAATATAAATAGGAATGTATTTACTATCTATTTTCACTTTTTAATCTTCTAATTCCGGAATATGATCCACAATTACACCTGCTTTCTTTAAAAACTGAATTCCCGAATCATCACGGTATCCGTTTTGATATACAACCCTCTTAATTCCGGATTGATGAATTAATTTACTGCATTCTTTACAAGGCGAAAGTGTGATATACAATGTAGCTCCTTCACAAGATTGTGTAGATCTTGCCACTTTTAGAATAGCATTGGCTTCGGCATGCAACACATCCCATCTGGTTAGACCTTCTTCGTCTTCACAACAATTATCAAAACCCGAAGGCGTACCATTGTAACCATCAGAAATAATCATTCTGTCTTTAACAATAATAGCTCCTACCTGTTTGCGTTTGCAATAAGATAAAAGCCCCCATTCCTTAGCAATTCGAAGATAAGCCTTATCGTATTTATTCAATTTCTTTTGTTCCATAATCTATCTTAACCAAATTTCATTACCAATAATAATTGGCAAAACTACTCCAATAATAAATGCCGACATAACCAAAGTCCAATCTCTTTTAGAAAACCGAAAAACAGTTTGCACTATATATGCCAAAATCAAAACAACCAGCATGACAACTAACTGAGCAGCTTCGATTCCCAACGCAAATTCTAAGATTGCTAACAACTTAGAAGTTGCACTTCCATGGTGAATGGATTTAAAAGTATTCAAAAATCCTAAACCGTGGATAATCCCAAAGAAAAGTGTGATAAAGAAAACCAAATTAATACTTTCCTTTTTACCCGATTTTCCTGCTGTAAAAAGATGAAACAAGGCCACTATTAAAATTGTAATGGGAATCAACAATTCGATTACGGCTACTTTGACAGCTATAATTCCATAAATAGTTAACAATAATGCAATAGTATGACCTAAAGTAAATGTAGTCACTAAGAGTAAAATGCGTTTCCAGTCTTTAAAAGCAAGCGGAATTGCAAGGGCGATTAGAAACAAAATATGGTCGTAGGAATAGATATTTAAAATATGTTTTAATCCTAATTGAAAATAAATTAAAAATTGGGACATCGATTGCATTATTTGATTGATAAAGGGATTGTAAACTTACGATTAATTTTGAAACCCTCAATTCAATTGCAGAGCAAACGCATCAGTTTTATTTTTGCCACAAATCACACTAATTTGTAGCAATTTTAATGACTTAAAAAAAATTACACTAATTTTAAATCTGCCTTTGACAGATTCGTGTAATCAATAACATCACAATTTGTGTTATTCGTGCAATCTGCCTGTCGGCAGACAGGTTCGTGGCTGTTTTTTTTATTACTGAAAGCGATGCGTTTGCCCTCAATTCAATTGCAAATTTCTTTAAAATAAAATTGATTCTAAATTAGATTTCCCATTAAATTAAAATTCAAAAGAAAATTAATAATTTAAAAATTGAAGTATATTTGTCTAATAAAAAAACACAGAAATTATGTCATTTTCAGATTTATTTGATAGCGAATTTAAACAAAGAAACAAAGGTCATTTTGCTGCAATTGTTCGTGTTGCTCTAGCTGACGGCATTGTTTCTGAGGAAGAAAAAGCGTTCATCAACAAACTAGCTACAAGACTTGAAATTGCCCCTTCAGAATACGAAGAGATTGTAGAAAATCCGGCAATTCACCCAATTAATCCCCCTTATTTATATTCTCAAAGACTGGAGCGTTTGTACGATTTAGCAAGAATGGTTCATGTTGATCACCAATTAGGAGACAAACAAGAAGTACTTTTGAGAAAAATAGGAATTGGCTTAGGTTTTACACCAAGCAACGTAAATCACATTATAGCAAAAGCCTTATCATTAGTTGACAAAAAAGTGGATTTTGATACTTTTGCCTACGAAATGCAAAATATGCACAAGTAATTTTACCTTTTTAAGTACATAAAAAAAGCTCTTGATATTGAATTCAAGAGCTTTTTTTATGATGTATTTATCTGAAAAACTATTATTTAGAAGCCTTCAACATAAACTCTTCTGCCTTAGTCACCATGTTATAACTTCCACAGAAAAACGGTACACGTTCATGTAATTCTGTTGGCTTAATTTCCATTATTCGTCTAAATCCATCCGAGGCTTTACCACCGGCTTGTTCAGCAATAAAAGCCATTGGATTGCATTCGTACAGCAATCGCAATTTACCTTTAGGCGCCTTAGAACTTGTAGGATAAATATAAATCCCTCCCTTAATCATATTTCGGTGAATATCTGAAACTAAACTACCAATATATCTTGAAGTATAAGGTCTATCCCCTTCTTCGGATTGACAATATTTAATATAATCCTTAACTCCTTGAGGAAACTGAATATAATTCCCTTCATTGATAGAATAAATATGTCCGTCTTTAGTAAATTTCATATCAGGATGCGAAAGATAGAAAGTACCAATTGCAGGATTCAACGTAAAACCATTCACTCCATGACCAGTGGTATAAACTAACATTGTCGATGTACCGTAAATTACATAACCCGCCGCTACCTGCATGGTTCCCGGTTGCAAAAAATCTTCTAAGGTAACAGGAGTTCCCACCGGAGTAACACGTCGGTAAACCGAGAAAACAGTTCCTACCGAAACATTCACATCAATATTAGAAGAACCATCCAAAGGATCCATTAAAACGACATATTTGTTTTTATGCCCTTTGTCTTTTCCTTCAACAGTTATAAAATCATCATTTTCTTCAGAGGCAATTCCGCAAACAATCTCGCGATTTTTTAAAGTTTGGATAAAAACCTCATTAGCATAAACATCTAATTTCTGCTGGTCTTCTCCTTGAATATTTTGTTCACCAGCCGCTCCGGTAATATCAATTAAACCCGCTTTATTTACTTTGTAACTTACTACTTTTGCAGCCAATCGGATTGAATTGATTATTCGGGATAATTCGCCAGATGAATATTGAAAGGCATTTTGATTTTCAATAATAAATTCTCCTAAGGTTTTAGTGCTTTCTTCCATTACGAAATCGATATAATTTGAATTTGAAGTCACAAATATCGTTTTTTTTGTGATAATGATTCAATAAAACTTACTTAGTTTGGCAGTATTGTATATTTGCTAATAATTAGCAGCCTATCAGTTTTCAGGAAAGCCTTATTGTTAAATTTTAATCCAAATAATACGAATATATGAATATTAGAGTAGGTAAAAAAGAAGACATGAAGGCGGTTCTTAGCCTAATTCAGGAGTTAGCCGAATTTGAAAAAGAACCCGATGCTGTCAAAGTTACAGAAGCCGATTTGATTAGGGATGGTTTTGGTGAAAAACCCCTGTTTCATGTTTTTGTTGCCGAAGTACAGCAGGAGATTGTTGGAATTGCGCTCTATTATTACCGATATTCAACCTGGAAAGGAAAAATAATCCATCTTGAAGATTTGGTAGTAAAAAACAGCATGCGCGGTCAAGGTGTAGGTTATGCACTTTATTCCGAAATTATCAGGCAGGCACAGAGAGACAAGGTCAGACGAATTGACTGGAATGTACTGGATTGGAATACACCGGCAATTGATTTTTACGAAAAAACAGGAGCCAAAGTACTCAATGAATGGTGCGTAGCTCAAATGGATGAAGACGGTATTGCCAATTTTACAGAAAAGAAATTAAAATAAAAAACATATAATAATGACTTTAAATTTTTCAGCAATAAATCTGAAATCTTAAGTCTTAAATCTTAATTTAAAATGAAAGTATTCAAATTTGGTGGAGCATCTGTAAAAGATGCTGCCGGTATAAGAAACGTATATGACGTTTTACAAAAAGCAGGTTACGAGGATGTATTATTAGTTGTTTCGGCAATGGGAAAAACTACCAATGCCTTAGAAGTAGTAATCAAAAATTATTTCGATAAATCACCTGAACTTAACGCTTCGGTTCAGGAAATTAAAAAATACCACAATCAGATTTTATTGGATTTATTCGAAGACGATAAACATGAGGTATTTGCTGCTGTACAAAATCATTTTACTGATTTAGAGTATTTCCTTGCTCATAACAAATCGCCTAACTACAACTTTGTTTACGATCAAATTGTAAGTATGGGAGAGATTATTTCGACAACTGTTTTGAGTTACTACATGAATTTCATGGGAATTGAAACCCAATGGATTGATGTTCGTAATTACATTAAAACAAACAACAATTACCGTGATGCCGAAGTTGACTGGGAATTAACTCAAAGCAACATCTCTAAAAACATCAAAACCAAAAGCTTAAACATCACTCAGGGATTCTTAGGTTCTGACGAAAATAACTTTACAACAACCTTAGGCCGTGAAGGTTCTGATTATACTGCCGCAATTTTTGCTTATTGCTTAAATGCCGAAAGTGTTACTATCTGGAAAGACGTTCCAGGAGTTATGAATGCCGACCCTAGATATTTCGAAAATGCAAGTTTGTTAAATCAAATTTCGTACAGAGAAGCTATCGAATTAGCTTTCTACGGAGCAACGGTTATTCACCCAAAAACATTACAACCATTGCAAAAAAAGGAAATTCCTTTACACGTAAAATCATTCATCAATCCTTTATTAAAAGGAACTGTTGTGAGCAAAGGAGCAACACTTGAGCCATTCATGCCTTGTTTCATTGTAAAAAGAGAACAATTATTAATTTCACTTTCTTCTATTGATTTCTCATTCATTATGGAAGAAAACATTAGTGAGATTTTTGGACTATTCCATGAATTTAAAATTAAGGTAAACTTGATCCAAAATTCAGCTATCAGTTTTTCTGTATGTGTTGAGGACAAATTTGGTAACTTTAAAGACTTACTTGCTATTTTATCTAAAAAATTCAAAGTGGGTTACAACGAAGATGTTACTTTATACACGATTAGACATTTTAATGACGCTGCTGCTCAAACAGTAGTAGAAGGAAAAACGGTGCTATTGAAACAATTAGGTACTGAAACGATGCAAATTGTTACTAAAGAAGGCTAATCTTTTCGCTATAATTATACAAAAAGACACTGTTGTTTTGCAGTGTCTTTTTTTTTTACAAATTCCTCATTTAATTGTTATTTTAGGAAATAAAAACTTAATAGTTTGATAATTCATAAGCAAGTTTACAAAAACTTTGTTTAAGTATTTTTATCATTAAAAATGATTTAAAAAAATGAATTTAAACTCTCCTAGCAAAAACATTTTAGTAGCTCCGTTAAACTGGGGCTTGGGACACGCAACACGCTGTATTCCTATTATTAAAGCCTTACAAGACAATAATTTCATACCAATTATTGCCTCAGACGGCATTGCTTTGGACTTATTAAAAAAAGAATTTCCCTATTTAAAATTTCTTGAACTACCTTCTTACCAAATAGAATATGCCAAAAACGGCAAGTATTTTAAGTGGAAACTGCTCAAAAATTGCCCAAAAATGATTGAAGCCATTTTAGAAGAAAAAAGATTAGTGAAAAAATGGATTAAAAAACACGACATCGACGGAATTATCTCTGACAACAGACTTGGCGTATTCAACAAAAAAGTGCCTTCGGTATTTGTTACTCACCAACTCAATGTAATGACAGGAAATACTACCTGGTTGAGCAGCATTTTACATCAAAATATTATAAAAAAATATACCGAATGCTGGATTCCGGACACAGCAAGCACACCCAATTTAGCCGGCGAATTAAGTCATTTAAAAAATCATGATTTAAACATCAAATACATCGGGCCATTGAGTAGAATGCAGCAAAAAAAAGCAAATAAAAAATACGACTTGATGATTATACTTTCAGGCCCTGAACCGCAACGGGGAATGCTGGAAGAAAAATTGAAAAAAGAAATTACACTTTACAATGGTAACATTCTTTTTATAAAAGGAATTATAGAAAAAGAACAAAAAAAAGAACAAATAGGTAGTATTACTTTTTATAACTTCATGCACAGCCGACAACTGGAACAAGCACTGAACGAAAGTGACATCATTCTTTGCCGCTCAGGATATACCTCGATTATGGATTTGGCAAAACTGAACAAAAAAGCCTTTTTTATTCCTACTCCCGGACAATACGAACAAGAATATTTAGCCAAAAAACTAAAAAAAGAAGCTCTTGTTCCTTTTACAAAACAAGAGCTTTTTACTATTAAAGATTTGGATGAAATTGACAACTACAAAGGACTTTCTGAGATAAAATCGGATTTGAATTGGGCTGAAATATTTAATGTGTTTTTAAGGTAATGGAAATTCTATTTTTATACTTAAATAGGAACATTAACTTCTTTTAGAAAAAACTCATTGGTTTGTTTAACAAACGACAACAGAGTAAATATTTCAACATAACTTTTCAAAATTTTTCCAGAGTAAAATTAAATTTCGTAAACTTTCCTACTTCAGATTCCACCTCAATTGTACCACCTAAAGCCAATACTAGTTTTTTTACTGTTGCCAAACCAATACCGTTTCCGGTTTCTCCATTGTGATCACAAGTGTCTAAAACTTCAAAAATTTCAAAAATTTTATGCTGATCTTCTTTCGATATGCCGGGACCATTATCAGTCACTGATATTTTATATTGTAATTCTTCCTCTAATATCTCAATTTCAATTACAGCTATCTCTTTATCATTGTACTTTACAGCGTTACTAACAAGATTAATTAAAATTTGTTCTAAGGCTGTTTTATTTGTAAATAAAACCGGAACATCAGACTTTAAATTAATATCGTTTTTATTTTTAAAACTAAATAAACTTATAATATCGCCTTTTAAAGTTTGTATATCTATTGCTGTTTTTTCCTCATCAATAATTTTATCAAATTTACTGTATTCAAGCAGTTCATCAATTAATCCTCTCAGTTTAACAGATGACTTACTGATTAATTCTATAACTTCAACAGCTTCGGCATCTAAATTTTCTGCATAATGATCAATAAAAAAATGTGTCAGAGCGGCGATGTTTCCTAATGGTGATTTTAAATCGTGAGCTGCTATATAAGCAAAGCGCTCTAATTCTTTGTTTTTGTTTTCAAATTCGAATAAATTTTTTTCGAGTTGTTTTTTTTTCTTTCTCAACTCTAACAACTTCATTGCCTGATTCGAAAGTGCTTTCAAGGATTTTATCTGATTCTCACTTAATTCATTAGGTTTATTATCAATAACACATAAAGTCCCAAGGGGTAAACCATTTTGACTAACCAACGGAGCTCCTGCATAAAAAACAACATTAGGTTCCTCAATTACAAGAGGATTATCATAGAATCGATGATCATTTCTGGCATCCTGAACAATAAATACTTCATCAGGATTGAGTATTGCATGGGCACAAAAAGCAATTTCCTTAGAAGTTTCCATAACATCGGTACCATAATGTGATTTAAACCACTGTCTTTTATTGTCTAAAAGACTAATCAGTGAAATTGGAGTACCACATATTTGAGATGCTAAATAAGTTAACTCATCGTACTCATCTTCAGGCAGAGTATCTATAATAGCATAAGAATCTAAGTCTTTTAACCTCTCATTTTCCCATACAAACGTATCTGGTTTAATCATAATCCTTTTTTTAATACTTATGTTAAAATCATATTTACTTACAAAATTTATAATTTCTTCCTCTTAGGAAACCTTATAAATTTATCAACATTTACTACTATCATATCAGTTTATCAATTGGTTATCAGTCGAATAGTTCTTTTCTCTAATTGAAAAACCAACAATCCACATTGATTACAGATAATCGGTTAAGTTTTAAACCCTCTTGGATAATTGTAACCAAAACTCCTCTATTTTAAGAATTGCCTTTAAAAACTCATCCATATCAATTGGTTTTACAACATAACTGTTACTGTAATTTTCATAAGCCAAATTAATGTCTTTCTTAGCAGAAGAAGTAGTCAAGATAATTACCGGAATTTTCTTTAATCCTTCGCTATGTTTAATTTGTTTCAAAACTTCATGACCGCTAAATACTGGCATATTAATATCCAGTAAAATCAAATCAGGTTTTTCAACATCGGTATAAGCTCCTCTTTTAAAAAGAAAATCTAAGGCATCTCCCCCATTTCTTACAACACTTATATCAGTCTTAATTTTACTTTCTTCAAAAGCATCAAGAGTTAATACAATATCTCCTTCATTATCTTCAACTAATAAAATGTGTACTGGCTTCATACGCTATAATTTTATGTTTTTTTTTAATTTTTCTATACAAACCAAGCAAAAGAAAATATCTAAATTCAACTATACTTTGGGGTTGTTTTTAGGAATTGTAAAATAAAAAGTAGTTCCCTTGTTCTCTTCAGATTCCAGCCATATTTTACCTCCCCAGGATTCTATATGCTTTTTGGCTATAGCCAAACCTATTCCCGTTCCACTGTATTCATTCCTATTGTGCAATCGTTGAAAGATAATAAATATTTTTTCAAAAAACTGACTGGCAATTCCTATTCCATTATCTTTTACAACAAATAACCATTCCTCTGTTTTGTCTTCCACTTTCAATTCTACAACAGGCGAGACTGTTTTTGACGAATACTTAATGGCATTATCCAGTAAACAGTGTAAAGTTTGAACTAATGGAACTCGAAAAGCTTCGATTATTGGCAAATGATTAAAATGTATTAAAACCGATTTTTCAGTGATAATTTTACTCCTAAGAATTTTATAATCCTCAACCATATCCGCCAGACTTACCTTTTCTTTGTTCTCATCGAGTTTACCGGCTCTTGAATATTCTAATAAATCAAGAATAATTTGCTTCATTCTTTTGGCACCATCTGTTGCAAAATAAATGTACTCATGTGCTTTTTGGTCTAAAACGTCACCATATTTTCTTTCCAGTTGGTTCATAAAACTGGTTATCATACGCAATGGTTCCTGTAAATCATGTGAAGCAATAAATGCAAATTGCTCTAACTGTTCATTACTAAGTTCCAAATCATGAGCATATTTTTTTAAGGATTCATTTGCTTCCTGAAGTTTAACTTCCTGAAGTTTTCTTTCAGAAACATCAGTTACCGCACCAATTATTCGTATCGCTTCTCCTTTATTATTTCTAATAAAAATAGCCCTGTCAATTACATAAGCATAAGTACCATCTGCACGCCTGAATCGATATTCACTTTTCCAATTCAATAATTTACTATCCTGTTCTACTCTTAAAAGACTTTCATGCACAGCTTTAAAATCATCCGGATGGACATTTTCTGTCCAGAATTGCATTGTTGGAGTGATTTTATCTAAATCATGCCCAAAAAGTTTTTTAAATCCAATTCCCCAATACAAGATACCCTCTTCTATTTTTAAATCCCAAATAGCATCATTGGTAGCTTCTGTTACTTTTTCAAATCGTTCATTGGCCCTTAAAAGTCTTAAATCAGACTGTTTCCTCAAGGTTACATCTTTAAAATAAACCGAAAGACCATCTGATGATGGATATACAGAAACTTCAAACCATTTATTCAATGTAGTGTAATACTCTTCAAAACTTACATTTTTTTGAGTTTCCATAGCAAAATGATATTGGCGATAAAAATCGGAATCTATAGCATCGGCATATTCTTCCCAAAGATTTTTACCCATTATCGAATCCCTTTTTTTACCTAAAAGATTTTCAGCTTCCTTGTTCCAATAAGTTACAATCCATTCATTATCGACTGCAAAGAAGGCATCGCCAATACTTTCCAGTATATTATTTCTTTCTTCGTAAACATCTAATAATTTTTTTCTCAAAGAAATATCTCTAAAAAACACTGTTAATCCATCTCCTGAAGGATAAGCATTTACTTCTAGCCAAATCCCGTAATAATCTTCAAAACTAATGGGCTGTCCGGTTTCTAAAACTTTATGATAATTAGTATAGGAAGGAAGAGAAACAGCATCCGGGAATACATCCCACAAATTTTTGCCTAAAAGCTGTTCTCTTTTAACACCCAATAATTCTTCGGCTGCTCTATTCCAATACGATACTATAAAATTTTCATCTATCGTAAAAAACGCATCGGCAATACTTTCTACAATGTTGTTTTTCTCCAGATAGGCTTTTTCAAGTTTCTCCCTAGCCAATTTACGTTCATCAATATTTTTAAAATAAACCGAAATTCCTCCGTTTGAAGGATAGACATTTATTTCATACCATTTGCCATCTCCGGGAAAAAGATATTCAAAAGAAGTTGATTCTTTGGATTTTGCAACATTGTAATAAACCCTTTCTAAAGAGGTTCCTATGGCAGCTGGGAATTCCTGCCACAAATTCTTACCAAGAACATCGACAGCTCTTTTTTGAAGAAGATTTTCTGCCTCTTTGTTAAAATAATTAATCTTCCAATTTTTATCAAGAGCATAAAAGGCATCCGAAATACTGCCTAAAATTTCACTGAATTGAAGTTCTAACATTTTAGCATCATGAATATCCTGAAAACTACCGTATATACGCACACATTTTCCATCTACCAAATCAGCATTGCCTATTACACGTACCCAACGTTCATTCTTTTTAGCAGTAATAAGTGCCGCTTCAAAATTAAAGGTCTTACCTTCTGAAATACAGGAATTAATACTCTGCCTAATCATTTCCCTAAAATCCTTTCGATAGAAATTGATTCCTTTTAATAAATCCGGAACAAAATTTCTAGGATTTGTCTCATGCAGTTGATGCACCATATCTGTCCAAAACAGTTTTCCGTCAATCAAATCAATTTCCCAGCTTCCAATTTTAGCTAATGATGATGCCTGAGCATTAAGTTCACTTAACTTTTTCTCTTTTGTTATATTTTTTGCAGTAGCATAAATTAATCCGTCTTCAAGTTGTGAAGTACACACCCAGCTTAACCAGACAATTTCTCCTTTTTTGGTAATATATCTATTTTCAAACTTAAAAGTAGTTTTGTCCTCTCCTATTTTTTGCAACTCCTGTAATGAAATATCTTTATCTTCAGGATGTACAAATTCCACACAATGATGAAAAAGTAATTCCTCTTCCGAATACCCTAACAACTCACATCCTGCGGCATTCATTTTAAGAAACCTACCTTGAAAATCGGCTAAACAAACAATATCCGGAATCGCTTTAAATAAATGGTCAAGGCTTGACTCAAGCGTTTTTCTGTTTATTTCTGAACCGATGAAGGTCTCCAATTCTTTAAAAACACCAACATACCGATTCAATTGCACACTTTTTTTAGTGGAACCAAAAACCAACACCCCTACAATTGAATCTTTAAACAGCAAAGGAATGCCTGAAACTGCCTGAATACCTGCCTGCAATGCGGCATCTTTCCTGACAATAAAATCCTTCTTATCTTCTATATCCCAAACAATCGGCTTTTTGGTTTCCCATACCAAACCTGCCAGACCTTCACCAAATTTAAAAGATCTTATTTCCTGTGTTTGAAGGTAAAACTGTGCTGCCGTATTCGAATTATTATGATAACTCAGCAGTTGAATCAGTGAATTTTCAAGATTAGGAATCCAAACTTCTACAAAATCAAATTCTCCAAAATCAGCAAATTCAGAACACAACTTATTCGTGGCACTTTTAAGTTCTGTCTCTTCATTAAATATTAAACTTATTTGTCTTAACAGCCTTTGCTCTAATTCACGATTCATTTTCGCAGTCACATCCCGCTCAATTGCAATCCAATGGGTAAACCATCCTTTTTCATTAGCTACAGGAGTAACAGAAAAATTAATCCAAAATTCTTCTCCATTCTTCTTATAATTAATAATTGTAATTTCACAAGATTCCCAATTTTGAAGTGCTTTTTTAAGTTTGGCAAGTTCCGCTTTGTTTGATTTTGGCCCTTGTAATATACGAGGGCTTTTACCTATAACCTCATGAGACTCATAGCCCGTCATTTTAGTAAATGCTTCATTAACATATACAATACGTGGTCCAGGAGAATCAAAGGGTTCGGCTTCAGTAATTAATATAGCGTCATGGGTATTAGTAATTACACTTTCTAATAGCTTATGCCTTTGTTCTTCTTCTTTCTCTATAGTAATATCTCTTACCGTTCCTTCAAAAGCAATTGGCTCTCCATTTTGGTCTTTCACCAATCGCCCTAATTCATGCACCCATCTTATACTGCCATCGGGCAAAATTATTCTATGAGTAAAATCATGTTCTTTCTCTCCTGAAAATGAAGCATTTTGCTCTATTTCAAAAGTTTCCTTGTCATCGGGATGAATCGTTTGAAAAAAATTATCATAATTTACATCAAAATCTTCTTTTGTTCGACCCCATATTTTATAAACTTCATCAGACCAGGAAAGTGTGTTTGCATCTAGCTCCAATTTCCAATATCCCAACTTTGCTATTGCAGAAGCCGCTTTTAATCTTTTTTCTGATTCTTTTAAATTTCTATACTTCAATTCCCGCTCTGTTACATCCTGACAAACTACCAGCATACCTTTTTTTTGCTGAAAATCTATTGGATGTCCGTTCATTTCTATCCGGATATTTTCTCCACTCTTTTTTTTATGCGTAAAAACACCCAAATAAATAGCTGCTGTGTTTGCCTCTTCCTGAGAAATTGTAAGAAGCATTTTAGAAAACGATTCGGGCGGCATTAAGTCCATAATAGTCAATTGGAAAAACTCCTCTTTATTATATCCATATAATGCAACAGCCGCATTATTTACATCAAGAATTTCAAAAGTATCCAAATCAAAAAAACAATTTGGCAAAGGATTAAAATAGAACAAATCACTATAACTTTCTTTCACTTTTCTTATTTTTTGATTAATTTTCATAGCTTAAAAACTATCCCTTTTTTTTTTTGATTTTATAAATACTAAAAATTAACTTTTAAGATTGTTTTTAGAACTTTACCGGAACAAAGCAAATCTATTTTGGTCTTCATTAAAGTGTATCAAGATTATTAACACCCGATAAAGCCTTACGAATTAATCACCCTCTTAAAAGTTAATTTTAAACATTTTTAAAATAACAGCTGTAATTTATGAAAAAAGAACTACAAATCATTTGCTTTAATCAATAAAAAAAGACTAAATTTAGACTTATACAATCTTACATTTTTTAAGACACCACAGATTTTCTTTAAAATTTAAAAAATATTAATTCAATTCGTTAACAACAGAAGCCTTTTAAATACAATATTTTTAAAAATTCAGGATTAATTTTTTTAATCATCTAATTAACAAACACCTATGAAAGAAAGTTCAGCCTCTTATAAATTTCTTGTTGTTGAGGACAATCCGGGTGATTTCTATTTAATAGAGGAATACCTGACGGAAAGCTTTGCTTCATTAAAAATAGAAAATGCAAAAAATTTTACGGAAGCAAAAGAGTATTTAACCAAATCTCCATATTGTTTCAATATCATCTTTTTAGACTTAAGCTTACCCGACAAACAGGGAGAAGAACTCATAAAAAACATTTTACTGAATGCCGGAGAAATCCCGGTAATTGTACTTACAGGATATAGTGACATTGCATTTAGTGTTCGATCGTTACATCTGGGCGTTGCCGATTATTTGAATAAAGACGAATTAAACGCTACTTTACTCTATAAAAGTGTAGTTTATAACATCGAAAGAAAAAGAAAAAAAGACGAATTAGAAGAATCCAAAAAGCTTTATAGCGATTTATTTCACCTGAGTCCAATTCCGATGTGGGTGTTTGATGTAAAAACATTGTTCTTTTTAGACGTCAATCAAGCGGCAATTAATCATTACGGTTATTCGTTACAGGAATTTTTAGCAATGACCATCAAAGACATTAAACCGCTTGAAGAAATGACAAAAATGAAACAGGCTTTGCATGATAATGAAACTTTATTTAAAGACAAATTCAAACACATCAAGAAAAACGGAACCCAAATTGATGTAGAAATACAAAGTACACATATAGAATTTCTGGGTCGCAAGGCAAAATTAATGCTGGTTTATGATATTACAGAAAAAATAAAATATCTGAAAACGATAGAAAGCCAAAATGAAAATTTAAAAGAAATAGCACGAATTCAATCTCATGTGGTACGTTCACCTGTAGCGCGAATTTTAGGGCTACTCAACTATATGGAAGAATACGACTTAGATGATGAAGAAAAAAAATTCTTTCAAAAAAGCTTAAAAACATCAGTTCTGGAATTAGACGACATCATAAAAGACATTACCCATAAAACACAACAATTGAGCCCACAAAATAATATAAATGGTTCTAAAAACATATTCAAATAAATTAAGTCCGTTTTGCAATTATACTTAAAAAACACTTATAGACTATTTTTATGAAAAATGAATTGAAACCCAACTTTGAAAGGATTATGATTATTGATGATAATCAAATTGATCTCTTTATATTTTCAAAATTACTGACTAAAAATAATTTTTGTGAAAATATTTTACAATACTCCTCTGCCGAAAAAGCGCTAAAATACATCACAGAAAACCAAGGAAACAGCCAGTTAATGCCACAAATCATTTTTCTTGATATTTATATGCCTGTAATGGATGGTTTTGAATTCTTAGAAAATTACAGACAGCTTTTTAAAAACACAACTCAACACTGTAAAATAATAATGGTTTCCTCTTCTATAGACAATAGTGATATTTCCCGTGCCAAATTAGACAAAAATGTAGTGCTATATGCTACAAAACCAATATCTAAAAATTTATTTGACAATATAACTGCACTCTAAAAACAAAATATCCAACAAAAAAAAACAGATTCTTCAAAATGAAAAACCTGGTTTTTTTGTGATAAAAATATTCGATAGCTATTGCTTATCCTCAAACTTTTCATGTTTGATAATCTTAGCCTTAATCATAAAATGAACGTGCTCAGCAATATTAGTACAATGTTCTGAAACGCGCTCTAAATGTTTTAAAACCATTACCAGATTCATTCCCGAAACTACAGCTTTCGAATTCGATTTCATTTCGTTCATCAAATTATGAATCGTATCGTCGGTTCCTTTTTTAATACTGTTATTAAGTACAAAAATTTCTCCAATAGTGGTTTCGCTTCTATCTAAAAAACACTGATTCATTTTTACCGTGATTTCCTCAACTTGTTTTGCCAATTCGGCTACATTGAATTTTACAATTAAATCGTGTTTGTCTTTAATGTTTTTCGAATTTTTGATAACACTCATTGCCAAATCGCCAATTCTCTCAATCTCATTACTAATTTGCATCGAAGCCATGATAAACCGCAAATCGGAAGCTACAGGCTGTTGCAAGGCAAAAATAGTTTGACAAATCTCATCGATTTTCACATCTAATCTATCTATTTTTTCTTCGGTTTTTTTCACCTCTTTCTTCTCGGCCATAGGCTCTGAAAGCAGAGCTTTTACCGCTTCAATTAATTGATTTTCGGCAAGAGTACCGATCTTGATGATTACGTTTTTAAGTTTATCTAATTCTATTTCGAAGTGTGATGCCATTTTTTTAATTTTAAAGTTATCCGATTACAATTGGGAACAATTATCAGCCAAATCTTCCCGTTATATAATCCTCAGTTTGCTGTATTGCCGGTTTGGTAAAAATCGTTTTTGTCTTATCACATTCAATCAATTTTCCCATATAGAAAAAAGCTGTATTGTCGCTCACACGCGCTGCCTGCTGCATATTATGCGTCACAATAACAATAGTATATTGCTTTTTTAATTCGTGTACTAATTCTTCAATTTTTGAAGTCGAAATAGGATCTAATGCCGAAGTAGGCTCATCCATCAATAAAACCGAAGGCTGTATAGCCAGAGCACGGGCAATACACAAACGCTGTTGTTGTCCACCGGATAATTCAAATGCCGATTTTTTTAACTTGTCTTTTACCTCATCCCAGAGTGCCACCTGCTCAATGGAAGTAATGACTCTTTCTTCGATTAAATGTTTATCCTCAACTCCGTTTACTCTCAAACCATAGGCTACATTTTCATAGATTGTTTTAGGAAAAGGATTAGGTTTCTGGAACACCATTCCCACATTCTTTCTCAAATCATCAACATTAGTATTCTTTTGATAAATATCCTTTTGATCAATTAAAATACTTCCTTCCATTCGGGTGTTATCAATCAAATCATTCATTCGATTCAATAAACGCAAATAAGTTGACTTCCCACAACCTGATGGCCCAATAAGTGCCGTAACAGTATTCTCCTTCATCGATAACGAAATGTCGTGTAAGGCCTGGGTTTCTCCGTAAAAAAAATTTACGTTTTTGGATTCTATTTTGTGCATGTTATACTTTTTACTTTTACTTAATAAACCAACTTTAATGGCATTAATTCATTTTTACTTTTTTCCCGTAATATTTACGAAGTGCATTCGCCAATAAATTAGAGATTAATACAATTACAATTAAAATAAGTGCCGTTCCATAAGCCATTGCTCTGGATTTCTCAATATTAGTCCCACTGGTTGCAATTACATATAAATGATACGGCAAAGCCATAGCCTGATCAAAAATAGACGAAGGTAATTTAGGCAAAAAATAAGCGGCTACAGTAAATAAAATAGGAGCTGTTTCGCCTGAAACCCTTCCGATGGAAAGAATCAAACCGGTAATGATATTTGGAAAAGCGATTGGCAAAACTACTTTGCTTGTTGTTTGCCATTTAGAAGCTCCCAAACCTAAACTGGCCTGCCTGAAAGTAGAATCAACAGCTTTTAAAGATTCTTCAGTTGTTCTGATAACAACAGGAAGTACTAATAATCCCAGAGTTAATCCACCGGCTAAAATTGAATCGCCAAAACCCAGTTTATTTACAAATAATGACATTCCGAACAACCCAAAAACAATCGATGGAACTCCCGCCAGATTATTTGTCATCTGTTTGATTATCTTTTTAACCCAACCGTCTTTTACATATTCGTTCATGTAAATTGCAGCAAAAACACCCACCGGAAAAGCAAAAATCATACTTGCCAAAACCAAACAAAGCGTACCTATGATGGCAGGAAAAATTCCGCCTTCGGTCATTCCGTTACTTGGCATTGCTGTAATGAATTCCCAACTAATTACGCCGATTCCTTTGACCACAATAAATGCCAGAATAACAAATAAAAGGGCTACAATAGCATAACTTATTGCTGTAAAGATTCCAAAAGCAATGTTTTGACTAATTCTCTTTTTACGGGCTAATTTATTTTGTGCTTTCATTATTAATGTTTTTTGTGTGCTTTTCTGTTAGTCACTAATTCGACTAACATATTGATCCCAAATGTGATTAGGAATAAAATACAACCCAAAGCAAATAAGGCTTCGTAATGCAAACCTCCGTTTGGTGCTTCACCCAGTTCGGCAGCAATGGTTGCCGGAATGGTTCTTACCGGAGCTAAAAGGGTATTAGGAATTACAGCAGCATTTCCGGTCACCATTAATACCGCCATGGTTTCGCCAATAGCCCTACCAATTCCTAAAATAGCTCCCGCAGTAATTCCCGAAGCCGAATAAGGCATGACCACCTTATAAATCGTTTGCCATTTGGATGCACCTAAAGCCAAACTGGCTTCTTTCATGGCACGTGGCGTATTGCGCATGGCATCTTCTGAAATAGTAATAATAGTTGGCAAAGCCATAATAGCTAAAACCACACTTCCTGCTAATCCGGTTTCGCCTACAGGCAAATTAAACATTTCCTGAATTAAAGGGACAATCACCACTAATCCAAAAAAACCATAAACTACCGATGGAATTCCGGCTAATAATTCGATTAAAGGTTTTAATAAACTTCGGGTTCTTTTTTGAGCAATTTCACTAAGATAAATTGCCGCTGCTAATCCAATAGGCAAAGCCAATAAAATAGCACCAAAACTTACCCACAGCGTTCCATAAATTAAAGGCTTTACTCCCATTTGAGCAATGGGCTGGGCTGTAGGAAACCATTCTTCACCTGACAAAAATTCCCAAACCTTAATTTTATCAATATCTAACTCTTTGCCAACAAATTGATCCGACTTGTATTTATCTGAAAAAAAAGCAATAATGCCGGGTTGTTTCTGAATTAGTTCATTAATTTTTTCAGGAAAATGCTCAAAGTTAGCTCCTAATTCTTCCTCAGTATAATATTGGGTAATATCACTGGTTGTAAATAACACTATGGGCCTGTTCTCACCTCCGAGTTGATTCCAATTGGTTATTTTTTTATCAAAAACATCTTTTACTTGCGAAGGCTGAAGGGTCTTTACTTTGTTAGTAGCATTAACCACTAACAAATAACCATCATCAATGGGTTTTCTATTAAAAACTCCAGCACCTTCAATAAATAGAAAAAAAACAATCAAAACTACGGTAATACTTGTGGCCGCACCACTTAGCATTAAAATGGCTTCGACAAGCTTCTCTTTCAGCTGTTTAAAATTTGTTTTCAAATCAGTATCTTTTATTTTTTTGCAAAATTACATCAGCCTGACTGACTGAATGTTCTGTAGTTATTACTATTGAGTTAACTTAATGTTAAGCCAATGTATTTTTGGGTATAAAAAAAGGTTATCGATAAAAAATGATAACCTTTTCAAGAACTTATAATAACCTTTAGAATTATTTTAATGGAATATAACCAATATCTGAAACTGTTTTTTGACCTACATCCGAAAGCGCATAATCAACTATTGATTTTACTTTGGCTGCATTTGTTTTATCATACATATAAAATAACGGTCTTGAAATTGGATAGCTTTTATCTTTAGCACTAGCTATTGAAGGCTCAACAAAGGTTTTTCCCTGATCATAAGAAACCGCTAATTGTTTTACTTCTTTAGTTTCATAAGCCAAACCAATGTAACCAATCGCTCCTTTTGTCTGACCTACAGCCTGAACAATGGCTCCTGTAGCCGGTAAACTTAACACATCTGTAGCGTAGTTTTTCTTACCCATTACTTCTTCTTTAAAAAACTCGTAAGTTCCTGAAGAAGATTCTCTGGAATAAGCCACAATTTTCTCATCGGCTCCACCTACTTCTTTCCAGTTTTTAATTGCTCCGGTAAAAATTCCTTCTAATTGCTCACGAGTTAACTTAGAAACTCCATTAGCCGGATTCACAATTACAGTTAAAGCATCAAATGCAATAACTACTTCTTCAATCTCTTTTTTAGCTTCTGAGAATTTCAATTTCTCTTCTGTTTTCAAATCTCTTGAAGCCATGGCAATATCAGTAGTTCCATCGATAAGAGCAGTAATCCCTACTCCTGATCCTCCACCTACTACAGTAACACTGATGTTTTTGTCAGATTTCATTAAATCTTCAGCTTCTTTTTGAGCCAATGGCAAAACAGTATCACTTCCTTTGATAGTTACTGAAACAGCTGCTGCATTATCCTCAGAAGCCTTATCTTCTGTTTTAGCCTTACCACAACTCAACATACCTATTAAAGGTAAAATCAAAAATAATTTTGTTTTTTTCATTTTGTTTTAAATTAATTGTTGCAAAAGTAAATCCTCCATATTAAGCCTGCGTTAATTCATCATTAAGCAATTGGACACTTTTTTCAAGGAAAACTAATTTTTAAATATATTGTTTAGATTAGAATGAATTAAAAATTAAACTGCGCTTGTAATCGCAATAAATTACCACGTTGTCTGTTGACAGGCAATGCGCTGTCTTCAAAAGTACGATCGGCAATTACCCATTCGGCTACTAATTCAAAAGCTTTGAAAGGCTGCCATTCCAATCCTAATTCGTAATCTCTTACTACATAACTTCTGGCATCTTTTTCAAATTTCTTTCCTCCATCATAGTATTGGAATTTTGCAAAAGGATAAATCAAATGATGTCTAGGCAAATCTAATTTGTAGTTCAGTAATACATAACCTCCTTCTAAATGAGATACATCAACCGTATTTGTTGTTTTGTTGTAACGAGGTCCTTTACCAATGTTATATTCTGCCTGAATCCCGAATGGTTTTGGATACAATATAAAAGAAGCCGCCACACGTTGATCTAAGGTATTTTGTTTGTTAGCAGTAGTTACACCTGTAGAAAGTTCGCTAGTAAAAGCCCATTTTCCGGTATAAGCCTGAATTCCCGGCTCGATAATTTGGTTCCCTACTACAAACGGATAACTAAAACGGGTTACCACATGCAGGTTTCTATTTGCTTCTAATTTATTAGCCGTTTGACCGTTGTAAGCTCCAAAGGCAAATACTCCGTAATCTCCCGAACCTTTATAACCCTCTTTAATCAACATAGCAAAACGCTCTCTAACCGCTGCTGGTGCCCAGTAGAAAAAAGCTCCCAAATCACGCTCATTAACCACAGCACTGTTCAAACCGTCGTTTCGGTCTAATGTCAATCGGTTTTGACTTGATTGCATATTTTCAAAACCATAAGGCACTTTACTTTGTCCTATACGCACTCTAAATTCTCTCTTTTTATCAAATGACAAATCAAAATACGCATCTCTTAATTGGGCAAAATGCAATGCTCCAGAAACAGGAGAACTGGCAAAATCCGGCTGAATATAAACATAAACATTAGGATGTATTTGACCTGAGAACACCAAACGTGCACGTCTTAAGAAAAGGCCATTGTTTGATTTTGCATCCGGAGCAGTTGAAGTCGTCCCCCAGGATTTATCACATTGATCACAAGCTACTTTATCATTTGTTGACAACAAGCCATTGTATCGTACCTGCACATAACCTCTTAAACCAATATTATCATACCAATGTTCTTTTTTCTCGGATTTCTCCGGTTTTTCAGTAAGCATTGGTTTTTCCTGTTCGCTCTGTTTTTGTTTGTTAGCCGAATTAATAGAATCTAAAATTCGAACTACTTCTTTTTTAATCTCGTCTTTCTTTACATCTTGCGCATTCATTAATGACGAAACCAACAGTAAACCTGTAAATAAAAATCTTTTCATTTTAAGTATAAATCAATATTACATTATTTTAACGCAAAACTAATATTAAACTTTTTATCCAATATTAAGCCTGAGTTACCATTTGAACACCACTGCATAAACATTTGTTTACATTAGCACTCTAATTCTACATTTAAACACATACGCAGAAATTAAAAAACCAATAAACACAGTACTTAAGAAGCTTTTATTTGTTAACATTTACTTAACATTGAGAAAAAACAGCATTCTGTTTTTATCAAAAAAAATACTTTTCGGCTTCATATTTGAGGATATTTATTTACAATTCCAAAATTCGTTTATCTTAAAATTTCCATTTAAATACTAAAACGAAGCTCTAAATCTGATTTTTAAAACAACCAAACAACCTTCGTATCGCTATTTTTTCAAAAATGACTCAATTACACTTGTATAAAACAAAAAAGGTGTCGCTGTACAAACAACGACACCTTTTAAGTGTTTTTAATTTACAAATGCTATTCAGGCACTAATTCTTTATCCTTTTCTTTTTCTTTCTTTTTCTTCTTAGCTTTTTCGATGGTAAATGAAAACTCAGATCCAATTCCGAATTCACTTTCTACATATATTTTCTCTTTATGCGCTTCGATAATATGTTTTACAATGGCTAAACCTAATCCCGAACCTCCCTCGGCTCTGGAACCACTTTTGTTCACGCGATAAAAACGTTCAAAAAGCCTTGGAATATTTTGTTTTTCAATTCCTTCGCCGTCATCACTTATTCTGACTAAGACCTTTTCTTTAGTTAAATTCACAACGGCAATTTCGGTAGTTCCTTCTTTTTTACCGTACTTAATCGAATTCACAATCAGGTTTTCTATCACCTGCTGGATTCGGTCTTTATCGGCTTTGACAAAATTAGGCTGGATATTTTCATTTTCAAAAACCAAATTGATTTTCTTTTTATCAGCTTTCATTTCTAACAAATCGAAAACATTTCGAATCAGCTCTACAATATCAAATTCGGTTATTTCTAAATTCAAATCACCCGATTCGAGTTTAGTAATCATATCCAAATCTTCTACTATATAAATGAGTCGCTCTACTCCTTTATCGGCACGTTTTAAATATTTTTTACGAATAGCCTTGTCTTCCATTGCTCCGTCAAGCAAAGTAGAAATATAACCTTGCACGGTAAACAATGGTGTTTTTAACTCATGCGATATATTCCCCAGAAACTCTCTTCGGTATTCTTCACGAACTTGCAGCATTTCGATTTCCAGTTTTTTATCGGTGGCAAACTTCTTGACTTCACGGGTCAGCGTTTCCATATCAGTTGTGATAGGCTGATTGATAAGCGTACTGGATTCTAACAGGGAAACATCGTCGTAGATTTTTTTGACTCTTCTGTAAATAAAACGCTCCACACGGTATTGAAGTACCAAAAATGAAAAGAGATAAATAGCAAAAACAAAAATAATCCCGAAAAGAAATAAGGTTTTGGTAGTGGTATTAAAAATTATCATTGCCAGAAAAAGAACAAAAGCCGTAGAAAAAAGGCTGATGTAAAATGCCGATTTGATGGCAAACTTGTATGTTTTTTTGAAGCTAATTTTCATTTATTCGTCTTTGTTCTTAAATAATAACAACCCTGTCTTTTTTTAACCATATACCTGTCTGCCGACAGGCAGGAGTCAGATACGTTTTTTCTCTTTGGCTGATTACAAAAATATCATTTTGAAAATAAGAGCATGTAAGCATAAGAACAAAAAGAAAACCTAACTATAACATTGGTTAAACTTATATGACTTCCCGTTGGGTGTAATACCATTTAGAAATATAGAGAGGTCTGATTGTTTTTTGTCAAATCGAGCGCAGTCGAGATTAATAGTAGTTCTCGACTGCTCTCGAACTGACAATCAAGAACATTTTATATTCTAAATGGTGGTATAACTTATATGGTTTTAAAAACCAATCTTATACTTCAAATTTATACCCTACTCCTTTTATGGTTTTAAAAAGATCATCACCTATTTTTTCACGCAATTTTCTAATGTGTACATCAATAGTTCTTCCGCCTACCACAACTTCATTACCCCAAACCTTATCCAGGATTTCGTCTCTTTTAAATACTTTTCCTGGTTTTGAAGCTAAAAGGTAAAATAATTCAAACTCTTTTCTAGGCAAAGCAATCTCTACATCGTCTTTGATAATCTTATATTCTTCACGATTAATTTCGATTCCGCCCACATTTAGCGTTTCGCTGTCCTGTCCGCTTGCTTCTTTCAATCTTCGCAATAAAGCTTTTACTTTACTTACTAATAACTTTGGCTTAATCGGCTTAGTGATATAATCATCGGCCCCGGCATCAAAACCGGCTACCTGAGAATAATCTTCACTTCTTGCTGTTAAGAAAGTAATAATCACTTCGCTCAATTCAGGAATGTTTCTAATATTCTCACAGGCTTCCATACCGTCCATTTCCGGCATCATCACATCCATGATAATTAAATCAGGTAATTCCTTTTTAGCTTTAGTAATTGCCTCTCTACCATTAGAAGCTGTAACAATTTGATAGCCTTCCTGAGCTAAATTGTAACCTACAATTTCTAAAATATCTGGTTCATCATCTACCAGTAAAATCTTTGTGTTTTTCTTTTTCATAGCTAGCAAATTTTCTTTTGCGATGGTAAATGTACTAATAAAAAAACAGCATAAAAGTTGTGTTAACTGTAATTTAAAGAGATAACGATTTGATAATATTGAAGCAACATAATCGTAACAACCGATTAACACCAACTTTACAAAGCTGACATTACTTTGCAAAAAATTTAATCAAATTATGAAACTTAGATTATTGATTCTAACGCTTTTTATTACAACAATTAGCTTTGCTCAGAGTAAAGGTACAATTTCAGGAGTAATAACAGACAAAAATTCGAACAATGAAACACTACCTTTTGCAACTGTGCTTGTAAAAGGGACTAAAATTAACACTACTACCGATATTAATGGAAAATACACTATTAGTATCGCACCGGGAAGCTACACAATTCAATATAGCTTTGTTGGTTATGAAACTAAGGAAGTTGCCGTAAAAGTAACCGAAGGAGCTAAACTAACTCTTGATCAATCACTCTCATCAGGTGGTTATACCCTCAAGGATGTTGTAGTAACTGCTACTAAAAACAGACAAAAAGAAACAGCATTATTACTTGAACAAAAAAATGCAGTTGAAATTAAGCAATCTATTGGCGCACAGGAAATGTCCCGAAAAGGTGTTAGTGATGTTGAAGCAGGACTAACAAAAATAACCGGAATCACCAAAGTAGAATCCAGAGGGTTATTTGTACGTGGATTAGAAGACCGATACAACAATCTACAAGTGAACGATTTGGCGGTTCCTTCAAACAGCCCTTTTAAGAAAATCATTCCTTTAGATTTATTCCCAACTGATATTGTTGGCTATATGGATGTTTTTAAAACTTTCAATCCAAATATTTATGGTGATTTTGCCGGTGCAACAATTGATATTCATACATCACAACCTACAACTAGCTTTACCAAATTAAGCTATGGTGTTGGATATACTACCAATAACAATATGAGTGATTTTCTACTTTCATCAGATGCTGATAACACAAAAAGCTTCTTTGGATTTGGAGGACAGGAAAGACAATTACCAAGTGGATTTGGTAAAATACCAAACGGACAAATTAATAATAATTTCGAATCAAGCTGGAATGTAAAGAAAATGAAATCTCCTTTAAACACAAGTTTTGGGGTTACTCATGCTGATAATTTTTCAATAGGAAAAAACAGTAACACATTAAAATACATTCTGGGAGTTAATTTTGATAATAAATATCAAATTAGAAAAGGAGCTGATCGATTTTTTGCAATTGGACAAGGAGAATACGACAACAACTTAAATCGTTCCCAATACAAATTTTTGACTCAGGCTTCTGCTTTACTTGGATTAGAATACAAAACTGACCGCCTAAAATTATCAACAACTTCATTGTTTTTAAAATCTACCGAAAATCAAATTCAAGATCAGGTTGGTTACACCAGAAATGCGAAAGACAATCCAAATGAAATTATTCGTTTGAATCAATATGACGAATCTAACTTTTTTACTAATCAGTTAAAGTCAGAATATAAGTTAACTGAAGAGGGTAATCATCTTATTAAAGGAGGATTATCATACACCAGAACAAAATACAATCAGCCTGATAGAAAATTTATAAACGGTGTGCTTTTAAATGAGGAAGAAGCAGAAACACGTTATGGAAGTAACCACCTTATCAGACAATTTTTAGACGTTGAAAACAATTTTCATTTGTCAGGATTTTTTGAATATCAATATTTATTCGGAAAGAATGAAGACAAAAAAAATAAATTATCAGCAGGATACAACGGCTATGCCGAATACATGACGACCTCCTACCGATTTATTTCCGGAATTCCAAACGGATCTCAACCTGCTAATATTGTAAACATAAACAATATTGACAGTTCCATTCAAAATGATATTGCTAACAACAACTTATCATTTACTGAAAGTACTAACGGAGAATACAAAACCAAACTTGATAACAGAGTTGATGGTGTTTACGCTAATTTGTTATTTCATGTAGGAGAAAAACTTGAGATCAACACCGGTTTACGTGCTGAAAATACCATTCGTGATCTGAAATACCGATTGATTTTTGACCCAATAGGATCTGCATACAGAACAAATCTAACTGAAAAACTAGACATCCTGCCATCATTAAACATCAAATATTTAGTTAACGAAAACAGCAACATCCGTTTTGCAGCAAGTAGAACAATTACCAGACCTGTTTTGTTTGAAACACTTCCAATGACTTATATTAGTGCAGACGGAACATCTGAAAGAGGAAATGAAAATCTAAAAAATTCCACAAATACAAATGTGGATTTAAAATATGAAATCTTCCCAACTAAAAACGAACTTTTCGCAGTTACATTATTTGGAAAACACATTCAAGATCCTATCGAACGTTCATTTGACAATTTTGGTGGTGGTTCCGGAAGACAAGTTGCCTATTACAACAATAAAACAGCTTCAATTTTTGGTGCTGAATTCGAAGTAATTATTGAACTAAGCAGATTATCCGAACAATTAGAAGGACTATCTTTTGGAGCTAATACATCAATTATGCACACAGAAGCTGTTGCCGACACAAACAGAGGATCCTATTTTGATACTTTTGAAAAAAGACAACTACAAGGAGCTTCAAACTGGTTAGTAAATGCCGATTTAAAATATGCGTTTGAATTCAATAGTGAATGGAAAAATACTGCAACCCTAGTTTATGGAGTTTACGGAGACAGGATATACGCAGTAGGTATTGCAGGACAAGATAATGAATACGAAAAAGCTTTTCATAAACTAGACTTTATTTGGGGACAAAACATTAATAAAAAATGGGATATTAAATTCAGTATCAACAACATTTTGAACCCAAATTACAGAAGAGTTTTAGGAGGTGACAATAAAATTCCAATATTAGAATCTTCATTAACCTTACAAGAATACAAAAGAGGTACAGGATTTTCAACCAGCATTTCTTATACATTTTAACACTAACAACTTACCATCCGAAAGGATGGTTTTTTGTTTACACTAAAGCAACATTAAGATTACAATTAATCCAAATATGATAACTGTTTCATAAACTTTAGAAAACACCTAAAATTCCTTACCGATATACATTTGTAAAAAAATATTAAAACAATTCAATCATGAAAAAATTAGCATTAAGCTTATCAATCTTAGCAGCTTTATTCACAAGTTGTTCAACTAATGACGACGAAGGAACTATTCAACCTGTAGAAGGAGAATTAACCGGAGCTATTACAACAAACAGGACTATTGCATATGGAAACTATACTATTAAAGGTATTGTAACTATTGAAAGCGGAGTTACTGTTACTTTTGATGCTGGTTCAACAGTTACAGCAAATGCTGCTGATGGTGTTGATGCACTAGTAGTTAAAAATGGTGGAAAATTAATCATGAACGGAACTGCTAATCAACCTATCGTTTTAACTGAACAATCAAAAATTGCCGGTTCATGGGGTGGAATTATCATGTATGGTGATGCTCCAATTAGAGGTGCTGGTGATACGGCTTCAAAAACATCAGAAGACGGATTAAACTACACTTATGGAGGTACAAATGCTGCTCATAACGGTGGAACATTAAGATACGTTAGAGTAGAATATGCAGGTAAAAAAATTACTGACGGAACAAGTGAAATGAATGCGTTTTCATTCTACTCTGTAGGATCAGGAACTACATTAGACCATTTAGTTGCTTACAAAGGAGCTGATGATGGATATGAATTTTATGGTGGTACAGTAAGTGCTACAAACTTGATTTCTTACGGAAACTTTGACGACTCTTTTGACTGGCAAGACGGATGGAGAGGACAAAACAACTCTAACTGGTTAGCAATTCAAGTAGGTACAGGAAATTTCGGAATGGAAATTGAAGCCTCTAACAACAACAATACTTACTGGCCAGTTATAGCTAATATTACATTAAAAAGAACAGCCGGAACACAAACAGAAGGAGGTTCATCTGCAGCAGAATATGATGCAATCCAGTTCAAAAAAGAAGGAAATGGAGAATTTTCAAACGTAGTAATCTCTGGATACACAACAACCGGAGCAGCTGCTGTAAGAATTCAAGATGTAACTACAAACACAAATCAAGTAAATGGAAGTAAAATTAAATTGACTAACATCAAAATTAATGATGCTACTACTCAATTTGCTGGAGCTGGAACTATAATACCAGCTTTCCCAACAGGACAATTTACTACAAGTACAACTGCAACAGGAGCTTCTCTAACGTCTGGAACTTGGGCAACTGTTGATGGTGTTAATTTAGTTAACTAATCAGTAAACACCCTTTAATACTTTCAAAAACATCCTGATTATCAGGATGTTTTTTTTTGGCATACTATTTGATTTTTTGTATATTTACTACACAAAATCAAGCTGATGAAAAAAAACTACTTTTATAGTATCCTTTTAACGGTTTTTTTCTGCTCCCTAAGCGTTGTTGCTCAGGATAACAAGCAGCAAAATAACCTGAGCGCACCCTCAGTTATTGAGGGCTTGAATTTGTACCCTAATCCCGTAAGTACCGGTCGAGTAAATATTACAACTAAAAATGATGGTGAAAAAGAAATTATCATTTTTGACTTATTGGGAAAAAAAGTACTTCAAACCCATCTTAACTCCAGGGAACTGAATGTTTCCGGTCTAATGCCAGGTGTTTACATTATTAAAATAAACGAACAAAACGCTTCGGCTACCCGAAAATTAATTATCAGATAATCTAAACTTAAATAGTAAAAAGCTTCAAAATTCAACCTTTGAAGCTTTTTTTATGCTAAAGAAAAAGCAATAAATTTATACCTTTACCAAAAAAAATTCTTGATTACAGCTACCGATATATTTACCATTTCCAGCCAAAAGCAATTTGAAAAAACAGCCTTAAAAGTGTTTCGTTTTCAACATGAAAACAACTTAGTATATCGGGAATTTTGCGATTTTCTAAAAGTCGATGTTCAAAAAGTAAAATCACTACAACAGATTCCGTTTCTTCCCATTCAGTTTTTTAAAAGCCACAATGTAGTTTCCAACAGTAATCCTATTCAAACTACTTTTACAAGTAGCGGAACTACAGGGATGATTACCAGCAAACATCCGGTAACTGATGTAAGCCTTTATGAAGAAAGTTACCGAAAGGGATTTGCTGAATTTTACGGCAACATCGAAGATTATGTCATCTTGGCGTTACTTCCTTCCTACTTGGAAAGAGAAGGTTCTTCATTAATTTATATGGTCGAAGATTTAATCAAACTTTCCAATCATCCCGAAAGCGGTTTTTACCTCCACAACCACGAGGATTTGATTAAAAAATTAACCGAATTAGACCAATCAGGACAAAATGTAATCTTAATTGGAGTTACTTATGCCTTACTCGATTTAATCGAAAAACAGCAATTCCAACTCCAAAACACCATTATCATGGAAACGGGCGGAATGAAGGGCAAACGCAAAGAGATGATTCGCGAAGAACTGCACCAACAATTGTGTGATGGCTTTGGGGTATCATCCATCCATTCCGAATACGGCATGACCGAATTACTTTCGCAAGCCTATTCTTTAGGCGAAGGTGTATTCGAATGTCCTTCCTGGATGCAAATTCTCATTCGCGATACCGAAGATGCTTTGACTTACATTCCTCAGGGAAAAACAGGTGGTATCAACGTAATTGACCTTGCTAATATCAATTCCTGTTCGTTTATCGCTACACAAGATTTAGGAAAAAAATATCCCAATAATTCTTTCGAAGTATTGGGACGTTTTGATAATTCGGATATCAGAGGTTGTAACTTGATGGTGGTTTAAAATCCCACTATATCTCAAAACAAAAGTCAACGATAAATTTTAAGCATAAAAAATGTCCGAAAATCACTTCTCGGACATTTTTTTTAACAACAACAATACTTATTATTATTCGAGTACTATTTTTAAATTTTTCTCTCCATCTGCACTAAGTACTTTCAGAAGGTACAGACCTCTTGCATGATTAGAAATATTACATAAAACAGTTTGCTTACCACCCACCAGACTAACTTCTTTTTGCATTAAAACTTGCCCAACTGTACTCATTATCACAACATTTGCTTTAGACGATTTATAACCATTAAGTTGAACCGTAAATTGTCCAGCTGTAGGATTAGGATACGCTAATACTTCAACTGTTGGCTCTTGAACCGCACAAGATCCTAATTTGCATCCATGATCTAGATGAGCCTGCACAGCAGCTGAGGCAACACAAAGAGCGACTCCGTTATGACAAATCATCACTTTGTCATTTTTATTTCCACAGCTAACGTCTAACACATTAATCACTATTGATGCTTCACTGGTACAACCTTTAGTATCTGTAATAGTTAGGGTGTAGGTTCCTGCACTACTTACATTGATAGAGGAACTTGTTTCGCCTGTACTCCATAAGTAACTATGATTTCCTGTGCCACCTTCGGAAATTGCATTCAAAGTAAGAAAAGTTGGTCCATAGCCAAGGTATAGTGTGTTAACCAAATCAATACTTGGATTCATTGCATATACATCAGGAATACTCACAACTAAAGGAGCATTTACGGTAACCGTAGTAGTGTCAATAGTTTGATTGTTATTAACATCGGTAACTGTCCAAGTAATCGTAGATTCGCCTACATTGAAACTTCCGCTTGCATCTGTGCCAGAACCACTTCTTTCGGTAGCTCCTGTAATGTTATAAGTAACAGCAGCTATTTCGCAGTTGTCATTCGCTATCAGAGTAGGAATAGAGTAGGTTTCACTGTAGCATAGGTTTTGGGCAGCCGGAGTTGTCAAAACAGGAGCAATTGAATCCATTACTGTAACTTCAAAACTGTAATTAACCGAACCGGAAGTATTGCTGGCTGTAACGGTTACATTGGTAACTCCTTTGTTGAATATGCTACCAGAACCTGTGCCATTTCCAGAAGCTGTGGTTGCTCCTGTAAAAGTATACGTGTAACTTGGCGCTGGAAAACCTGAAGCTTCAGCGGCATAATCTACCATTGTATCGCATCCATCAATACGTGTATTTTTAGTTGTATTCATAACCTCCGGTGCTGTAATATATTTTACCTCAATATTAGGAGTTGGTGCTTCGGCCATATCATAGCCAAGGAAAAAACTTGGGTGAGGAGGCTGGTTATATCCTGAATTTTGCCAAGCTACAGCAGTACGATATTGCGGATCATGCATCAAGGTGTAAATTCTGTTTTCTGTTGGAATATTAGTAGTAAAAATAATCAACGCAGTATTGTCGCTACGGCGTAAGATGATTTCCTCTCTCCAATCACCAAATATATCAGCAGTAAGAGCAGGATTCTTTTTAGAATCGTTGTTTGACGAAACTGGTGCTGCTTGGTATATAGTAAACAAGCGATTCAGTGATTTTGTCACAGGATTCCATTTGTCCATAATTGTACCATCCAACACTTCTCGACCTAAATCTCCATCCCACCATACTAAGTGATTGACAGCTTGACTACCACCTGTAGGTTTAGCTGTTCCAATTTCTCCATCTTGAACGTTATAAAGATTTCCGGAAGAACTCCACATCTCATAACCTCTATGATTTGGGTCAATATCTGCTGCTAAAGCACGACCCACATCACCTGTTGTTGGTACACCAAAAATCATTGCTCCCGTTTTAGCATCATTAAGTCGAATACCATACGGACTGTATTGTCCCGGAGATTCCAAACATTGCCAGATTTCCTGACCTGGACGATCCGGATCCATATCGGACATGTGTAGTGCATCCCCATGACCTTGACCATAAGTCCATAGACGTTTACCATTATCGTTAATAGCACTCGATCCATTAATAATTTCGTCTTTACCATCACCGTCTACATCACCAACAGTCATCTGGTGATTTCCTTGGCTGGAGTAAGCGTTATTGGCAGGATCACTCGGGTCTTTACTGTCAAAAATCCATCTAAGCGTCAATTGACCGTCGCGCCAGTCATAAGCTGCACGAACTAATTTGTCATAATATCCACGTCCAACAACAATACTCGGACGTGCACCATCAAGGTAAGCCACAGCAGAAACAAAACGATCCTGACGGTTACCATAGCTGTCTCCCCAATCGGAAGTATTTGCTCTGGCTGGTTGGTAAGTCGTGCTAGCCATAGCAGCACCTGTTAAGCCGTTGAATACTGTCAGGAACTCTGGCCCCTGTTGTACCCATCCGGAAGTATTTCGGTAATCAACAGTAGCATTACCAATCACTGTTCCTGTTCCATCAATAGTACCGTCGGCCGTTTTTAGAATAATTTCGGCTTTGCCATCTCCATCAAAATCATAAACCATAAACGGATTGAAATGAGGTCCCCCATTCATGTTAATCCCTAGGTCGATTCGCCATAATTTGATTCCGTTCAATTTATAACAATCAAAAATTTGGTTTCCACTATAACCACCTGAGTTATGATTAGCAACAGTAGGTTCCCATTTCAAGATGACTTCATATTCTCCATCACCGTCAACATCTCCTACACTGGCATCATTGGCAGTATAAGTATAGGCTTTCCCATCAGGTGTAGTTCCTCCTGGTGGAATTTGCAAAGGAATAGATAATTGATTGTTTGCCCAAACCGAAACTGGGGCAGAAGCTGCTCCTTCGGTATTGTTATTTACTGCTTTCACAGTATAAGTGCCATTAACGGCAGTATTGTCCAGAAAGTTTGTTGAATTAGTAATAGGAGTTGTATTGAGTTTTACATTATCACGGTAGATATTAAAGGCAATACCAGAAGGATCATTACCTAATAAACGCCAGCTAATAAATACCTGGCTGCTCGATTTACGCAATGCAACTACTCCACGATTCAGGAATTCCATTTGCTTTGGTGTAGTCACCACTGCATCAGGTAATGCAAGAGTATTTAAACGTACATTGTCTCCGTAAGAGGTACCAGCGCTGTTAATAGCGTATGCTCTTATATAATACAAAGTAGCCGGGTTTAGATTAGGAATAGTTACATTATATGAACCTGAACCGGCACTAGAAGCTACAACCTTAGTATTCGCCGTTGTTGGGTTTCCACTGGTATTGTAAACAATTCCTCTTTCCGTGATGGCTGTTCCTCCATCAGAAGTAATATTCCCACCAGTTTCTGCAGTAGTAGTGGTAATATTGGTTACTGCAAGAGTACTCAATACGGCTGGAGGTGGAGGCGGTGTGTACATTCTAACAATAGGTGTACTGATGCTACTAGAATTGTTTTTTGTATATACTACAAAAGGATATTCGCTTCCTGCGGCAATAGTTAAATTACCCACAGGTTCGTCAATGCCTCGCGCTACAGTAGGATCTTTCATTTCAGTCCATGCTGTTGCACCTGCTAATTGTTTGAAAACACGTGCGGAGTAGGTTGGAGTGCTACTAACATTATCAATAAAAGAGCAATAAAGATTTCCTGATACATCTTTTATTAAACTTAAACTTGGGGAGTCTCTAGAACCTATTCGGGTGGTAGAACTCCAAGTAGCAGTAGTTTTGTTGTAAACAATAGATGTGGCTCTATTAGTATCAGCAGTATTAAAATAAGCAATAACCAAGTTTCCAGCAGAATTAAGCTCCATGCTGGTATGACGAATACCCGCAGTAACAGTTGGAGCAATAGAATTCCAAGTACCACTATTGTATTGGTAAAGAGCCATAGTTCCGGTAGAAGTAGTAGGTGTAGCAAGGCTACAAAACGTTAACCAAGGAGTGTCTGCTTCATCGATGACCAAGCTTACTGCTACTGCTTTTGCTGCTGCATTAACTGGGGCCGAACCTACGGTTATCCATGAAGTACCGTCAAATTTCTTTACATAAGGAGTCAGATTAGCACCATCTCCAAAAGCGATGTATGGGTTATTATCTGAATCGAATGCTAATGAACTACGTGGTGTTGAACTATATTGCCCTACATTGTTGGTAACTGAACCCGTAGAAACATAGAGATTGTTTGCATCCCCATTTATTGGCTCCCAAATTTGGTTGCTTTCGTTATATACTTTTACAGCTAGTTTATTTCCGTTAGAAGCATCAACATAAGTAATAAAAAGATTATTGGCTTTGTCCACATATATCCTTGTATAGGTGAGATTAGTACCAATATCATTTCCAAATTGCTCCCAGACTCCTGTAGCGGTGTTTCTCTTTTTTACTTTTGCAGTGGTGCCTTCTCTGTATACAACATAAGGAACATTATTCAAAGCTGCGATAGAAGTGTAAGTAGAAGCAACGGAGGATACTTGGTTTTCATTCCCTAAAATAGTCCATTGTTGGGCAAACGTAGTTTGAGTTGTTAAAAAACTCAAAAGAACAAAAAAAGTAAGTCTTAAAAGCATCTTTTGAAAAAGAAACGATTTAGACTCATAGAGTAATTGTTTTTTCATAAAATAATGGTTAATGGTTAGTCATTTCAAAACTATTCCATTAACACTTTATTAGCATCCTGCCCTATCCTGCTACATATCAATATCTTAGAATAAACAATTACTAATAAAACTTTCAAAACCACCCAATCTACTGAAAATCAAAAATCTACAATAAATAATTAATATTAAAAATTAGCATAATAAAAATCATCGTTTTATTTTACGATTTACACAATCACTAATCTTAGATTAATTAAAAAAAACAAAATCCTCTCTTCTTGACATAACCAAAACAAAATATCCCAACAACTCTTTCGAGGTATTGGGACGTTTTGATAATTCGGATATTAGAGGTTGTAATTTGATGGTGGTTTAATAATTTTAAATCCATCTAATTATTAATCAAATAACGAATTCCCATTTCAAGTCCTGCCAATTCAGCCAGACCTTTTAATCTTCCAATTAATGGATAACCAGGATTTCCTGCTCTATTAAAGTCGTCTAACATTTTATGTCCATGATCAGGGCGGATTGGAATATTATAATCGGTTCTTCCAGCAGACTTTCTCCTGATTTGCTCTTCAACAATGGCTTTCATTACTCCCGGCAAATCCACCGTTGGGTCTAAATGCTCCGTTTCATAAAAATCGCCGTTATCTAATATTTTAGTACTTCTTAAATGCAGAAAATGTACGCGCTCTGCATATTGTTTAAAAATTACTGAAAGATTATTATCCTTTCGGGCACCTAACGAACCTGTACAAAATGTAATTCCGTTGTGTAATGACGGACAGGCTTTAGACAACCATTCAAAATCATCTCCACTGCTCACAATTCTTGGTAATCCTAACAAAGGAAATGGAGGATCATCAGGATGAACCGCTAAACGAACGCCATTCTCTTCAGCAACCGGAATCACTTCGTTTAAGAAAAATGCAAAATTTTCTCTCAGTTTATCTTTGTCAATCCCATCGTACTCGGCTAATAATTTTAAAAATATGGCTACTGGTTCTTTTTCATCAGCATCAACAGCTCCATCTATAAAAGATTGAGTAGCGACAATGATATTGTAAGCAAGTGCTCTGGCATCTTCTTTAGTTAAAGTTTGATAAATATCCTCAGCTTTTTTAATTTGTTCTTCAGTATAATCGTTAGAAGCATTTGGTCTTTTTAAGATAAACATATCAAATGCTGCAAATAAATCAGCTTGAAAATACATGGCTTCAGTTCCGTTTTCAAGTTTATAGTGCAAATTGGTTCTTGCCCAATCTAATACTGGCATAAAATTATAGCAAATGGTGGTTATCCCACATTGCCCTAAATTTTTCACGCTTTCCTTATAATTGGCAATAATCCTGTCACGACTTGGCTTCCCTTTCTTGATATCCTCATGTACCGGCAAACTTTCTACCACATCCCAACTAAGTCCGTGAGCTTCTATATTACTTTTGGTTTTTAAAATCTCTTCTACTGACCAAATTTCGCCGTTAGGGATATGATGTAAAGCCGTAACAATACCTGTTGCTCCTGTTTGTTTGATTTGAGCTAAACTAATAGGATCTTTAGCACCAAACCACCTCAATGTTTTTTTTAATTCCATTTTATTATTTTTTAGACTATCCTTTTCTTATACCAATTATTGAGAATGGCACACAGATGAAACTGATTTTAGCGGATTATCGCAGATTGTAATTTACAAAAAACTATGAAAAATCCGTTTTTATCTGTTCAATCAGTGTCACCTGCCTGTCGGCAGACAGGTCTGTGGGCTATTTTTTTTATTTAGTCCGCTTAGCGGACAGTCATATTATTTTTTAAACTCCGCTAAAAGAACTAAAACCTCCGTCAACAGGAATAATAGTTCCTGTTATAAAACTCGCTGCATCTGAACATAAAAACTGAACAATTCCATTTAGTTCATTAATATCTCCAAAACGTTGCATTGGCGTTCTTGCTAAAACTTTTTTACTTCTTTCAGTGTAAGAACCATCCTCATTTATTAATACTTTTCTATTTTGATCTCCCACAAAAAACCCAGGTGAAATGGCATTTACCCTTACTTTTTCTCCAAATTTAGTTCCCAATTCCATTGCCAGCCATTTTGTAAAAATATCAATTCCGCTTTTAGCCACAGAATAACCCGGAACCCTTGTTATAGCTGATAAGGTTGCCATTGAAGAAACATTAATGATACTTCCTTTTCCATGACTTGCCATAACTTCACCAAAAACAATACAAGGATAAACACTTCCATTCAAATTCAAATCAGTTACTTTTTCAAAATCACTAATTTTCATATCAAAAACAGTTTGTTCCTCTGTCAATGTTGCACCCGGTAAATTACCCCCAGCAGCATTAATTAGAATATCAATTGTTTCCCAATTATCCAAAATTTTCGTCCTTGTCTCTTTCATTTCTTCAACATCCAAAACATTAGAAACAAAACCGATAGCCTCTCCTCCCATTTGCTTTAATTCGGCCACTCGGTCATTAACATTTTCTGCTCTAATATCTAGTACAACAACCTTACATCCTGCACTAATTAAATGTTTTGCGATACTTCCTCCAAGTACTCCACCGCCACCGGTAACAATTGCCACTTTTCCTTCAATACTAAACGTATCATTCATATCTTATTTACTTTTAGATTACTATATACAAATCTAAGAAGAAGCAAAACCAATATTATTTCCTAAATTTGCACACACTGAGTCTATTTTTGCAAATTAAATAGCGATCTATGAAAACGATTATGAACGAAAGACTTCCTATTTCGAAGTCTTTCCCTTTAAAAGTACGCTTTTTTGACTATGAGCATTTCACATATCCTTTGCATTTTCATTCGGAATACGAAATCATTTATATCAAAGAAGGAACAGGAACACGATTTTTGGGCAACAACATTGCCGAATATCAAGCGGGAGATATATTATTAATTGGTTCTAATTTACCTCATTTTTTGAAAAGTGATGCTATTTACCATTCCGGAAATACCGATTTAAGAGTAAAAGGCACCATCATTCAATTTGAAAAAAATTTTATGTATTATGCCATTAATCATTATCCCCATTTTATCAAAATAAAAAAGTTGCTGTATGAATCCCAAAGGGGAATTCATTTTACTGCAGCTTGTTTACCAAAATTAGAGTCTTTAATAGAAGAACTACCATTGGAAAACGGTTTGAATCAACTGATGCTTTTCCTGGAAATCCTCAAAGAAATGTCTGAAACCGACAACAGACAAATCATTTCCACCACAGATTTTGTCAACGAAACGATATACGATACAGCAAGAATAGACAAAATAATATCCTTTTTGAATAAAAACTATACCCGTAATATCAGTCTTGAAGAAATTGCCTCTTTTGCTGCGATGAACACCTCTGCTTTTTGTCGTTATTTTAAAAGCAAAACAGGCAAGTCTTTTAAAAATTATATTTTGGATATGCGAATTGGTTATGCGTGTAAATTATTATTAATGGAAGACATCAGTATTTCCCAATTGAGCAGCCAATGTGGTTTTGACACTATCTCTCATTTCAATAAAACCTTTAAAAAAATCATGGGATATGTGCCATCTCAATACAGGAAAGTAATGGTTATCAATTCATAAAAAAGCCTATCGATATTTATCACATCGATAGGCAATTCATAACCCAACTATTAAAATAAAATCTTTATACTTTCAATTTAAAATTATTTTATCAATTCATAAAACTCAACTTCTACTATTGGTAACTTCTGAATATTTTTATCAGATTTTAAACCCGCTTCATCCACTTTTCCTGTAATTTCTACCAGGTTCATAGCATCACTGTTTTTAGCATTTCCTATTAACTCAATTTTTACTTTTTTACCTTTTGTTGGCTTCACGTCAAGTGTAACATATCCTAAACTAAGAGGTGTGGATCCTTCGAATACTTTTTTATTATCAACAAAAATTCGAACTGGATATTTTTTACTTCTCCATCCTGCCAATTTCATCACTACCTGATTGATAGTAGCTTCGCGCTCTAATTCATATTCAATCACTGCATCATCACTTTTTCCGTAAGACCATTGTGTCAATTCGTTGTCATCATAACTATTAATGGCTTCTACCTGATTCGAATTGGTTTTAGCTCCAATAATTCCCACCGCAGTTCTTGTTCTCGTGAAAGAAGGCGTATTAGGCGTAGGTCCTTTTTCCATAAACGAAGGTAAGTTCTCATTTGGCATTTGTTGAGACAGTTTTTCAATGTCAGTTTTAATCGTTCTAAGAGTGAGCAAATCCCCTTTAAGTGCATCCGAAGATGCCTTGATTTTTATTTCACCATCAACTTCGGTTGCTCTTACCAAAATCCGGTTCACTCCACATTCTACAGGAAGACTTGATGCTCCAATATAATTATCCGGTCCCTGAGCAATTCCACCCACAAAAGTTCCTTGTCCTGTCACCTCAAAATTCACCATATTCAATGCCGTAGGACAACGATTTCCTTTAGCATCAACTACTTCAACCTGTACTAAAACCAAGTCGTTACCATTAGCCAAAGTTCCTCCCGGTCTTTCGATAGCTGTCAACTTCAATCCGGTCGCTTTTCCGGCAGTGATTATTTCTTTTTCGCAAACTTTTTTTCCTGATTTATCATAGCCAATAGCTTTGATAGTTCCCGGTTTAAATACCACATTTTTAAAAGTGTAAATGAATCTTTTACTTTGTACTCCTTTACCAAGGCTCACATTATTAACGAATAATTCTACTGCATCAGCTGTCGAAATTACCGTAATATCTTTAGTTACTCCTTTTTCGTAATTCCAGTGTCCAATAATATGCGCTGCCGGTTTTTCGGTATCAACCCATCCATCCCAGATTACCTGATGTGTATAAAACCCATCTTTAGGAATTCGCATTGCATCCACTTCACCACTTCTACGATAATTTTCCTGTCCTCGGTAATGGGTATTTGAATCACTAAAAATAATATTCACTCCTCCCGAACTCACCCTTTCTCCCGTTCCCGGTCTCGATTCCCAGTAGTCATACCAACGTTCTGCATTCTCAATCGCATGAGTATCCTGATTGCGATTATAGGCACTGGCATCTGCAACTTTTGTACCATTCACATTTGTATGTGTAGTTCCTCCTGTTCCATTTTTATGGAATGGCGGCGTAAATTCGTCCCAATATTTACGTAAACCTTCATCCCTGCTGTATTCGGTTGCCCAAAATGGAATACGGGCACTTTTATTGATATACAGCATTTCACCTCCATACTCAGCTACTTTACTGTCCAACATTTCCCTACTACCAATAGCACGACCTCCAAAAGGATCATATTGATTTCTTATTGCCAACATTTCGCTCATATGCGCTTCCGAGATACTTTCGTTACCACATTCGTAAAACAAAATACTAGGATTATTACGGTTGTAGATAATAGCATCACGCATTAAATCAGTACGTTGCTCCCAACGTCTTCCTTCCACATCTTTCTCAGAATCTCCAGCCGGCATCGCCTGAATCAAACCAACCCTGTCACAAGATTCCACATCCTGTTTCCAAGGTGTAATATGCATCCAACGCACTAAGTTCCCATTGCTTTTTACCATTAAACTATTCGAATAATCACTTAACCAAGCCGGGGCCGACATTCCAATCGAAGGCCATTCATTACTGGTACGTTGGGCATAACCGTGCATCATAATCACACGGTCATTTAAATAAACCATTCCGTTTTTAAATTCCGCCTTTCTAAAACCTGTACGGATTTCAGTTTTATCAACCGATTGATTGTCTACTACTAATTCAGAAGTAACAGTATACAGATAACCATAACCCCAACTCCAGAAATTCAAATCCTGTAAAGCTTTGGATGCTTTTAAATCCTTCATTTCATTTGGAGCCAATGATATTGCATCGCCTAAAAAAGAAGCCACTTCTTTACCTTGCATATCTTTAACACTTACTTTCAATTGTGCACTGACCGTTTTAGCCTCTTCATTTTTCACTTGCGAAGAAACATTTACAGTAGCCTTCTTTTCAGCTATATTGAAATCAGTGGCATACACATAAGTTCCTGTTGTGCCTAAAAATGAATACAAAGGCAGGGTTTGATATACTTTGGATTTAATATGTAAGAATACATTTTTTGGAATTCCTCCATAATTGGCATTGAAGTTTTTATCATTCCATTGAAATCCTGAACCTGTAGCTTTTTCTTTGTATCGCCAATCGTTGTCGGTTTTAACGGCAATTACATTTTCCTGAGGAAAAGGATTCACAAAAGCAGAAATATCGATTCCAAAAGCCATAGCCCCATTTTCATGACGCCCCGCAAATTTTCCGTTTACATAAACTTCACCCATTTGACGCACCCCTTCAAATTCGATAAAAACTTTTTTGTTAACAGCCTCTTTTGGCAGTTGAAATGTTTTTCGGTACCAGGCAACTCCTGTTGAGAGATGGGAAATATCCAGTCTGAAAGCTTCTGCCTGATTCCAGGAATATGGCAAATTTACGTTAGTCCATAACTTATCATTAAAGTTGGCATTTTGTGCCTCCTCTACATTTCCAACGTTTAATTTCCAACCGTAATTAAAGTTGTATTTTTCCCTGGCTGATTTATTTTCCTGCGCACTTACTGCATTTGTAAATAACATTACAAAACTGAGTGCATATAAAACTCCTTTCAAATTCATTGCTTAATAGTTATTTGGTTTATTTTTTATAATGAACATAGATTAACAATACATCTACAAATGTAAATTCCTTAATTCATTTTGAATTATCATAGATTGCCATTAGCATTCATATCTTGACATTTGGCAGAATTTGATATAAAATGGCGGAATATGACTAGTGGATACGACGAAAAACAATAAGTAACAAGAATAATTTTATTTTGAATTTGACAAACTGAAACCACGAAACTACAAATTCAAAACCTAAACTTTGGAAAATAAATTTTACCACAGATTCGCAGATTATTAAAAATTTGCGAATTTGCGGTAATTATTTTTAGAACCTGAAAACTAAATAGTAATGATAAGCTTAAAACTATTGCCTACAATTTATTTTAGATATTGCGAAGGACTACAGCCAAAATGCTTAGAAAAAGTTCTGGAGAAATTAGAAGGTTCAGAAAAACCTACTTTGTATGCAATTTCGGAAATACTAAGATTGGAGTTTTTAAGCAGGGCTTCGGCATGATCCATCTTTACTTTTGTAATAAACTCGTGCACGGTACAACCACTAACTGCCTTTATTTTTCGATACAACTGTCTTTGGCTGATGTTTAATTCCTGTGCTAAGACATCAGAATTAAAATCTGCTTCTTCAATACGACTACTGATCAGCTCAACCATTTTACCCAGAAAAACCTTGTCTAAGCTAGGCGATTCTTCCTGAAGTTGTTTGATATCCTTGATTCCCGAAAGTCGGTTGAGCAAAATCATACGATTTTCTAAAACACTTTTTAGCTGTGCTTTTAAAACTTCCACACTAAAAGGTTTCATCACATAAGCTTCGGCTCCTAATTCGTAACCTTCAATCTGATTTTCATCAGAACCTTTTGCTGTTAATAGAATAACCGGAATATGACATGTATTTTCGTTTGCTTTGAGCTCCTTAACCAGTTCTGTCCCTTCCATCTCAGGCATCATAACATCCGAAATAATAATATCAGGAATGTATTGGATAGCGGCTTCTAATCCTTTTTTTCCGTTGTACTCCTGAATTAAAACATATTCTTTTTGGAACTCATTACTTAAATACGCCTGAACATCCGGATTGTCCTCAACAATAAGTACCTTGAGTTTGTTGGTCTCCAAGCCTGTGGTTGGCATTTCCTTTGGAATTGCATACGTTACTGCATCATCAACAGATTCTTCTTTAATTTTGACAACCGGCATTTGTTGAGAAGCGACATAAGGCAACATAATCAGGACTTTTGTTCCCTGACTTACCAAACTTTCCACAGCAATTGTTCCGCTTAAAAACTGAACCAAACTTTGGGTTAACGACAAACCAATTCCCGAAGAATAACCATGAAAAGGACTCGGCCCTATATTATTGAAGGGTTCGAATATTTTTTCTAATTCTTTAGCTTCGATTCCAATACCATTGTCTTCGATACTAATTTCTAAGGCTTTTTTTTCTTTATTCAAATATGCCGAAAAGCAAACAACTCCTCCATCCGGTGTGTATTTTAAAGCGTTAGACAAAACATTAATGATAATCTGCTCTGTTTTTTCGAAATCCAAATCGCAATACAATGGCCCTTTTTCAAGCTGTAATTTAAAATCGATATTACGCTTCATCGCTATGTACTTAAAGGTATTATAACATTCTTCTATAAATACATTGAAATCCTGCGTAGAAGGTTTCAGCTTTAATTTACCTATTTCCGATTTTCTAAAATCTAATATTTGATGAATCAGCTTAGTTAAATAACTTAAATTCCTATTGATTATCGAAAAATATAATGCCTTGTCCTTAGCCGACAAACTCTTGTTTTCCAATTGTTTTAACGGATCAACAATCAGCGTTAAAGGTGTTTTCAAATCGTGGGAAATGTTGGTAAAAAATTCTAATTTTTCCCTGTTTAACTCTTCCTTTTTCTCGGCATTTAGTCTTTCTAATTTGATTTCGTTTTTCAATCGGTCACGATACAACATCGATTTAAAAACCCAATACACAGCCGCTACAATCAATCCCACGAAAATGAATTTAGCATACCAGGTAGCATACCAGGGCGCACTAACATTTACTTCCAAAGTTTGTATTGGCGATTTGCTGTCATTAAGTGAAACGATGCGCGCCTTAAAAACATAATCCCCCGGCGGCACTTTGTTATAAGTTATTTTGCTGCTGCTGGTTTTGATCCACTTGTCCTCATAACCTTCGAGCATGTACTCATAAACTTCCTTATTGGTTCTGTTGAAATTTAGGGAAGCAAATTCAATTGCAAAACTTCTGTTTTCATAATCCAACTGAATCGATTGGGTTTGCGATAAATCCTGCTCCAAAACAATTTGATCATTAATTGTTTCCATCGGAATTACTTTTTCATTCGATAAATACAAGGTTTTGAAAATCAATTTATCATTAACTGAATTCGTTTTGATTTCTTTTGGACTAAAAGAAAGATAGCCGTTTTTATCCCCAAAATAGAGTTTCTGATTGGCTACATCCTTATAAAAAGCTCTTTCTGAAAAAGTCCATGACCCAAACTGATCTTCTCTCCTATAATTGGAAATTTTATTCGTTCCAATATCAATCATCGAAAGTCCCTGTTTATGGGCAATCCAAAGATTTCCTTTGACATCATCAGTTATAGACGAAATATAGATATTAGGACTTTCCGATTGCAATTGTATTTTTTCAATTCGCATCGGATTTGTATTCGTGTAAATTTTATTCAATCCTTCGCTGGAACCAACCCAAATTGCTCCTCGTTTGTCTCTATGCAAAGCATAAATTATATTTCCTGAAATCTTATTCTTAAGATGCTTATCAAAAGTATTCAATGCTAATTTATCATATATTTTTCCCTGACTATTTATTTTTAATCGGATAACCCCGCTTCCCTCAGTTGCTAACCAAAGTTCACGACCATTAACAGATAAAACATCCATAACACTACCATTATGGACAGTAGCCGCTAAATCATAATAGCTGATTTTATCGTTGGCTAAATTGATACGGGCAATACCATTGTACAAACCAACCCACAAATTATTCCCGGATGCTTCTAAGGCATAAACAGACCAAATTTCTAAATTTGGGCTTAAAGCCCTATTGATAATAAACTTACATTGATTGGTTTTAGGATCATAACACTCTAATCCGTTAATACCACCTATCCAAATTCTGCCCTTATTGTCCTTCAAAAAACTACGCGCATTCTTAATTTGGCTATTTGATTTATAAAAAGGATGATTATAATCTAAACCCTTGTTTTTGTAGATTAATATTCCTTCATCAGTAGCCAGCCATATTTTATCATCTACTTTTAAAATGCCTTTAACAGTAGCTAATTTGGTGTTTTCACTATCCTTCCTATAGCTGTAATGCAATTCAAAAGGATTCCTGTTTGGATTTGCCTTATATACATCACCACCTCTGGTTCCCAGCCAGATAATATTTTCATCATCAATAAAAAAATCAGTGATATAATCATCCAATAATTGCCCCGGACGATTGATATTAGCCGTATAACGATATTCTTCGCCTGATTTTACATCCTGAGAAGTAAATTGATGTGAGGATAAATAATAGCTTTTCCCATTTACAATCCGGTTTTTATTTAACTCACTGGATTTATTGTTAAGCCTCTCAATTATAATCTTAGGTACTTTATAAGTAGCAACAATTTTAAACGAATTTAACTGATAATTAAATCGCACGTATTTTCTATCGAAGGTAAAAAACCAAAGCCCTAATTTTTTGTCGGAAACAATATTGCGTATTCGATTATTAGGTAACGAAGTCTTATCTTTTGGGTTGTGATAAAAAAAGTCGAATGTTTTTCCGTCGTATCGGTAAGCGCCATTCCAGCTCCCAATCCAGATATAACCCACAGAATCCTTAGCAATACCATGTATTTGAGTAACTGGGTTTGCTTCACGACCGGAAATTTTTTCGAAAAAAAGATTTTGGGCTTTCAATCCTGATAAAGACAGGAGAGAAACCACAAAAAAAGAAACTACGTAAGACCAAACTTGTTGATTTTTCATACTGATAGTAAAATTCAAAAATAGATAACGGTTCTTAAAACACAAAAACCTGATAACAATATTATCAGGCTTTTGGATTTTTAATGTAATTCCCTAAAAAGAAAATCACTTTATTTATTGTTTGTTGAATGATTAAACTACTCTAACCACAAAATAATTTTTCTTTCCGCTTTGCAATAACACAAATTGGTCATTGATTAAATCTTTTGTCGAAAGGACAAAATCTTCTTTTACTTTTTCTCTGTTTACCGAAATAGAATTAGCAGTCAAAGCACGTCTTGCTTCTCCATTAGATTTCATAAATCCTGTCTTTTCATTTAAAACAGTCACAATATCTAATCCGGCTTCTATATCCGCTTTAGCGATTTCTGCCTGAGGCACTCCATCAAAAACTTCTAAGAAAGTAGCTGCATCTAATTGTTTTAAATCCTCAGCATTCGAGTTTCCAAAAAGAATATTCGAAGCTTTAATGGCATTTTCTAAATCTTCGGCTGAGTGAACCATAATTGTAATTTCTTCGGCCAACTTTTTTTGCAACACACGTAAATGCGGTGCTTCTCTGTGCTGTACTGTTAAATCTTCGATTTCCTCTTTCGATAAAAAAGTAAAGATCTTAATATACTTTTCAGCATCAATATCAGAAGTATTCAACCAATATTGGTAGAATTTATAAGGTGAAGTTCTGGCAGCATCCAGCCAGATATTTCCTCCTTCGGATTTACCAAATTTAGTTCCGTCCGCTTTTGTAATTAATGGACAAGTCAAGGCATAAGCTTTTCCACTGGCAATTCTGCGTACTAATTCGGTTCCGGTTGTGATATTTCCCCACTGGTCACTTCCTCCCATTTGCAGCGTACAGCTTTTATCTCTGTACAAATGCAAGAAATCGTAACCCTGAACCAATTGGTATGTAAACTCAGTAAATGACATTCCTTCAGCCGATTCGGATGACAAACGTTTCTTTACCGAATCTTTAGCCATCATATAGTTGACAGTAATGTGTTTACCCACATCACGAATGAAATCCAGAAAAGAGAAATTCTTCATCCAATCGTAGTTATTTACTAACTCGGCAGCATTTGGAGCATCGGAAGTAAAATCTAAGAAACGAGCCAATTGTCCTTTTATCGCTTCCTGATTGTGACGCAAAGTGATTTCGTCTAATAAATTTCTTTCGTTTGATTTCCCTGATGGATCTCCAATCATTCCTGTGGCACCACCCACCAATGCTAATGGTTTGTGTCCGGACAACTGAAAATGTTTCAGCAACATCACGCCTACTAAATGTCCTATATGTAATGAATCTGCAGTTGGGTCAATCCCCACATACGCCACACGCATTTGTTCCATCAAATGTTCTTCGGTGCCTGGCATAACATCGTGGAGCATTCCTCTCCAAGTTACTTCTTCAATAAAATTCTTCATGTTTTTAATCAATTTACGTCGTCAGTTCAGCCCTTTGGGCTTCGAGTGCGCAAATATAATGAATCAATGGCAAAAATCAATTTCAATGACAATAACAATAAAAAATCAATCATAATAACCATAGAAATATTCGACAAAACTTTAAAATTGAAATTGATTTTTGAAATTGCCATTGAAATTGATTTTATTACATTTACAAAATGATTTTAGTTACAGGAGGAACCGGTTTAGTGGGTGCACATTTATTACTTCATTTATTAGAGAATGGAGAAAAAGTCCGTGCTATTTACCGCAAAAAAAGCAATATCCAAAAAACAAAATCCTTATTCCTACATTATAACAAATCCGCTTTGTTTGATGCTATCGAATGGGTTCAGGCAGATATTCTTGATATTCCTTCATTAGAACATGCCTTTGTAGATATTACAAGAGTTTATCATTGTGCTGCCGTTATTTCGTTTGACCCAAAAGACGAAAAACAATTGCGCAAAACCAATATTGAAGGCACTGCTAATATTGTCAATTTCTGTATTGCCAAAGAAGTTCAAAAACTATGTTATGTTAGTTCCATTGCTGCACTTGGTGATTTAGCTTCACACGAAAGTATTGTCACCGAAGAAACTGAGTGGAATCCGGAGAGACACCATAGCGATTATGCTATTTCTAAATATGGTGCCGAAATGGAAATTTGGCGTGGTCAGCAAGAAGGCTTAAATGTCATCATTGTTAATCCGGGCGTTATTATTGGTCCCGGATTTCCAAAACAGGGCAGCGGACAGTTGATACAAAAAATAGCCGACGGTTTGCCATTTTACACCTCCGGAAACAGCGGTTTTGTGAGTGTAGATGATGTAGTACGAATTATGTACCAATTGATGCAAAGCAGTATTTGCAACGAACGCTATATTCTGATTGCTGAAAATATTGGTTTTAAAGCCCTTTTCAACACCATTGCCGACAGCCTTAAAGTAAAAAGACCCAGCATTGAAGCCAAGTCTTTTATTCTGGAAATAACGTGGAGATTACAATGGATTCTTAGTCTGTTTTCTAAAAAAACAAATAATTTATCTAAAGATGCTATTCGCTCTTTTATTAGCAAAACCGAATATTCAAATAACAAAATTAAAAACACATTAAACACTTCTTTTTTAGATGTACATCAATACATCGAAGAGAAATTTGCAGTTAATCAATCCTAACTCCGTTTTTAATTACTTTTGATTTTATTGTTGGCGTAACTGTTTTTGGTTTTTTCTTCAACAAAAGCAGGCTGTCTTTTTTCTTAATTTTTTGTAACGAATCTTTCTTCTTAGCCAAAATTACTTTTTTAGCCTTTTTAATCGAATCCAATTCTTTCTTTTTAGCAATCAAAGAATCTCTTTTTGCTTCTTTTTTAAGAACAGCATCAATAACTGCTTTTTTACTGTCAATTCGCTTAATCACATTATCATACATCTCTTTGTACTCTTCAAAATTTGATGCGTAATAAATGTTATTTTGTGCAAATTGCGCACTGTCTATTTTATATTTTTTATAAATAAACTCTTTTGGATTGACTTTATAATTTTCGGTCGTAGCAGGTTCGTTGTATTTTATCGCATCCAAAAGCGACAAATCATAAATAATATTTTGCATCACTTCCTTGTCTATAAGACGATCCGGTTCTTTTACCGTCTCTTCCTTACAGCCAATAAATGACATCATTATCATTAAAAAAAATACCGCTTTTTTCATGGTCTTATCGATCAAATGACAATCTTTTTCCAGCTCGGATGTTTTTTACTTTAAAAGCATTGTACACTAGCTGTCCGTTTACAAAAGTATGTGTAATTCTGGATTTAAAAGTAAATCCTTCAAACGGAGACCATCCGCATTTAGCAAAGATATTCTCTTTTTTAACTCCCCAAGGCAAACCTGCATTTACTATTACTAAGTCGGCATAATAACCTTCTTTAATAAAACCGCGTTTTTCAATCTTGAAAATCTTAGCCGGATTGTGACACATTTTCTCCACAATTTTCTCCACGCTAATTTTTCCCTGATGAAAAGCTTCAAACATAGCCACAACTGCGTGTTGTACCAGCGGCCCTCCTGATGGTGCTTTTAAATAGGATTGTTTTTTTTCTTCCAGTGTATGCGGCGCATGATCCGTTGCAATAACATCGATTCGGTCATCTAACAAGGCTTTCCACAAAGCGTCCCTGTCATTAGCGGTTTTAACTGCCGGATTCCATTTGATAAAATTGCCTTTGGTAGCATAATCATCATTGGTAAACCATAAATGATGTACACAAACTTCAGCCGTAATTTTCTTTTCTTCCAATGGGATTTTATTGGTAAACAAATCCATTTCTTTAGCAGTTGAAAGATGAAAAATATGCAAACGCGCACCTGTTTTCTTAGCCAAAGCAATGGCTTTTGAAGAAGACAAATAACAAGCTTCTTCACTTCTTATTAAATGATGCGCCGTAACCGGAACATCTTCTCCGTATTCTTCTTTATATTTTTCTGAATTGGCTCTAATAGTCGCTTCGTCTTCACAGTGAACCGCAATCAACATTGGCGTACTTGAGAATATTTTTTCAAGTGTAGCTTCGTTATCCACTAACATATTTCCGGTTGAAGAACCTAAAAATATCTTGATTCCGGCAACATTTTTTGGATTGGTTTTTAAAACTTCTTCTAAATTGTCATTAGTTGCCCCCATCATAAACGAATAATTCGCATAGGATTTCTCGGCAGCCAACTGGTATTTTTCTTCTAAAATTTCCTGAGTCACTGCATTAGGAACCGTATTGGGCTGTTCGATATACGAAGTAATTCCGCCCGCAACAGCAGCTCTTGATTCTGATTCAATATCGCCTTTGTGAGTTAAACCCGGTTCTCTAAAATGCACCTGATCGTCGATAGCTCCCGGAATTAAGTAATTCCCTTCGGCATCAATAATTTTACAATCGGATGATTTTGCACTAATGCTTTCTGAAATTTCAACAATTAAGTCATTCTCAATTAAAACATCGCCTTCAAAAATTACTCCTTCATTTACTATTTTGGCATTCTTAATTAAAACCCTGTTCATTGTCTTTTTTTTATAATCTATTTATTAATTTTTTTAATCGAAGAGAAATAACTCCAAATACCGCTTCTACTATTATTGAATTACTCATTTTTGACTGCCCTTTAGTACGGTCGGTAAAAATAATAGGCACTTCGGTAATTTTAAAATTATGGCTAAAAGTGCGGTATTTCATTTCTATTTGAAAAGCGTAACCCACAAATTTTATTTTATCCAGGTTTATTTTTTCTAAAACTTCGCGTTTGTAACACACAAAACCAGCTGTAGCATCGTGAATTTGCATTCCGGTAATCATTCGAACATAAACCGAAGCAAAATAAGAAAGCAACACCCTGTTTAATGGCCAGTTCACCACATTAACACCTGTAACATAACGCGAACCGATAGCCAAATCAGCATCACCAAAATGGCAGGCATTGTATAATTTTTCTAAATCATTAGGATTGTGTGAAAAATCGGCATCCATTTCAAAAATAAACTCATAATTATTAGCCAATGCCCACTTAAATCCGTGTACATAAGCCGTTCCTAATCCTGATTTTTCTTTTCTGTTTTCTAAAAATAAACGCCCTTCAAATTCCGTTTGCAACAATCTAACCTTATCAGCAGTATGATCCGGAGAATTATCGTCCACTATAAGCACATGAAAATGTTTGTGTTGGGAGAGCACCGCTCTTATGATACTTTCTACATTTTCAATTTCGTTATAGGTAGGAATTATAACAATGCAATTATTCATATTTCTAAAAATTTCATCGCAAAAATAACCTTTTTATGCCATTTGATTCATAATAATATTATAATAATACCGATTGTATTTTCAATATAATTCAATTGTAATGCACTATTTTCATATTGCACGGGCATCAAACAAGAATAATTTGTGCTTATTTGTGGCAAAAATTTTTAAATGCCAATGCCTTGACAAAATATTGATATAAAATTTCACTAATTTTGCTATCGCTATGACAGAATACCTCTTACATCCGAGAATCACGGAGAACAAAGACTGGGCAACTTTTCTTTTTGTTCTTGCCTTTGGCATTATTGCCATCACTAAATCAGTTTACGGAAATCGATTTAGCGATTTTATCAATCTTTTTTTTTCGGATAAATATTCCAAAGTGTATCGCGATAGCAGCCAGCTAAAAAGCAGTTTTACTATCTCTTTATTTTTTGTTCAGGTAATTTCTTTTGCCTTTTTTATCCAAATTTCCCTGAGTATTTTTGGTTATGCTTCAAAAACCGATTGGATTTTATACATCCAAATCATCACTTTTCTGAGCTTTTTTATTTTATCAAAGTATTTGGTCGAAAAAATTATTGCCACCACCTTTAATATCGAGGAATTTATGGAGCAATTTAACCTGCAAAAAATCACTTACCGAACCTATATTGGAATTATTATCCTGCCTGTAAACATTATTTTATATTATTATAATACTGTTTCTCAAAACATTCCTATTGTAATTATCAGCATAATCCTCTTGCTTAGCATACTGACTTATTCTCTTTCAATAAAAAAATATCAAAGTGTAATATTCAGTAAGTTGTTTTATTTTATTTTATATCTTTGCACTCTCGAAATAGCTCCCTATTTTTTCATGTATTATTTGTTTACAAGAGGGAGCGCTTAGAAAATGTTAAAATATGAAAGTCAAAACAATTTTGGTATCGCAACCAGAGCCTAAAGTAGAGAATTCGCCTTACTTTGAACTCCAACAAAAACATAAAATCAAAATTGATTTCCGCCCTTTTATCCACATAGAAGGAGTTAGTGCCAAAGAAATTAGACTTCAAAAAATTGACCTCAACAATTTTTCTGCTATTATTTTAACCAGTAGAAATGCTGTTGACCACTTTTTTAGAGTGGCCGAAGAAATGCGCTTTAAAGTTCCTGAAGGTTTAAAATATTTTTGTCAGTCAGAAGCAGTAGCTTTCTACCTGCAGAAATATGTGGTTTACAGAAAAAGAAAAATATATGTTGGCGCAAAAGATTTTGCCGACTTATCGCCTTTAATCAAAAAATACAAGGACGAAAAATTCTTATTACCTGCTTCAGACCAATTGAACGCAGAAGCTCCTATAGTATTAGACAATTTAAAAGTGGATTGGAAACAAGCTACTTTTTACAAAACAGTAATGAGTGATTTATCGGATTTAGCGGATGTTTATTATGATGTCCTGGCGTTTTTTAGCCCAACAGGAATCAAATCCTTGTTTAAAAACTTCCCGGATTTCCAACAAAACAACACCCGAATTGCTGTTTTTGGAAGTACCACTCAAAAGGAAGCACTCGATCACGGATTAAGAGTTGACATTATGGCTCCCGCTCCGGGAACACCATCAATGACTATGGCATTAGAAAAATACGTTATTGAAGCCAACAAAGGGAAATAATCTCCTAAATCATATACTTCTAGCCGTCCCGAAAATATCGGGACGGCTTTTTTTTTATACTTATTTACAGGAAGCTAAAACAACAAAAAAAAAACAGCAATCTCTTTATTTTTATATTAAAAAAGCTTATTTTGCCATAAGCGATAAGACAAAAACTGTTGCTATTTATTTAAAAAAGCCTTTTTCCTGACACAAAACCTAATACCACATGATAGGCGAAAACGAAATTAAAAATCTTCGTTCCGAATTCTTTAATAATTCCGAATTGCATTTTATTGTATTTGACAAAGACCTCAACGTCATTGACATCAACGACAGCCTGCTTAAATTTTACCATATCGACTATAACAAAATCATTGGCAAAAACATTCTCGACATCTCACCAGACATAAGAGAAAGAGGCCTGTATGACAAATACCTCGAAGTAATTAGAACAGGAACTCCCATAGTTATCGAAGATAGCTTAAGTCATCCCAATTACGGCAACCAACTAAACAGACTCAAAGTGTTTAAAGTAGGCGACGGAATTGGTGTTACGGCTTCAAACATAACCGAATTAAAAGACACTATAAGTGCCTTAGAATTATTCTCCTACAAGATAACGCACGATGTCAATAGTCCAATGGCAAGCATATTAGGAATTACCGACCTGGCTCTTAACGAACCTAACGATTCTGACGAATTAAAAATGTACTTCGAATTAGTTCAGGAAAACATCCAAAAACTAATGAGCACATTGGAGCAAATTAATAAAACACTAAGGATTCAAAAAGGAAACACCCATTTAGAATTAATCGATTTCAAAAAAATAATCCCTGAGGTCAAAAAAACACTGGCCTATATGCCGGGTTACAACACTATTCGATTTGAAGAAAACATAGACCCCATAACTGATTTTTATTTTGACAAACTCATCATTATTTCTCTATTCCAAAACCTTATCGACAATGCTATAAAGTACAGAAAGGAAACTCAAAACGATTCCTTCATAAAAATCGATGTTTTAAAAAAAGAAGACAACACTACTACAATTACAGTTGCAGATAACGGGATAGGAATAATTGCAGCCTTACAAAAAAACATTTTTAAATTATTTTATCGGGCAACCACGCAATCCAGCGGAAACGGAATTGGGCTCTACACTCTTAGATATGGCATTGAAAAACTGGGAGGGCATATTAAATTTGAAAGCACCGAAAATATCGGTACTACTTTTACTGTTTATTTACCCAATCAAAAATAAATCAGAGAGTTTCCATCACGAATTGCACTAACAAACACGAATTAAAGCGTATCTCAATCACAGCAATTCTCACAATAGTCATAATCCAAATCGGACAAGATTAATCCCAATTGGCGTGATTCGCAGCACACTTAAAACCGAATATTCTGAAAACAAATCGACATTTAATACTCGAATCCTTTTTTTACTATTTTTGACCAACAACTGAAATAAAAAATCATGAAAAGAAACCAATTAATTGCCCTTATCATTCCATTATCCATGTTAATGGCAAACTGTAGTTCTGCCAAAAAAGGAAAAGACTATGTAGAAGCTAAAAAAATAAGCTACACCGCCGATGTGAAACCTATTATCACTAACAGCTGTACACCATGCCACATGCCACCTCAAGGACGTAAAGAACCATTTGAAAACTACGAACAGGTAAAAGAACATATCGCAGCTATAATTGCCCGTGTAAAATTACCTCAAGACGACCGTAAATTTATGCCCCCTGTGAATAAAAAACCGGCTTTAACTAATGAGCAAGTTGCGGTTTTAGTACAATGGCAACAACAAAACATGCCGCAATAACAGCCCAAAATATTTAATAAAAAAATTCCAAATTCCAATTGTCACACTGAGTTTATCGAAGTGTTATTGGATTTTGGAATTTTTGTTTTTGGATTTTTATTTTTTTTAATTTCTCCTGTTTCCTCCTAGATAAATAGACAAATAATACAACAAGGTAGCAATAGAACCCAAAGCTGCCACGACATAAGTACGAGCCGCCCATTTCAATGAATCTTCTGCTCCCGCATATTCCGCCGGATTAAGCATGTTTTTGTTTTTTAGCCAGGCCAAAGCACGATTACTGGCATCGTATTCCACCGGCAAAGTAACAATCGAAAACAAGGTAGTAGCCGCAAACAGGATAATACCAATTAACAGCAATCCCGGAAAGGTCTTCAGCATCAGAATTCCCGCCAGCAAAATCCATTGCATATACGAAGAAGCCACATTGACAAATGGAACCAATTTAGAACGCATTGTCAACCACTCATAACCCACGGCATGTTGCACCGCGTGACCGCATTCGTGTGCCGCTACAGCCGCAGCCGCAGCATTGCGCTGATTATACACCGACTCGCTTAAATTAACCGTTTTATCCACCGGATTGTAATGATCGGTTAATTGCCCCTCAGTCGAAATCACACGTACATCATAAATTCCGTTATCCGATAACATTTTCTGCGCAATCTCAGCACCGCTCATATTATTTTGCAAATGCAATTGTGAATAATGTTCAAACTTGCTCTTCAGTCTTGAACTCACTAACCAACTGAACAACATAATTGCTCCCGCCAGAATTAAATAACCACTTCCCATATCTTTTTATATTTTTGTTTCAAATTTTAAAAGTAAACCTCAAATTCTAAACCAATTTACAAAAATGTCATTTTGACAGCTGTTAAAAAAATTACAATTTCAAAAATCAATTTCAAAAAAAAATCCAAACTCCAATTACACTTCGACAAGCTCAGTGTGACAATTGGAATTTGGATTTTGGAATTTACTTATTTCAACTTAATCATTGACGATTGAAATTGATATTGGAATTAAAATTACCCCACAAGGTTAATGATTTTCCCCGGAACAATAATCACCTTGTTTGGTGTTCTACCGTCTAATTGTTTTTGGGTTCTTTCGTCTTTCATAACGATTTCCTCAATCTGTTCTTTAGTTAAATCCAAAGGCAAATTAATCGTAAAACGCATTTTTCCGTTGAAAGAAACCGGATATTCTTTATCAGATTCTACCAAATGAGCTGGTTCGAATTTAGGGAAAGCCACAGTCGCAATCGAACCTTCATGTCCCAAAGCACTCCATAATTCTTCAGCAATATGAGGTGCATAAGAAGAAATCACAATTGCCAATGGTTCTAAAATTGCTCTTGAATGACAATTTTGCGTTGACAACTCATTCACACAAATCATAAACTGGGAAACCGAAGTATTGAAAGAGAAACTCTCAATATCTTCTGAAACTTTCTTGATGGTTTTGTGTAACGATTTTAAGTTGTCTTTGGTTGGTTCGTCGTTGTTTACGATTAAACCGCTTTCGTCAAAATACAATCTCCATAGTTTTTTAAGGAACCCAAAAACTCCCGAAATTCCTGCCGTATTCCATGGTTTTGCCTGTTCCAATGGCCCTAAAAACATTTCGTACAAACGCAAAGTATCCGCACCGTATTCGTTACAAATAGCATCTGGAGTTACCACATTGTATTTGGATTTCGACATTTTTTCGATTTCACGACCAACAATGTATTTTCCACTTTCTTCTCTGATGAATTCAGCATCTTTATAATCAGAATATAATGGATGTTTTTTAAAAGCTTCGATATTCAATTCATTTGTAGAATCATTAATCACAGCTAAGTCAACATGGATACCACTAATAAAAGGAACTAAATTCTTTAAAAATTCATCTGATAATTGTGTTCTTTCTTTAATAATTCCAATAACCTCATCCTTCAATGTAATAGTTCCCAACAACCCATTTAAAACTTGATCGTTTTTCTTTAATACATCATAGGATATAAAAACAGTTGGAATCTTGTTTAAGATTTCAATTGTCTCATTATTATCTTCGGATACAATTCCATAAGAAAAAGCTACTCTATATACAAAAGCACTTTGTCCCAAAATCATTCCCTGATTAATCAGTTTTTTGAATGGTTCTTCTGTTGGAGCAAAACCTTTGTCTTTTAAGAATTTGTTCCAAAAACGGGAATACAATAAATGTCCGGTTGCGTGTTCGCTTCCACCAATGTATAAATCCACAGATTCCCAATATTTCAATGCGGCTGCACCGGCAAATTCGTTTTCATTAGCTGCATCCATATAACGCATCCAGTACCATGAACTTCCCGCCCAACCTGGCATGGTGTTCAATTCTAATGGAAAAATAGTTTTATTATCAACTAAATCAGTATTCACCACTGCATTCTGAACTGTGTCCCAAGCCCAAACCGCAGCGTTTCCTAATGGAGGCAATCCGTCTTCGGTTGGTAAATATTTCTCAACTTCCGGCAAAATAATTGGCAAATGTTGCGCATCAATCATCTGCGGCAAACCATTCACATAATACACCGGAAATGGTTCTCCCCAATATCTTTGACGGGAGAAAACCGCATCACGCAAACGGTAATTTACCTTACCGTAACCTTGATTTATTTTCTCCAATTCGGCAATTACTTTCTGGGTTCCATCTTTGTAACCCATGCCATTTAAGAAATCAGAATTCACTAATTGAAATCCTTCTTTTCCTCCATACGCCCCTTCCGAAATATCTTTATCAACAATATTTTTGATTTCCGGCATTCCGTTTTCACCTTTGAAGAAATTGGCAAAAGCATAATCTCTTTCATCCCCACAAGGAACCGCCATTACAGCACCTGTTCCGTAACCGGCCAAAACATAATCCCCAATCCAAACCGGAATCGCTTCTTTGGTAAACGGATGCTCGGCATAAGCTCCTGTAAATACTCCTGAAATGGTTTTTACATCAGCCATACGCTCTCTTTCGGAACGTTTTGCTGTTTTTTCGATATATGCTTCAACTGCTGCTTTTTGTTCAGGGGTGGTAATTTGAACTACCAATTCGTGTTCCGGTGCTAAAGTCATAAACGTCACTCCGAAAATAGTATCAGGTCTGGTTGTAAATACTGAAATACTGCTTTCTGAATTCTGCAGTCTGAAATCTACCATCGCTCCTACCGACTTCCCAATCCAGTTTCTCTGACTTTCTTTGATACTTTCACTCCAGTCAATATCATTCAAACCTTGCAACAAACGCTCAGCGTAAGCCGAAATACGCATGCTCCATTGGGTCATTTTTTTACGAACTACCGGATACCCTCCTCGTTCTGAAACTCCATTGATGATTTCGTCATTAGCTAAAACAGTTCCTAAGCCTGGACACCAGTTTACTTCGGTTTCAGCCAAATAAGTCAGTCTATATTGTAACAAGATTTTTTCCTGTTGTTCTTTTGCGAAAGCATTCCATTCAGCAGCCGAAAAACCTTCGATATTATCATCACAAACCGCATTGACATTAGCATTTCCTTCTTTTTCGAAAAGGGCAATCAAAGTCGAAATATCCTCTGCTTTATCTGAATCTTTATTATACCAGGAATTGAATAATTGGATAAAAATCCACTGGGTATGTTTGTAATAATCAGGATTTGAAGTTCTAACTTCTCTATCCCAATCAAATGAAAATCCTATTTTGTCTAATTGTTTACGGTAACCCGCAATTTGGCTTCCTTCTTTATCCACACCACCGTCAATATTCACGCGGGTAGTATCTTCCGGACGCTGACCAGTCTGAATGGCATATTGCTCAGCAGGCAATCCAAAACTATCATAACCCATTGGGTGCAACACATTAAAACCCTGATGTCTTTTGAAACGAGAATACACATCCGAAGCAATATAACCCAGCGGATGCCCCACGTGCAATCCCGCTCCCGAAGGATAAGGAAACATATCTAAAACGTAATGTTTTGGTTTTTCGGAAGTATTGGATGCTGCAAAAGTTTTGTTATCAGCCCAGTATTTTTGCCATTTGGCTTCAATTTCGTTCGGATTGTATTTCATTCCTTTTATTTTAATTTTAAATTAAACCCATTCAGGGTTTTGAACCCTGAATGGGTTACAAAAAAATTGAGTGGCAAATTTACGTTTATTGCACATTGCACCAAAGTTATTTCTTGAAAAGAAGAAATAAATCAACAACTGATCAAATGCTAAGTAAGAATACTTATTTTTGCAATCTGTTTAAAAAGCATTTTGCACAAACAACTTTCTATGAAAAAAACGGCTCTGCTCTGCTTTCTTACTATTCTAAGCTTTTTCGCTTTTGAAAAAACAGCAGCACAAAACAACTCAGCCATTACCAATTTATTACTTCAAAAAAAACTCATTACACAAAGAGAGGCCGATTCAATAATGGCACTTCCAATTGTAAATCAAAACAAAAATCCGGAGAACAAAGAATTTAACATTGGTTTAGAATTCAGACCCAGAACTGAATATCGTGATGGATACAAACAATTGAGAACAGCCGATTCTAAAGCCGCTTTTTTTACAACTCAAAGAAGCCGATTGTATTTTAATTACAGCCAACCCAAATTCAAATTTCATACTTCTATTCAGGATTTGAGAGTTTGGGGACAATACGGCCAAACTTCAACATCGGGTTCACTAAATGTTTTTGAAGCCTATGTAGATGCCAATATTAACGAGCAGTTTTTGGTTCGAATGGGCCGCCAAAAAGTAGAATTAGACAATGGAAGACTTTTTTCGGCTGCCAACTGGAGTCAGGCTGCCAGAGCACATGACGGAATTAATTTTATCTTTAACAACAGTAACATTCATTCGGAATTGATAACTTCTTTTAATCAAACAGCCGAACGCATTTTTTACACTGATTTTTCTCCAACCACATTTACCAATTACAAATTGCTCAATGTTCATTATCTAAAAGCAAAACTCAACGAACATTTTAGCCTGACCACAATCAATGCTGCTGATAGTTATCAGAGTAAAACAAATACCAATACCTTATACACCCGCGGAACTTCGGGAGGACGACTGGATTTTGAAAAAGGCAATTTATATGTAACGCTCAGCGGATATTATCAATACGGACAATTGCAAACAGGTAATCGTATTTCTGCCTATTATTTCCAACCCGAAATCCAACTGAAAACAAACAAACTCACCAGCCGTTTAGGAGCCGAATTTGTAAGTGGCGAGAATTCCGAAAAAACAAGCGAATTCTCAAAATCGTTTGTACCTCTTTATGGTGTGGCATGGCGATTTATGGGAAATATGGATTATTTTACTGCTTTTCCTACCGATGTAAAAAACGGCGGATTGTTTAATCCGTATTTATTCTTTATTTATGATTTGAATAAAAAAGTGAACTTACGTTCTGATTTTCACTTATTCTATTTGTCCAACAAGACTAAAAACGATTTGGGCAATACAATTAATCCTTACTTAGGTTTTGAAAACGATTTGTCAATCCATTACAAATGCAACTCATTTACAATGATTGATTTTGGATTCTCTTATATGACAGCCAAAAAAAGCATGGAAACACTTAAAGCAGGAAACAGCAACATCATTCCGGTTTGGAGCTACGTTATGATTACTTTTAAACCGGAATTGTTTAGTTTTAAAAAATAATCTTCATGGATTACACCCCTATTTTACTACTGTTTTTATTAGTATTAGTTGCATTTGTCTATTCGGCTGTAGGTCACGGTGGTGCCAGTGGTTATCTGGCTATCATGGCAATAGCTGGCGTAGCTCCTGCTATGATGAAACAATCGGCATTAGTGATGAATTTAGCAGTATCCTTATTCTCTTTTATTGGTTTTTACAGAGCTGGGGTTTTTCGATTAAAATTATTTCTTCCATTTGTAATTGCTAGTATTCCCATGGCTTTTTTGGGAGGAACTATGAGTTTACCGGATGCTATTTATAAAAAAATATTAGGCATTTGTATCTTTATTTCAATTATTAGATTAGTCTATCAATTTGAAGAAAAAAACGAACCCAATCGGGAAATTCCTCTGTGGGCAGGACTTTTTTCAGGTGGTAGCATAGGACTTCTTTCCGGACTTTTAGGCATTGGCGGAGGCATCATCCTTAGTCCTTTGATGCTTTTAATGCGTTGGTCAAAACTAAAAGAAACCGCAGCTGTTTCGGCATTATTCATTTTTGTCAATTCGCTTTCGGGACTTTATGGTCAAATTCAAAAAGGAGGTTTTAACCTCACACCCGATTTACAAATAGCGGTTATTGCTACAATTATAGGGGGATTATTAGGCTCTTATTTTGGAAGCCAAAAATTCAACTCCAAAACACTAAAATATCTTTTAGCAGTTGGATTAACAATTGCAGGCTTAAAATTACTTTTTACCTGAAAAATATTTTAAAAAGCCGTTCTTTATGACAAGAAAATCGAAACTTTGAACGTTATTAACTTCAAATAAAGAAATTCTTTATTATTTTTACCGCAAATTAAAGTAAACTATGAGTTCTTCATTTGATAAGTTTCAAAAACGCAGGTTAATTTCCTCTTATTTTTCGGTAGTTTTAAGTATTTCCTTAGTTTTATTTTTACTGGGAACATTAGGACTTTTTATTATCAATTCTAAAAGATTAGCTGACAATTTTAAAGAAAAAATTGCCATGACGGTATTCTTTAAAAATGAAGCCAATGATACAATTTTGAAAAATTTTGGCACTGAATTAAAAAGAGCAGCTTACGCAAAAAAGATTGTTTATGTCAGCAAAGATGCCGCTGCAAAACAACACACCGATATTATTGGTGAAGATTTCCTGACTTTCCTTGGCGAAAATCCGCTACAAAATTCTTATGACATTCACATCAAAGCGGCTTATGTAGAAAATGACAGCGTAGCCAAAATAGAACGTCAATTGCGCACTAACCCAATGATTTCAGACATTGTTTACGATAAACAATTAGTGAATTTAGTCAACGACAATATCAAAAAAGTAAGTATGTGGATTTTAATCATCAGCGGATTTTTAACTTTTATTGCTGTATTATTAATTAACAGTTCGCTTCGTTTGTCTATATATTCGCATCGTTTTATCATTAAAACCATGCAAATGGTAGGTGCTACAAAATCGTTTATTAGAAAACCTTTTGTAATGCGAAGTGTAAAACTGGGAATGCTGGGAGCTATTTTAGCAATTCTGGCTCTAATAGGACTTTTATCTTATGTACAAACTAACTTCCCTGATTTAGGAATTCTAAATGATAAAGTGCTGATTTTACTGGTTTTTGCTGCTGTTTTTGGATTTGGAGTTTTAATCACCTGGTTAAGCACCCATTTTGCTACACAACGTTTCTTAAACCTTAGAACAGACGATTTATACTAGTCATAAACTAACTTAATAATGAGGAAGAGATTGCTTCCGCCACGGCGGACAAGTAGTTCCTCGCAATGACATCATGAAAGACGACAAACAAGAATTCTTATTCGATAAAATCAATTATAAAATTCTATTAATCGGAATTGGAGTAATTGCACTTGGATTTATATTAATGTCCGGTGGCGGTAGTGATGACCCTAAGGTGTATAGCGATGCTATTTTTAACTTTAGAAGAATTCGTTTAGCTCCTACAACGGTTTTAATTGGTTTTGGAATTACAATTTATGCTATTTTAAAAAACCCTAAAAAACAGTAAACAGTAAGCAGCATTAGTTTGCAGCAAAAAGCAAATCTAATAAACTGAATACTAATCCTGATTCCGAATAATCGGGACGGGACTGAACACTGAACACTAAATAATGGATACATTACAGGCTATTGTTTTGGCAATTATCGAAGGAATCACCGAATTTCTTCCGGTTTCTTCAACAGGACACATGATTATTGCTTCTTCTTTTTACGGAATTGCACAAGATGATTTCACCAAACTTTTCACTATAGTAATCCAATTGGGAGCCATTCTTTCAGTTTTGGTACTTTACTTCAAACGCTTTTTTCAGTCTTTTGATTTTTATTTCAAATTATTGGTCGCTTTTATTCCCGCGGTAGTTTTTGGTTTACTTTTCAGCAAAAAAATAGATGCTTTATTAGAAAATCCGTTAACGGTAGCCATTTCGTTATTAGTGGGTGGCATCATTCTGCTAAAAGTAGATGACTGGTTTAGCCATTCAACCGAAACCGAAATCAGCTATTTAAGAGCTTTCAAAATCGGATTATTCCAATGTCTTGCCATGATTCCTGGAGTTTCCAGAAGTGGCGCTTCTATTGTAGGCGGAATGTCTCAAAACTTATCGAGAACCTCAGCAGCCGAATTCTCTTTTTTCCTGGCGGTACCCACTATGTTAGGTGCAACAGTAAAAAAATGCTACGATTATTACAAAGACGGTTATGTATTGACCGAAGACCAAATTAACATATTAATCATTGGGAACATTGTTGCTTTTATCGTGGCCATGTTAGCCATTAAATCATTCATTGGTTTTCTAAGCAAAAAAGGATTCAAAATTTTTGGTTATTACCGCATTGCAGCAGGAATTATTCTACTGATTATCCATTATTTTATTCACCCATTGACTATTATCTAATGAAACCCGAAGAATATTTAGAAGGACAGGTTTTACTGATAGACAAACCCTTGAAATGGAGTTCATTTCAGGCGGTGAATAAATTAAAATACCTACTCATCAACAAAGTAGGATTACCTAAAAAATTCAAAATTGGTCATGCAGGAACTCTCGATCCATTGGCAACCGGATTGCTATTAATTTGCACCGGAAAATTCACTAAGAAAATAGCAGAACTTCAGGGTCAAGCCAAAGAATACACCGGTACTTTTTATATTGGAGCCACTACTCCATCCTATGATTTAGAAACCGAAATTGACGAAACTTTTCCAACGGAACATATTAATGAAGCCTTAATTTACGAAACAGTGAAACATTTTTTGGGCGAAATTGATCAAAAACCACCTATTTTTTCTGCAATAAAAAAAGATGGTAAACGCTTGTACGAACACGCTCGTGCCGGAGAAGAGGTAGAAATTGCAAGCAGAAAAACGACCATTCACGAATTTGAAATCACCCGAATTGCACTACCTGAAATTGATTTTAGAGTAGTTTGCAGCAAAGGAACTTACATCCGTTCTTTGGCTTATGACTTTGGAAAAGCATTGAATTCTGGTTCACACTTAACCGTTTTGAGAAGAACAAAGATTGGTGATTATAATGTAAAAAATGCCATTGACATCACTCTTTTCGAGGATAATTTAAAATCCAATTCCTAATTTCCACCTTATAAATTTGCTTAACTTAGTACAATAAGAACAAGGAATCTGTTTACAGAAACACTATATCGATAATTTAAAAATCCATATATGAAAACCTTAGCTTGTTTACTAATTACAGTTGGTTTTTCTTGGCCTCTTTTTGCTCAGTTTAATCAAGGCTCTTATACCCAATTCAGTATATCTACCCCCATGAGAGCCAACTTAGACGATGACGATGAAGACACCTATTGGTTCACACCTAACGGTTTAAGCCTTAAATTTGGACAAGGCATCCATTTTAACAGAACAATTGCTGCCGGTTTAAACACAGGCGTAGACTGGATAGCCTCCCGAAAACTGGTCGTGGTTCCTGCATTTGCCAATCTCAAATTAAGCCTCAAAGTCACTCCCGAAATGTTCCTTTATCTCCAAACCGATTACGGAAAATCCATTGCCTTAGGCCGCGGAAGCCTGCACAGTGATTATAAAAAGCTGGGACTAGGCATAGAAAGCCCGGATGGCTTTGCTATCTTTATAGAACTAACACAATACGGTTTTAGTCTCGACAGCCCTGAAAAGGTTGCAAACATCAGCTTGGGAATATCCAGTTCTTCATTCAAATCCAAGCAACCTAAAAACAAAATCAGTAACCCTGACTAAGAAAAATAATCACTCCCAATATTTTTAATTTCTTCCTTATAAAATCACTCCCAAATCAGCAAAAAGTGTATTTTTATCAAAATTGCAAAAGATGAACTTAAATTCAAAATCAATTGGCTTAGCGCTTTCGGGTGGCGGGACAAAGGGTTTGGCCCATGCGGGTGCTATCAAATTTTTAGAAGAAAAAAACATTCGCCCTAATCAAATTGCGGGAACCAGTGCCGGTTCTATCGTTGGTGCCATGTATGCCTGGGGAAAAACACCTGAAGAAATCTTAGAATTCTTCAAATCTATTTATTTATTTCACTGGAAACACATAACCTTTACTAAGGCAGGTTTGATTGACTCGGAAGCATTTCGTGAATATTTCCGGGTGGTTTTTGAAGATGCAACTCTGGCTGATTTGAATATTCCAACACAAATCACTGCCACCGACATGATCAAAGGACAATTAAAAATATTTGAACCTGAAACTAAAATTGTCGATGCCCTTATCTCTTCGTCTTCCTTTCCCGGGATTATTTCACCTTATGAAATTAACGGCAATCATTATAGTGATGGCGGTATTTTAAACCACTTCCCTACCGATTTATTAAGAGACAGCTCTGATATGATTATTGGCGTTTATGTAAGCCCTATTAATATGATTACCGCTAAGGATTTAAGTTCTATCAGAGCTGTCACCACCAGAGCTTTTGATATTCTTTCGGAAAACTCTAATATCACAAAGTTTAATCATTGCGACTGGATGATTCAACCTAAAGAACTCAGCATCTACAGCACCTTTGAAACTAATAAAGTCAAGATGGACACTATATTCAATTTAGGTTATCAGGCGGCAAAATACAGTTACGAAAACAAAATCTATAAAATTTAAGTTGCCCTATTTCAGAAAAAAAGAATATCCCTATATTTGCACCAATCAACGCAACAAAGACATGAAATACAAAAGAATTCTTCTAAAATTAAGCGGTGAAGCTTTAATGGGAGATCGTCAATATGGAATAGATCCTGTAAGATTAGCTGAATATGCTGAAGAAATCAAAAAAGTTCACGCCAAAGGAGTAGAAATCGCCATCGTAATAGGTGGAGGAAACATCTTTAGAGGAGTTGCCGGAGCCAGCAGCGGAATGGACAGAGTGCAAGGAGATTATATGGGAATGCTTGCTACCGTTATTAACGGAATGGCTTTGCAAGGTGCTCTTGAGGACAAAGGCATGAAAACGCGTTTGCAAACTGCCTTAAAAATGGAGTCTATTGCTGAACCTTATATCAAAAGAAGAGCCGATCGTCACTTAGAAAAAGGTCGAATTGTAATCTTTGGTGCCGGAACAGGAAATCCTTATTTTACTACTGATACAGCTGCTGTTTTACGTGGAATTGAAATCAATGCCGACGTAATCCTGAAAGGAACCCGCGTAGATGGTGTATATGATTCAGATCCTGAAAAAAATGCTTCGGCAGTAAAATTTGACTATATTTCGTTTGATGATGTCATCAAAAAAGGATTAAATGTAATGGACACAACTGCTTTTACATTAAGCCAGGAAAACAAATTACCGATACTTATTTTTGACATGAACCAAAGCGGAAATCTGGAAAAAATCTGCGATGGGGAAAATATTGGAACTGTAGTTAATATATAGTTTATGGTTTTGAGTTTATTGTTTATAGTTCAGTTAGATTCCAAAAGACACCATCTGAATTAGAACAATAAAACAAAACAAGCTATAAACAACAAACTATAAACATTAAAGAAATGACTGAAGAAATAGATTTTATATTAGAAAGTACCGAAGAATCAATGGAAGGTTCTATAGGACACCTTGAAAAAGAATTTCTAAATATTCGTGCCGGAAAAGCATCTCCTGCTATGCTAGGAAGTGTTTTTGTAGATTATTATGGTTCGTCAACAGCTCTTAATCAGGTTGCTAAAATCAGCACTCCGGATGCCAGAACCATTACATTGCAGCCTTTTGAAAAAAATATGTTGCAAACTATTGAAAAAGCCATTATGATTGCTAATCTTGGGTTCAACCCAATGAACAATGGCGATATCATTATCATTAGTGTTCCGCCTTTGACAGAAGACCGTCGTCGTGAACTGGCAAAACAAGCTAAAGCTGAAGCTGAAGACGCAAAAATTGGTATCCGAAATGCTCGAAAAGAAGCCAATACTGATATCAAAAAATTAGAGAAAGAAGGAACATCAGAAGACATTTGTAAAAGTGCCGAAGAAGAAGTTCAAAATCTTACCAATACTTATATCAAAAAAATTGACGAACTTCTTGCTGCTAAAGAAGCCGAAATAATGAAAGTATAACTTTCGAAAAACTCATTTAAAATCCGTCTTGTTAAAAATAATAAGGCGGTTTTTTTATTCTTACTTTTGCCATACCAAAACACGTTTATCCACGTTTTTGATTCAAACAGCAACCATGAAGCATTTTCTATTGTTATTCTTGTTCTCGATTTCGCTTCAGGCACAATTTCATATTAGCGGAATTGTAAAAGAATCCGGTTCTAACAAAACATTACCATTTGCTACAATAAGCACAAACAATGGCATTAACAGCATTAGCGATGTAGATGGAAAATTTGAAATCAACTCAAAAACTACCATTGTTTCCTTCACTGTTTCTTACATTGGCTACAACAAAATAAAAGTTGAAGTTCAAAAAAACAAGTTGTTTTTTAATTTGAAATTAACTCCAAAAACGGATCGTCTTAACGAAATTATCATCAGCAATGAAAATACAGCATTAAGCATCATCAAAAAAACCATTGCATTAAAAAACAATAATGATCCTCAAAAAAGACTTTCTAATTTTGCATTTAAAAACTACAATAAATTAATTGTTTCCGCCAATCCGGATTCTATTTCAGGACAAATAGATTCTGTCTTTGTTAGAAAATACAAACAAGGAGCCTTATACAAAATCAATTCTACAAATTACAAATTTAAAAATACGGTTAGCAAACGTCACTTATTCCAGACCGAAAAAGTATCCCAACATCAGTTTAGCAACAACCAACTAAAAGAAACTATTTTAGGCACAAAAATGGCCGGATTAAAACAGCCGTTGTACGAAATAATTGCTTTCAACCTCCAATCTTTTTCTATCTACGACCCGAAATACGAACTCTTTGAAACCAAATATAACAGCCCGATAGCTGACGATGCCGTCAAAGAATACAACTACAAATTACTGGATACCGTAGCCATTAATGGCAGGAGTTCCTATATGATTTACTTTAAGAACAAAAAGAAAAGCAAAGCCAAAGGTCTTGAAGGGGTTTTATACATTGACCAAAACAATTTTGCCGTTTCTAAAGCCATTATGCGTATAAGAGGCTTACTCAACATTAGCGGAACACATGAATTCGAATACTTACCCGAAGAAAATATCTGGTTTCCTGTTCATAAAACCTTTCAAATCATCAAAGGCCACAATGACGACGACATCAATATTTTCGGAGGTACCATTCAGTTTGACGGTGATATCGAACAAGATTTCAAGTCCCGAAAAAAACAGCCTTCGGATTATATTTATCTGCGCTCGGAAAACCATATTTTTGACATCCAAAAAAACAAAAATACTCCTATTGAAAACCCTTATTTTACTGTCGAAATTAACAAAAATGCTTTTGACAAAGACGAATCTTTTTGGGAACAGTATCGAAAGGACAGCATTGATATTCGCTTTAAAAAAACCTATAGCGAACTTGACAGTATTGCAATTAAGAAAAAATTTGCCAATAGGCTGTTTTTTGGAAAAAAAATCATCAACGGCTATTTGCCAATTGGTTTTTTCGATCTGGATTTACGAAAAATTTTCAGCTACAACAACTACGAAGGTTTCCGTTTGGGATTAGGCGGAGTAACTAACGAACGTTTATCTAAAAATTTCAGAGTTGAAGGTTATTATGCTTATGGAACAAAAGACGGTATTTTTAAAGGCAGCATAGGTGCTGCAGCAAAAATTAACCAACAAGCTAATTCCTGGCTTGGTTTTTCATACACCGACGATATTCGGGAAATTGCGAGTACTTCTTTTTCAATCGAAAAAAAACCTTATAAAATCTACGACCCCAGACCTATCAATATCAGCACTTTTTACAATTATATTAGTTGGAAAAGCTATTTTGAAACCAAACTAATTCCAAAAACAGAAAGCATTTGGGAAATTGCACAGGCCGAAATCCAACCCAAATTCAATTATGCTTTTAATCCAAAAAATCAATTATATACTCATTACACCATGACAACCGCTATGGTTTCACTGCAATGGAGTCCGTTTAGCGATTTTATGCAAACGCCAACAGGACAAATTGAGATTGAAAAACGCTTTCCAAAATTCAGTTTTCAATACACCCAATCCTTAGGAAGAGTATTAAACAATGACTTTGATTTTAGCAAATTTGACTTTAAAACTGAATATGAAAAGAAATATTTGAACGGTCAAAAAACCAGCTTACTCTTTCAGGCCGGATATGCCTTGGGCGATGTACCGCTAACGCATTTGTACAATACCTCTCCTAACAATATCACTAAAGAAACAATTATTCAAAGAATTACCTTTGGCGGAAAAAACAGTTTTGAAACCATGTTTTTTAACGAATTTTTCTCAAATAAGTACAGCTTATTTCAAATTAAACACGCTTTTAACAGAGTTACATTATTCAAAAAAGTAAAACCTTCGTTAGTTTTAGTTTCCCGAATGGCCTGGGGCGATTTAGACAATCCCGAAGAACACCTGGGACTTAATTTCAAAACCCTGAACAGAGGATACTTTGAATCAGGAATTGAACTCAATCAAATTTTTAATGGATTGGGATTGACTACTTTTTTCCGTTACGGCCCTAATCAACTAGCAAAATTTGAAGACAATATCGCCATCAAACTAAGTTATGTTTTGAATTTAGGGTTTTAGAATTTTAGAATGCAGATTAACAATTTTTGACCCGAGCGATAGCGAACTGGCGAAGCATTTCAGATTTTTATACACTAACACAAAATCTGAAATCATCTTTAAAGTTTTATAATCAAAACTGAGATAACGCAATTACCTAAAAGAGCCATAGGCTCGTATAATATTGTAACAACCTCCCGAAAGCATTCGGGATTAATCCGTTGAGAAAAGATGATAACACATAAAAAAGTTCCGTAGAAATAATTCATTTCAAACACAGCTTTTGTCATTGATTAGATGGTATAAATGAATCGTTCCTACGGAACTTTTTTACTATGCTATTTTTTTAACGGAATAAACTGCCTCGGGGCAGAGCCCACGAGGTATTAAAAAAACAACCGCAGATTCGCAGATTTTCATATTATAATCTGCCAATCTGCGGTAAAAAACCAAGCAGAACTTCGAGGAATTAAACCTAAAGAGATTAAAATCCGTTGTTACAATATCAATCGTCCGCTATGCGGACTATTAAATACCAATCAACAATTTTTGAATTCAGATTTTTATATTAGCATATAACTTTTAAGGACTTATACGTCTGAAATCTAAAATCTAAAATCTAAAATCTAAAATCCTTTTTACGGTTTTATAATCAAAACTGAGGAAACATCTACCAGCCAATTGGTATCCGCATCAATAATATGTTTCCAACTTTCCAAACTTATAATCATTAAGTTCTGACTTTGCAGAAACTCTTTTCTAATAATTTTATCATTCATAATCATAATATGATTAGGAGCAATTTGCTCAATAGAGCGAATCGATTCCTCAATATCACGGGTCTTTTTAATCTCGCCTACAGCGTCCAAAATCGTAATTTGAGAACCATTATTATTGATTAATTTTTTGGCATACTCAATTAAGAAAGCATCTTCTTTGCTGAAAATCGGCATAAAAACCTGATCGATTTCGTCTAAATCCTTATCAATAAAAATTCCGACAGGCATTTTGCTTTTAGCAATAATATGACGGGTTTTTTCGTCAAAAGGGGAATTTTCAAACAAGCCTTCTTTTCCTGTAAACTTATCTATCAATCGATCCGGATTGACAATTTGAGTAGTAAAACCTAAAATTTTTCCCAACAGGGTTTCATCAAAAATAGACTGACCTAAACCAACTAACAACAAGTCATATTCACCCTGATTAGCGGTATCAATTATATCCGTTACAATATCGTTAGTCACCTTAAAAACACTTACCACTTCCTGATTTAACAACTGCGATTCTTTAATTACGGGTGCTAACATATTTCGCTCATGATCTTTTACATCAAACGAATGTATTTCGGTACTTAAAGAACAGTACATTGCAGCAACAATCGAACTATCGGCTTGTTTTTTAACCAAACTATTGGCAATTTTCAATAACTTCTTACCTTTTTGGGAAGTAGAAAAAGAGAATAAAATTTTGTATTTACTCTTATTGGCAATTTCCTCGGGAACTACTGTAGCCTTATCTTTAAAAATAAGATTGATAAAATCTAGAGCCGGTCCGGTCATAAAAGTGGTTACTAATGCCATGATAACCATCATTGTAAAAATCTCAGTTGACAAAACCCCTAAATCATAACCAATATTCAAAACGACCAGCTCCATTAACCCACGGGTATTCATTAAAGCACCAATAGCCAGACTATCTTTCCAGCTTTGCCCCATAAATTTAGCCGCAAGGGCACTTCCGAAAAATTTTCCAACCACAGCAACAGCAATAATTAAAGCTGTGATTTTCCATAAATAAGGATCGTTTAACAAGCCTATTTGGGTACGCAAACCTGTAAAAACAAAAAACAAAGGCAATAAAACAATAATAGAAACGTCTTCTACTTTTTCGATAAAAATATTTCTAAATTTACTGTTTTCAGGCATAATAGCTCCAGCCAAAAAAGCTCCAAATAACGCATGAATCCCTATTAATTCAGAAGCATAAGAAGAGAATAAAAGGGTTAAAAAGAAAATAGCCACCACAGGTTTATTCAAACTTTCGGGAGTGGAATTCAAATCGCCTACACGTTTTAGAAATGGACGAACTATCTTAAGCATTACAATTACATACAAAACAGCCAAACCAATTACATATAATGCACTGGTAAATGAACCTGCTTTAACAATAGCAATTACTACAGCCAGAATACACCAGGCCGTAATATCATCGGCAGCGGCACAGGTGATAACAATAGTTCCTAATTTGGTTTTTTGCATTTCACGTTCCTGAACAATTCGGGCCAGCACCGGAAATGCTGTGATACTCATGGCAATTCCCATAAACAATCCGAAAGAGGAAAACTCAACTCCCATGGGTGCAAAAATAGGATAAATAAAAAAAGCCAAAGTCAATCCTAAAGCAAACGGAATAACAATACTGGCGTGACTAATCACAACCGCATCACTGGCTTTATTCTTAAGCACTTTCAGGTCTAATTCCATCCCAATAACAAACATGAAAAATATTAAACCTATCTGACTCAAAAACTGCAAATTCCCTAAAGATGCCACAGGAAATAAGGCAGCGGAGAATTCCGGAAAGTACATTCCAACTACCGATGGTCCCAGAAAAATTCCGGCAATCATTTCGCCTATTACTGATGGTTGTCCTATCTTTCTAAAAAGCCAGCCAAACAAGCGTGCTACCAAAATAATAGTCACAATTTGAGCCAATAAAATAGCCAAAGGATGCTGCAAGTTTTCAACCATCGAATGTATAAAATCATTCCAGTGATTGCTTTCTATGCGTTTATGAACAATTCCACGACCTACTTCAAGCGAAGGCCCTATAGAAAGCAGCCAATATATTAAAGCTGTAAAACCACCTATAACAGAAACGTAAAACAAAGAATTCTTAATATTAGCCATACGCCATTTTTAAAATTTATTGGCAAATATCAGAAGTGATTTTTAAGTACAAAAAGAATTTTAAGGCTAATTTTTAATCTATGTAATAAACAGGAAAAAATTTGTAATAAGTTAGATTTTTATCTTTTTCAAAAAATCAGCCCGATAGGTTTCACTCAGTATTAGCGTAGTATTCTTAGCATTAGCATCTAAATGATGTAGCACAATTTCGTTATGATTGAAAAACTTTATCGCCTTTAAGGACACTATTTCTTTCTTGTTAATACGACAAAAATCAGCTTCGGGCAATTCATCCAAAAGCGAATCGAACTTTACATTTTTTAAATTCAAAAAACTGCCATCGGTTAAAAGCACCGTTTTGTCACGGCTATCGCCCAAAGCGGTTTTGATATACAAAACTTGGTTAAAATACAACAGACTCTTTCCTTTATCAGTATTGAGCTGAATGAACTTTTTAGTCTTTGCAGCATTCTCAAAACGTTCCACAGCCTTTATAATTGCTTTTTGCAAACGCTCTAATTTTACCGGTTTGGTAATATAATCAACGGCATCAATAGTAAAAGCATCAGCAGCATAAGCTTTATATGCTGTACAAAAAACAACTAATTTGTCTTTTAGCAAAGTTGCCAAATGCAAGCCGTCAATTCCGGGCATTTCGATATCTGATATTAATAAATCAAAATCGAGATTTGGAATTTCGGTCAACAGTTTCTCCGGATTATTAAACGTCTTTACGATTTCAACTTCGGGAATTTGTTCGCAAAGCATTTTCAAATACGTTAATCCCGGCAACTCATCGTCCAGCAGTAAACATTTCAGTTTTGTATTCAAGCAAATTAATCTTTAAATGAGCAATATAGATATCGTTTTCTACAAACTTATCGAGCTTAAAATTATTTTTATAAATAATGCGCAAACGTTGTTCTAAAGTGGCATTTCCTATACCGCTTCTTTCTTTTTTCAACACCTTTTTGTCCGAAATTTTATTCGAAACTGTCATTGCAAAAGCATTGTTTTTAAACTCAAAAATAACCGAAATAAAAGCATCAGGGCTTTGCAAATCAGCGTGTTTAAAAGCATTCTCAATCAAATCAATCGAAATTAACGGTGCCAGTAAAGGCTCTTCATACAATTTATTTTCCTTATCGATATGCGTTTTTATCTTTAATTCAAAAAGCGGACTGATTTTAATTTTGTTGATTTCGATTAAGTTCAGTGCAAAATCAATTTCTTCTTTTGGAGTAACAAATTTTTTCTTGCTTTCATACAAAATATAATCCAGCACATTAGCTAATTTATCCAACGCAAAATAAGTTTGGTAGGCATGGGATTGAATCGAATTGAGGATATTCTTAAAAAGATGCGGATTTAGTTTTGACTCTAAGGTTTCCAATTCCAAATCATTGACTTTCCTTTCGAGTACATAAAAATTATTTTCGAGCTCTCTTTTTTCTTTTTTGGCTTGCAGCAAATGATACAATACAAAGCTAATAATTACTATTAAAAGCAAAATGATGAGACCCAAAATACAACCCAGATTATTCGTTTCCTGCATACTATTGAAGTTGTCAATTGATTAATGACTCGACACAAATTTTAAGCCGATGATAGACGAAATAAGTGTCATTAAAAAAAATAACCTCCAAAAACCCGCCGGTTCTTTAAAAACAAAAATACCAACTAAAACGGTTCCTACAGCTCCAATTCCGGTCCAAACCGCATAAGCTGTCCCAATGGGTAAGACCTGAGTAACCTTGTACAGCAAAAACATACTTACTGATAGACAAACAAAAAAACCAAGCATCCAATAGGTCGAAATTATTCCCGTTGTTTCTTTAGCTTTTCCAAGACAGGAAGCAAATGCTACTTCAAACAATCCTGCAATTACCAGCAAAATCCAATTCATTTTTGTTCCATTTTTAAATAAAATACAAATATGGGAAAAGCTACCATAGGAATTATAAAAACCTTAAAGAATTCGCACATCTTCAATGGTAAATTTTTGTTAACATACGGTGAAAGCTAGTGTATTATTTATGATTCCGAGCATTATTCACTACATTTGCGCCCGTTAAATATTCATTATGATTAAGTGGTTTAGTTTAGGATTCTGGGAGTTAATTGCCCGTGTTGTCCTCCGAAATAAAATTTTAATGCTATCGATTATTGTTGCTGCAACAATTTTCTTGTCGATGCAATGGAAAAACATCCATTTTACTTTTACAGAGGCCAATATGTTACCCAGCGATAACATTGCTAATGTTGAATACAATGCGTTCTTAGATAAATTTGGCGAAGAAGGAAATCTGGTTATCATTGGGGTAAAAGACAACACTTTCTTTACTCCAAAAGCTTTTAAAGCCTGGAACACCTTGATGAATAGTCTAAAAAAAGACAAAGCTATTGATCTGGTAATTTCGATTAATGACCTGAAAAAATTACAAAAAAACGATTCCCTTCAAAAATTTGAATTAATTTCTTTTGTTGACCAAAGTAAAACCGTTGACGAAGCTTATTTAAAAAACATCCAAAAGGATCTTTTTAATAACATGCCTTTTTACGAAGGATTGTTGTTCAACAAGAAATCCGGAAGTATTCGCTCTGCCGTTTACATGGACAAGAAAATTGTAAACACTAAGGAGCGCAAAGACTATATCTTAGAAAAATTAATCCCTGCAGTTGAAAAATTCGAAAAAGAAACCAATATCGATTTGCGTGTTTCGGGTATGCCTTACATCCGAACCCTGAATGCCCAGACAATTACTGACGAAATCAGTATTTTTATTGGAGCTTCATTATTAGTAACCTCTTTACTGTTTTTCTTCTTTTTTAGAAGTTTCAGAGCCACTTTAATCTCCATCATTATTGTGATTATTGGTGTTATGTGGTCCTTTGGATTTTTAGGATTATTTAATTACGAAATCACGGTTTTAACAGCTCTGGTTCCTTCGTTGATTATTGTTATTGGGATTCCAAATTGCATTTTCCTGACTAATAAATACCATCAGGAATACAAGGTTCACCGCAATAAAGTCAAAGCTTTACAAAGAGTAACCACTAAAATTGGTATGGCAACATTGATGACAAATGTTACCACTGCTATTGGTTTTTTTACCTTTATTTCTTCAAATAACAAATTGCTTATCGAGTTTGGAAATGTAACTTCCATCAACATTATGGCGTTGTTTTTCCTGTGTATCATAGTAATTCCTATTTTCCATAGTTACATCCCGGCACCAATAGACCGTCACATCGAACACTTAGACAGAGGTTCGGTAAAAAGATTCATGGATTGGATTCTGCGCAACGTAAAAACCAATCGCTTTTCTATCTATGTTGTTGCCATTTTATTACTTGTTATTAGCATCATCGGAATTTACAAAATGCGTATTTCGGGAAGTTTGATTGAAGACATGCCTAAAAAAGAAGCCTTTTTCCAGGATATTGTTTTCTTCGAAAATGAATTTGATGGTGTAATGCCACTGGAAATTATGATTGACACCAAACGTAAAAAAGGCGTAATGAAACTCTCTACGCTAAAACGAATGGACGAATTAGAACAGGCTATTGATGAAATCCCTGAACTGTCTAAACCTATCTCTATTGTCAATTTAGTAAAATATTCCAAACAGGCTTACTATAACGGAAACCCGGAATATTATGAATTACCTACTTCTCAGGAACAAGGATTCATTTTGTCCTATTCTAAAAATGCCACTAAGAATTCCAAAGAAAACCTAATGAAAAGCTATGTGGATTCGACAGGACAATTTGCCCGAATTACCACTTTTATGAGGGATGACAACGGAGGAGCAATACCAAAAGTGGAAGCTGAAATCAGAAAACAAGCCGACAAAATATTCCCACCGGATCGCTACAATGTAAGCATTACCGGAAAAGCATTGGTTTTCCAAAAAGGAACGGGTTACTTACTGGATAACTTGCTTTCGTCACTGGTTTTTGCCTTTTTCTTAACGGCACTTTTAATCGGATTTATGTTCCGTTCGTTCAAAATGATTTTGGTTTCCATCATTCCAAATTTATTACCATTATTGTTAACCGCAGGACTTATGGGCTTTTTAGACATTCCGTTAAAACCATCCACAATATTGGTATTCGGGATTGCGTTTGGACTTTCGGTAGATGATACTGTTCGATTCCTGGCACAATACCGTGAAGAATTAAAGAAAAACAACTGGAAAATTCGCAAATCAGTTTATGCAACTTTTAACGATGCCGGTTTGAGTATGTTCTATACTTCTATCGTATTATTCTTTGGATTTTCGGTATTTATGCTCTCCAGTTTTGGTGGAACCATCGCCCTTGGCGGATTGATTTCATTGACTTTATTATTCGGAATGCTGTCTAATTTAATGTTATTACCTGCTTTGGTATTAACCTTAAACAAAACATTGGCAAACGAACAGGAATTTATCGAACCAAAAATTGACATCATCGAACATAGTGATGAAGAAATCGATGCTTTGAAAAAAACTAAATTATTATAAAGGAAAAACAATTAAAATGTTAATAGATCAACAAGTTACACTAGTAAATAAGTACATCGAAAAATCAATCGATTTTGGTTTTGAATACGCACCAAAATTAGTTGGCGGAATGATCGTTCTGGTAATTGGTTTATGGTTTACCAAAATAGTTACCAAAGCAGTTGGAAGATCATTAGAAAAATCAAAGATTGATCAATCTCTGATTCCATTTTTAAGAAGTTTAACTAACATCACCCTAAAGGTTTTAGTCGCCATCACCGTAATGGGCATGATTGGCATCCAAATGACTTCGTTTGTAGCTATCCTGGGAGCTGCAGGTCTGGCCGTGGGTATGGCACTATCAGGAACACTTCAAAATTTTGCCGGAGGTGTAATTATTTTAATCCTGAAACCTTTTAAAATAGGTGATACCATCGAAGCACAGGGTTTTGTAGGAACTGTAAAAGAAATTACTATTTTTTCAACCCTACTCAATACTGCCGATAAAAAATTAGTTATTATCCCTAACGGACCACTTTCAACAGGAGCATTGACCAATTATTCTTTTGAGACAACACGAAGAGTGGACTGGACATTCGGAATTTCCTATGGCGATGATGTTGAAAATTTCAAAAAAGCGCTGAATGATTTTATTGCTGAGGATTCGAGAATTTTAAAAAATCCTGAGCCTTTTGTAGGACTTTTGGCACTTGCAAGCAACTCTGTTAATTTTACGGTAAGAGTATGGGTAAATAGTCCGGATTATTGGAATGTATTTTTTGACATGAATGAAAAAGTATATACCAAATTCCCTAATTACGACCTTCATATTCCTTTTCCTCAAACGGATGCTCCAATTAATAAGAAATAAAAAAGAACCTATTTTTTTTCAAAATACCAAAACTCCCCTCTTTTGAAGACGGGGAGTTTTTTATATAAAATAGTTTTTTCTTACAAACAAAATAAAATTGATATATTTGAAATTGATTATTATAAAACCAATTCCAAATGACCAAAAACTTAATCTTCCTTTTTTTATTAGTTAGTATTATTTGCAATGCTCAAAGCACAACAATCACTACAACTGGAAAAGACTCCATCTTAATTTGTCCTTTTCCAACAAACTGCGGTTATTACAAAGGAGAAACAACCATAGTAAATGGGAAAAGTGAAGCCAATGGAAAAGGCAAAGCAAATTTACGTGGCGGTATTGCAGAAGGCAACTGGAAAAACAATAGACTAGAAGGTTATGGAACTTATGAAGTTAAAAATGGATATAAATATATTGGCAATTTTAAAGATGGCCAGTTTTTCGGGCAAGGCTCAATAATTTATAATATTGGCAACAAATATGTTGGCGAATGGAAAGACAGTAAATTCTACGGACAAGGTGTTTTTTACACATCAAATGGCACTAAATATGCTGGCAAATGGAGTTCTGGTATAGGTAATGACTTAGGATTTGTTATTTTTATTAAAAACTCTATGTATACCGGTACAAAATATAACGGTAAAGGAACTCGAATAAACCAAAATGGAGATGTTTATACAGGCGATTTTAAAGATGGAAAACCAAATGGTCAAGGAACTAGAAAATACCCAAATGGAGCTGTTTATACAGGTGCATTTAAAGATGGAAAACCAAATGGTCAAGGAATAGAAACTTATAAAGATGGCCGGAAATATACTGGTCAATGGAAAGAAGGCAAATTTGATGGAAAAGGTACACTTAGAAATACTATAATAGACTTCAGTTATACTGGTGATTGGAAGGACGGAAAGCTTAACGGCAAAGGAACTTACATTGATACGAAACAAAAATACATTGGGGAATTTAAAGATGACCAAATGTACGGACAAGGAACAATTTCATACGAAAACAAAGAAAAATATTCCGGAGAGTGGAAAGAAGGCTATCGAGCAGGACAAGGCACTTACACTTGGCCTAATGGAGACACCTATACAGGTCATTTTGAAAAAAACAAACATCAAGGCCAAGGAACCATGATTTATGCCAATGGAGAAAAATTTGTTGGCGAATGGAAAGTTAGCAAAGAATTTAACGGAATTCTTTACAATAGCAATGGAACAAAAAAATCCAGCTATAAAGACGGTCTTCTAATAGAATAAAACGAGTACTACTTCATCAAAAAAATCGCTTATTTTTTTTCGAAAAACAAAAAGATTCTTAACAATACCAACAATTAGACAATACTTCTTCATCGAATGGGCAGTTGTGGAAAAAAATCTTATTTTTACTAATGACCGTATAGAAAATTACATTGAAAATGAGTTTTTAAAAACAGGTCTTAGCATTTAAATACCACTAACTAGCACACAAACAATATGGGGCATACCAATTCGGAAACAGAAAGACTAGCCGTTCCTAATAATTACAAAAATTGGAAAAAATGGGGCCCTTATTTAGCCGAAAGGCAATGGGGAACTGTTCGCGAAGATTACAGCGAGCACGGAGAAGCCTGGGAATTTATCGATCACGACAAAGCGCGTAGCAACGCCTACCGATGGGGAGAAGAAGGAATAGGAGGTTTTTGTGATTCCCGTGAGATTTTATGTCTGGCTCCTGCCTTTTGGAATGGCAAGGATCCTATTTTAAAAGAACGTTTGTTTGGTCTTACCAACAATCAGGGGAATCATGGCGAAGACGTAAAAGAACTCTACTTTCATCAACTTTCCACGCCTACGCACACGTACAACAAATACCTTTATAAGTATCCACAAAATGAATTTCCTTACAGCGATTTAGTCAACAACAATAGGAAAAGTAGGGAAGAAACCGAATTTGAACTACTGGATAGCAATGCCTTTAAAGACAATGCTTATTTTGATTGTTATATCGAATATGCTAAAGCCGGTATAGATGATATCCTGATGAAAGTTACCGTGGTCAATAGAGGTACGAATGATGCCAGCATACATGTGTTACCTCATCTTTGGTTTCGCAATTTCTGGAAACACAACAACAGACATCCGAGACCTAATATGGAGTCGGTTTCTAATAATGCGATACTTTCTAAAAGCAGCAGAAACGGAGACTATTATTTCTATCATGAACATGGCGAACAGCTATTTTGTGAAAACGAAACCAATAACGAACGCATTTATAAGTTTGATAACGAATATGAGTACGTTAAAGACGGAATTAACAATCATGTTGTAAACGGAGAATCTTCTGTGAACCCTAACAAAATTGGGACTAAAGCAGCTATTTGGTACAAACTAGATTTAAAAGCAGGTGAAGAAAAAAGTATTAATCTTCGCTTAAGTAACGTTGCCTTAGAAAATCCCTGGGCCGATTTTGAAAATCTATTTGACCAAAAGAAACAGGAATGTGAAGCTTTTTATAACGAAACCATAAATGAAAAAATCCCCGAAGCACACCGAGCGATTGCAAAAAGTGCTTTTTCAGGTTTGTTATGGACCAAGCAATTTTATTATTTTAATATCCACAAATGGCTATTTGGTGGTACCGAGGAAACACCGGCAAACAGAAGCAATCCGCGTAATTTTAGCTGGCAACATCTTAACAACCGTCACGTTATTTCTATGCCCGACAAATGGGAATATCCTTGGTATGCCGCTTGGGATTTAGCATTTCACATGGCATCGTTTGTAGAAATCGATCCTTGTTTTGCTAAACAGCAGCTGCTGTTAATTTTACAGGAAAGTTATATGCACCCTAATGGTCAAATTCCGGCTTACGAATGGAATTTTAGCGATGTGAATCCTCCGGTTCATTCCTGGGCAGTTTGGCATGTTTACGAAAAAGACAAAGTTCGCACTGGCAAAGCCGATACCCCATTTCTGGAAAAAGCATTCCAAAAACTACTTATTAATTTCACTTGGTGGGTAAACCAAAAAGATACCAGCGGAACCGACTTATTTGAAGGTGGATTTTTAGGATTGGATAACATTGGGGTTTTCGACCGCAATCACATGCCGGAAGGAATTAAGAAAATGCAACAGGCCGATGCGACGAGTTGGATGGCTATGTTCTCGTTAAATATGCTTCGCATGTCGCTCGAGCTAGCAAAAACCAACAAAATCTACGAAGAAGTATCTGCTAAGTTTTTCAGACACTTTTTGAATATTGCGTGGGCGATGCACCATATCGGAAAAAAAGACATTTCGCTTTGGGACGACGAAGACAATTTCTACTATGATGTTGTCGAAATGTCAAATGGAAAAACGGATCGTTTAAGAGTTCGCTCTTTAGTGGGCGTGATTCCAATGTTTGCTGTCGAAATCATGCATAAAGATTTATTTGATGAATTAAAGGATTTTAGAAGACGCGCCAACGAAATTATAAGAACACGTCCAGACCTGGCTTCGTTGATTTCTAATCTAGAAAAAGCCAACGAGGAAGGGAATTTTCTATTCTCGATTATGCGTGGTTTTAGGTTAGAGAATCTGTTAAAACGCTTACTGGACGAAAATGAGTTTTTATCCGAGTTTGGAATTCGTTCGCTTTCTAAATTCCACAAAGACCATCCATTTGTGTTTAATGGTTCGCACCAAATTCAGTATGAGCCTGGTGAAAGCCGTTCGGCTATGTTTGGCGGAAATTCTAACTGGCGAGGCCCTATCTGGATACCATTGAATTATATGATTATTCAATCCCTGCGTAAATATTATACTTTTTATGGGCCAACTTACATCTACGAATTCCCAACAGGTTCCGGAAACAAATTAAACTTAAAAGAAATTGCAAACGAACTGAGCAAACGTTTAATTAAACTTTTTGAAAGAAACGAAGAAGGCAAATTTCAATACCATGCCGATGACCATGAAAAGCTTTTTACAAAAGACGAGCATTTTAGAAACGAGCACTTCTTTTATGAATTTTTTGACGGTGATACCGGTAAAGGACTCGGTGCTTCTCATCAAACAGGTTGGACAGCGCTTATTGCTAATTTGATTTTGGAATTAGACGAATAAAATATTTTTACAAATTATAAAATCCCGTCTCGTTTTTAGGAACGAGGCGGGATTTTATATGCAAACTAAATGACTTTAAAAAGAATTGACAAGCTTAGGGTTACTATACTTTACAAACTTTCGCATTGCAAATTAAATGTTCCGTACCTACGGCACTCAAACAAATTATCGTCAATTGTGGATGGATTAAAATCCATCCCTACAAAATATACCGAGCCTACGGCTCTTTGACATGCTTCTATAAAATGAATTGTATTTCTATACCCAATTTACACCGAAAAGTTCCGTAGGAACGGTATGTTTATAGCTCCGTAGGAACGACACATTTTGTAGCCCCGAAATTTATTTCGGGGGAAATTGTTGATACGCATTAGAAAGTCCCGTAGGGACGACACATAATTCTTTTAATTAACCGATTAAAAACCTCGTGATTCTTTGTATTTCCTTTGGGCATCTTTGTGAAATAGCTCACCCCAATGCTCTTTTTTGATGATAAACGATAATTCCACTACACCCTAGCCCCGATAGCAATGGAAATCCTTAATGTTTTTGTTGCCAAAAACATTAAGATTGAAATGGATTGCTTCGCCAATTCGGCTTTCAGCCTCGTGTGCGGGAAATTGCTACAAAAATCAGCAATAACAGCTCCCGATTGCTTTGTTAGTGGCAATGGCATTTCCAAACAAATCCTTTATATTTGCAATACGAACAAGAGCGAATTTTAAAATCAACTCTATACATAAAATGAGGCATACAAAAGTTAAAGACTTACTAAATAGTACCACGACGCTTCAGGAAGTAAATGCAAAAGGTTGGGTAAGAACTTTTAGAAACAACCAATTTATTGCTTTGAATGATGGCTCGACCATCAAGAACATACAATGTGTAGTCGATTTTGAGAATACTCCTGACGAAGTTTTAAAAAGAATTACTACCGGAGCTGCAGTTTCTGTAACCGGAAGTTTGGTAGAGAGCAAAGGTGCTGGCCAAAAATATGAAATTAAGGTAGCGAAGTTAGAAATCTTAGGAGACTCAGACCCAGAGAAATTCCCGATGCAACCCAAAAAACACTCTTTGGAATTCCTTCGTGAAAACGCGCATTTGCGTGTGAGAACGAATGCTTTTGGTGCGATTATGCGTATCCGTTCGGTATTGTCATTTGCGGTGCACAACTATTTTCAACAAAAAGGTTTTGTGTATGTCAATACACCAATCATCACTGGAGCTGATGCGGAAGGTGCCGGTGAAATGTTTCAGGTAACTTCGTTGCCTTTGGAAAATTTGCCAAAAACAGAAGAAGGAACTATCGATTATAAAAAAGATTTCTTTGGAAAACATACCAACTTAACGGTTTCCGGACAACTGGAAGGCGAAACTTTTGCGATGGCTTTGGGACAGATTTATACTTTTGGACCTACATTTAGAGCGGAAAACTCCAATACTTCCCGACATTTGGCTGAATTCTGGATGATTGAGCCGGAAGTGGCTTTCAATGATTTGGATGCCAATATGGATTTAGCAGAAGATTTTATTCAATATGTAATTAAATATGCTTTGAATAATTGTGGAGACGATTTGAAGTTTTTAGAAGGAAGACTTTTAGAAGAAGAAAAATCAAAACCTCAGGCGGAAAGAAGCGAAATGACTTTGCTTGAGAAACTGAATTTTGTTTTAGAAAACAATTTCAAACGTGTTTCTTATACCGAAGCCATTGATATTTTAAGAGAATCCACTCCAAATAAAAAGAAAAAATTCAGCTATATCATCAACGAATGGGGCGCCGATTTACAATCGGAACACGAGCGTTACTTGGTAGAAAAACACTTTAAATGTCCGGTAATTTTGTTTGATTACCCTTCTAATATTAAAGCGTTTTACATGCGTTTGAACGAAGACGGAAAAACCGTTCGCGCCATGGATATCCTTTTCCCGGGAATTGGAGAAATTGTTGGAGGCTCACAAAGAGAGGAACGTTTTGATGTTTTGGTCGAAAAAATGAAAGCCTTAGGAATTGACGAAAAAGAACTATCATGGTATTTAGATACCAGAAGATTCGGTAGTGCCGTTCACTCAGGTTTCGGACTTGGATTTGAAAGATTAGTGCTTTTTGTAACGGGGATGTCCAATATTCGTGATGTAATTCCGTTTCCTAGAACACCGGGAAGTGCAGATTTTTAAAAAAAGTTAGAAGCTGGAGGTTAGAAGTTTAACAAAACCTCGAACCATAAGTTCAAAAAATAAACATTTATGAGTTATGCATCAAAAGCGAACTCTTAATTTAAAAAAATTAGAAATTAGAAGTTAAAGGTTAGAAGTAATGAGTTAGGCAGCAAATCCCAACTCATAACCCATAACTCATAACCCACAACTAGAAATATGCTAAAGCAATTCTTAAATTTAAAATTATCACAGAAATTATCTCCACAGCAAATTCAGCTGATGAAGTTAATTCAATTGCCTACGCAAGCCTTTGAACAACGTCTTTTAGAAGAAATGAATGAAAATCCAGCTTTAGAAACTGGAAAAGAAGAAGAGGAATACGAAAAAGACGAGTTTGAAAACGACGATTATGATGATTACGATGACTCTGAGAGCATTGATGCCGACGACATCAATATTGACGAATATTTAAGCGACGACGACACTCCTGATTATAAAACCCAGGCTAATAATTACAGTGACGACGATGAATCGCGCGAATCGCCACTAGCGGCACCTATCAGTTTTCATCAGGATTTAATCAATCAATTAAATACTTTTATTCTCGACGATCACGAAAGAGAGATTGCCGAATTTTTGGTGGGCAGTATTGATGACATGGGTTACATCCGCAGAAGCATTCCCGATATGGTAGATGATATGGCATTTACTCAGGGAATTTACACCGATGAATACATGGTAGAACGTATGTTGCAGGTCATTCACCAATTAGAACCTTCAGGTGTGGGCGCTCGCGATTTACAGGAATGTCTATTATTGCAACTAAAACACAAAACACCTACAGATTCGGTTGAATTAGCTGCAGACATTATCGAAAATCAATTTGATGCTTTTACCAAAAAACATTACGACAAACTCATCCAGAAATACAACGTTTCGAATGAGCAATTGAAAAAAGCGATTTACGAAATTGAAAAACTGAATCCAAAACCGGGAGGCGGTTTTACAGGAAATAATAAAATCACTGAAAATGTGGTTCCGGATTTTGCCATTCGAATTATTGATAATGAACTCGAACTAACCTTAAACGGTCGAAATGCACCTTCGTTACACGTTTCTAAGGATTATCAGGAAATGATGCAAACCTACAAGGCTTCAAGAGACAAATCGAATTCTCAAAAAGAAGCCGTTCAGTTTATCAAACAAAAACTAGATTCGGCCAAATGGTTTATCGATGCTATCAAACAACGCCAGGAAACATTGTTTGTAACCATGAACGCCATCATGCACTATCAGGAAGAATATTTCTTTGATGGTGACGAAACCAAGTTGAAACCAATGATTCTAAAAGACATTGCCGATATTGTAGGACTTGACATTTCTACAGTTTCACGTGTTGCCAACAGCAAATATGTAGAAACGCCTTATGGCACAAAACTAATTAAGGAATTTTTCTCGGAAGCAATGAAAAACGACCAGGGTGAAGATGTTTCAACTTTGGAAATTAAAAAAATACTTCAGAATATTATTGAAGAAGAAGACAAGAAAAAACCACTTCCTGACGACCAACTTGCCGAATTATTAAAAGAAAAAGGCTATCCTATTGCCCGAAGAACTATTGCCAAATACCGCGAACAACTCGATATTCCGGTAGCAAGAATGCGAAAAAAGATATAACATTTTCATTTATTTCGAAAATAAGAAAGGCTGTTTCAAATTCATAAAACAGCCTTTATCTATATAAAAAACAATCTATTATTCTTTCTTACTGTCAATAATAGCTCCTGTACCAGCACCAACACCTGCACCAGCCAAACCACCAATAATAGCACCTTCGCCTTTTTTCTTACTGATAATTGCTCCTGTTGCCGCACCTACTCCGGCACCAATAACAGCACCTTTAGCCGTACTACTCCATTTTTTCTTCTCCGGAGCCGGAGCCGCCTGAGTAGTTTGGTTAACAACCACTACTTCTTTCTCTTTAGCTGCTTGCTGTTTTTCCATTTCTATTTTCATGGAATCAATAGCCTTTTGTTTTACTATTTCCATTTTCATAGAATCAATACTCGCTTGTTTGATTGAATCGATAGTTGCCTGATTATCGTTCATTACGCCTTCTTTATCCGCTTTTTTACAAGAAATAATCATTAAAGAAGCTACTAATACATACATATATTTCATGACCTAAGATTTTAAATATTAATACTAAACAAAGATACACCCAACTCCTACCAAAATCTTTTATATGATTCTGCTTATTTTTTACAGAATTTTAATTTCATCTTCAGGAAAACCTTAATCTTCCTGACTTTTCTGCATGGCTTCAAAATATGCCGCACGACTTAAGGGTTCGTATTCCTCTGTTTCTCCTAACAAGACTAATTTATCATTGGCTGTTTTTCTGAAACTATAATGCGCCAAATTACCTGTTCGGGTACACACCGCATGAACCTTGGTTACATATTCGGCTGTTGCCATCAGAGCTGGCATGGGACCAAAAGGATTTCCTTTGAAATCCATGTCTAATCCGGCAACAATAACACGGATTCCTTGGTTAGCCAAATTATTGCAAACGGTCACAATTTCGTCGTCAAAAAATTGTGCTTCATCAATGCCTACCACATCACAGCCCTGAGCCAGAATAGCAATATTAGCTGCTGCGGGAACCGGTGTGGAACGAATTTCATTGGCATCATGTGAAACCACCATATCCTGATGGTAACGGGTATCGACTTCCGGTTTGAAAATTTCTACTTTTTGTTTGGCAAACTGTGCTCTTTTTAATCGACGAATCAATTCTTCCGTTTTACCCGAAAACATCGAACCGCAAATAACTTCAATCCAACCAAATTGCTCTTTATGATTTACTGTATTTTCGAGAAACATTTTGTATTTTTCTAACTTAAAAAATGAATAGTTTTTATTACTTTGTAAACTTATAAATCGACTTAAGATTTTATACTTTTACACATTCTCAAAAGTAGAAAATTTTTAGCAATTCGAAGGTTTATGACTGTTTTATTAAAAACAATCGTTTAAAGCCTTACGCTAGTAAATAAACTAAAAAGACATTCGCCAAAATACATACTATAATTTAACTATTATGAAAAAAAGATTAGAAGCCGATTTAATTAGCATTGCTCACCGAATTTTACAACTCAAAGATAAATCCGACATCAATCAATTGTATTTGGAAACCCAAAAACTCTACGAAAAACTCTCTGTTTTAAAATTTATAGACGAAAATTATGCAGATGTAAAACCTACAATTGGCAACTACAGCGAGATTGAAAAAGAAATTGAAAACATCTACGACAAAGAAGCTTCTCAAACAGTTGAAACTGAAATAACAGAAATTAACTTAGCCCCGGAAACTGAAATTGTGGAAACACCAGAAGAAGTTCAAGAAATAGTTGCTCCGGAAACCGAGATAGAAAACCCGGATGACGAAATTCCTTCCGAAGAAATAATCGCTATTGAAGAAGCCGAACTAGAAAATAACGAAGCTGATTTCCAGGAAGAAGAACCTGAAATTGAAGACGAAGCTGAAATTGAAACTGAAGAGATTGACGAGAATACAGCCAAAGAAGAAGTAGAAATCCCTGAATTCAAAGCTGCATTTGAACTTGACAAAGAAGCTGAAACAGAAGAATTAGAAGAAGCTAAAAAACCGGAAGCTGTTCAAATCTCATTTGAAGATTTATTAGGATTAAGCTATAACGAACCTGAATTTGTAAAAGTGGACGAGGTAGCCGCTCCTCCTGCTAAAGATATTATTTTTGAAAAAATAGAAGAAGTTGAAGCTGCGGAAGAGGTTGGAAAAGAAATTGAAGAAACAGAAACTCCACTACAAAAAGAGATAGAAACTACTGAAAAATCAAGTCCAAAAACAGTTTCCCTAAATGAAAAATTCTCAAAAGGAATAGATATCGACTTAAATGATCGCATTGCATTTGTAAAACATCTTTTTGGCAACAGCAACGAAGATTACAACCGTGTAATGAATCAGTTAATTACCTATGATAATTTTTACGAAACAAAAAGTTTCATAGACGAAATGGTAAAACCAGATTACAATAACTGGGAAGGAAAAGAAGAATACGAAGAACGTTTTATGGAATTAATCGAAAAAAAATTCCTTTAAAAACACACAAACAGTAAATCACTGTTTAAAGTTTTAAAATTACTTATGTCAAAATTATATATCGTTCCCACGCCCATTGGAAATCTTGAAGACATGACTTTTAGAGCCATTAGAATTCTAAAAGAAGCCGACTTGATTCTTGCCGAAGACACACGTACCAGCGGAAAACTCTTAAAGCATTTCGAGATTAGCACCCACATGCACAGTCATCACATGCACAATGAGCACAAAACCATCGAAAATGTAATTTCCCGACTCAAAGCTGGCGAAAATATTGCACTTATTTCGGATGCCGGGACACCAGCCATTTCTGATCCTGGTTTTCTTTTAACGCGTGCCTGTGTCGAAAACGGAATTGCCGTAGAATGCCTTCCGGGCGCTACCGCTTTTGTTCCCGCCTTGGTCAATAGTGGCTTGCCAAATGATAAATTTGTTTTCGAAGGTTTTTTGCCTGAGAAAAAAGGCCGTCAAACCCGATATTTAGAACTAGCCGAAGAAACCCGAACAATGATTCTGTATGTTTCTCCACATAAATTAGTCAAAACACTGGCTGAATTTGTGACTTTTTTTGGCGAAGACCGACAAATATGTGTTTCCAGAGAACTCTCTAAATTACACGAAGAAAACCGCCGGGGAACAGCAAAAGAAGTTTTGGCTCACTTTGAAAAAACAGCTCCACGTGGCGAAATTGTTGTGATTGTAGCTGGAAAAACCATCACTAAAGAACCTAAGAAAAGTAAATTTTCGAAAGAAGAAAAAGAAGAATAAAAATCCATTTTGTCACATCGAGCGAAGTCGAGATGCTGCGATAAGTTCTCGACTCCGCTCGAACTGACAATAAAATCATATAATAAAATAGTAATAAATCATGAGCATCCAAGCCTTTTTAGAAAAAGTAAAACAAACTCCGGAAACAATAACTTTTCCTGAAACTATAGCTGTAATCGAAGAAAATTATCTTTTTACTCCAACAGCTTTCCAAAATGGGAATACCCATAATGCAGCAGGAACCAATTCAGGTTCTTGTAAATTATTTGCTTTTGCCCAATTGCAAAACTTATCCAAAGACGAAACCTTAGCTTGTTTTGGTGCTTTTTATCGTGACGAAGTATTGGGAGATCCTGAAGGAACCAATCACCAAAATATCAGAAACTTTATGATTCACGGTTGGGACGGAATCCAGTTTGAAGGAACAGCTTTAGAATTAAAATAAAAATATTTTAGATTTCTGCATTCTGAAATCTAAAATCTAAAATCTAGTATCAAAATGCGTTGGACTCTTAAACCCAAACCTTCGGAAGACAAAATCAAACATTTGGCGCAAGCCTTAAACGTTGAAGATTTTGTTGCCCAATTGTTAGTACAACGCGGCATTGAAACTTTTGAAGAAGCCAAACATTTTTTTCGCCCTTCCTTAGAACATTTACACGATTCTTATCTAATGAAGGATATGGATAAGGCAATCGAAAGAATTGAAAACGCCATCGAAAACCAGGAACGCATTCTTGTTTTTGGGGATTATGATGTAGATGGAACAACAGCAGTTTCGCTTGTTTCTTCTTATTTAAAAAGTTTTTACCCCAATGTGGCCACTTATATTCCGGATCGTTATGACGAAGGTTATGGGGTTTCTTTTAAAGGAATTGACTTTGCCGACGACAATGGATTTTCATTAATTATTGCACTGGATTGTGGTATCAAATCCATTGATCATGTGGCTTACGCCAAAGAGCGAAACATCGATTTCATTATTTGCGACCACCACCGTCCCGGAGAAACTTTACCCGAAGCCGTTGCTGTTCTCGACCCAAAGAGAAACGATTGCAACTATCCTTATGATGAATTATGTGGTTGCGGAATTGGTTTTAAACTTATTCAGGCTTTGGGATTGAATCGAAATCAAACTATCGAAGATTTAGCTCCTTATTTGGATTTGGTTGCCACCGCCATTGCTGCCGATATTGTTCCAATGACTGGCGAAAACCGGGTATTGGCTTATTTTGGTTTGCAGGTCATTAATAACAATCCAAGACCGGGAATTAAAGCTTTGATTCATCAGGTAAAAAAACAAAAATTAGACATTACCGACGTTGTTTTTATAGTTGCACCCCGAATCAATGCCGCAGGACGCATCAAACACGGCAATCATGCAGTGGAATTGTTAAGCGAATTTAACTTTGAACAAGCACAACAATTTGCTTCTGAAATTGAAAAATACAATGCCGACCGCAAAGATTTAGACAAGCACATTACCAAAGAAGCTTTTCAGCAAATAGTAGAAAATGATGAGCAAAACCGATTTACGACCGTAGTTTTTCAGGAAGACTGGCACAAAGGCGTTATCGGAATTGTAGCTTCCCGGTTAATCGAAACTTATTATCGTCCTACCTTGGTTTTTACCAAAAGTGGCGATAAATATGCTGCTTCAGCTCGCTCAGTAAAAGGATTTGATGTTTATAATGCTTTAGAAGCCTGTTCGGAACATTTGGAGCAATTTGGAGGACACATGTATGCCGCAGGAATGACTTTAAAGGCTGAAAAATATGCTGTTTTCAAAGAAGCTTTTGAAAAACAAGTACAGAAAACCATCCATCCTGACCAACTAATCCCTGAAATAGAAATTGATGCCGAAATCAACTTTTCGGACATTACACCAAAACTCAGCCGAATCCTGAAACAATTCGAACCTTTTGGCCCTCAAAACATGACACCTGTTTTTTTAACCAAAAATGTTATCGACACCGGTTATGCTAAAAAACTGGGGGCAGAAGACGAACATTTGAAACTATTTGTAAAACAAAATAATTCCGAAGGTATTGCCGCTATAGGTTTTGGATTAGGAAACAAAATCGATTTAACCACCAATCAAAAAACATTTCAAATTGCTTATTGCATTGATGAAAATGAATGGAATGGTAAAGTTTCAACTCAATTACGATTAAAAAGCATTCAATAATGAATTCCAAAAAATTAGACAAAAAAGACCCTTACGCAGCCTTGCGTTACAAAGAATTTAATACTTTTTTATTGTTGCGCTTTGCTATGGTTTTTGCCTGGTCAATGCAATTTATCGTTATCGAATGGCAGGTTTACAGCATCACTAAAGATGCACTTTCACTAGGAATAATCGGCTTAATGGAAGTAATTCCGGCGGTTTCATTAGCCTTATTTGCTGGACATATCGTTGACCAAAAAGAGAAAAAAGGATTATTGATGAAATGTATCTTTGGTTTTTCAGTAATTAGCTTTGGACTTTTCCTTCTCACTTGGCCAGCCGTAGTCGAAGGATTTTCGAAACAAATTATATTGTATTCCATCTATTTTCTGGTTTTTTTAGGCGGATTAGTTAGAGCCTTTCTTGGACCAACTATTTTTTCTCTTTTGTCTCTAATTGTACCTAAAAAAGTCTATCCAAATGCAGCCACCTGGAGCAGTAGTGTTTGGCAAATTGGTTCGGTTGTAGGACCTGCTGTCGCTGGTTTTTCAATTACTTTAATGGGAGTTCATTGGTCGTTATGTCTGGTTTTTGCCTGTTCAATAATGGCCCTTTTAGCCTTGTCCCAAATAAGTGAAAAACCTATTTTAAATCCAAAAATTGGAGAGCCTGTAATGCAAAGTTTGACCGAAGGTATTAAATTTGTTTTCAATAATAAAACGGTTCTAGGGGCTATTACTCTGGATATGGTTGCAGTTCTCTTTGGAGGCGCCGTAGCCTTATTACCTATTTTTGCTCAGGACATTCTAAAAGTAGGACCGGAAGGTTTCGGATTCCTAAGAGCAGCACCAGCTGTCGGGGCGTTTTTAACTATGCTAATTACAGCTTATGTTCCTCTGAGTAAAAATGCAGGAATGAAATTATTGGGAGCCATTTTTGGTTTCGGAGTCTGTATTATTGTGTTTGGACTTTCTACCCTATTTTGGGTTTCCCTTTTTGCCTTATTCTTCAGTGGTGTTTTTGATGGTATTTCGGTAGTCATTCGTCAAACCATTTTACAGATTAAAACTCCTGACAATATGCGCGGAAGGGTTTCTGCTGTGAACTCGATGTTTGTGGGGTCTTCAAATGAGTTAGGCGCATTCGAAAGTGGATTGACTGCCCGATTGATGGGAACCGTAACAGCGGTTGTTTTTGGCGGAAGCATGACGCTTTTAGTGGTTTTAACTACCGGAATTATCTCTCCATCTTTTAGAAAGTTAGATTTGACTAAAGATATCGAAGAACATGAAAAAGAAGGATAAATAAAATCTCTAAAATTCTTTCTAACTTTGTTATTTTTATTTAGAATTAATATAAATAAAATATTTATATTTGTTTCATACATTAGAAATTATGGAACAAATACACCAAATTTATTTAAATAGTCTGGGAATAGCTTTTTTTTGGGAAAAAGAAGAAGGAAACATTCCAAACAGAGTTCAATTGATATTCAAGGAAATAGGTTTGTTTTTCTCTATAACTGAGCTCCGAGAATTTGAATATTTAATCAATGAAAGTATTGCCAAAAACAGCTGCTGCGAAGGCTGCGCCTTAAGAAACAGCAATTGCAAATTTTTACTAAAAACACCCTTGCATCAAATTGATTTATCCGTTTCTATGGACGAATTGAATAAGATTAAAGATTTAGTAAACGGAACTTTGTTTAGAATAAATATGGAAAGTTATTTAAACGGAGAAGGTAAAAATTAATTTTCGAATGTCTTGATTTCGAAATTTTCTCCATCGAAAACGCCATAAGTAAAATACGAAATCCAGTCGCCTAGATTGACATAGTCGGAGTTTTTACCTACTGAATGAATCATTGGTAAATGACGATGACCAAAAACCAAATAATTATAATGTTTGGTTTCTAATTTTCGTTTGGCGTAAAGAATTAGCCATTCATTGTCTTCTCCTAAAAATTTAACGTCAGATTCTCCGGAAATCAATTTGTTCTTTACCGAAAGATATTGTGCCAAACGCACTCCAATATCCGGATGAAGCCACCTGAAAAGCCATTTAGAAAACGGATTGGTAAACACTTTTTTCATGCGTTTGTATCCTAAATCACCAGGTCCTTTACCATCTCCGTGACCTATAAGAAAAGTTTTTTCATTAAAAGTAAATTCCTGATTATCGTGATAGACTGGAATATTCAATTCTTTTTCAAAATAGTCATCCATCCACAAATCATGATTTCCAACGAAGAAATAAATTGGGATTCCGCTGTCGCGAATTTCGGCCAGTTTCCCTAAAACACGTACAAAACCCTTTGGAACTACGGTTTTGTATTCAAACCAAAAATCGAATAAATCGCCTAAAAGAAAAATGGCTTCAGCATCTTTTTTCACTTCGTCAAGCCAGGCAACGAATTTCTGTTCTCTGGGAAAACTCGATTCGGCTGTTGGCGCTCCAAAATGTTGGTCAGAAGCAAAATAGACTTTTTTCATTTAGATAAACTTGGAATTTGGAATTTAAAAAATTGGAATTTCTACAAATTATCACTCGCAAACCATTCTGCAAACGAAGATTCTGTTTCCTGCAATTTTAAGGAGAAAAGCGTAATTCTTTCAGGCAATCTTCTGATTATTCTTTCTGCAAAATCAACTACCATATTTTCACTGGTAGGCTGGTAATCCACTAAAATTACGTGATGTCCACGGTTTTTTAATTCCTGAGCCAACTCTACGTGAGGAGTTGTTTCGTTAAAAACAGTCGCATGATCAAACTGATCTACAATTTCTTCTTTGACGATTTTTTTTAAATCCGAAAAATCGATTACCATTCCGAATTTCACATCATTACGGTTTGTAATTGGTTTTCCAATAACCGTTACAGACAATTTATAACTATGACCATGTACGTTTTTACACTTTCCGTCGTAGCCGTATAAGGCATGACCTGTTTCGAAACTAAATTGTTTTGTAATTCTGATATTACTCATCGTGGATTTATTTTGAGTGCAAATTTAAGGAATTGATATGAGAAATGACTTGCCTTCTATGAACTTATGCAGATTGCAAAATATAAGCTTTTGACTTTTTAAACCATTTAGAAATTAAGAATCATTTAGAAATACATCTTCTATGAACTTATACTATTACAAAAACTGATCTTTTAATTAAGAATAAAACTTAAATGACTTATATGGTAAATCAATTATTTACGTTTAAATTGTTCCAAAGCATTTCTAGTAAAATCAGACATAACCAATTTTCCCGTAATTGCGGCTCTTCCCAACAAAAGTGATTCCCAATTTTCAGTTCCTTCCCAAATCACTTTCTTCATTTCCAATAAAGCATCAGGATTATAGGAAGCTAATTTGAAAGCAAAATCGACAATAGCATTATCTAATAATTCTGGAGTTTCAAAAACGGCAGCATACAATCCTTTTTCTTGTGCCCAAGCTGCCGATTTCCATTCGTGAGCGGCTAAAGTCATTTCGGTCATCGCTGTTTTCCCTATTTTTCTACTCACGGCTGGTTCAATCACAAAAGGACCAATTCCAATGGCTAATTCCGATAATTTAATCGAAGCATTTGCTGTTGCAAAAACATAATCGCAGGCTGCTGCAATGCCCACTCCTCCTCCAACTGCTTTTCCATGAATACGTCCGATAATCAGTTTAGAACAACAACGCATCGCATTAATTAAATGAGCAAATCCGGAAAAAAACTCCAATCCTTCTTCGGGATTTGAAACAGCCAAAAGCTCATCAAAAGAAGCACCTGCACAAAAAGCAGCCGTTCCCTGACTCTTTAAAACAATTACATTAACAGTATCATTATCACTTAATTTATTGATTTCGGAAGTCAACAAGTCTAATAACGAACGAGGAAAAGAATTACTTGCCGGATGTCCAAACTCGACCGTAGCAATATTATTCTCAATAGTGGTATTTAATGAACCATTAGAATTTTGCATATCCATTGAATAGTTTTTAGGTAAAGTTAAAAATATTCGACAGAAAGAATACTTTTTTCAAAAGTTGTTTTTTTAATCCTATAAAATGCTATATTTGCGACTCTATTGGGGGATTAGCTCATTTGGCTAGAGCGCTACGCTGGCAGCGTAGAGGCGACCGGTTCGAATCCGGTATTCTCCACAAAATCATAAACTCAAGTCCAAAAGGCTTGAGTTTTTTTTATCCTAAACCTATGTTTTACATCTATATTTTATATTCTGAAACATTAGACAAATATTACGTTGGTCCTTGTCAGGATATACAAGCACGTCTTCAAGACCATTTAAACAGCAGAAGTAAATACACAAAACAAACAAAAGATTGGGTTTTAAAATATTCCGAAAATTTCCAATCAAGAGCTGAAGCAGTTCGGCGAGAATTAGAAATCAAGAAAAAGAAAAGCAGAAAACATATTGAATATCTCATATTGAGCAACTCAATTACCTAGAGCGTCCCGAAAGCATTCGGGAAGGCGACCGGTTCTCCCGAAATTTCGGGACGGTATTCTCCACAAACAAAAACCGTCTCGTTTTTTTAGAACGAGACGGTTTTTTTACTTTCTGAAAAATTCAAAAATCGCTATTTAATTTCAATAACACTAATAGCATATCCTCCGCCTGGAGCAGAAAACTGAGACAACTTAGACTTACTATTTACTTTTATTTTTCGAATATTATAAGCCTGTGGATTAGTTTTATAATGCGCATCTTTTGCGTCAGCATAAATAGTAGCTTCATATTTTTTTCCTTTTTCAAGGAAATCGAATGTAATATTTGAAACACGAGCTGTTTCGCCGTTTACATTTCCAATGAACCAATTGTTAGTTCCTTTGGCTTTTCTGGCAACACTAATATATTCACCCGGTTCAGCTTCTAAATATTTACTGTCACTCCAGTCTATTGCTACATCCTTAATAAACTGAAAAGCATCTGCAAAGCGCATATAATTTTCTGGTAAGTCGGCTGCCATTTGTAGCGGACTATACATAGTTACATACAATGCCAGTTGATTAGCCAACGTACTGTTTAAGTGCGAAGTATTGCCTGGATTTAATTTACTAATATCCATTTCAAAAATACCCGGAGTATAATCCATTGGTCCACCAATCAAACGAGTGAATGGCAAAATGGTAACATGATTTGGTTTAGACCCACCAAAAGCCTGGTATTCGGTTCCTCTTGCCGATTCGTTTCCAATTAAATTTGGGTAGGTTCTACAAATTCCTGTTGGTCGGATTGCTTCGTGCGCATTGACCATAATTTTGTAATCGGCTGCTTTTTCAATAGCATATTGATAATGGTTTACAGTCCATTGATTGTAGTGATTTTCACCACGCGGAAGAATTGGCCCTACATAACCACTTTTTACAGCATCATAGCCATTGTCTTTCATAAACTGATACGCTTTATCCATGTGACGCTCATAATTGCGGGTAGAACCTGAAGTCTCATGGTGCATAATCATTTTCACGCCTTTAGATTTTGCATAATCACGAATCCCTTTTACATCAAAATCCGGATAAGGAGTTACAAAATCAAAAACATAATCTTTAAATTGACCAAACCAATCTTCCCAACCTTCATTCCAGCCTTCTACTAAAACTGCATCAAATCCATGAGTAGCTGCAAAATCAATGTATTTTTTCACATTAGCAGTATTGGCTCCGTGTTTGCCATTTGGTTTGGATTTAGCATAATTAGTTACTCCTAATTGTACTGTTGAAAAATCATCAGTATAAGCCCAAGAACTTTTTCCGGTAATCATTTCCCACCAAACACCAACATATTTAACCGGTTTTATCCAAGAAGTATCTTCAATTTTACAGGGATCATTCAAATTCAAAGTCATTTTTGAAGACAAAATTTCGGTAGCATTATCACTAACCATAATTGTTCTCCATGGCGAATGATCCGGTGCCTGCATGTAACCTTTGTCTCCATTAGCATCAGGTGTTAACCAGGATTCAAAAATCATGTTTTTATCATCCAGATTCAGGTGCATACAGGAATAATTAATCAAGGCAGCTTCGTGTAGATTAATATACAATCCATCGGCTGTTTTCATCATCAAAGACGTTTGTACTCCGGTAGGCGAAAATGTTTTTTGAGATACATTTTCGGTAGTTGCTTTTGTTGTTAAGCCTCTAATTTCGGATAATTTTGAAGTGGTATAATCGTATTCCTGAGTATCATAATCTCCCGGTAACCAAAAAGCAGTATGATTTCCTGCCATAGCAAATTGGGAGCGCTCTTCTTTGATTACAAAATAAGTCAGATTCTTTTGCGCAGGAAATTCATAACGAAATCCAAGTCCGTCATCAAACAAACGAAAACGTATAATCAATTGTCTTTCGCTCACTTTTTGATTTAAGGTTACCACTAATTCGTTATAATGATTACGAATAGAAGCTACTTCGCCCCACACTGGTTTCCAAACTTCATCAAACGTACTGGTCTTTGTATCTGAAATTGTAAAATCGTTCAATAATGATTTAGCATCATTTTTTAGTTCTAATCCTAATTTACTTGGTTTTACAACAACTTTTCCTTTGTAATTTAAACTGTAAACAGGCGTACCATCACTTTGCAGGGAAAACTCCATTTGGAATTTTTGATCAGGTGATTTTAACTGCTGCGCAAAAGTGGTATGAACTAATGCAAAACAGCACAGCGTTAATAAATAGAATTTCTTCATTTGGTTATATTAATAGATTAATAATTTGCTTAAAAAAGCATTCGATAACCAAATTTATATTGATTTTATCCGACTAATTTTTATTGATAAAAAATGGTAGTCAAAAACAATACAAAAACACAATAACTTACTGATTTACAAGAAATTACATAGTTTTAAAAGAATCAAAAAAGTAGTAAATCTGTAGTTTAAAAATCAACTTTTATAGTCAAAAAATGAAGATAAACCTAAGTAAAAAAAGTAAATTACTTATTTGTTGATTCTATACGCATCACATTTGCCTCAAATTCATCACGAGGTCCTAAAGCCTTATTTCTTAATTTAGTTCTATAATTATAAATAGTTGATAATGAGTAACGTAAAAACTCCGCTATTTTCACACTGTCTGAAATTCCTAAACGAATCAATGCAAAAATTCGCAACTCGGTATTCATCAATTCGCCTTGTTTTAGCTTAATATCTTCATTGTCAACTAGCAATTTATTAAAATCTTCAATAAAGTTAGGAAAAAGTAACAGGAAAGTTTTATCAAAGTTGTGATAAAAATCTTTTAGTTCTTCCTCAATAAATTCTTTTGATTTGATCACTTTTACCAATTCGGCGGTTTTTCCACTGCTGACAATGACATTTAATTTTCGTCGGTATTCGTCTAATTTGCTAATGTAAACCGAACATTGATCCATATAGCGACCGATGTAAATTTCTTTAACCAAATTAGCTTCTTTCAGCGTATTATTGGTTTCATTCAACTTTTCGTTAAAAAGATGCAATTCATTATTAAGTGCAACTAACTGAGCATTTGTCGAACTAATTTCCTGTTTGGCTTTGGATAATTTTTTCATTTGTTTGAACAACAAAAACAAAACAACCATCAGAAATAACGACAAAATACTGGCACTCACCAAAAACGTAATCAATTGTTTGCGATTAGTATCATTTTGTTTTTGATAAGCATCATTAATGATGGGCATCATCTTCGAAATTTCGTAGGTTCTTAAACGTGCATTACAAAAAAGCGCATCGTCCAGTGAACGTTTGATATATTTATAAGCACGATCAATATCACCTTCTTTGTACATCATAAACGCTAACGAACGAAGAGAAATGTATTCTTTTTTCTCTAATTGCAAATCGGATATTGCCGAAAGAATCAACCATTTTTTTTCCTGTTGCAAGTCTTTTTTTCGAAAATAAGTTTGCGAAATGATATAAGCCACAACCGCTTTATCAGTATTATTATCATCCATTTTAGAGAAATAATTTTCTAATAAGCGAATTGTTTCATCGTATTTTCCTTTTTCAAAAAGTTTATTAGCCTGAGTAATAAAATAGGAATTTGAACCCACAGCATCGGACTGAAAGGTCGAATCGCGGTACTTCATCGTCAACAAATCGTATTTCTCTTTCTCCTGATTTGAAGCAGCATATTCGGCCATATTAAGGTAAATAGAGCTATTCACACCATAATACAAACTCTTAATTTCGGGAGTGGACTTAATGTCAAAACGGTACAATATATCAGTAGCTTCTTTGTACATCCCCAAGGTTCCCATGATAGAAGCCAGATTTATCTTTGCCGTATTTATCTTAGTTAAATCTTTTAAAGTATTGGCAACCGCCAGACTTTTTCTGGCATAGTTTAAGGCTGAATCCGATTGATAAAACTTAAACTCAGTAAACAACTTTTCATAAATTTCATATTTATGAACCTCTGTAGAAGTCAGTTTCAACAGACTGCGCAGTTTATTAATTTCGGCTTCTTTTTTATCATGATATAATTCACTTTTGTCTATAACAGCATCTAACTCTTTTAATAATGAGTCTATTCCAGCTTGAGAAAAAAGAAATAATGGAAAAAAAATAACAAGGATTGAAGTCCAAAATTTAAACATTGCAGTGATTTTAGTTTTATGTTAAATTAAAACTAATTTATTAAATATTCCTTATTTTAATGCTTTTTTTAAGTCAAAAAAAATAGTATTTATAAAAAAGCCAATCTATATTATCTAAAAATATAAGACACACTAATAGAACCATAAAAATAACCGATGTTTCTGTAGAATTTTAGTTCTTTCCCTCTGTAAACAAAAGCATAGGAAAGATTCAAATTCTTTCGGCGATACCTTAAACCTGTTTCGGCATTAAAACGAAAAGGAATAATATCAAAAGTAACCGGACTGTTATCATTAAAAAGACTTCCCTGAATGGTGGCATCATAAAATTGATAATTAACTGTAGGCAAAACATAGAAATACAATTCGTTATCTAATAAACTATTAGCTTTATTTAGTGAAGCTCCGTAAAAATTGGAATCCGAAAAAGGAACTAATTTTTTTATCCCGATTCTGCCAACAAATCCGGTTGAAAGTGATGTAAATATGGTTCCTAACTTCGCTTCCGATTGCCATCTAAAATCGATTGTTTTACTCTTCAGAGCATTAAAAATTGGCTTAGAAAACATAAAATAAGTTTGTATTCCCAGCGTATTTTTAATTTGATAATCCCATTCTTCAAAAGCGGTATAATCAAATAATTTATGTGTTTCTGATTGAATTTTGTCAGCAAAAGAATTTGGTCCTACGTACCCCAGTTGAATGTGTTTTTTAAACACAGACTGATTGGCATAAAAATTAGTACTGGCAAATTCCCCAAAAAGATAACCCGCAAAAGGCCTGTCAAACATTTGCTCTTCATCTTTATAAATAAACCGGGGGCTGTACATATACTGTCCTATCCTTATTTCATTGATTTTTTTTAAAAGTTGAGGCTTTTCCTTTTTAGACAAATACCGATAAAAAATTTCTAAACCATTGGTATAATACTGATCGTTTTTAGAAGAAGTATATAAATCATTATCGGTAACAACACCTATTTCAACCGCAGTATGCTGCCCCGATACCACCACCGAAAACAGAAAGAACATATTGAAAAAAAGTACTGTTATTAGTCGCATCTAATATTCAATTTTTCCAACGGTACGCATCACACGCATAATTTTATCTTTTCTTCGATTGATATAAGAAGACGAACTGGTTGCAGTATATTTTCTGGGATTTGGCAGGATGGCAGCAATTCCGGCTGCCTGTTTTCGCGTTAAATTGGCAGCATCTTTTCGATACCAATGTTCTGCGGCGGCCTGAGCTCCATAAACGCCATTACCCATTTCTATACTATTAAGATACACTTCCATAATGCGTTCTTTTCCCCAAATCAACTCAATCAAAACCGTAAAATACGCCTCTAAACCTTTCCTGATATAGCTTCGGCCCTGCCACAGAAATACATTTTTGGCCGTTTGCTGTGAAATAGTACTTCCGCCTTTTATTCTTCGACCTCTTTCGTTGTTTTTATAAGCTTTTTGCATGGCTCTAAAATCAAAACCATTATGTGTTAAAAACAAACCGTCTTCGCTGGCAATAACTGCTTTTTGTAAATTGACTGAAATATTCTCTAAAGGTTCCCAGTCATGACTAAAATAAACCGGTTTACCAGCCACTTTATTTTCTATTGCGCGGATAACCATCAAGGGAGTAAATGGCACCGGAACAAATTTAAAAAAGACAACAGAAAACAAAGAAAGTCCAATAAACCATAGAATTATTTTGAACAAAAACACTCTCAATCGAGCCATAAAACCTTGAGATTGTTTTTTTACGGGTCTTTTACCTGAGGAATTAGAAGTGATTTTTGTTGCCATTTATCTGTACTCTTAATGCTATTTTCTTTAAAAGATTTTAAAACCCTAACACTCAAAATCGATTAGAATTTTATAAAAAGTAAAATTACTTTTTTTAGCTAATCATCCAATAGATTTGTCTTTATTTCTAATTCATTTTAAATTAAGTTAAAAAAAATCTGTTGCCATTAAATTAAACTATTTTTATACTCCCAAAACAATAGTAGCTCAAAAACAATGACACAACATAGAATGACAGCCCATTTGCTATGGCAATTAGGAAGAATAACAGCGCTTGGATTTTGTAAAGACAAACAAAATATTGTTTACAAAGTCAGCACCCCTTCGGTTGAAGAAAACAAACAAAACACAAAACATTATTATATTCCAATAGAAGGCGGAAATCCAAGCGAAATTGAAGACCCAAATACTATTTTAACCAATAAAAATCTATCACCCGATGGCAAATACCTGCTTTCCCATCAAGAAGTAAAACTTCAAAATATTTTGGGAAAAGATTATTATCCCGAACTGGAAAAAGCCGAAGTACAAATCTATGATTCTTTAAATTACCGCCATTGGGATACTTGGAACGAAGGCAAATTCAATCATGTTTTTTATAAAGAAAATAAAGAAGATGCTACGCAAATTGACATCATGAAAGACGAACTTTTTGATTGTCCACAAAAACCTTTTGGTGATGATGAAGATTACATTTGGTCGCCCGACAGTAAAAGCATTCTTTATGTATCAAAGAAAAAAACAGGCACCGAATATGCTATTTCTACCAATAGTAACATTTTTCAATACGAACTAGCAACAGCAACAACTACTAATCTCACCGAAGAAAATTTAGGTTATGATGTTGCTCCGCAATTTTCAAAATCAGGAATTTTGGCTTGGTTACAAATGCATCGCGATGGTTACGAAGCCGATAAAAATGACATTATAATTCTTTTTCAAGGAATAAAAACCAACCTCACTGCACACTGGGACGGAACTGTGGATAGTTTTATTTGGAGCGAAGACAGTCAAAAAATTTACTTTATTGCCCCAATTGATGGCACCAAACAATTATTTGAAATTCATTTGCCCGAACTTACGAAGATGCTGCCTCAAATAAATCAAATTACCGATGGATACTTTGACATTACTAAACTTATTGGTCTAAACAACAATAAAATTCTCGTTTCCAGAGAAGACACCAACCATGCAGCAGAAATTTTCTCTTATGATTTAATGGAGAAAAATTGGCAACAATTAACCAATATCAACACAGAAATTTATCAGTCTTTAGCTTTAAGCAAAACCGAAAAAAGATACGTAACTACCACCGACGGAAAGAAAATGTTGGTTTGGGTAATTTTCCCGCCTGATTTCGATGCTTCTAAAAAATACCCCACCTTACTTTATTGCCAGGGTGGTCCGCAATCTGCCTTGAGCCAATTTTATTCATTCAGATGGAATTTTCAATTAATGGCGGCCAATGATTATATTATTGTAGCGCCTAACCGCCGTGGAATGCCGGGTCACGGAGTAGAATGGAACGAACAAATCAGTAAAGACTGGGGCGGTCAGGTTATGAACGATTATCTTTCGGCTATTGATGATATTTCCAAAGAATCTTATGTTCATCCTAACCGATTGGGTTGTATTGGAGCGAGTTACGGCGGTTATTCTGCTTTTTATTTGGCTGGAATACATCAAAATCGTTTCAAAACTTTCATTGCTCACGATGGCGTTTTTAATACCCAAAGTATGTTTGGAACTACTGAAGAAGTATTCTTTAACAACTGGGATTTTGGCGGAGCTTACTGGGAAAAAGACAATGCTGTTGCTCAAAAAGCCTACAACGAATTCAATCCGATTAATTTTGTAGAAAAGTGGAATAAGCCTATCTTGATTATTCAGGGAGGAAAAGATTTCCGAGTTCCTATTGGTCAGGCTCAGGAAGCCTTTCAGGCAGCACAATTACGCGGGATTAAAAGTCGTTTTCTCTATTTTCCTGACGAAAACCACTGGGTTCTCAATCCGCAAAATGCACAGGTTTGGCAAAGAGAATTCTTTAAATGGCTGAAAGAAACTTTATAAAACCAGAAATTCAGAATTAAAAATGAGCAACAAAAACAGTAATATTCCTGTAAAAGTATTTATCAGTTACATTCTACTTGTGGCACTTGTAACCAGTGTGGGCTGGATTTTGTATTCTGAAAACAGGGATTATTCAAAAATTGAAAACAAAATTGCTTTCGAAAAAAACAAGGTGCTAAAAATAAGCCAACTCTTTTCGAATGTATATAAAACGGAGAATTTAGCCCGAAAAACCATTCAATCTAATTCAGAAACCGACTATAAAAACTACATTCAGGAAACCGATTCTTTGCAAAAGAGAATTGGCTCCTTAAAAAAAACACTTTCGAGTGACTATCAAATCAAATTATTAGATAGTGTAATGATTTTGCTTACCGAAAAAACGCAAAATATTAAACAACTCAAAACCATAAAAAACAAAACTTCTGATGAGGCTTCGGTTAACGAAGCCATCGAAGAACTAACCCAATTGGAATTTTCGCTTAGCAAATTAAAACTGGAAGATTTCACCAAAAACCCCGAAAACCTTAGCAGCTACCATCGCAAAGTTTTACAAAACTACGTTGACTATCTCAATCAGAATATTCCTGATGACACCAGCAATACATTGACAAAAAAAGAAACCGATTCAATTTTAGCCGCTTCTAAACGATTGCTTAGTAAAGTAAAAATAGAAACCGAAAAGAAAAAAGAATCCTTAAATATCCAGGAAAGCAAGTTACTTACTAATGAACTTTTAATTTCAGATCAACTTAGAAAAGTACTACGAATTATCGAGCAGGAAATCCTGACTTCATCAATAAAAAACAACACCGAAAAAGAAAAATCACTAAAAAAAATCAATCAGATTGTAACTTATGCCGCTATTTTAGGTTTATTGCTCACTGTCTTTTTCTCGGTACTAATTGCCAATGATTTTTCGAAAACACAGCTGTATAAAAAACAACTGGAAATAGCCAATTTTAAAACGCAAAACCTGTTAAAAAACCGGGAGCAACTTATCTCTACGGTTAGCCATGATCTTAAAACGCCATTGAGCACCATAACAGGTTATGCCGAATTATTAGGAAATTCGACCTTGACAAGCAAACAAAATTATTACACTAATAATATCAAAAACTCTTCAGAGTACATTTCGAGATTAGTCCAGGATTTATTAGACTTTTCGCAAATTGAAGCCGGAAAAATCAACTTAGAAAAAAATCCGTTTTCCTTAGCCGAAACCATCAACGAAGTAGCTAAAAATATACAGTCTGTTTACCCACAAAAAAATATCGATTTACAAATTTCTATAGACGAAAAATTCCAAAATCCTATCATTGGTGACGTTTTTCGATTGAAACAAGTATTAATAAATATCATTGGAAATGCTTATAAATTCACCGAGGAAGGCTACATAAAAATAAACGCCACTCTGAATTCTGATGAAAACAAAGCTTTGATAAGCATCGAAGATTCGGGAATTGGGATTGAAAAAGAAAGTCAGGATTTGGTTTTTGAAGAATTTGCTCAGGCCAATGAAAATATCGAAAAAAAATATGGCGGAACAGGTTTAGGATTAGCCATTTCTAAGAAAATCATTGCGCTGTTAGGCGGTGAGTTGTACCTGAAAAACAGTTCTAAAAAAGGAAGTTGTTTCGAAATAAGTTTAGCCATCTGCTTTGACAAAGAAGCAAAAATTGAACAAAACAATCCATCAATTTACATTCCAACTTTGCAAAACAAAAAAATTGTGGTGGTTGATGACGATGTTAATTTACTACAATTAACCTCGGAAGTTTTAAAAGAATATTATCAGCTAATTTCTTTTTCGAATGCTGAAGAAGCATTAGGATTTATGACTTCAGAACATTTTGATGTATTGATAACCGATATTCAAATGCCCGAAAAAGATGGTTTTGAATTGGTTAAGGAATTGCAAAAAAGAACTATTTACAATAACCAACCTCTGATTGCCGTAACCGGAAGAACCGATTTGAGTGAGGATATTTACACCAAAGCCGGATTTGTCACAGTACTTAAAAAACCGTTTACACCTAATATACTGTTACAAACTATTGATGCGGTTTTCAAAAAAAATATTTTCCCTTTGCAAGATTCTAAAACTAAAAATTCTGAAAATCAATTTACTTTGGATTCCTTAAAGTTGTTTTTAAAAAACGATGAAGAAGCGATACAAACAGTTCTTGAATCTTTTATGAACACTACAAATTCGAATCTTATTTTACTCGAAAATGCTATTCAGGCAGTGGAACACCAAAAAATAAAAGAACTTGCTCACAAAATGGCTCCGATGTTCAAACAAATTGAAGCTACCGAAATTGCTGCAATTTTAGATTTACTTGAAACCCATGAATTTTCCAAAACAGAATTGGCTACTCGTTTCACGGATTTAAAATTCAAAATCAACGAATTATTTACAGCACTTGAAAAGCAGAGTTAATTTATATCATACAACTTGAGTTTATTGTACAAGGTTTTACGGGTAATTTGCAACAATTTTGCCGCTTCTGATTTATTGTTTTTGGTTTTAACCAAGGCATTTTCGATAGCCTCTTTTTCGTTTTCAGACAAAGAAAACTGTGCTGTTTTAGTTTTATTTTGATGAAAAAATTCAGCAGGCAAAACCGCGCTTTCAATAAAATCGCCTTGGGTAAGCAAAGTTGCACGCTTGACACAATTTTGCAATTCTCTTAAATTACCTGGCCAATCGTAGTTTTGAAAAATAGTAACAACTTCTTTAGAAAAACCAATCACTCCTTTATGTAGTTGCGCATTGGCTTTTTCAAGAAAAAATTCGGCAAACAAAATCAAATCTTCTTCCCGCTCTGTAAGTGACGGCGAATGAATCGAGAATTCATTAATTCGATGATACAAATCTTCTCTAAAATCACCATTTTTGACTGCTTCACGCAAATCTTCATTGGTTGCTGTTATAATCCGAATATCAACTTCTATTTCCTTGTTACTCCCAACCGCTTTTATTTTACGCTCCTGCAAAGCACGCAGCAGTTGAATTTGATTTTCATAAGACAAATTCCCTATTTCATCCAGAAAAATAGTTCCTCCATTAGCGGCTTCAAAATAACCTATTTTATCCGAAATGGCACCTGTAAACGATCCTTTTAAATGCCCAAAAAATTCGCTGGCAGCCAACTCTTTTGGAATAGCACCACAATCAACCGCGATAAAATTATTGTTTTTTCGATGACTTTGTTGGTGGATACTTTGTGCAATTATTTCTTTTCCGGTTCCGCTTTCGCCAATAATTAATACCGACATATCGGTTGGACTCACGAGTTGGATGTGTTCGGATAATTTTTTGGAAGCAGCAGAAATTCCCTGAACATATTCGGTTGTAGTAGCTGGTTTAGCTCTTTTAACAGTTTGTTTTTTAGCTGTATCCGCAATTGTTTTTGAGACTAAAGCATTCGTAATAACCGCTAAAACTTCATCAGGATTGAAGGGTTTCGAAATATAATCGGAAGCTCCGTTTTTTATGGCTTTTACGGCCGTGCTCACTTCTGAATAACCAGTCATTAAAACCACAGGAATAGTTGGAAAAGCTGATTTGAATTCTGCTAATAATTCAATCCCATCAGCATCAGGAAGACGCAAATCTGTTAAAATCAAATTGAATGTTTCGTTTTGAATTGCTAAACGAGCTTCGGTTGCTGAAAAAGCAATGTTAACCACATAATTATTTTTGATTAGAAATTTTTCTAACAATTTGCAAAACGAAATATCATCTTCAATAATTAAAATCTTCAACATTAGACAGCCACTTTTTATGCTAAATTAAGGCTAATATTATTGTATTTTCATAAAATTATGCAAAAAAGAAGGCTGTCCTTTCGAACAACCTTCTTAGAAAAACAATAAGCTAATTCGCATGCTTATTTTTTCAACCAGTTTCCATCAACATCTGTAAAAACAGTAGCCGATTGGTCTTTAACTGTGATTTCTAGTTTGTATTCTTTTTTCTCGTTTACATAAGCCTTTGCCAAAACAGCATCCGGATAGGATTTTTTCAAAGCTTCGGTTACGGCAGTAGGCAAATCTTCTGTTTTAACTTCAGTAAACTCTTGTGTTGCGGAAGCTGTTTGCTCTGCCGGAGTTGCATTTTGAGCCTGATCCTGAGCGTTCATTGTGGTTAAACTTCCTAATAGAATTGCGGCTGATAAGATTATTTTTTTCATAATGTGTATCTTTTAAAATGTTATTTTTTTAGAATCTGTCGAATGAAATCTTAGCTATTTTTAATCCATTTTCCGGTTTCGTCTGCGTATAAAGCTCCTTCTTTCTCACCCACTTTTACCTCAAGTTGGTATTCTTTTTTCTCGTTAACCGAAGCTTTCTTCAATATCGCTTCAGGAAACGCTTTCTTCAAAGCCTCAGTTACTGCTGCCGGAACTTCTTCTAATTTAATTTCAGTATAAGTAGTTGTTGCTTGTGCTACCTGCTCTGTTGCAGTTGCTTCTGCTGCCGGAGTTGCATTTTCTGCCTGATCCTGAGCATTCATTGTTGTTAAACTTCCTAATACGATTGCGGCTGATAAAATTAATTTTTTCATAATGTGTATAATTTAAAGTGTTATTAATGTTTTACACTTTGGACAATGAAATTATTATACCATTATTTTTTTTCGACACACAAAAACACATAAAACACTAACAAACAACAAAATACACACTTACAACTCTTTCAAAACTTTGTACAATAGTGTGTAAATTGTACCTAAAGTGTATCTTTTTTACACAGTTAAGGGCATAAAAAAAGCCGCCACAAAATATCGTGACGGCTTGATTCTATAATAGAAAGAACTTTATTCCGGTTCATTCATTTTAAATGTATCCATAAAGGCAGTGGTATAATCACCCGCAATGTAACGAGGATCATCCATTAATTGCCTATGGAAAGGTATTGTTGTTTTGATTCCTTCAATTACGAATTCGTCTAAGGCTCTTCTCATTTTACTGATTGCTTCTTCACGAGATTGTGCAGTAGTAATCAATTTAGCAATCATCGAATCATAATTTGGTGGAATTGTATAACCAGAATATACGTGAGTATCTAAACGCACTCCGTGTCCACCCGGCATGTGTAATGTAGTAATTTTTCCTGGCGAAGGTCTAAAATCATTGTATGGATCTTCGGCATTGATACGACATTCGATAGCGTGTAACTGCGGTAAATAGTTTTTACCCGAAATTGAAATTCCGGCAGCTACCATAATTTGCTCACGAATTAAATCGTAATCAATTACTTGCTCCGTAATAGGATGTTCCACCTGAATACGTGTATTCATTTCCATGAAATAGAAATTACGGTGTTTATCTACCAAAAATTCCACAGTTCCGGCACCTTCATATTTAATATATTCGGCTGCTTTTACTGCTGCTTCACCCATTCTCTGACGCAATTCGTCAGTCATGAATGGCGAAGGAGTTTCTTCAGTTAATTTTTGGTGACGTCTTTGTACAGAACAATCTCTTTCAGAAAGGTGACAAGCTTTTCCATAAGCATCTCCAACAACCTGAATTTCGATATGACGTGGTTCTTCAATCAATTTCTCCATGTACATTCCGTCATTTCCAAAAGCAGCTGCTGCTTCCTGACGAGCACTTTCCCAGGCTTTATGAAGATCTTCTTCTTTCCAGATAGCACGCATTCCTTTTCCACCACCACCGGCAGTAGCTTTCATCATCACAGGGTAGCCTATTTCTTTAGCTACTTTTTGTGCTTGTTCGAAAGATTCTAAAATTCCTTCAGAACCAGGCACACAAGGAACACCAGCCTCAATCATAGTAGATTTTGCAGAAGCTTTATCTCCCATTCTGTCAATCATTTCAGGCGCAGCTCCAATGAACTTGATACCGTGCTCCTGACAAATTTTTGAAAATTTAGAATTTTCAGAAAGGAATCCATATCCCGGATGAATTGCGTCAGCATTAGTAATTTCGGCTGCAGCAATAATATTTGACATTTTCAAATAAGAAAGGTTACTGGGAGCAGGCCCTATACAAACCGCTTCATCAGCAAACTTAACATGCAAACTTTCGGCATCGGCAGTAGAATAAACCGCTACTGTTTTAATGCCCATCTCTTTACATGTTCTAATTACACGAAGTGCAATTTCCCCTCTATTTGCAACTAATATTTTTTTAAACATCTTTTAAAAGTTAGAAGTTAGAAGTTAGAAGTCCCGATAGCTATCGGGAGAAGTCAGGAATGCAATTAATTTGAATCTAAATATTAATTCAGTGTTCAAAACTGCAATCTAAAATCTGTAATCTAAAATCTTAAATTTATGATGGATCTACTAAGAATAATGGTTGATCAAATTCAACTGGTGACATATCATCAACTAATATTTTAACGATTTTTCCAGAAACTTCAGATTCGATTTCGTTAAATAATTTCATTGCCTCAACCACACAAAGTACATCTCCTTTAGCGATAGAAGTTCCTACTTCAACAAACATTGGTTTGTCCGGAGAAGGTTTTCTATAAAAAGTACCAATCATTGGCGACTTAATAGTGATGTATTTAGAATCATCAGTAGCTGGTGCAGCAGCAACCGGAACAGCAGCGGCAGGCGCAGCAGGAGTTGCTACAATTTGTTGTACTGGAGCCTGAGCTGGCAATTGTTGTACATAAGTTGGCTCAGGAGTACTTGTTTCTAATGTTGTTCTAATGGTAATTTTAACATCATCCATTTCTAACTTTACCTCAGCAACACCAGAATTAGATACAAATTTGATTAGGTTCTGAATTTCTTTTAAATCCATAATATTTGTGATTTTAGTTTAAATTTATTGTTTGTTGTATGCCCATTTCAGATAGATAGAACCCCAAGTGAATCCTCCTCCAAAAGCAGCAAAAATAATAGTATCTCCTTTTTTAAACAAATGTTCGAAATCATTTAAAACCAAAGGCAAGGTTGCCGATGTTGTATTTCCATATCTTTCGATATTCATCAATACCTTAGATTCCTCTAAATTCATTCGGCTTGCAGTAGCATCAATGATGCGTTTATTAGCCTGATGTGGTACTAAAAAGTTAACATCCTCATTAGTAAGATTGTTTCTTTTCAGGATTTGTTCACTTGCATCAGCCATATTGGTTACAGCATATTTGAATACTGTTTTACCATCTTGTCTAATACTGTGTCTTTTCTCTTCTATAGTTTGAATCGTTGTTGGATGAAGTGATCCTCCAGCGTCAATTTTCAGGAAATCACGTCCTACACCATCACTTCTTAAATATTCATCCTGTAATCCTAAACCTTCGTGATTAGGTTCGAATAATACTGCTCCAGCACCATCACCAAAAATAATACAGGTTGTTCTATCAGTATAATCAACGATTGAAGACATTTTATCAGCACCAATTAACAATACTTTTTTATATCTTCCTGATTGTATGTAAGCTGCAGCTGTGGACATTCCGTATAAAAAACTGGAACAAGCTGCCTGTAAATCATAAGCAAAAGCATTTGTAGCCCCAATTTGAGTAGCCACATAAGCTCCGGTTGCCGAAACCTGCATATCGGGCGTGGCAGTTGCCATTAAAACTAAATCAATTTCTAAAGGGTCGATATTGGCTTTAGCAATTAAATCTTCAGCTGCTTTTATGGCCATATAAGAAGTTCCTTTATCAGCATCCTTTAAGATTCTTCTTTCTTTTATTCCTGTACGCGAAGTAATCCACTCGTCGTTTGTATCAACCATTGTTTCAAGAACCTGGTTTGAAAGTACAAAATCAGGAACATAAGCTCCAACAGCAGTAATTGCGGCCGTAATTTTATTCATTTTATTCGGATATTTTTCCTTCCGTTTTTACACAAAAGAAAACGTTTAAAAAGGGGTTAAAAATACAAAAAAAATCTAAACCCTTTATCTTTAAAAACCTCTTATTTAACGAAAATCTTAAACAACAAAAAACTCTCACAATGTGTGAGAGTTCTCGTGTTATCTATAAAAACGTATTATGCAAAAGTAGCTTCTGACTTATCAATAACCACTTGTCCTCTGTAGTACATTTTTCCTTCATGCCAGTAAGCTCTGTGGTATAAGTGAGCTTCTCCTGTAATAGGACAAGTAGCGATTTGTGCTACAGTAGCTTTATAATGTGTTCTTCTCTTGTCTCTTCTTGTTTTCGAGGTTTTTCTTTTAGGATGTGCCATTTTACTATATTATTTATCCGTTAATAGTTGCTTTAATTTGTCCCAACGCGGGTCTATATTCTCTTCTTTATTCTCTTTTTCACTTACTTCTTTTACCTGTAATTCATTCAGTTTATCCAAAACTTCCGTTTTTAAACTACCGTCTTTAACACCTGGATGAACTCGTTTTAAAGGCACAGAAAGCGCAATCATTTCATAGATATACTGTGCTATATCTATTTCAAATTCACCAAAAGGCAAAATCAACAACTCTTCATTATCATTATTAAACACTTCCCCAAAACGAACGATTAACTTCATTTTACCTTTAATTGGCAAATCAAAATCCTCACCCGTTAAGTCGCAAGGCACATTTACTGTTCCTTTGTGCTTAAAATTCAACTCAAGCATATTGCTTTTCTTCTCTAAAACTACAGCTACTTTGATATCCGAATTTTGAAATTCGTCATACTCAAAGTTCTCAAAGAACGCATTACTTATTTGATACTCAAAATGATGTTTCCCTAGCTTTAAGCCTACGAAAGGAATTAAAAATTCTTTTGTCCTATTCATTTCAACAAAATTTTGCCCAATTCCGAAGCTTCGGAACGGGAGTGCAAAGATATAAAATTATTATAAATCCAATAACCTTATCAATCTTTTTTTATCTACATTTATTTTTCCTTAACTTTTAGCGGCTTTTCAGTCATTTCTTCATACTGAATCCTTGAACGATAGACATCTAAAGCTAAATATACCGCTTCTTTAAATGAATTAAAATCCGCTATTCCTTTACCCGCAATATCATAAGCTGTTCCGTGATCCGGAGAAGTCCTCACCTTACTCAAACCGGCTGTAAAATTAACTCCTTTTCCAAAAGACAAAGTCTTAAACGGCACCAATCCCTGGTCGTGATAAGTCGCAATAACAGCATCAAATTTTTCGTAATGACCACTTCCAAAAAAACCATCCGCAGCAAAAGGACCAAAAACCATCGTTCCTTTGTCGAACATTTTTTTTAAAACCGGCTTTATCAACTCCTCATCTTCCTTCCCAATTACACCACCATCACCACAGTGTGGATTCAAACCTAAAACAGCAATCTTTGGATTACCAATACTAAAATCACGTATTAAAGACTGTTTTACTGTTTCAATTTTCTTCACAATCAAATCTTCAGTCAGTCGCGATGCCACTTCGTTTATAGGTACGTGATCCGTCAATAAGCCTACCCTTAAATTATCCTGCACCATAAACATCAAAGCATCACCTTCTAGTTCCTGATCCAAATAATCCGTATGACCCGGAAATTTAAAATCTTCCGATTGTATGTTGTATTTATTTATTGGTGCAGTTACCAAAACATCTACCAATCCTTCTTTCAATGCTTTTGTAGCAGCAACAAAAGATTTAATAGCATATTCTCCAACCTTATCATCATTTACTCCCAAATTCAAATCAACCCCTTCTTTCCAAACATTCAACACATTGATTTTACCAGGAACAAGTTGGTCTAGCTTATCAATTCCATGCAAAACAACTGTAGATTCCAGATTTCTTTTTATAAAAGACAAAATCTTTACATTAGCAAAAACCACAGGCGTACATAGTTCTAACATTCGAGCATCTTCAAATGTCTTTAGAACCACCTCGCTTCCAATACCATTCAAATCTCCAATCGAAATTCCTACGATAATATTTTCTGCTTTTTTAATCATATCCACAAGTATTTATTGCTAATTTTGAAGTGCAAATTTAGTAAAATAAAACAAGAATGTTTACAGGAATCATAGAAACCCTTGGAACCATCCAGGAAATAAAAAAAGACAAAGACAATATCCACGTAACGATTGACTCTTCAATTACAAACGAACTCAAAATTGATCAAAGCGTAGCCCATAACGGAATTTGCCTAACCGTAGTAGCCATAAAAGAAAACAGCTACACTGTAACCGCAATTGACGAAACTATAAAAAAAACAAACTTAGGAGAATGGCAAAAAGGAGATTTAGTCAATCTGGAAAGAGCAATGAAACTAGGCGATCGCCTGGATGGACATATCGTTCAAGGTCATGTTGACCAAACCGGGACTTGCATTTCCATACAGGAAACTAACGGAAGCTGGCTTTATACCTTTGAATACGATGACAAACTAAACAATCTAACCATCGAAAAAGGCTCTATCACTGTTAACGGAGTAAGCCTAACTGTTGTAAACTCTAAGAAAAACCAATTCAGCGTAGCCATCATCCCTTACACTCACGAGCATACCAATTTTAAAAATTTTACAGTGGACTCAAAAATTAATTTAGAGTTTGATGTTATTGGGAAATACGTTTCCAAACTACACGGAAACAAACCATAAAAAGAAACGCTCGGTTAAACCGAGCGTTTCTTTTTTACAGTAAAAACACATATTTTATAAAATCCGAATAACAAGCCTAAAGCCAACAAGCCCAACAAACCTTTATCTATTGGCAATCCAGGAGGCGAGGGAGGACACACAGGACACGGAGGCTCCTCCCCTCCCTGTGCAACAGCCGCAACACTCACATAGAAGCAGGCAATTAAAAAAATATATTTATTTAACATTTCTCTCATAGAATAGAAAAAAAATGTTTAGAAATTCCAAGCATATTCAACCAAATACATTAGACTCAATCTACATAAACTAAACATTGAAAGCAAAGATATAGCATTTGAATTGATTTACTACAAAATAAAAAGCCTTTAAAACGTTAATTTTAAAGGCTTTTTATCGATTATTAATCAACTTACATCGATTGACTTTTGTTAAATATCGTAACATTCTATTGAATTAAAAGAATTTAAACCCAAATTAAAAAAATCAGCCCCTCATTCCGTCCCCTAAAATTAAAAAAGCCTCGTAAAGTATTAATTTACAAGGCTTTTTAAACTTAAAATGTGGTCCCACCTGGGCTCGAACCAGGGACCACCTGATTATGAGTCAGGTGCTCTAACCAGCTGAGCTATAGGACCGGTTAAGAGTTTGCAATATTACTATTATTTTTTGGTTGCTCCAAATATTTTTGACTTAGTTTTTTAGGCAATCACTAATATAAAAAATCCATTAATACAAAAGTACTGATTATTAGAATCATACTTTGATTATAAAATCTAAATGCTTTGACACAATTCCACCAAAACCCCATTGGTACTTTTTGGATGCAAAAAAACTACCCATTTATTATCAGCACCCTTTTTAGGGATTTCATTCAAAACAACAAAACCTTCACTCTTTAACCTTTCAACTTCTTCCTGAATGTTCTCAACCTCAAAAGCAATATGATGAATTCCTTCTCCTTTTTTTTCTAAAAATTTTGCTATCGGACTCTCTGGATTTGTTGCTGCTAAAAGTTCAATTTTATTGGCATCTGTTTTAAAAAAAGAAGTCAAAACCCCTTCGCTTTCTACTTCTTCTAGCTTATAAGGCGAAACTCCTAATAGTTTTTCAAACAAAGCATTCGAAACATCAATATCTTTTACTGCAATTCCTACATGATCTATTTTTTTCATAAAATCCCAAATTTTAAACAACAAAAACTCCAAAATCAATTTTAAAGATACTTATTATACAACTCAACTCCCTTAATAATTCTATAAAAAGTTTTAATTCCAGTAATTATAATTGTTATTTTGTACTTCTAAATTCTAAATTACATGTTGAAAGACAAACTAAAATACATTTCGATACTATTAATCCTGATTATAGCAAGCTGCGCCAAAAGAGGAAGCATTACCGGCGGATTAAAAGATACCATTGCTCCAACTTTAAGAACAAGTTTCCCAGAAAATTTCAGCACTAATTTTAACGATAAACAAATCAAATTAGAGTTTGACGAAATTGTAATCCTTAAAGGCTTGAGCAAACAATTAGTGATTTCGCCACCCATGAAATACGAACCTCTAATTATTCCTACCACTGCCAGCAAATACATTACTATAAAAATAAAGGACACCCTTAAACCCAACACTACCTACAGCTTTAACTTTGGACAAAGTATAACCGACAACAACGAAGGAAATCCGCTCAACCAGTTCAAATATGTTTTTTCTACAGGAAGCTACATCGATTCTTTAGCTCTTAACGGAAAAGTAAAATATGCTTTCGAAAAAGAAGCAGAACCCTTTGTTTCAGTTATGCTTTATGAAGTAAATGACAACTTCAACGATTCGATAATTTACAAAGAAAGCCCAAGATACATTACCAACACCTTAGACAGTTTAAAAACATTCTCTCTGGAGAATTTAAAAGAAGGAAAATACTTTTTAGTCGCCTTAAAAGACCTAAACAAAAACAATAAATTTGACCCAAAAACAGAAAAAATAGGATTCATAAAAGACTTTATAACTATTCCAAACGACACTGTTTTTGAACTAGAATTATTTCAGGAAAAAATCCCTTTTAAAGCATTCAAACCTACACAAGAAACAGCAAACAGATTACTGATGGGCTACGAAGGCGACCTTTCTAAAACCAAAACAAAACCCCAAATTAGCCTAAAAAACAACAACGAAATACTCCCAAGCATTGTTACTAAAATGCCAAAAAAAGATTCGCTCCAAATATGGTTTAAACCCATCAAAACCGATTCTTTAAAAGTAGCTATTAGTCATAATCAATACGAGAAAGATTTTAGTCTTAAAATCAGAAGTCCCAAAAAAGACAGCTTAAGCATCAACGCCATAAGCCCAACGAGTTTTAAAGATATTTTTGCTCTTGAATCATCGACTCCCTTAGTTAAATTTGACGAAACAAAAATCAACTTGATTGATGGTGATTCTACCGCTATAAAATTCACCAAAACCTATGATGAATTCAACCAAAAATTATATTTAGACTTCAAAAAAGAACCTGCTAAAAAATACAATTTTAGCATTTTACCAGGCGCATTAACTGATTTTTACGAGCAAACAAACGATACTTTAAACTATCAAATAAGCACCAAAGAGCTTGAACAATATGGTAATTTGAAAGTAAAACTCGAAAATGTAAAATCATTTCCCGTCATTATCGAATTATTAAAATCTACCGGTGAAGTTGTTAGCAGCGAATATATCGAAAAGTCAGGCACAATTGATTTCAATCTGCTGGATCCTGCCAAATTTAGCCTACGCGCTATTTACGACACAAATAAAAACCAACAATACGATCCCGGTAACTATTTAGAGAAAAAATATGCCGAAGAAGTGGTTTATCTTTCCGGAGAAATTGATGTAAGAAGCAATTGGGATGTAGAACAAACTTTTGATTTAAGTATCCCCTACACACCTCCTCCTCCAATCAAAAAAGAGGACTTAAAAAAGAAGAAAAAACAATATTAAAACAACTTAAACGAATCCCGATCATTCAAAAAACCCAATTTTTGTCGGGTTACAATCATTTTTTGTTTGTCTAATTCGGCTATAAAAACATTTTCTTCCTCCGTTGGAGCCACTATATAATCACCCAGACAATCCAGCAACTGAGAATGTCCGGAATAATGATGCTCGTTATTATCAATACCAATTCTATTGACACCAATAGTATAACTCATATTTTCTATGGCACGGGCTTTAAGAAGCGCATCCCAGGCATTTACTCTTTTTTCCGGCCAACTTGCCACATATAAAAGCAAATCATAATTTTCTACATTTCGGGAAAACACTGGAAAACGCAAATCATAACACACCATCGGACAGATTTTCCAGCCCAGATAATTCACAATTAATTTTTGGTTGCCTGCCGTATAAACTTTATCCTCACCAGCCAGCGTAAACAAATGCTTTTTATCATAAAACTGTATTTCACCTGAAGGAAACACAAACAGCATTCGGTTATAAAAATCACCCGATTCTTGAATAACCACGCTTCCTGTAATAGCCGTTTTTTTGGCTTTCGCCAAAGATTGCATCCATAACACCGTTTCTCCCTGCATTGTTTCAGCAACAACGCCAGGATTCATTGTAAAGCCTGTAGAAAACATTTCAGGAAGCACAATCAAATCAACAGACTCTTTTATTCCATTGATTTTTTCTTCGAAAGAATCTCGGTTAGCTTTAGGATTTTCCCAAACTAAATCTGACTGGATTAAGGCTATTTTCATAACAAAAAAGTTGTTTCACAAAGATACACAAAGTTTGTCCCAACAAAAAAAGCGCATTCAAATCAATGAATGCGCTTTTATAAAATATATTGAAAAAATATTATCCTTTCAAACTTGCTGACATGTACTCTCTATTCATACGAGCAATATTTTCTAGAGAAATTCCTTTTGGACATTCTACTTCACAAGCTCCAGTGTTAGTACAGTTACCAAAACCTTCCTCGTCCATTTGGCTTACCATGTTCAATACACGATCAACCGCTTCTACCTGACCTTGTGGCAATAGCGCAAATTGAGAAACTTTAGCAGCAACGAATAACATAGCCGATGAGTTTTTACAAGTAGCTACACAAGCTCCACATCCAATACAAGTTGCAGCATCAAAAGCAGCATCAGCATCTTTTTTATTTACCGGAATTGTATTTGCATCGATAGTGTTTCCTGAAGTATTTACCGAGATAAATCCTCCTGCGTGTTGAATTCTGTCAAAAGAACTTCTGTCAACAACTAAATCTTTAACTACAGGGAAAGCAGCTGCACGAAATGGCTCAATAGTGATAGTATCACCATCTTTAAACATACGCATGTGCAATTGACAAGTTGTAACTCCTCTGTCCGGTCCGTGAGCTTCACCATTGATGAATAAAGAACACATTCCGCAGATTCCTTCGCGACAGTCGTGGTCAAAAGCTACTGGCTCTTCACCAGCATTGATTTGTTGTTCGTTGAATACGTCAAGCATTTCAAGAAATGACATATCAGGTTCAATTCCGTCGATTTTATAATCGACCATTTTCCCTTTATCTTGGGCGTTTTTTTGACGCCATATTTTTAATGTAAGTTTCATTTTGTCTAAGTATTAAGTATTAAGAAACAAGTATCAAGACTTTCTCAGAATACTATTTATAACTACGTTGAACTAATTTTATGTTTTCGTAATTCAATGGTTCTTTGTGTAATACTGCATCACTCGGTTTTCCTTTGTATTCCCAAGCTGCAACGTATGCAAAGTTTTCGTCATCACGAAGTGCTTCTCCTTCTTCGGTTTGGTATTCCTCACGGAAGTGACCACCACAAGACTCTTTACGGTGTAAAGCATCTTTAGCAAACAATTCTCCTAATTCTAAGAAATCAGCAACACGAATTGCTTTTTCTAATTCCTGATTGAATTCTTTATCTGTTCCAGGTACTTTTACATCTTTATAAAACTCCTCACGTAAAGCGGCAATTTCTTCCATTGCTTCAGTTAAGCCTTTCTCATTACGAGCCATACCTACTTTATTCCACATAATTTTACCTAATTTTTTGTGGAAATAGTCAACTGAATGCGTTCCTTTATTATTGATAAAGTTTGCAATCAAATCTTTTACTGATTTTTCAGCTTCTTCAAATTCAGGTCTATCTGTAGAAATAGGTCCCATTTTGATATCCGGAGCTAAATAATCACCAATTGTATAAGGTAATACGAAATATCCGTCAGCCAAACCTTGCATCAAAGCAGAAGCTCCCAAACGGTTAGCTCCGTGGTCAGAGAAGTTAGATTCTCCAATGGAGAAACATCCCGGAATTGTAGTCATCAGGTTATAATCAACCCAAGTTCCTCCCATTGTATAGTGAACCGCAGGGTAAATCATCATTGGAGTTGTATACGGATCCTCATCTACAATTTTATAATACATTTGGAACAAGTTCCCGTATTTACTTTTTACAATTTCAGTTCCTAATTTAGTTACTAAAGCTTTATCATTAGCATCTAAACCTTTTACATAAGCCGCTTCAGTTCCGTAACGTTGGATTGCCGCAGCAAAATCCAAGTAAACAGCTTCTCCTGTTTTGTTAACACCAAAACCGGCATCACATCTTTCTTTAGCAGCACGAGAAGCTACGTCACGTGGTACCAAGTTACCAAAAGCAGGGTATCTTCTTTCCAAGAAATAATCTCTGTCAGCTTCAGCTAAATCAGTTGCTTTTTTCTTTCCTTCACGAATAGCCTGAGCATCTTCTAATTTTGCAGGAACCCAGATACGTCCATCATTACGCAACGACTCTGACATCAAAGTCAATTTAGACTGATGATCTCCTGAAACCGGAATACAAGTTGGGTGAATTTGAGTATAACAAGGGTTTGCAAAGAAAGCTCCTTTTTTGTGGATTTTCCAAGCTGCAGTAGCATTAGAACCCATTGCGTTAGTTGATAAGAAGAATACGTTTCCGTAACCTCCTGAAGCAATTACAACAGCGTGAGCTGAATGTCTTTCGATTTCTCCCGTAATTAAGTTACGAGCAATGATACCTCTTGCTTTTCCGTCAATTTTTACTAATTCAAGCATTTCGTGACGGTTGTACATTTTGATTTTTCCACGACCAATTTGACGGTTCATTGCAGAATAAGCTCCTAACAATAATTGTTGTCCGGTTTGACCTTGTGCATAAAATGTACGGGAAACCAAAGTTCCTCCAAATGAACGGTTGTCTAATAATCCACCATATTCACGAGCCAATGGCACCCCTTGAGCCACACACTGGTCAATAATATTAGCAGAAACTTCAGCTAAACGGTGTACGTTAGCCTCACGAGCGCGGTAATCTCCTCCTTTTACAGTATCATAAAATAATCTGTAAACAGAGTCACCGTCTCCTTTATAATTTTTTGCTGCATTGATTCCCCCTTGTGCTGCAATAGAGTGTGCACGACGTGGTGAATCCTGAAAACAAAATGCTTTTACGTTATATCCTAATTCTGCTAAAGTAGCAGCTGCAGAACCTCCAGCTAATCCTGTTCCAACAACAATAATATCTAAATTACGTTTGTTAGCAGGGTTTACTAAATTAATATGATCTTTATAATTTGTCCATTTGTCCGCAATTGGACCATTTGGAATTTTTGAATCTAATGCCATTATAATTGAATATTAATGATTGAAATGATGAAATAGTGCAATAAATACGAATCCTAAAGGAACGATTATGGAGAACCATAAACCAAAACCTTTTAAGCCTTTTGTATATTTATTATTGGCTCCTACTGATTGAAAAGAAGAACTAAATCCGTGACGTAAGTGTAAAGACAACAACACAAATGACAAACAGTATAAACCAGTACGCACCGGACTTACAAATTTCTCAGCTAATTCATGAAAATAACGAGTCTCATCAGCAGGATTAAATGCTACATATTTATATACCATTTCCGGAACCCAGAAATCATAAAAATGCAATACTAAAAATGCCAAAATCACAGAACCTGAAATAATCATGTTACGTGAAGCCCAACTTGCATTAGCAGCTCCATTGTAACTTGCATAACCTACTGGTCTCGCTTTTTTGTTTTGAATATCCAATACAAATCCCATGATAAAGTGAAAAATAACCCCTATAATAAGAATAGGCTGAATAACAAATTGAACCAAAGGATTCAATCCCATAAAATGAGAAATCGAATTAAAAACATCAGCACTGAAAACTGACATCATATTAATAAAAAAATGCTGCGCTAGAAACAACATCAAAAAAAGTCCTGAAAGTGCCATAGCTACTTTTTTTGCTATTGACGATTTCAATAATCCAGATTTTGCCATAATATTTTAGAATATAATTTAAAAAGTACACAAAAATAAATCAATTAGTAACGAACTACAACCTTTTCGTTCTTATTTAGAAACGTTATAAAGTTTTTATTAAAAATCACTCCTTTCAGCAGATAAAAAAAATACAATTAACTGAATTACAATTGATTACAAATAAAAAAGTTTAAAAACATAAAAAAACGACTGTAAAAACAAATTAATTATTGTTATTTAGACGCATAAAAAATACACATTTAATAATTTTTACAGTAAATCCCTTTAAAATCAACAAAAAACACAAAAACACACTATTTTGTGTAGTTAAAAAAACTGCTTTTCCAATATGGGATTTTATCTTTGCTTCTTCATAAAAAAATGAAAATGAAAACAGGAATTGACGCACTATCATTTGACGTAGCCAAACTACATTTACCTATAAAAACATTGGCAGAAGCCAGAAACATAGAACCTGAAAAACTTGAAAAAGGACTGGGTTTGCTAAAAATGACCTTGCCGGACGTGCATCAGGACAGCGTAGTTTTTGCAGCAAATGCCCTGACCAGATTAATCCAGGACAACTCCATTAACTTAAGCGAAATTGCAAGAATCTATGTAGGAACCGAAAGCGCTATTGACAATGCAAAACCTATCGGTTCTTTTCTGATCGATTTGATGGAACAAAAATTTGGTGAAAATACCTTAGCCGAATGTGATGTGGTCGATTTCACGTTTGCCTGTATTGGCGGTGTGGATGCTTTGCAAAATTGCCTTGACTTTATCAAGTTAAATCCTGATAAAAAAGCCATTGTTGTTACTACAGATTTTGCCAAATATGATTTAAATTCCACCGGAGAATACACTCAGGGTGCCGGAGCAACAGCGATGTTAATTACTGTGAACCCAAGAATCATTGCTTTCGAAAACCATTGGGCAACCAATACTAAAGGTGTTTTTGACTTTTTTAAACCACACAGAACTATTTCGAAAGAAACCATTACCGGAAACCCAAACAACGAAGCCTGGTTTGATAATTTAGAAGCCGAAATTGAAATTCACAAAGACCAGCCGGTTTTTGACGGTCAATATTCGAACCAATGTTACATGGACAGAACCCGTAATGCTTATTTCTCATTCAAAAAATTAAAACAAACTTCAGATACTTTATACCAATCCTGGAACAGCATTATCATGCACCTGCCGTATTCGTTCCAAGGTCGGAGAATGCTGTCTGAAATTTATGCTTTGGATGCCGAAAACTCCATTATTTCCGGTAGCGAAACTCCGGCAGAATACCAGTCTAAACTGAAAGAGACCAGCAAAACGCCTGAGTACAAAAACTTTGTGGAAGAGAAATTAATGCCTGCCGAATTAGCTTCTTCACTAATTGGAAACTTATATACAGGTTCCATTTTCATGGGATTCTTGTCGACTTTAGCGCATTTTTATGATTCGGAAAAAGAAATTGCAGGCAACACTTTTGGATTTTTGGCTTACGGAAGTGGTTCCAAATCAAAAGTATTCGAAGGAATCATTCAGGACGAATGGAAATCGGCTTTAGCCAATGTAAATCTTTTCGAAACGCTGAATAAAAGTTTCGAAATTGATTTTAATACCTACGAAAGTCTTCATAAAAAAGAACAAAAACAAAGCGTTCAAACTCCTAAAAACGAATGGATTTTAGATAGAATCGAAAAAGAAATTCCAAATCTTATTGGTGCCCGTTATTACAAATGGATTGATTAAATTTGAGATCATAAATTACTATAATAAAAAACTTTAACCTATACACTTAGTTTGTCATTCCGACGAAGGAGGAATCTCATCAAACTGCTCACGCAACGAAGATTCCTCCTTCGTCGGAATGACAAGATTGTGGTTATGTCTATTTATAGTATTTAGTATTTAAAAGTTAAATAATACAAATAAAAACTTTCTCAAATGAAATACCATCAAATTGATCGCCATTTATTTATAAAAAATCGCAGCAAATTTACGGCTCAAATGAAGCCTAAAAGTGTCGCTGTTTTTAATTCGAACGATATTTATCCCGTGAGTGCCGACAGTACTTTGCCGTTTGCACAACATCGTGACATTTTTTATTTAAGCGGAATCGATCAGGAAGAAAGTATTTTGCTGCTTTTCCCCGATGCACCTTATGAGCATCAAAAAGAAATCTTATTCCTGAAAGAAACCAGCGAATTAATCGCTATTTGGGAAGGGGAAAAACTAACAAAAGAACGTGCTTTTCAAATTTCAGGGATAAAAACAGTTTACTGGCTACAGGATTTCGAAAAAATATTGTTTGAACTAATGACTTATTCAGACACTATTTACATCAACACTAATGAACATTACCGTTCGCACGTGGAAACCGAAACCCGCGAAGCCCGTTTTGTAAAATGGTGGAAAGAAAAATACCCTGCTCATCAGGTAGCTAAAAGCAATCCTATTTTACAACGCCTTCGTTCGGTAAAAGAAAGTGAAGAACTGGATTTGATTCAGCACGCCTGCAACATTACCGAAAAAGGTTTCAGACGCATTCTGGAATTTGTAAAACCAAATGTAATGGAATACGAAATCGAAGCCGAATTGATTCATGAATTCGTTCGTAATCGTTCCAAAGGTTTTGCTTACACCCCGATTATCGCATCGGGAAACAACGCTAATGTGTTGCATTATATAGAAAACAACCAGCAATGCAAAGCAGGTGATTTGATTTTGCTTGACGTTGCTGCCGAATATGCTAATTATTCCAGCGATTTAACCCGAACCATTCCCGTTTCGGGCCGTTATTCCGAAAGGCAAAAAGCAGTTTACAATGCCGTTTTAAGAGTAAAAAACGAAGCAACTCAGATGTTAACTCCGGGAACGCTTTGGAAACAATACCAGGCAGAAGTTGGCAAAATAATGTCTTCAGAATTATTAGGCTTGGGGCTTTTAGACAAAGCCGATGTGCAAAATGAAAACCCGGAATGGCCGGCTTACAAAAAATATTTCATGCACGGCACTTCACACCACATGGGACTCGACACCCACGATTACGGAATCCTGACCGAACCGATGCAAGCCAATATGGTTTTTACCGTAGAACCTGGAATCTACATTCCCGAAGAAGGTTTCGGAATCCGCTTGGAAGACAATGTTGTTATCCAAGAAACTGGCGAGCCTTTCAATTTAATGAAAAACATCCCGATTGAAGTGGAGGAAATTGAGAGTTTGATGAATAGCTAGTTTACAGTGTTCAGTAAATAAGTATTCAATTGACAAAAACAAAGCGAAACGGCTCACAATAAATGTAAGCCGTTCTATTATTCTACTTTTAAATCTTTTACCATTTTTTGTATGCTAAAAATTTCCCATCAAGCATAATCTTAATACGATCTCCTTTTGGATTTTCTTCTTTTTCAATATCCATAGTAAAATCAATAGCACTCATAATACCATCGCCTGCTTTTTCGTGAATTACTTCTTTTATGGTTTCGCCATAGACTAAAACAATTTCATAAAGTCTATAAATTAAAGGATCCGTTGGAGGCATAATAGCACTAACTCCCTTTTCAGGAAAAATTTGCAAAGCTTTTTCGACATCAGTATCTAAATTTAGTATTTCGCAAATTATTTTAGCTTCATTGGCATCAAACGTATTTTGTCCCAAAATTGCCGAAGTAGTCCAAACTATATTTCTATTTATAGCCTGAGCAATATACTGATAGGTAATTTGTTTTTGTTGTTTGGCTTCGATTACCATTGCTGTGCAAACTTCTCTATTCATATTAATTAATTTTAAAATTAGACTTATTCATTAAAAATACAAATCGAAGAATAAATCCGCAACGATTAAGCTCAATTTAAAACAATAAACACTCAAAAACATATTTTTTATTGCGAAAAGTCAATTTTAACCAAACCAAAAAAAATCCCTTAATAACTATACGTCATTGAGGGATTTTAAATTTATCACTTGGTTTTTATTATCCAATTTTTGCAATTTGCACATCCAATGCAAATTTTCCAGTAGCTTCATTTTCATTGATTAATTCGAAAAGTTCTAAAGCTCTACGAGCATTTTTCTCTTCTTCTCTTTGCTCTGAAACATACCACATCATAAAATCTTCAGTAGCATAATCATTTTCTGCTCTACATTTTGCAATTACCTTATTAACCGCTTTAGTTACAGCAATTTCGTTTTGTAAAGCAATTTCAAACACTTCTCTAAAAGAAGCAAATTCTTGTTGTACTTCAGGAACAGAAGGCGTGATCGCAATTCCTCCCATATCAGTAATATACTTAAACACTTTTAAAAAATGCTCACGTTCTTCTTCGGCTTGTTTATATAAATATTCAGCTGTATTAGCATAACCGTTTCTATCCAACCAAGCTGCCATTGCTAAATATTTGTTAGAAGCATCGCTCTCAATTTTAGCTTGCAGGTTTAATATCTGTTCAATTCCCTCAGTTAGTGAAGTATTGGTTCTTAGTAAATCTTTCATGACCTTTAAATTTTATACTACTAAATTATAAAATATAAAGGGATAAGGCTATACGAATGAGAAATTTGTATTTATTCTAAGTAAAATCAAACTAAATTTACGGTTAATATATCGCAAAGCATCGAATGTAAACTCAGGGTAAATTTTGTTCCGTTTAATAATTCTCTAAGTTGAACTATTTCGCAAATAGTAAGCTTACGAGAGAAGTTTCTTTTGGTAGTTTCAATCAATTGTGCATCTGATTGGTCTGATAAATCATAAAGCATATTCAAAATATCAACACTATTTACTTTTCTTTGAAAAATCAAAAAATCCTGAATTTTATAAGTAGAAACAGTATCCGCAAAATTAATAATGACACTATTAGTTACATCACATTGGTAACTATATCCTTTTTCAGTTTCAAATAAAACGTTAGTTGTCAGATCACTCACTTGATTCATAATGCTAAAATAATGCAGCAAATTTATATAAATTAAATGGATTCTACACATAATTAAGACTCATTTAAAATAACAACTACAGCTTTTAGAGTTAAATTTTGAAAATTTTCATCAATATTAGTGTCAAAATCTTACTTCTTTTTAACTCTAAAATTCCATCATTATAAAAACATTTAAAAGAAAACCAAAAAATAACTTTTTGCAATCCTTAGATAAAACTTTATTTTTGCACAAATACAAACCTTTCACTTGAAACAAATTCAATTTAAAAACACTAGCATTTCTTATACTGATTCCGGCAAAGGAACGGCTATTATCCTGTTACACGGTTTTTTGGAAAACCAAACGATGTGGGATGCTTTTGTACCTGAATTTTCTAAAAAATACCGTGTCATCACCATTGATTTATTGGGTCATGGTGAAACCGATTGTATGGGTTATGTTCACTCCATGGAAAATAATGCCGATGTGGTTCATGCCGTTTTAGCTGAATTGCGCATTCGAAAAGCAATCTTTGTTGGACATTCTATGGGTGGTTATGTGGCTTTGGCTTTTGCCGAATTGTATCCGGATTACATCAAAGGATTAGTTTTGTTGAATTCCACTTCAAGAGCTGACAGCAATGAACGAAAAGCAAATCGAGATCGAGCCATTAAAGCCGTAAAACAATCTTTTGCTAATTTTATCTCACTTTCTATTGCAAATTTATTCAGCGAAGAAAACCGCGAAAGACTCCAAGACAAAATAGAATTAGTAAAAAAAGAAGCTTTAAAAACACCGCTTCAAGGAATAGTAGCTTCGCTGGAAGGAATGAAAATAAGAATGGACAGAGAAGTGTTATTGCATTTAACTCAATATCCAAAAATGCTGATTCTGGGAGAAAAAGATCCTGTTTTAAATTACGAAGAAAATTTAGAGCAAATTGAAGAAACGGCTGTTCAATTAGTCACTTTTCCTGATGGACACATGAGCCATATTGAAAATGAAACCGAATTGACTAAAGTTTTATTGGATTTTTTCAAGAAGATTTAAAACTAAACTTTGTGTCCTTTGTGGTTAAATATTTTCTTCAAATGACTTTTCTGGATCTAGAATCTCTTTCAACAACAACACAATTTGTTCCAGATAATTAGTCATTATTTCTTGATTAATAATTTGCTGAACGTCTTTATCGACTTTAAATTGGAACGGTAAAAATCCTGATTTTAGATTTTTAAAGGAAATAATCCCCGCTTCTATTTGTTTTCCGTTGGCTTGCTGTTCATACATAAACGCATAAGCCAGAACCTGAATTATTTTATCATTTTTAAGCTCCTGAGTCAGTCCGTTCCAGGTTTTCAGACTAACACTTGTTTTTTCGACTTTACCGGTCTTATAATCTATAATGCGAATGATTCCGTTGCGCTCTTCAATTCTATCTACTTCTCCTCCAATTTTTACACGAAATGGCAAATCAGGGTGCTCTAAAAATCGTTCATAACGTTGTTCCAAAGCAATAATCTTGACAGCATCACCAGCTTTTATGCTTTCTAATTCCATTTTTAAAAAATTAGACACATTGCGTTTTGCTACTTCAAAAGCTAATAGGTTTCGTCCTTTCTTAATTTCTCCTTCTTTGTAAACAATTTTAAATTGCTTTAAAACCTCAGCATCAATCAATTTGAAACAATTGTCAATATCCGATTCTGAAATAAATTTCCCAATAAACGGTTCATATAAGACTTTTAAAGTTTCGTGAATTATGGTTCCTAAAGTATTCAAAGCGATGTTCTCTTCAACTTCTTCTACTTCTCTAATTCGCAATATTTTTTGGAAATAAAATTGAATCGGATTCCGCATATAACTTGTCAAAGCCGAAGGAGAAAATCCTTCTTCAGCAATTTTTTTCAAACGCTCCATTACCGCTGGTGATTTTTCTATCACCATTGGCGAATAGGCTGTTTCAGGTAAAACAGCATTGTAAATTTCGTGCGATAAATTATGACTTTGTTGTTTTTCGACTTCTAATTGCGTGATAAAACGGCTTTTTTCACCAGCATCGAGTCCTTCGCTTTCGGTATTGTACAACAAATAAATATTCTTAGCCCGTTGCAACAAATGATAAAAGTGATAGGTATAAATAGCATCTTTTTCTTTGAATGTAGGCAAGCCCAGTTCTCGTTTCACATCATAAGGAATAAAGGAATTTTGCGATTTCCCCGCCGGAAATTTACCTTCGTTCATTGAAGTGACAATTACAGTGTCAAAATCCAAAACACGACTTTCCAATACTCCCATAATTTGCAAACCATTCAGCGGCTCACCTTCAAAAGAAACTTCAGCCAAATCAATTACTTGCTTATAAATGGCATGCAAAGTTTCGATTTTATCTATATGCTGGTGTTTCGAATAATAATTAATCAGTTTGTTAATCACTTTAAAAATAGCAAAAACAAAGGCTTTCGTAATCTTCTCCTCTTCATTATCATTGCTTAAATTTTCTTTTATAGCCAATAATAATTTTGAAACCGCTTGCAAAACCGCTATCGAACCTTCTTCCCATTTTTGAAACAACAACAAAAATAAATCAGTCGGATTAGCATTCAATTCCATCAATTTATGATGGCTAATAAAAGTATAATTATTCTTGTTGATGACATCAACCAAAGCGGTGGTTTTAGCATAAGGTTCCACCAAAGGATGGGTCAAAATATCCAAAACATCTTTATAATAAAACACATAACTTTTTGCATTTCTGGACAAAGCGTTGGTGTGCATTTTGAACAATTTGGCAATCAAAATTTGGGCAGGATTATTTTTGCTTGAATAACCCATTGTGATATTCAAAGCTCCAACTGTGGACGGCAAAGAATACAAAAGCGGAACTAATAGATTTTCCTCACCAAGTACAATCGCTACTTTATCCAATGATGTTGTTGGATTTTCTTCTATGATTTTCTCAATAATACTTCCTGAAATTTTGGCTTGTCCAATGCTTTTTGGCGTTCCAATAATCTGAATATTTTTAGACTGCGAAAAATCATCCACAATCCATTCGAAAGGATTGGTTTTATAATGCTTCCAACTTTCTTTAAATCGACGCAAAAACAATCCTGCATCATGATAAGGATCATTTAAAAAAGTTTGGTCGGCATCCCAATAAATTTTAGCTTGGTCATTCGAAATCAAATGCTGAATAATTTTTTCTTCGGAAGCATTCAATGCATTAAATCCTGCAAAAATAAATTGTTTATCAGTAATTGAATTCGAAAAATGATTTAGATTTTCGACCGATTCACGATAAATTAATCCTTGATACCCGATTCCTTTTTGAAGTAAATGTGCATATAAAGATTGGTAATATAGAGGTAGTAATTTCCAAAAATCAATATATTTTTCAAGCAATTGGGTTTTGTTCTCCACTTCAATTCCCCATTTTTTAATATCTTCAATATCCTTTAAATAAGACAAAACATGAGACGGATCTAATAAATAACGGTCAATTTCATTAAAATCCTGTAAAAGTGTTTTCGCCCAATTGGCAAACAACTCAAAAGACTGTTGGCTTGATTTGTCCGTTATAGATAAGTAAACTTCGTAGAATTCAAATAACAACTCTATTGGATCAACAGTGCGAACACCCGCAATATCCTGAATAAAATCTTCTATGCTAATAATCTCCGGAGCAAGAATATTATTTTCAACTTGTTTTTTAAGCGCTTCAATCAAAAAAATCTTAGCTCTTTTATTAGGCAAAACTACTATTGTATTAGCTAATTTAGCTGAATATTTTTCAATTAAAACTTGGGCAATCTTATCTAAAAAAGTACTGTTTATCATTTTATAAAAATAAAAAAAACGCCCCGATAAATCGGGGCGTTCCTATAATTATTTAGAAAGAAATTATTTGATTAATTTCACTTCAGTTCTTCTGTTTAATGCTTTTCCAGCAGCAGTTTTATTAGTAGCAACTGGCATAGACTCACCATATCCTACTGATTTCAATTTACTAGAAGAGATACCTCTATCAAGTAAAGCATTTTTAACTGCAGCAGCTCTAGCCTCAGAAAGTTTTTGGTTGAACGCATCAGAACCATCGCTATCTGTATGTCCTTCGATTAAGAATTCAGAGTTAGCATAATTTTTAAGCAATGCAGCCATAGCATCTAATCTCTTAGGAACATCAGCAGATTTGAAAGTAGATTTTCCAGAGTTGAAATAGATAAATCTAGCTTGAGATTTAAGAGCATCCATAGCTTCCTCAGTTACTTCAGGACAACCTTTGTTGCTAGCTGGACCAGCAACTTCAGGACAAGCATCATCTTTATCAGCTACACCATCTTTATCAGTATCTGGCCAAGGACAACCTGCATTTTCTTTAGGACCAGCAACATTAGGACATTTGTCATCTTTATCAGCTACACCGTCTTTATCAGCATCCGGACAACCTTTTAAAGAAGCTAAACCAGCAACATTAGGACAAGCATCTTCTGCATCAGTGATACCATCACCGTCAGCATCTGGACAACCTTTTAAAGAAGCTAAACCAGCAACTTCAGGACAAGCATCTTCTGAATCAATGATTCCGTCTCCATCAGTATCAGGACAACCATTGAATTGTTTTAAACCAGCAACTTCAGGACAAGCATCTTCTTTATCGTAGATTCCGTCTCCATCTGTATCTTTTCCACCAAATTTGAAAACAATACCTGCAGTGTGTTGAGCATGAGAACGAACTAATGGATCAGAAGTTCCAAATGCTTTTTTGTATGTTGTAGCAAGAGCCAAACCAACATTTTCGGTAAACCAGAAAGTCAAACCAGCACCAGCATTAACTGTTCCAAAACTACTATCTCCCAAGAAAGTATAACCTCCACCTAAGTGTAAGCTTGGATCAATTACTTTAGATTTAATTAAATTCATGAAACTGTATTTTACATTTCCATCAATTCCATAGTACATTAAATCTCCAGGATTAACTACATAATGATCTTGTGATGGATTACCATCCCACATTACTAATTTATCAATTTTGTTAACAGAACCTTGAAGACCAACAGAAAAATTACTTCCAACATAACGAGACACGCTCAAATAAGATACAGAAGGAAGAATGTTCCAGTTCTCTTTTACATTAAATGGCTGAGAAAAATGGTCATCTAACCATCCTCCAGGTCCACCTGCACTAGTTCTAAAATCTACAGCATTTACTCCAAAAGCAATAGCCCATGGGTTGTTACTGTCCTGCGCCTGAGAACTTATCCCCATAGCCATCAATACAGCAACAAAAAGTTTGTTAAGATGTTTCATACTTAAAAAATTTAATTACAATTTAGTTAATTATTAACAAAAGTAACGCGTAATTCTTTAACTACAAAATAGAATATTAAAAAAAAAGTTATAAATTACGACTATCAACTCCTGTTAATCACTACAAAAGAACCACAAACTCAATACAGCAATGAGTTTTAACAACAAGCTTACTATATTAACAAAACTTCTAAAAATAAGAAATTATCAACTTTTTTACGATAAAAAAACTAACAAAATAACATCAAATACAATTATTATGCAAAATCAAAGCCCAACAACCTGAATATCTTCGCTTATATAAACCAGTACTTTCTTTTGAACTTTAAATCCCATCTGCTCAATTGCATACTGATAATCCTCTAACTGTCTATTGTATTTTGCGTTAGGAATACCTGTTTTATAATCCAGTAAAAAAACGGCTTTCTCTTGTGTAATTACCATTCTGTCAGGCTTTACAACAGCCCCTTTTTTCTGTACAATAGTTTGTTCATTTAATACTTGATTTCCTTCTGCGAAAAACAATTCCAATTCTGTATGGTTTACAATTTCCTGAATCTTTTTATAAACCAATTCTTTCTGTGTTGAATTAATCAAGCCATTTTCAATTGCCTTATCAACTGCTAAATCCACATCCTTTTTTGTTTTTACAAAAGACAAAATTTCATGAACTACATTACCATATTCTATCGATTCCTGCTGATGAGTACCCCACATTAAAGCTTCTCTTTGAGCTATTTTGATATTTTTAGGATTTAATGTTACAGCAACATTTTCAATTGGTTTCGAAGTATCAATGTGTTTTGTCTCTGAAGAAATTTTTATTCTATTTCCAAATCCATATTCCAATTTACTTTCATCAAAAAGCCCTTTATTCATCAAATAATTAATAAAAAAAGCACACATATTATTTTTTGGAATCTCTCCTTTTTTGGACAAATTCATATTAGAAACAACATATAATTGTTCTTCTGCACGTGTCAAAGCAACATAAAGCACATTTACATTATCCAACAATTCTTCCTGCTTTTTTTGATCATAAACCAATTTAGCTTCTTCCCCAAAGCCTTCCACAGCACTGCTATTATCGATTAAAGCCTTTGGTAAACCTAAATCCATTTCTTCAGCATCGAGCCACAACTTATCTTTTGGTTTTCTATTATAATCTTCTTCTGCAAAAGGCATAATTACAACTGGAAATTCCAAGCCTTTCGATTTATGAATCGTCATAATTCGAACTGCGTTATTCCCTTCTGGCGAAGGAATACTGAATTTTTCTCCATTTTTATCCCAGAAAATCAAAAAATCAGCTATCCCTGCCTGATTGCGCACATCGCGTTCCAGGACAATATCTAAGAAATACTGTATGTAAGCATTGCCTATTTGATTAGCGGTAGAAAGGAATTTCGAAACAATAATCTCAACAGCTTCATAAAGAGACTTTTTTCGAATATTTTGAAACGAAAGCGAAATATCAAAACTCATCAGCCATTTTTCAAAATCAGCTTCTTGTTTTTGTTGCATTCCTTTAGCTATAAAATCATGAACAGGCATTTGGTCTTGAATATTTTTGGCGATATAATGCAAGAAATTGGCTTTCGATTCTAAATCGGCATTGTTTTTAAGGTATTTTAAAAGATGAATAATCAATCTAACTTCGGTTGCATTTTGAATCATCAAAGTTTCTGAAGACAACAACGGAATATTTTGCTCCGTCAGATAACTAGCAATTGCAATTCCCTCGCTTCTTTTACGGGTTAAAATCACAATATCTTTGTATTCAAAACCTTGTTTTAAAACTTTTTGAATTGTATTTAAAGTAGCTAAAACATATAATTCTGTTTTATCTAACACCTCTTCCTCACTTTCTTCAGCTGTTTCTGTCTTTGGAATAAAAGAAATATTGACATAACCTCCTTTTTTGTCATTTATATGTTGATGACTATGATTTTCGTATAAATCTTTATAATCTGGATGCTCAAATTCAGATGATAACAACTTGAAAAAATCATTATTAAATTCGATAATTTGAGAATAGGAACGGTAATTTTTATCCAGATGTTCTAATTTTTTATCCGGATTATTAAACGGATTATTGTCTTTACTCAATTCAATAAATTGCTCCGCTTTTCCACCACGCCAACGATAAATTGACTGTTTAGGATCTCCCACAATCATCAAAGTTCCCTTTTCTCCATAATCATCCTGACCCGAAAGCGCATTATCGATAAGCGGAATCAAATTTTGCCATTGCATCTCCGACGTATCCTGAAATTCATCAATAAAAAAGTGTCGATACCGCTCACCTAATCGCTCATAAATAAAAGGAGCCGGTTGATTCTGGATTTCACGATGGATAATAGCATTAAATTCGGATATCGAAAGAACATTTTGTTCCTCTTGGATTTTAGCCAACTCATTACTCACCGTATTCAATAATGAAAGCGGCGTTATGTTTTTCAGGAAAGCTCTATAGAAATTTACTTTTTCATTATTAATATATATTGTTGAGAGAGTTGAAAGTAATTCAGGAATAATCTGTTCAATTACATATTGATCTTTTGATCCTTTTTTAATTTTAATTGATTCAAAAGTCTCAAATTTATGATTGTTTTGTCTCGTATCGTTATTAGCTATAAAATCTAAATGTTTTGGAAAGGTTCCATATGGAAAAGATTTCAAATCAATTCCGTTGTTTTCAATTAACAACAATGCAGCTTCGGCAAAGGCTACATTTTCCTTTTCCAAATCTTTACAAACTACAAGCAGTTTCTTCTTAATTTCAACAAACTCTGCAATGGATTTATCATGAAATTGAGTAATTTCATTTCGGTTGTTTTCATTCAAAACCAACTTACCTGTTTCCATTATCTCTCTGGAAATATCCCAGGATTTATCGTCATCGGTTTTTTCCATCGTAAAATCGATGAGCAGCTTAGTTAAGGTTTCGTCTTCACCGGCTTGAGCAATAATGGCATCTATGGCTTCTGTCAACAAATTTTCGGTATCTAAAGTAACTTCAAAAGTCATTGGCAAATTCAAATCGTGGGCAAAAGCACGAATCACTTTATGCGTGAATTTATCGATTGTCGAAATATCAAAAGCGGCATAATTATGAATAATATGCTTGATGATTTGCTTTGATTTGGTTTTAATTTGGATTAACGAGAGTTGTGTATCGATAGCTAAATCCCGCATTAAATCCTGTGCTTTTTTTGAAGGCTCCTCTTTTGCAAATTCAGACAAACTACCTACGATACGGCTTTTCATTTCGTGTACCGCTTTATTAGTAAAAGTGATAGCCAAAATATTGCGATACGCATCATTTTTTGGAGCAATTAAAATGATTTTCAGGTATTCTTTGACCAATGCATAGGTTTTTCCAGAACCTGCAGAAGCGTCGTATATAGAAAAGGAATGTCTTTGCATAAACTTTTTGTTGTTGATTATCCAATGCCCTAGCCCCGATAGAAGCGGCATCCTCTTGTATTGCGTTAGCAAATACAAGAGATAAAGCGGATAGCGGGAAATAGCTCCTAAAAATCAGAAACTATAAAATTGCATTTTTAATGCTTAAAAGTAGTATTTTTGCAGTATGGAAACAAACAGACAGAAAAAAATAGGCGGAGTTATCCAAAAAGATTTGGTGGATATTTTGCAAGGTGAAGTGAGAAAAAATGGAGTTAGTAATTTGGTTATTTCGGTATCCAAAGTGTCGGTGACTACTGATTTATCTGTGGCTACAGTATATTTAAGTATTTTTCCTCAGGAAAAAGCACAAGAAACATTGGACGGAATTAAATCGAATACGACCTTAATTAAGCATGATTTAGCACAAAGAGTTCGTAAACAATTACGCAGAGTTCCTAATTTGGTTTTCTTTATTGATGATTCTTTGGATTACATCGAAAAAATCGACAATGCACTAAAAAACCAGGAAAACCCTATTGAAAACAGAGATTTATTAGAAAAAAGAAGACAGTTCTAGCAATTGAATTTCCCACTATACATAGCCAAACGCTACATTCGTAGCAACAGTAAAAACAATGCCATTAACATTATTAATCGCATTGCGAGCATGGGAATCATTGTTGGCGCGATGGCTTTGTTTGTGGTATTATCGGTTTTTAGCGGACTGAAAGTTTTTAGCCTTTCGTTTAGCAATGATATTGATCCTGATTTAAAAATAACCAGCACCTTAGGAAAATCGTTTTTTGTCACACCTGATCAGGAAGAACAAATCAAAAAAATTGATGGCGTTGTTTCTTATTCTAAAATTATCGAGGAACGCGTTTTATTTACTTTTGACAACAAACAGGAAGTAACTTACCTCAAAGGAGTTGATTCTAACTACAGCAAAGTCAACAACGTCAATAAAATTATTTACAACGGTCAATGGCTTGAAGACAATACTTATCAAGTAGTTGTAGGTTTTGGTCTGGTTCAAAAACTTTCGTTAGGACTACTCGACTTCAATAAACATTTGGAAGTTTTAGTTCCAAAAGCCGGTAAAGGAAACATAGAAAATGCCGAAGAGGCATTTAATTCATCGGAGATTTTCCCGATAGGGATTTACGCCATTAATGAAGATTTAGATTCCAAATATGTTTTTGCCAATTTAGATTTGGCTCAGGAATTACTGGAATACAAACCCAATCAAATTTCGGGAATTGAACTTAAAGAAAAGCCTAATGTTGATGAAAACGCTATCATCGAAAAACTAAACACTATCTTTAAAGGAAAAGTAACTGTTAAAAATAGAGCGCAACTCAATGAATCCTTATACAAAATGTTGAATACCGAAAATATTGCCGTGTATTTAATATTTACCCTTGTGATTATTGTTGCCCTTTTCAACCTGATTGGAGCATTAATTATGATGATTCTTGACAAAAAAGGAAACCTGAAAACCCTTTTTAATCTGGGAACTGAAATCAAAAATTTGCGTAAAATATTTTTATTGCAAGGTACTTTATTGAGCTTTTTCGGCGGACTTATTGGACTCGCTATAGGAATTATAATTGTGTTATTACAACAACATTTTGAGTGGATTATGATTACTCCAACCCTTGCTTATCCTGTTGTTTTCTCTATCGAAAATGTTTTAATAGTAATGGCTACAATTATTACTCTTGGATTTATCGCTTCGTTAATTGCAAGTAGTCGTGTGAGTGAAAAGTTATTGGATTAGATAAAGATTCAATTTAGGTTTCTATTATAAAAAAAGATAAAAACCCCCATTAGTACAAATACCAATAATTCTGGCCAGTATTTTTTTTATTTGGCTAACTCTAGGTTTTACCTCTTCAATAAATCTCTCTTTATCAAATTTAAATAGAAGTATCAAATAGACTATTCCTAAACAAAACAAGATTAAGAAAACAGAATCATGATCTTCTCTTGCATAATAATCTCTCAAAAAGATTCTACACAAAACAGAAATAAGGAAAATCCAAGAAATAATTCTCCCAAATATTTTGATATACTTTTTTGCTTGTTGATTTTCCATAATCTATTTCAAAACATTGTTTTAATGTCTTGTAAATATAGTATCAAAAACTAATTGAAAGAAAAAAAGTACAATTGCTTTTTTTACACCAACTCATAACCTGAATATGCTTCCTCAATCTCATTCAAGACAGCATATAATTCCTCCGGATGATCTAAGGTCACTAATTTTTGTTTGTAGCTTTTAAACGAATGGATTCCTTTGAAATAATTAGTATAATGAGGACGGGTTTCAACAATTCCTAATCGCTCTCCTTTCCAATCCATAGCCCAGGTTAAATGGTTACGCACTGCTTCCACCCTATCAGCAACAGTAGGTTTTGCCAAATGCTCTCCTGTTTTGAAATAGTGTTTTATTTCGTTAAAAATCCAAGGATAACCAATAGCAGCACGACCAATCATGATACCGTCAATACCGTATTCATTTTTATAATGCAATGCTTTCTCAGGACTGTCGATATCGCCGTTCCCAAAAATTGGCATAGTAATTCTAGGGTTGTTTTTTACTCTTGCAATGTGTGACCAATCCGAATGGCCTTTGTACATTTGAGCACGAGTTCTCGCATGAATACTCAAAGCCTGCACACCAATATCCTGTAAACGTTCGGCAACTTCATCAATATTAATCGAATTATCATCCCAACCCAAACGGGTTTTTACCGTTACAGGAAGATTAGTACTATCAATTACGGCTTTTGTCAAACGCACCATCAAATCAACATCTTTCAATACTCCAGCACCAGCACCTTTACAAACCACTTTTTTAACCGGACAACCAAAGTTGATGTCAATTAAATCCGGATTTACTGTTGTTACAATTTTTGATGACAATGCCATCGCTTCTTCATCACCACCAAAAATCTGGATTCCTACCGGACGTTCGTAATCGAAGATGTCTAATTTCATTCGGCTTTTAATGGCATCACGAATCAAACCTTCAGAAGAAATAAATTCAGAGTACATCATATCGGCTCCGTGCATTTTACACAATCTACGAAATGGCGGATCGCTCACGTCCTCCATAGGTGCAAGTAAAAGTGGAAAATCGGGTAATTCTATGTTGCCTATCTTAATCATCTTCTGAAATTTGGCGCAAAATTACAACTTTTAGATGAAAAGATAAAGGAAGAATCAGGAAAGACTTAATTATAAAGCTTTTAGTTTATAAATTATAAACTTTGAAGCTAGCGAATTTAGCGTATATTTGCAGATTAATCGGCTGGTTTTTGAGTTTGCGTTAGGGACTGAAATGACATCTTTTGTAAAACAAAAACAACAGCAGGATATACAATATTGATATTTAGACAAAATGAAAAAGATAAGAAATTTTTGCATTATTGCACATATTGACCACGGAAAAAGTACACTTGCTGACAGACTTCTTGGTGCTACACAAACCGTTACAGCTCGTGAGGAAAAGGCGCAATTACTGGACAACATGGATTTGGAGCGTGAACGTGGGATTACCATTAAGAGTCATGCCATCCAAATGGAATACAAATACAAGGGCGAAGAATATATCCTAAACCTGATTGACACTCCGGGACACGTAGATTTTTCGTATGAAGTTTCCCGTTCGATTGCCGCTTGTGAAGGTGCACTTTTAATTGTAGATGCTGCACAAAGTATTCAGGCGCAAACCATTTCGAACTTATATTTAGCTTTAGAAAACGACCTGGAAATTATTCCGGTTTTGAATAAAGTAGATTTACCATCTGCCAATCCTGAGGAAGTAAGTGACGACATTATTGATTTATTGGGATGTAAATTAGAAGATATTATTCACGCATCGGGAAAAACCGGTTTTGGTGTTGAAAATATTTTAGCTGCCATTATCGAAAAAATTCCTGCTCCAAAAGGAAATCCTGAAGAACCACTACAAGCCTTAATTTTCGATTCTCATTACAATCCGTTTCGTGGAATCGAAGTTATTTTCCGTGTGGTAAATGGTGAGATTAAAAAAGGTCAGAAAATCAAATTCATGGCTACCGGCAATGAATATTTTGCTGACGAAGTGGGAACTTTAAAATTAAATCAGGTTCCTAAAAATGTAATTTCAACTGGTGACGTAGGTTATTTAATTTCGGGAATTAAAGAAGCCAAAGAAGTAAAAGTAGGTGATACTATTACTGATGCAAAAGTTCCAACTACCAATATGATTACAGGTTTTGAGGATGTAAAACCAATGGTTTTTGCCGGAATTTACCCTGTAGATACTGAAGACTACGAAGATTTGCGTTCTTCTATGGAGAAATTACAATTGAACGATGCTTCGCTTGTATTTACTCCGGAAAGCTCGGCAGCTTTAGGTTTTGGTTTCCGTTGCGGATTCTTAGGAATGTTGCACATGGAAATTATCCAGGAACGTTTAGAACGTGAATTTGACATGACTGTAATTACTACAGTTCCTAACGTTTCTTATCATGCGTTCACTAAAAAAGAACCGGATACCATTTTAATTGTAAACAATCCTTCTGACTTACCGGAACCATCAAAACTGGACAGAGTAGAAGAACCTTATATTAAAGCAACCATCATTACTAAAGCCGATTTTGTTGGAAACGTAATGAGTTTGTGTATCGAAAAACGTGGATTAATTACTAATCAAACTTATTTGACGACTGAAAGAGTTGAATTGAATTTTGATATGCCATTGGCCGAAATTGTATTTGATTTCTACGACCGTTTAAAAACAGTTTCTAAAGGTTATGCTTCTTTTGATTATTCTCCAATTGGAATGCGAACTTCAAAATTGGTTAAACTAGATGTATTGTTGAATGGTCAAAACGTGGATGCGCTTTCTGCTTTAATTCACGAAGACAACGCCTATAACATTGGTAAAAAAATGACAGAAAAATTGCGTGAGTTAATTCCGAGACAGCAATTTGACATTCCAATTCAAGCTGCAATTGGAGCAAAAATTATCGCTCGTGAAACGATTAAAGCACTTCGTAAAGACGTTACCGCAAAATGTTACGGTGGAGATATTTCACGTAAACGTAAATTATTGGAAAAACAGAAAAAAGGTAAAAAACGTATGCGTCAAGTAGGAAATGTAGAAATTCCGCAAGAGGCGTTTATGGCTGTTTTGAAATTGAATGACTAGTTTTTTTCTAGAAAATAGAAGAAAGAACAAAGAATATAGAGAGAACCTGATGATGAAAATTGTCAGGTTTTTTATTTAGGTCAATTAAATTTCTTAACTTTAATAAAAATTTTAGTTATGGTCTTAATTATAAAAAAGAAAAACACCAAAAAAGAAATTGATTCTATTTTAGAAAAGAAAGAGAAATCTGCTTCTAAAAAAGGTAACCTTTCTAAACATTTTGGGAAACTAAAACGAAATATTGACGGATTAGAATATCAATTGGAAACAAGAAAAAATGAAGATTGACTTTTTAGCCGACACTAATTTTCTGATTTATTTACACGAAGGAAAGCCTTTTATAGAACCCTTTTTGAATTATAATTTTGGTATTTCTTTTATTTCAGAAATAGAACTTCTAGGTCATAAAAACATTTCTAAACAAGATGAAAAATCCTTAAAAGGTTTATTAAAAGACAGCTTTGTTTTCAATTTTAGTGAAGACATAAAACTTCAAACTATCAAATTAAAGCAGAAGTATTCTATAAAACTTCCCGATGCAATAATTGCCTCAACAAGTATTATTTTTCAAATCCCATTAATTACTTCAGATAAAGGATTTAAAAGCGTTGAAGAGTTAGATTTAATTTTACTTGAAAATTAGATATTCTACAAAAGGCGTTTATGGCGGTTCTTAAACTGAATGACTAGTTTTTTATAGAATATAGAGAAAACCTGATGATGAAAATTGTCAGGTTTTTTGTTTAAATTCAATTTCCAAAAACAGCAAAACTGTATCTTTGAAGTAAAAAATCATACTCATGTTTGATGAATCTCCAAAACGATTTGACCGCATTGTAGCCATTTTGATTCAATTGCAATCCAAAAAGATTGTAAAAGCGCAGGAATTGGCCAATCGTTTTGAGGTGAGTTTACGAACTATTTATAGAGACATCCGTACGCTGGAAGCTTCGGGAGTTCCTATTTATAGTGAGGCAGGTGTTGGTTATGCTTTAATGGAAGGTTATCGATTGCCGCCTGTAATGTTTACCCGAGAAGAAGCCAGTAGCTTTATTGCGGCAGAAAAATTAATGCAGAAATTTACGGATGTGACTCTTGGTAATCATTATGCTTCGGCAATGTATAAACTAAAAGCCGTACTTCGAAGTGATGATAAAGATTGGGTTTCCAGTATTGAATCGAATGTTTTGATGCAAACATCGGAGAAACTTTTTAATGATAAATCACCGAATACTTTAGCCACCATTTTTGAAAGCATCGCCGAGAAAACGCAAGTAATTCTTTCGTATGAAGCCATTGATGCCGATGGAATTACGATGCGACATATTGAGCCTGTTGGTGTTTTTCACGATAACAATAATTGGTACATGCTAGGCTATTGTCATTTGCGAAAGGATTACCGTCAATTTCGAACTGATCGGGTACACGGAATTAAAAAAACAGTAATTCCTTTCTCGATAGAACATGAGGCTTTAGAAACCTATTTGGATAAAAACAAAAATATTCCGACTACTAAAATTCGAATTCTTGTAGATAAAAAAATTGCCAAATATTTAAGCTCTGAACGAAAGTACCACGGCTTTGTTTCTGAAAAGAAAATCGACAACAAAATCGAAATGACTTTTATGTCTTGTGCTACCTTGGAAGGATTTTCGCGTTGGTACTTGATGTTTGGCGATTACGCCACCATATTAGAACCAGAAGGATTGAAAACCAGAATTCTGGAATTACTGGAAATAAACAAACAACGACTTTTATAAAAAAGATCCTAAAACGAAATTCATCTAATGTTTTATTTATAAACCATTAAGAGATTAAGATGAGTTAAGTCTAAATTTTTCTTAATCTCTTAATGGTGAAAATCAAATTTTATCTTTCCCAGAAAAAAGGAGGTTCGATTCCCAAAGCACGCAGATACACATAAGCCTGACCGCGATGATGCACTTCATTATCAATAAAATATAGAATGTTCTGAATGATTGGGAACTCATATTGACCAAACAAATTAAAGGTTTCATTAAAATCCTCAATAGATAATTGTTGCCAATATTTATTAATTTCAGCAGTAGCTTCATCCCATTTTTGCAGATATTGGGCTTTGAAAATTAATTTTTCTCTTCCTTCTTCATTATAAGGCTGAACTTCTCTATTTACAATTCCTTTCATAGCAGGCGCTGCAATAGCTAAAAGTTCATCTGCTAGTTTTGAAAAAGGTCTCATTCCGCCAATTGAAAATTCGAAGAAGTCTTTCTCGGGAAATATTTCAATTACACGACGTGTCAAGGCGCGGTGTCCTTGCCAATGTTGCAATAAATCTTCGGGAATGATTACTTGTGCTGCTAGTGTTTTCATAATTTTAAAGTTTTAATTTTTTACTTCTTCAAAAGTAGATACAGCTGGTGACAACAGTTTGTCAGTAGTATTTTTATTTTTTTCGAAAAAAAATAATACAAGCTATTATTCCTCCAAATAGATTTTTTAATTGGTCAAAACCTTTGCTCCCGAAGCTTCGGGATTGTATCTTTGCAGCTTTGAAACTTACAAACTATGATTGAAGATAAAAACCCACAACGTACCAGCATTGCTCAATTGGGCGAATTTGGATTGATAGACCATTTGACTAAAAATTTTGAAATCAATCAGGCTTCTACCTTAAAAGGAATTGGTGACGATGCAGCTGTTTTAGATTTCAAAGACAAAAAAGTAGTGGTTTCTACTGATATTATGGTTGAAGGTGTTCATTTTGACCTGGCTTATATGCCGTTGAAGCATTTAGGCTACAAAGCCGTAGTATCGAATGTGTCAGACATTTGCGCCATGAATGCCAAAGCCACTCAAATTACAGTTTCGATTGCGGTTTCGAATCGTTTTCCACTAGAGGCCTTAGAAGAATTATTCCACGGAATTACATTGGCGGCCAATGAGTACAAAGTGGATGTTATTGGCGGTGACACTACTTCTTCACAAAAAGGATTAATCATCAGTATTACTGTTTTAGGCGAAGCTGATGAAGAAGAAATCGTCTATAGAAATGGTGCTAAGCCTACTAATTTATTAGTTGTTACTGGCGATATTGGAGCAGCTTATATGGGATTACAGGTTTTAGAAAGAGAAAAACAGGTTTTCCAGGTAAATCCAAATTCGCAACCTGATTTAGAATTATATACTTATTTAATTGAACGCCAGTTAAAACCCGAAGCCCGCAAAGATGTTCGTACTTTATTACATGCTTTAGAAATAAAACCTACTTCAATGATTGATATTTCAGATGGATTATCATCAGAGATTATTCATTTATGCAAGCAGTCAAAAGTGGGATGTAATTTATACGAAGACAAACTACCATTAGACCCGCAATTTATCAATGTGTGTGAAGAATTTGATATTGACAGCACTACAGTAGCCATCAACGGTGGCGAAGATTACGAATTATTATTCACCATCCCAATTGAAGATTTTGACAAAATCAAAGGAAATCCTAACTTCTCTATCATTGGTCACATGACCGAAGAAAGCGAAGGAATTCACCTTGTAACCAGAGCCAACACTAAAATTCCATTAAAAGCGCGTGGCTGGAATGCCCTGAGCGAATAATAAAACCCATATCTAAACAAGCGGCAATCTGAAATTTATTTTTGGATTGCCGTTTTTTTATCACTCTATTTTAATACTAAAATCCTAAAAAAGACAAGAATAAACCTGCATAAATTTGGTTTACACCAAAAATTTATACTGAATCAAATTCAGAAACTTTATTAAATGTATTCATAATAGCGCAACAATTCATCCAATAAAAGAACTGTTGCATCATCAGGCTATTGCTAACTTATTGAACTCAAGGCATCATTTGGCTTTAAAATTAATCATCCTCAAAAAGGAACTCTCTGCCATTATATAACTGTTATACCGCATTTTTTCAAGTTATTTTTTTTGACTAAAAATTTTATTAAGAATATATTTATTCGTAACTTGAATTGTATTTTTTATAATTAATTAAAGAAATAATTGTTTAATATACAATTATTTACTCATTAATTCAACTATTTACTAAAAGGGCAAAAAAACAACTAAAACTCGGTTTTTTAACTACATATTCACTACTTTTTTTTAAATACAAAAAAAGCACAAACTACTGATTTTTAGGGTGTTTACAATAAAAAAACCACTCATTTAACTACATTTTTATTGTTGTTAAAATTGAGGCTGTTAAATCCATCTAATTTTACATTATCGAAATCGAAATACTGTTTCTAAACTACAAACTAAAACACATTAACGATTTTGTAAAACCAAAATTATTAACAACCAAAAACAAAAAATTATGGTCAAAATGAAAAACAGTATGTATTACATTTTACTATTATGTAACATGCTATTTATTGTACCAAACCTAGTTGCCCAAACTGCAACTAAAAAGATTTCCGGTCTTGTTGTAGATCAAAAAGGAGAACCGCTAATTGGGGCAAGTGTATTAATCAAAGGAACAACTATTGGTACAATAACAGATGTAAATGGCGCATTTACTTTACCGCTATCAGGCAACTCTGCTGTATTGCAATTTTCTTTTATTGGATTTACTTCAAAAGAAGTACCCGCTAATGGACAAGATCTTAGAGTAGTACTAACCGAAGATTTTAGCGAATTAAAAGAAGTAGTAGTACAGGTGGGTTATGGTACGGTAAAGAAAAAAGACGCAACGGGTTCAGTATCCCAAATCTCAGCTAAAGAATTTAATAAAGGAGTCAATGTCACTCCGGAAAGTTTAATTAGCGGTCGTATTTCGGGGGTTAATGTAACTGGCGGAGGAGCTCCTGGTGCAAAAGCAGACATTAGAATCCGTGGCGGTTCGTCTTTATCAGCGTCGAATGAGCCTTTAATTGTATTGGACGGACTTCCGTTGAGTAATGCAGTGCCAAGCGGTGCTACCAGTATTCTTTCTACAATTGATCCAAATGACATTGAATCTTTTACTGTTTTGAAAGATGCTTCTGCAGCGGCAATTTACGGTTCGCGTGCAGCCAATGGGGTAATTGTAATTACTACTAAAAAAGGAACAAAAGGCGGCGTGAAAGTAAACTTTAGTTCTCAGTTAGGTGTTAATACTGTGGCCAATCAAGTGGATGTTTTAAGTGCTGATCAGTTTCGGGCTTTAGTAAATGAGAAAGGTTCTGATGCTCAAAAAGCTTTATTAGGAACAGCAAATACGAATTGGCAGGATGAAATTTTCCATACCTCATTGACAATGAATAACAACATCTCCGTAAGTGGTGCTTTGTTTAATAAATTACCAATACGTTTATCTGTGGGAAATGTTGATAATTCAGGGCTTTTAAGAAATACTTCTTTTGAAAGAACTACAACTTCTATCTCTTTGAATCCTGTTTTATTTGATAATCATTTAAGAATTGATATTAGCGGAAATATGTCTTTCGGTAAAAATCAATTTCAGGATGAAGGAGCTGTAATTGGAAGCGCTATTGGTTTTGATCCTACACAACCGGTTTATGATGCCAATTCTCGTTATGGTGGTTATTTTGAATGGTTAGAAGCTAATGGAAATTTACCTTTATTACCAGCAAGAAACCCTGTATCAAGACTAAATCAGGATGAAAGAAGAGCTACTTCTACCAGAAAATGGGGAAATGTTAGATTGGATTATAAATTGCATTTCTTTGAAGATTTAAGAGTAGTTGCTGAAGCAGGTATTGATAGATTTGATAGCAAAGGATATACTGAAGTAAGTACACAAAGTCCTTTAGGATTTCAGCCGAATGCTTTTAGCTCAGGAAACTGGGTCAATTTAGGAAATTACTCCAGTTATACTGATATGCTTCAAAATAAAAACTTAAATACCTACTTTAATTACACTAAAGATGTAGGCAAGTTTAAAATTGATGCTACGGCGGGTTATAACTACCAATTATTCCAAAAAGAAAAATACGAATCCGGAGAAACCAGACAGCCAAATCCTAAAGAAGATGTTATTACTGATCCGAATATCAATCTTCAATCTTATTTTGGACGTTTGAATTTAGGGTATGACAGCCGTTATTTATTGACATTAAACTATAGACGAGACGGAACTTCCCGTTTTTCTGAAGCTAACCGTTGGGGGAATTTTGCAGGAGCTGCTTTTGCATGGAATGTTGCCGAAGAATCTTTCTTAAAAGACAATGAAACTTTATCAAGCTTGAAATTAAGAGTAGGTTATGGAACAACAGGACAACAGGACATTTCGGCTCAGTATGATTACTTACAAAGAGTTACACTGGGTACTATAAGCTCACAGTATATTTTTGGAAACACAGTTTATTCAACTGCCAGACCGGAAGGTTATAATGAAAATATTAAATGGGAAGAATTGGCCGAGACTAACGTAGGTATTGATTATGGTTTCTTTAACGACAGAATTACAGGATCTATCAATTATTTTGATAAAAAATCGACTGATTTATTAGCTGAAATTGCAGTTCCTGACGGAGCGAATATTAGAAATCAAGGTTTCTTTAATATTGGTAGCGTGAGAACCAAAGGAGTTGAATTTAATATTCAGTCGGATATTATTAAAAATGAAAATCTAACTTGGAATCTTGCTTTCAATACCACTTATATCGATCAAAAGATAGATAAATTAGGGATTTCAGTTCCTGGTTTTCAAGGGTATCCTACAGGAGATAATATTGCAGGTGGTGCAGGAAATCAAATACAAATCAATTCAGTAGGATTTACTCCAAGGTCATTCTTTGTGTACGAGCAGTTGTATGATGCCAATAAAAAACCAATTGCAGGAGCTTATGTTGACCGAAATAATGATGGAACATTAAATGATGGCGATCGTTATAGAGCTAACAAACCGGCACCTGACTATACATTTGGTTTATTCTCAACTGTAAACTACAAAAATTTTGACTTTACCATGAACTGGAGAGCCAGCTTGGGTAACTATATTTTTGATAACGTGAGTTCTAATTTAGGTTATTCGGATGCAGGTTTAAGAAGACAAACCGATTTATCAAACGTAAGTATTGATTATCTGAATACAGGTTTCACTTTTGAAGATAACGGTACTTCCAGATACTTATCTGACTATTATGTAAAAGATGCTTCTTTTATAAAATTGGACAACATCACTCTGGGATACTCCTTTGATAAAAAACTATTTAAAGCGGCTTCAGTACGATTTACAGCGGGAGTTCAAAACGTTCTTGTACTTACAAAATACAACGGTTTAGACCCGGAGAAATTCAACGGAATTGATAATAATGTATATCCGAGAGCAAGAACTTTCTTGTTTGGTGTTAATGCGAATTTCTAATAAGTGAACTGAAAAACAAATTTTTAAAAAGAAATAAAATGAAAATAGCATTTAAAAATATATCTTATTTTTTCCTATTGATTTTAGGGTTAAATATGGCGCTTACTTCGTGTACCAACGACTTAGATGTAACACCAGACGATGACGATGAATTTTTATCGGAAACGTTTTTTGAAAATCCTGAATCTTACAAACAAGTATTGGCTAAGCTATATGCGGGTTTGTATGTAGGAGGAAATGATGGAGACGGATCAGCAGATATTGCCGGAATTGGAGGTGATTTCAGTAGTTATTTAAGACTGCTTTTTGTAGTGCAGGAATTCCCTACTGACGAAGCTATTATTGCCTGGGCCGACGGAACTTTACCTACATTAAACACTCAAAACTGGTCTCCTGCCAATGAGTTTTTAGCAGCAACTTTTTCAAGAGCTTTCTATCAAATTAGTGTGGCGAATGAATTTTTAAGACAAACAACCGATGAGAAATTAAACAGCAGAGGTGTTGATGCAAGCTTAAAAGCTGAAATTGCCACTTTTAGAGCCGAGGCTCGTTTTTTAAGAGCTTTCTCCTACTACAATTTGATGGATTTATTCGGAAATGTGCCTATCACAACTGAGAATGATCCTGTTGGGTTTTTCTATCCGGAACAAAAAACCAGAGCCGAAGTCTTTGCTTTTATCGAATCAGAATTAAAAGACTTAGATAATAGTCTTGCGGCTTCAAGAACAAATGAATATGGTAGAGTAGATAAAACGGCAGCTAAATTTTTATTGGCACAAATTTATTTGAATTCTAAAGTTTATACAGGAACCGAAAGATTTAATGAGGCAGGTACTGTATGTGCTGACATCATCAACAATTCCGGATATACTTTTGCTAATGTTCCTTATCGTTATTTATTCTCTGCTGATAACAATACCAATGGAGCTCAAAACGAATTTATTTTTCCAATTGTAAGTGATGGTAATGCCATAAGAGCTACAGGTGGTGGAATGAGTTTTATTTTGCACGCTTCTATTGGAGGAAGTATGGATGCTGCATCCAGAGGTATGGACGGAGGATGGTTTGGAATCAGAACTCGTAGAGAGTTTGTTTCACTTTTTCCTGATGCCACTGCCACTGCCGATAAACGAGGTACTTTTTATACCGATGGACAAACGCTGGATATTGCCAATGTGGGAACTTTTACAAATGGATATGCGGTTACTAAATACATCAACAAAAAAGCGGATGGTTCTGCTGCCCAAAGAAATGATATTCCGGATACTGATTTTCCAATGTATCGATTATCTGATGTGTATTTAATGTATGCCGAAGCAACTGTTAGAGGAGCATCTTCAGGAAATATTGCGACAGCTGTGGGTTATATCAACCAACTGAGAGACAGAGCTGATGCTGCATCAATAAGTGCATCCGACTTAACTCTTGATTTTATTTTAGATGAAAGAGGAAGAGAATTATTCTGGGAATGCCATAGAAGAACTGATTTAATCCGTTTTGGAAAATTCACCGGAGGAAGTAAAATCTGGCAATGGAAAGGCGGAACAGCAAATGGTTCTGCAACCGAATCTTATAGAGATTTAATGCCAATTCCTTCCCGAATTATTCAGGCAAATCCAACATTGGAACAAAATATAGGTTACGTAAACTAATTTTTTAATTTATAAAACGATGCAATTGAAAAATATATCTAAAATAGTAATCGCGTTGATTAGCATCTTAGCCGTTTCATGTAACGCTGATGATGTTGACAACAGACCAATTCTTGAGAGCGTTTCAGCTCCCGAAATGACCTTACCTGTAACAGGAAAAACATTTGTACTTACCGAAAATAATGCGGACAATGAAGCCGATTTGTTCAAATGGAATCCAGCAGCATATTCTCATGATGTAGTAGTGAGTTATTCATTACTGATGGATGTAAAAGATGGTGATTTTGCCAATGCTCAAACATTAGCAAGTACAAATGATATTACTCAGGCATCCATTAGTGTTAAAACGCTAAATCAGGCTGCAATCGAATTGGGCGCAGTACCAGGAACAGCTAAAATGTTTGATGTAAAAGTAAAATGCAATGTTGCTGGAAGTACAGCAATGGAAACGGAGGAAACCATTACCATCAGTATTACTGCCTATTCCGGATTAGTAACTTATCCATTTACCGATTGGTATTTGGTAGGAGATGCCACAGTTGCAGGATGGGATAATAACAAAGGAAACCAACCTTTGTTTAGAAGCGGTAGCAATTCAAAACTGTATAAATACACCGGTTATTTCAAAGCAGGTTATTTCAAAGTAATTTCTACTTTAGGAAAATGGGCACCCATGTATGGAGGCGAAGGAGGAAACTTAGTGTACAGAGCTACAGATGCCGATGGCGATCCGGCTAGTTTTAACATTCCAACCGCAGGTTATTATACTTTTGCAATAGATACCCAAACCTTGACTTATACTTTGAATCCTTATGATGCTTCGGCAGCAACCGTGCATGCAACCATTGGATTAATAGGGTCTTCAAGAACAGGAACTGAAGCAGGATGGAACGATGATACTGATATGGTTCAATCTACTTTTGACCCTCATATCTGGACAATTACTGTAAGCTTATTTGATGGTGAAGCTAAATTCAGAGCAAATAATGCCTGGGATGTAAACTGGGGTGGAGATACTGCTTTTTCAGCTTTTCCGGGTAATGGAACAAGCGGAGGGAATATTCCTGTAGCCAAGTCAAAATACAAAGTCTATTTTAATGATTTAGACGGAAGTTATCTGATGATTCCTAATCAGCAATAAATTAATGAAATAATGAAAAGGCTATCTATCATCAGATAGCCTTTTTTTTCCTAAACCAACTATCATGAAAAAAACACTACTTCTTATTTGTAGTTTTTTTTCAATTATAGCTTTTGCCCAACAGCAAACAGTGACTTATTCAGTAAGTCCTGCTATTTTTGAAGAAACTACAGCAATTACTATAACTATAAACGGAAATAGTATTAACGAATCTAGCTGGGGTGTCACTGGAAATGCCCTGTATATGTGGGCTTGGGCTTTTGGTCTTGATGATACTACTGCCAAAGGAACTCCGGATAACGGAACTTGGGAGGCTTCTTCCGAAGCGAGTAAATTTACCTACAACGCCGCAACCGACACCTATACAAAAACCATAACGCCGGCTACTTATTATAATGCTACAGCATTGGGTAAAATTGGGTTTTTAATAAAAGCCAAAAATGGAACCGGAGATAAAAAATCGCAGGATATTTTTGCAGAAGTGGGTGGTTTTCAATTGACACTCACTGCTCCGTCAGAAAACAGCACCACAATTGTAACTTCGGGGTCTAATTTTACTGTTTCGGCCACTAATACTGGTGGGAATGCTGCCTATGTTTTAAAAGCTAATGGAACAACGCTAAATTCTAACAGCAGTACCGCTTCTTTTTCTTATACACATTCGGGAATTACCGCTAATCAAAATTATGAATTGCAAGTCACGCAGGGAGCAACTGTTATAACTAAGAAATTTACAGTTATTATTAATCCGAATACTGTTTTGGAAGCAATGACTACTGCTTTGGAGGATGGAATTAATTATAATACTACCGATAATTCTAAGGCAACTTTAGTTTTGAATGCTCCGGGGAAAGACTTTGTGTATGTCGCTGGAAGTTTTAATAATTGGCAGCCTACTTCGGCTTATGCCATGAAAAAAGATCCCACAACGGGAAAATTTTGGTTGGAATTAAGCGGGCTGACTTCCGGAACGAATTATACCTACCAATATTGGGTGGTTGATCAATCACCATTGACTAATTCCCCAACGATGGTCAAAACAGCCGACCCCTACTCTACTCTGGTTTTATCGCCTTTTGATGATCCTGCAATTCCGGCTGCATCCTATCCTGACTTACCGTCTTACCCAACAGGGCAGGAACGTGAAGTCACTGTTTTACAAACGGGGCAAACCCCTTACTCATGGAGTGCTGCGACCACTAATTTTGTAAAACCGGATAAAGAAAAACTGGTAGTTTATGAAGTTTTGGTAAGAGATTTTGATGCTAAAAGAAACTATCAAAGTTTAATTGACAGAATTGATTATTTCAAAAACCTGAAAATAAACGCGATTTATTTAATGCCGGTAATGGAATTTGAAGGCAATGAAAGTTGGGGTTACAACACTTCTTTCCACTTGGCTTTGGACAAATTTTATGGAACATCCGAAAAATTAAAAGAACTCATTGATAAATGCCATCAAAACGGTATTGCAGTAATTCTGGATGTCGCTTTGAATCATGCTTTTGGTCGAAATCCAATGGTACGCATGTGGATGAATGATGCTGATGGCGATGGTTGGGGAAGTCCTTCAACTGAAAACCCTTATTTTAATACCGTTGCTAAACATACTTACAATGTTGGTGAAGATTTTAATCATCAACAAGCCTTAACGCAGTATTATGTAAAAAGAGTAATTAAACAATGGATTCAGGAATATCATATTGATGGATTTCGTTGGGATTTGACCAAAGGTTTTACTCAAAATTGTACCGCTTCTGATGAAAGTTGTACCAATGCTTACCAACAGGATCGTGTAGATGTTTTAAAATCCTATGCCGATTATTCCTGGAATTTGGATCCAACACATTACACCATTTTTGAACATCTGGGTACCGATGCCGAGGAACAACAATGGGCTAATTATCGAATTGCTGAATCGCCAAGTAAAGGAATTATGTTATGGGGGAAAATGACTAATGAGTACAACGATTTGTCAATGGGGTATGCCTCAAATATTGCCCGAATGAACAGCAGTAGCAGAGGATTTACTAAAAACAGGCTAATGGGTTATGCCGAAAGCCATGATGAAGAACGGCTGATGTATAAAAATCTTCAATTTGGAAATACTACCAATGCTACTCACAATGTGCGAAACCTAAATACAGCTTTGTCTCGAATGTCGGCTATTGGAGCGGTATCGTTATTGATTCCGGGGCCAAAAATGATTTGGCATTTTGGGGAATTAGGTTTCGAAAATTCCATTTTTACCTGTAATGATGGAACTGTGAATTCAGATTCGGATGTTACTTCTGGCGATTGTAAATTGGCTACCAAGCCTCAACCACAATGGACAAATAATTGGTTAGTAAATGACAATCGCTCTAAAATTTATTCGGATTGGGCCCGAATGATTAAGCTTAAAACCGAAGAGCCGGTTTTTCTAGGAACGGCAACTATAAATAGTGCTAATTCGCTAACAAAAACAATTAAAATTACCGATGCCACTTTGCCAACAACTAGTCTGAAAGATGTGGTAATTTTGAGCAATTTTGATGTGACAACCCAAAATGTTGCAACCGGATTTCCTTATTCAGGCGAATGGTACAATTTGATGGATAATTCAATATTGAATGTAACCAATGTGAATGCTACTATTGCTATTCCGGCCGGTCAATTTCGGATTTATGGTAACAAACCCGCATTTGCTGCTACTGTTCCTTTTGTTTTGCCTTCGGATAATTTTACGGTTGAGGCTAAATCAGAAACTTGTGCCAATAAAAAAAATGGGCAAATTAGTATCACTGCGCTTCAATCTTATGATTATGTTGCCAACATCAATGGAACTAATTACAATTTTGTAAATAATAATTTGACGGTTTCTAATTTGGCTCCGGGTAGTTATCCGGTTTGTATAAGCATTACAGGAAAAACATTCGAACAATGCTTTACAATTACCATCAATGCTGGAGGAACTTTAGTTGGAAAATCGACCCTTTCTTCGAATAAATTGGCAATAGAAATAGCCGAAGGAACAGCGCCTTATCAGGTGGAGTTGAATGGGGTTACTCAATTTGAAACTAACGAATCTATTTTTTCAGTTGAGGTTCAAAAAGGAGATGTTTTAGTTGTAAAAACAGCAGTTCCATGCGAGGGAATCTATACACAAAACATTGCAGATAATTTGGGTAATGTGCTAGCTTATCCTAATCCGGTTCAGGAGGTTTTGACCATTGCAGTTCCTACTTCTAAAAATGAAGTCAACATTGCTTTGTATTCCATTGGTGGACAATTAATTTCTAATAAAAGTTATCCAGTAGTAAATCAAATGGTGCAAATGAATTTAGGGAAATTGGCTTCGGCAGTGTATTTCGCTAAAGTTGAGCTGGAAAATCCTGTAAGTATAACTATTATAAAAGAATAACATGAAAAAGAATATTTATATCCTTCTAATAGCTTCATACATGTTGTTTTCATGTGGTGGAGGTGATTCTTCATCTGATGAAGAAGTTACAAATACAGCACCTACTGTGCCTACATTGACTTTACCGGCTAATAATCAATTGTGTATTAATAATGCAGTAAGTTTCGAATGGAATCTATCAACAGATGCCGAAAAAAATCCGCTTACTTATCAAATTCAAATTGCCACCGATAATCAGTTTGCACAAATTGTAAAAACGACCGAAGGTTCTTCAACCTATCAATCCTTTACATTGAATAAAGGAGTTGCTTATTATTGGAGAGTAAAAGCAACAGATAGTAAAAATGCCTCGAGTAATTATTCGGCTACCTATAGTTTTTATACCGAGGCTGATGCCGTAGCTAATCATACGCCATTTTTACCGCAGATTGTGCAACCGGAACTCAGTTCTTTTGTAAACACAACTACTGCAACTCTTAAATGGACTGCATCCGATGTCGATACTAGTGACGTGCTGGTTTATGATGTTTATTTTGGAACAACATCCACACCCACTACAAAAGTAGCAACTAATATTTCGACTACTTCATGGACAAGTACAACGTTGCAGGCGGCTACCAGTTATTACTGGAAAGTAGTCGTTAAGGATAATAAAGGAGGGGAGACTATAGGTCAGGTTTGGAGTTTTAAAACTAATTAATCACTGCAAATATGAATCTTAAAGGATATAATAAAAAATCGAAAATAGTAAAAGCAGTCACGCTGTTATTGCTTTTGTTTTCATTAAACACTATTGCTCAAATACAAAGAGTAGAGCCTCCGTTTTGGTATGCCGGAATGCATAATCCTGAACTGCAGATTTTATTTTATGGCAAAAACATTGCTGAAAATGAAGTAACTGTTTCCAATGGAATTTCTATTAAATCCATCCAAAAAACAGAAAATCCTAATTATCTTTTTATAACCATTGATACCAAAGGAATTGCTGCACAGGAAATTGTTTTTTCATTTTCGAAAAATAAAAAAGTAATCTTTACTAAGAAATACACCTTAAAACAGCGTAAGGAAAATTCCGCTTCACGCAAAAGTTACGATGCTTCGGACATGATTTACCTGATAATGCCCGATCGTTTTGCCAATGGAAATCCGAAAAACGACAGCCAAAAATCACTAGCCGAAACAGCAAATCGAAACAATCCGAGCGGAAGACATGGAGGCGATATCGAAGGAATAATTCAAAATTTGGATTATATTCAGGAATTGGGTGCAACGGCACTTTGGCCAACACCACTTTGCGAAGACAATGACCCCCAGGGTTCCTACCATGGATACGGACAATCGGATGTTTATAAAATAGATCCGCGTTATGGAACCAACGAAGATTACCTAAAACTGGCTGCCGAATTGCACAAAAGAGACATGAAACTCATCATGGATTATGTGACGAATCATTGGGGAGCAAAACATTGGATGCTAAATGATTTGCCAACTTACGAATGGATTCATCAATTTCCGGGTTATGCACAAACCAATTACCGTATGGCGACACAATTTGATACGAATGCTTCCAAAATTGACGCGAAAATGTGCATGGATGGTTGGTTTGTAAAATCAATGCCCGATTTAAATCAATCCAATCCTTTGGTGTTAAAATATTTGATTCAAAATGCTATTTGGTGGATTGAATATGCAGATTTAGACGGATTCCGAGTGGATACGTATTCGTATAATGATAAAATTGGAATTGCAAAATGGACCAAAGCCATCACTGACGAATACCCTAATTTTAATATTGTGGGCGAAGTCTGGATGCACGATCAGGCGCAAATGGCGTATTGGCAAAAAGACAGTAAACTGGGCGCTATTCAAAACTACAATTCCTATTTGCCAAGTGTAATGGATTTTACCTTACACAATGCAACATCTGTAGCTTTCAACGAAAATCAGGCTGATTGGGACAAAGGACTTATGCGAATCTATGATAATTTTACCAATGATTTTCTGTACCCCAATCCAAATAACATCTTGACTTTTGTCGAAAATCACGATACCCAACGTTTTAACGAAATCTATAAAAAAGATTTCAAAAAATACCAAATGGCAATGGCTCTGATTGCTACCGTACGTGGAATTCCACAACTCTATTATGGTTCTGAAATTGCTATGGCTGGAAATAAAAATGAAGGCGATGGCGCTATTCGTCTGGATTTTCCCGGAGGATGGAATGGCGACAGCAATAACGCTTTTACTCAAAAAGGAAGAACAGCTGAACAACAACATTTTTTTGATTTTACGTCTAAATTGTTCCAATGGCGCAAAACGAATGAAGCGGTACATTTTGGGAAAATGACGCATTATATCCCGGAAAACAATGTCTATGTTTATTTTAGATATACCGATAGTAAAACGGTTATGGTTGTTGTAAATAATAATTTGACTTCAAGTGCCGTCAATCCAAAACGTTTTCAGGAAAATATAAAAGATTTCAAATTTGGTAAAGATGTTTTGTCTGGAAAAGCGGTAGATTTAAAAAGTGAATTTAACATGGAGGCACAATCCGTTTGGGTTCTGGAATTGGAATAAAAAAAACATGATTGTCCGCTAAGCGGACTAGACTAAAAACAGGCCGCAGACCTGTCTGCCGACAGGCAGGTGACACTGATTGAACAGATAAAAACGGATTTTTCATTGCTATTTGTAAATCACAATCTGCGATAATCCGTTAAAATCAGTTTCATCTGTGTGCCATTCTCAATCATTGGTATATGAGACGGATAGTCATTAAAAAAATAGTAGTTTTGTCTAGTCCTAAATTTTAGGATGGTATAAGTATTTTTTGCTTTAAGATAAATTACAATTGATATGAAGATTAATAAGTTGATTTTTGGAATTTTGTTGGTTGCCATTTTTGCTTGCAATAACAAAGAGCAAGTTATCAAAGATCAGCCCGAAAATGTTGTAACTCCGCCCAATATGGTGTGGGTTTCGGGAAATACATTTACACAAGGAGCAAAAGAAAACGATCGATTAGCACTCGAACATGAGAAACCAGCACACAGTGTTGCTGTTGATGGTTTTTTTATGGATATCACCGAAGTTACCAATGCCAGTTTTAAAAAATTTGTAGATGAAACCCATTATGTAACCACTGCCGAAAGACCAATTATTTGGGAAGAATTTAAAAAAACTTTGCCCGAAGGAACGCCTAAGCCAGCCGATTCTTTATTGCAACCAGGTTCGTTGGTTTTTAATGATAAAGTGAAAAATGTTACGGATTATACCGATTTTAGACAATGGTGGAAATGGGTTACGGGAGCCAATTGGAGACATCCGAAAGGAAAAAATTCCAATATCATAGGAAAGGATAATCATCCGGTAGTGCATATTTCTTTTGAAGATGCTCAGGCTTATTGCAAATGGGCTAAAAGAAGGTTGCCAACAGAAGCCGAATGGGAATTAGCAGCTATGGGAAATTTAAAAAATCCTGTTTACAGTTGGGGCGATGATCAATCAAAAATGGATAAAAAGGCCAATACATGGCAAGGTGATTTCCCAAATTATAACGCTAAAAGTGATGGCTATTCAGCTTTGGCTGCGGTGAAATCATTTACTCCAAATTCATTAGGAATTTATGATATTGCCGGAAATGTTTGGGAATATACTCAGGATTGGTACAATGTAAATTATTATCAGGAGTTGTTTTCGAAAGGGGAAACTACCAGAAATCCTCAGGGAGCTACTGAAGCATGGAATCCAAGCAATCAATATGAAAAAGAGCGAATAATAAAAGGAGGTTCTTTTTTGTGTAACGAATCCTATTGTTCCAGTTTCAGAATTTCTGCCCGAATGGGAATGGCTGAAGGTTCCAGTTCAAACCATGTGGGTTTTAGAACAGTTGTTGATTTGAAAATGCTTCAAAAGAATTGATTTTGAAACTGTACAACTATAAAACCGTCTCGTTTTAAAAAAAGCGAGACGGTTTTTTTTGTAGTTTCGTTATTGTGAATTCCAATAACAATTATGAATAGTAATTTTCGTCGTTATATTTTACTTGGGTTGTTTTTGTTTTGCTGTGTATCTCTAAATGCGCAGCAGTCTTTCGTATTTACAGCTATCGATTCTAAAAACGGACTTTCTGAAAATAGAGTGCGTACTATTTTACAACTTCAGGACGGACGAATGGTTGTTATTACCGAAGGAGTAACCAATATTTATGACGGAACTTCCTTTAAATATTTGCATCTAAAAGGAGATAATATTTCCCGATTAACAAGCTATTCAGGGTTTCACCACGGCTATGTGGACAAAGAATATGTCTGGATAAAAGACAAAGGAAAGTTGATGGGTATCGATATAAAACAGGAACGTTTTGTGTCGAAACCCGATAGCGTTTTATTTAAAATGGGAATTCGTGAGCCTATTGCCGATTTTTTTGTCGATACTTCTCAAAATTATTGGGTGCTTACTTCTTCTGATAGATTGTTATTTAAGGATGCCAAAAAAAGAACGGCTTCTATTTTTCTTAAAAATGTTTCGACTCCCAATGGAACAAAAGACCAATTGTATGATGTAGCTGTTGTCAAACAACAACTTTTTCTTTTTTACAGAAACGGATTGATTGTTTGTTATGATTTGAAAACAGCCAAAGAGATGTATAAAACCAATTCTTTATCGAATCAAGAGCAGGCGAAATACAATAATACGCTGATGGTTGTCCAGTCGGATAACTCATTGTACCAGATACGAAATGGATCCAAAGGCGTGATGTTAGGGTATGATATTAAAAAACGAACGCATACAAAAATACTTGAAACCGATTATTGGCTCAATACCATTTCTATTGATAACAAAGGCAATTTATGGGTAAGTTGTGCTATTGGATTGTGGTTTATTGATAAAAACCTAAAAGAAAAACAATTGATTCCATCGTTCAAATTAGTTGATGGAACAGCAATAAATACCGAAGCAAGTACACTTTATAACGATTCACAAGGTGGACTCTGGATTGGTACATTTAATCATGGATTGTTGTATTACCATCCCGATCGATTCAAATTTAAGAATGTTGGTAAAACATTTTTTGGAACACAATTAAAAGATATTGATGTAAGTTGTTTTGAGCAAACGACACAAAATACGATTTTGGTTGGAACAAAAAATGGACTGTACAGTTATTCTCCGGAAACTTCGAAACTTTCCATTTTTACTGGATTGCCAGCCGATGTAGATTGTTTTTCGATGACAAAAGATTCCCAAAATCGGATTTGGATTTGTACACGAAATAAAGGAGTGTATTGTTTGCAAAACAATCAGCTTAAACATATTGATGGGCTTGGTGGGAATTGCCGTTACATTGTGGAAAAACCAGATGGACAATTTTTGGTAGCAACATCCGAGGGATTGGCTGATTTTAATCCTGTGAGTGGAAAGTTTCAGTCATTGCAATTGAGATTGAATGGTGAAACATTAGGTTCGGTTTCTCAATTGATTGTTTTTGATACCCAATCGTTTTTAGGAAGAAGCAACGCTGGATTGTTTGTTTATAATTATAAAAAGAATAAAATCAGCCAACCACTAAAAGAAGCGCTGAAAAATGAAAACCAAAATTATACCGCTATTTTCAAGGACAGTCGTGGAATTGTATGGATTGGAACTCAGGACGGATTAAGTGTTTGGCAACCATCCAAAGCTGAACTGCATACGCTTTTCACCGATGATGGTTTGGTGAATAACAGCATTAAAGGAATTACAGAAGACAAACAAGGGCTAATTTGGGTTACCACCGCGGGAGGTGTTTCCCGTATTGCGGTAGATACTAAGGAAAAAAAGCTTCGTTTTGCTATTGCTAATTTCAACCATTATGATGGGGTGATTGAAAATGAATTTACAGCTTCTGCTACTTTTGCATCGAATAATGGACAGCTTTTAATGGGCGGTGTTAATGGTTTTAATACTCTCGATTTGCAAAAACCTTGGTCGTTTAAACAATTGCAAAAACCATTGTTTACAGGTTTGACGCTTTTTGGAACAAAAGTTAAATCGGGAGAATCCTATGATGGGAATTTCATATTGGAAAATGCAATTGCTACAACTAAAAGTATTGCGTTAAATTACAATCAGAATTTTATAAGTGTTGATTTTTCGGCATTGAATTATGTCAATCCTACGCAAACCTATTATCGCTATCGTCTGGAAGGAGTTGATGATAATTGGCGTGAAATAGTAGCGCAAAATGGAACCGGAAGTGCTTCATATACTAATTTGGCTCCAGGAACTTATGTGCTGAAAGTGAAGGCGGCAAGCAATAGTAGAGAATGGTCGAAAGAGTATTCCGAAATCAAAATTGTTGTAAATCCACCTTTTTGGAAAACGCCAGTTGCTTATGTTTTGTATTTGGTACTCCTCTCGTTGTTGCTTTATTTTTCATTATCTTATTATAAAAAATGGACCAATCAGCAATTAATACGTAAGAATGAAGAAAAATTGAACCAAATGAAGTTTAATTTCTTTACTAATGTCAGCCACGAATTTCGTACCCCGCTTACGTTGATTATTACGCCACTGGAATCCATTTTGAAAGAAATAAAAGAGACCGCTATTGAATCCAGAATTAAATTAGTGCATCGTCATGCGTTAAACTTGCAGCATTTGGTCAATCAGTTATTGGATTTTAGACGATTGGAAATTTCTGGTGAGAAACTGAATCTGACTTTTGGCGATTTGGTGGATTTTGTAAAGCAATTCGAAGACTTATTTAGCAAGCTGGCTCTGGAGAAGCAGATTGATTTTTCGGTAGAGTCTAATATGCCAGAGCTATTCATGTACTTTGATAATGATAAACTGTACAAGGTAATTAATAATTTGTTGTCGAATGCATTTAAGTTTACACCAGTAGGAGGAACAATTACAATGCGAATTTCACAAACAATAGAAAATCAAAATTCCGATTTTGTTCGGCTAGAAGTTATAGATTCGGGTTCTGGAATTTCTGAAAACGATTTACCTAATGTGTTCAATCGTTTTTATCAGGCTTCTACAACTCAAGGAGGAAGCGGTATTGGATTGCATCTGGTGAAAGAATATGTCGAATTGCATTCTGGAGATGTAATGGTGGAAAGTGAACCTAATGTGAAAACGGTATTTGCGGTTACAATTCCAACTAATCTTGTTCCTCAAAAAACCGATTCTGAAACTCTGGTTGCTGTTGCTGAAGATGAAATCAATAATCAGCTTATCCCAGCAACATCTAAAAAAGAGATCCTTTTAGTAGTGGAAGACAATGACGATTTAAGACGTTTTCTGGTAACCGAATTGTCTCATCAATATGAAGTTTTTGAAGCTGCTGATGGCGAAGAAGGAGAAAATTTGGCTTTGTCAAAATCTCCCGATTTAATCATAAGTGACGTGATGATGCCCAAAGTTGATGGATTCGAATTATGCAAACGAATCAAATCAAACGTACAAACTTCCCATATTCCTTTGATATTATTGACCGCCCGTACATCTGAAGATTTAAAACTGACAGGCTATCAATCGGGAGCTGATGAATATTTGGCTAAGCCGTTTAATCTGGAAATACTATTACTTCGAATAGAGAAATTGATTACTCAGAAAAATCAACGGCAATCGGCATTTTCGAAAAAATTAGAAGTGAATCCAAAAGAGATTACGATTACTTCAATTGACGAACAGTTGATCGAAAAAGCGCTTGGCTACATGGAAAAAAATATGGATAATCCCGATTATTCTGTTCAGCAATTTAGTCAGGATTTGGGAATGGATCGAACAGTTTTGTATAAAAAAATGCACTCTATAACAGGACTGGCACCTTCGGAATTTATTCGATCCATTCGATTAAAACGAGCAGCTCAACTTTTAATTCAGGGGCAATATCCAGTAGCTGAAGTAGCCGAAAAAGTAGGTTTCAATACGCAGAAATATTTCAGCAAATATTTTAAAGAAGCTTTTGGAGTGAGTCCGTCAAAGTATGGACAAAACGATAAAAATGCTGATAATGAGTTGTAATAAAGGAATGAACAACAAAATGTACCATTGAAAACAACATATCGTACCACTTTCTTTAAATGAATATAAATAGCTTTGGTTGATATTGATTAACTTAAAATAAACCAAATGAAAAATGCATTTCTGAGTAGAAACCGCCAGTACATTCTGTTGCTTGCGCTGTTTTCTTTTTCGTCATTAGTAGCTCAAAATTATCAAAAAACGGCCTTAGGGGTAAAAATCAAATTGCAGTCGATGGATGTTGAGGTTCAGTTTTACAGTCCAGGTATTGTTCGTATTTTAAAATCACCTGAAGGAGTTGCTTTCAAAAAAGAAAGTCTATCCGTTACCAAAAAACCACAGCAAACAAAATTCACAATTCAACAAAAAGGAGATGTGGTTTCGTTAAAAAGCGAAAAACTGAAAGTGGATGTTGATTTAAAATCGGGTAAAATAGCATATTACACAATTGCTGGAGGAGCACTTTTAAATGAGGCAGCATCAGGATCAAAATTTACTGATTTTGATGATGCAGGATCTAAAACCTATAGTATCAATCAATTATTTGTGTTAGATAAAGACGAGGCTATTTATGGTCTGGGTCAACAACAGCGAGGTAAATTATCACTGCGTAATGCAAAAATCAACATGGTACAAGGCAATGTTGATGATTATGTACCTTTCCTGGTTTCTACAAAAGGCTACGGATTGTTCTGGGATAATTATTCGCCTACTACTTTTGAAGATAAGCCAGAAAGTGCTTCATTCAAATCAGAAGTTGGCGATTGTATTGATTATTATTTTATGGTTGGTGGAAACATTGATGGTTCGATTGCAGGTATGCGAGAGCTTACCGGACAAGCTCCGATGTTTCCATTATGGACATTTGGTTATTGGCAAAGTAAAGAACGCTACAAAAGCCAAGATGAACTGGTAGGCGTAGTGAGTAAATACCGTGAATTGGGTGTTCCGCTTGATGGAATTATTCAGGATTGGCAATATTGGGGAAATAATTATTTGTGGAATGCGATGGATTTTCTAAATCCTGAATTCCCACAACCAAAGAAAATGGTGGATGATATTCACAACATGAATGCACACCTAATTATTTCTATTTGGAATTCATTTGGACCACAAACTAAGCAATTTCGAGAAATGCAACCAAAGGGTATGCTTTTAAATTTTGGTACCTGGCCACAATCAGGATTAGAAACCTGGCCGCCAAACCGTGACTATCCATCAGGTGTTCAGCCTTATGATCCATACAATCCAGGAGCTCGTGATATATATTGGAAGTATTTAAACAAAGGTCTTTTCTCGTTGGGAATTGACGGATGGTGGATGGATTCGTCCGAACCAGATCATCTAGACTTTAAACCTTCCGATTTTGATTTAAAAACGCACCTTGGTTCGTTCCGAAAAGTACGCAACGCTTTTCCATTGATGACGGTAGGAGGAGTTTCAGAACACCAACGTGCAGCAAGTGCTGATAAACGTATTTTTATTCTTACCCGCTCAGCTTTTGCTGGACAACAACGTTACGGAGCGAATACCTGGTCGGGTGATGTGAATTCCTCTTGGCAATCCTTACGCAATCAGATACCGGCTGGTCTAAACTTTTCTATGAGTGCCATTCCGTATTGGAATACGGATATTGGAGGTTTTTTCGCAGGTGCTTATAAAAGAGGATGGGGCGACGGAACTAAGAATCCATCGTTTCAGGAATTGTATGTTCGCTGGCTTCAGTTTGGGGCATTCACTCCTATGATGCGTTCGCATGGTACAGATATTCCAAGAGAGATTTATAATTTTGGAAAAAAAGGCGAAACAATTTATGATGCGATAGTTAAAACAATTGATTTGCGTTATTCATTGCTGCCCTATATTTATTCTGCTTCTTGGGATATTACCAATAATCAATCGACTATGATGCGTGCTTTGGTGATGGATTTTAATGATAAGAAGGTGGTAGATATGAACAATGAGTATCTATTTGGTAAATCAATATTGGTTGCACCTGTTGTTAATGCGCAATATACTCCGGAAACTATTGTAAAATCAAACGAAGAAACAGGTTGGAATAAAGATAATGATGCTAACGGAGCTAAAGTACAAGCTGTTACTTTTACCCAGGCTAAATCGACAAAAGTGTATTTGCCAGAAGGAGCAGCATGGTTTGATTTCTGGACAAATGAGAAAATTAATGGTGGTCAGGAAATTGAAAAAGCAACAACTATCGATGAAATTCCTTTGTACATTAAAGCAGGAAGTATTATTCCTTTTGGTCCAAAAGTGCAATATGCTACGGAGAAAAAATGGGATAACTTAGAAATTCGTGTTTATCCCGGAGCTAATGGTGAATTCACTTTATACGAAGATGAAAACGACAATTACAATTATGAAAAAGGAGCCTATTCTACAATAACTTTTAAATGGAATGAGCAAACTAAAACATTAACTGTTGGAAAAAGAAAAGGAGACTTCAAAGGAATGATAAAAAACAGAACGTTTAATATTATACTTGCAACTAAGGGAAAAGGAACTGGAATGACTGGTACAACTAATTTCGATAAAACTATAAGTTACGACGGAAAGGAAAAATCGGTGAAATTGTAATAGCATTTTTAGATTTTTGAATTCTCTTCAATTACATTACAAAGGCTGTTTCACAAAAAGTGAGACAGCCTTTTTACTAAGCTAATTTTTCATCGATGCTAAAGGCAAACTAAACTTAAAAGTACTCCCCTTACCTATTTCACTTTCTACCCAAATTTCGCCTTGGTGTTTTTTTATAAATTCACTGCAAAGTAACAAACCCAGTCCGGTTCCAATTTCGTTTTCAGTCCCTTTTTGCGTAACTCTCCCATTGATTTTAAACAATTTTTCTTTGATGTTATTAGGAATCCCAACACCGCTATCTATAACAGAAACCTCAGCATTTTGAGCCTGTTTTTTCATTTTCACCTGTATTTGACCGTGTTTATCAGTAAACTTAATTGCGTTTGTCAGTAAATTTCGCACTATGGTATCAATCATATTCTTATCGGCTTCGACTTCGATAAATTCATCCGAATCAAACATAAGACGGATATTTTTATTCAATGCTGCATTTTTATTGAGTTCCAGATTATCCTCAATTAAAGCATTCAACGCAATTTTCTTCGGATTAAACTCAATCATACCGGTTTGTACCTGCGACCATCCTAATAGATTTTCCAGCAGTTTGTAACTGTTTTTGTTGGATTGATGGAGCATTTCGGTAATCTCTTTAATTTCTTCAAGACTATACTGTCCAATATTTTCGGTTAGTATTTCCGAAAGTCCAACCGAAGATCCTAAAGGCCCACGCAAATCATGAGCGATGATAGAAAAAAACTGATTTTTATCTTTTAAAAGTCGCTGGATTTTCAAATCCTGTTTTTCTTTTATCAGTAATAAAAAACCAACGGTACTGGTTAACGACAGCAAAAACAAAGTGACATTGTACATGCTATCAAAAACACTTTGTGCAAAGAAATCCGTTTGCGGATTAAAATAATTATAAATGATTCTGATGACCAATAAAATTTCAAATCCGGAAAAACATAGTCCGTAGAAGGTTCTGAAGAAATTATGTTTTGTATCCGTAAAATAGCTAATAGTTGGTCGTAAATAAATAGCAAATAAACCAATAGAAACAATCAAAACACGGGTATTGATGGTGCTTTCTAAAACTGTTGCGATGTTAAAAACGATTGCTGCCACAATAGTTATCCCTATTTGTATTTTAACCGACTGCTTTGATTTTGTTTTAAACATAGCAAGTATTGCAATTGTTTCATAACAACAGGCCGAAAAAACAATCATATTAGCTATATTAATCGAAAGAAAATCAGGAATGGTATTTCTTAAAAAAAGAAAAACCCAACCTATGGTTAACAATAACTTGCCAAGACCATAGTAGTTTAAAATCTTTCTGTTGTCGGTAGTAGCATAAGAAAACGAGTAGCTAAATATCAGAATACAAACAAATAAATTTCCTAAAAAATAAAGTTGGAAAACAGTTTTGGGGTCTAACAGCAGAAATTGAGACATTATAATTGTATTTCATTAAAAAACCGGGGAGATAAATGTACGAATTAAGAGAATATTCAGCCTTATTTATTAGTGCTTTTTTATATTATTGTCAAAATAAACAACAAAATCAGAATAAAAAAATTAAGAAGAATTAAACAACTTTCCTGAAAAATATCATTTATATTTGGCTAACATAAAATGTAATGTACTATGGAATTCAAATCTAGAAACCCTTTTTTAAACAATAAAAGTTTCTCGCCTACATCAAGAGCAGAACAAGTTCACGAAGCCACTGTTATTGGTTATGATCAGGACATGACCATTTCGGGAACTATCAACAAAACTATTTTATTATTCTTATTGCTTACAGCAGCTGCCATGGTAACCTGGTGGATGACTTTTAACGGAATGAACCCTATTGTTCCGGCCATTGGGGGAGCTATAATCGGTTTTGTTTTAGTTATTATTTCTGCTTTTAAACCACAATATTCCGGCTATTTAGCTCCGGGTTACGCTGTATTTGAAGGCTTATTCATTGGAGGAATTTCAGCAATTTTTGAAGTCAAATACCCGGGAATTGTCATTCAGGCTGTAGGAGCAACATTTGTAACCTTTGCCGTTTGTCTGGGATTGTACAAATACCGAATAATAAAAGTAACCGAACAATTCAAATCTGTCGTTGTTGCTGCTACACTGGCTATAGCTACTTATTATTTGATTTCCTGGCTGTTTTCGCTATTTACAAGCTACCAACCGGTACATTATGGAAATTCGATGTGGAGTATTGGAATCAGTGTTTTTGTGATTATAATTGCCGCCTTAAATTTATTCCTTGATTTTGATCGAATTGAAGAAGGAGCGCAACAAAGAATGCCAAAATACATGGAATGGTTTGGTGCCATGGGATTGATGATTACCTTAGTTTGGCTATACATCGAATTCCTGAGATTGCTATCTAAACTTTCCAGTAAAGACTAATTTCAAATTATAGTATTAAATGTAAACCCTTCCCCAAAAGAAGGGTTTTGTGTTTTTTAAAAGTCAAATTTCAATTGAACTGCAACCACTGTTTTTTTAACTTCGGTATTTAAGTTACTCATAGAAATCCCAAGCAACCGAACCGAATCTTTCATTCGTTCCTGATACAACAATTCTTTTACTGTTTCTAAAATCAATCCTTTATCGGCAATAAAATAAGGCAGGGTTTTACTTCGGGTTTGTTGTGTAAAATCGCTGTATTTTATCTTTAAGGTTACTGTTTTTCCTGAAACATGATGTTTTTTCAACCTTCGCTCTAAACTATTGGCAATGTTCTCCAATTGTTCCAACATAAAGATTTCCGAAGATAAATTAGTTTCAAAAGTATGTTCGGCGGCTACCGATTTCGCAATTCGACTCGATTTCACTTCGCTATTGTGAATACCGCGCACCACATGGTAATAATAACTCCCTGATTTACCGAAATGCTTTTCTAAAAATTCTAATGATTTACTCTTTAATTCCTGTCCGCTAAAAATCCCCAGTTGGTACATTTTCTCGGTTGTCACCTTACCCACACCATAAAATTTGCGAATAGGCAAAACTTCCAGAAACGGAATCACCTCATCGGGAGTAACGGTTTTTTGTCCGTTGGGCTTATTGTAATCACTTGCAATTTTGGCCACAAATTTATTAATCGAAATTCCCGCCGAAGCCGTTAAACCCACTTCATTAAAAATACGATTTCGAATTTCCTGTGCCAATAAACTCGCACTGGGATTTCCTTTTTTATTTTGGGTTACATCCAGATAAGCTTCGTCAAGCGAAAGCGGTTCAATCAAATCGGTATAGTCGCGGAAAATCTTATGAATTTGATTCGAAATTTCCTTGTAACGCTCAAATCGGGGACGGACAAATATAAGTTCCGGACAATATTTCTTGGCCAAAACTCCGCTTATTGCCGAACGAACACCAAATTTCCTCGCCTCATAACTCGCCGCTGCCACTACCCCTCTGTTTTCAGAACCTCCCACAGCAATAGGCTTTCCTCGCAGCTCCGGATTGTCCATTTGCTCCACAGAAGCAAAAAAAGCATCCATATCGATGTGTATGATTTTTCTATGAGAATTTATTTCGAGCATAAAACAAAATTATAGAAAATTATCATTTTAAAACCTACAAAAATTACTTACATTTAATCCTGAATAAAATCAACAAACATTTCATTTACACAAAATAACATGAATATAAAAATACTTTCTTTTCTATTATTTTTCCCAATCTTATTCTGGAGTCAAAACAATAACTCTAATAAAACTGTTTTTAAATACTTCTACAGAGACAAAATAGTTTCTGTAGAAATTTGGAAAGGATCTGACAAAAAAATAGATAGTTTAAAAACCTATCATAATAATGGAAAAATAAACGAAGTTTTTTATTATGACGACAATGGACGTAGAGATTCCAATAGTTTTCAATACGACAGCCAAGGCGAAAAATTAGTTACCTGGAACTTTTCACATGGTAAATTATTAAGCAGAACCGATCATAAACTACCTTTCAGTAACAAAGAAAATGAAGAAAATGCAAAAAAACATCTCCAATTACTTACTCAATTAAACACCAGAACCAACTATAATCCAACCCACATCAACGACCTGTTTCAGAGAGGTAATTTAAGAGCTCGTCTTGGAAACAGAACATTAGCTATTGATGATTTAAAAAGAGTAGAATCGATTATTAAAAAATCCGAAAAAGATACTACTAAAGTAATTTCGGAAGCTATCAAAACCAGTAGAACTAAGTTTAAAAGCAGTCTTTATGATTTATTAGCTAACCAGTTTGGCGCACTTGAAATGGAACTTTCAGCCTATCAATATTATCTAAAAGCGATGGCTGCAGCTCCAAAAGACTATCGGATTTTATATAATTTTGCCAATTATCTGCAGCAAAAAAAATCCACTGATTTAGCCCGCTATTATTTGGAAAAAATTGTTGCCGAGCAACCGCAACACGGTCACGCAAGATGGGGACTGGCTAAACTTTATAGTGATATTGGCGAATATGAAAAAGCCATGGAGAATATTAACATTGCTTTTACCAGAGAAGCAAAGATCATCTCACATTCATCTAATTACGGAAGTAGAGATTTACGAACTACCAGAGGTTTATTGTATCATAAACTGGGGGAATCCGAAAAAGGAATTGAAGATTTACAAGAAGCCTTAAAAATGGACAAAAACAATTCGTATGCGATGAAAAATTTAGGAATTATTTATCTCGATCAAAAAAAATACAGCGAAGCTTGTGAATTATTTGAAAAAGCTAAAGCACTTGATTACACCTTAATTTTTGATGAAAATGATTTAGCTTCTTTGATAGAAAGTGCCTGCAACAATATTCCTTATGTTGAAACCATTACTACTCCAACACCTTTTGTATTCCCTAATCCTGCTACTACAGTGGTTACAATTAAAAACTACGATTACAAAAGTTTTGATTATGACTTTTTTGACTTTGAATCCAATGCTGTTTTACATGGAAAAAGCACCGATGGCACCATTGATGTTTCCAGACTAAACGCTGGTTTTTATATACTTAAAATTTCAAATACTGATTCGCCACAGACATTTAAAATTATCAAAGAATAAGCTATCTTTAAACTTTGTAATTTATCAATAAGATGTTAGAAATAGAAAGAAAATTTTTAGTCACTTCCGATTCTTATAAAAAAGAAGCTTTTTCTAAAAAACGCATTATCCAAGGTTATTTGAGTTCTAATCCCGAGCGCACAGTACGCGTGAGAATCAAAGAAAACAAGGCTTATTTAACTATAAAAGGCAGTTCCAGCGCAAGTGGCATGTCGCGTTTTGAATGGGAAAAAGAAATTGCCGTTGATGAGGCTAAAAATTTATTGTTGCTTTGTGAAAAAGGAGTAATAGACAAAACACGTTTTGAGGTAAAAGTGGGTCATCACACCTATGAAGTGGATGAATTTTACGGCGAAAATGAAGGTCTTGAAATGGCCGAAATAGAACTAAAATCAGAAACTGAAGATTTTGAAAAACCCAATTGGCTGGGTGAAGAAGTAACTAATGATAAACGATATTATAATTCGTATTTAAGCAAAAATCCGTATCGAAATTGGTAAAAAAAATTACTTTATAATTTCTTCGATGGTAACAATCATTGAACCTGCACCTCTATTTCGGGCAATTTCCATAAAGGCTCTTTTTGTCAAATCAATTTCTCTGGATCTTACAAAAGGACCTCTGTCAACAACTTCTACAATAACCGATTTCCCATTGGCCTCGTTGGTAATTCTTAATTTAGTTCCAAAAGGAAATTTTTTATGAGCCGCCGTATAATCGTTATTATTGAATTTTATACCACTTGCTGTTCGCTTTCCATTAAATTTATCAGCGTAATACGAAGCATGAACACTTTTTTTATAGACTTTTAACTTACCAACTACCTCATCCTGAATGGTATCTCTTACAACTTGATTTTTAGCTACAAATGCAAAACCTTTCACCGTATCCTTAGCCAGATTACCCTTAGCAGTTGAAACCGTTTTTGACTTAGCCGAATTTTGAGCATGAGCAAAAAAAACAGTAATAAATAGAAAAAGTAGTGTTATTGATTTTTTCATATTAGCTTTTTAGTTCGAATCTATTTAAAAACAAAAACCAGATAAAAAAAGTCCTGAAAAGGACTTTTTAAGATTTTATTGCATCCATAACGACCATGGAATTCTACTTAAAATAAGCAATAATCCAAATCCGTAGAAAATCGAGAAGGTTTTAAATTTTGATTCGCTTGTGCTTAACTTTTTGTGTTTAGACCAACCAATTGTAATTAGAACAATAGCAATAATATTAATTAATGGATGTTCTAATGACGTTAATCGCAACATTTTGTCTGACATTTGTCCCAGAGAATTTAATCCAAGTGGTGAAACAAAATACAAAATCAAACCAATCAATAATTGAGTATGTGTTCCTATTAATCCAAAAATTGCAATCTTTCTGTCTTTAGCAGTAAATTCTTTTTTAGAAACAAAACCAATAAAAGCATTAATCACTGCAACTACTAATAATAAAAGTGCTAAATAAGCCCAACCTGAATGAAATTTTTGAATGAATTCGTACATGTTTTTGATATTTTTTTTAACAAATATAAACAAAAAAGGTCTAAAAAAAACCTCATTATACTAAAAGCAAATGAGGTTTTTATTCGTATAATATAGCCGTTTTAAAAATAACAACTGATAATCAGTTATTTAAACAAAATCAGCTAAATGTTATTTATTTCTTAAAAAATGCCCCAATAAAGAAGCTGTAGAACTATCGTGATTTTTCACTTCATTCGAATTGATCTCGTCCAGGATAGAATTAGCTAATTGTTTTCCAAGCTCTACTCCCCATTGATCATAACTAAAAATGTTCCAGATAAATCCTTGCACAAAAATTTTATGCTCGTATAAAGAAATCAATGAACCCAAAGATTTAGGAGTTAATTTCTGAATCAAGAAGGTATTTGTAGGCTTGTTTCCGGCAAAAACTTTGAATGGCAAAAGAAAAGCAGCTGCCTCAGCCGACAATCCTTGTTTGTCAAATTCAGCCTGAACTTTTGCTTCCTCTTTTCCGTTTAACAAGGCTTCTGTTTGTGCAAAAAAGTTAGACATCAATTTATCATGATGATTGATATCACCATACAAAGGTTGAACGTAACCAATAAAATCCGTTGGAATCAACTTAGTTCCCTGGTGGATTAACTGGAAAAAAGCGTGTTGAGCATTCGTTCCCGGCTCTCCCCAAATAATAGTTCCTGTTTGATAATCTACTTCTTTTCCATCGCGACCTACACTCTTACCATTACTTTCCATGGTTCCTTGTTGTAAGTAAGGTGCTAATTTTTGTAAATATTGGGTATATGGAATCAAAGCTTCGCTTTCTGCTCCAAAGAAATTATTGTACCAAACGCTTAACAATGCCAAAACAACCGGAATATTTTTGTCAAATTCAGCTGTTTTAAAATGTTCGTCCATTTCGTTAGCTCCGTTTAATAATTCATCAAAATTATCAAAGCCTACCGCTAAACTGATAGACAATCCTACAGCGCTCCAAAGAGAAAAACGTCCTCCAACCCAGTCCCACATTGGAAATACATTATCAGGATTAATTCCGAATTCGGTTACTTTTTGCAAATTAGTAGAAACTGCCACAAAGTGCTTAGCCACATCTTCCTGTGAAGCCGATTGTAAAAACCATTTTCTAATTGTTTCAGAATTAGTTAAAGTCTCCTGAGTAGTGAACGTTTTAGAAACAATAACAAAAAGAGTCGTTTCCGGATTTAACTTTTTAATGATTTCATTCACATGATCCCCATCAACATTGGAAACAAAATGAACATTCAGATTGTTTTTATAATATTGCAAAGCTTCCACTACCATTGCCGGTCCTAAATCAGAACCACCAATACCGATATTAACTACATCAGTAAAAGCTTTCCCGGTATAACCCGTTCTTTTACCTGAAGTAATTTCGTTAGTAAAAGTTTTAATTTTATTTTTTACTTCATAAACCTCCGGAATTACATTTACTCCGTTTACATTGATTACCGCCGATTCTTTTGCTCTTAATGCAGTATGAAGCACCGCTCTGTTTTCAGTTTGATTGATTATTCCACCTCCAAAATAATCCTCAATTCCACTTTTAAGTCCCATTTCATTTGCCAATTCAAGCAACAATGCCATCGTTTCCTGATTGATAATATTTTTAGAATAATCAATTAAAAAATCATTCCAAAGAATACTGAATTTCTCCGCTCTTGTAGCATCTTGTTTGAACATTTGCTGCATAGAAACATTTTTCAATTGACCAAAATGAGTTTCCAGCTTCTTCCATGAAGTTGTTTTTGTTGGGTTTAGAGTACTTAAAGCCATTTATATTTTTGTTTTTAGTGTTTTAGATTTGGGCGTAAAAATACTGAAATTAGTTGTAATAGCAGAAAGGATTCCAACTATATAACAACAAAACCCAACCAGTTTTTACTATAAAAAAACAGGAAACACAAGCCACTAACTATGTATTTCCTGTTCTAATTTGATTTTTCATTTTGTTACAAATTTCCAATACTATCCAATTCTCGCTTTAAAGGCTCGATGGCACTCATAAATCGGGCTTTGTTCCTGCTTTCCATTGGTGTTCCTGTTGGCAATTTTAATTTTAACGCATCAACCTGCACACCATTTTTCCAAAAACGATAACACACATGCGGACCTGATGCTAAACCTGTACTTCCTACTCTACCAATAACGTCTCCCTGATTCACATGCTGACCACGTCTAACTAGGATTTTTGACATGTGTAAATACTGAGTAGAATAAGTCCCATTGTGTTTTACTTTCACAAAATTCCCATTACCTGCGGTATATCCGGTTGCTTCTACCACACCAGTTGCCGTAGTCATAATAGGAGTTCCTGTAGGGGCAGCATAATCGGTTCCTTTATGTGCTTTCCATCGATGCTGTACAGGATGAAATCTATTCATTGTAAATCGGGAAGTAATTCGACTGAACTTAATAGGCGATTTCAGGAAGAGATTTTTCATCGTTTTTCCATCCTCATCATAATAATCCACTTTCCCCGAAGCCTGATTTTGAACAAATGGAAAAGCATACATGATTTTGCCTTTGTATTCAAAAAATGCACCTTCAATATTACTCACTCCGTTATAAATAGAATCATTAATGTAGCGTTCGTTGAAAGCAATCCCAAATCGATCACCTTTTTTTAATTTGAAAAAATCAATTGACCAGGAATAAATTTTAGTAATTTGACTTGCCAAGTTAGCATCAACTCCCGAATTTGAAAGTGTTTCCGACAAAGATCCTTTTAAAACTCCTGTAATTAGTTTACGTTTATAAGTTACCGGCCTCACTTTCTTATAAGCCACTACCGCCGAATCACGCAAATCAAAAACATAATACATTAAGTCGTTGGGCTCATACACAAAAACCTGAAGTTTATTGGTTTTATCCTTAGAACGCAACATGGTAAACGCCTTGTCTGGTCTAATCACACGTACATCAAAAGTATCTTTTATATCGTTTACAATCCCATAGATTTTGCGATCGCCAATATTTTGTCCATTAATAATTGTACCAAAAGTATCTCCTTTTTTTACGGTATCCTGAACCACATTAAAATCGGAAAAATTAAATCCAAAATCAGAATTATCTTTTTTATGCTTTTGCTTAGCTACTAACTGTTTTTTAGCTGTTTCAGAATCTGTTTTTTTACAGGATACTACTAAAGTCAGTGTAATTATAATGATTAAAAAATATTTCAAACTGTTGCTATTTATTGTATTCTACATTTATTCTTGTCCCCAATTTGCTAATTCAGCTTCACTCCATAATTCCGGAAAAAATATTCTTTTTTGATGCTTTGGGTGCATGTATTTTCTCCAGTCACTTCCTCCCGTTGCCTCTCCATCACCCATTCCACTCTCATCAATATACTTTATTGCCACATTCAGATGCTGCATTACCCAGGTAATATTGACCGTATAATCTAAATGACGCATCGCCTCTTTTAACGATGGTAATTCCTGATCCTCAACAGAAAGCTGCTTGTATTTTTGCCAAATATTTTTCGACTTATATTCTTCCATACAATCCAAAAAAGTGGCTTTGTATTTTTTTTCGAACTCTTCTAAGGTGTAAGTTTTTTTTCCTGTTTCAGGATCCGTTCCGGCTGCCTGCCAATAGAGAATATCAAACGCATTTTCATTGGAAATAGTATTATTAAATGATGATCTGAAACGACTATCAATTAAATTAACCACATCAGTTGCTCCAAACTCTATTAAACGGTATTGTGCACTTTGAAAACCGCTGGCCGGAGTGAGCGTATTTCTAAATTTCATATACTGATTTACATCCATCCCGTTTTCCATAATAGAAAAAGAGGTTGTCAACATATCAAAATAACGGCTAATACGCATTAATCTGTCCGTAAAAAAATCGGCTTTAATTTCCTGATGATGGGCAATTTGATTGATTTCTAAAAGTACCATTTTGAATATCAATTCATTAATTTGATGATAGAGAATAAAAACCATCTCATCAGGAAGCACCGTTCTTTGCGTTTGCAAATTCAACAATACATCAGTATGAATATAATCCCAGTAAGTAACAGGTTTAGACCAAAGCAAGCCTTCTAGTTGCGTATCCGTTTTTTGATCAATGGACGCATATTTTTGCTCTATTTGCTTTAGAATACTTGCTGTACTGGCATTAACACTCATTTTTTCTTTATTTTAAAAGAGCTTTTCAATCCTTTAAAAGCGTCTAAATCAGCTTTGAGTGAACCCACTGCCAAGTCGGCCTTAATACGCACCGGCAATCTATTCTCATCATCTGAAACCCAAATTGTTAAACTCTCCTCTTCTTTAAAAACACGACCCGACTGAACTAAAGGTTTAAAAACCATAGAAGGCACTACCCCAAATTTAGTTGTAATATCCTGACGTCCGACGAATTTTAACTTAAATTTTGTGGTTTCATCATCAAAAAACATATCTATTGCAATATATTCTCCAGGATGAATCTTATCAATAGTAGGATAATTGCGTAAATAGTAAAAAGCAGAAAGTATATCCTGAGTGTTTTTTGGAATTACAAAAGTCTTTTCGGTTTTTCTCTTGTAATCTTTTACCGTTATCTTATGGTCTGATTGATTAAAAAATCCTTCCTGATTTTTAGTATAACCGCCTTCATCAATCTTACGTACAAATTGATACGGATTTCCTGTTTCTTTATCAATATAACTTTCGTAGGTGTCATTTACTTTAAAAAAAAAGCGCGATACTCCTGTGGTATAACCTTTGCCCACAACATGAAAAACTTTTTTATTATTGATTACAGCGTCTTTTACTTCAAGTGTTGCAAAACCAGCATTGACAAATCCGTAGTGTACCCTGAATTTAAACCATTCACCTACGCCGTAAGAATCATCAGAATGGGAGTCAAAACTGGTGATTAAAATCAATAATGAGAGTAGCATTATCTTTTTCATAATTTACTTTTTTTATTGATTCAATTTGCAAATTTTGTTCCAAATATATTAAAACAAAAAAACTCAGTCAAATAATGACTGAGTTTTTATGCTATTAACCAACCAAAAAATTATAAATTATTAAATTTATATAAACCAAAAGGAAACCACCCCTTTTGTTTTGATATGACAAAGATACGGCAAGAAAATGCGATTTCTATAGTAAAAATGCAGTTTAACATAATTTTAAAATAAGATTCGGAAGCATCGCCATTTTTTTTTACATATCATAAAAAAAACAGCAATAAAAAATTAAAGTGTTAATTTTACTTTTAAGTCAAAAAATAAAAAGTCAAATTTTATGAGCTTAAAAAGCTTTTGTTAACAAAAAAAAGTCGCAGTTTTAGTCAAAAACCGCGACTTTTAGTCAACTATTAATTTGTGTGTTTAATTACTAAAAAGGAAATCCAACACTAAACCAGGTAAAACCACTATTAGTTTCCGGAGACCAACTGCGTTTTATCTCAATAGGCCCTATAGCCGTTTCTAAACCATAACCTATAGCATAGCCGGAAATTTTAGGGATTGAAACCCAGTTGACGGTTTCAAAAATATCTTCTCCTATATTAGCATAATTAGCTGTAAAATTGATATGGTTATTTTTAAATATTTCGCAATCTAAAGACAGTGTGGATTTAACATAACTATTACCCCCTAAACTCAGGAAATCATAACCATAAAAATGACTGAAATTATTATCCACATTATAGCCAAAACCTCCGAGAATAAAATTAAAAAAAGACACACTTTTAGCACCTATTGCAAAACCGGCTTCTGTTTGAATTTTAGCTGCAAACGATTTAAACAAAGGAATGGCTATTCCAAAATTAGCCTTAGCAATAGAAAATGGTGCAAATTCTTTAGTATAATCAGAAGAAAAGAGATACGAATGAATATCTCCTGAAAAGCTCCATCCTTTTGTTGGAAAAAATTTATTGTCCATGGAATCAAAATCCAGTCGCCCAAAAACACTTAAATAATGACTCCTGTCAATTACAGGATCAATATTATCCAAAGTACGGGAATTAATACTCAAATATTTATGCTCTAAACCGGCTCCTATTAAAAAACGTCTGGCAAACATGGTTTGTAAATACAGCTGATTTGTCAAATCAAACAAATCAACATTCAAACTACTAATACCTAAATCATCAAAATCAAAATTGGTTATTTGCCCCTCAATATTGCGGTTAAACGTATTTAGATAGGATTTGAATCCAAGACTTATATTGTATCCATTCTCTACATAATAATCAAAATTGTACCTGAAATTATCCCCTAAAATAACATCAAGCGAAGCCACATCATTTTTAAAAAAATTCTTTTTATGGGTTAAATTAACTAAAATAGCACTTTTATAAAGTCCGTCATAATGCAAACCAAATTTCAAATAGGTATCTGTTGGATTCTCTTTTAAAACCAAATTCAAATCGTCTTTGTCATTAGTGCCTTCAAATGAATAGTCTATAGCACTAAAATTTTCGGTAGCATTGAGATTATTAATCCCTTTTTGTAATTGATTGTAACTAATTTTAGCTCCTGGTTTAAATCGTAATTTTCCATAAACATAATCCTTAGTATAATTTTTCAATTTGTTGCAATTAACATCTTCAATTTGTAAACTGTCAACCTGAATTTTCAATTTGCTTTTTTTATAATTTCCTGATGCAACACCTAATTGCTTTAAACGTTCAAAAACCGAAAAAGCTGCTTCTTCTCCCTTACTCAAAATCTCCTGACCACTATCAAAAGACATCACACCATAATCTCTTATATCCGGTCGAATATAAATATCCGTTTTCAAAATATTCTCCTTCATCTTATCAACAGAATGAAGATTAGTAATTTGCACCAGAATTTTCGTGGCATCATTAAGGGCTTTTCGATCTAATAAATCATTTTGAACATCGACTCCAATTATGATATCAGCACCTAATTTTCTAACCTCATCTATTGGATAATTATTCACTACTCCTCCGTCAACTAAAAACCGATCCTGATATTCCACCGGAGAAAATAATGACGGAAACGCCGAACTGGCAATCATGGCTCTTGCCAGATTTCCTTTGTTCAAAACCACCTGCTCCCCTGTTTCAATATCCGAACCGATACATAAAAAAGGAATTGGCAACTGATTAAAATCTCTTACATGCCTAACATTTCGGGTAATTCGGCTTAGTAAATTAAAATTATACAAACCTTTAGAAAGCGCATCGGGAATCCCAATTTTGTAGTTGTTAAACGGCAAAACAAGCGCATAAACATCATCGTTTCGTTTCTCGTAAAAATTCTTAGTTTCTCTGGGAATATAGTCACTTAATAATTCATCAAAATTAGTGTCTTTAAAAATCGAATCGAGTTGTGCCGCATTATAGCCCGAAGCATACAAACCGCCAACTACAGCCCCCATACTGGTTCCGCCAATGTAATCAATCTTAATCCCGGCCTCTTCAATTACTTTAAGAACCCCAATATGAGCAAATCCTTTCGCACCACCGCCACTCAGCACTAAGCCTATTTTTGGCTGGTCTTTTCTTTGCGCAAATAAAGTCAGGCCACTAAAAACAACAAGCAATAAAAAGATGTATTTCTTCATAAAAAATATTCTTGCAACGTTAAAATTTAAGGCATTATGGTTTTGTAAAAATCGGTAATTTTTTTGGCTTTTGATACTCCTACAACGTCCGAAATTTCTTTTTCTGTTGCTAATTTCAATCTTTTAACACTTTTAAAGTGCTGAATTAACGTCAACATGGTTTTTTCGCCAATTCCCGGAATGGATTCAATCGAAGAATTCAAGGCCGCTTTACTCCTTTTGTCCCGATGATGGGTAATCCCAAAACGATGTGCCTCATTTCGCAGTTGCTGAATTACTTTCAAGGTTTCGGATTTTTTGTCCAAATACAACGGAACAGAATCGCCCGGATAAAACAGTTCTTCTAATCTTTTAGCGATACCAATGATACTGATTTTTCCCCGTAAACCTAAATCGTCAATACTTTTCAATGCCGATGACAACTGCCCTTTTCCTCCATCAATAATGATTAATTGTGGCAACGATTGTTTTTCGTCTAACAATCTTTTGTATCTGCGATACACCACCTCTTCCATCGAAGCAAAATCATTTGGTCCTTCAACCGTTTTTATATTAAAATGACGGTAATCTTTCTTACTGGGTTTTCCATCTTTAAAAACCACACAGGCCGAAACAGGATTTGTTCCCTGAATATTCGAATTGTCAAAACATTCAATATGTCTGGGCTCTACCGGCAAACGCAAATCTTTTTGCATCTGCGCCATAATTCGGTTAGTGTGCCTGTCAGGATCTACAATCTGCAATTGCTTCAATTGTTCGATTCGATAAAATTTTGCATTTCGAATAGACAAATCCAGAATTTGCTTTTTATCTCCTAATTGCGGTACGGTGACTTTGATTTTTTCGCCTAAATCAACTGCAAAAGGCACAATTACTTCTTTTGACAATAACTGGAATCGCTCTCTCAATTCCACAATAGCTAATTCCAACAATTCTTCATCGGTTTCGGCTAATTTTTTCTTGATTTCCAAAGTATGAGAACGAATAATCGAACCGTGTGAAATTTGTAAAAAATTGACATAAGCGGCACTTTCGTCAGAAACAATAGAAAACACATCAATATTGGTAATCTTAGGATTCACAATCGTAGAACGCGACTGATAATTCTCTAAAACTTCTATCTTTTCTTTTATTTTTTGCGCCTCTTCAAAATGCATATCTTGCGCCAATTGCATCATTAATTTCTTGAAATCTTTCAAACTGTCTTTGAAATTCCCTTTCAGAATTTCCCGGATAGCGTTAACCTGTTTCTGGTATTCTTCTAATGATTCATAGCCTTCACATGGCCCTTTGCAGTTGCCAATATGATATTCGAGACAAACCTTAAACTTGCCACTTTCAATATTCGAATCCGTCAAATCATAATTACAAGTGCGTAACGGATATAATTCTTTTATCAATTCTAAAATAGTATTCACCGTTTTAAAACTGGTATAAGGCCCAAAATATTCCGAACCATCCTTGACCATTCTTCGGGTAGAAAATATTCTCGAAAAAGGTTCTTTTTTGATACAAATCCACGGATAACTTTTATCGTCTTTTAAATTGATATTGTATCGGGGCTGAAGCGTTTTTATCAGATTATTTTCCAGCAAAAGCGCATCGGTTTCGGTAGGAACCACAATGTGTTTTATGGTTACAATTTTCTTAACCAACACATTGGTTTTAGCAGTATCGTGAATTTTATTGAAATAAGAAGAAACTCGTTTTTTTAAATTCTTAGCCTTACCCACATATAAAATCTTGCCTTCTTTATCATAATATTGATAAACACCCGGACTGTCGGGTAAAGTTTGAATTTGAAGTTCGAGAGCTGTTTTTTGCATTAGAATTTTGTTTCAGAAAAAGATAGAGAACATCAAAACAACCTAAAATCATACGGATTTAAAGCTATTATTTGATTTCTAATCAAATTTACGAATTACAAATAATTATTTCTATTTTTAGTTTTTAATTCCACAGCTTAAAATCAAAAATGCAAAACACTAAAAAAGAATTACGTTTAAAATACAAATCACTACGAAAACAGCTATCTGAAGAAGAAATGGAAGAAATGAGTTTAGCCATTGCCAATCAATTGCTGAAACTCAACATTTGGGACAAAAACTATTTCCATGTTTTCCTGCCCATTCAGGAACAACAGGAAATAGACACCGAATTGATTTTACATTTGCTTTCAGGGAAAGACAAAAACATTTTGATTTCTAAATCAGATTTTGAAAGTCGTGAAATGACACATTTTCTTTTAACCGATAATACCCAAATCAAAAAAAACGAATACAATATTCCTGAACCCGTTGACGGAATAGAAGTACCGTCCAAAAAAATAGAAGTTGTTTTTATACCGCTTTTAGCATTTGACAAAAAAGGACATCGTGTAGGTTACGGCAAAGGTTTTTATGATAAATTCTTAGGCGAATGCCAAGCTGAAACCATTAAAGTGGGACTTTCTTTCTTTGAAGCCGAAGCATTAATAGAAGATGTTCACGAAGGCGATATACAATTGGATTATTGTGTAACTCCCAATAAAATCTATCGCTTTTAAATTTGTACCTTCGTGGCTCACAAAGCCCCATTATTTTATGAAACAAATTCAAAATTCAAGATTTTATGCAATCCTTTTAATTGCGATATTTTCTATCTCTTTATCCGGTTGCGCTGTTGGAATTGGAACCAGATCAAGTAGAAGTTCTTATAAATCTAAACCGCTTCCTCCTGGACAAGCCAAAAAGATTACCGGTGAAAAAAGTGCCAAACGTTACGCCCCGGGACAAAACAAATAACACTTAAAAAAGAAGACCTGTTTCGTAATGAAACAGGTCTTCTTTTTATGTTTTATATAACTAAAACTATGCTTCTTTGTGATGAAATGCCTTTTTATTAAACGCAATCAAAATCCCTACTCCTGTTGAAATAGCTACATCAGCTACGTTAAAAATGGCATTGAAAAAAGTAAAATTTCTTCCGCCCCAAACAGGCAACCATTCCGGGAGATTCCCTTGCCAAATTGGAAAATAAAACATATCGACTACTTTGCCATGAAAATAGGTACCATAAGGCTCTTTTGAAAATAATGTTGCCAATTGAGAACTGCTGTCGTCAAAAATGACTCCATAAAAAACGGAATCAATAATGTTTCCGAATGCACCTGCCAAAATTAAAGCGATAGCTACAACTAAATAATTAGAACTGTGTTTCTTTTCAACCGAATCCCACAACCAATATCCAATTCCGCCTACGGCAACTAAACGAAACAAAGTAAGGAACAATTTTCCATAAGTTCCGGGGATTTGAGTTCCCCAAGCCATCCCTTCATTTTCAATAAAATGAATTTTAAACCAATTGAAAACTTCAACTTCTTCTCCTAATATAAAATTAGTTTTGATATATATTTTAGAAATCTGATCTACTATTAATACTAAGAAAATAAGCAGATAGGCTTTTCGTAATGACATTTTAAAAAATTTAAGTGCGTAAAAATAGATAAATTCCAAACATTAAATTCCAAATCCCATCACTAGTTTTGGAATTTGGAATTTAATGTTTGGAATTTGAAATAACAATTATCGTTGCATGTTTTTTGCCTCAATACTCATGGTTGCATGAGGAACAATTTTCAATCTTTCTTTGCTAATTAATTTACCTGTTACTTTGCAAATTCCGTACGTTTTGTTCTCTACACGAAACAAAGCATTCTTTAAATCGCGGATAAATTTCTCCTGACGGATTGCTAATTGAGAGTTAGCTTCCTTAGACATGGTTTCGCTACCTTCTTCAAAAGCTTTGAATGTTGGCGATGTATCATCGGTACCATTATTCAAATCATTCATATAGGCACTTTTTATCAAATCTAAATCGGCTTGCGCTTTCTCAATTTTCTTTTGAATTATCTCTTTGAACTCTGCCAAGTCGGCGTCTGAGTATCGTGTTGCTTCATCTACCATAATCAATATTATTTAGTAATCGTTATTTTAGTTTTAATGTCGTCAAATTCAATTTCTGTGCCATTCTCGATATGCCCTTCAAAAACCAACTCTTCCGTTAAGGTTTCTGATTTGATGTAACCATCATTTTCGTTTACTGCGGCCTCTAAAACAGCATTGTTTTGCAAATACACTTTAATCTTGTCAGTTACCTCAAATCCAGAATCTTTTCTGATGTTCTGAATTCTGTTGACTAACTCTCTTGCAATTCCTTCTTTTTTCAATTCTTCAGAAATAGTGATGTCAAGCGCAACAGTTATTCCGTTCGAATTGGCTACCAGCCAACCCTCAATATCCTGAGAAGTTATCTCTACATCCTCTAATGATAAAGTTACGTCTTTTCCTGCAATGACAATACTTAAGCTTCCTTCCTTATCCAACTGATTGATTTGCTCCGGAGAAAAACCTTGTATCTCTTTGGAAATCAATCCCATATCTTTTCCAAAACGTGGCCCAAGTGCTTTAAAATTAGGCTTAATTTGCTTTACCAACACCCCTGAAGCATCATCTAAAAGTTCGATTTCTTTCACGTTTACCTCTGCTTTTATCAGCTCAGAAACGGCTTCAATTTCAGCTCTCTGTTTCTCGTCAAGTACCGGAATCATTACCTTTTGCAGCGGTTGACGCACCTTGATCATCTCCTTCTTACGCAGCGATAAAACCAGCGATGAAATGGTCTGCGCTTTCTGCATTTTGCTCTCTAACGATTTATCAACAAAGTTTTCAACGTATTTTGGAAATTCCGCCAAATGTACACTATCAAATTTTTCCGATTGTGTTGCCAAAGTTAAGTCTCTGTAAAGCTTATCCATAAAGAATGGAGCTATAGGCGCACTCAGTTTACTTACCGTTAACAAACAAGTATAAAGCGTTTGGTAAGCTGCAATTTTATCCTGAGCATATTCGCCTTTCCAGAAACGACGACGACACAAACGAACGTACCAGTTACTTAAATTTTCCTGTACGAAATCAGAAATGGCACGAGCAGCTCTCGTTGGTTCATAATCGGCATAAGCTTCATCAACTAGTTTGATTAAAGTATGTAATTCTGACAAAATCCAACGGTCAATTTCCGGTCTTTCATTCAACGGAACCTCAGCCTCATCAAATTTGAAACCATCAATATTAGCATACAAACTAAAGAAAGAATACGTATTATAAAGTGTTCCAAAGAATTTTCGTCGCACCTCAGCCACACCTTCAATATCAAATTTTAAGTTATCCCAAGGATTCGCATTGGCAATCATGTACCAACGCGTAGCATCAGGACCGTATTCAGCCAAAGTTGTAAATGGATCAACAGCATTCCCCAGACGCTTAGACATTTTTTGTCCGTTCTTGTCTAAAACCAATCCGTTAGAAACTACGTTTTTATAAGCAATATTATCAAAAACCAAGGTTCCGATAGCATGAAGCGTATAAAACCATCCACGGGTTTGATCCACTCCTTCGGCAATAAAATCAGCCGGGAATGACTTATTGTTGTCAATTAGCTCTTTGTTTTCAAATGGATAATGCCATTGCGCATAAGGCATCGCTCCTGAATCAAACCAAACATCAATCAAATCAGACTCACGTTTCATTGGTTTTCCGGAAGCCGAAACCAAAGTAATTCCGTCAACCACATTTTTGTGCAAGTCGATTAAATCATAATTGCTTTCGCTCATGTTTCCAATTTCAAATCCTTTGAATGGATTTTCTGATTGAACACCGGCAGCTATTGCTTTCTCGATTTCGTTGTACAATTCTTCAACCGAACCAATCAGAACTTCCTCTTGTTTGTCATCGGTTCTCCAAATTGGCAATGGAATTCCCCAATATCTCGAACGTGACAAGTTCCAGTCGTTGGCATTTTTCAACCAGTTCCCAAAACGTCCTTCTCCGGTTGCTTTAGGTTTCCAGTTAATGGTTTCATTCAAATCAAACATTCTGTCTCTTACCTCAGTAATTTTGATAAACCACGAATCAAGAGGATAGTATAAAATAGGCTTATCAGTTCTCCAGCAATGTGGGTAACTATGTACATATTTCTCAACCTTAAAGGCTTTATTTTCTTCTTTTAATCGAATAGCAATCTCTACGTCAACCGAACGTTCCGGTGCCTGATCGGCATCATAATATTCATTTTTCACATATTTCCCTGCAAATTCGCCTAACCCTTCAACAAATCTACCTTGCAAATCTACCAATGGAACTGCTGTTCCGTTTTCGTCTAAAACTAACATTGGCGGAACTTCAGGAGTAGCTTCTTTAGCCACCTTGGCATCATCAGCACCAAAAGTGGGAGCCGTGTGCACAATTCCTGTTCCGTCCTCAGTAGTAACGAAATCTCCCGAAATGACTCTAAACGCATTTTCAGGATTTTGATATGGCAATGCCCAAGGCAATAATTGTTCGTAACGGATACCTACTAAATCAGCTCCTTTAGCTTCAGTTAAAATCTGGTATGGGATTTTTCCTGCCTTGCCGGCAGGCAGGTTGTCTCCTGCTTTGTAATTTTCAAAATCAGCAGCTTCTTCAGTTGCGAAATAAGATTTCCCAAACTGTTTACCCACTAAGTTTTTAGCCAAAATCACATTGATTGGCTCAAAAGTATATTGATTGAAAGTTTTTACTAAAACATAATCTATTTTTGGACCTACTGTCAAAGCGGTATTCGATGGCAAAGTCCAGGGAGTTGTCGTCCAGGCCAAGATATGAATCGTTCCAAAACCTTCTAAAAAGCCCGGTAAACTTTCAGTTTTGGCTTTGAACTGAGCTACAATTGTAGTATCGGTCACATCGCGGTAGGAACCCGGCTGGTTCACTTCATGCGAAGACAATCCAGTTCCTGCTTTTGGAGAATACGGCTGAATCGTATAGCCTTTATACATCAAATCTTTGTTATAGATTTGTTTTAAAAGCCACCAAACAGACTCCATATATTTGGATTTATAAGTCACATACGGATCTTCCATATCTACCCAATAACCCATTTTTTCGGTCAAATCATTCCATACGTCTGTATAACGCATTACCGTTTTTTTACAGGCTTCGTTATAATCTTCTACCGAAATAGTTTTCCCAATATCTTCTTTAGTAATTCCTAATTCTTTCTCAGTACCTAATTCTACTGGCAAACCATGAGTATCCCAACCCGCTTTACGCTTTACCTGAAATCCTTTTTGGGTTTTATATCTGCAAAAAATATCTTTGATAGCACGAGCCATTACGTGGTGAATTCCCGGCAATCCGTTAGCCGAAGGTGGTCCTTCAAAAAACACATAAGGCTTAGCTCCTTCGCGAGTAGTTACACTCTTTTCAAATATATTTTCTTTCTTCCAAAAATCAAGAACCTCCGACGCTACTGTTGGCAAGTCAAGTCCTTTGTACTCAGTAAATTTTGTGCTCATTTTATCCTTTTCTTAAACGAGGTGCGAAAGTAAGGAATTTTGAGGAAATTAGAGAAAAGAGGAAAGAAAAAAGAGCGAATAAACACAATTTCAGAAGGTTTTTGCAAAAAACAAGAAAGTTGTAACAATTAAAACTATTAGAACTTTCTGGCTTTCACCACAAACTTGTCATCCTGACGAAGGAAGACCCGAGCGATAGCGAACTGGCGAAGCAATCTCATCAAGTAACTCCACAAAGTGGCTCCTCTTTGTGGGCACAGAATGCTCCCGAAGTGTCGGGACTGCACTAACGTTTACATATATCCGAGCTATCTGGTGTCATTGCGAGGAACGAAGCAATCTCATCAAGTAACTCCACAAAGTGGCTCCTGTTTGTGGGCACAGAATGCAATTCTGCACTAACGTTTACATATATCCGAGCTATCTGGTGTCATTGCGAGGAACGAAGCAATCTCATCAAGTAACTCCACAAAGTGGCTCCTCTTTGTGGGCACAGAATGCAATTCTGCGCTAACGTTTACGTATATCCGAGCGATCGGGGTTTGCCAAACCATCCCAAATACAAGACCATTTTTCCATTAAGCCAAATGCCCAAATCCGTTGTAGTGGCTGTTAGTAGCGGTTTATTTATTTATCATTTGTTTATATTCCTCAATTTTTTTCGGCAAAGATTTTTTATTTCTTAAAGGATTGTATAGTGCTGAATTATCAAGCATTAAAACTAAATTTATTTTTTCAGATTGATTTAATTCTGCGATATTTTTATTGAAGAAATATTTTGAAGCTTCTTCAACTCCTGTACTTTCAGCTGAAAAATCATATGAAGAAAACAAAAAAGTCAAACAATCTTCTTGAGTAAATATTTTCTCTATTTTGTTTGTGTAGATTATTTCGTTTATTCCATTTCTTATTTGTGAACTGTTTTTTACGTACAGCGTTGGATAGCCAAAATTTCGGATTACTGACAAACAAGGACAATCTTTTTTGCTTTTTATAAATCGATTATTAACATTTTCAATATTATGCGTTTTTTTATATATTGAAATCAAATCAGCATATTTTTTCGATTTAGATTTTTCTATCGATTTTTTGATTTCTATAAAACGTTCATTATTAAACATATTATTGTAATCGCTTATCAAAAAAAAGTAAATTCCAAAAAGAACAATTAACGAACTAATAAAAATCTTAAGAATTAATTTAATTGATTTCATAGTTGTTATTTTCTGATATTTTTAGGTTAAATCGCTACTAACGATTTTCGGCTTGGCTTGAAGTGGCGGAAAGTTAGCAATTTTCAACTTAGAAAGCACAACTCTTCAACTTTTTACAACTGTTCTTAGAAAGCACTTGGCCCGCCATTTTGCCAAGCCGATGTTAGGTGCTGGCGTTAAGTCTATACATGTTGTTTTTTAGTTCGTTAATATTAATTTCATATTCAAATAAAAGTAAGAACTCATTATTTTAACGGTTTTTCAATTACCAAGAATGAGCTTTTAAGAAGAAGAGCATTAGGTATTGTTAGCGTGCCTTTGTTTAGCGTTTTTATGAATACAAAAAAGTAAGTAATATCTGTTAATTCGCCTTGAATTTCTTTTCCTTCATGTGTTACAGCAATTGTGTCACCAACTTTAATAGGATGCTGAAAAAAAAGTATAAGGCAAGCTGTAATGTTTGAAAGTATAGACATTTCTGCAAAAAGAGCAACCCCAAATACAGTCAAAAGGGAACTAGTTACTACTAATACATTTTCCTGTTTTACACTCCAAATAACTACTATTATTACAACAAATATCACAACTAGCAATAGATTTAATAATTTCAAAATATCATTTTTTTCTGTATTTTTAAAATAGGAGTTCAAAATTTTAAGTTTTACAAAATACCTAAGCGTCAATTTTGAAATTAAGAATATTGACCAAGCAATAATGCTTTCAATAATTTGAATTTTATATGGTTCCATTAGCTCTTTTTATTAGTTTTTTCACGCTCACTTCCAATTTTATTAACTGTTTCGTAAAGTAAAGTTGAATTAGCTAGCAAACGGTCAAGCTCTTGTTCAAAAAAGTTTTCTGTATGCTCATTCCATTTTTTAGGTGAATTATTAAGCTCTCTAAAACTTTTTGAAAGCGTGGCTATGTATTCTTTTTTCTGTGGGGCATCATTAATGAATATTGGAGGGTATAATTCATACATCAACATCCAGTTTTTTGCAATTCTTGTTACTCGCCCGTTGCCATCTGCGAATGGGTGTATTCTTATTAATTCGTGATGAAAATAAATAGCTCTTATAATTGGGTTGGCTATGTTTTGCATTTGGTAAAATAGCTCAGACACTAACATAGGAACATAGTCCTTGTCTGGACAAATATGTGCTCCAACCTGAACTAATGTTTGTCTGTAACGATTAGGGTGAATGGCATTGGTCTCAGGAGAAACTAAACGAAGAAGTTGAAAAAGTTGTAATTCTTTATCAAAATTATTGTTTGTTATAATCTCCTCAATTACAAATTCAAGTGATATTTTCAAGTTTTTCAAATATTCTTCCGCTTCCTCTTCGTTTTGAGCTTCTATTTGTGCATTTTTCAAACTAAGAAGCTCCTGTAATTCCTGAACACTTGCAAAATATGAATCTAAAAGGTCGTCATCTAAATGATGTCGACTATATATAATTAGTCTATATATTGACTTAACAAGATGGTCAATCTTGTCGATTTTGGCTTGATTAATTTTTATCTCATTAAATGGTAGTAATTCCAATGTGTCTTTGAATTTGTGGTGATGTTGATCGGTCCGTTACGCTTGCACCTAACGTTTTGGGGCTTTGCAATGGTGGGGCGTTCAAGGCACAAATGTTCAATTAAGCACAAAGTTGATAGAAGTACAAATGTTGAATTTAGCACTTCAGCCCCACTATTGCAAAACCCCTGTTAGTGGCAGTTTTATTTTTTTTCCTTTTTAGTCAAGTCAATATTGAAGTTTGCATTTATGATAATTCCGTTGTTGTTTTGAAACACATTTTGTCCGCTTATTTGTCTACCAAATTGAACGGTTTGGTTTAAATAACCACCTTCAATTCTTACGTTTTTGTTGAACCGATAACCAAGCAAAACGCCAATTCTATTTTGGTCAAAAATATTAGCATTTACATTTTCTCCAAAACCAATGAAAATTTCGTCATACAATGCCAAGTATGGTGTTTTGTCTTTTATTTCTGTACCTTTTAATGGCACTTGTAGTCTTACCATATAACGCATTCTATGTAGTAGCAGAAATTCATCTTCCTTTTCTACACTGGCAGAACTGTATCTTCCTACAAATCTTTGTTCTAACATAAATCGGTGAGAAAAATCAACAATACCTTCTTTGTGTGAAAGTTGTACCATTTGAAATAATCTATGTTCGGTAAAATCTCTGCCAAGTCCGTTTATTGGAATTTCACCATACGGAAAAGTTTCAATCCAAGCATAACCTGCTCTAAATAATACTCTCGAATTAAGTTGATAGTTTACGCCAACTCGTAAAAGGCTTTGTTGCCAATCTGTTATGAAATTGTCTCTACGGAATTGGTACTCGGTATGTAAACCAAATTTCTCTGATAATTTGAAAGTACCAAAATAATTGTACCAACCAATATTTTCGTGTGTATTTATACGATTGTTTTGACCTGATACATTATTACTAATGCACCAAATCAAAACAAGTATAACTATGATTTTTTTTTGCATTTTATTTTACAAATTGAAGTGTTCCATCTGTTAAACGATAAAAAGCACCTACAATTTTGATTTCACCTTTGTCTTCCATTTCTTTAAGAATTGGGCTTTTTGCTCTAATTTCATTAATCGTATGAATTACATTGTTTTCACAAACGTGTCTCACAAATTCATCGTTTTTTGAAGTTTTTTCACCTGCAAAATCTTGGCTCATTGCTACTGCTGGCTTTATTTTAGCAAGCATTGCTGTAATGTTACCCAGTTTCACATCGTCAATAGCACCTTTTACTGCTCCGCAATGTTGGTGTCCTAAAACAAAAACTAATTTTGCACCTGCTACTTTGCACGCAAATTCCATACTACCCAAAATGTCTTCGTTAACAAAGTTGCCTGCTACTCTGGCAACAAAAATGTCGCCCAAACCTTGGTCAAACACATCTTCTACTGGTACACGACTGTCTAAACAACTCAAAACTACTGCTTTTGGAAATTGACCAACGACAGATTTTTTTGCCTGAATAGATAAGTCTCTTGGTGTGCTATTCCCAGAATTAAACCTTTTGTTACCTTCTACGAATTCCTGCAAAACAGCATCTGGTGTCAAGGCTGCTTGTTGTTCTTTGGTCATAACGTGTGTTATAACGTTTTTTGTTACTTCTTTGGTTTCTGTCGAACCTTCATTTTTTGTTTCCGTTTTTGTTCCTTGGTTACAAGAAAATAGGGTTAGTGTTACTAACGCTGTTGCTACAATTTTTGTGTACATTATTTAAATTTATTTTTTTGTTTTGCCTACTTCTTATTACGGTGTTCGGCTTGTCCGTTTTATGTTAAACGATTAGTTGTCTGCATTGTTGGCGGTGTCTGCGAAAAATTGCCACTAACGGCTGCGTGTATGAAACGTTTGGCATTTCGAAGCGATTTCCTATCAAGTTACAACTACTTTTGATACGAGCTAAAACGCTTGATAAACCACTGATTGCCAAATGTTTTATACACGATGTTACCCAACGTAATTTTTTTATTCTAAAATTCCTAATTTAAACATAATTAGTTCTCTTTTTCCTTTTTATTTAACAATTCTCTTAGAATCCATTTTTCGATACTAATTACAATAAAAATCAATGAACCAGCTACAAACGAAATAAATAAACCTTTCCCATCGAGAGACGCTGTTCCAAACACTTTTTGCATAAATGGAGTGTATAAAAACATTGCTTGCAGAAGCATTATTGACCCAATACCCAAAAAGATAAAGCCATTACTGAATAGACCAATTTTAAAAACCGAATCTTTCAGCGACCTGCAATTTATCAAATAAAATATTTGGAAAAATATAATAAACGTTACAGCAATGCTTTGTGAACGAGCCAAAGCATCTGTTTGAGCCATTCCGGTTTTAAGCGAGTATGCATACTCCCAGTTAAAAAGCACGATAGTTACAACTGTCATAAGTATCGAAACAAAAAATACCCTGAAAGTTACAAATCCGTTGAAAAGAGCTTCATCGGGTTTACGGGGGGGACGGTTCATTACATTAGGTTCTTTTACTTCGAATGCAAGTGGCAAAGCCAATGCTATGGCTGCAACTAAGTTTATCCATAACAATTGTACAGGCAACATAGGAAGCAATAATTCTTTCGTTATAGGATTAAAAGGAAAGAACATAATGCCATAAATCAATATAAATGCAAGGCCTAAATTAGTTGGTAATAAAAAGGCGAGAGATTTTAGCAGATTGTCGTAAACCCTTCGCCCTTCTTCAACAGCTGCTGCTATACTCGAAAAATCATCATCGGCCAGTACGATGTCTGCCGATTCTTTCGATACCGAAGTTCCGGTAATTCCCATGGCAACACCAACATTCGATTGTTTGAGCGATGGGGCATCATTCACGCCATCTCCGGTCATAGCAACAACCTCATTGTTGTTTTGCAAGGCTTTTACCAAACGCAGTTTGTGTTCGGGGGCAACACGTGCATAAATATTGGTTGTTTGTATGGTTTTGTCAAGTTCAGCATCGCTCATTTTCGATAAATCCACTCCTGTTACAACAGCTCCATTTGCCGAGAGGTTTAATTCCATACCAATAGCACGGGCAGTTGCATGGTGGTCACCCGTAATCATTTTTACTGTTATTCCCGCATTATGACAAGCTTTTATGGCTTCGATAGCTTCGTTACGTGGCGGGTCAATCATGCCTATTAAGCCAATGAACTCAAATCCATTTTCAACATCATCAACCGATATTTCATCGCTTTTGCTTTGAGTTTTTTGAGCTATGGCAAGCACTCGCATTCCTTTGGAACCAAGCAATTCGATTTGAGAAATTACCTTTTGCATATCCAAGGTTATACCACAAATGTGTGTTGAACAACGTTTTAGCACAACCTCGGGGGCACCTTTGAGAATAATATTGTCGTTAAGGGTCGCCATGTACTGCTTTTCCGAGTCGAAAGGCAATACGTCTTTTCTTGGTATTTCCTGACGTAAACCATCAATTGAAATACCAGCTTTTTCAGCAGCAACCACTAAAGCAACCTCGGTTGGGTCGCCCGATATACTATATTCGTTTGCTCTGTAAACCACGTTTGCATCGCTGCAAAGCACTGCTTTTTTCAGCAAAAGCAACATATCTTCCGGTAAAGCAGCTAGTTCAGCATTGTTCTGTTTGAAAACACCTGCTTTGTGATAACCAACACCTGTTACTTGTATGCTATGGTTATAGTTCCACAGTTCACTTACAGTCATTTCGTTTCGTGTAAGCGTTCCGGTTTTATCTGAGCAAATAACAGTTGTACTACCTAAGGTTTCAACCGCAGGAAGTTTACGAATAATAGCGTTTCGCTTTGCCATACGTTGTACCCCAATGGCAAGGGCAATTGTAACAACGGCTGGGAGTCCTTCCGGAATAGCACCTACTGCCAAAGCTATTGCGAAAATTAAACTTTCTTTAAGTGCATCGAACAATAATAATCCTTGCCCCAATGCACGGTATGTTCCAATAACCATAATAATTGCTGTGATAGCAACAATACCAATGGTTAAGTATTTGCCAATAACACCCAACTTTTTTGTTAATGGCGTTTCTAAATCAACTGTTTCGTTAAGCATGTCGGATATTTTACCAAGTTCGGTATCCATACCCGTTTTTACAACCACAGCCGTGGCAGTACCTGAAACAACTAAAGTGCCACTAAATACCATACATTTTCTGTCGCCAATTACCGCATCGGGTGTTACAGCTTCGGTAGTTTTTTGAGACGGTACCGATTCACCTGTTAAAGCAGCTTCTTCTACTTGCAGGTTTTTTTGCTGGATTATCCTCATGTCGGCGGGAATGCGGTCGCCGGCAGCCACCTGAACAATATCACCGGGAACAATCTCAGAAACAGGTATGGTTATTATATTGCCATTTCGAATTACCATAGCATTTTCGGGAACCATGTTACTAAGAGCTTCAATGGCTTTACCTGCTTTGTATTCCTGAATAAAGCCAATAATTGAGTTCACTACCACTACGGCAAGCACTACCATACCATCGGTAATTTTACCCAATGCGGTAGCCAACGTGCTTGAACCAATTAAAACCCAAATCAATGGATTGTTAATTTGCCGCCAAAGCACTTTTAAAATTCCATCTTTATTTTTACGTTTAAGTTCGTTTAATCCGTACTTCTGTCGTCTTTTATTTACTTCTTCCAATTCAAGCCCCTGTAATGAACTTTCGAAATTTTCAAGAACCTCTTTATAGTCAATGGCATGCCATTTTCCGCTTTCGTTTTTCAACATCTTGGTGAATAATAATGTATGGTTGTTAATAAAAATCTACAATGTAATGCTTTCAACTATTTTTTTTAAAGCTAAAATTATAGTCGAAAAAAATAATCCAAAATATATAAAAGCTCCCAAAACGGAAAAATATCCAAGAAGAATTATAATTCCATCCTTCTGAATAATTCCTATTGATAGAAAAAGAATAATTAATGCAGGCAAAGTATTACTAAAGGGCATTAATCCCAATGGTACCATTAGCAAAATAGAACCAAATAAAATCAAAAAACCATTGATTGTACTAGCAATTTTGTTGCATATAAGGAGACTAAGTCGATGCGGCTTACTCATTTTTTCTAAATAATGGAACCACTTTAACCCTTTGTTTAGAGCAATGCGTAACTTTTCGGCTGGAAATGACTTATTTTTTATAGAGGAAGGTAGCCATAAGCTTTTATTTGTTAGATTACTTATTCCTATAAAAAAGATGAAAATCCCAAATACAGTACTGAAACCAGGTATTGATACCGGAATGAGAAATATTATAGATAAAATTGATGCAAATAGTAATAAACCGTCGTTTCCTAATAGGTTTATTATTTCAGATAATGTCAGATTTCTGTCAGGTATTTTACTAATTATTTTTTTTACTTTTTCTGATAATGTATTGTCAAAAAAATCATCTTTTTTCAAAAAGACAACTAATTCTCTATTTTTGACTTGCAACTTTTTTGACATAAAAATAAATTATTTCCAAACAGATTCAATAGAATTACTTTTAAAAGTCAAAAAGCTCTCCTAAGATGCCTTTCTTTTTTTTGTAACGATATTCATTGTCCCTTGAATGATATTGCTTGCCATGAAATATATCACTTTGTGTGGGAGTATCGTTTTGAGTTGACCTTTCAATGATTTTATCAAGTTCACCGCGGTCAAGCCAAACACCTCGACATTCAGGACAATAGTCAATTTCTATTCCGTTGCGGTCGGTCATAACCAGATTTACATCTTTGCAATTTGGACATTTCATTTTTGCGGTATTTAATTGGTTTATAATTATTTACTTAAAGGTTTTGTAATTTTATTAACTACAGAATCAAGTTTAGTGGATGATTTCTGTATAAGTGAATCAAGTTTTATTACCTTTTGATGTTCTTTATCGATAAGTGAATCGAGAGTTAAAACTTTATCGACCTCTTGGTTTAGCAATGAGTCTAATGATTCTGTTTTTTTTAGTAACTGTTCCATCTTTTCGTCAACTTTTTTGCTTATATCGCTGCAAGAAAAAAATGTAATCGAAAAGAATGCTAGAAAGATGCTATTTTTCAAAACTTTTTCCATAATTGTGTTTTTTTAATGTTTCTCAAAAATACTGTATTTATTGGTTTTAATTATATGCTGTCCTTTTCTTTATTATGTTGGGTAACGTTTCGCAGCTTGGCGAAGTGGCGGACTTTGAAGGACTTACTTTCAATTTAGCACTAAACTTCATTTGAAAACCAAATGTTCAATTTAGCACCGAACCCGCCATTTTGCCAAACTGCTGTTAGCTGTGGTTTTTTATTTCACGTTCATTGTCATTGTTAGATTGTCAAAGTATTCTCCGTCTTGCTTAAAAAAGTTTCTCATTATTCCGTTTTCTTCGAATCCCATTTTTCTATACAAACCTAATCCTAATTCGTTGTCTGTGTATACTTGAAGCCAAAGTAGTTCAAGAATTGTATTTTCTTTTGCCCATTCAATTCCAAATTTTAATAAAGCTGTTCCAAGTCCTGTATTTTTCCATTCTTTCAACATACCCATTCCAATTACGGCTGTATGTTCCATTATTTTTCTTCTACTTCCTGTTAAATCAATATTACCAATTATTTCGTCATTATATTCGGCAACTAAAAGTAATGAATTATCATTTGTCAAAAAGGAATTTATCCATTCCTTTTCTTGTTCAATAGTAAGTTTTATTTCTTGTTCAAGTTTCGGAATATAAGCACTTTGAGGCACATATGTTTTAATACAGTTTAGTAATCTTTCTGCATCGTCAATTTCAGCTTGTCTAATTGTCACAAACTTTTTATTTTTCAGTTCTACTATTTCGGTCTTAAATTTTTGCATTGTCGTTGGTTAAAATCACAGCTAACGTTTTGCAGCTTGGCGATGTGGCGGATTAAGGAAGCCAAACTTTCGGTTTAACACTAACTTTCAAGTACAAAACCAACTTCAAATTAAGCCAAAACCCTCCATATTGCCAAACTGCTGTTGGTGGCTGGCGTTTTGGGCGGTTTCGTTTTTCCGTTTTCTATTTCATCATTTTTAATGCGTTTTCTAATCTTTCTGATGCGTTATCCCAATTTATAATGCTGAATAAATTGTCAACAAAATCGGTTCGCTTATTTCTGAATTTCAGATAATATGCGTGTTCCCAAACGTCAATTACAAGCAATGGAATTACGCCCCATTGTGTCAGTTTTTCGTGATTTTCACATTGTAAAATTGTCAATTTATCGGTGTAAGGTTGATAACCTAAAATTCCCCAACCATTTCCATCAACGTCTTTTGAAGTTTTTGCTAAATACATTTTTAGTTTATCAAAACTTCCAAAATCTTTTTCTATTCGTTTTAATAAATCGCCTTTTGGTAAATTTGCTTTATTGGTTAAGTTTGTCCAAAATATAGAATGTAAAATGTGAGAAGAAAGATGATACGATAATTTTTTTGTCCAATAATCGACAGTTTCAAGATTATTCTCTTCTAAAGATTTTTTTATCATTTGCAAATCTTTGTTTGCTCCTTTTACAGCTCCTCCGTGATGAAAAGTGTAATGCAAATGTAAAGTTTCTGCGTCCATAAAAGGTTCAAGAAAACTTTCAGTATAAAGTAAAGGTTGTTGAAAAAAATTTCCGTCTTTGTCAACTAACAAATCAGTTTTGTTTTCAATTAGACTTTGGCTAAAAACAGAATTTGTTGGTAACAATGTTGCTCCGCCTAATATTAATCCACTTTTTAAAAAATCTTTTCTGTTCATTTTGTTAATTTTTGATTGTAAAGTTACACGGATTTTGTTTAATGCTATCTCTGTTTTTAGTTAATGTTTTTAATTCTTGAGTATTTAAATTTGCAGTTAATTCTTTGAATTGAGCATTCAGATAATTTAAATCGTATTGTAAATTTTCTAATTGCTTTGAATATTTTTCTTTTATAGAAATATATTCTTCGTCTATTTCGGATTTAATTTTACTTTCTTTAGCTTTTAGTTCTTGATATTTATTGTTTTTAGCTAATTTTTGATATAAAAACTCAATTTTGTTTTCAAAAACTTTGGTTTTTGAATTTGCTTCTTTTTCATTTTGGGAAAGTTTCTTTTCAAATTCAGGTGTTGAGTTATGACCAAATTTGTCAGTTTGTTGGTCTGTAATTTGATTACTTTTACTTAAATATTCAACAACAATTTCACTTCTTGAATTTTCTAATTTTGTTATTTGTTCAATAATTGGTTTGTCTATTTTGCTAATTTCAGTTTTAATTTCGGATAATTCTTTTCCTAACTTATTGATTTTATTTAAACTATCATTACTTCTTAATTCTTCGATTTTTGCGTATTTGCACTTAATTTCTTTGTAATTATTCAACCAAGAATTTTCTTTGTATTTGCATCCTGCAAATACAAAGAAAATTAAAAATATTGAAGCTGTTTTCGGCATTTTTAAGATTTGTTTCTCGTTAGTTTTCGGTTCTCGGACGCTTGCCACCAACGTTTTGCCGCTTTGCGAAGGCGGGGATTTTCAGCACTAAACTTCATTAAATGCACAAAGCTTGGATTTAGCACTTCTCTGTCATAGAAGCACGAAACCCCCGCTTTTGCAAAACGGCTGTTAGCGGCTGGCATTCTTCTTTTTCAAGAATTTTTCTGTCACAATACGAACACCTGCACTAAACCAAAAAGGCATTATTACGTCCCCTGCAATTCCGTCACCAACTGTCATATCAACTTGCAATAGGTCACTGAAAAAATAGCGATAACCTACTTGCCAAGATGTCCCTGTCCCTGGAATGTATGGGTCGCCTGAAAAAACTTCGCCCACTAAGTGCATACCTTTATATGCTTTTATCTGTGTCCCTAAACCCCACGTTGAGATTAACTGGTTTGAGCCGTCAACGTGTAAATAATTGCCACCAAGATTTCCGTGAAACAGAAATTTGTCGCCTTCACCAAAACATTGTGAAACTGTCAAGTAGCCAAATGTTCCGTAACCTGCTGGTTTAAATGAACCTTGTCCAACGGGTAAAAATGTCCCAACTACCATTCCAAAACCCGGGGGTTTATTTGGTTTATATTCCTTGAACAGAATTTTTGCTTGTAATAACGGTAAAGCATAAGCAAATGTCTTTTTGCTGTCGTGTTCTACTTGATAACCGTAAACTCCGCCTGCTGTCAATTCAAGTTTTTTGTTAGGTCCGTAAGCACCTAAAATCCAATGTTGCCCCGCTTCTTTGTCCACTCGTATCCAAGATTCAAGTTGAGCAAGTCGTTCTCCAACTACTCTGGCATCGTCTGTTATAAACGGTCTTACCAATACTTCTTTTGTTGAAGTGATGTTGCTGTTTGATGTCAAACCGAAATTTGAGGTCTGTCCTGTTGGTTTAGGTGTCCAATTAAATGCAAGGTCGTTTTGTGCAAACAACTGTCCTGTTGTCAAGAAAAATACTGTTGATAATATCGTTAATTTCATTTTGCAAATCTAAATTTTTTATGGTTCGGTCTGTTGTTTGGGTGTCGCTCTATGCTTGCCGCTAACGTTTTGCGGCTTGGCGTAGTGGCGGATTTTTAGCACAAAAGTTCAATCGAAGAACTGCACTTGAACCTACCACAAAACTGTCATACGAAGCACTGAACCCGCCATTACGCCAAGCCGCTGTTAGGTGCTGGCCTTCTTGTTTTTCGTTCGACTAAGATACTTTTTTTATGTTTAAGTCAGTCGTTTTTGAGGTCTAAAATGCTTGTCCAATACCGAAGTAAAATAATCTGTCTTCTTTTGAATGTCCATAGTCAAATGATAAAACGGTGGATTGATTCCAAGCAATTCTAAGTCCACCGCCATAGGAAGTTTTAATGTTTTTAAAGTTCAAGTCTTGCCAACGGTCTCTTACTGTACCTGCGTCAAAGAACGGTGCTACTCCAAAGGCAAATCTTTGCTTTCCAATTTGAGTTTCTGCAAGTCTAACTCTCAATTCTACATTGGTAAACCACATTGAACGAGCCAAAAATCGGTTGGCTCGATAGCCACGCAATGATTGTCTGCCACCCAATGCGTTGATACTTCCTTCTGGACTCCATTGGTCTTGAAATTCAAAAAATGGTGCATTGTTTCCAAAAATGTTTCCGACACCGAATCGTCCTGCTAAAACAGTCCTTTTTCCAACTGGTATTTTCTGATAGGCTCGTCCTTGAATGAAAAGTTTATCAAAATCGAATTGTGAACCAATGTATTTACTGGAATATTCATTTGCTATTTCAAAGTAATAACCTTTTGTAGGGTCGGGTTCAAAATCTCTTGTGTCAAAAATCAACGCTGTTTGAATAATGGAAACCCAACCACCGTCAACGCCCGAAATTAAACCGTTTTCAAAATCACGTCTTAAAAGTGAAATTCCGTTTGGAGCGGTCGTGTTCTGTCCTGTAATTGGGTCAATTGCATCCGCTTCCATTCCTTCAAAAGTGGCGTAGCTCAAATGTTGTATTTCATAACCACCCATTATCCGCCACTTACCATTTCCAAGTGCATAATCGGCTTTAAGGTTGAGCATATATTCGGTTTCCCTAAATCGGTTTGAGAGTGCATCTGTTACCAAATCAGCTTCTCCAACTCCACCTGGTCTTACTATTTTTCTCGCTCTGTCAAATTCTTTATAGGTTGAAAAGGTTGTGTTTTCGTCCGAGGGTAATCGAAGTTGTCCGAGCGTGGATTCAGTTAGTCCAAAATAAAGGTTAGCAGGATTCTGTTGTGCTTTGAAGTCGACTTTAAATCTCCAACGTGTTCCTTTGTAGTAGGGAACATCCAATTTTAAAATTAATTCTCTTGCATTTGAAGTGTAATAAGCCGCATTGGCTGTCAGTTTCATTAAATAAGGCGTGTAAGGGAATAAAGGGTTATCTCGGTTGCCATTCCAATAAATGTTTGTTCTTGCACCAAAGCCAAATCCCGTAACTGGGTCGGAAGAGAAGTCTGGAATTCCTGTAATAAATGTTCCTTCTTTCTTTTTAGCAAGGTCATCATCAGACATTCTTTTCGATTTGATGAATGAAAGACTATCTATTTCTTGAGCCTTTACGATGGTGATGGAGAACAGAATCAACAAAGTTGCTATGATACGCTTCATAAATTGGATAATTTTTAAGTTACCCTGCAAAGTTCAGAAGCGATTTAGAAGAAATTTTGAATTGCCTTAGAAGCTGATTTTAAAAGTGTGTGTTTCTTTTTGAAAATCGTAGTAGATTTCCCAATGATGTCGTTTACATATTTGCTCAACTATAGCCAAGCCGAGCCCACTTCCTGAACTTTCGTCAGAAGCTTTTTTAAACCGTTTGAAAAGCTGTTCTTGCTCCAATGCAGTCCTTCCTGAATTGCTAATAATAAAGCCCGATTTGCTCAACTTAACTTCAACTGTTCCTTTTAGTAAGTTGTGCCTAATCGAGTTGAGCAATAAATTGTTGATTAGAATTTCAATCAAAATTCTATTTCCTGTAACGATACAATCTTTTTCTATCGATGTTTTTAGGCTCAGTTCTTTGTTTGAAAAATGTTCTTGCAATTGCTCTATGCATTCTTGGGTTAATTCGCTTAAATTTATTGTTTCGCTATCAGCAAACTGATGGTTTTCTATTTTGGCAAGCAACAAAAGATTTTTGTTAACTCGAGAAACCCTTGTCAACGCTTTATTGATGTCTTCAATTAGTTGATATTGCCTGTCTGTTAGAGCTTCTTTTTGCAGAAGTATATCCAGTTTGTTTTTAATGATTGCCAAAGGTGTTTGCAATTCGTGAGAGGCATTTTCGGTAAACTCTTTTTGAGATTTATAAACCGAAACAGTATGTTCTATTAATTTATTCAAAGCCACATTTAATTCTTCAAACTCAAGGATAGTTGATTTTTCAAATGAAATATTGCTTTGAGTATTGAGATTAAAGGCTTTTAACTTCGCCAAGGTGTTTCTGAAGGGTTGCCATAACTTGACGGATAGTCGTCTGTTTAGAATCAGAAAACCGACAACCAAAATCAGAAAAAACAAAAAGGTTAGAATAGCGATTGCAACAACGGTTTCTTCGGTTTCTTCAACATTGGTTTCTAAGGTGAGTAAATAATTTTGTCCATTTATTTCAATCACTCTCGAAAGCCCACGAAATCGGTCAATATCTTCGTGGGTTACATAAGGATTTTTTCTAGATACTGTATAGGTGCTGTCCTTTCTGTTTTTTTCTAAAGTAGTCTTTTGCAGGTTTGTTCCGGGTTGAATTTTGTTCCAAAGCATTATACTTTGATTCAATTCGGTTTCGGATAGATTTAAATTATTGAGTTCGTTTTCAGTTCTGTCGGCAACAATTTCATTGTGTTCATCTAACTCTCGAAGCCAAATGCTATCAACCAAATAAAGGTATGCTGGAACACTTGCCGCTAAAACAATAAGTGCGTAAATGGTGAATGATTTAAGCGATTTGTTTAGTAATTTATTCATCCTTCCCATTTATAACCTGTTCCGTAAACAGTCTTTAAGTAACTTTCGCATCCTGCTTCACTTAATTTCTTTTTGAGATTTTTGATATGAGCATACACAAAATCGTGATTGTCTAACATATCGGCAAAATCGCCTGAAAGATGTTCAGCCAAGGTGCTTTTTGAAATTACTCTGTTTTTATTCCCGACAAAGTAGAGCAATAAATCAAATTCTTTTTTGGTTAGAATAACAAGTTGATTATGAACTGAAATAGTCTTTGCAAGCAAGTCTATTTCTAATTCATTTTGTCGAACGGTATTTGAATTTCTGAATTGTTTTCTTCGGATAACCGAGTAAATCCTTGCTGCTAATTCAGAAAGATGAAAAGGCTTTGTCAAATAGTCGTCTGCACCAATTTGAAGTCCTTTTATTTTGTCGTCTAATGCGTTTTTTGCCGAAATGATAATTACACCGTCTTGCTTGTTTTGCTTTTTTAGTTCTTCTAAAATTTTCATTCCGTTGCCGTCTGGCAACATAATGTCTAACAAGATGCAGTCGTAATGAAATGATTCGATTTTCTCCAATGCTTGATTATAAGTTCGGGCAAACTCACACAAATAGTTTTCTTCTGAAAGATATTCGGAGATGCTGTCGGCAAGTTCGTTTTCGTCTTCTATAATCAGTATTTTCATTCGTCAAAGTTACCATTTCAATTTTGTAGAAATTTTGAATTTGGTTGTTGGTTTGTCTCGGTGGTGTCGTTCTTTAGGCTTGCACCTAACTCATAAATATACGCAACTCTATTGCGCCTATCTGTCTGTATTTGGTATGATATACGCAATAGCTATTGCGTTTATTTATTTTCCGCTAATATATAAATAAATCTTACAAAATTGCTACTTCTTCATAATTTCTCTTAAGGTTTCGAGCTGTATTTCCAGTTTCTGGATATGCTCGTTTTTTTCTTGCAGTTCTTTTTTTAGGGCTTTTTCCTGTATGGTTTCAAAACGGTACGGTAGGTATTCGCCCAGTTGTGCCAAAAAATTATGTTTAAGTACCAAGCTTAGTTTCCACAAAACGGCAAACTGCAGTGTGTCTCTCTTAAAATAAGCCCTTAATCCTTTAGGGGCTATCCCCATTGCTTTGGCAATTGTGCTTTTGGTATGGGTTTGCTGCGTAATATGGTAATGGATAAAATTACCTATTGGGGGGTATTGTCCCGCTTGGGCTTGGTTAGTATTATCAGACATAATCCGCTATTTTTTAGATTAATAGTATCAAATATAAGCAAAATTAGGTCATTGTTTTACCACAATAGACCCTAAAAAAGGCGTATAGGTACTAAAAAACACCCTATAGGGTACTAAAAAAAGGTCTTTTAGTACTTAAAATGCCCCTTATAGTACTTATAAAAGTCTATTTAGTACTAAAAAGAGCCTATTATGATACTTAAAAAGGTCGTTAACATACTTAAAAAAGACTTTTTAGGACTTTTTTAGTCCCTATAGAAGACATTTTATGTCCCTTTTAGGCATAAAAAAGCCCCATTGCTACAATGGGGCTGGAAATAATGTTTAATATCTTAATAAACCACCCCGCCTTTGCTTCGCCAGTTCGCTGTCGCTTGTGTCAGGCACCCCTCCAGCGGAGGGGAAGTAGCGTAATTTCCCCTCCTTTGGAGGAGTGCCCGCCGCGGCGGGCGGGGTGGCTTTTCTGTATTTAGGAGCTTAGCCTTTTTGACAGCATTAGTTTTTAATATTATGCTATTGGAGGTGCCGGAGGTACTGTAACCGGCTCACTAGTAGTTTTGCTTGCAAAACGAGTTTTGAGTTTATCAACAATGCTGTCGGCACCCACCACTCCGGCATCGGCGGCAGCCCCAAAGGATTTATACAGGCTAAGTGCTGTATTATAGGCTTCGCTACCCGCCAGCATTTTAGTATCGTCAATGCGTTCGCACAATTGGTTGGCTAATCCCGAGATTTCGTCCATTTGGGCAAAAAGAGTCAGGTCGCTTTGCATATTAGGCACCGAAATATAGCCGGGAACCAGCGTAGCATTGTTTACCGCAGCATTAAGAGCATCTTCGGCAAAGGCTTTGTTGTTGACATCAATGGCGTTTAAGGATTTCCTTTCGTCGGCAGTAAGTCCTACCAGAAATGGAAGGTTGGTTAAAATGGTTTGAAATGCAGTTTTTACTGCTGTTAGCTGTGCTGCCGTAGCCGTAGTGTTTACACGGTTGTTGAGTAAATTTGACATAAATTAATAGTTTAATGGTTAATAATTAATAAGATTATACACTCAAAGCTAAACTATTTTTCTTTTGGTTTGTAGTTTTTTTAGTTCTTTTTTTGATTTTTTTATAAGTGATAGACTACGGATGGGGTTTTGGATAATTATTGTTTTGTGAATAGCGTCTGGCTTTAACCAGATGATTTGAATTAATAAACTGCCTCGGGGCAGAGCCCACGAGGCATTAGAAAAAAAACCGCAGATTCGCAGATTTTCATATTATAATCTGCGAATCTGCGGTAAAAAACGAAGCAGAACTTCGAGGAATTAAACCTAAAGAGATTAAAACAGAAAAGGCTTTAGCCAAATCTTGATTTAGATTTTGGCTAAAGCCTTTGGGAAGCTTTAATTTGTAAACGGGCTAAAGCCCGTTCCAATTGATACTTTTAAGATTGATTAATAATTTAAAACCCTGTCAGAGTTTTAAACTCTGACAGGATTGACTATAAAGCTGTTCTAATTGAATATTTAAAAATAATCTGTGATAATCCGTTTCATCGGTGTCACCTGCCTGTCGGCAGACAGGTCTGTGGCCTTTTTTTTTAGCTCGCTTAGCTGAAAGTCATAAACAATTCAAGAAAAAACCTCCTTTAAAACATCAAGCGATTTTGGTCTTTTAAAACCATCTAAATGATAGGCGTAATAGTCAATCAGAATTTTTAAAAGCAGTTGTCTTTCGATAACATGAAACACTTTTTGGTCGTTATCGAATTTTAAAGAAATGAGTTTTTTGAACAATTGGGTTTCATGCTCACTTAAAGAACCAATGGCATGAAAGGGAGTAAAAACACCTTCGTTCATTTCGAAAAAAGGCATATCCATATCGGAAGTATCGGGATAAAAACCCAGGTATTTGGTCATTTCGAGCATTAGCATCAAATGAAAATTAGCCATTTCATCATGTTCGTCTAACCAATGCAAGGCAGTTTCCAAAAAAGTAAAAAGCGTCTCATTTTTTTCTTCTTCATGAATGGAATGATGCAAAATTTCCGAAAGAAACAGCACAATGGTACTCTTGTAAATATCAGAATGTATCGACTGAAATGGGGCCGCAATTTTAATTTCCTTAAAATGCTCTAAAGTCCCTTTGTTCTTGTGATTGGCTTCGATTTCCAGAATAGTCATCGGCTGAAAATAAGCCATTTTTTGACTGGTTTTTCTACTCGAAAAAGCATCTCGAACAAAATAAGATTTCAATCCATGCGACAACGTAAAACACTTTACTATCAGACTTTTTTCCTGGTATTTTAAAGCCGAAATAACAATTGCCTTGGTTTTAATTTGCATGAATTTGATTTTTTGCGAAGATAGTCTTTCTAGTCCTTAGTACATAGTCCTTAGTTGGTGAGTAATTAGTCCCGAGCACCTATTAATTAGTCCTTAGTAGTTAGTTTTGTAAAAAGTATATAACGTTTATACTAAACACTAGAAACTAAGGACTTAAAAGACTAAGAACTAAGGACTATGGACTAAGGACTAAGGACTATGGACTCACCAACTAAGGACTAAAAAACTAAACTACCCCTTGAGCCAGCATGGCATCGGCAACTTTTACAAAACCGGCAATATTAGCTCCTTTTACATAATCAACATAACCATCGGCATCAGCGCCGAATTGAACACAGGCTGCATGAATATTAAGCATAATCTTCCTCAATTTTTCATCCACTTCCTCGGCAGTCCAGCTCAATCGCAGGGAATTTTGCGACATTTCTAATCCTGAAGTAGCTACGCCACCGGCATTAGAAGCTTTTCCCGGAGCAAACAAAATTTTAGCATCGTGAAAAACAACCACTGCCTCATAAGTGGAAGGCATATTAGCTCCTTCGGCAACACAAATACAACCGTTGGCCACTAAAGTTTTGGCACTTTCTTCATCCAACTCGTTTTGAGTGGCACAAGGCAAGGCAATATCACATTTTTGTTCCCATGGCTTCGCTCCTTCAATGTATTTTGCATTGGGATATTTTAGAACATATTCGCTAATTCGGGTTCGCAATTCGTTTTTCAAATACATAACATGAGCTAATTTTTCGGCATCGATTCCGTCAGCATCATAAATATAGCCCGCTGAATCTGACATCGTAACAACTTTAGCTCCTAGCTGAGTGGCTTTTTGAACAGCGTATTGTGCCACATTTCCGGAACCCGAAACCGTAACAATTTTGTCTTTCATATCATTTCCTTTGGTAGCCAGCATACTTTGGGCAAAATAAACCACACCATATCCTGTAGCTTCGGGTCTGATTAACGAACCTCCAAAAGAAACTCCTTTACCCGTTAAAACGCCCGTAAATTCATTTCTAATTTTTTTGTATTGTCCAAAAAGATACCCTACCTCTCTTGCGCCTACTCCAATATCTCCTGCCGGAACATCAATATCAGCTCCAATATATTTAGACAATTCAATCATAAAACTTTGGCAAAAACGCATTACCTCATTATCCGATTTTCCTTTTGGATCAAAATCCGAACCTCCTTTTCCTCCACCCATTGGCAAAGTAGTTAAACTGTTTTTAAAGGTTTGTTCGAAAGCTAAAAATTTTAAGACACTCAAATTTACCGTTGGATGAAAACGAAGTCCGCCTTTATATGGCCCGATTGCCGAGTTCATCTGGATACGATAACCTCTGTTCACCTGGATTTCGCCTTTATCATCAATCCATGCCACCCGAAAAATAACAATTCTATCAGCCTCCACCATTCGCTCTAAAAGCATCTTGTTCTGATATTTAGCATTTTGCTCAATAAAAGGAATGACTGTTTCGGCAACTTCTAAAACGGCTTGTAAAAATTCGGGTTCGTTGGGATTTTTAAGAGTTACCCCATTTATAAAATCTTGAATCGCTTGAGACATACTATCTTGGATTTTTAGTTAAAAAAATATTTTATGCTATTTATTATTTTATTCCAATGCTATTGAATACTTTATTTAATCTTACCTAATTTGCTGAATTACGGGACTTTTTCTACATAATAACCGGCATTACTCTTTCTACAAATATACATTTTATAGAAAAACACTATTCATAATTAACTTAAAAAAAGAAAGAATTAACTTATTTTGTATAAAATTCAAATCATCCATTTTATTACACAATATACTAAAATTCGAAAGAAATTTTATGCTAATTAGTTTACTATTATTTGAATAGAGAAATAATGTTTTTATATCTTTGTTCCTACTCGAATGCTAGGAAAATGCTCAGAAATAATTGGCTAACTTTATTTTCACTATTTCTATTACTTGGAATTTCCAATAAAATGAATGCGCAGTTAGGTTTTTCACATGAAATAGGAGCTATTGCCGGCCCGGTTGCTTTTCAGTCTGATTACGGGGAACGCCATGATCTTAGTACAAATGCAGGAAATACCGGAATTGGAGTAGGAATCATTCATTACATCAACTTCTCTTATACCGCAGAATGTGATTGTTACAGTCCTGAAACTTATTTTAACGACCACTTTAAACTAAGAAGCGAATTATCATATAATAAAACCGAATTTGAACACTTTGGCGAATGGGTACGCCCCGAAAGAACTTCACTTCAAGCCGATCAATTGCGTGCCATGAAAGGAAATAGTGCCGTGACTAATTTAGGGATGCAGTTAGAATATTTTCCTTTAAGTATTAGAGACTTCTCGGCAACAATAGGAAGTTTAGGCCCTTTTGTAAGTCTTGGAGCCCAGTTTAGCTATTACAACACCGAAGCTTATTCTACCATGGGACCTTTAGGAACACCATTGACCACCTATCCAAAATACCTGACTCCTACCGATAATCGCCAATATGGATTTTCAACCGAAGGCGGCAGCGTTTGGTCAGTTGTATCCAGCGTAGGAACCCGTTACAAATTAACGCCACTAAGCGATTTAATGGTCGATTTACGATTTCAATACTATTTCTCTGATTGGGTTGACGGCTTAAAACCAAATCCGGATTTATATAAAGAAAATAAGGCCAACGATTGGTTAGTTTGGTTCAACGTAGGCTACATTTACTACTTGCAATAAATATTAAACCATCTCATCAAAAATAATAAAAAGAGCTTCCACTGGAAGCTCTTTTGCTATAAAATATTTTCAAACGAAATGGATTATACCAATTTTCGAATAGCCATAATCACACCAATATGAAGTCCTTCATGAAAGTTATTAAACTCCATCGAGTCGCGATTGTTTTTTAAAACAAATCCTGTAGAGGTAGGATATTCGTTAAAATTTTGAAACAAATTATTTTCAACATCTTTCTCAGTTTGCTCAATTGTAGTATGCAACAAAGACAAAACTTCATCTACTTCTTCCTGAGTTGCCTCATGCTCCGTTTGAGTTCCTTTCTTGTACTTTTCTATCAATTCATCAGAAACCATCACAGGCAAACCAGCCAGTTTATAAACCAATAATTGTTGGGTAACCACAACATGAGCTACATTCCAAATCAAATTATTTTTAAATCCTTCAGGAACCTTATTTAATTGTTCTAAAGTATATCCCTGGATCAATTTAGAAATCATGTTTCTACTGGTCTTGGTAATCTCTAAAATATCTTTCATTGTATTGAGTTTGTAAATTTTGAGCAAAAATACGCATTTAACGTCGCAAATGATTTTTCTTTGCACAAAGAAATAAAAACTATGGCTAACAAAATATACTATCTCGCTTCTTGCGACACTTGTCGAAAAATCATCAAATCATTACCAAAAGACCACAATCTAGTTTTTCACGACATCAAACAAGACCCAATTACTGCTGAAGAACTGGAAGCAATGTATGCGCTTTCGGGAAGTTACGAAGCGCTTTTTAGCAAAAAAGCACAATTGTACAAATCGATGGGTTTAAAAGACAAATCCTTAACCGAAGAAGATTTTAAAAAATACATTCTGGAACATTACACCTTCATCAGTCGCCCGGTTTTTATTATTGATGGAAAAATTTACATTGGCAACAGCCAACAAAATATCCTTCAGGTGATGAAAGCATTGGAAAACAAATAATTTCCAATTTCATACAAACCATTAAGAAATTAAGGAAATTTAGACTTAACATTCTTAATCTCTTAATGGTAAAAAAAGGAAAAACAAAGGCTACAAACTTTTCCTTATCTTTGAGCACTTTTTAAGAAACAATATGATACAATCTATGACGGGTTTTGGTAAAGCCACTTTGCAATTACCAACCAAAAAAATAACAGTCGAAGTCAAATCTTTAAACAGTAAAGGCCTGGACTTAAATGTACGAATGCCTTCGCTTTACCGCGAAATGGAATTGGGATTGCGTACACAAATTGCCTCAACACTAGAAAGAGGAAAAGTAGATTTTTCTATTTATATCGAAAGTACCGCTGAGCAAACTTCGACCAAAGTCAATGTACCTATTGTAAAAGCCTACATCAACCAGTTAAGAGAAGTGTATGCTGATGCCGATGAAACCGAATTGATGAAAATGGCCGTGCGTATGCCTGACACTATGAAAGTGGAAAGAGAGGAAATTGACGAAAACGAATGGGCTCAGATAAAAGAAGTAATCAACGAGAGTTTAAATAACATTCTTTCTTTTAGAAAAGATGAAGGTCTTTCGCTTGAAAAAGAATTCCAATTACGTATTGGAAACATCCGTCAATACATGAATGATGCACTGGCTCTTGATCCGGAACGCGTTCAGGCCATCAAAGACCGTTTGCAAACCGCCATTGATGAGTTAAAAGTAAATGTTGACGAAAATCGTTTTGAACAAGAATTAATCTATTATTTAGAAAAATTAGACATCACTGAGGAAAAAGTGCGTTTGACAAATCATTTGGATTATTTCTTAGAAACTATCAATGGAACAGAAGCTAATGGAAGAAAATTAGGTTTCATTACTCAGGAAATGGGACGCGAAATCAACACCATGGGTTCTAAATCCAATCATGCACAAATGCAAAAACTAGTCGTGATGATGAAAGACGAATTGGAAAAAATCAAAGAACAGGTTTTGAATGTTCTATAGAGTAATTTAGTCCCTAGCACTTAGTCCCTAGAAAAAACTAAGGACTGAACACTAAGGACTAAGGACTAATAATAAAAAAATGAAAAAAGGAAAATTAATCGTATTCTCGGCGCCATCAGGTTCTGGAAAAACAACTATAGTTAGGCATTTATTAAAGCAAGAAGACTTGAATTTAGAGTTTTCTATTTCGGCGGCAACCCGTGAAGCCAGAGGCGAAGAAGTAAACGGAAAGGATTACTATTTTATCTCTTTGGACGAATTTAAGAAACATATCAAAAACGAGGATTTCGTAGAATGGGAAGAAGTTTACAGAGATAACTTTTACGGAACTTTAAAAAGCGAAGTAGAACGCATTTGGGCTTTGGGCAAAAACGTGATTTTTGATATTGATGTGGCTGGTGGATTGCGCATCAAGCACAAATTCCCCGAAGAAACTTTGGCTGTTTTTGTAAAACCACCTAGCGTGGACGAACTAAAAAGACGTTTGAAAGAACGCTCTACCGAAAGCGAAGAAAAAATCAATATGCGAATTGCCAAAGCTCACGTAGAATTGGCAACTGCTCCGCAATTTGATGTAGTTATCAAAAATTATGATTTAGATGTGGCATTAGAAGAAGCGACTCAATTGGTAAAGGAGTTTGTGAGTAAATAGTCCTTAGTAGTTAGTACATAGTCCTTAGTATTAAAAACAATCAACCTAAAACAATAAATTATGAGTGGAGTTAAATCATACAAAGAATTATTAATTTGGCAAAAGGGTATCAAGATTGTGGTTTTAATATATAAACTCACAAAGGATTTTCCGAAAGAGGAAATTTATGCTTTAACAAGTCAGTTAAAGAGAGCCAGTATCTCAGTTCCTTCAAATATTGCCGAAGGATTTGGGCGACAAACAGACAAATCATTTAATCATTTTTTAAATATTTCCAGAGGTTCATTAAACGAAATTGAAACACAACTAATTATCGCAAAAGAATTAGATTTTGTAGTTGATGACAACTTATTTAATGAGATTCTGTTTTTAATAGAAGAAGAAAGTAAAATGATTAATGCCTTCTCAAAAAACTTGAAAGACTAAAAAACTAAGTACTAAAACAATGAAAATAGGATTGTATTTCGGCACTTTCAACCCCATTCATGTTGGACATCTCATTATTGCCAATCACATGGCTGAGCATTCCGACTTAGATCAGGTGTGGTTAGTGGTTACACCACACAATCCTTTGAAGAAAAAAAGCACTTTGCTGGACGATTACCATCGCTTGCAAATGGTTTATCTCGCCACAGAAGACTATCCAAAACTCAAACCATCGGATATTGAGTTCAAATTGCCGCAGCCTAATTATACGGTAACGACTTTAGTGCATCTGGAAGAGAAATACCCAAATCATGAATTTTCACTGATTATGGGTGAAGACAATCTAAAGTCGTTGCATAAATGGAAGAATTACGAAGCCATTTTAGCGCATCATGAGATTTATGTGTATCCACGAATCTCAGCTGAAGCCGAGAATTCAGAATTCAAAAACCATCCTAAAATCCGCTTAATTGACGCTCCTGTTGTTGAAATTTCTTCAACTTTTATTCGGGAAAACATCAAATTAGACAAAAATGTCCGCCCTCTAATTCCTACTAAAGTTTGGGAATATATCGACCATAATTTATTTTATAAAAAGTAAATTATAACTTCAATTTTTTAAACCATATAAGTCATATAAGTTTTGGCTTTATATTATTCTATTCTTTATAATTTATATCGATTTGAAAATAAGACCATATAAGTATGGAGAATTAATCGATGATGGTTTATGTGAAATAAATTGTTCTAACTAACCCAAAACCTTTTTCAACTCTTCTTCAATTTCCTGAGCAGCCAAATTAAACCCTGAATTTTTCGCTGACAAAAGATATACTGCAGTCTCAGGCATTTGGTTTGTTTCCCACAGCAATTGCAATTTTTCATCCTGAATAAAAGAACGTGCATTGATATTCCAAGTAACGGCTACACCTAAATTCTTAGAAAGAACCTTCAGCATTTCGGACTCTGATGGAATAATATAATTCGGAACCATCGAAGGTCGTTTTTTATTGAAAACATGCAACCAAAACAATTTGATATGAGGAATTCCGGAATCATGGCTGTACCATTTTTGATCGTTTAGCCAATTTTCAATGGCGTTATAATCGCTATTCTTGATGTCCGATTGTAGTTTTGTTGCATCAATGTTTTTTGAACCTACGATGATTTGTCTAATGTCACCCAACTTTTTTTGCACAGTGTCAAAGGTGTCATACTTTTTGGTTACAATAGCAAAATCAATTTTTTTAGCATTTACCAATTCGAAAAGCGCATCATTTTCCTGAAAACTAAAATCGATATAATCAAATTTGGAAATCAAAAGACTCGCCATACTACTAAATAAATGTTTCGAGATTCCTACCGTAATTAAACGATTGGCATCAAAAGCTTTAGAACGAAAACCATTTTCCACATTTTCTAAACGATCTAAGGCTTCTATGATTAAGTTATTGAGTAACTTAGCGTATTCTGTTGGTTCAACTCCTTTAGATTTTCTATTAAATAATTTATAACCCACATGGGCTTCCAACATAGAAATTTGCTGACTCACCGCTGGCTGACTGATAAATAATTCTTTGGCAGCCAATGAAAAGTTTCCGTTTTTATATACCGATTTAAAGGTTCGATACCATTCTAAATTCACCATGATATAAATAAATTTATCACAAACATAATTTAAATTATTTTTACTAATAACATATCTGCCCTAAATTTGTAACAACAAAAAAAAATCAATTATGAAAAAATTTAAATTATTCAGCATTATAATCTCAGCTGTAGCTTCTTTGACTGCAACAGCACAAAATAAAACATCTATGAAAAAAGTATTATTTGTAGTTACCAGTCACGATAAACTGGGAAACACAGGAGAAAAAACAGGATTTTGGACAGAAGAATTGGCCGCACCTTATTATGAATTAGCAGATAAAGGAATTCAAATTGACATTGCCACTCCTCTGGGCGGACAACCGCCAATTGACCCAAAAAGTGCCGATCCAGCATCGGCAACTGAAGACACAAAACGATTTGATGCCGACACGGAATTATTGGCTAAACTAAAACACACGCTAAAATTAGCTCATGTAAAAGAATCCGATTATGATGCTGTTTTCTATCCTGGCGGACACGGCCCTTTATGGGACTTAACCAAAGACAGAAATTCGATTGCATTGATTGAATCTTTCTACAACAACAATAAACCTATTGCCTTTGTTTGTCACGCACCTGCGGTATTAAAAGACGTAAAAATAAAAGACGAATATTTAGTAAAAGGGAAAAAAGTAACCGGATTTTCAAACACTGAAGAAGCTGCGGTAGGACTGACTAATGTAGTTCCGTTTTTATTAGAAGAAGTACTTCAAGCCAATGGTGGTATTTATTCTAAAACCGAAAACTGGCAACCTTATGCCGTTGAAGATGGCATATTAATTACAGGACAAAATCCAGCCTCATCTAAACTAGTAGCACAAAAATTATTAGAACAATTAAACACTAAAAAATAAGATGTTAAACTTCGAATTATACAATCCTACCAAACTGGTTTTTGGGAAGGGACAAATAGAAAAGTTAAACACATTAATTCCTGAAGGAACTAAAATCCTATTAGCTTATGGTGGCGGAAGCATTTTCAAGAACGGAATTCACCAACAAGTAATTGACAATCTAAAAGGATTTGAAATTGTAGAATTTGGAGGAATTGAACCGAATCCGCATTTTGAAACTTTGATGAAAGCCGTTGAAGTGATAAAAGCAGAAAAAATTGATTTTATCCTGGCTGTAGGCGGAGGTTCGGTAATTGACGGGGTAAAATTCATTTCGGCAGCTGTTAACTTTGACGGAAATCCAATTGATATTCTTCAAAAACATATTTTAATAAAAGAAAATGCGATGCCATTTGGAACAATTCTAACACTTCCGGCAACGGGAAGCGAAATGAATTCCGGATATGTGGTAACGATTAAAGCAACTCAGGAAAAATTAGCTTCTGGCGGAAGCGCCTTGTTCCCGCAATTCTCCATTTGCGACCCTACGGTAATTCAATCTTTACCAAAAAGACAATTGCAAAACGGAGTTGTTGATGCTTTCACACATGTAATGGAACAATATTTAACCTATCCACACGACGGTTATTTACAAGACCGAATTGCCGAAGGAATTTTACAAACTTTAATCGAAGTGGGACCAAAAGTAGTGGAGAATCCTGCCGATTATGCGCTGGCATCTAACTTTATGTGGAGTTGTACGATGGCTTTAAACGGATTAATCGCAAAAGGAGTTCCAACCGATTGGGCAACGCATATGATTGGTCACGAATTAACAGCACTTTATGAAATTGATCATGCCAGAACATTGGCTATTATTGGACCTAATTTATACCGCGTTTTATTCGAAACCAAAAAAGAAAAACTGGCACAATACGGAAAACGCATCTTTAATTTATCCGGAACTGATAACGAAATTGCTAATGAAGCCATCAACAAAACTGTAGCGTTTTTCCACACGATGGGAATAGACACAAAATTATCGCAATACACAGATGATTACAGCAAAACTGCCGATTTTATCGTGAACCGTTTTGATGAAAGAGGCTGGAAAGCTATGGGAGAAAAACAAAATATTACTTTGGAAAAACTAAAAGCCATTGTAGAATTAAGTTACTAATTCTTACTTATTTCTAAATCAACAAAAAAGGCGTCTTCGAAATTTCTTAGACGCCTTTTAAATAACACCAAAACTAAATTAACTAATTCTAATAATTCTAAAACACAAACTACTTATATACAAAAACTTATAACGAAAGAAACATTCTATTTATTGTAATTATTCAGAAAAAAATTAAAAAAAATTACAATTTCATTTATAAGTCCAATCCCAATTCGAAACAATTCCCCTTGCTTCATTACTACATTTTTAAGTACTTTTGATTAAACTATAAAAAGATGAGTGAAAATATAAAGTTTGCAGTAATTGGCGGTGGAAGTTGGGCAACAGCCATTACAAAAATGCTCTGTGTTAATCTTTCTGAAGTTTCATGGTACATGCGTAATGAATCGGCAATTGAGCATATAAAAGCACATAAACACAACCCAAACTACATTAGCTCTGTTGAGTTTGACACCAAAAAGCTAAAACTTACTAATGACATCAACGAAGCTGTTTCTTATGCTGACTATGTTATTTTTGCCATTCCTTCGGCTTTTTTAGATGCCGAATTACAAAAATTAACGGTTTCCCTTAAAGATAAAATCATCTTCTCAGCGATTAAAGGTATTGTTCCCGAAACGAGTTTGATTGTTGGGGAACATTTTCATTTTCAATACGACATTCCTTATTACAATATTGGCGTAATTACAGGACCTTGCCACGCCGAAGAAGTCGCCTTGGAACGTTTATCTTATCTAACTATTGCTTGTGGCGATGCCGAAAAAGCAAAAAATGTAGCTAAAAATCTGGCTGGAAACTACATCAAGACTAAAATTACAGACGATATTATTGGTACTGAATATGCTGCGATGCTGAAAAACATTTACGCTATTGCTGCAGGAATTGCTCATGGTTTAGGCTATGGCGATAACTTCCAATCGGTTTTGATGAGTAATGCCATTCGCGAAATGAAGAAATTCATTCGAAAAGTACACAAAATGAAACGCAACATCAATGATTCTGCTTATCTGGGCGATTTGTTGGTTACAGGATATTCGGTTTTTTCAAGAAACAGAATGTTCGGAAACATGATTGGGAAAGGCTACACCGTAAAAAGTGCCAAGATGGAAATGAGCATGGTGGCCGAAGGTTATTATGCTGCTAAAAGCGCCTACAAACTCAACCAAGGTTATGGTGCCAAAACGCCAATTATAGATGCCGTTCATGAAATTTTGTATGAAGGTAAAAACGCCAAAACCGTATTTAAAAAACTGACTGAAAAACTGGATTAGTTTAATCCTATTTTAGATAAAAAAAACCGCAGATTCACAGATTATATTCTATGAATTTGCGGTTTTATTCTTTCTAAGAATTCTAATTCATTAGCATGAAGATTAAGCAGATTGATACAGAAAAACTATTAAAAAAATCTGCTGAAATCTGTAGAATCTACGTGAAAATAAATATTTCAAACAATAAAGGATTAGCGCACTAACAGGGATTGTGTAAATCTGCGCAATCAAATTATATTTCGTTCTTTAAAACTTTTAATATATTATCATTTTTCGCAAATTCTTCTCCAATTAATGATTTAATAAATATTAGTTTTAACCTATTTTCAACAATAAACCACATTGGATTACCAAATGTTTTCGGATATCCTTTATCACTATCTCCATAACCATTCCATCTCATAGCAATACAATTTTCTCCATTTTCAAATCTTCCATATGCAATTGAAAAATCATCGTTATCGTAAATTATTTCTTCTATTACAAAATTTCTAGGATTTACTTTTTCAGGATTCATATTAAATAATAAGTTCTGATATTAAAATTAACTTGTATTTATTAGCTTATTTATGTTTCGATTCTAATTGAGATATATCTTCTACTTTTACAATAATACCTTCTTCTGAATTACTTTGAGCCATATATTGTATTACTCCTTCAGATATTAATTTATCAATCAATTTAATTTTTACATTTCCATTAGAATCATATCCTTTATTAAATAGGGTTGCAATTGAAAGCTTTGCCTCACAACCACAACTTTTTAATTCAGAATCTTTGTTGGTGGTTATTATCTCTGATAATTTTACATATTCTGAATTTATTTTTTCATTAGGATAAAAAGATAAAGGGGCTACTCCATATCTATCTTTAATTTTGTCTTTATTTTCACTAAGAATTGAATAAATAGTTTTAGTAACTTCTGGATCGTCACATTTTGGAACATTGTTTTGACAAGAAATTGCAATTATAGATGTTAGTAAAATTAATTTGTTCTTCATAAAAGTATATGTGTTAATTACCTACTTACAGATTTCTTCAGATTCCTATTTTGGTTCTTTTGACCGTTAATACTTTTTAAATTTTGGGGTAATTTTACTAGTACAAGTGTTTATAAAATTTTCTACCAAAATCAGCCTGAAAAATAATTTCCGTTTTTTTTGCAAGCAAATATATAAAAATAATATTGTAAAAGGCAGATTTTTTGTACATTATAAAATACAAAAAACCGCAAATTCACATTTATAATTTGCGGCTCGAGCGATAGCGAATTGGCGAAGCAATTTGCGGTCAATATTTTTTAGCTAATAGCTTATCTCACAATCACCCCTTCTACAAATAGAATAGGTACTTCTTCGGTATTGTTTTCGTTAATGGAATTGGCTTTAAAAATAAATTTCTTGTCGTACAAAGTGTTCCCAATAAAGAAAGTCAGCATGAATTCGTTATTCAAGGCTAAAACACTTTTCTCCACCATTTCTATTTTCACTACCGAAACAGCAGGAACTTCCACAAAAGCATGACGCAAAATAGAGGTTTTCTTCATTTCGCCATCGATAGTTCCAAAAGCTTTAGAAACCACCATAGCGCTTTCGATGTTAAAATCGCTGTCGTTTACTAAATAAGCATACCAAACTTTCTCCATAAAATCATCGCTCCATTCCTGAACGGCAGCAATAAATACGTTTTCTACTTCGGGGATTGTAATATCTTTTTTCATAGTTCAGATGAAGAGTACTTAGTCCCTAGTCCTTAGTAAAGTGTATTTGCTAAGGACTAGGGACTAAAAACTAAGGACTCAAATTATATAATCGATTTGAATTGCTCTAAGAAACGTACATCGTTTTCATAAAACATACGGATATCTCCAATTTGATACAACAACATTGCGATACGCTCTACTCCCATTCCAAAAGCAAATCCGTTATATTCGTCAGGATTGATGCCACAGTTTTTCAAAACATTAGGATCTACCATTCCACAACCACCAATTTCTAACCAACCGGTTCCTTTGGTAATTCTGTAATCCGTTTCGGTTTTTAGTCCCCAATAAATATCAATTTCGGCACTTGGTTCCGTAAACGGGAAATAAGAAGGACGCAAACGGATTTTTGACTTTCCAAACATCTCTTTAGTGAAATACAAAAGCGTTTGTTTCAAATCGGCAAAAGAAACGTCTTTGTCAATATACAATCCTTCCACCTGATGGAAAATACAATGTGAACGTGATGAAACGGCTTCATTACGGAAAACACGTCCCGGAGAAATGGTTCTGATAGGCGGTTTATTGTTCTCCATATAACGCACCTGAACCGATGAAGTGTGGGTACGCAATAAAATATCGGGATTGGTCTGGATGAAAAAAGTATCCTGCATGTCACGTGCCGGATGGTATTCTGGCAAGTTCAAAGCAGTAAAATTATGCCAATCGTCTTCGATTTCAGGACCTTCGGAAACATTGAATCCAATGGTTGAAAAGATATCTATGATTTGGTTTTTTACAATAGAAATAGGATGACGGGAACCAATAGTTACAGGTTCGGCAGCACGGGTCAAATCGCCATAAATTCCTTTAGATTCTTCTTTGCTTTCTAAAGTTTCCTGGATTGATTTTACTTTTTCCTCTGCAGAAGTCTTAAGCAGGTTAATTACCTGACCAAATTCCTTCTTTTGTTCGTTAGGTACATTTTTAAATTCAGCAAAAAATTCTTTTAGAATTCCTTTACTTCCTAAAAACTTAATTCTAAATGATTCTAATTCGGCAGTGTCTTGTGTTGAAAAAGCTTGTGCTTCACCAATATATTCTTTTATCTTATCTATCATTTTCATCCAATAATTGAGTGTGCAAATTTAAGCAAAAAGTTAGAAGTTAGAAGTTAGAAGTTGGAAGTTTTTCTACACTTCTGTCATAAAATAACAACGAATCAATCAATAAGTTGTTTTTCTATAAAATAACTCACAATGGCTTCCTTCATTAAAACCGATTGTTCCCCTGCTTTTAAAGCGGGCAATTGTTCCTTTACTTTGTAATGCGGCCAGCCTTCTTCATCAAAAAAGTCGAACTCATAAAAGCCATAAGGCTCCAGCAAACGACAAATAGCGATGTGCATCAGGTTTAGTTTTTCGTCTTTTTTATATTCTCGGTGTACCTGACCCAATTCCTGAACTCCGATTAAAAAAATAATGGCATCCAAATCCAAATCTTCACCTTGTGAAAATTGATTAGAAAGTATATCGACAAGCTTATCCCAGCGCTCTTTAAGTTGTGTGTCTCTTGACATTTTTTGAAAGTTAGAAATTAAAAGTTAGAAGTTAGAAATTGCTATTCTGATTTTCTACTATCTAAAATTATTAGGGCAAAGATACCAACATAATTCTTTTATCTTTGCTCTTTATTATTTTCTATTTTATTATGGGTTTTTTAGATATTATTTTAGGTGCTTTATTGGCATTTGCATTGTACAAAGGAACGGTAAATGGTCTTTTTATTGAAATCGCATCCTTTTTCTCCTTACTTTTCGGGATTTATTTAGCCGTTAAATTCTCGGTTATCACCAAAGATATTCTTTTAGGATTTGTGCATTGGAACCCCAATACGGTTCAGGTTACGGCTTTTATTCTCACTTTTATTCTGGTAGTAATTGGCATTCATTTTTTAGCAAAAATCCTAACCGGAATAGTGGATTTTGCTTTTTTAGGATGGATAAACAAACTTGGTGGCGGATTATTCCGAACACTCAAAACGGTCTTAATCATTGGAATTGTATTTTCTGTTTTCGAAAAAATAAACTACAATCATTTTTTTGCTAAAAAAGAAACGCTTGACAAATCGACTTTTTACTATCCAATTCAGAAAACGGCGGCTTTTATGTATCCCTGTATCACCGAATGGTATGGAACAATAAAAGAAGAACAAAACTAAACCCGATTAGGGATTTTATGTTTTTCTCTGTAAAAAAATGCAACAAAAAAGCCGCAACATCGCGGCTTTTTTGTTTAACAGTATCATTTAGGCTTCGACAAGCTCAGCCTGACATCATTATATATTATCTTCTTTTCACATAATCCAATTGCTCGTCCTGGTCGATGATTTCAAATTCGGCATCTTTTTCCCAAATTTCCATTTCACAAGGTTTGCAGTTGAATTTCAATTTGTATTCCGTTTCACCGTGTTTTAACGTTAGCGGTTCTTTTACTTTTTCTCCCATAGTATCACGCTGGAAGCGGGCACATTTACCCAATTCGTATTTCACGCAATATTTGGTAGTCATTACACGGGCTTTTCCAGGATCCCATTGCAATTCAAATGCCTTTTCAATCTCGGTTACACCGTGTCTTTTATAAAAAGCTCTCGCTAATTTATTCGAAACATTAAAAGTAAAATCTAATTTTTCGGTTGGATAAGGAATATCCGATTTTGTAATTTGGAATTCTTCTCTATGGTATTCGTTGATTCGAATATCAATCAATTGTTCCAAAGCAATTCTTCGCACTTCATTCACTTTCGAAATCGGCAAGAACCAATTCTTAGTAAATTCTACTTCAATATTGTCAACTATAAAAGGCGTATTTCCTGTTTTAACTAAGTTCTTTTTGATATTCGGGATTACTGATTCCTCGCTTTTTGCCAGTTCTTTTTCAGTAACCAAATTCGATATACTCTGGTGTCCGTCTTCATCCACCACTGTTAATTGGAAACCTTCTTCTGTTTCAGAAAAACGTAGACTTACTCCAATTTTTCGAACTGCAGCGTTTTCTTTTTCAACAATTCGGTTAAATTCAGCATCCGAATTTCGATAAATAACCGTTCCTACAGCAATATTTTTAAAGGTATTAGGCACCACAATATCATTCACAATAATATTGATTTGCACCCCATCGGCAATTCCCTCTTCATTGATAAAAAACAAACCATCACCATTGTTTAGCTTATCATGATTTTCAATTACATAACCATTGGCTTTGATTTCAGTTACTTTACCAATGTACTGTCCTTGCGATTTTGGACTTTCCCAGTTTCCTATTTTTTCTTTACGTTGGTTTACAAAATAATCGGTATACCCTCTATTAAAACTTCTGTCCATTTCCGGTTCGAAATTATAAAAAGTTCTTCCTGAAGAAGCTTTTTGGAACTTATCATTATTTTCTAAGAAAGCATCCAGTTTCTTTCTTAAAAACGAAGTATTATTTTTTACGTAAACAATGTCTTTTAAACGACCTTCGATTTTAAATGAAGTAATCCCCGCCTCAATCAAATTGGGTAATTGATCACTTAAATCCAAATCTTTTATCGAAAGCAAATGACTTTCAGTCAATAAAGTTGTTCCGTTTCCATCAATCAAATTGTACGGCAAACGGCAGTTTTGCGCACAAGAACCACGATTAGCGCTACGTTCTCCACCAGCGATACTCATGTAGCAATTTCCGCTAAAAGACACGCAAAGCGCACCAGAAACAAAGAATTCTAATTCCACATCAGTTGCTGCGGCAATGTCTCTCACCTGGTCTAAATTCAGCTCTCTGGCCAAAACCACGCGTTGCATTCCTATATCTTTCAGAAATTTTACGTGTTTTGGTTCACGATTGTTCGCTTGAGTACTCGCGTGAATAACTATTGGCGGCAAATCCATTTCCATGATCGCCATGTCCTGCACAATAAGCGCATCGACACCAATATCGTATAATTGATAGATTAATTTTTTACAAGCGTCTAATTCGTTGTCGTACAAAATGGTATTGATCACCACAAAAACCTGCGCCTTAAATAAGTGAGCGTATTTGACCATTTCGGCAATATCTTCAACTGAATTGGTTGCATTGGTACGCGCTCCAAAAAGCGGAGCACCAATATATACAGCATCTGCACCCGCATTGATAGCCGCAATTCCCTGAACCAAATTTTTAGCCGGAGCAAGAATTTCTACTTTCTTTTTCATCATTTCCACAATAGGATTCCTTGTTTTTTGGAATCAGAGTGCAAAAGTATAAAATACTTCTCAAAAAAGCAGGGTTTTAGTGGGATTAAGATATAAATAGATTGAAAAACAGATATTTATAAAACATCAAAAGCTTATTTATATTGTATTCATAAAATATAATTCTCTACTGATTTAACTATATTTGTTTAAATCAAAACTCGAAACAAAATAAAAATGCTTTATTTTAATATTATATTCTTTTCATTCCTCAACTTTATAAATTTCAAATTATTATCAAGTAATCGTTTTAGTTTTTTAAAATTAAAGAACATAGCGTTATTTATAATTTCAATTATTTTAATATCAAAAATTTATAAATATTTCTTTATTTCAACACATTTAATTTCTAAAGACACTTACATAATGCTTTTATCATTAAGTTTAAGTGTATTTATTAATTACTTTTTATTAAATGTCGTTCTAACTTTATTTCATTTCATGATTGAAGAATTAAATCTAAAGTTTAATTTTAATCAAAAGGCTATTAAAAAAAGCGTACCATTAATATTGTTTTTAATGATTTCAATAGCCCAAATAACAATATTACTTTTTAAAAAATAGAAACAAAAAAAGCACGAATAAAAATCCGTGCTTTTAAAACTAAGTGTAAATTGAAAAAACTATTCTACTTTAATACTCACAGTAGCAGCATTTATATTCCCTGCTGTAGTAGCTTCTAATGTTATGTTTTCTGCTTTTTTATTCGATTGCAAAATCACTACACATTTTCCGTTGTATAATTTGCGGTAATCGGCTTTAAAAGGTTCTAAACTGGCTTGGTAGCCATTGTCAACTCCAACAATTTTAGCACCACCAGAAACTTTAAAGTTAATTAGATTATCGGCTTTTGGAAGTAGATTTCCGTCTTTGTCCTGCAAAGAAACCGTTACATAAACCAAATCATATCCATCGTTTTTAATGCTCGTTTTATCGGCTTGCAAATTGATTTTAGCTGCTTCGCCAGCAGTACGAATTTCGGTTTCTTTAACTACTTTCCCTGCTTTTTTAGAAATCGCTTTCAAAGTTCCTGCTTCAAAAGGTACTTTCCAGGCAATGTGCAATTCGCCTCCTTTTTTGGCTTTCGAACCCAAAGATTTTCCGTTTAGGAATAATTCTACCTCATCAGCATTATTGTAATACGCCCAAACATCAATCATTTGACCCTGCTTCCAGTTCCAATGTGGTAATAAATGTAAAACATCTTTATCGCTCCATTCACTTTGGTACATATAATACACATCTTTTGGTAATCCCGCTAAATCTACAATTCCAAAATACGAACTACGTGCCGGATACGGATACGGATCAGGTTCGCCCAGATAATCGAAGCCTGTCCAAATGAAAGTTCCTGCCATAAAATCCTGTTTTTTTATGGTTTTCCAGTTTTCTTCGTGCGTAGTTCCCCAGTAAGAAGCAATATTATCATAAGCCGTAACCGTTAAATCAGCATTGCCATCAAAAGGGGCATTGTGTTTTGTTGGCCACATTCTTATGGAATCAGTTGGCATATCATAATGACCACGGGTTTCCAGTGCCGAAACACTTTCGGAAGCAAGTATTTTTTGTCCTTTAAATTTGGTTGGGAAATCTTTATAATCTTCGTGCTTGTAATTGAATCCCAATAAATCCAAAGCGCCCGACTGATAAATGAAATTTTTCTCAATAACATTCTCGGTCAAAGCACTCGTAACTGGACGAGTGGTATCCAGCGATTTTACGATTTGAGCCAGTTCTCTGGTAATAGCAATTCCAGTACTGTCAAATTGTTCCCTGATTTCATTCCCAATACTCCACATCATTACCGAAGGATGGTTGCGGTCTCTTTTGATAAAATCTTCCAGATCCTGTTTGTGCCAAGCATCCCAGTCTTTATGGTAATCATTGGTGACTTTTTTCTTTTTCCAGACATCGGTAAACTCATCCTGAACAATAAATCCCATCTCATCACACAGCTTCATCATTTCCAAAGAATGCGGATTGTGCGACATTCTGATGGCATTGGTTCCCATTTCTTTCAGGATTTTCAATTTTCTTTTGACAGCATGAATATTCTCCACAGCGCCCAAAGCACCGTTATCATGATGCAGGCAAACGCCTAATATTTTGGTAGGTTTTCCATTTAACGAAAATCCTTTTTCGGCATCGAAATTGAAATAACGAACTCCAAGCGGTGTTTCATAAGTATCAACTACAGTCGAACCATCATAAACCTTTGTTACTATCTTGTATAAATACGGATTCTCAGTATCCCAAAGAATTGGGTTTTCTATCTTAGTGTTTTGTTTAACTTGTAAAATTGAATTTGCTGGGATATTTCCATCAGAGATTGCTTTTGCAACTTCAACATTATTCTTATCTAAAATTGTCGAAACTAACTTAAAAAGTTTATTGGTCCCCAAACCATTTTTCACGTCAACATCAATATCAACAATAGCTTTATCTTTGGTGATTCCACGCGTAGTTACATACGTTCCCCATTTTGCTACGTGAAGTTTTTCGCTGGCAACCAATCGCACATTTCTGTAAATTCCGGAACCGGTGTACCATCTGGAATTGGGTTGTGCATCGTTATCAACTTTTACAGCGATGATGTTTTTCTGGGCCCCAAAGTTCAGATATTGTGACAATTCGTAGGCAAATGAAATGTATCCATTTGGGCGCATTCCTAACGAATGTCCATTAATGAATACTTCGCTGTTTTTGAAAACGCCGTCAAATTCAATCGAAACGTTTTTGTTCTTCCAATCTTCGGGAAGTGTAAATGTTTTTCGGTACCAGCCTTTTCCTGCCGGCAAAAATGCCTGAGCCTGTTTGGTTGGATTATCTTTATTAAACGCACCTTCGATACTCCAATCGTGCGGTAAATCTAACGTACGCCAATCATTCGCATCAAAATTAGCCTGTATTGCCGTTGGATAATCACCCAACTTAAAATTCCAATCCGAATTGAAATCGGCTACAATTCTACTCTCTTTTTTTGTTGATGCACAAGCAACCAAAAACAACAATGCAATTGCTATTGTTCCTTTTTGTAAAACACTTTTATGTAAATTCATAAATCTATTTTCTTTATTCTTTTTTCTATTCTCTACTTATTGAAACTCAAAAGATTCCAAACGCAATCCTTTCATGTTATCCGATTCAATTCTGATTTTATATTTTCCGGCATTGATATAACCTCCCGAAGTGGTATTTAAAACCTTCCATTTCTCTGTAGGCGCCGGAAATTCAATTTCATCATTTCGCATCAAAATTCCGTAAGCATCTTCAATAATCAACTTCACCTTTATCGGTTCGGCATTCATATTCATGTATCTAAAACGCATCAGGTATATATTAGCAACACCAGGATTCACTTCAAATTCGATACTATTTGGTGTGTTTTTTGCAAATTCAACATAATCACTCGACTTGAAATTTCCTTTTACCGTTCCCCCACCTTTTATTTTAGCATCTTCTGCTTCGAGTTTTAACGAAGGTCTGTCGTCTTTAACTTTTCCCAAATCGGAAGTTGGGACTACCACAATAGTAAATGATGGCGTACCATCGCCTTTATTACCAAAAAATACGGTTTCTCCTTTTTTTACTTCTTTTTCGAAAATAGTAAAAACATCTCCGTTACTGTTTTTTGCTGTTGTTTCCGATTTTTTATAATCAGTAAGCCAAGGCAAAGTTGTTTCTATTTTCGAATCTACAAATACTGAAACCGTCGCTTCTTCTTTCGAAATAAAAGAACCGCTGGTGTTTTGATTATTCGAAAAACGGATATAATCGGCAGTGTACAAATTAGGCGGTAATTGTGTAAAAGTCACCTCAGAATCTGTGTATTGTTTTTGATTGGTATTTAACCACGAACCAATTTCAAACGAAGTATTTGTCGTAACATCCAAAATATTGTTTGGCGAAGGCGCAGCTGCTTTCACCGATTTGTCTTTGGTAGCAATGGCAATCGCAGACATAATTCCTTCTCCCGAACTTACTTTTGGAAAATCAATTACTAACTTACCATTTTTACTTTTCACCGTGAACGTTTTTTTCACTGCTTTTGAAAAACCAACTTCACTCCAAATGTCAAAATCTTTCAGTACTACATTATCGTTAATTGCCACATCAAAAACGCGCCAATCTTTACAATCCAATCCGCCACCCGTTCCGTACCAAGGCTCAGAAAAATACAAATCGACTAAATATTCGCCATCAGGAACGGGAAATTCATACTTTAGTTTATTCATTCCATAACGGAAATTCTGAAATAAAGCATCATTTTGAGTCCCATCAACTAAATCAGAAGTAGATCGCTGACTGGCAAAATAAGCAGGTACATTTTTAAATTCATCTGCCCAGGAAGTAGAACCCCAAGTGTTCGGTTCGGTTTTATGAACGTCGGCTGACCATACATTTCCTTCCGAATCTTTAAAATCAGGTCCGCCCGCATTCACACGGTAGATATAATTATAATCCTTTTTTGAAACTACAATTTCTTCTTTTGAGCTTAAGCTTTTCAAATTAGGCGCTTCGGGTAAATTATTTAAAACAATATAATCCTGAGCTACTTTTTTGCCTTTAACATAACCCACAGCATACAACACATTGTATTTTATGTTGACTTTATTCCATTGAAAATGTTGTCCTCTTCCCGGGTTTTTCAATTTCCCTAAAGATTGATTGTTGACATCATTAAACAATTCAACCTCATCACAATTCGAATAAACATCAATTCCGTTTTTAACTCCAGGAGCTTCCCAACGATTCGGCCAGGTATGCGAAACAATATAGACCATTGGATTGGTTTTACTCGATGCATAATTGGCCCGGTACATATAATAGGCATCCAAAGGCTCACCCCAAATGCTAAACAACCCTTTGTAATTAACGGGTCCCACCTGATCGATAGCTCTGAATCCTTCACCGTTTTGTTCACGCCCCGGATTTTCATGCGAAGCAAATAACCAGTTGTATTGTCCCGCTATTTTATCTTTTACCGATTCAGCTTCACGGATTTTAATTTCCATTAACTGCGAAAAACGGTTTTCACTAAGAATTCCTTTTTGCGCAAATTCACCTTCGCTGTGCAAATCATGTGAACGCCAGGCACCGTATTCTCCGTTCAATAATTGCGTACTCATTTCGACAGCATAGTTAAAGGGATCTCCTCCGTAAGTTCCGGACCAGTTTTGCACCACATTCCAGTCTGTTCCTTCACCACCATTACAAGTTGTTACTTTGCGTTGTGAAGAAGCTGTTGGATCCATTTCGCGAATGATTTTTGTACATTCTTCCGCAAATTCTTTTGGGATGGTACTTTCATTTTGTAATCCCCACAACACCACCGATGGATTGTTACGACGTTCTTTAATCCATTCGCGCAATAAAGTTTTGAAGTTTTCTTTAAACTCAGGCGTATCGTACCAAATATGAGCCGAAAACTGAGACCAAAACAAAATACCGCTTTCGTCCAGCAATTCCTGATATTTCAAATTATGTGGTTGGTGTGCTTCTCTAAAAGAGTTAAAACCAGCCGCTTTGATTTGCTCAATTCTGGCTTTTATCTGTGTATCCGAAAAAGCATGACTTTGCCCTAATTGATGTTCATATTCGCAAGTTCCATTAATAAATACGGGTTGATCATTTATAAAAAATCGCTTGTCATTGCCCGCTCTATCCACTGGCCAGGAAACCCAACGAATTCCATAAGGCGTAGTAATTTTATCTAAAACTTTATTTTTTTCTAAAATAGTAGTCGAAAGCGTATACAAATACGGACTTTCTGGCGACCATAATTTTGGATTTTTAATTTGAGGTAATGTTTGTTGAATCTCTTTCGTTTCTTTCGAAAGCACCACAGTATTTTTCACAGAAGCTAATTCTTTTCCGTTTTTATCCAAAAGAGAACTAATTACAGTAACATTTCTATCTGACTGACTGTAATTTTGAATCTCAGTGGTTGTATGCAAAATCGCCTGTTCCTTTGAAACTGTCTCATCATTCCAGATATGAATTCCAAAAGGAGCAATTCGGACATCATTAGTTGTAATTAAAGTCACCGGTCTAAAAATTCCCATCGGTTGTGAACCTTCTGAAAATCCCCATTCGCCAGAACAACCACCACAAACCCAAGGTAAATCGGCAATAAAAGCAGGATGAGCTGCTTTGACTACAATTTTGTTATTCGAATTGTATTTTACGGCATTACTAATATCCAACGTAAAAGTCGTTCGACCTCCTTTGTGTTGACCTACTTCAGTTCCGTTTACCCAAACCGTAGCGTAACTGCTTACTCCTTCAAAAAACAGAAACAGTTTTTTCCCTTTTTGTTCTTTGCCAATTTTCAAATTTTTCGAATACCAAGCCGTTCCGTGCAAATTGCCATGTTTCATTTGGCGAAAGCCTTCATATTGATCCCAATTGTGAGGAACATTTACGGATTTCCAATTAGCATCAGCATTTGAATCTTGCGCAAAATCCTGTTTTGCTTCTGGATGAGAATCCACCATAGTAGTTTTCCAACCCGCATTCAACGAAATCTCTTTACGAAATGAAGTTGCTCTTTCTTGAGTTTGCGCCCATGAAACAGTAGTTATAAAAAATAGTATATAAATTAATCTCTTCATTTTTTATGTATTTAACCCTTTCAAAGTACACTCTGAAAGGGTTTTAAATTTTCTATTCTTAGTAAAACAACCAGTCTACTGCTTCTTTTTCGCCAGCATCTATAAAGCCCACATCGCGAGGTTCAATTTTTTGATTTGCATCAATAAATCCTAAAATCAGGACTCTTCCTTTACCTAAATTCAGTTGGTTTTCACCCGCTTTAAAGGTATAAGTATGGATATTTACCCTTGGTAATTCTTTTAAATTCATAGCATTTGCCAAAATTACTTCGGCTTCTCCCATTTCATTTCCGGCTGCATTTGTTTCTAAACTTGGAGGCAATAAAAACCTTTTTTGATCAGAGTTAAAATAACCCACTACCAATTTTACCGGAGTATTATTCTTGAATTTTAAAGTTGTTCCTTCTGTATTTTGCTGATCTTCAACGAATGAAATTCCTTTTAGGTTTTTAAGTTCCGGAGCTACTTTTATCAATTCTGAAATTGGCGTTCCGTACACTTTTGTTCCTTCTTTAACCGCGTAAGAATTTGATTTTGGACTTAACATAGTAACATTAGCCGTTTTCCATGGAGCCACAACTTTTTGTTTGATTTTTCCGTTTTTAGCTTCTTTTAAAAGACTAATATTTCTCTTAAAATTAGCTAATTCTCGTTCATAATGCGGCAACAATTCAGTCCATGTTTTATTGAATCCATCATCTCCACCAATAGGAATTCGGCGTTGTGCCGTTTGCATACTATTAGCATACAAATAAGTGTCTTTAGTTAGTTTCACCAATTCTTCATAATACTCCAAAGCTTTTTCCAAATGAGGAACGGCTTTGTCTAAATCGGTAATATCATTTGAATAACTGTATCTTAGAACCAATAAAGCTGCTTCTACTTTTTCAGAAAAACAATTTGCAAAAGCATTGTAGCAATACACATCATTTTTTAAACGATTGAATTCGTCTTTTTCTTTAGCAACAGCAGGAGTTGCTTTATCAATAGCTTCAACAGCTATTTTTCCGTGTTGTACAATTTCTTTAATAATTTGCGTAGGCGTTTCTCCAATATGCGCTTCATGATTCCATTCTTTTTTGGCATATTCTAAAAGCAATTCGCCCACAGGTCCACAAGACTCATGGAATCCTGGATACACACGCCATTTAGCCGGATTAACCAATTGACTTTCGAACATTCCTAACAATAACGTTTGACGGTTTCCTTCGGTGATTCCGAAACGTCTTAAGGTTTTAGGAGCAATTTCGCCTATTTGTTCATAAGCTTCTAAGATATTCTTTCCTGCTTCTGAATCTGTTCCATATTTTTTAGCAAATTGATTGTCCCAGTAACCAATTTCCTGAGTACGATCTCTTTTACTGTCCCAGGCATATCTTGCCCAGGCTTTGTACCAAATCCAGTCCCGATCCATTTCCATTAATCGTTCTCCCGTTTTGGTTTTATCAGCTGTATAAGGCCAGTCCCAATACGATGCCTGAGGATACAAATGCAGTGCATTTGCTCCATGAATATTATGCATTGCTTTTACTGTTTTTTGGATAAAATCTGGAGAACCATATCTAAAAGGCTCCAAATTTGCCAAAATATGCACATTTTCAATATGAATTGATCCTAAAGAACTCAATTGCTTGTGTGTTTCTCCCCAAGGTCCACCTGGTGTATAAGTGGTCAAAGATTCCCCAGTATACTTACTCATGGTATATAAGTTTTTATACAATGGCAAAGCTTTCGCCATTACCGCTGGAGCATCTGTATCGTGTGAACGTAGGATAATAGGCGGTTCTTCTGTTTTTCCTAAGGCTTTCAAACCATCCTGAACACCTGGAAGGATTGTATTGGTAAACCAATTCACATCATCTTCAACCGTATTCATTGCTTCTCCTAAACATACTAATAGACCAACATTTGGATATTTTTCTATAAATGCAGTGATTGATTTTTTAGTATAATCGGCAATCAACGGCGTAATAACACGCTCTCTTTCCTGAGTTTTAAGGTTATAATGATCTGCAAAAGGTTTAGAAAGAATAATGTTATAAAACATTTGTATCACCCAGATTCCTCTTTTATTAGCTTCAACTGTTAGGAATTTGAAGACTTCTTCATTTTTCTTAAAAGTTTCGTCGCTAACCTCAACAGCAAATGGATATTCTTTTAGCTTTACCAAAGAAGCAAATGGATGTCCGTTCCACAAATACAATGAATTCATACGGTTTTCGACCATCATATCCAGGTATTTTATCCAAAGATCTTTATCATAAAACCAAGGAAAAGATTCTGGAGTATACGGATATTCATAAACGCCGCGACCTCCAAGATAAGTGGTTTTTTGCATCCCAATACAAGTTCCTCTCAATACCATTTCCGGGCTGTCCTGAATGGCTACTTCTGATGGGATTTTGCCTTCTTCTTTAATGCGATTGGCTAATTCTAAAGCGCCATACAAAGCACCAGAAGCATCAGTACCTTCAATGTAAATTATGTTCTTTTGAGTACTAATTTGAAAACCTTCTTTCTTGGTTAATTGACTATCATCAATTTTAGCATTTTTAGAATTTTGTTTCCAAAAATCAGTTCCTTTTTCGCCAATGATAATTACTTTATCTTTTGATTTTTTAGGTGCTTTATCAGCAAAAACTACTTTGAATCCTTTTGCTTTTGCTATTTCTGATAATTTTTCGGCACCAAATTGTGCTCTTGGTGCATGGGCATCACGAACAATAGTAACATTTTGCGCTGACGCAAAAGTGACACAAAGGGCTAAAAAAAGTAAGCTTAAATATTTCATTTGTATTATAATTTTTGTTTTGCCACAAAGACGCAAAGACTCAAATTTTTTAGAAGCCAATAATTTATTAAAACCGTTGAACTTAAATTTTCTTTGTGACTTTGTGCCTTCGTGGCATTTAATTTTTAATTCTGAAAAATTTTCTTCAAATAAGCGACATTCGCTCCGTAATTGGCTTTTACATTATGCACATCCGTAGTATCACGGGAACGTTCTACAATAAGCCAGCCTTTCCAGTTCATCTTATCTAAAGTCGATTTGATTTTAGGCATATCAATGGCTTTGTCATTTTGCAACCAAAAACCATCGGTATTGGAAGCATGAATTTGGGCTAAGTATTTTTTTCCTAAAATTTTAAGCTCAGCCGAAATATCCTTTTTATTTTCGATAGCATTCGAAAAATTGAATGAACTCTTGATGCTTTTACAACCAATATCCTTTAGTAATTTTTTCTCGGCAGTAGCATCTAGTGAAGTTTCGATAGCGATTACACCACCTATTTTTGCCACTTGCTTTCCAGCCCATTGCAAACGTTCAACAATAATCGGACGCAATTCCGGGAATTTCTTCAAATCGCATTGTGTTCCTAATGGCAAATAAGCCACTTTTACATTCATAGTTTTCATGGCATCAATACAATCCTGAACCATTCTTTTTACGGTTTCTCTTTTTGCAAAAGATTGTCCGTAAAATCCAGACATGGCAATGGATGAAATTCCAACATTAAATTCTTTGGACTTATCCTTGAATTTTTTCACCTCAACAGGGTCAGCCAGTTTACTATCAAAAGTTTCACGATTGCCCAAACCGCCCATGTCTAGTTCGATTCCATCTGCTTTAATTTCGCTCGCCAACTGAAATGAACCTAGCTTTTGTCTTTTTAATATCATCCAGTCGCAAACAGCTACTTTATAGCGTTGATTTTTTGAGGTTTGAGCAAATGCAATATTATTAAACGTACTACTCAAAACAGCAAGAACTATAATAAGTGAATTTCTTTTTAAATAAGTTAATTTCATATTATTAGTTTTTACCATTAAGACAATAAGAAAGTTAAGATGAATCCTCAATGAAACTTACTATCTTAATGGTTAAATTTTTGATTTTTATTCTTCTTCCGCTTTAACAGCTTTGACCACTTTATTTTCTTCTCCAGGCCAAATACCATTGTTAATTGGTAAAGCTTTTAATTTTTTAGGATCTACTTTTACGTATTTCAATTTTTGACGTCTCCAGGTGTAAACAATATGCACCATTCCGTCTTTACTCTGTATCATCGAAGGATAGGAATATTGACTAATATTCGAATCTTCTAAAACCAATGCTGCTTTCCAGTTGATTCCATCATCAGAAATAGAAACATTCAACGGTGTTCTAGGTCCTTTAGCTTCTGTTCCCGGAGGCAAAACGTGGTTGTAAACCAACAGGTGTTTTCCGTTTTTCAAAGTCACAGCATCGGTTCCTGAGTTGTTATTTGGCAAACCTATTAACTCTACATCCGACCAGGTTTTTCCATTATCTTTAGAAAAAGTACTGAAGATAGCTCTGTTTTTAGTTCTTCCAATTGCCTGAATGCTTCCATCTTTATGAAACAAAATACTTGGCTGAATGGCATTGATTTTTTGCTTTCCTCTTGAAATGGTATCTCCCATTACCCATGTTTTTCCAAAATCAGGAGTTGATTCCATACGCAAATGCCAGCCATTTCCTTCGGTGCTTGAAGGCAATAATAATGTTCCGTTACTCAACAAAACTGGTTTGTTTTTGATGGGTCCAAGAAAATCTTTACTCGGCATATCAATTTTATCAGACCAGGTTTTTCCTCCGTCAGAAGAAGTTCTGTAAACTCCCCACCATTCAGATGGCTTTGGTCCTATTTTATAAAACAACATCAAATCACCTCCCGGAATTTGGTACAAAACAGGATTCCAGGTTGGAAATCTTGTTCCATCAGACATTACTCCATCGGCAACTTTAACACCTTCATTCCACTTATCACTTCCCTTAGGTTTTATAGCTACGTAAATACAAACATCAGGATGTCTTTCATGTGTACCGCCAAACCAAGACGAAACTAAATCTCCATTAGTGGCTTCCACAATGGTTACGGCATGGCAAGAAGGATAAGGTGCTTTATCATATATAAACTGATCTACTAAAATCCCCTCTTTCCAGGTCTTTTTTTCCAAAGCCGATTTACAACTTGCAAAAAGTATTACGGTTAAAACGAGAAGGCTTGTTTTTAAGGTTTTCATTATCATTGTTTTATATTATTTACATTTATTTGATAAGTTCCCGAAGGCAATTCAAGAACCATTTTATTCTTTTCTATTTTAGAATTTTCATCCACCTTTTGTTTATTCACTTTTACATCAGAAGCATTCGTTGTTGGCAAATAAACTAACGCCGATGAATTGGCCGGAATGGTAATTTTCCATTCTAAAGTGTTTTTGTTTTTCTTCCAATCGCTTTTAATCAGTCCGTAAATGGATTCGTAAGAAGCATTTACAAAAGTCAATCCTGCATTGAAATCTGGTTTCATAATGATTTGTTTGAAACCCGGAGTTTCAGAATTGCTCTTGATTCCCGCCATATTTTCGTAATACCAAATCAATAAATCGCCCAAAAGCATCACGTGGTTTTGTGAATTCATGGATGGGTCAGCAGTATTTCCGTTCCATAATTCCCAAATGGTAGTCGCTCCGTTTTCGACCATAAAGCCCCAACTTGGATAGGTTTTATTAGAAGCCAGTTTGAAAGCTAAATCCCCTCTTCCAAAGTTTGTCAAAGTTCGCATCAAAAATTGTGTTCCAATAACTCCCGTGCTGATATGTCCTTGCTTAGTCACCTCAACTTCGTGAGCCATGTTTTGGAAAACCTTGTCTTTTTCATTTTCCGGAACAATCCCGAAAGCCAAAGGCAAGAGATTAGCTGTAACCGTATTATTAGCGTAAGTATTTTTGTCAACATTAAAAAACTTAGCGTTGAATGCTTTTTTAATTCTTGTTTCTAAATCACCATAATGAGCAATATCAGCATCAGCTTTTGCGATTTTAGCAAATTTTTTCATTATGCCCAAAAGCTGATAATAAAACGCACTCGAAATCAATTCGCCATCCGTTAAACGGGCAGGATCTTTGGAACGAATTAATTCCAATGATTCCGGTGGCACGCACCAGTCACCGTATTTATCCTTGTTCATTAAATCATTTTGCAGATAATTTTCTTCCATATACAGCATCCACTTTTTCATGGACGGATATTGTTTTTTAATGACTTCTGCATCGCCAAATTGATGATACAACATATCTGCAACCGTGATATAGGTTCCTGGCCAGGTTACATTATCACCATAATAACGCCAAAAAGCTGGTGCCACATCTGGCAATCCTCCATCCTGAGTTTGTGAATATTTAATATCATCCAGCCATTTAGCATACAAAGTCTGGTTATTGAATAAAAAACTTTCGCCATAAGCACCCGTTGTTCGGTCTCCCAACCAAGGCTGACGCTCGTTTCGCTGTGGACAATCGATTGGCATTCCTTTGTAATTTCCGCTGATTCCCCACCAGGCATTTTTGAAAATCTGATTCATCGTCGCATCCGAAGATTCGAATGCTCCCGTTGTTTTCATATCGTCATACACCACTTTTCCAATGAAATTGTCCAATGTTGGTTTAGTCAGAAAACCCGAAATTTCGACAAATCGAAAACCGTGAAATATAAAACGAGGTTCCCAGATTTCTTCGCCTTCACCTTTCAAAGTATAAACATCAGTAGTTTTAGCATCACGCAAATTGGCAATATATAGCGAACCATCTGCTTGTAAAGACTCCGCAAATTTCATTGTGATTTTGTCACCACTTTTTCCTTTCACTTTCAGTTGCAACCAGCCCACCATATTCTGACCCATATCCAAAATGTAAGTACCTTTGGCAGTAACCTTAATCGAAATCGGTTTCAATTCACGCATTATTTTCATATTCGGCGTCATCTGTGCTTCGTAAAAACCACCCGGTTCCTGAACATATCTGGCATTCACCCAGTTTTTATCATCAAAATTGGTAGTGTTCCAACCTTTCATTTCCTTGCGGGCATCGAATTCTTCACCGTCATATTCGTTGTTGGATAAAATCGGTCCGTCCGTAGTTAGTTTCCAGGTATCGTCTGTTCGAATAACTTCATTAGTTCCATCAGTATATTCGACAAACAATTGCAAAGCTAATTTTGGGAAACCAAATGACTTAATTTTATAAGGTTTGTAATCCTGACGCATCGCAAAAAACCGTCCGTTCCCTAAAATGGTTCCCAGCATATTTTTGCCTTCTTTTAGTTGCGAAGTCACATCAAAAACATTGTATTTTACGTTTTTAGTATAATCCGTTGGAACCGGAGCCAAAACCTGATCACCAATTTTATTTCCGTTAATGTACAACTCATACAAGCCCATTCCCATAATGTAAACCTTGGCAGATTTGACTTGTTTTTTTACATCAATTTCTTTTCGCAAATAACGCGCAGACAATCTCGAATATTGAGAAACGCTATCATCTTTCGATAATTTTTCATAGCCAATCCAGCGAGTCGATTTCCAGTCGGCATAAGTTAAAATCCCAATACTAAAATGAGCCTTATCTGTAGATTTTATTTCGCCTTTATTGGTAAAAGCAATTACTTTCCAAAACGCATTTTGTCGGTCTCCCAGCTTTTTCCCGTTGTAAACAACATTAACCGAATTATCGCTTGTTACTTTTCCACTATCCCACAAATCGGCTTGGTTTGCATTCAGGTTTTCTAAAGTCGAAGCCACAAGAATTTGATAGGCCGTTTGCTTTACATCGTTTACATCCGACTTTATCTGCCAGCTCAAACGAGGTTTTAAAACATCAATCCCTTCCGGATTGTTCAGCATTTCGCACTGCAGATTGGTTACGCTGATTTTATTTTGGGCTTGCGCCGAATAAGTCAAAAGTGTAATGATTAATGTAAGATGTAAAAAAAACTTTTTCATAATGTTATTTTAACCAATGTAAAATCCCAAAGGGACGATATATTTATAGATTTTATAATAGTAAAGTTCATTAAGCCCCAGCTAGGCGACATAATTTTTTATATGTATCGCTCCGCTGGAGCTTTTTATCATTCGGACGTATTTTGCTATAAATATTATGCTTCTCCGAAGCATTCAAAACTCTATTCCGAAATCACTCGCTGCAATTTTTCAGAAACCGCAATTTCCTTACCGTTTTTAAAAATTCTGAAACCTTTTCCTTTACCATATTTCTCCCCTGTTTTATCCCAAAGAATCGTTATGATATTCCCGTGATACAAAACATTATCCAAACAAAACCAATCCCACTTATCTTGTGGAATCAACGGATTCACTTCAATTTTTTCATCCGCTCTTGGACGTAAACCAACCAATCCGGTAATCATCAAATCGTTAAAAGTCGAGTGATTGTAATAACGGCTTCTTTCCCTGTCACCCATCAGCCAATAACCTGTCGTTTCATCCAGATATTCTCCAATATAAGGTCTGCCACGATAGTATTGTGATTCGACATACAGATTCATCTGTTTAAAATAATCGGTTTTGGCAACGAAATTCTGATTGTAATTATTCAGAACATTCGCCAAAGCGGTTAAGGTTTGCGCTGTCGCAAAAGGCCAAATCGCACCGTCCCATTCGCAGGTTCCAGTTCCGTGAGTTCTAAAACGCGGACTTCTTCGCTCGGCAGTTGTCAAACCAAAAGGCGCCGAAAACCCTTTTTCATCCTTAATCTGTTCCCATGCTTTTTCAAAACCTTTGTCTTTTTGTGGCAAATTAAAATACCACGGAATAAATCCGATGGCTTCGCGAACCTGCGCTAAAGTATCTTTCTCGGTAAAAGTTTCAAAAAATTCACTTTTCGAATTCCATAATTTGGTTTCTATCAATTGTTTCAGGACATCAGCTTTGGCTTTAAACTTCGCTTCCACTTCCTTGTCGCCTTTCATAGATGCCATTTTAGCAATCGCAATTGCATTTCCATACATATAACTGTTAATCGTCGGTCTTGCATTTTGCACTTTTCGCCCGCCACTCAACGACTCTTCCATTCCGTCCTTTACGTCATGTTGCCAAAACAAACCATCTTTACGCTGACGGTCTTTTTCCCAAACCGCATAATCAGTCACCATATCTGGGTACATATCCAATAAGAATTTTTCATCCTTATTCACCAAATAACGATTGTACAAAGCATCAGCTGTCCAACTGCTGAATTTATACAATTTGTTCATAGGTTTTCCTTCATTGCCACGGTACCAAATTTTCACATCCTGCTCAATGTACTGCGGATTGTGCACCCAACGAAATTCATTGATATGATGCCCAACCGCACAAGCAATCAAATTGTATTTATCAGCATACGAACGATCTACCAAAAACTCCGTAATTCCGAAACCAAGTGGCGTTTTCTTGATGTGTTTTCGAGCTGTCCACCAACGATAATAATAAATTTCCTCAAAATTCTGTTGCGGACATTCAAACAACGGAATATTTTTTTCCATCCACGCCCACGCACTATCATTCGGAATCGCAAATTTCAGATTCTCCTCTTCCATGATGTTGAAATAATCAACATAATGCTTGTAATTATCCGCTTTTAAAATAACTGCCGTTCCTTTTTTAGAATGTGCCGCTCCTGACTTACAACTACTGAAAGCTGCAATCATTATTACGAAAGCTATTATCTTGTATTTAAATTGGTGTAACATTGTTCTAATTATTTTATTTAGTTTTCCGTTTGTCATTGCGAGGAACGAAGCAATCACATCTGTTGCTCACGTTATGAGATTGCTTCGTTCCTCGCAATGACCATTAATTCCCATAAAAAGTATAAGTCTGCCCAGCTTTCATTTCCACATCATATTCATTATACTTTGGCAATTGCACTTTAGGCAATTTTGCTTCTTTAGAAATGATTGGTTTCTTTACTTCAACCTCATAAAACAACGGATTCGGGTTTTTACCTTTTGCTTTTTTAAACGCAATTCCTTTTTCTGCTTTTAATGTATTTTCCAATTTCAATCGGCAGTTTCCTCCTAATTTTGAATACACTTTCAAAATCGAAACTTTATTGTTTTTCCAGGTCATATCAATTACAAATCCGCCTCGGGTTACCAAACCTTTGATGCTTCCTTCTTTCCAAACCGTTGGCAAGGCCGGTAATAAATGAATCGCATCTTCCTGAGATTGCATCAGCATTTCGGCAATTCCGGCAGTACATCCAAAGTTACCGTCAATCTGAAATGGCTGATGGGCGTCAAGCATATTTGGGTAAGTTCCTCCACCTTTGCGTTGGTCAGCGGTTACCAAATGCAATTGGTCCTGAATTAATTTATAAGCGTGATTTCCGTCTAGTAAACGAGCCCATAAATTAACTTTCCAACCCATAGACCATCCTGTCGATTCATCTGTTCTGTAAATCAAGGATTGTTTAGCCGCTTCAAATAATTCAGGTGTTTTAATTGGTGAAATTTGATTACTCGGAAACAAACCGTATAAATGCGAAACATGACGGTGATTGTCTTTTGGATTGTCCCAATCTTCCTGCCATTCCTGTAACTGATTGTGTTTTCCCACTTTCATTGGAGGCATTTTAGCCAAAGCTTCCTTCAATTTTTTAGTAAAAGCTGCATCTGGAGAAACCAAAGCTGAAGCTTTCATCACATTAGTAAATAAATCAAAAACCAACTGATTATCCATAGTTGTTCCCGAAGCAATGGTCGATTTTCCATCCTCACCGGCATGAACATTCTCAGGCGAAGAAGAAGGCACTACCACCAAATAACCTGTATTTGGATCTTGAATCATAAAATCTAAAAAGAACTGAGCCGCTCCTTTCATCACCGGATAAATTTCGTTTAAATATTTTTTATCACCGGTGTACAAATAACGTTCCCACAAATCCTGACAAACCCAGGCGCCACCTGTTGGCCACATTCCTGAAGCTGCCTGATCTACCGGAGCGGTTACGCGCCAAATATCGGTATTATGATGCAAGACCCAACCGCGGGCATTATACATTGTTTTTGCTGTTTCGGCACCGGTAACACTCAATTCTTTTGCCATTTGGATAAACGGCTCGTGCATTTCAGAAAGATTGGTAACCTCAGACGGCCAATAATTCATCTCTGCATTGATATTCATGGTGTATTTACTATCCCAAGGCGGAGAAACCATATCGTTCCAAATCCCCTGTAAATTAGCCGGCTGACCACCCGGTTGCGAAGAAGAAATCAACAAATAACGTCCAAACTGAAAATACAGCGCTGCCAGTTGCGGATCAAATTGATTCTTAAAATCACGAATACGTTCGTCTGTAGGTTTCTTTGCATTAGCATTTGAACCTAAATCTAAACTCACACGATCGAAGTACTTTTGATAAAAAGCTACATGATTCTTTTTAATGGTTTCGAAATCTTTTGGCAAAGCCACTGCTAAATATTTTTTACATTTTGGAGTTTGATCTTCATCCAAAGTTTTATAGTCCACAAAATTGGTCGCAATCGAAATGTACAAAGTCGCTTCATCGGCACCATTAATGCTTACAACACCATTTTTAGAAGTTACTTTTCCGCCTTTATTTTGAACTGCCAAACGCCCTTCAAATTTCACTTTTCCTTTTACTCCTTCAAAATTAGTTCCCGTTCCTGTCATTACAATCTCGTTGCTGTCTGAAAAAGAAACTGTTTTATCAATCGGGCTGTTCATCATTACATTACAAGTGATTTTTCCAGCTTTACTTGCCGATAATTTCACTGCAATCACCTGATCAGAAAAAGAAGTCAAGACTTCTCTCTTGTAAGTCACACCATCTACTTCGTATTGTACCGAAGCAGTGGCATTAGAAATATCTAAATCTCTATAATAGTTTTTGTAATCATTATGTCCGTTAAACGAAATATAAACGCCTCCAAAAGTCTGGTATGGCATTCCGTCATTGGTTTGCGACATAATATCGCGTGTGGCTAAATCCTGAGCTTCTTTGAATTTGCCTTCGAAAACTAATTTTCTAACAACCGGCAAAGCTTCCAATGATTTTGAATGCGCATTAGTATTTGGCGAACCAGCCCAAATAGTTTCTTCGTTTAATTGTAATCTTTCAATTGACGGATCTCCAAAAACCATCGCTCCTAAACGACCATTACCCAAAGGCAAGGCTTCGTTCCAGATAGCTGCGGGTTTATTGTACCACAATTTTAAATCGGATTTTGATTGCGCCTGAAATGTAAACGTTACCACAAAAGCCGATAATACAAATATTATTTTCGCTATATTATTTCTTAACTTCATATACTTTTTCGTTTTTTTCGCCAAAAAGGGCATACAATTCATTAATATCTTTTAAAGCATTTGCCGGTAACTTTTCGCCTTTAGTACCAAAAACCAATAACTTTTCTGTTGGTTCAATTACGCAAGTCGATTCATCTATTTCGCCTTTGCTGTTTTTTACTTTGCTAATATCCAAACCTAAATATTTTGCCATAAAAGGATACATCGCCATGCGTTTTGACTCTCCATAATTATGTCCTTCTTTAGGAAAATGTACATTTTCAACCAAACTTTGTTTTCCATACATACCATAGGTTTTTTGAATAAATGGAAATTCTAATTCCGGCACTGTAGCCGTCCAATCGCCACCATCGGAAACAATCAACTGTGGTTTTGGAGCTGCCATGGCTGCAATTTCAGCATTGTTAGTTCCGTTTCCACAAAGGTGTAAACCGCGACCACTTTCGCAAGGACAACCGCCTGTAAAATGAGACGAAGTCATAACCACAGTAACTGAAACTTTAATTCTGTCATCAATCGCTGCTAAAAACATCGTTTGAGAACCACCTCCTGAACCACCTGTAGCTCCTACCCGGTTCATGTCGGCATATTTTTGTGTTGCCAAATAATCTAACAATCGTTCTGCACTTAAAACCTGAATGGTTTGAGCAATACTATTTCTATGCAAAGTCGATTCAAATTGTAAAGTAGATTCGCCCCAGGCAAACAAGTCAAAATCTACTACAACTGCTCCCATTTTTGCCAAAATAGCGCAACGCAATTGCTGGTCTTTTCTATATCTTCCATCACCAAAATGCCCATTTGGCGTAATTACCACCGGCACTTTTCCTTTTAAAGGATAGGGTTTATAAATAGAACCTGTTACATAAACACCCGGAATAATTTCTAAACCAATATTCTCCACACTGTAATCTTTATAGATTCTTTTTGGGGTTAAAATTGGCTTTGCCTTTGGCATCGGCGGTGCTTTGTCTAAACCAATGGAACTAATGATGCATTGTTTTAAATCGGCTTTTCTGGTTTCCCAAGCTTTTAAATTAGGATACAAATCAGCCAAAAATTCTAAACGTTCTTTTCCAATAGTAGCCGATCTTCTGGCATATTCAAATTTTCGAATAGCATAAGTTGAATCGTTTTCTTTAAAAAAAGTAAGATCAAATGGCGCTAAAATGGCTGTCAATGAAACGTCTAGATTGCCTTGTCGAATTCTCCATTCGGCATAATCCAGTTCCTTGCCTTTTAGCAAACCATCTTTGTCGATGATGGTTATTTTAAAAATGGATTCTATTGTTTTGATGGCCTTTACTATCGGTTCTTTATAATTATCATCCGATGTTTGTGCTTCTACCTTTGGCAGCAACAAAAATAGCAATACCACAATAAACAACTTCTTCATTTTATTCCTTTTCATCCTTAAATTTATCATTTTATTTTCATTTACAAAGCACATTCTACAACATACATTCCTGAACCTAAAACAAATGAAGCTTTTTCTTCATTGGCTAAAACTTTTAGAACATTTTTAGAATCGCTTAGTATTTTACCATTTACTTTGATAAGTGCATTCTTTTTTACCGGCAATTTTACTGTTGCCGTGGTATTAGCAGGAATCGTAAATTTAAAAGATACTTTACCCTCTTTTTTCTCCCACTCCGATGCAATTTCCCCAAAAACCGAATTGTAACTTCCTTTTACAAAAGTCATATCACCTACAATTTCCGGTTGCAGGAAGAAATGTTTGAATCCTGGATTCGTTTCATCAGGAACAATCCCTACTAAACTTTCATAAAACCATTCCTCAATTTGCCCCATCATAAAATGGTTCCATGAATTTCCTTTTCTCGGATCCCATTGCTCCGTTAAGGTGGTCAAGCCAAATTTAATTTGGAAACCATAACCCGGAGCATCATAATGATTGTGCATTTTGTACATTACCTCATTCAGCCCATTATCGGCCAAAACCTGAAATAAATAACGATTCCCCACATCTCCGGTGGTCAATCGATAATTTCTAGCTTTAATGTCGTTAACCAAATTGTCTAAAACAGCCTGCTTATCTTCCGGAGCAACCATGTTTAAAAACAACGGAACGGCATTGCTAAACTGACTTCCTGTGCCATATTGTTTCGTCTTTGTATCAAAGAACTTGCCATTAAATGATTTTTTTACACTTATTGCTAAATTTTCATAAGTAACTGCATCTTCTTTCTTATTTAATAGCTTCGCAGCCTTAGCCAGCAAATCGACTCCAAAATAATAATGTGATGTAGCGGAAAGTGCTATCGGACTGTTTTTAGAATAACCCGCCGCATGTTCTCCGTAGTCATACCAATCGCCCAAGCCATAAGAAACAATGCCTTTGTCTGCCTTTGAAGTCAGGTAATCCACATATTTTTTCATTACAGGATAATATTCTTTCAACAAAGAATCATCGCCATAATATTCATAATACATCCAAGGCAAAATTACACCTGCCACACCCCATTCAGGCGAATCGGTAAAATCGCCACCAAAAATCACATATTCCGGCGCAATAGTAGGAATCATGCCGTTTTCACGCTGTGCATCGGCAATGTTTTGCATGATGGACGGAATATAATTTTTCAGATTGTAATTGTAAATTAATCCGGGACCGTTTAGATGTGATTCTTCAAGCCAACCCAGTTTTTCTCTGTGCGGACAATCGGTCAATACACTTTGAAAATTACTTTTAATGGCATTATTAATCAGCTCATGCGTTTTATTAAAAATTTCATTCGAAGAAGTAAAACTTCCTGCTGTTCCAGCCGAATTATAAATAAAATTAGATTTTAAATCTACAATTGTTGGCAGTGAAAAATCCTTTGTTTCTTTGTAATTCACACCTTCAATTTGCATGTATTGGTAGCCATAATAGCTAAATCTTGGCTGCCATTCTTCTACGCCTTCCCCATTTAAAGTATAATCAAAATAATACGTTTTTCCTGACCTTCCCTGACCAACGGTTCCGTCGTCATTCAATCCTTCACCAACCCAAATGCGTACTTTTTGTCCTTTTTTTCCTTTTACTTTTATCGTTGGAAAACCGGATAAATTTTGTCCCATATTAAAAACACGAACTCCAGCTTTTGGTTCCGTTACGGCTTTAACGCCAAATTGTTCTTCAATCTGTATAGGAGTGGTTTGTTGGGCTCTTAAAAACCCTTTTGGCGCTTCCTGAACAACAACTGATTTCCAATTATTATCATTAAAACCAGCCGTATTCCAGCCTTTCTGCTCCAGATTGGCATTATAATCTTCGCCTCCAAAAATACTGTTGAACGTAATTGGACTTTTTGAATATTTCCAACTTTTATCGGTTTTTATAATTTGTTCCGAACCGTCTTCGTAGACTACTTTCATCTTCAAAAACAAGGTTGGCGGGCCAAAACTCACGAAGAATTTCGCATACCTTTCGGCAAGCATATTGTACATTCCGTTACCCAATAAAACCCCGATTACGTTCTCGCCTTTCAGCAATTCGTTCGCATTGATTTCATAGGTATTGTAATAAACTGTTTTGTCATAATCCGTCCACAAAGGTGCAAACACACTATTACCTACTTTTTTTCCATTCAGTGTCAATTCATAATGTCCCAATCCCGAAACATAAACCACGGCTTCTTTTATTTTTTTCGAAACAGCAAATGATTTACGCAATTGAATACTTCTTCGGGACAAAGAATCGCTGGCATCAATAATGGCTTGTTTCTTTTCTTTTTTGAAAGTTACAGCATGATAATTTCGGCCTTCCGGCAAATGACTATCGGCCTTTGTAATGGCACCAATCCAAGTTGGATTCAAATCCGAAGGCTGCGTTCTGAAATAAGCTGCGACACTCCAATTAGAAACTGTCTTTTCATTCGACCAAACTCTTACTTTCCAGAAATACTTGCTTTCGCTTTTTAAGCCTTTACCATTATAACGCACATCCTGACTTGCAGCAGAAACTACTTTTCCGCTATCCCAAACATCTCCTTCGTTGCGATTTAATTTCTCTTTTGACGAAGCTATCAATAACTGATAAGCCGTCTGCAAAACATTGAAATCTTTAGAACTTAATTGCCAACTAAAAACAGGTGTTTGTGCACTTATTGCCAAAGGATTTGTAGCGCTATTGCATGTTAAATGGCTAACAGCAATTTGTCCATTAGAACTAAAAGTCACTAATAAACAAAGTAGAAATACTATGGATTTTAAATTCTTCATTTCTTATTGTTGAGATTAGCACACGGATGACACTGATTTACTTTGTAAAAGCGCGGATAAAAACGGATTTTTAAAATCTGTATTAATCTGCGTCTTCGCGATAGCGAATCCGTTTCATCTGTGTCCTATAATTTTTTCGTAACCAAAGATTTGATATTAAACACAGCTTCCGGGATTAATTTACCCGTATCAGGCAAATCAACAAAATCCGGTGTATCCGGTTCTGTATCTGGATTTGGCGTATAACGTTGCTCTCCTGTGCGGAACATAATGCGTGAAATACCATCAACCGGAGCATAGAATATCTTAAAAGTTTCTTTACTGTCGTTCACCTGAATCGTATAAGAACGAGAAGTAACATCTAACTTCACAGTAAGCTTATATTCTTTTCCGGCTTCGTATTTTCCAATTCCACCATGACGAGCTCCATGTTTTACTTTTATTTCCCCATCCGAATCAAATACAATTCGAATAGCAGGAAGTCCTTGTCTATTTTGGAATTCAACCTGTAAAAGACCATTATTATTTTGTTCAGGAACTACGGTAAAAGTAGCTTCCATTTTTTGGGCAAACGGAATCACACGTTCGGCACGGGAATAGTCGAAAGCATCCTGATCGCGAAGAGTCAGTGCTTTTTGGCCGTCAGCTTTCTTTTCTATTTTAGCAGAAGCCCATGCCAAATCGTAAGTATTCCACATTTTTAATTCATCGCCATTTGGCAAATTATTGAAAACATCGTTGGCATTTTCTTTCACCTCACTGGTTACCGGAACCGGAATTGAAGCTACCCAAATATCTTCTTTGTTCACACTGTAACTCACCCAAAGTTTACCGTCTGGTGGCGTTCCGTTTCCTTCCAGAATTCCGCGTACATACTGTGGACCTGCCGATTTGTAGTTTCCACCATAACGCATCGGACTGATTTCGCCGTGAACCAACAATAAATCTTTATAATTCAAACCATCATCAGAGGTAGAAATTGCCAATGGCCAACGGTATTCTGAAGGATTATATACTGTTGCATAACGGTTATCAGATGTTTTTTGTCCCCAGATTTTAGCATTGCTGTTTACAAAACCAGGCGCACGCAAAGGGGTATATTCCCAGGTTTTTCCATTGTCTTTACTTAAAGATGTCAAAGCAAATTTCCAAAGTCCCACGACATTTCCGTTAGGCAAATGATAATAATTGAAAGCTTTGTATTGTTTTTTTAATGGAATTAATTCGTCATCCCTGTCGGCTTCTTCCACCCACTGTTGCATTAACAAAGGTTTAGAAAGTAACTCATCGCAGGCTTTGATGAATTTTTTGTCTTTACTCTTTTTATAAAACGGAAAGGTCGTTGGCAACGGGTTTCCAGTTTTGTTGTATCTGATAAAATAAATTGGCCCAAAAGTTCCGTCTTTGTAGATTTCCCTCACCACACGACCAATTCCTTTCCCGTCATTAGGGTCGTCTTTTTTATCCATGGCCACTCCGTAATAACCTAAAGAAAGTAATCTGTTATCCGAAGAAACATAAAATCCCATACGCTGGTGCATAATGGCATCCAGATTTTTAGCCACACCTTCTACCTCTGTTTTTTTAAATCCGTCAGGAACGCGGTAAATAGGGAAAAGCACCTTAGGTTTTGTCCAGTTGACCCCATCTTTAGAAGTCATCAAAAAAGTCTGACTCGGCGGAATGTGCTCACCCGAAGGATCACTCAAATAATGTAAATAAAAAGTATTATTCCAATACGCCATCATTGACTGATGATTGTAGGTCCAACCAAAACCATCTGCTTTATCAGGATGTTCACGACTGGCACGCATAATTTGCGTAGCGTGAACCCCCACAGCCGGACTCAATTGTCCATGATGGTAATCGACATTGGAAAGTGTTTTACCAACATATTTTATGGTATCATTTTGAGCAATTGCAGAATGAATTGCACCACAAGTCAATAAAATTGTTGTTGCTGTTGCAATATTGCTTTTTATATTTTGAAATAGAATCATTGTTCTTTAATTTTATTTTTGCCACAGATTTTACGGATTTCAAAGATTTCTAATCCTTTTAATCTGTGGCATTATATTTTACTTCTTTTCAATTAAAGCTTTCAAAGTTTTCTTTGAAATAGTTGTAATCGTTCCGTGTTTATGACCTTCCGGAAGTTTAATTTTTGAACTTACGTTTTCAAAATTTTTAAAATCAGCAGTTCGAATGGCCTGGTAATTTTTAGCTCCGTAGTTATCGTAATAAATCAACCAGTCTTTGCCTAAATTCACTACTGTAGGCCCTTCCGACAAATAATCGGTTAAGGGATTTGAAATATTTTCGAATGGTCCCAGAGGTGTTTTTCCAAAAGCCACTTTTATATTTCGCATCGGTCGGGTATTGTCCTTTAAAACCAAAACATAATCGTTTTTAGCACGTTTTAACAACACACAATCAATAACCGAAAAACCAGGTTCAAAAAACAATTTGGTATCCGAAAAAGTCTTGAAATCCTTAGTCGTTACATAATACATTCGATGATTGTTTTTCTCTTCTTCCACTCCTTTTGCAAAACGGAAAGGAATAGTAGAAGCCCAAATGATAATATAACGATCCTGTTCATCATCATAAAAAATTTCGGGAGCCCAGACATTGACAACCTCTGGTTCGTTTTTCATCACGTGGATGTACTGTTGCTCTGACCAATGGATTAAATCCTTAGAACTGGCATAACCAAAACCGTCCCCGCCTTTCCAATCGGTGGTCCAAACCATGTGATACACATCATTTTTCCCTTTTACAATGGAAGGATCTCTCATGATTTTACTCTTTCCGGCTTCAGGTTTTAAGTAAGGCCCGCCCAAATCTTTCCAATGGTAACCGTCTTCACTGGAAGCCAAATACAATCCATCAGTAGCCGGTTCTCTAAAAGAAGTAAACAAATAAGCTTCATTCTTTTTAGAAACACAACTGGATAAACCAACTAATACTAATAATGCTATTGTAATTTTTTTCATCAAATTAATCCTTTTATTCAACAATGGCTGCCGCGTTTAATGCTGCTCCTTTGTTTACTACTTTTTTCACATTGTTAAAAACGTTATTCTTTAAATAAATTCCTTTGGTTTTAGCACCATCGGCTTCTAAGAAAATATCGGTAGCAAACATTGGGAAATTATTATTAATCATCATATTTGAAACATTCGTCAATTTAATCAATGGAGTATTGGCAATTGGTTTCATTGTAGCCACATTGTCTAAAATTAAATTAGTCGAATTTTCGATTTCGAAAGAAGCCCCCATTTTAGTGGTAACTTTTACATCGTGAAATTCAACATTATCTGTGGTGTTCAATGTAAATCCGTCTTCAGACTGGATATTTATGTTCGAAAAAGAAATATTTTGAACCGGCATTTCAGAAATCCCAACAATAGATCCGGCTTTTTTAACATCAGTTCCTGTTAAATTACTGATGTGAATGTTTCTAAAAATAGGTGTTCGCTCCGAAACCGGTTCTTCTTTACTTGATTTATCATAAAACAAATCCATGATAATAGCATTTTCTTTGATGTTTTTCATCACGATATTGTCAACACGAATGTCTTCAACCACTCCTCCACGACCACGAGCCGATTTCAATCGGATTCCTCTGTCGGTACCGTCAAAAACACAATTTGAAATCGTGATTTTTTTGATTCCACCCGACATTTCACTTCCAATAACAACTCCACCGTGACCGCTCAACATAGTACAATTGGTAATCGTTACATTCTCGGTAGCTACACCATATTTTCTACCGTCGGCATCTCTTCCTGATTTAATGGTAATACAGTCATCACCTACGCTAATGTGACAATTAGAAATGTGTACATTTTTGCAAGACGAAGGATTGATTCCGTCGGTATTAGGCGAATGCGGATTGTTGATTGTAATTCCAGTAATGGTTATGTTCTCACAAAACTCCGGATTTATCGTCCAAAAAGGAGAATTTTGAAAAGTAACTCCTTCTATTAAAATATTCTTGCAATTAAGCACCTGGAAAAAAGAAGGTCTGAAGAACTTTTTATCCATGGTTCTTTTATAATATGGTTCATAACCAATTGCAGGATTTTGTTCGTCCCACATTTTTTGCCATTTTGTTAAAGGAATTGGTCCTTTGGCAGTTTCAATTCGGTACACTTCATTCCACCAGACTTTTCCCTGTCCGTCGATTACTCCTCTTCCTTTGATGCTAATGTTTTCGGCATCTTTAGCATAAAATAATGGCGAAAAAGTTTTCATCATGATACCTTCATAACGCATTTCTACATAAGGCAGGTAATCATCAAAATTCTCAGAAAATTTTAAAACTGCCCCGGCATCCAAATAAATTGTGATGTTGCTTTTTAATTTTAAAGCACCTGTTAAATAATTTCCGGCAGGAAAATAAACAGTTCCACCTCCATCATTAGTTGATGCTTTATCAATAGCACCTTGAATTGCTTTTGTACACAGGATTCCTTTGTTGTTTCCACCAGCATTCAGGATATTAATCCATCCTTCATTTTTAGCGAAAGCGGAATTGAATCCAGCAATTAAACAAAGTAGTAATAGTATATGTTTGATTTTCATAATTGTTGCTTTTGGTTTTGCGCAGATTCGACAGATTTATGCAGATTATATTTTTGTATAAACTGATTCTAAAATTAGTACCCAGTCATTTCCATCTTCTTTTTTCCCAGAAGGCTGGAATTCTTTTTTTCCTTTGTTATCAAATGTTCCAATCTTTGTTTTTTCTCCGTTTCTTGGGTTGTACCAGCTTGCAGTTACTTTATTTCCTTCTATTTTACCAAGATTTATGGCTAATTTTCTTCCGTTGTAAGTATAAATCAAAGCATATTTTTTGCCTTTTATAGCTGGTAAATAATCGTATTTTGTACCCTGATTAGCAATTATCGAAGTATCGGCAACACCTTCAGTAAAAGGGAATTCCTCTATCAATTTTTTGATGTAAATCATTTGTCCGGCGCCAGTATCATTTATTGCATCGTTCCAAAGTACTTTATTCCCGTAAGCCGGATTATCTCCTTTTCTGAAAAATTGCATTACAGCACTGTGTCCGTATGTATATCCTGCAGCTCCCGAAAGTACCGACCAATATCCGTAACGACGTACATCATTAGCATTCCATTTTGGCTGTAAAGTGTCGTGTAAACCATGAGGAATTCCTTCATAAGATGGTTCTCCATCAAGCGTTGGTTTTTTAGGTTTTAATTCTAAATCTCTTAAAACAAATTTGTAATTGTCTTCTTTAAAAGCAGTAGGATCTGTTTCCTGTGCATACGTTTTATGTCCAGATTGAAACATATTGAAATCTAACCAAGTGGCGTTATGGAAATTCTCAGATGAATCTGTTCTTCCAAATGGATGAAAAGTTACTAATTGATTTGGATTAGATGTTTTTAAAGTTGTTCCAATGGCATTCCAAATGTCTTGAAATTCATTTCCTTTAGTATCACCACCGTTTAACCAAATTACATTAGTACGTTTTTTATATCTATCTGCTAAAAATTTAGCGTATTTTTCAGCTTGATCTTTCGTTACCTTACTGTCTTTTTTACTCACATTTGTACCCCAAACAGGAACCATTGCAACATAAATTCCGTTTTGTTGCGCTACATCCAAAGTATAATCTACATGATCCCAATAATCATATTCAGAAGCATTATTTGGATCGTTACCAGGTGAAGTAATCTGATGTGTTAAATTATCATTCATTAATGCCTGAGCACCATACACATTTACAGCATTCAAATTATGCAATACCATAACCTGAACAACGTTGAATCCTTTTGCTTTTCGATCTTCAAAATATTTTTTTACTCCTCCTCTATCCAGTTTACTGAATGCCAGCCAGCCTGTATCTCCTAACCAGAAAAATGGTTTTCCATCCTCTGTTTGAAAATACTGTTTGTTTGCAGTGATTTGAAGGTTTTGTAAAGGTTTTACAGTGTTCTGTGCATTAGAACAAATACTCGCAAAACTCAATCCTGCAAGAGTAATTATTTTACCAATCTTCTTTTTAGAAATCATTATTTTCATTTTTATTTCTTTTTAATATATGCTACTATTTTAGTTTCTTTTCCTTCAGGTACTGTCAAAGTATGTACTGATTTTCCTTGAATTGTTTCTTTAGAAATAACATTTCCTTTTTCAGGATTAATCCAATATACCTCAAAAGTACCGCTATACTGTGATAAATCAACTGTCGCTTTATTGGCTTTTAACAGATAAAAAATATAAGTTTTTCCATCGTCTTTTAAAGTCCAAACAGCACTGTTGTAATTCTCATCCTTGACTGTTTTCATGTTTGCCAATGACTCATAAAAACCGGGAACTGCAATCTCAGGAATTGCCGGCAAAGAACCTCCTGCCATTAACACTGACCAACCAAATCTATTTGCTCCGGGTGTATTATAAATAACCGCTTTATCGGCATATTTATCTCGGTATTCACGAACCGCTCTGTAGGTTTGTTCGTCGGTTTCTTTACCCACTTTCATCTGTCGGGCGTGTTGCCTTGGCGCCAGGTTTTTTCCGCCTTCAGGAGCATACAAACTTCCGTCTTCTTTATAATACCAATATCTAATATCGATTACATCAACTACCGCAGATCTAGAGGCATCATTTAAAACAGCATCCTGCACATCTTTAGTAGCACTCAAAGCGATTTTAGATTGGTTTTGATGTGCTTTTTTGTAATTAGCCGTTACGTCTATCCAAAATTGCATGAAGGACAATGGGCCTGTATATTCGGCACTTGTAAACTGAATCACATTAGCATTATCCTTAAAGTTTTCTAAGCTTTTTTCGATAAAGCCCTGATGTAATTTCTTGATATTCTCATTTTTGACATCATAGAATTGTTCGGCAATAAAAATTCTTTTATCACCCATATAAGGCGGTGGTTCAGGAAGCCCTGTGTTATTAATATTATTGGCCGGACGCCAAGGAGAACTTGACCAATGTGCTCCCGCTTCTAAAATATTATGCTGAAAATACTGTTGATTCATCAATATTTTATTTTGTTGAGCAGCTAAATCAGCAAAAGTTTTCAAACGATCCCAATACCAGGTATTGAATCTTGTCAAATCGTATTTACTCAAATGATCCCAGGCAGTACCTTGTCCTGTTCTGTCAAAAGGTTGTTCGTAAAAAGGTGCCCAAACATCGGCATCCATTCTGCGAATACGTTCGTGGTCGGCCATACGTTGTTCGTACCATAAACCATAATTATGATCCAAAGCCACTTTGTTATTATCCACTAAAAACTGAACTGTTTCGGATAAATTATCGGTATAACCCACACCATAATGCCCCGGTACAAAACGCGTAATATGCGGTCTTGCTTTTGCTATGTCCGACTCACGCAAACTTCCTCTCCACCAAGGAACATCAATAGTTTCGCCCGCAAGCAATCCTTTATTGGTAACTAAAAGCCCGTTTTTAATCATGATTTTGGAAGTAACTTCTGTTGATTTGGCTTCTGCCTTTACTTCACTAAACTGTTTTGCTTTCGAATAATCAACTCCAATTGGATTTCTGGTTGCAGCCTCCTCAATCCATTGTTTCAGGGTAGTTTGTTTCTTGCGGGATTCGGCAGTTAAAATTGCTGCCTGTTCAATTGTAGGACTTGAAGAAGGTTCTGTTCCTAAGTCTAAAATTTGAGCCTGCATTGGTAATTTCCCAAGGCGTTGTTCCAATAAAGCATAATACAAACTTCTAGGCGAAATATGATTATTAACATCAGTCCAATGACCGTTTCCAGCCCATTGTGCCCAGACTCCAAAAGCCCAGTTATCGGCTGTAGGCGGACTGTAATTTTCGATTTTAGAGGCCGAAGATTCCCAAATAACACTATTGGCAGCATTCCATCCCAATCCACGGGCATCCTGTTCTTTGTTTTTAAAACTGATGGCATTACCGTCAATTAAAACTACATCAAATAACATTCCTGTAGCCCAGCTCCCGATGGAACCACTAAAACTATAAGGCAAATAAGACTGACATTGTAAAAAGACATTTGGCCCTGCCGTAGCATAACCACCAACAGCAAAATCATTATATCCATATTCAGAATAGCAACGTTGAAATAAGGTTTGCTGGCCTTCGGTATAAAAAGTATTTCTTCTGAAAGCGGCAATTTCTGAAATTGGATTCAAAGAGATACAATCTTCAACGGTGATTCTTTTAACCGATTTTAATATCAAAACTGCACCACCTGCAAACTGCTCAAAGTTCACTTGTCTAACCCAAGCATCTTCGGTATTTTGTATCGAAACACCATGCCATCTGTGTTGTTCGTCTTTAGGATTTGTAGTGTCAAAATCTGATTTTAAAGTCAGATTTTCAACTCCAATACTATTAATTCTACCTGACCAATTGTAAACTACCACTTCCGATTGAGATAATTTTTCGTTCAAAGCATTCGTCAATGGAGCATCGATAGTGATTTTGTTATTCTGTACCTGAGTTACCTCCCTATCGGCACGAATTACAAAGTCATCTTTTTTCCAACCTATCCATCCCGTTTCTGCCCCGTATTCGGTCATACCAAGACTTTCTATCCACTGCTGACTGATAGGAGTATTAATCAAAATATGATCGCCTTTTTTAATAGTCGTACCATTTTTTAATGCAATAGTAGTGCTCCCTAAAGGAGTATATTCATCGGCCAGTTGAAATTTATCTTTCAAAACACGATTAGCTGTTCCCGAAATATTGACAATTGCTTCTCTATTAGTTCCGGTTCCCAGTATAATTGTACCGTTGTTTCCGGCTCCGCTTCCTCTTAAAACAATTCCGCTTACATTGATATTAATAATTCCCGAAACGGTATAAGTTCCTTTGTCTAAAAGTACTGTTCCTCTAAAACCATTGGCATCAACTTTAAGTGTAGCCACATAATCTATTGCTGCCTGAATAGTTGCAGTAGCATCTCCCGAAATATTTGGTACAAATGCTTTGACAGCAATAGTAGGAATTGCATATTGGGCTGCGCGATAACCCGCAAATGAAAAATCAGGTATTTGATTTCCTGAGTTATCCTGAGTTCTAACTATTTTCCCAGCCTTATCTTTGATAATGGTAGGAAAGTTATTTTGCGCAAAACTACTGTTGAAACTAAAGAACAAAACAAAACAGGAGATAAAAATCACATCCTGTTTTGATAGTATTCTATATTTGAGTTTTATAAAATTCACGTTGAAGTGGTTTTAATATTTGATTTAAAAAGAACTATTTTGATGATTCTTTTTTCTCTAATTGCTTTTTTTCCCAAGCTTTACTTGTATGATGCAATTCAATTCCTTGTGAAGCCAAGATATTATTTATTTTTCCTCTGTATTTAGCAAACCATTGAAACTGCCATTTATGCGTTCCCACATTCATAGCATTTTCTCTTGCCTCAACCAAATGATTGTAAATCATCTTTTTTTGCTCCTCATTAAGATTCTGAAACATGTCCAGAAAATTATGGTAGGTTTTAGGCATCACCTGATAAGTCATGGCATCTTTGACTTGAACTATTTGCAATTCATTTAATTTTTTAGATAATTTATCCAAATAATCATCATGCAATTTACTAATCGAAGCTTTATATTTTACCCAAACTTCTTCTGATTTTAACTTCTGTTCCTCCTGATCAATTACTGTTTTTTTTAGCTTTTCCAATTGAGAATCTCTTTTGAATTCGATTTTCTCAATATTAATATATTGCTTAACGATAATTGTTTGAATCTCTTTTTTATCAGACTCATTTACATCTAATTTAGCTACAATATGTAATGCTCGATCATTAATATCAGTTATATAATCTGTAACTTCATGCTGTTGTGCATTTGTATCGTAACAAATGCACATTAAAAATAACAGCTGTAATTTATTGATTTTTTTCAACATAAAGCTTCGTATTAATTTAATAATGATTGATTTAGCGTTTCTTTATTATTTGCAGGATTTGTCCAATCTACTTTTTGATTAGGATCAATTCCGTTAATATATTTTTCAATATTAGTGTAGCCGTCTCCATTCAAATCGCCATTAGCATCCGAAGCATCTTTAGGATTTAAACCGTATTTTTTCTCCCAGGCATCCGGAATACCGTCATTATCTGAATCTTTATAAGCTTTTCCTTTGTAATTAGGATAACCGCCCACTTGATCCGGATGCGTTATAATTCCTTTTTTATAAGAATCGGCCGGCAATCTTCTTTTGATAAATTCTTTTCCAATGCTGTTTTCCAGGCCGTCTTTGTACTCAATAGTTCCTGTGCGAACTTGTTTAATTACTCGTTCATCAACTGCATCTCTCTTTGGTAAAGTAGCTCCAACATTGTTCAATACAAATTCATAAGCCGCCTCAGCACTCATAATGGTAATTTGTGGCATCGGGAATGCTTTGTTTTGTTTGATATAGGCCAATTTATCTTTGGCTTCTTCAAAAGAAAGATTCTCTAATTGCACCCCACCATTCCAGTTGTCTTTAGTCACTTCGGGAACACCGTCTATATAATTTCCGTTTACGTAAGCACGTCCAAAAGTTTTTGGAACCATATAACCTGATTCCGGTTTTAAGATGCGGTAGCTAATCGGCTCCCCTTTTGGTGTAATAGGTCCCGGTTTGAAATAATTGTTGATGATATTAAACATCGAACGATAATCGCCTCCATCTAATGAACGATTCCACCAGTTAAACACCACATTATTTACAAAATTGAAATCGCCATACATCCCGATAGAGCAGTTTCTCGAAATATTATTAGCCCAAAGATTACGCATAAAAGTACTGTTTAGCCCTCCAATGGTACTTCCAAAAGCGTGGTTGTAAGTATCTAAACCTTCTGACGAAATAGTGTTCTGAATAGTAATATTACAAGCCGGTAATTTTTCTAATTTTGATTTTTCATTAGCCTGAAATTGATGACGGTACAATGAAATATTTTCGTCTAATCCCCAACTCATCGAACAATGGTCAATAATTACATTCCCGATTACATTTCCACCCAAAGCATCATCTCTACGGGTTACTTCTGTAGCTCCTCTTCTAAAACGCATGTGTCTGATAATCACATCATGCGTATCTATCAATAATGATTCTCCGGCAATACATATTCCGTCACCGGGAGCAGTTTGTCCGGCAATGGTAACATAAGGCGCACGAAGAGAAATTGGTTTTTGTAATTTGATAATTCCCGAAACGTTAAAAACAATGGTTCTGGCTCCAACGGCTTCACAGGCTTCTCTAAAAGTTCCCGCACCGCTGTCTTCTAAGCTGGTCACTACAAATAATTTTCCGCCTCGACCACCCGGAGTAAAAGCGCCTCCGCCTTCGGCTCCCGGAAAAGCAGGAATGCTGGCATGAACAAAATCTTTTGGGTAAGATGCCCAAGGCAAATAGGGACGACCTTGCAAGGTTTCTGCTTTGATAACGTTTACATTATCAGCCCAAATTTTAGCTAATCTTGCTTCTTCCTGTGCCAAAACAGCATCGGTTTTATCCTGAATTTCTTTTGGAATATCGGGATATTGGGCATGGATTGCTGAACAACTAAATAAAACGATACTTAAGCTGAACAAATATTTTAAATTGTACTTCATTTTTTAGGGATTTTTTTTGAGAATGAATTATTAATTCGAAAATAGAATTGATACAGTAAAATCAATTATTAATTCGAACAATATAACTGAATCAGTCAAATTGCATCGTTTTGTAATTGTTCCGCCTGTTCACTATCGAGTCCAAAGAATGAGGAATCACATAACTTGAATACCTAGTGTGATTCCTTCGTTCCTCGGAATGACATAAAATGAATAGTTTTAATCTACTTCTTTTTGTTTTTCTCTCTTTCTTCCAAACGTTTGTGCCAATCAGCACTTTCTTTGTTCAAATCGTAACCTTGTTTAGAAAGGTAATTGTTGATTCTTCCTTTGTATTTTCCAAACCAAGCATGCTTTTCTTTAGAAGTACCACCATCCATGGCGTGTTCTCTTGCTTCCACAAGTGCGTCATAGATGTATTTTTTTTGCTCAGCGGTTAAATTAGGCAACATATCGTTGTAACCTAAAACAGTAATAGGCAATACTCCATAAGTCATTCCGTCTTTGACCTGAACAATTTGGCTGTTAGTTAGCTTTTTACTCAGCTTTTTCAGATAGGATTTATGAAGCGACAGGATTTTTCTATCAGCATCATTTTTTAATTTGTCAATTGCTTTTTGCTGTTGGTCTTTATCCGTAACTGCTTTTTTAGTAGCATCAATTTTAGCATCACGAGATTCATGAATTGTATTCAATGAACGGTATTGCTCAGCAATTATATCTCTAACGGCTAATTGATCTTCTTTTGAATTTAATTTCAAATTATCAACTATTTTTTGAGCTCTTTCATTGGTTACTTTTACATATTCCGGATCATATCCTTTTTGTGCCAAAACTACATTGGTACCCAGAAAAAGGAATAAAACCGCTACGGTTAATTTCTTGTACATTTTCATATGTTTAGATTTTAATTTTTTAATGGTAACATATGTTATCGCCTTTTTAAATCATTGGTATTTGCTTACGCAAAGATTTTAATAATGGCGATTTCATCTTCTATATTTTTTAAAACTTAAGGATTATAAAGCAAAATTCTTGCTTCATCAGTTACAGACGAAGCAAGAAGTGTGCCATTTACAATTAAATTATTTCTTATATTCGGCTAATCCTTGTTCGATTTTAGCCAAAGTATCTTCATTATTATCTAAGTTTTTCCAATCTACTTTTTTAGTAGGATCTATGCCATTAATGTACTTTTCGATGTTTGTATAACCATCACCGTTTAAATCTCCATTAGCATCAGAAGCATCATTAGGATTCAATCCGTATTTTTTCTCCCAAGCGTCTGGCATACCATCATTATCTGAATCTTTATAGGCTTTTCCTTTGTATTCCGGATAACCACCTACTTGAGCAATATCAGTAATAATTCCTAATTTATACGAATCAGGTCCAAGACGTCTATGTTCAAACTGATAAAAAGTTTTCTTCTCTAAACCTTTGGCATATTCCGGAACACCTGTTTTAACCACTCTTAAGATACGAGTATCAACAGGATCACGTAATGGCAAATTAGCTCCTACATTCTTAAGAACATAATCATAAGTTTCATTAGCAGTCATAAACTTTTTTAACCAAGGCATTGGCATTGGTTTATTTACTTTCATCTTAGCAAAATAAGTTGAAGCCTCTTCAAATGTCATAGGATTTCCCTTTTTGTTTTCCATTTGCACTCCACCAGCCCAGTTGTCATTAGACACTTTTTCATTGCCTTCCACCACGTTTCCGTTCACATAAGCTCTACCAAAAACCACATAAGGTAATTTACTTCTACCCGATTCCGGTTTTAAAATTCGGTAGCTAATAGGATCATTTCTATCTGTAGCCGGACCTGGCTTGAAATAGTTATTTATAATATTGTATTGAGCAGTATAATCTCCACCGTCTATAGAACGATTTACCCAGTTAAAAATCACATTATTGGCAAAATTAAAGATTCCGTTCCAACCAATAGATGGATTTCTACCTGTATTAGAAGACCATAAATTTCTAACGAAAGAACAATTTTCGCCTCCTAAAGTACTACCAAAAGCATGGTTGTAAGTATCTAATCCTTCGGCAAACAAGCTGTTTTGAATAGTAACATTTACGGTTGGGAATTTTTTCTCCGGAATACCTGTACCATCATCATACATGTGTCTATAAAAAGACATATTTTCATCTAATCCCCAAGTGGCTGATACGTGATCGATAATGATATTTCCAACCGGATTTCCACCAATAGCATCGTCACGACGACCTACGAAAGTTTCTCCTCTACGAAAACGCATGTGACGAATAACCACATCATGTGTGTCAATCCAAATGGTTTCACCAGCTACACAAATTCCGTCTCCGGGAGCAGTTTGCCCGGCAATAGTTACATAAGGAGCACGAACAATTAACGGACTTTTTAATTTAATAATTCCCGAAACATTAAAAACGATGATTCTCGCTCCACCTTGTTCCAAAGCTTCACGCAAGGTACCCGGTCCTCTGTCCTCTAAACTTGTCACAGTATAAACCTTACCTCCGTGACCACCAAAGCTATACATTCCTCCTCCTTCAGCACCTGGAAAAGCAGGAATGGAAGCCTGTGGCAAATCAGTTGGTCTGGATGCCCAAGGAATAAAAGGTTTACCTTCTCGCTCTTGCTGTTCCACAATTACTTTAGCTTTTTCCCAAGCCTCATTTGAAAGTTTCTCCGCTTCCGCCTTAATCGCATTTTCTCTCGCCTGAACCTCAGGTGATATTTTCGGGTATTGTGCAAAACAATTCGCACTTCCCAAAACTAAAAAAGCTAATAAAAAATTTAATTTGTTCATTTTAAAATTATTCTTAATTAATAAAAAAATTGGGTTAGAATTGCTATTAATTAGATTAAAATTGGTGGTTTAAAAAAGAACTACCTGCATTCTTTTCAGGATACAGGTAGTTTTTATTACTTATCTTTATTGTAATGGGTCAAAGGTTGATGTACCTCCAGACCATCCTGTTGTTTGTCCTAAATAAATAGAAGTGTTTAATGCACTAGCAGGAATACCAAAGAAATAATATTGGTTATACCATTTGAATTTCCAGTTAGCAGATGTTGGATCAGCATTGTCTTTCACAACCACTCTTAAGAAGTTTGTATAGAAATAATCCAGATACTGATCATATGTAGTGATACCAGTTGGGTAAGTTGCAGGATTTCTATCCGCTACTGGAGCAACACCATTAACTGGTACAAACGGATCTGCATTACCTACATAATCTGTACCATTTTGTCTTTTAGCAATAAAGAACAATCCTTGTCTTCTCATACCCTCGATAGGAGTTTGATTCAATCGGGTACAGGTTCCAAAATCATCATTAAACAATAACCAACGTCTTAAATCCCAGAAACGTTTACTTTCATAGGCAAACTCTACTTTTCTTTCATTGATTACTGCAGCAAAATGTTGATCTCTAGTCAAAACATCAGCTAAACCAAATGTTCCTCCATTACTTTCAATACCTGCTCTCTCTCTAATTTTAGCAATTAAGGCTTTTCCTTCTGCTAATTGATTGATTCCAATAGCAGATTCGGCTAAATTTAATAATACTTCAGCAAAACGCATTTCCATATAATCTGTACCGCTAAACTGGAAATTGTTAGCTTTACTCGCACTTGGATTCGTTGCTTTACCTATATACAAATTAGTATTTACAGTACCTAATGTTTCGGTTACACCTGTTGGTAATACAGTTGCATTAGCTGGAGCTGTTCTAAACCAGTGATAAGAGAACTGTTTAAAAGCTGGTTCCTCAGCATGAGGCCATGGAGCACCACTATAAATAAAAGTTTTATAGAATCTTGGATCTCTATTTTTGTAAAACGTCTGTAATGAATAAGGATATGTTGTTGATACACCAGGTGCTTTACCATCTTTCATCGGAAAAGCTTCCATCATTTGCAAAGTAGCTCCTACTGAACCATTAGCTCCTTGAGTTTTAGAACGAACCGCTCTTTCCCAACCATTATTTCTTTGCACATTAGAAGAAGTCGTATTGTTAAAACCATAAACAATAACCGCTTCAGGATTTCCCACTTCGCTAAACCACATATTTCCCCAAGCAGTTCCATTTGCAAATCCGCCCGTATTAAATAATCTTTTAGACCCTCCCTCTGCTGATTCAAGTAAAGTAACTGCTTCCTTATTTGCATCATAAGCACGTTGCCAACGGCTCACATCATCATTACGATTGAACAAAGGACTTGCCCAAGTTAATAATACGCGTCCTTTGAAAGCAGCAGCAGCACCTTTAGTGATTCTTCCCCAGTTTACATTAGGCTCAGCCCAAACACCCGGTAATAAACTCTGTGCCATGTCTAAATCTGCGATAATTTGTTCAATACAGGCTGCAGTAGAGCTTCTTGGTATTTTTAATGTTTCAGGATCATCAGTAATAGAACTTTGAGCTGTCAAAACTAATGGAACACCTCCATACAAACGCACTAAATCAAAATACTGCCAAGCTCTCCAAAAGTACATTTGACCCTTTAATGGATCTTTATCAGCAGGAGCCATACCATACTTATCAATATTATCCAAGAATAAATTAATTTGTCTCAATCGTGTATAAGCATCATTACGAATCCCTGTAGTCATAGCAGATCCTATATAAGGCAAACAATTGGCATCAGTATTTCTTCCCGGATCCGCCCAAACTTTATTCCAATGTACTTCGCCAGTTAATTCATCAGTAGTTTGAGAAAAATCATCATTCCCATTAGAAGCTAAATCCCAAGTATAGGATTGTGCATTATTTCCCGGTAAAAATAACCTGTAGATATAATCTACATAAGATCGTGCTTGAAGAGGCTCTTGATAGACCTCTTCATTAACACCTGACAAATCTCTTTTTTCCTCAAGAAAATCATCACTACAGCTTCCTAAAAAAAATGCCGTTGCAAGACAAGCGAGTATATTTATTTTTATATTTTTCATTTTCAAAAATTTTAGTATTCTTAATTAAAAAGATAGATTCAATCCTAGAGAATAGGTTTTCAATTCAGGATAGATGTCATAGGCACCGTTGGGAGCTTTATATTCAAATGGATTGTACAAAATAAACGGATTAATCGCAGTTAAATTTAATCTACAAGAGCTAATTCCTAAGGCATCTGTATATTTTTTTGGCATTGTATAACCTAAATTAATATTACGCATTTGAATACTGGTTGCTGAACGCTGCCAGAATGATGATGTTGGACTTAAGTTCAATGCTTCGCTGTAAGGGTTAGGCATAGTTCCATTAGGATTCAATACCGGATCATAAATATTATTCCAGATAGAAGGTCTGTTGTCAATACCATCATTAATAGCGGAGTTCATTGTTTTTCTGGTTTGACTATCCACCTCATTAAATCCTCCACCAAATGAAGCTGTTACCACTGCATTTAAAGTAAAGTTTTTATACCCAAGCTTCAAGGTTGTTCCTGTTCCATATCTTGTATTTCTTCTTTTGGCTAATCGAATTTGATCATTTTCATCTATAATTCCGTCTGGTGCTCCAAACTCACCTGTAGCAGGATTAAATTGACCACGAACATCAGCATAAGATAAAGACCCTGGTCTTAGATTAGCTGCCAAGACACCAAATACTGATTGAATATTGTATTTTTCTACATAAGCATCAATATCTTCTTGTGTTTTTAACATCCCTACATAATCATAACCCCAAGCACCATTATCTCTTCTTCCTCCTGGTTGCGGATTCCAGGGTTTTAAAATTTCAATTGGATTAAAATCACCCACTACCATTTTATCATCTCCCCAACCAAAGTTAACATTGATTCCATATTTAAAATCACCTCCAATTGTATCATCCCAACCTATGGCAAATTCATAACCATAATTGTCTCTCCTTCCAAAGTTTTCTGAAGCTACTGAACCTCCAATGGTAAAAGGAACATCCGCAGTTCTGCCAAGCAAAATATCATCCTCAACATTGTAATAAGCTTCTGCAGTTAATGACAATCTGTTATTGAACAATCTGGCATCAATACCAAAGTTGGTTTTTGTATGATTTTCCCATGTAGCATCTCTATTCGGTGTAACTTCCATCTTCAACCCCGTAGTACCTAACTGATTATTTCCTCCTACAAACCCCTGTCCATCTTGGTAAGTAAAACGTTGTCTCCAACCCCAAGCTCTTGTTCCATCAGCACCAAGCAATCCTAAAGAATACCTTACTTTTAAGAAATCAATAAACTTCGATTTAAAGAAATTTTCTTTAGAGATTACCCATCCTGTAGAAATACTGTAGAATCGTCCCCAATAATTTTCTGGTGCAAAACGTGTAGAAGCATCACTTCTGAACAACACTTCTGCCAAATACTTATCTGCATAAACGTAATTCACACGACCTATATAACCCAAAGTACCTGATTCATTTCCTGTAGCCGTACCATCAATCGTTCCAAAGGCAGAATTAGAAAAACCATTAGTTGTTTGTAACGGACCGTCTCTATAAAACTGATCACGGGTATCGTTAGCTTCTCCTTTTTCTACAGAAGCTAATGCAGAAATAGAATGTTTTCCAAAGTCGCGGCTATAAGACACATTAAAGTTATACTGTTCTGAAAGGGAATTTGTATTATCCCAACCTAATCTATTACCATTGTTATTCGTTCTAGGTGTAACTGCTGTAAATTGGTCTAAAGGTCTATTCGGGTCATAGATATGCCCATTAGCTCCAGCTCCATTAATCCCTGGAGTAGTTGTAAACTGATACAATGTAAATCTTGTTCCAATATAGTTAGATCTATTGGTAACCATATTTCTCGCATAAGATGCTCTTGCTTTTAAACCTTTTACAAACGGAACTTGGTACTCCGCATAAAAATTAGAGGTTAAATTAAATCCTTTATTTGTTGCTACGTTATTTAATCTGTTAATCTCAAAGTAATGGTATTGTGATTCATTACGAGTATTTAAACGCTGTACTGGTAAACCTTGAATATACTGAGGCAAAATAGGAGAAGAATTTAACAATCTTCTATAATCATTTTCGTCATTTGTTCCTCCAACCCTACTATTTACTTTAGAATCATCATTATAAAATCCTGAAATCTGAATCCCTGCTTTAAAATCATCAGAAACTTTAAAATCAGCACCTGCCCTGTAAGTCCATCTTTTATAATCTACATTATCTAAATTACCACTCTGAGTATAGTAAGAAGTTCCTGCAAAAAAAGTAGCCCTATCTGTCCCACCAGTTACATTCATAGTGTGTTTCTGATTATAGGAAGGCTTCCACACATCCTCCATAGGGTTGTAATTGAGAGTTTTATAATACTCTATCTCATCCGGAGAAAAAACATATCGAGGATCAGTGTCTCTTCCTACCTGAGTGGATGCCCAACCATTAGGCCCATTCATAATGTTATAATAATTAGCATATTCCACTGCATTCAACATTTTAGTACGATACACCTCATCCTGCATCCCATACAATCCTGTATAAGTGAATTTTGCAGGTCCAGTTTTTCCTCTTTTTGTAGTTACCAAAACCACTCCATTGGCACCTCTGGAACCATAAACTGCTGCAGCAGCATCTTTCAGAAACGAGATACTCTCTACCTCTGAAGCATCCAGATTATCAAACAAAGTGGAATCTGGCGCACCATTTCCTGAAATCTGTATAATCCCATCTATTACATACAATGGCTGATCTGTCCCTCCATCTTTAGAAAGACTTACTGATCTACGAATATTCACTCTAGATTCTTCCCCTGGTCTTCTGGTTCCTCCTGAAAAACTAACACCTAATACCCTACCTACTAAAGTAGATGCTAAATTATTTGTTGGCAAGTCTTCTACCTCACTTGCTTTGATAGTTTGTATAGCACCTGTTAAATGGGCTTTTTTCTGACTACCATAACCCACAACTACCACCTCATCCAAAGAAGCAGAATCCTCCAACATAGTTAAATTAATAGATGATGCGTCCCCTACTTTTCTTTCCTGGGTCTTCATACCAATAAAGGTAAACTGCAACACCGCTCCTTTAGGAACCTGAATTCTATAGCCTCCATCAATATCAGTCAAAACACCATTTTTGGTACCTTTTTCGACAACATTAAGACCTATAACTCCAAGTCCATCTTTATCCACTACTTTACCTGTAATGATGACCTTATCATTTGCATTTTGAGCAAAACCATTCAGACACATAATACTGAACAGTAATACACTAAACACCATTTTAAATGTTTGTTTCATAAGTGTGTTTCTTTTTGGTTAAAAAATTAATTGTTTAAGTTTGGTTTATTATTTCTATTTGTAACTGAGAAATCGAAAGTAAAGCTCTTCATGCTATTTGTTTTTTTTAGATGGTACTGTTTAATAAGAGCAAATCACGATTTGTAAACGTTTACATTTTTTAAAACCACCTTAACATTTTATCTGAACTACAAGCTAAGCAAGTAAAATGTAAACGTTTACATTTATCAAAAGTAATAAAATTTTATTACACCACTCTTTTTTATCTATTTTTTTTTAAGTTTATTTTAAGTTTTCGTGTTTTTTTTATGTTAAAATTTCATTATCGAAATATTTCCGTGGTTTTAACAAGTCTTTTAATGTGAAAACCAAACACTCATTTCTTTAGCCGTTCCGTTGCCCCAGGAAAAATACGGAATTAATCGTAAGAAAATTTGTTCTTTACCTTGATTTAAAGGCTGATACAATTTCTTATTCCATGAATTATTGTCTAAAAATCCTTGTGCCGCTATCGAAATTAGACTTCTATTGCTCTTTTGAATAGGCTCAATTTTAAAATCAGAATTGGTATTCAGCACAATATTGTTTATCGAAGCCGTTTTAGAAATCCCATCTGATTCTAAACAATAAACTAATGGACCACGTTTTACCGCCACCTGATTTTTAGTTTCTTCCACTAATGGATTGGCTTCCATCAGTTCTACCGGCATTGGAATATTCAAACTAATTACATCCCCTTTTTTCCATTTACGTTCCACTTTTAAATAAGAACCAGAAACCGGATTACCTTCGACCTTTTGATTATTAACCAAAATAGTAGTTCCATTACTCCAGCCCGGAATTCTTAAAAACAACGCATACGCTTCTTTTGGAGCTTTATCAATGGTAATTGTAATAGCACCATCCCATGGATAATTGGTTTGTTGATGCAATTGGATTTCGACTCCTTCCTGAGTAGTTGTATTTAAATTATTACTTCCGTATAAATTAACATACAATCCTTGTTTAGATAAGCTATAAGCATAATTACCCACTTCGGCTAGCGTTCGGGTAACGTTTGGCGCACAACAGTTAGATAAGGCAATATATCCTTCACGTTCATTACTCCATCTTTGTTCGAAAGGCAAATCGACAGTTACAGTCAAAGGATTATTATAGCAAAATTTATTTCCCTCTAAATTAACTCCGGACAATACGCTGTTATATAGAGCCAATTCCACAATATCAGCATATTTGGCATCAGCCGTAATTTGTAACATTCTCCAGTTCCATAATACGTTTCCAATATTGGCACAGGTTTCAGTATGCGCTGTCGCATTCGGCAATTGGTACGGACGACCATAAGCCTGGTGTATTTTTTGAACAACAGTTGGATCATAAGAAGTTCCATCAGGAGAAACACCATCATACAAAGCTCCACAAGCTCCGGTAATGTACATTTTTCTAAAAGCCACATCATCCCAAATTGACTTTAAATTCTCCAACAATTTAGCTTCTCCAGTTTCGGCATACAAATCGGCAACACCAGCGTATAAATAATTGGCTCTCACCGCATGTCCCATAGCAGTAGTTTGTTGTCTAAACGGAATTCGATCCTGATTATCATCGGTTCCGTCATTTGTAGTTCCTCTAATATCAATTAGATTATTAGCCAGTTCCAGGTATTTTGGATTCTTTGTCGTGCGGTACATTTCGACAATTCCCATATAATGAGAAGGACAAATGGCATTTCGGGCTAACTCCGGCGAAGCTTTTTTATAAAAATCATATAAAAAGTCGGCAACTCCTTTGGCTACATTTAAAAAACTGGTTTTCCCTGTGGCACGATAATGTACACAGGCAGCTGTCATTAAATGCCCCATATTGTATTTCTCAAAACCCAATTGTTTTTTTACTTCTTCAGGACCCAAAGTTCCCCAACGCTGGTCAATTAAAACAGGGGTGTGCAAATAACCATCTTTACGTTGTACTTTCGCAAACATAGCAATGGCTTCGTCCATTTGTTTGTCCAACTTTTTGTCTTTGGTCACAGCATAAGTTGCCGCCAATCCTTCGAAAATTTTGTAAAAATCACCATCATGAAAAGAAGGACCCTTGAAGGTTCCTTTTCTATTTCCGGCAGCTATTTCAAAATTGGCATAGGCGTGAGAAACTTCATCATTGTGATACAAGTCCCACATAAAAGGTAAGGTTTCCTGATTCGCTACATTCAGTTGCTCTTTCCAAAATCCATTGGTCCAATTTACATCCTGCAAACCAACACTTCTCAATTTAGAATAAGGACTAGCCGAATTATCTACCAATCCCTTATTCTGAGCGAATGACACAGTCGAAAAAAGTACGGCTGACAATAGAATAATGTTCTTTTTCATTTTTATGATTTTAATATTTCGCACCAGATTAAAGTTTATTTTTTTACCGCAGATTCGCAGATTTTAATAATTAATAAAATCTGCGAATCTGCGTTATAATTTATTTTACAAATACATTTATTATTCTATTCATACTATCTCCATCAGCATCTTCAACCCTAACTTCAAGAGAGGCAAAACCTTTTTTAGTTGCTTTAAAAACAACTTCTTTTTTAGAAATTGAAGCAGAACCGTTTTCTTCTTTTACAATAGTGTATTTTGGTTTATCTGTAAAACCTTTAAATAAACTTTCAACATCTATTTTTAGAGATTCAGTAGCATTTACAAAATAATGTGGTTGTGCCATCCAGTTCAAATAATCTTCTAACTGTGTAAAACCTTTTCCTGTACCTTCATTGGCATCAGCGAAATCCCCTTTAATCGAATTTACATTCAATCCTTTTGCTTCTTCCCACCAGTTTGGTAATCCATCCTGATCGGTATCCCAATCCGTTGGACGAGTTTCTGATACAAAATTTGGCCATCCCCCTGCATCCTGTTCGTTATCGATCATTCCGCCTAAACCACTTTTACTTCCTTTATAAGTATAAGTTCCTTTTAAAGTTTCCTGAATAATTCTTTGATCATGAGTATCAAATACAGGTTGATTCGCACCAACATCTGACAATACATTTTTATAAGCAGCTTCAGCCGATTGTGTATTTACATGCGATTCGAAAAACGGTTTTGGTAAAAAGACATCATAATCTACTATTGCTTTATTAGAAAGGGTAAACTTTCTCCCTTTCTCCTGATTTCTAACATCAAAATAACCTGGCATAACATTACCATCAAAATAATATTGCTGTTTTCCTTTACCCACACCTTCAATCTGTGCATTCAAAGCGACAAATATTTTAGTAGCAACTCCCGGTTTGTAATAATTATTGACAAAGTTTACCTGATTAGCTCCTCCATCGGTAGCACGTCCACCCCAATTATACACCACATTATTACGAATATCAATTTTCCCACCATAATAACCATCTCCATTCAAACCTCCACCAATACTCCAATTGCGTCCGTAATTGTGAGCCAATAAATTATGATGAAAACTACCTACATCACCACCAATAGTGGCTGCATAACCATGCATTTTTCCAGCTGGATATTTATCGTGACCGGCAACATTCAAGGCTTCGGAAATTAAAGTGCGTTGCAAACTAATGTTATGCGCTCCTCTTGAACTGAAAGATTCATCAATAGTCCAGCTAATCGAACAGTGATCTATAATACTATGATTAGCCCCTGTTAATCCCATCCCGTCATAAGTAGTTCCACCTCCAATACGAACTCTCAAAAATCGAATAATCCCATCATTTCCAGTCAACCCAATAGGTGCTCTGCTGATCGTAATTCCTTCGCCCGGAGCTGTCTGCCCTGCAATAGTTACAAATGGCTGACTTACAACTAAACGTGATTTCAATAGGATATTTCCAGAAACATTAAAAACAATCGTTTTAGGCCCTACTTCCTGCTCAACAGCATCACGCAAACTTCCCGGTCCGCTATCATTTAAGTTGGTTACCGCAATCACTTTTCCACCTCTTCCTCCAATAGCAAAACGTCCATAACCTTCAGCACCCGGGAAAGCAATTTGGGCTGGTTTAAAAAACCAAACTTTTCCTTGGGTTACTTCCTTATTGGCATCAATTTCATCCACTCTCCAATAATAATTTTTCAAATTACTAAGTGATGCATTATCAACAGTAGCGGTATTTTTGTTCAAATTTCCTTTGAATTCTGGCGAATTATGATTGGCTTCAGCAACTTTTTGTTCGTTTTCTCCAAAATAAAAATCGTGAGAAACAGTTCCTTCCGGAGAATTCCATCCCAACTTAAAATCATTTCCTAAAATCACATGACCGTCATTATTAGCTGGTTTTGGAGTATTAGCTTGTTTTTTAAGGTTAGGCAAATCCAATTCGAAACCATTAAGAATCACTTTTTGAATTTTTCCGGTTGCTTTTGCATCAGCTTCAAAACGGATAACAACGTCTTTTCCGGTTTCAGCATTAAAATTAATGTAAGAAGTAGCCGCCTGAATGGTAGCCGTTACCCTATTAGTAGGCTGAATAGTTTGTATAAAAACACCATTCACAAAGATTGAAACCGGGGCATAATTAGCCAGTTCAGGACTATCAAAAGTATTACTGAAAACTAGTAAACTATGGTGTCCTTTGGACAATCCACTAATTTCCATTTCAACACTTTTATCAGCAACAATTCCATCACTTACCAAACGGGCGTAAAATGGTGCCTGCATTCCTGTTTTGTGCCAGCTCGAATTAATAGCTCCTTTCATAGTCACTTTCAGGTCTCCAAAACTTTTCTCAAATTGAGTTCCTTCGCTAATTGGCCAGGAAATATAATTGGGATCATTTACTTCCAAAGTTCTGCGTTGTGCCAAATCAAAATCGACTTTTAGGGATTTTGTAACTGGAATTGTATTTTGATTTTGCGCGCCAACACTGAATGTAAACGTTATCATTGTTCCTGCGCAAAAAGCAAGTTGTTTTACTAAATTCATATTTTTTATTTTAAATTTTTTTTTTCTGTTAGACCTTTTCCTAACAGATTTATGATATCTTTTTCTCTCTCTTTCGGAAAAACCTTAAGAAAAGTTACTTTTCCTTTTTCCATTTTTACTTCAACGGTCGTGTCTTTTGGTGCGTGCAATTTAAAATGCACATCCCAGGCTGCTGGCCAGGCAGGGAAAATATAAATTACATCTCCGTTTGTTTGCAACAGCATTTCCTGCATTCCTATCATGCCTGCACCTCCCCAGTTGTGATCTGGAACCCAATCAAATCCTGGCCCCCAAAAAGCAGGGAATCGTCGGTCAGAATTTGCCATTTTCAACAAATTGTATTTTGCAGCTTCTTCTGTTAATCCCAATCGAGCCGCAAAAATATTATCCTGCTTCCAACCAATATGACTTCTAAATTTCAATGCATCCGTATCGTATTTCCAGGTATTTACAGCAGTCTCTAAATCGGATTTCCCAATACCGTAAATTCCCCAAGGATAAACCGGATACAACTGTGGCACTTCAGAATTATTGATTCTTTCCCAAGTTTTGGCTGGAGCCAAAGTTTTATGTCCGTCAAATTCCCTGAAATTCAAAGGTGGAATCCGGGTTTGAAACCCTTGCAAATAAACTAAATCCTCTTTTGATAATTCGTTTTGCGATAATAACAAAAACTGTTCCGTAATTGTTCTTAAAGCAGAAATTGTACTATTGGCATTATTCGTCATTTTATAAGTTTCGGCAGCTGAACCTGGAAAAAGAACCAAATGACCATTTCCATCCAATGTTTTTCTACCTCTATTTTTTGCTAAATACAGATAATGTTCATCAAAAAAACGAATACAACTCATGATAAACGGATTGTATTTTCGAATATCTTCATTCGCATATTGCTTTTGTTGCAACATCATTTGGCAAAACTCAAAAACCGTATCCCATTCATATTCTAACCAGGCATTATATTCCATTCCCGGGTCATAATCCGCAGGACGTTTCCAATCGTATTCGGCTGGATTGGGTAAACCAAAATTTTCCAATTGTTCTGTAAAAGAAGCTCCGCCGTGTTTCCAATAGACTTCACTTCGCAATTCGGCATTTTTTTGTAAACTCAAATAATAATCCAATTGGGATTTCATCATATCAAAATCGCCACTTTTCACCATTGGAAAATAAACCAATCGCTGGTTTTGTGCTGTCATTGTTCCACCACCCCAATTACGGAAATCAGGCGTAAAATTCAATTCTTTATTCGTATGCACTGGATCTACAGTAAATAATCCACCGTTAAATTTGGTTGGATATTTTCCATACGCATTACACCCCAGCATATAACGAAACAACTGATAATTTTGTCCAATTTGATAGACCGAATCCTTCTCAGTTTTTCCTTTTTGCGTATAAATAAAAGAACGATTCCAGAAGTTATTCCACCACGCAATTGTATTTTTTTCTGCTTTATTGGATGTTTTCTTATATGCCAGAGTTTGTTTTTGCAATTCCTTTTTCCACAAACTCGCATCAGTAGATCGATTGGTATGCAACTGGATTTGGAATTCATGTTTTTTGGCTGATTTTATACTCGAAAGTCGGTAGCCTTTGAAATCCGTATCCTGATACATGCCATTATAAGTCCCGTCTGCTTTTAAATTGTTTCCAAACAATTGCCCCCCAAAAGTAAGATTCGCAATAGGATTCAGCATTTGGTCTTTAACCGATTCCATTTTTTGTTGCTTCACCGTGACATCAAAAACAGTATTGGCTCTATTCCTGTGGTAAAACTGCACCGCATTTCCTTGAAAAGAAATCGAATCTTTATAAGTGATAATATCGCCTTGCGGAGCCCATTTGTATGAATTGGCATTATTAGCTTTTCCTTTAGAATCCCGGTTTTTGTAACGCCAACTTTCATAAGCCACTTTCATTTCAGTTGGATTTTTACTCATCACATCAACATGAATAACTGGATTAAAAACATCAACCCAAAGTTTCACTGAAGTTCCGTTTTGAGAAACAGTTATATAGCCATCTTTCAATTGCAATTCCTGCTTAAAACCTTCATTATCCTTAAAAGGATTTGGATTCAAACTTACTTTTACTCTTCCTAATTTCAATAAAGTGTTGTGCTCATCAAAAGTACCAGAACGAGAAAAATAGAAATACAAATCGTCTTTTTCTACCCATACATTCGCACCAATATCACCTCCACCCAAAGGCATGGATTCAGATGAATTGTTACTCTGCGTTTTCCAAACCTGATTGTAATTATCAAGCGTGGAAATTTGCGCCTTGGTACAAAGCGTTACTAAAAGAAGAAATAGGAATATTTTATTTTTCAAAATTATTATTTTATTTATTAGTCATTGCGAGGAACGAAGCAATCACAAGTAGTTATTCACGTTATGTGATTGCTTCGTTCCTCGCAATCACAAAACCCTACCAATTATCAGTCCTGAAAGATGAAACTGGCAAACCACCGTTACTAAAAATTTGCGCTTTTGCAACATCTTTAAATAAGTAACGAACTGCAACCGGTTTTTCTACCTGTGGCGAAGAAAGCAAAACGGATTTTCTTCTTAATTCGGCTTTAGCGGGATAAAAAAACTTATTTTCTCCAGCAATTTCAAATCCAATTACTTCTTTTCCATAAGAAGTAATTCCGTTTGGAGCATTATCAAAAGCTACTGTTACAATGCTTCCTTTAATTTCCAATGCCTTAAATACAGGGCTTTCAAACTCAAAACCAGTCAATCCATAAGTTTTACTCAAAGCCAAATACCCTAATCGGCTTCCGCCAGCTTCTTTATCGGCGGGATGAATATTATTTTCTTCGCCAATATCCATCAATACTGCCATTCCAGCATTCGGAATTTCTGTTGAAGCTTTCAACTGTGCCTCACGCAAATAAGCCGAATTGTATTCTTCTTTATTGTCTTTTGGATGAAATTGTGCATAATTAAATGGAGCTATTTGTGCATAATAAAACGGAAAATCACCTTGTTGCCAAAGTCCTCTCCAGCTGCTCACCATCTTTTTCATCAAATCTTTATATTGCCCGGCACGCTCATAATTCGATTCGCCTTGGTACCAAATACAACCTTTGATTCCGTAACCAATTACAGGCGATAACATTCCGTTAAACAAAGTTGTTGCCACACGATTTGGGTCTTTAGCAATATCTTCTTTCTTGGTTGGAATCTTTGCTCCTTTAAAATCCTTCAACATTTCCTGATTCATCCAGGCTTCCATACTCGAACCACCATAAGAAACGTGAATTAAACCCACAGGAACATCTAAAACTTCCTGTAAAAGTGAACCAAAATACCAAGCCGTAGCGCTAAAATCTCCTGTAGTTTGAGCACTGGCAACATTCCATTGTCCGACAAAATCCTCGTTTGGAGTTAAAACTGTAGCTCTTGGAATGGTAATAAAACGGATTTTATTATTTTTCGAATGAACCACCGCTTCGTTTCCTTTCAACACTGGTTGTCCCGGAAATCCTTTTAACGGCATTTCCATATTCGATTGGCCGGAACACAACCAAACTTCTCCAATTAAAATATTTTTGATTGATTTTTTTTCTGTACCGTCCGAAACTAAAATTTCATAAGGTCCGCCTGCTGCAGGAGTTTGCAAAGCTATTTTCCATTTTCCTGATTTATCGGCTTTCACTTCATAGGTTTTAGAATCCCACGAAGTTTGGATTTTTATCGTTTGATTTTTATCTGCCCAACCCCAAATTGGCGCATTGCTTTGTTGTTGCAACATCATATTATCCGAAAACAAAGCCGGTAATTTGATAGCCGCATTCATCTGGAAACTTCCTATCAAACCTAAAATCGCAACAAAACCGTTTATTAAATTCTTCATCATTAAAATTTCATTTTAATTCTATTAAAATTTCACCATTAAGAAGTTAAGTTTCATTTAGCTTAATACTCTAAATATCTTAATGGTAAAAAAACTTATTTTTCAATTTTTAATGTCACTGGCCCCAGCAATCCTGCTTTCAATAAATTCTCTGATTCTACTAATCGATACGGAGCCGTTGTCCAGGTTAATCGCTCTTTTTCTGGTAATTTTTGATCACCAATTAATCGATTCGCCCAGGTATTCGTAATCTTTATAATAATCGTATTTTTTCCTTTTTTCAATGCTTGTGAAATGTCCGTTTTATACGGAAAAGTCCAAATCGTACCGCAATCTTTTCCATTAACAATTACTTCGGCCATATTTGCAATGCTCCCCAAATCAATCCAGATTTTATCAGCGTTTTTTCCTTTCCAAACAAAATCTTTTTTATAAACCGCTGTTCCCGAATAATATTTAATTTGTTCATTAGTTGAACTACTCCAATCAAAAAGCTTGTTGATTTTCACCACCTCTTTTGGACCTTTAAATTCAGCATCAAATTGCAATTCCCAATTTTCATCTAAAGTTTGCACGGTTTCAAAATTGGCACTATTTTGATTTCCTTTCGCCAAAGTATTTTTAGTCTCTTCTTTAAAAATCACAAAACCTGATTCATTTGCGTCTAAAGTTAGCGAAACAATGGTTCTTCCATTTTCAATTTTCCAATTGGCTAATTCCGAACTTTTATCAGTCACCGGATTGTACCAAACTGGAACTTTTCCAGCAATTCGAAATGAAACTTCCAGTTGTCTTTTTTCTTGGATTTGATTCGAAAGAAAATAAATTTCTTCGTCACCATTTTTTCGATGTGTCCAGGCAATCGAACTTCTGTCATTGTTTTTAGCATCCGAAAACAAAACATCTGCCTCTATTCCTATTTTTGCAAAATCAGTATCTAAAAACGGAAGCACAATAACTGTTCCTTTTCCTAGCTTCCATGAAGTAGAACCTTGCTCATTTTTAGTTGTCTCTTTCCCTTTTGTCCATAATTCGTCAACAACAGCCTGCCATTTTTTAGCCTCTAAATCCGATTGAAAACTAGGTGTATCCATTGGTTTTTCATCAATAAATACCGTAGCTCCTTCTTTTACTAATTGCAGTATTTTTTCGGCTACAGCCAAAGAAATAACTTTGTTAGGCGCCATTCTTCTGCTTCCCGGAAACAACAAAGCACCATATTCAATTCCTCCCCCGAAACTTACTTTACCATTAACCACTTTGGAACGATTCACTAAAACATCGGCATTAAAAGAATCATATTGGTAGCCATTCATTGGATTTACCCATTGTGATAAATCGGTATTGTTTTTTGAATAGGTAACTTCTTTCGGCATTTTGGTTGTCGGCTGCCCTTCATTTTCCAATCGTATTTTTTCACTTGCCACTCTTTCTTGCCCAAAAACATTCGGAATAAAAGGGAACAAACGATCTGGAACCAGCGAACGCGACGGTAAATCTTCGCCAATAAAAACCGCTAAATCCACCACTGGTTTTCCTTTTTGCAATTGCAATTGTACTCTTTGACAATAATCAAACCAGGCCTTTCCAGGTTTCCACCAAGTTTGGTCTCTTTGAAAAAAAGTTCCAATATCATCCAAAGTCATCCCTGGCGTTCTGTCCGTCCAAGGATTGTGTACAAAAACGTGATAGAAAAAACGGTTGATTCCCAAAGCATAATTTCTATCGGCCAATGTTTTTAAATTCCCCGGATGCTCGTCCCAATCCATTCGTAAAGCAGTAAAAGCTTCTGCCTGAATGATGTCTTTTCCATAAATATGTCCGCCAGAAATAGCGTCTAACATGTCAAAAGGTTTGTCGTGCGTAGGGCTTTTTAACCAAAACTCACCGCTTGGATAATCCACATATTTAAAGTGCAACAAAGCATCGCTCATCATTGTTGGCGCCACATTTTCGGAACTAAACTTCACATTCGCTTTTTTAGCGATATCAGCCACCGTTCCATAAAAATTATCGGCTACTAATTCGGCTATTGTTTTTCGAACATCGTATAAAACCTTTTCAGAAGTCGCTACATTTTCGATAGGAATTCCAGCCATTACAGGCAAATAATCGACAATATCATAACCACGACGTTTTTGAAATTCAGCCTGAAAAACAGACGACCAATTCTGGCTTCCACATTCCCAGCTATCCAAATGTAAAATTTCCAATACTCTTGAAGCCAATTCAGGTCCAGCAGTACGAATAGCTTCGCCAAACCAATGATCCAGTTGAAAACGAATCAGTTCAGGATTAAATTTATCTACTTCCAAACCTTTTCCTGCTCCACCAGTTGCATTTTCATGACCTGTAGAAGTATGTCCCATTCGGATAATTTTCCATTTTCCTTTGGGTGCTTTCCAACTTAAATTGCCATCAGCATCCACAAATTTTGAAATATTGATGATCGAAGATTTTTTAAACGAATCGGAATTCGGAATTTGTTCCGCAGTTGTTGTTGGACTCAATCGCCAAACCGCTCCTGATTTTCCTTCGAAATTATCAATTAAAGATTCGTTCGAAAGTGTAATTTTACTCACTTTCAAATTGTTCTGTCTCCATTTGGCGAAATCCAAATCTTCCGCGCCGGGCTCAGTTCCAGTAACATCATAAACGAATCGGAAATATTTAGCCGTTACGGGTTTTATGGTATGTGTATGATGCACATCCATATCCTGCCAACCGTGACGCGGTGCAATCATTCTTTCGTGAAAATTAAAATGAACACCATCATCACTCACTTCCACAATTAGGCGTTGCGCCTGAAAATCTCTGCCTTTGGTTTCAATTACAATTGATTTACATGTAAATGGTTTTTCAAATTCGTACTGAATCCATCCTTTTTCACCCAATCTGAAATTATCGTCTTTCTTAGCATCGGCCAAAAAAGAAGCATCGGTATGGTTGGAAGTTGTAACCTTTGGTGATAACTCCTGCGAATTAATTGTATTTTCTTTTATAGGAATAGCAAAAGTGGCAATGTCTTTATAGTAGTCTTTGTAATGCTCAGGAACTGCTAATTTGGTTGTCAATTTTTTTCCTCCAACAAATTCTGTTGTTGACCAAACTACTTTTTGCATTGACATTTCAGGTGTAATCCAGGGTCCACCAGCAACGGCAAAACCATCAGCAGCATGAAACGCTAATTTTAAGCCCAAACGATCTGCTTCAATAAAAGCCCATTTTACCATGTCCCAAAATTCAGGACTCAATTGCAATACTGGAGGGTTCATCAATGGAGGATTTGCCGGACCTTTTATAGTCATCAAATAAGCACCTGCAATTCCTGCCTGTTTCATCGCTTCTAAGTCGGCAGTAATGCCCGCTTTAGAATAGGCCGATTTCATCCAATACCAATACACCCAAGTTTTTGAGGATTCAATTGTTGGCTGAAATGAAATGTTTTCTTTCTTATGAATTTCCTGTGCGGAAAGCATTCCTGCAAAGAGTAAAATAAAAAAGAGGTGTGTTTTTTGAAACATTGTTGCTATTATTTATTCATTTGTTTTGTTATTACGAGGAACGGGCGTCATCTCATTTTTTGCTCTCGTTATGAGATTGCTTCGTTCCTCGCAATGACTCATTAATATTTAAATTTCTTCAAACTAGTTTCCAAACCGTTTTTACTTTCGTTAAACGGAATTAAATAAAAACTATAATTGTAATCTTGTGCTTTAATTTGGTATTTTTCCATAGGAGCAGCCACTGGCGACCAACTGTCATTTCCACCCACACCCATTTGCAACAAATCGATATTCAATGTCACAAATCCAGGATTTTCCAATTCATAAGTACGTTTCGCAGCATTCATATTTTCCTGCGTAAACGGCCAGGCACTCATTTGCAACAATTGGTCTTTATGTAAAACCAATAATCCTTTATTTTGATTTGCAGCAGATAAAGCCATCCAACGTACTTCCATACGATTCGCATTTTCTTGTGGTTTCTGATAAGGTTCGATGAATTTCTCGATAGCTAATGAATAACGACTAACAGTAAATCCGAAACTGCGGTCACAATAATTTTCCAGCTCGCCTTTTCCGTACCATGAAATTTGGTTAAAATTATTTGGAACGCCCATTTGCATTCCTACTTTTGGAATATTTGGCAACGGTTTTTCAATTTTTAATTGGTAATCTACCTGAATAATACCATTTCCCTGTACCAAATAATTCACACGTACCGAAGCAGAATCTTTTACAATTTCGTAATCACTACTGATTTTGATTTGGCTGCCAACTGTTTCTGAACTCATTTTTTTCAATTTTGGAACCGCATTGTACCATTGCTTCAACAATTTATTTGGTTTCCAACCTTTACGATCATTATCGGTTAAAGGACGCGTAAAATTTGGCAACAAAGGTGCTAAAATCTGTTCCTCTTTTTTAAACACATAAGAAGTTAATGCTCCATTAGATTTATCGATTGTAATTTCAAAATCAGTTCCGGAAACTTTATAATTCGAAGTTGATTCAGCAAGTTTTACAGTTCCTTTCGAAGTTAATTCAACATCCTGACCTTTTTGCAACAAAAATTGATCTGTTGAAACTGCATATCCTTTTGATGCCCAAAATTCGTCTTTGGCTAGCTGAAATTCGATATTCAAGAAATACTCCGCATCTTTATTAAACTTAGGAAGGTATTTTTTCACATCCAAAACCAAATCACTTCCAGCCTCAATATCCATTGGTTTTAAAACCACTTGTTTGACAACATTCCCATCTTCTAAAACTTTCAAAACAGGAATAAAATCAATTAAATTTTGAACAACCTGACGATTATGAATCTTTAATTTAAAATCCTGACTTAAAGTTGAAGTCGCGGGTTGATAAATCCATTTGTTCTCATACATTGCAGCTTTTGGTCTTCCATCAGCAGCTATCAATCCATTGATATTGAAATTTCCATCGTGTTTTTTCTCACCAAAATCACCACCATAACCTAAATATTCTCTACCGGTTTTAGCATCTTTTCTCCATAAACCCTGGTCTTTTAAATCCCAGATACAACCACCGATAACTCTTGGAGTCGAACGGAATTCATCCCACAATTCTTTTAAATTTCCTGTCGAATTTCCCATAGAATGCGAATATTCTACAAACAAAATCGGACGTGTATCTTTCTTTTGCTCTACTAAGAATTTTGGCGTAAAAACACCTGGATAAAAACGACTCACTATATCTACATAAGGTTCGTCCTGCGGGTTCTCATAACGGTGCGAATGATCTACCGTTTTTGGATAACGTGGATCTAACGGATCGATGTAACCGTCTAATCGAGGATTACCTTGCGCCGGTTCGTAATGCACTGGTCTTGTAATATCATAATCGTGTGTCCAGCCCGCCATAGCGGCGTGATTAGGCCCTTTTCCAGCTTCGTTACCTAAACTCCACATCACAATACTTGAATGGTTTTTATCACGATGCACCATTCGGGTCATACGCTCTAAATAAGCCGCTGTCCATTGCTGGTCATTACTCAAATGTCCGCCTAAACCATGGGTTTCCAGATTGGCTTCGTCCATTACCATCAAACCATATTTGTCACATAATTCATAGAAATAAGGATCTTCTGGAAAATGACTGGTACGCGCAAAATTGAAATTGAATTTCTTCATTACTTTCACATCCTCTTCTAAATCCTGATGATTGACTGCTTCCCCACGAGCCGGATGATGTCCGTGATGATTTACACCGTACACATAAGTTTCTTTGCCATTGATAAGCATTTTTCCATTCTCTTTCGAAAATTCGATAGAACGAAAACCCAACTTACAACTTTTCACTTCGCTAATACTTCCATCAGAATTTTTAAGCGTCATGACTAAGGTGTATAAATTAGGCTTTTCGGCACTCCATTTTAAAGGATTTTTAATCGTTTCCTGAAAAAATCCAAAACGTACTTTATCCAAACGTGGGGAAACTTCACCAATAATTTCGGAAGCTTTTCGAACTAAGGCTTTTTCAAATAGTGGTTTGTTTTGTGCATCATACAACTGCACTTCAAAAGTGTGATTCTTGATGGTATCACCCGTAAAATTGTCTAAACGCGGACGCAATTGGAAAACTGCATCTTGGTATTTTTTGTCTAATTTGGTTTGGTAAAAGAAATCGGCAATACGCAATTTTGGCTCTGCCATGATATAGACTTCACGTTGAATTCCGCTTAAACGCCAGTGGTCCTGGTCTTCCAAATAAGAGCCGTCACTGTAACGCAACACACGTACGGATAAAATATTCTCTCCTTTTTTTAAATAAGGAGTAATATTAAATTCGGATGAGTTACAACTGTCTTCTCCATACCCCACAAAATCACCATTGACCCATACCTGAAAAGCCGAACTTACTCCACCAAAATGAAGTGAAACCGTCATTCCGTTCCAATTTTCAGGAACTGTAAAACTACGTTGGTACGAGCCTACCGGATTATCATCTTGTGGTACGAATGGTGGATTTACTGGTCGAAAAGAGTACACCGCACTTTTATAAATAGCCTGTCCGTAACCTTTCATTTCCCAATTCGAAGGCACTTCGATTTTATCCCAGCCTTTCACTTCATTTTTATAGAAATCCTGTGGCGCTTCCTGAAGGTTTTTGGCAAATTTAAAATCCCAATCTCCATTCAATATTTTGATTCTGCTTTTGGCTCTATTCCCTTCCAAAGCATCGGCTACTGTTGCATACGAATAAGCTGTTGCTCTGGCCGGTTCCCGATTAATACTCGTAACCATTGGATTTTCCCAAGGATTATCAATGAATTTTTGTGGGACTCTTGGAATTCCGGCAGGTTCACCGGTTACCAATTGCGCATTGGCAGCCACTGAAGCCAAAAGTGTAAATGCTATAATCTTAATTTTTTTCATATTTTTTTTCACGCAGATCTTCGCAGATCCCTACAGATTTATTTTGAATTAACAGATAACTAAACAAATTTAATTATGTTACATCGAGCGCAGTCGAGATGCTGTACTTGTTCTCGACTGCGCTCGAACTGACAATAGGGCTAACTAATAACTCTTACTACTTAATTCTTTTTCTTTTTTTCAGGAGGAGCCACAAATTTCATTTGGCTTTTTCCTAAATCCTTAGAAGTTGCTACTGCAATTCCTCTTTGCTCTGATTTGTTAACGGCGCAATAAAAATGATATACCACTCCGTCGTGCTTTACTACAAATGATTTGTGGGCAAACATATTATCATACGGTTCTGAAGATTCAATCAAATTATCACCTTTCCATTCTTTCCAGTTTACTAAATCATTCGAAACAGCAAAACGATTGAATGCACCTTGATCCCAGCCAGTCCAAAAAGCTCCAAAATAAAACATCACCCAGGTATCGTTAACACGCTGAATATAGGCATCGCCTGTAATTCCTCTATGGTGATTTAGCAAAGCTTTTTTACCATAACGTTTCCAGGTTTTCATATCATTAGAAACTGCCATACCAATACGTTCAGCTCCTTTTGCCGGATTCAAACTATCGCCACGGGCATTGTAATACATGATAAATTTGTTTCCGGTAATGCGTTCTTTGTCTTCAATAACCGAATTTTTGTACATCGTACTGTTATCCCAAAAACTTGCATCTTTATCTTTTGGCGTTAAAACAGGTTTCGGTAAACGTTCAAATTCGTGTGCTTTTGTTGGAGATTGTTTCGTATAAGCCATTCCGATTGACAAAACACCTGCTTCATATCCGGTTGTATTTCCACCAAAATAACTCATCCAGTATTTACCATCGAATTTATTCCATTTGTAGCTTCCACCCCAAGTTGGGTCTTGCAATGAAATATAACCTGCTTTTTGATTGACATCCCAATGAGTTTCATCTTTTGAAAAAGACATTACTTTTCCTAAATGTTTCCAATTCAATAGATCGTCACTTTCAGCCAACCAGGTTTCGTATCCTCTTCCATCATAAATCAAATAAGTCATAAACCATTTGTTGTCTTTTCGGAAAACCGAAGGACAATCCATTTTGTATGAGTTATCCGTTGGCACCATCACCAAACCGTATTTATAAGGTGTTTTTACCTCGTTATAAATTTCATTCATAACGCTGTCGGTAATTTCTCTTTTCTTGAATTTGGTGGTTGCACAACTTGCAATCAGCAAAGCTGAAATTACTAGTGCAAAATATTTAATTGTGTTCTTCATTTCTAATGTTAATTTACTTCAATAGCCCACAGATTATACGGATTTAACCGATCTATGCGGATTTCTTTTTCTTTTTTCTTTCCACAGATTAAAAGATTATTACAGATTCATTATTAATTTAAAATCTGTAACAATCTGTTTCATCCGTGTAATCCGTGGCCTATTTTTCCAATTCCTTCAATCGGGCATCCATTACATCTCTATTCAATTTCACTTTTACCATTCCGGTAGGGTGAAATCTTTTTTTCAAATCGATAGCATTATACACAATCGTATAGACATCGTTTCCTTCGGGAATTAGGCACAATGGAGTACGCATAATGTCCCACCATTTTCCAACTTTCGCCTCTATTGGCCAATAACGGGCTTCAGACCAGTTTATACCATCTTTAGACAACGAATACCCCATCATATTAGGCAAATGATGTCCCCAACCGTCTGGTCCTCCGTCAAAAATAGCAATGTACAAACCATTTGGAAGTTGACTCACAATAGGGTTTTCGACAAATAAAGGATGTATCGATTTTATGGGTTCCAAACCTTTATTTAATCTTGTCCAGGGGCCTTCTAAACTATTGGATTCTGCCAAAGCCACAAACCAGCCTTTTCCTGAATTTTTAGGATAATCAGCCCAAGTTTCGAATGGATAAGCTCCGCTGTAAAATCCAAACCATTTTTCGCCCACCTGATACGGAAAGAAAGAAGCCACTCCCTGACGTCCTTCCCAAGGTTGAGAGTCCAATCCTGGTTCCATAATGATTCCCATATCTTTATAAGGTCCGCCAATTCCGTTGATGCCTTCTACAGTAGATTCGCATCTCCAAATTCTTCCAAAAGAATGATTCGGCTGGATTTCTTTATGAACGGTATAAGCCAAATAATAGCCGTACCATTTGTTCGCTTTTTTATTAAAAACCGGCATGTACGACCAGATTGCCCCACGACGGTCATTCATCGGGTTATCATCTTCGGTGATTGCATAAGTTCCGCTGGCTTGCAAAATGGTAGATTCGCGTTTCCAATGAATCGCGTCCTTGCTGGTCCAATGTCCAATTTTAGTTTTCACACGATCATAGTACATTTCGACACCCACTTCTCCTGCTCGTTCTGTTGGAAACATGTGATACGTATCACCTACTTTTACCACACGACCGCCTTCAAAACCACCTTGGATTCCTTCCGTTCCAGTCATTCCTTCATCGATTACCGGTTTGTTTTCACCACCAATAATTTCGAATAAAGGTTTTTCATCCGAGAATCCTTCTACGATAAAAGTTGGATTCCACAGCTTTCCATCAGGGAATTCAGCATTTCTAAAAGTTAAATTCTGACTGCTTTTCACTGCACCCAAAAACACAAATAATCCTTTTGCATCAGGCAAAATAGTTTGTGTTCCTTTTGAATACGAAATCGCATATACATTCACCGGAGGCAAACCCGTTACCGTTACTCCGTTTTCAAGAACCAGCTTTGCCTTATCAGCCACCGATAGCTGTAAATAATCTTTGTTGTCTTTTTCCCGAAAAATACCAACAAGTAATTGTACATTCTCTTTGAATTTTAATTTCAAAGGCGCATTAGTCCCTTTTTTGTATTGATCCAAAGGAAGTGTCACTCCTGAAAGCCCTTCTAATTCGGGAGCCAATCGAACGATATTGTTTTTACTATTCGAAAAAACATGCGCATATTGAGTCGTTTTGAATGTCTTGTAATTCGAATTGACAACTTCAAAAGAAGCCGATTTCCAACTAGTATTTTGTGCTGTAACTGAAAATTGGAAAAACACTAAACACAGCATTAAAAAAGCTGTGTCTAATTTGAAATTGTATTTTGTGCTTTTTGAAAACATTGATTCTAACTTTTATTTAAAAATGTGAGCAACTAGTGTGATGGCGCCCGTTCCTCGCAATGACTAAAGTGCTTTATAACTTACTTTGTATTCAACATTTGGTTTAACCGTCAATTGGTATTTATTTTTCGCCAATTCTGTAATTGTTCCTGAACTTGCTTTCGGTTTGCTTGAACTTTCAATAATCAATTTTCCTTCACCTTCAGCCGCTTTTACTTTGATTTCTGATTTGCTTACATACAAGGCCACTTCACCTTTTGGTGTTGGTACTTTTCCTTCCATCCATTGCAATCCACCTAAATTAGGTTTGATTTCATATTCAGCATAACCCGGTGCTGTAGGTTTTACACCCAAATAGTATTTTCCTAACAAATAAATTGGACTGGAACCCCAAGCGTGACAAAGGCTTTTCCCATAAGGGCGTCCGTACATCGCTAAATGTTCTGTTCCTTTTTTCGTTGGATTGTATTCTTCCCAGAAAGAAGTAGCGCCTTCTTTTAGCATTCCTCCCCAATAGTCTTTCATTTCTTTCAAAACGTAATCTTGCTCGCCCATTGCACACAAGGCTTCCAACTCGTAAAAACGCATGTATGGTGTTGTGATTTTAAGAATTTTATCATTGAGCAACACCTTATTTTTTATGCTTTGTTTTTGTTCTTCATTAAAATAATTAAAAAAAATACCGAACATATTAGCGTATCTGGTTACAATATCCTGCATTTTGCCGTCAATACGCTGGTGCTTCATCACGTTTTGTTTTTTATCCCAAAATACATCAAATAATTTTGTTTTTAAATCAGCAGCTAATTTTTGATACTGTTTTTGGTCTTCATTTTCACCGGCAATTTCAGCACTAACAGCCATGGCTTCTAAACTTCTCGCTAAAAGCATTTGCTCAAAACTAACCTCGCCAGTTTTTGGTAATCCGTCTGCCCAATCAATAAAAACCCAATCGCCTTCTAATGGTTCAAGGAATCCGTTTGTGTTTCTTCTTTTTAAGCAGAATTCCATCAGTGATTTCATTCGTGGATAAAAAGTTTTGATAAATTTCGTATCGCCCGTGTGTAAATAGTAATCGTAAACACCCACAAACCAATACAGCGAATAATCCATTATGATATTAACATGAGCCGTCACAGGTTCTTTACCACGAAGAGCCAACAGCGTTCGTTCTACGGAAGCCGAATCAAAGAATAAATAATAATTCATTAAATAACTTTGATAAGCGTCGCCAGACCAAACCCAACGGTCGCGTTTAATTCCGTCTATAAAAAATTCGCGAGACGTTAAATGCATAGTGTAAGCCGACACATCCCAAATTTTATTCAATTCTTGGTCTGAAGATTTGAATGCTCCACGATAGTCTAATGGTAAATATTCATAAAGCATCGAAATAGAATCATATTTTACCGTTGAATCTGCTTGTACTCGAACATAGCGGAATGCTTTGGATCCATTATGTGTGTAGGTTTCAGGCTGGTTTCCATCAAAATATAAATGGTCTAATGTTTCGCATTTGGCAGTATCCAGCGCTTCCTCACGAGATTCACCATAATAAAGTGCTACTTTACCTTTTCCTTTTAAACCGTGAATTTTAATGTAACCAAAAGTTTCCTTTCCAAAATCAACCAACTCACCAGCTCCTATTTTTTCTGTTTTTTTTGCATTCAAAGGTTTGGTTGTTAGTTTAAACGCGGAAGGTTTACTTTCTGGCGAATTAAAATTCCAGGAACCAACAGGCAACCATGGTGTTCCTGATTGTTGTGCTTTTCCTTTTTCATCAATCCAAAGTTTATCTTCATTGGTCACCTTCCAGGATGCATCCGATTTAACATATTTACCAGCAATATAGATAGCCGGCAACACTTCCTGATTGTATACTTTAAAAGAAATCTTATGTTTCCCGGCAGGAATTTTTATTGATTTTGGCTGTCCGTACACCTGAACACCATCTAAAAGTAATTGAAAAGATCCTTCCGAATAGATTTTTACATCGTCTGGGGCAGGAATATCTACTTCTGTTTGAAAAGTGACCAAGGCATAAGGACTGTAATATTGCCAAAGCGGTGGAAATACTGCTTCGCGTTCCGTACGTCTTACCTGCATTTTATTACTTAACCAAACTTCGAAATCACCCGGATACCAAATCCAGGTTTGAGCCGAAGCCGCTTCTGACAAAAAGAATACCGCAACAACGCAAACAATCGTTTTAAAACTTTGGCGTAAAGAAGAAAATAGGTTCATATTAATTGAAATTAAAAATGAGATATAAAACGACAATTGTTACTCCTAATAAACCAAACAACAATTTGACTTTTTTACTGGTTTTAGGAACTTCGGACTCGATTTCGAAATTAGTTTCGGGATTTTTATCCACTAATGAAATGACAATGGCTGTCACCATTAAAACGACAAAAATGTAAAAAGAAATTAATAAAAAGTGAGGCCAGGCTGTGTAAATATCAGCTGGAAAAATCCATAAATACAAAACCCCAACAAACAAACTAAAAGCTGAGCCCCATGAAAGTGTCCAGTTTACGGCTCTCTTTGTGGTACGTTTCCAAAAAATACTCAATAAAAACACAACCGATAAAGATGGTGCTAAAAAGCCCAAAACTGCCTGAAAAATATTGAATAAATTTTGTCCTTTGATATTATCAATCGCCACAGCAATTAAAATAGCAAAAATACATCCTGCTCCAATGGTGATACGACCAACTTTAATTTGATCCTTGATAGTTGCTGCAGGATTCATTTTCTTAACATAAATGTCATTCGTAAAAACCGTACTCAACGCATTCAATGAAGAACCAATTGTGGCTACTAATACTGCAATCATAACACAAATAACCAAACCGTTCATTCCGCTTGGAAATAAATTCGTAACCATTGTCATATAAGCCAAGTCAGAATTGCTTCCTAATTCTGGATATAAAACAGCACACAAAATTCCTGGTAAAATAAATAATGGCAATGCCATCACTTTTAGCCAACCTATAAAATTAACTCCTAATTGTCCTTGCTCTAAGTTTTTGGCTCCCAATACACTTTGTACCATCGATTGATCCGTACAAAAGAAAGCTACTGCTGCCACAGGATAACCTAATAAAATAGCAGGCCAGGGATAATGAGCATCATCTGCAGGACGCACTAAATTCCAAAAATTTGATGGCGTTTTTGCAATTAAAGCTTCAATTCCACCTACTTTTTGTAAACCTAAATAGGATAAGGTAAGCGATACAACAATTAACAAAATCATCTGAAAAACATTCACTTTGGCAATGGCTTTCAATCCTCCAGCATAGGTAAAAATCCCAGAAAAAATCACTAAAACCGTGACACTTTGCCACATTGGAATTCCTAAAATCTGGCGTACTAAAACACCTCCACTAAACAATCCCAAAGACAACCAGCTTACCAAAATTTTAACCATCGCATACCAGGCTAAAATAGTCTGAGTACTATCACCATAGCGTTTTCCCATGTATTCGGGCATTGTACTTACTTTACTCGCAATGTATTTTGGTGCAAAAACGATAGCCAAAAGCAGTAAAAAAACAAAGGCATACCATTCGAAATTTCCTGCTACAATTCCAGTGGTATATCCAATACTGGCAAAAGCTAATAATGAAGATGGTCCAACATTAGTTCCCCACATATTGAATCCAATATTATACCAATTCAACGAATTTCCCGCCATAAAAAGCGTTTCATTCTTCTTGCTTTGTTTGACACTAACAATGTATCCAATAACCAATAATATCACTAAATAAGCAGCAACTATTATAAAGTCTAAAGCAGTTAATTTATCGTAGATGGTATTATTCATAGGTTATATTCTTTTAAAACATCAGCAATTTTTACTGGCATTCCGGTTTGTAATGTTTTGTCCATTGCCTGCAATAAAGCTACGGTTCCTATTCCTTCTTTCATATCCGGATAAGCAGTAAAACCCTGCTCAATACTATCTGCAAAATAATCTAAATAGTTTTGGTACTCACCACCATGATGACTTTGTCCTTCAAAACGGAAATAATATTTAAGCGTTGCATCACCCCAGTGAATGATTTTCTCTTCGCCTTCTTTATCGGTAACTGAATAACGCAATTCATGGTAATCTGCCTGACTTGCTCCTTCGGTACCTCTTAGAATAACACTCATTCCGCTATCTCTTTTGGTTGGCTGCGTTGGCGAAGTATAGACTCCACTTACTCTGGCAATACGTCCGTCAGTAGCTTTGAAAATAAAGTGCATTGTATCTTCATTTTTCAAACCTGCTGTTTTTCCGTTGCTGCTGATCATTCCGTAACCCATTACTTCTTCGATATTAGGCAAATACCAACGGATAAAATCCACAGGATGACTCAATCCTCCGTACAACCATTTGAATGATTGTAACAACGACCATTCTTTTTTCAAAAACCAACGGTGATCCGCATGATAATGCGATTCTATTGTAATCAAATCTCCAATTACTCCTGCTTCAAAATCTTTTCTTTGTCTTTTAGCCGGTTCAAAAAAACGGGAACTCTGGCCTATAAATACTTTCTTTCCTGTTTTTTCACTCAATTCCAACAATTCTTTCGCATCCGAAAGATCATCAATAAAAGGTTTGGTACAAACTACGTGTTTTCCATGCAACAAGGCTTGTTTTACATGTTCAGCATGCAAATGATCCGGCGTATAAATCGCAATGATATCAATAGCTTCGTCTTTTAATAAATCATCATAATTAGTGGTATACGAATGAAAATCAAATTCTTTGGCTCTTTGCTTGCACAATTCTTCATTTCTATCACATACTTTTACCAGTTCTACTTTACTGCTTTCTATAGCGGCTGACATGGTACTACGTCCTTCTCCAAGACCTAAAATGGCTATTTTTAACATTTATTCGTATTTAAATTGTTTTTGCCACGAATTCACTAATTATTTCTTTTTTAATCTTTGTCGTTACTATTCCACTAATCTTAATAGAAATTCATGAGATTGTAAGCTAAAATTATTGATGTCATTCGTGAATTCGTGGCTTGATTTTTATTTTATGTTTTTCAGAAAAATCCAGGTTTCTCCTTGTTTTGCATCTTCAATACCTGTTTGGTATTTTTTCATTATGGCATTCCAGTCGTCTACACGCGGATTATTTTCGGTAGTTTTTGGATTTAATTTATCCAAACTTTCTCCTTTTGGAATACTGATAACCAACATTAATTGTCTTCCGTTTTTGAAAACCTGCAATTGTTGGAAATCGGCATTACAGAATCCTTTAGCTATTTCCGGCCATTTTTCAAATTGAGTTGTGTGATAATCCACATACTCTTTTTGCATTTTTTCATCAGCAACTAAATTAGCGGTTAATACAATATTTTCCCATTCTGATGCTGGTTTCGAATCCTTACATCTTTCGAAATTTTGAAAATCATACACTGGATTTTCGTAGATTTTAATTTCTAATTCAGGGAAAGCTAGAGCCAATTTTCTTTTTGTTCTTTCCGGCTGATTCATCAAACCGTAAATCACCAAATGGTTTTCCCATTGGTACAATTCTTCGCCTACAATTCGGAAACCTTTTATCGTTGATTTGATTTTTTCGATATCAAAATTCTTCCCGATTAATTCAATCGCAACCGATTTCGGCATTTCCTGTAATCCCCAAGCCTCGTCAACAACCACCTCTTTTTTCAGACTGGCATAAGGAGCACGGATACCCGAATTTTCCTTAACCGAATTGCTTACAAACTGGTTGTTATCCTGCCAAATATTCCCCGCAGGACCATTGTTGTTTTTTAGAATTTTCTGAATCGGAATCCAGTTGTTTTTAATCGTAAAGCCCTGACTTCCTTCATCAGTATACAAATACAGCCATAAAAATGGATCGTGAGCATACGGACTGTTGTACACTTTATCAATGTAATTTTCTTCTATTCGACTATCTGGCTGTGATGAAAGCGTGTAAATTCCAGCAACATCATGCAAATGTTTCGCATAATGATGAATTTTATTCGCCAAAATTTTATTGTTTCGCATCACATTTTCGGTGTGTGTCCAACCCCAACCCATCGAAATTCCGCTGTAAGCTACATCAGAAATTTCGTTATGTTCAATAGTCAAATTCTTCACAAAACCAGCTGCAATTCCTAAACATCCCCAATCTTCATTGGCAACATTAGTAATCAAATTATCAGCAATTAATTCATTCGAACAAACTTCTCTATCGTCTTTTACTTGTAATGGTAAATGCGCTTCGAAAGCTTCCTCAGAGAAAACGCCCAAATTAATTCCGTTTCCACCTATGTCTTTAAAAAGATTTCCTTGTACTTTGTTGTTATTTGTTCCTTTGTGCAAATCCAGTCCTGTAGAAGACAAATGCTCAAAACTACAAGATTCGAAAATCGTGTTATTAGCAAAATTCACTTCTACAGCTGCTCTTGGTCTTCCCACCCAAGCCTGATTTTCTAAAGAAGCCTGATTCGGCGTTCCTGGAGTTTTCAATTTGTAAGCATCTAATAAATACATTCCTGCCTGCAACGGAACGTGACCTTGCTGAGAAGGACGAAGCCAATTGCTGTACTGAAACGAAATTCCTTTAAACTTTAAATCGTGTACTGGCGAATCAATCGTTCCTTTTATTTCTACCAAATTCTCTAAAACCGGCACAGTTACTTTAACAGAAGCCATATTTTCTCCTGCTCTTGGAATGTAATAAATCTTTCTGTTTTCTCTATCCAAATACCATTCGCCAGCTTCATTCAGCATTGACATTCCGTTATTTAAATAAAATGCTGAATTTCCGTTATTTTTCGAAATCCAAGGCGCTGGCCAGGGATGCTCGCTTTGCACGCGGCTTTCTGGTTTTTCGAATGAAAGTCGGGCGCTGTCTTTTTTAACTTCGATATTTTTGATACGTAAATTGGCAATTGCCCACCATTGCACGATGAACATTTCCATTCCTGGCTCAAACTTAATTGACTTGTCTTTGAAAGGAATCCAGCAAGTTTCGGTTTCCTTGTCCCAAGACAAAATTCTTTCCATGGTAGTTCCAGCCGTACTTTTAGCTCGCACCGCTTTTACATCATTTACCCAAAGTTGGCGGTAATTGATTAATTCACCCGCTATTTCCGGAGCATCAGCAACCCACACTGTTCCTTTTTTTAATCCGTTGATGGAAGTAGTGGTTTTTTTCCAATTCTTAATTTCAATTCCTCCGTTAAATATCGGTTTTGCATTGGTATCTGCTTCAATAGTTGTTGGACTATCAGCTGTTCCAGAATCTTCTGGTCTTACAAACAATGGTTCATCAAAATAATAAGTCCCGTCTTTTATGATAATATGAATTCCTCCTTTTACCGAAGCATCTTTAAGCCTACGCAATTCCCTGGCTTTTCTCAGTGCCATGTGCACGGTTGCTAAAGGACTTGCTTTTGTACCTTCATTGGCATCATTACCGTTTGTCGCAACCCAAATATCGGCAGCCTGCATTGAAAACACAGTAAAAAACAGAAACAAAAAGCTCAATAAAGGATGTCGGTTTTTTAGAAACATAAAATATATTTTAAATTATAAATAGAATTCTGATTCTCCTCAATTTTAATACCATACTGTTTTCGAAAACAAAAAATGTAAACGTTATCATTTTAAAAGTAAAAAAAAAGTCTGTCGACTCTAATGTACTTGATAATAAATTAATTGGGCTGGGCAAGTTACCTATTTTAATACAAAAAAAATCATATTTTTAAACAACGGTCGATTCTATAAAAGTAGACAATATTCTAATAAATAAATTTAATAATTATCTTTATACCAATTTAATACAAAATAATTTATGAATTCTTTTTTATTACCAAAAACCTTGAAAGAAAAAGACGAACATGGTAATTATGGTGTTTGGTGGCACGAAAACAATCCGGGTCCCTTAAAAAAACTCCCTTTTATCAGTCAATTTGGTAGTATGAAATTTTCAAAAGTCCGGATTGACGACACCATGCGACCGCATCTCAATGACGGAATTGAGATTCATTATGTCAACAGCGGAAAATACGATTGGGTAATTGAAGGCAAGGAAATTGAATTATTCCCCGAAAATTTATCTGTTACCGCACCCTGGCACGAAAACGGCAGTATTTCAGGAATCATGGACATTGGCCAAATCAATTGGATTATCATTAAACCTTTTGAATTTTCAAAAAACACCGCTTTAGACTTAGGCAATTGGAGTAAATTGTCTAAAAATTTCCAGCAAAATCTGGGAGAAATGATAGGCGATGCCAACAATGCCATACTCGAAAAAGCAAAGAATTTTAAAAATTATTTTGACGAACTACGAAACGAATTAGCCTTTCAGGAAAAAGGTTTTGAAATAAAAGTTCAAAATATTCTGGAGAATCTATTTATTGATTTACACCGACAACTTTCGAATAAAATCCAAAAAAATCAGGAAGATGACAGCTTTATTGAAAAACTTACCCAATTGCTTCAGGCCGATTTAACCAAGAAATGGCACATTGAGGATTTAGCAGCGGTGTTTAGCATGGGAAAAACCAAATTTACTTATGAAGTAAAAAAACTAACCGGTTTCCCCCCTAACAGTTTCATTATTAGCCTGAAACTCGAAAAAGCGATCCAGTTAATTCAAAACGAAAAAAACAGCAACATGTCTGAAATTGCTTTTGTCTGTGGGTTTTCGTCATTACAACATTTCACCTCTACTTTTTCACAACGCAACGGAATCAGTCCAAGAAAATTCCAGATTCAACAACAGAAGAAAAGAAAATAGTAAAAACGATTCTAACAATCTTGTCATTTCGACCAGAGGGAGAAATCACATAATCTGACTAACATGATGAGATTCCTCCTTCGTCGGAATGACAAACTATGAGGCATTTCTTTGTGTAAAAAAAAGCCTTTCCGTTAAGAAAGGCTTTGAAATTATAGTGATTCAATCAGCAACCAGGCTTCTGGATTTTCTGATTCCCGAACTTCATTTTTAACTTTTTGAGCTTCGGCATAAGTAGCAAAACTTCCGTAAAGCACCGGATAAAGACCGTGTTTGTTAACCTCTAGTCTTCTGGCTTTATAACCCATTTTGGTTAACTTTTTCAAAACCTGCTCCGCATTACTCTCATCTCTAAAAGCGCCAGCCACCACATGGTAAGGCAATTTTTCCTCTTTAACTTCTTCTTTATCTGATTTTACCGAAAGCGTCACAGGAGCCATTGGACTTTTAATAAAAAATGTAGCCTCTTGGATTTTGCTTTCTACTTGCTTTTGCACGGCTTTTTCAACCAGAACTCTTTCAGAAACAATTTCGTTTTGGTAAACCGAATAAGCTGCACTTCCAGCCAAACCTAATCCCAGAATAAATATAGCTGCATATTTCAAGTAAGAACGACCGTTTCTTTCTTCGGTAACCAAAGAAATAACAGGAGTTTCTTCGATAACTTCTTCTTTTTCTTCGAAAAATTCTCTTTTAACAACCGGAGCAATAAAAGAACCCAAACCAAAAGAAGCAGTCAAATAATTCTTTTGATCAGAAGGTGTGAAAATCAAATTATCAGTAGCGTTCAATGAAAAACTACCTATATTTTTAATTGTTAAGATTCTGTTTTTTTCCAATTCTTTCTTCCAATTCAAAACTTCATACTGAATAGCACTAATAGCATATTCATAAGATGTTTTTTCAGCTCTGGCAATATGATTAGCTAATAAACCATCATTGTTTTTAATGTTGGTATTAAAAGAAATCAGTTTTTTAGGAGGAAAAAAAGAATTCGCACTCTCAACCCATTGAGCCGATTGAATTTCAGTCAAAAAAGCACCGAAACCAGGAACGGTAACGCATTGATAACGATATAAAAGTTGGCCTATGTAGTGTTCTATATTCATACAGACAAAGTTATACAATGAAAATAGTTATCAAAATTTTATTCACAATTTTTATTAACAATCTGACCGAAAATTTATACATTTCAATCTCAAATATTTAGCATGACAACATCCGATTTATTTTACATATTAGCTTTACAGAGAATCGAAGGCATCGGCGACATTATGGCGAAAAAATTAATTGGCCATTGTGGTTCGGCCGAAGCTGTTTTTAAAACAAAAAGCAGCCAGCTCGCCGCAATTGACGGTGTAGGCAGCATACTACTTAAAAAACTGAAAGATCAAAGTGTATTTGACAAAGCCAATAAAGAATTGGAATTCATTCAAGCCAGCAATATTAATGTAACGTATTTTCAGGATATAAATTATCCTGAAAAACTCAAACATTGCGTTGATGCTCCTGTCTTACTATTCACAGCAGGTAACATCGATTTGAAAAACAGAAAAATCATCAGCATTGTGGGAACACGCCAAATCACTTCTTACGGAACTGAATTTTGTAAAAAACTAATTGAAGATTTGACACCACTTGACCCTGTAATTGTTAGCGGATTTGCTTACGGAGTAGATATTGTTGCGCATCAACTGGCTATCGAGAACAACCTACAAACCATAGGCGTTCTGGCTCATGGTCTAAACCAAATCTACCCTAAAAACCACAAGAAATACATGGCTAAGATGGAAAAAAATGGAGGTTTTATGACCGAGTTCTGGAGTTCCAGCAATCCTGACAAAGAAAATTTTGTCAAGCGGAACCGCATCGTGGCTGGCATTGCCGAAGCTACTATTGTTATCGAATCAGCTGAAAGGGGCGGCTCATTAATTACCGCTAATATTGCCAATGATTACAACCGTGATGTTTTTGCCGTTCCAGGCCGCACGACTGACAAATATAGCGCAGGCTGTAACAACCTTATCAAAACCCAAAAAGCCAATGTGCTTACCAGTGCCGCCGATTTAATTTATATGCTTAATTGGGATATTAAAGAAGAACCTAAAGCGGTACAGAAACAACTATTCGTTTCACTCGACAACGAAGAACAAAAAATATACGATTACCTCTTAAAAACAGGAAAAGAATTAATGGATATTATTGCACTGGAATGCGAATTTCCTATTTACAGAGTTTCCAGTATTTTATTAAACATGGAACTCAAAGGCGTAATTAGACCTTTGCCAGGAAAATTGTTTGAGGCGATATAAAAAAAACTAATCTTATGAAACAAACCCAACCTTATTACTCTCTGTTTTCGAAAAAAGCATTCATTTTACTTTTTTTTTATTTTACAACAATGTTTTACAACTTTTGCTCAAAATAAAACAGCAAACGAAAAAGAGAAACCAGTGAATGAAAATGAATTCCTTTATAACACAAATTATTTGAATCTTGAAAAATTCAAAGGCGACAGTTTACCAGACAGAGTTTATAAAGAAATTGAACAAATATGTCTTAATAATAAATCAAAATTAGACAACTTTATAAAGATTCATAAACCATCAGAAGAATTTATAAAAACAGCACAAATAAATTTAGACTATTTTACTCCTGAAGCCTTCTATTCATTTGAACAAAACAATAAATACACTAATCAAAAAGCCTATTACCGTAATATCGATAAATGGAAAACAAAGCGTAATGAATTATTTTCAAAAATTAAAATAAGTAACGATGAAGCTTTGAACACACCAAATTATCAAAATTTTGTAACAGACATTTTACTACGTACAAAAGAAGAACTTTGGAAAGAAGCTTCCGGAGAAAACAAAGAGAATTTTTATAAAGAATGGTACAATAGTTCTATAGTAGAAGGCAATAAACTTTTTATAGATGATCCAGTTAATATATTAACCGAGAAAATCATCCAAAAATACTACTCAGGAAAATCCGCTGAATTTGCTTACGCAAGACTTTTAAAGAAATCAATTGAAGAAGAAAACAATAAAAACCTACCTCAGATATTCGAAAATTTTAAAAAACAATACCCAAACAGTAATTACATCTCTCAATTTCAACCTAAAATTGATTTAATTATCGAAAAGAACAACAAAACCTTAACAGATAAAATGATTTTTGTAAACAAAGGAGAACAATTCAATACCTTTGAAGAAGTCATTAGTCAGTTTAAAGGAAAAACCGTTTTAATTGACATGTGGGGAACTTGGTGCGGTCCTTGCAGAAAACAAATTGCGGAACACAGTGAAGCCTTACATGAATATTTTAAAGATAAAGAAATCCAGTTTTTATACATCGCTAATTTTGACAGCCATAATCCTGAAAACTGGAAAAAAATTATCTCCTATCAAAGCATTGAGGGATTCCACATTCTAGCCAATGATAACCTGACCAAAGATATTATGACTAAATCAAAAGGAACAGGCTACCCAACTTATATCATTTTAAAAAAAGATGGAAGTTATGAACTTTCAAGAGCAGGTTATCCAATGAAAAGAGAAACATTAACAAAACAATTGGAAGAGGCAATTTCTATGTAAATTTTGAATCCTAGATTAAAATAAAACCGCAAATTCGCAAATTATAAAAACATAAATAATCTGCGAATTTGCGGTAAAATATCTTAAAAAACTATCGCTTTTCGAAACCTAATTTCTCTCTCACTCTGGCTAAAACACCATTGGCTACAGCCGAAGCTTTCTCTGCACCTATTTTCAACAAAGCATCTACTTCATTTAAATTATTGATATAGTAATGGTATTTCTCTCTTTCCGTTTTGAAAGTATCACAAATTAATTCAAACAAAGCCTGTTTGGCGTGACCATAACCATAATTTCCACCTAAATAATTGGCTCTCATCGTTGCAATTTGCTCTTCATTGGCTAACAAAGAATAGATGGCAAAAGCATTACAAGTATCCGGATTTTTAGGAGCTTCAAGCGGTGTACTATCCGTTTCAATACTCATTACTTGTTTGCGCATCGCTTTATCTTCTAAGAAAATATTAATAATATTATTAGCCGATTTACTCATTTTTCCACCATTGGTTCCCGGAATCAACATACTATCATCCTGAATTTTAGCTTCCGGTAACACAAAAGTCTCTCCCAACTGATGATTGAAACGTGAAGCCACATCACGTGTAATCTCCAAATGCTGTAATTGATCTTTACCAACAGGAACAAATTCGGCATCATATAATAAAATATCAGCAGCCATAAGCATTGGATACGAAAACAAACCTGCATTTACATCGTCTAATCGATCAGCTTTATCCTTGAAAGAATGCGCCAGAGTCAATCTTTGAAACGGAAAAAAACAACTTAAATACCAAGACAATTCAGCCGTTTGTGGCACATCCGACTGCCTGTAGAAAACTACTTTGTTTACATCTAATCCAAACGCCAACCAGGCTGCCGCAACACTGTAAGTATTGTTTCTTAAAGTTTCCCCATCTTTGATTTGGGTTACCGAATGCAAATCGGCGATAAAAAGAAAAGATTCGTTTTCAGAATTATTAGATAATTGTATTGCTGGAATAATTGCTCCAAGTAAGTTTCCTAAATGTGGAGTTCCTGTACTTTGAACTCCCGTAAGTATTTTTGCCATTCTATTTTTTTCTTGAACGCAAAGTTCGCAAAGTTTTTTATTTTTTACCGCAAATTCGCAAATTTTAAAAATTTACTTAAAATGAATCTTATCTTCTATTTTTTTAAAACATATAAGTCATTTAAGTTTAAACTAATTCTTTAAAAAAACGAAAGAGAAGTAACTTAAATGAACTCACTGTACATATAAGCTTTAAAACTCATAACAAAATAACTTAAATGACTTATATGGTTTTGAAACATTAAAATTTTATAAAAATGATAGCATTTGATTCCTTATTTTTGGCAATATGAAAAGCATAAAAACAATTTTCTGGATTCTTTGGCGCATTTGGTTTTACATCTTGATGGCGATACCAATTTTTATTATGTTGCCATTTTTAATACTTTCTATTCTTTCTGAAAAAGGCTATCCTTATTTCTTTAGAATGGCTCGAATTTGGGCTAAATTCATCCTTTTCGGAATGGGATTTTATTACAAAATAGAGAAAGAACAATCGATAGAAAAAAATAAAAGCTATATGATTGTGGCTAATCATACCTCGATGACCGACATTATGTTAATGTTGGCGATTGTAAAAAATCCATTTGTATTTGTGGGAAAACAAGAACTGGCTAAAATCCCCATTTTTGGTTTTTTCTACAAAAGAACCTGCATTTTAGTGGATCGGAAAAACTCACAAAGCCGAATGGCGGTTTTCACCAAGGCTCACAAACGAATTGAGCGCGGATTAAGTGTTTGTATCTTTCCCGAAGGTGGTGTTCCCGATGACGAAACGATATTATTAGATCATTTTAAAGAAGGTGCTTTCAAATTAGCCATACAACACCAGATTCCTATTTTGCCTATTAGTTTTGGAGACAACAAAGAACGTTTTCCTTATACTTTTTTTGCCGGAAGCCCGGGAATTATGCGTGTAAAAATTCATAAACAGGTAGAGACTTTTGGAAAAACCGAATCGGACAGAAAAGAAATTCGGGAAGCAGTCAGAACTACTATTTACACCCAATTACTGGAATTTGAAACCGAAAAAAAAACTGAAACCGCTTAAAACAAAAAAATCACCCAGTTCATTAGGTGATTTTTTTGCCTTAAGAAAGATACTATTTACTGAGTAACGACAACTGCTACCTCTTCAAAGATATCTATCTCTTTAGTTGCATCATCTGGATCTGGGCCTTTACCTTTATAAAACTTAAACTTATAGTTTCCAGTTTCTTGAGGAACAAAATTAAATGAAGCATCAGACAATGGAGGTAATTCTTCTGTACAAACTTCGCCAACTTTTGTATTAGCATTAATACCTATTGTTCTGGTAAACGAATCGGCTCCGGTACCATAAACATAATACACTCCTCCGTAATTATAACAAACTGTAGGTCTTTGATACTTTAACTCAATTTTGTGAGATGCTCCTACTTTGAATGTTGAAGGCATCGTATAACTTTCAACAGGTAAAACATAAAAATTATACCTATCCGGTTCATCTAAACTACAACTTAACAATGTGGTCATTAAGACTAAAAACAGGGCTATTTTTTTCATTTTTTTGATTTTATAAATTAATAATCTATCGTTAATTCTTTTATAAAGACAGCAACAAATGAAAAAGGTTGCTTATAAAAACGTATTTTTTTCAAAAAAATTGTATCTAAACTCATTTGAGGCAAAAAAGGATAAAAAACAAACGAAATATAATCTTTGAGTATTGATTATTTTGAAATTACAATCTAAAAAAAGAAAAGAGGTTGTCTCACACTTTTTAATGAAACAACCTCTTTTATCAAATTATGAAGCCGAACTCACAACTATTGTTTGAGTTACAAACTCTGTTGCCGTTTTTTTGAACTTCAGGATATAAGTTCCTGCCGCAGTAGCTTTAAACTTGTATGAAGTTTTTTTAGTAGCAGCTGTTGTCCCACAATTACTTCCTTCATATTTAGTTTGCACTTCAATTGTTTTGGTGTTTCCTACAGTAGTTTCGATAAACTTATTAAAAACACCACAATTATTTTCTACTGCATAAGTCACTTCAAGTGTGATTTCCTGATTCACAGTTGAAGTAGTTGCTCCGGTTACGGCTGACACAAAAGCAGTTTTAGTTTCTACAGATGGTGTGTCATCATTATCACAGGAAACAAATCCTGCTGACACGAACAATACTAATGCAACTACTTTCAATTTTAAATTTTTCATTTTATAAATTTTTATAAGTTAATAATTACTTACAAGATGCTTATAAAATAAAAAGGTTGCTTATAAAACACATCAGACTCTAATTTTTCTTATAAAAAAATGCCCGCCAAATTGACGAGCATTTTGATTTATAACACAATACGAATTTTTAATTCTCTGCTAATTCTTTAATTCTGGCTTTGATTTTTACTTCTAATTCATCTGCTAATTCAGGATTGTCTTTGATTAATGTTTTAACAGCATCACGACCTTGTCCTAATTTGGTTTCTCCATAGCTAAACCATGAACCTGATTTTTTTACAATTTCGAATTCTACTGCTAAATCCAGAATTTCTCCTGTTTTAGAAACTCCTTCACCATACATAATATCAAATTCAGCTACTTTAAATGGTGGAGCTACTTTATTTTTAACAATTTTAACTTTGGTTCTGTTTCCAATAACATTTTCCCCGTCTTTAATTTGAGAAGAACGACGAATATCTAAACGAACCGAAGCATAAAATTTCAACGCATTACCACCCGTAGTAGTTTCAGGATTTCCAAACATCACCCCGATTTTCTCTCTCAACTGATTGATAAAGAAAACCGTACAATTGGTTTTACTAATAGTTCCTGTTAATTTTCTTAAAGCCTGAGACATCAAACGCGCGTGAAGACCCATTTTAGAATCTCCCATCTCGCCTTCAATTTCGCTTTTTGGAGTCAACGCAGCAACCGAGTCAATAACCACAATATCAATTGCTCCTGAACGAATTAAGTTTTCAGCAATTTCCAAAGCCTGCTCTCCATTGTCAGGTTGCGAAATAATTAAATTTTCGATATCTACATTTAATTTTTCAGCATAATTTCTGTCAAATGCGTGTTCCGCATCAATAAAGGCTGCAATTCCACCTGCTTTTTGTGCTTCTGCAATAGCGTGAAGCGTTAAAGTAGTTTTACCTGAAGATTCCGGTCCGTAAATCTCAATAATTCTTCCTTTTGGATAACCACCTACTCCTAGTGCTAAATCCACACCTAAAGATCCCGAAGAAATTACCTCAACTTCTTCAATGGCTTTATCGCCCATTTTCATAACAGTCCCTTTTCCGTAGGTTTTATCCAGTTTATCAAGAGTAAGCTGTAACGCTTTTAATTTGGCTTCTTTCTCTGTACTCATCTTTTCTTTCATTTATTTTAGGTGCTTATCTTTGGTAAAAATACTTCTTTTTTTGGAAGTTGCAAGGGGAATGTTTGAATGTATAAATGTCTAAAAAAACATTTTACCTCTGTTTATAATATTTATTATATTTTGCAATTATTATATAAATCAACTATTTCAAATATATCATCAAGCACCAACACTTTATTCTCTATTTTTAAAATTAATTCTGGGCAATCTTTAAAATTTTCAACAGCATATTCATTTAATTTTTTATCTGAATAAATGAAATTCAATTTTTCCGAATATTTTTTATGTAGCAAATATTTTATGTTTTTTCCTTTAGCTAAATTTTCCTTTATTTTTGAATAGTTAATTGGCTTTGTATTATTTAAGTAATTTGCAGCATTATTACCATTCTTTAGGTCGTTTAAGCGATTTGCTTCTGCTTTAATTCTTGAAGATTCTGAACGTTCATAACTAAGCCAATCTGCAACATTACTTCGGTCAACATCACTATAAAACAAACTAAGATTATCCGGAGAATAAACATATACCTCCAAATTATTAGAATAGATTAATTCAACGAATTTATAAAACTTGTCCGCGTCTGTTTTTTTATAATAAAACTCCCTTCTGCCTGACAGCTCAGAGTTTATAACAATTTTATTAATGCTTTTATAATCAATTTTATCTGGTTTTCTTTGATTTTCGTTTTCCTTAAACTCTACACTAAATGCCGAACCATTAAGTTTTACCAAACCATTTTTTACATTGCCATCTATTAAGATTATTTCCCCCTTTAAATATGGATTATTCCTTAATTCTAACTGAGCAAAACAAGATGTTGTTATCAATAAAAAAATAATTATTATCTTACTCATTTTAAATTTTTTACAATAAACAAATTTACAAAAACAACGCTTTCAACTCCGTAGCTTTTTCTGGTTACTATTCTCCTAATAAAACCTCAACTTCTTTTTGTAAAACAGGTAAGTTTTTAATCACAATCCCCCAAATTACATCATCTGAAACAGAATTGTAGCCGTGAATTATTCTATTTCGGACATCAACAATCTTTCTGGAATTTGAAATTTCAATGGATTTATCTTCTTTAAGAATTCGATTCATCGCCTCACCAATAATTTCGATATTTCTTTCTACAGCTCTTTTAGTTCTTAAATCGTTTTGATAAACTTCAAACAATTTCGGAGTATCTAGAAAATAACTTTCTATTTCATTTATAGAATTCAAAATATCAAAAAGCCAAGTTTTTATATTATTATCCATAAATCAATTTTTTGTTTTGATTTAATGTTTTTCTAAAATAGGGGTTTTTAATGGCTTTTTCTTCTAATAAGTCAACGTTTCTTTTTAGAATATTTTCGAGAGAAAATTTAAGATTATAATAATTGTCGCCATATTCCAAAACGTCAATGGGTTCAAAATCGACAATTAAATCTACATCACTTTCAGGGGTAAATTTATCCGTTAAAACAGAACCAAAAGCATACAAAGATTTGACTTTATGCATTTTGCATAAAGTTAATATCTCTTTATTTAATCTTTCTATTAGGTTCATTTTTACAAAATTATAGTATCAAAATTACATAAAATAAATTATTCTATTTTAATAAACTTTTGATTTTAAACAAACAACGCTTTCAACTCCGTAGCTTCTTCGGGTTTCATTTTTCCTGCCAGGACTAAACTCAATTGTTTACGTCTTAAAGCCGCATCATAACGCTGTTTTTCCAATTCAGTTTCAGGAATGATTTGGGCAACTTCTACAGGTTTTCCTTTTTGGTCAACCGCAACAAAAGTATAAATAGCTTCATTAGCTTTAGTTTTCACACCCGATTCTCTATCTTCTACCCAAACATCAATATAAACCTCCATCGAAGTCTTAAAAGCTCTGGAAACCTTTGCCTCAATAGTTACCACACTTCCCAACAAAATAGCCTTGGTAAAAGCCACATGATTCACCGAAGCAGTAACTGAAATATTTCTGGAATGTCTCTGCGCCGCAATACTGGCCGCACGATCCATCCGGGCTAATAACTCGCCTCCAAAAAGATTATTGATATGGTTGGTCTCACTTGGCAAAACCAAATCAGTTAAAATAGTTAAGGATTCCGATGGATATTTTGGTGTCATCTGATTTTAGATTGGAGATTGCTTCGCCAATTCGAGCCAAGCTCTCGGGTTACGATATTTGATTTCAGATTTAGTTGAAATTGATTTTTAACTCAACCAATACACCGCCATTACAGCCGGAATAAAATAAATAACAATAGTTCTGGCGCCGTCATAATCTTTGGCTAATCGCTGACCAAAAAGCATCATCAGTAAAGTAATCGCCGAAAATAACGCTCCGTAATAACCAAAGAGCCTTCCCTTATTTACTAATAATTCAATGCAACCCACAAAACACAAAACAGTCGAAATCAGCTCCATGATTACAAGATTAATCAACGCTAGTTTTACATGATTTTTTAATCGTGTTTTAGCAAAATGTTCTTTTAACCAGGTCACATTATCGTTCCAATAAAACAGTTTTTCATAACTGGATTGCAAAAAAGTAATTCCGAAAAATACCAGAAGTAAAAGCGAAGCCGGGTTATTCATAATCATTATTTTTTGTGAATTAAACGTGTGAGTTTGATTGATAAATCGGTTAGAATTATTTTTGCATTTCCGTTGCGTTCTATATGATACATCGCATCCGAAAGTTCTTTAAATATATCCTGAATATTGTTACCATTTACAAATGGTGCAAAATTTTCTAATTTGAATTTATCGACTTTTGGTTCGAAATAAACTAAACCTGGTGTTTCATAATTAATCAACAATGCCTGACGAAACATTTCCATACAAAACTGAAGAAACTTCTTTTGAGCTTCTCTCCCTAAAGTCGCAATTTTTTCGCTCCAAAGAATCAAATCCTGAATGGCAGCTGCATCTTTTTTGGCCTTAAAAGCAGCACGAACCCAGGTAACAAACCATTGCTCAAACGGATGTTCTTCGTCTTTATCTCGTAACAAATGCAAAGCGGCATTGTAATTTCCTTGTGCCTGATGGGCTAATTTTGTGGCTAATTTTAAATCTATTTCTTCACGAGAAACCAAAGCATCAGCAATAACTGCTTCACTTAATCCATTGAAATGTAAAATTTGGCAACGGGAACGGATGGTTTGAAGAATATCTTCTTCGCTTTCAGAAATCAGAATAAATACTGTTTTTTCAGGTGGTTCTTCGAGTAATTTCAAAAGTTTGTTAGAAGCGGCAATATTCAATTTATCGGCCATCCAGACAATCATGATTTTATAACCGCCTTCATAAGCTTTTAAAGAAAGTGATTTCAGGATTTCCTGAGCATCATCAACCCTAATTTCCCCCTGCTTGTTTTGAACACCTAAAACAGCGTACCAGTCAAACAATCCACCATAGGGATTTTGAGTTACAAACTCCCTCCAATCGGCAATAAAATCGATACTTTTAGGGTTTTTCTTTACCTCATCGGTAGTAACGGTAGGATAAGCAAAATGCAAATCGGGATGCGATAATTTTTGGAATTTTACATTGCAGGCATGATTTTCACCATTGTTTTCTCCGTTTTGATTGCCACACAAAATATATTGTGCATAAGCAATTGCCATAGCCAGAGTACCGCTTCCTTCAGGGCCTACAAACAACTGCGCATGCGGAATCCTTCCTAAATCAGCACTTCTGCTAAGATGGTTTTTAATGTGTTCCTGCCCTAAAATTTCAGAAAATTGCATGAAGCAAAGATAGCAGAAAATGGATAAGTCTAAAATTTTAGATTATAAAGTTTCTTCACTTACAATTCGAAATGTCTCAACAATTACAACCTTAGAATCTTAACTGAAATTGTTGTCCTGCTTTACTATTAGGTAACTCAAATCGACCATTGGTAGCTTTTAAAACTTTTGATTTTCCATTAACAATCAACTGGATTTTTTTGACTTTATCATAATGAATCGTCATTGTTTTTCCAGTTACATTCAAAATGTTGGCTGTTGTAAGTTTTCCATCTTCCCAGGTCATATCCACCTGAGCTCCGTTTTTAGCAATAATTCCATTGATGGTTCCTTCTGTCCAAAGCGTTGGCAAAGCTGGCAAAAGATAAATCGCATTAGCATTGCTTTGCAATAACAATTCCTGAATTCCAGCTGCTGCTCCAAAATTTCCGTCTATTTGAAAAGGTGCATGAAAATCGAACAAATTCGAATAAGTGCGTTGTGCTAATTGGTATCGCAACAATTCCAAAGCTTTATCTCCTTCCTGCACTTGTGTCCAGAGCAAAAACTTATTGGCAATTGACCAACCGGTAGCATCATCTCCTCTTTTTTGCAACACAATTTTAGCCCCTTTTTGAAATTCGGGAGTTTGTGGATTGATTAAATTTCCAGGATACAATCCCACTAAATGAGAAATGTGTCGGTGATGTGGATCTCCCAAATCTTTTCCGTTATTGTCTTTGTTATAACTTGTTTCCTGAACCCATTCTTTTACTTGTCCATCAGTTCCCAGTTCTATTGGTTTTTCAATATTGGTTCTTAATTCGTTCCAAACTTGTTGTTTTTCAATATCAATGTTCAAGATTTTTGCTGCTTCTAAAGTATAATCCAGAAGTCCTGCAATTAATTGTAAATCGTATTTCACACCTGTTTGATACGGTCCTTGTTCAGGAGATCTTCCTTTTCCTGTAGTATAAAAATAACCTTTCGGATATTGTTTTATATCATCCGTTTTTACCTTATTGCTATTTAGGTAAGTAGCATAAAAATTAGCCGATTTTCTTAATATTGGATACAATTGTTCCGCCAGCCATTTTTTATCCTGACTGCGCTGAAAAAGATCCCAGACATTATACATCAAAAAAGCCGTATTTCCAGGTGACTGAATACTTGTAGAGCCCGTTAAATCCGTTTGCCCATTGATGGATTGTTTGGTGTGCATTACAAAAACACCGTCTACCGCTTCATTTTTAGAAGGTGTAAAAACAATATTATTTTGTTTATCCAAATGATACGATGAAGTACTTGCGTTATACATATTTCTAGCCGTCAACGAGCCAGCAGGAATTTGAGTTTCGATCCAGTTTACCAATGCTTTTCCGCTGTCGATAAGATTAGCTCCACATGCAAACCAATAATTCATTTGCAAATTGATGTTAATGCAATAAGTCGATCCCCAAATTTCAGCAACCGATTGATTCCATTTTCCTTGTAAAGTGGCTGGCAAGGTTTTTTCGCGCGATGAAGCAATCATCAAATAACGTCCATATTGATAAAACAATTCTTCTAAGTGAGTATCGAGATTATCATACTGAGCTTTTGGATAAGAAATACTTTCACCTGCTTTTATGCCTTTAATCACTTTGGCGTAAGCCGCAATGCGTTCATTAGTTGGAATTGCTTTAGAAATTTCTTTTTTGCCCAAATCAAAACTCACGCGTTTGAATATCGGCTGATAGTCGGCGATGTGCTCTTTTTTCAACACTTCATATGTTTTTCCATCAGTATTCGAAAGTCGGTTTTCTGCTTTTTGAATCGCAAATTGTACGCCATATTTATGCTTGAATTGAGGAATGTCCCCATTTACTTTTCCGTCAGCATTTATACTAAAAGCATTTGGATCATAATCAGTTGCCGAAGTGATAATTATGGTTACTCCAGTTGCATCTTTAACTTCAACATTGCCGTAATGATCTATAAGTTCTCCATCATCAGCAATCACTTTTATTTTGGTACAATACTCTAAATCGGAAGCTTGATTGTAAGTCGCTTTTCCGCCACCAGTATAAGGTTCGGAGTCCTTCAATTTTCCTGTTATGGTAACCACACCATTATTCACCTGAATATTTCCGGGATGTGCCGAAACTGGTTTTACAATAAAGTTTAATGCTTTTGCTTCATCGGCAGTGTATCGTAAAACTATAACTTCAGCTGGATAACTGGCAAAATATTCTCTTTTATAATTTACTTTTTTGTATTGATAAAGTACTGATGAAATGGCGGTCTTCAAATCCAAATCTCTGTAATAATTCAGAATTTCAGGGTTTTGAGGCAAATTAAAATCAACAAAAACATTCCCGCTATTCATGAAGCCGTTTATGCCTTCGCCCATTTTTTTGTTTACATTGTCAGACGGAACTTTTTCCTGGACACCCCGATAACCTGCAGACCAAAAAGTTTCTTCGTTAAACTGGATGTGATCTTTTCCAGGCATTCCAAAAAGCATAGCACCTAAATAGCCATTACCAATTGGCAAAGCCTGTTCTTCCCAGTCTTTCCCATCACGGTCATAAATCGTAGAACTTGGATCATAAGCACCCGTTTTATACCACAATATATTATCTTGTTTACCAATTTGAGACGAATCATCATAAAGGTAATTTACATTTAAATTTTTGGTATTCACAACCGCAGGATCAACTCCAGCTGGAACTTTATCCGGATTCATAACTCCAGGTCCGTTTCCGTATTTTGGATGTGTGATCCAGTTTGAATAGATTGGGATTTCTTTATAACTTCCGTTTTTGAAACCAGCTGTAAAAATATTTTTTCCTGTTTTTGATAGAATTGTAACACGTAAAAATTCGGCTTGAGCCAAATCTATTTCTTTTTCGAATGAAAGAAATTGATAACCTTCAGGAAATTTACTAAAATCTGTTTCTGTTTTAAACTGATGAATCTGTTTTCCTTTATTATTAAAAGCTTCAAAAGTAATTATTGCTTCAGACCAATTATCTGATTTCACCTTTTTAAATTGTAATCCCAGAATTCCTTTTGCTTCTTTCAAATTAGTATAACCACCTTCTAAAACTACTCCCAGAATGGCACTTTTATTTACTTTTTGTTCTTGTGCAAAAGTGTTAGAAATAATTAAAATGATAAAAGTTAAGCCTAGAAAACGATTTAAAAAGTCTTTCATTTAAACTGATTTTGATTAATTTAAAACCATTGTTATCAAGAATTATGCTACTTTTTTAATTTACTTAAAAAAGGATAAAAAAATCATTCTAATTTAAATTTTGTTATCTAAGCAAACTTTATCACCAGGATTTATATTTTAATTTTTTAAAATTGATTTTACTCAATTTCAAAAGTTACAGCGGTAGCAAATGGCATATCCTTAGGGCAAGTTATTTGTAAGCCATCAGCTGTTTCTTTCCATTTTAACTTTCCTTTGTAACCTAACAACTTAACGGTTTTAACTTTCTTACCATAATGTTTTGAATCTGTAGCGAGAGACTTAATTTTTATTTGAGTATTCGGAGCTGGTACATTCATACAAAAGGCATACAGTTTATTGTTTTTACCAACTGTAAATCGGATATCCTGAGCGTCAAATTTAAATTCAGCTTGCCTACTACCCAATTTTCCTCCAGGAAGCATTTTTAACTTTCCATTAATCATTTCCCCTTCGGCTGGAATCACCCACGCATGACTTCCATATACTCCTTCTCCATTAACTCGCATCCAGTTTCCTACTTCTTTCAACATCTTTTGACTCTCATCATTAATTGAACCGTCAGGCAATAAAGAAATACATATTGCTGCATTTCCATCACGTGCTATAGCTTCAATAATATAGCGAATCATCATACCTGAATCATAGGTAAAATCCGGAGCATAAAACCAATCTCCTACGGGAGCTTCCGCAATCCAGGGCTGGTCTTTTTTAATCTCTGAAGGAATACCAAACTCCTCGGTATTTACTGTACCATTAGTGTTATGACGAAACTTAACAATGCTAAAAGTATTTACCTCACCGCGACGCTGTAAACTAGTGTTGTAAAAATCAGCCATAACGGTTTGCATCGCATTTGCTTTTAAACCTGCTCCTGTTCCATCTCCTGTAAATGGTCCCTGAACCGTACCATCAGTATAAATAAAATCAGGGTCGTAATGTTGCACAACATCCATCATTCTTAAAGCCCAATTTGTCGCATACCACTTAGCATATCCTAAATGATTACTAAATATTCCTGCTGGAGGAGGTGACCAATTGGAATTTGCAGCTTCAGTTACGCCTTTGTATTCTCTTAAATCGATACCATAAAGCATTTTCGGATCGTATCCTTCCCACCATTTTCCTTTACCATCAGCAAGCGTAAGATGACCATCATAAGGAATTCCTTTTTTAGCTCCTTCTTTATCGCTTCCAAATGCTGTTTGCCACCACCACCAGGTATACTCGTGATGAAAAGTCACTCCATATCGCATTCCGACTGCTTTACAGGCTTTTGCCCATTCACCAATCAAGTCTCTTTTTGGGCCAAGGTTTACTGAATTCCAAGGCTGATATTTAGAATTCCACATATCGTAATTATCATGATGTACTCCTTGAATCATTAAAAAACGAGCACCTGCATCCTGATAAATTTTTGTGAGTTTCTCCGGATCTAACCTTGTAGGGTTCCAATCACGCAAAACTTCTTTGTATCCTGATTCTGAAGGATGTCCATATTTTTTAATATGATTTTTATAGGCAACTTTATCTGTTTTATAAAGATTACGGGCATACCAATCCCCACTTTCTCCTGCAGCTTGCGGTCCAAAATGAACCCATATACCAAACTTTGCATCACGAAGCCAGGCTGGTTCGCCAGGGTAATTTTTTTCTATCGATTCCCAATTAGGTTCAAAAGGTCCTTTTGCAATAGGTATTTCTAACTTTACCTCAGGAAATGTTTCCAAATCTCCCATTGGCACGCTATTCACCGCTAATGGAGCTGGTATAGCGGGCATAGGATTTTTTTCTTGGGCATAAACACTAAACTGAAGTAGAGATAATAGCGTGAATAAAATTTTCGTTCTCATTTTTTTATTTTATTTATTATTTGAATCATTTTGTAACTGAACGTTCCAAACTGACAACCTGAATTATTAAATTAATTATTCCAATTTATATATTTGTTCCATCTGCAACCATTTTTCGCCATCTTTGGCTCCTGGAGGTGCCTGTTGAAATTTCCACATCAATTCTTCCCATTCCTGAACTTTTGGATTGGCAGCATCCATCATTTGTTTGCGTTCTGGAGTATAACTTTCGTCCACTTCCATAATCATAAACAGTCTATTGGAAAAAAGGTAAATTTCCATATCTATAATACCCGAATCCTTAATGCTTTTAGTAATTTCAGGCCAGGCATTGTCTTTAGAATGATAGCTTTTGTATATTTCTATTAATTCTGGGCTATCTACTAAATCGCAGGCATAGCACAATCTCTTTGCATTCATAAAATTCAATTTTACTACATTTATTTTTCTAAAACAGCTACAAATCCGCCTCTTGGAAGACATTCCACATTTAAAACATCTCCTTTTTTTATTTTTATAACTTCAACAGCAAATGACTTATCATTTTCTCCATCCTTAATAAGCTTTAATTTAAAATTTCCTGTCCCAAGAAAATCAAAATTTATTTTTAATGTTTGCTTTTCGTCCTTACCATTAATTCCGCCTATATACCATTGATTTCCTTTTCTTCTAGCCATAATAACTTTTTCTCCCGGATAACCATCAACAAGCTTGGTATTGTCCCAGCTTACAGGAACATTTTTCAGAAATTCTTTAGGTTCTGGAGGCAAACTTTTATACCCTTCCGGTCTATCGGCAAAATGCTGAAAACCAGATTCAAAAACTACTGACAAAGCTAATTCATGAGCATAAGAAGTAATATGTGGATGTTGCGAATTTGTAAAAGTTACCGGAGTATAATCCATCGAACCAATTACGTTGCGTGTAAAAGGAAGCGTTGCATTATGTACAGCAGCTTTATTAGTAAGAATGGGTTTATTGTTATACCATTCGGCTCCGTAAACAGCTTCGGTAGTCATCAAATTCGGATAGGTACGCGCCCAGCCACGCGGCACTGTAGCCCCATGAAAATTGACCATTATCTTATATTTTGCTGCATCCTTCAAAATATCAATACAGTATTTCATCATGTCCTGTTGGTCTCCGGCAAAAAAATCAACTTTGATGCCATATATTCCTATTTTATTAAGCCAGGCAAATTCTTCTGCTCTTTTTTCAGAGGTTAACAAGCGGTCATTAGGCGTTGGCTCAAGCCATGAAGTCCCCGAATTATACCAAATCATAGGTTTAATCCCTTTACTTTTGGCATAATTTACTGCATCAGTTATATTTCCACCATTGGTCATAACATCCCATTCCCAGTCAATGAGCACATAAGGCCATTTCATTTCGACAGCTAAATCAGTAAATTCCACAGCTTTTTGATAATCTTTAGACCCACGATTATATGCCCAATAAATCCAAGCAACCGCACCGGGTTTTATCCAACTCGTTTCTTCTAATGTATTCGGTTCGCTAACATCAGTAATCAAAGTAGATTCGACTACATCAGACAATCCACCAATGATTAACGTATGCCATTGCGAGTTCCATGGCAAGGTAGTTTTGACTCCAGTTTGCTTAAAACTGTCTCTTGGCGAAGCATAACTTACTTTGTATTCGTTTGGATTTTTCGAATTATTTAATTTTGCAGCACAGTTATTTTCTGAAATATTTGCTTCAGAAATTAATATCCAAACAGGATTGTTATTCACTTTGAACAAGGCTGGAAATCCCCACTCTTGTTTTTTGTTATCGCCCTTACCCGAATCTGAAAAAGGAAAAAAATCTTCATAGGATTCCGTATATTGTTGCACCCAACGATTAGTAGCCGATGGAAAAACATAAGTGGTGCTTTCGTCAATAACATTCACTAATGAATCGCTTTTATTGGTAAATTGATAACGAAATGCTACTCCATCATTATAAACTCTAAAAACAATATTCAACGGTTCGTTATTTGAATTCACATATTTGAAAATCTTTTCAGTTCCTAAATTATCACACCATTTTTGCTTACCAGAAATCATTTCATATTTCTGGTTTACTTCTTTTGCTTTAGATTCACTAACCAATTTCAAATTATCAGTAAATTGCTGGTCGTCTCTTAGAATGCCCAAAGGCGAACTTGGCATTATTTCAATATATTCCGATTTATTTTTATACAAAATTTTAAAATATACCTGACCAAAGGACTTTCCATTTGATTCTTTTTTCGAGACAATTACCTTAATCTTTTTATTTGGTGATACAATTTCCTGAGCATTTATTGTAAACGCAGTTGAAATAAACAGACAGAATATTAAATAGATGTATTTCATTAATCTTATTTTGATGTTTTTATTTTTTTTGAATAGCAATACTTTTTCCATTGTATTTTACCGAAATATTTGTTTTTCCGTTTTCGATACCAATACCGTTTGATTCGTTAACCCAAACGATATTAAACACACGGTTTTCAATTAATCCATTAAAACTTTTGCCTTTTCGTTTTCCAATTGTCAGCGTTTGTTTTTCTTCATTCCATTCAAAAGGAATCATCGAAAAAGCGCCTTTCTCATAGTTGTAATTTGTTCCTTCATCTTCATAAAGCTCAAACTTGCCATTAGCTCCTGTATAAATTCTAATCTCAAGATTTTCAGCAGGCTTTTCGTTTGTGTACTGCATTTTTTCACCCATTGGAATAATTGAACCCGATTTCACATACAGCGGAATGGTCGAAAGAGATGCAGCTGTTTGTACTGTTTGCCCACCTTTAAACTGTTTTCCTGTCCAAAAGTTAAACCATCCGGATTGATTTTCCGGTAAGTAAACATCCCAATTCTCGACTCCTTCTGAAACAACAGGTGCAACAAGAAAAGCTGATCCAAACATATACTCGTATTTTTGCTTCAGTGAATTTATATCATTTGCAAAATCCATTACCAGCGGACGCATTAAGGTTCCGTTTTTGAAGGTTACATCTGCAGCCTGAGAATAAATATAAGGCAGTAAACGATAACGAAGGTTTAAGTATTTTAAAGATTCAGCTTCGACTTTTTCTCCAAATCTCCAGAATTCAGTATCCGTTTGATATCCATGAACTCTTTGAAGAGGTGAGAATGTAGCCAACTGAAACCATCTTAAAAAACGTTCATGAAATTTAGGATCTGTATATTGACCTTTTCCTGGGCGAAAAAATCCTCCAGCATCAAAAGTCCACCAAGGCAATCCAGTTATGGAACAATTTAATCCAGCTGTTAGTTGTCGGCGTAGGGTTTCCCAATCGTTACCTACATCCCCAGTCCAAACGGCTGATGCATAACGCTGTTGCCCTGAAAATCCGCTTCTGGTAAGAATAAAAACTCTTTTGTCAGGAGCGTCTTTGCGCGAACCTTCATATACCGTTTTTGTTACGTACATCGGGTAAACATTTCGCATTTGCTCTCCCGGAATTGTTCCGTTATTAATTTTTCTACCAACTAAATCATCATTTTCCGGTTCAGTTGCATCCTGCCACCAGGCATCAATTTGGTAAGGTTTTAAGAGCTTTTCACTAAAATTCTTCCAATAATAATTTGCTGCATCAGGATTAAAAAAATCAACCCATTCGGTATTTGGGATATAGTATTTTTTGTTGCCAAATTCTTTCCCAAGTACACTTTCTTTATCAATTTTAGACCAAACGGAAAGCATCAGTCTCATATTCATTTGATGTAATTCTTTTACCATTGCAGCCGGATCTGGAAACAAATTTTCATCGAATTTCATCGAATTCCAACCGTATTTTCCCCAATATTGCCAATCCTGAACAATTAAATCCATTGGCAATTTTTTATCTCTGAATGCTTTGGCATTTTCAAGCAATTCATCTTGAGTGGTAAAACGCTCACGGCAATGAATATATCCTAATGACCATATTGGCATAAGCGGAGCATGGCCTGTCAAATTGCGATAGCTTGAAATAACCTCATCTGAATTTCCGGCAAAAACAACATAATCCAACTTATTAGCAACAGGAGATCTAAAGACTGTTTCATTAGTAACTTTTCGATAATACACTACAGGAAGATCGTTTTTTTCTCCTGTAACCACAATATCGTGTTTACCAGCTGTTAGTTTAATTAATGTACTCGTTGTAGGCGGAAGCCAATGATTTTTAAAATTAATAAGCTCTTTACCATCGATTGTCAATTGCCATTTTCTGGCCATTTTTTGACCAACATCCAGTAAAATAGCATATTCACCATTTTCTTTAACCGTGAAATTTCCCGTAAAAACACCATCTTGACGCGTTTCTTTTTGGGTTCCATTAGTGGTAGTAACAGCAACAGTAACCGCTTCTCCACTTGTACCTGCTGGCTTTAAATTCACCACACTATCTGCAGGATTAAAATCAGTAAGTCCGTAATTGTGCCATAACAAACCATAGCCTTTGCTTGACATAATAAACGGAATAGCAATTTGTGTATTTACCTGAGTTAATCTTCTGGGCAATCCTTTAATATCCAAATGTCCGTCCTGAAACTGACCTGTTCCATAAATATATTCTTCGGGTAAAGTACTAAAACCTTGTTCCACAATATAGCATGGCTCGCCTTGTACTAAACTTGGTTTAAAAACACGTCCTTCTGGTTTTTCGCTTAAAAATACCTTTCCTTCATGATTGCGATAAGACAATGTGCCACTTTTTTTATCTACTACCACAGTCATTTTTGACATAGCAATTTCAATAAGCGAATTAGATTCCGAAATCTTAAAATTTGGAACCTTAATTTTTGAAATAAAAACTAATTCAGGAATTTGACTTTTCATTTCCAAAGCATACTGAACTCTTACGGTATTTTCAGTTAAAGGACTCAAATGTAGTTCTCCTTTGTCAAGAGTTATAACTACTTTATCGTTCTGTTTTTTATAGCCCTTAACCACTTGTCCAATACAAAAGGCTGGAATAAGTAAGACCAATAGAATTGTTATTTGCTTCATTTTTTTCATTTAATATAATACTATTCGTTATGATTATCAATCAAATTATATAAAGGTCAATTAGGTTTTCTTATCACTTTAGAATTCATTTAATAATCTTTAAAATCTCCCTTTTCCAGAAAATCTAAGTTTATTTTTAATATTTGCCACACGCATTGGGTCTATTGATTGAATGTTGATATCGCTAGTTTTAAAGCACTTCTTCTTTGCATCTTTTCATAATTTGGACAGAATTTATACATTTCCGATTTTATCAAATCTGTTTACAATCTGTTTTTATATAAAAACAAGTCAACAAGCTTTTTAACGACAGCTATTTTACATATAAATTTGATTATTAGTTTTTTTAATCGTTAATTTTTATACAAACAAAAACAAATGTAACTTAGTCGCAACATATCTTTTTTATTCAAAAACGATTTTTTATTACTCAAAAACGATTATTTTTTATTTTAACACCATTATGTCTAAAAGCACTTTCAAACATTCGTTTTCGCTGTTACACATTGACTACGTGAAACTTAATCACAATTGGAATTTCAACAATGTAATTAGTCCGTATTATCGACTGTATTATATTGATGAAGGAATGGGAACTATATCGAACAGTTCAGATAAATTAATTCTAGAACCCGGTTATTTATATCTCATACCGAGTTTTACTATTTGCAATTTGAATTGTGAAGAATATTTGAGCCAATATTTCATTCAGTTTTTTGAGGAATCTCCGGATGGAATTTCGCTATTTAACCAGAATAGAAATGTAATGAAATTACCCGCTACTGAAACCGACATTATTCTCATCAAACAGATGCTAAAAAGCAACCCGGGAAGAGGGATTAACCGATCTGACAACCCAAAAGTCTATGAAAAAGAAGCTTTTTACAAAGAATACCGTTCTCATAATGACAAAATGAAACCGCATCTAAAATTTGAAAATCAAGGCACACTATTACTATTATTTTCCAGATTTCTAAACACTACAAATTTCAAACAAACCACACCTCAAGGAAGACCCTCAAAAATTTTGGATACCATGAGTTACATTCAGCTTCATTTAGACAAAAACCTAACCGTTGCCGAATTAGCCCAAAGAGTCAATCAAAATCAAGATTATTTTTCGAAACAATTTCTAATCCATACCGGACAGCGACCTCTAAATTACATTCACGAAAAAAAGATAGAAAGAGCACAATACCTTATTGCAACCACAAACAAGAGTTTTCTGGAAATTGCCTTAGACACGGGTTTTTCTAATTTACCTCACTTTTCTAAAATGTTCAAACAAATAGTGAGCCTTACACCGGGTGAATACCGCAATAAAAATGATTTCTACCTCAATAATTAGCCTTTTTATAACAAGAAGTTTAAATTTGAGTTAGCTAACTCTATTCTAATGAAAAAAAAGATTCCCTTTTATGCCTGGCACATCTTAGTATGCATCACTTTTATGCTGTTGCCTTATGCTTTTACATCAACAGGGAGTATTTTTAATTTACCCAATTTATCCCATAATGGTCACGACAGAATTTATTTTTTAATCTATTTTCTTTTACTGCTTTTCTTTTATTTTAATTATTACTATTTAATTCCCAAATTCTATTTTTCAAATAAAATGGTTTCCTATTTTGGAATTATCGTTGTGTTTTTATTATTCTTTCTTTGGATTTCGACTTATTTTGACCATCCCGAACGCAATTTTTTGGACTTTGGAAAAAGAATGCCGCTTCACAACAAAATGCCTCATTCCTTTCCGCCCAACTTTGACAAAAGAGGAGGCCCGCCTACCCAATACAGTCATACTATTTTGGTGTATTTAATTGGTGTGATTTCCAGTTTACTATTTGCTATCAATAATCAATTGCGAAAAGTTGAAAAAGAAAAAATGCAATCGGAATTGTCTTTCCTGAAAGCCCAAATCAATCCGCATTTTTTGTTTAACACCTTAAACAGCATTTATGCTTTAGCTATAAAAAAATCAGACAAAACAGCCGATGCCGTGGTGCAATTATCCGAATTGATGCGGTACATTATCACCAATGCTAATGATGATGTGATTTCCTTAGACAAAGAAATCAATTACATCAATAATTTTGTTGAACTTCAAAAAACACGTTTGGGTAATACGGTAAACATTAATTACAAAGTTGAAGGAAATCAATACGGAAAATGCATTACGCCACTCATCTTAATTTCTTTTATCGAAAACGCCTTTAAACACGGAGTTAACCCCAATCAAAATTCTGAAATCAAGATTCACATTAACATTGAACAAGAAAATTTGATTTTATTTGTTTCCAATAACAAAGTAAAATCCAACCCATCCGAAAGCGGCATTGGATTACAAAACACCATAGAAAGATTGACTCATTTGTATCCTGACACCCATGATTTGACCATTGATGACAATCCCGAAACCTATAATGTTACACTAAAAATTAAAGTAGCATGTTAAAAGCAATTGCATTAGATGATGAGCCATTGGCATTAGAGGTTTTGCAAAGTTTTTGCAATCAACTTGATGTGGTCGAATTAGAAAAAACATTCACCAAATCAGATGATGCTTTTAAATATTTAAAGAAATACCCCGTTGATTTACTCTTTTTGGATATCAATATGCCTTCTATTTCGGGAATCGATTTTTACAAAAAACTACCACACAAAACGATGGTAATTTTCACCACCGCTTATTCAGAATATGCTGTTGAAGGATTTACATTAAGTGCCACCGATTATATCCTGAAACCTTTTAGCTTTTCAAGATTTCAACAGGCTGTAGAAAAAGCACATTCGCAATGGAAATTGCAAAATCAGGATCCCGAACAACAATATCTTTTTATTCGCGCCGATTACAGCCTGATAAAAATTCTCTTTTCGGATATTTTATTTATCGAAGGATTGGATGATTATCTAAAAATTCACATCAAAAATCAAAAAACAATCGTTGCCCGAATGACTTTGAAAGCCATTTTGGAAAAACTCCCTCAAACGGAATTTATCAGAGTGCATCGCTCCTTTATTGTTCCCATTTCTAAAATTGACAAAGTCCGCAACAAAATCATTTATATCAATGAAGAAGAAATCCCGGTAAGCGCCAGTTATGAAACTGCTTTTTTTGAATTATTAAACCAAAAATAATTGTTAAAATATTACAAACTAGCATCATAAACTAATTCCTTTACCGCATAAATACCTCCAAACACCTCATATTTTTCATCGCTAACCGCCGTTTAAATACTTTTATACCATAACCTTATAAATTGTATGTAGTTATGGAAAGAAAAGATTTTTTAAAAGGATTAGGTTTAGTAGGATTAGGATCTTTGGCTATACCAATATTAAGTTCTTGCGGTGACGACGATTCATCTACCGATTCAAGTGCAACTGACACCACCCAGGCTACTGATACCGGAAGTTCTACGGGTTCATCAACTTGTAGCGTTACTCCATCTGAAACAGCAGGACCATTCCCCACTAAAAGTCCTTCATCATTAGTAAAATCAGATATTACCAGCGATAGAACAGGCGTTCCATTAACGATAAACATCACAATCCAAAATAAAAATGCCAGTTGTGCTGCCTTAGCTGGTGCAATCGTTGACATTTGGCATTGTGACAAAGACGGTTATTATTCAGAATACGGAGGAACCGGAATGCAATCGGCTGATTTTACTGCTGTTCATTTTCTAAGAGGAAGACAAACCACTAATACTAACGGACTGGTTAGTTTTACGTCTATTTTCCCGGGCTGGTACAGCGGAAGAGCCACACACATTCACGTACACATTTACAATTCGGCAGGAACTTCTTTATTGGTTACCCAAATTGCCTTTCCTGAAGGTTCCGGCAGTGCCGTAGTTCTGGTTAACGCTTCAACAGCAAATGGATATACCAAGGGCATGAGCGGATACACTTATAACGCTAGTGACAATGTTTTTTCGGATGGAGTAAGCAGCGAACTGTCTACCGTAACCGGAAGTGTTGCTGCGGGATTTGTATTAACACATACCATAAACGTAGCGGGCTAATTTGATTCCTCAAATTATGATAAAACAACATCCGGCACAAATGTATCTGGCAACAGCAAGAGAGCAACGGCAAACTAAGGGCTACAATTGTTGGTCAACATTAAGTATCGAAAATTATCAAGAAAAAACAAAAGATTTGGGTTCTTTATTTCTTTTTAATTATCAGATACTTGCGCCACATCAAAAATCAACAATGTTAGCCCAAGCCGATTGTTTGTACTATATTTTACCTCTCTATGGCGGAATTGAATATCAGGATAAACTAATTGCAACAGAAAAAATCGAACAAATTGTTTCCAATAAAGAAACTTCATTTGAAGTATCAAATCCATTTGATGAAAACGTGAGTTTTTTACAAATTGGTTTTAAAACCAATGAGCCAAGCCTTGAAAACAAATCACTTGAATTTGATTTTGAAGAAAAAAACAAACTCATTTCTTTATTCAAAAACAATACTGCCAATGCTTTTATAGCTCAATTTGACGGAAGGGAAGAAGTACATTACCAACTCCAAAACAAAGAAAACGAAATTTTTGTTTACATAATCAACGGCGTATTCGAATTTGAAAACAGACTTCTTGAAAGCGGTGATGCTTTAAGTTTAAAAGAAACAGAAGATGTAGAATGGGAATCTTTATCAGAAAACGCCATGTTGCTACTCATCGAAATACCATTAGCATGAACTATAAATCAAAAATAAGATTAGCCTATCGCTTTGAAATTGACCAAAGTGCTACTCTAACCTGGGACAAATATGTTTTTGAAGACACTTATCAGGAATATTTATTGCAACACCAACAATTTAATTCGAAAGAAAATCCGAAAAAGACTTTCAGGGAATTACTGGCCGAGAACGAAAAGGCTTCACAACTGCATTATCTGGTAGGCATCGCTGCTAATAATTATGTACAACAGTTAAAAGGAAATTGCTACCGCATAATCGATACCTTGGGAAAAAACTTTTTCCCCTTTATAAATTACCAATTAGACATTATAAATACCGACATTACTGATATTTCCAAACACAAAATAGGCATTACTTTTTACTCGCCTTTGCTTACTTATTTAGGAATGATTGACAACCACTTCCTGCTTTCCAAAAACACTGATGACAGTAATGAATTTGAAACTTTTATGATTGCTGCTCAGGCTCATCTGTCGGTTTGCTATTTAAAAGAACAATAAGTAATTGTTTATTCGATTTCAAAAAGCCGACAAAATTTAACTTTTATAGGCAATTTTTTAAATTAAAGGACATAAATAAAATTATTTGTGAGTTTACATCGTTTTCGTTGCTAAAAATTGATTTTTTTGAAATTTTCAAATTTAATACTAATAGAAAAGTTCTATATTTGTTTCACTTTCAAAAAAATAAACTAAAAACAATACCTAATGAAGACTTTAAACGATTTTAACTTCGCTAATAAAAAAGCAATCATACGCGTTGATTTTAACGTGCCATTGGACGAAAATTTTAATGTTACTGATACCACTCGTATCGAAGCTGCAAAACCTACTATTGACAAAATTCTTGCCGATGGCGGAAGCGTAATTTTAATGTCACACTTAGGTCGCCCAAAAGGAGCTGAAGAAAAATATTCATTAAAACATATCTTAAAAACAGCAACTGACATTCTTGGAGTTCCTGTAAAATTTGCTTCAAACTGTGTAGGTGAAGTTGCAAAACAAGCTTCAAATGATTTAAAAGCCGGTGAAGTTTTATTATTAGAAAATTTACGTTTCCACGCTGAAGAAGAAGCCGGAGATGTTGCTTTCGCTAAAGAATTGGCTTCATTAGGAGACATTTATGTAAACGACGCTTTTGGAACTGCTCACAGAGCACACGCTTCAACTACAATTATAGCTCAATTTTTCCCAACAGCTAAATGCTTTGGTTCTTTGTTAGCTAAAGAAATTGAAAGCATCAATAAAGTATTAAAAGATAGCGAAAAACCTGTAACTGCTATCCTTGGAGGATCTAAAGTATCCTCTAAAATTACAGTTATCGAAAACATTCTTGACAAAGTAGATCACATGATTATTGGTGGTGGAATGACTTTTACTTTTGTTAAAGCTCAAGGAGGAAAAATTGGAAATTCTATTTGCGAAGACGACAAACAAGAATTAGCTCTTGAAATTTTAAGATTAGCTAAAGAAAAAGGAGTTCAAATTCACATTCCGGTTGATGTTATTGCAGGAGACAAATTCTCTAATGACGCTAATACACAAGTGGTTGATGTAACTAATATTCCTGATGGCTGGGAAGGTATGGATGCTGGCCCACAATCATTAGCCAACTTCGAAAAAGTTATTATGGATTCAAAAACAATTCTTTGGAATGGTCCATTAGGTGTTTTTGAAATGGAAACTTTTGCTAAAGGAACTATCGCTTTAGGAAATCAAATTGCAGCAGCTACAGCTAACGGAACTTTCTCTCTTGTAGGTGGTGGAGATTCAGTTGCAGCAGTAAAACAATTTGGCTTTGAAGACAAAATGAGCTACGTTTCTACAGGTGGAGGAGCTATGTTAGAGATGCTTGAAGGAAGAACTTTACCTGGAATTGCAGCAATTTTAAACTAAATGTGATAATTTTAACAATATTTATTGATTTTTTTAGTTGTAACCTATTAAGTTTGCATAAATGATTTTGTAATCATTTAAAATTAAGCAAGTTGACAAATAAAAAATATGAATATAAAAAAAATAACAATATCATTTTTTCTATTATTAACAGTTCCCTTGTTTTCGCAAGAAGTTGCCGAAAGCAAGGGAACTGCTGTAATAGAATCTAAGGTATCTTATCTTGATTCTATAAAAAACAGCTTTGTTAATGATGAAATAGCAAGTTGCGTGGACAGCTTGTGGACAAAAGAATTGACTGATTTAGATTTGTACAATGACATCACTAAGGATATTGTTAATATCAATACGGATGAGAAAGTAGATTACGAGTTACCTACTGAGTTGTTAAAATCCAGATTGGAAGCCATGAATGCTAAATCACCTTTTAACATTCAATACAATCAGGGACTGGAAAACATCATCAAGTCGTTTCTAAAAAACAGAAAAAGATCTTTTGAACGTTTGATGGCAATTTCAGAATATTATTTCCCAATGTTTGAAGAAACTTTTGCCAAACAAAATGTTCCTTTGGAAATAAAATACTTAGCCATCGTAGAATCGGCATTAAATCCAAAAGCGGTTTCTAAAATGGGTGCAACCGGGATTTGGCAGTTTATGTATCATACTGGAAAACAATACAATCTAAAAATAGATTCTTATGTTGACGAACGCAGTGATCCTCTAAAAGCTACTGCTGCTGCTGCTCAATACATGTCAAATATGTTTAGCATTTTTGGCGACTGGGAACTGGTTTTAGCATCTTATAATTCAGGCCCGGGAAATGTTTCAAAAGCCATCAGAAGATCCGGCGGACAACAAAATTTTTGGAGTATTAAAAATCATCTTCCAAAAGAAACTCAAGGCTATGTTCCTGCTTTCTTAGCTACAATGTACTTGTATGAATACCATAACGAGCACGGAATCAAACCAAACAAAGCCATTGTACAGCATTTTGCTACTGATACGGTAATGATTAAAAAACAGATGTCGTTCAAACAAATTTCTGATTTACTGGACGTTCCTGTCTCGCAATTACAATTGCTAAATCCTTCGTACAAACTCAATGTAATTCCGCATTATAACGATCAAAATCATTTTTTACGATTACCAAAAGACAAAATAGGTGTTTTTGTTTCTAACGAAGATAAAATTTATGCTTACATTCAGCATGAATCAGAGCTTAAAAACAATAATCCTTTTAAAAACACAACAACAGCTGTTGCTGCTGTCGAAAAACCATCTTATCCTACCGGAAGCACTACTCACTATTACAAAGTAAAACAGGGAGACAACCTGAGCAGTATTGCAAAACAATACAACATTAGTATTGAGGAATTAAAAAAATGGAACAAACTAAGCAGTAATACTGTTGCATACGGAAAAGTACTAACCATCATAAGTACTGAAATAAACAATAATACTGCTGTTGCTTCGGCAGAAAACAAAATCAACAAGATTGAGAAGTTAAAAAAGGAAGTTAAAGAAGACACTCTTACTCATAAAACAATAAATTATATTGTTCAAAAAGGAGACAATCTAAGTGACATTGCCGAACAAAACAATGTAACAATTGCCCAACTTAAAGAATGGAATAAACTTTCAGGAAATATTATTCAGGCAGGTACCAGTTTACAAATAGCTGAAAAAGAAATTGAAACTAAAGAAGCCGTTGCTGCAACTCCTGAACTTAGAAACATTGAATACACCGTTCAAAAAGGAGATAATTTAGGAAACATTGCTAAAAAATTTGGAACTCCTATTGCTGATTTAAAAGAATGGAATCAGCTAACAGATAACAACATTATGCTGGGCAAAACACTTATTGTAGCTAAAAACGAAATTGCCATTAATACCTCAAAAGCTACTGCTGCTTCTTTTAAGAAAAACAAACTTGAAAAAACGTCATTGCAACAGGATTATTTAGTTAAAAAAGGGGATTCATTATTTAGCATTGCTAAAAAATCCGGAGTAACCGTTTCAGATATTAAAAAATGGAACGACATCAATACAGAAGATATCAAACCGGGAATGAAATTAAAAATAGGAGGATAAAACTAACCTCAACACCATAAAAAAAAGGCTTTATTTTGTAACAGAATAAAGCCTTTTTTAGTTTTAGAACCATTTATAAATCATTTTTATCTCACTTTTTTAAAAAATGGAACGATATTAGCTGGTTAAATTATTACATTAACACGATAATTCCAGTCCTAATAGGTACAAAATGAATAAAATCCATTTTATATTACTTTTCGTTTCCATCTTTTTTATTTCTTGCCAACAGCAAAACACGACTCCTAAAAAGACAAATGGAAAAATCAATAACATTTCGGTGATTATAGATGATTTATTATGGAATGGCGAAATTGGCGACAGCATCCGAAATAAATTTGCTTCACCGGTAATTGGGTTACCACAGGAAGAACCGCTATTCACCATCAATCAGTATCCGGTGAAATTAATGGAAGGTTTTATGACCGATAACCGAAACATCATTGTTATCAAAAAAGATACAAAAGAAGATTTTAAAATCGAAAAAAACAAAATTGCCATACCACAAAATGTGTTCTACATTTCCGGAAAAGCAGCCGATGATATCTTGTGTTTAATTCAAACACATGCCGCTGAAATTATCAAAATCATGCACCAAACCGAGATTGAAGAATGTCAACGTATCAACAGAAAATCACTTTTAAGCACTAAATTTTTCAAAGACAGTTTCAATATCAAAATCGAAATGCCTTCTAATTATGAATTAATGCTGCAAAAAGAAGATTTTGTATGGTTTAAAAAAGAAATCATCAGCGGAAATAACAGCATTTTAATTTATCAAATCCCTATGAACCGTCTTGAAACCAAAAGAGACAAAGTTTCAGGGATTATCCAAATGCGGGATTCCATTGGAAAACTATACATTCACGGCAAGGAATTAAACACCGATATGATTACCGAAGAAGCTTATGCTCCTTATTTTTCAAATATAGTTCTGGATCACAAAAAAGCTTATGAAACTAAAGGTACCTGGGAATTAAAAAACGATTTCATGTCCGGTCCTTTTATCAATTACGCCATTGTTGACAAGGATAACGACCGTATAATCGTTTTAGAGGGTTTTTGCTACTCTCCTTCAAAAGAAAAGAGAGATTTAATGTTGGAACTGGAAGCCATCATAAAATCGGTTAAAATCGATAAAAAAACAAGTTCTAAGGAAACTTCAAAAATTATGGCAATGTTTACAAGATAAAAACTAAATCTTAGTAATCAGAAATTCAACCCTTCGATCAAATTCATCACCCCTGCCCAGAGGAAACTGATTCCCCAAACCTTTATAAATCATTCTTAAACTGCTCACATTTTTAGAAATCAAATACCTGAAAACACTTTTGGCTCGGTTTAAAGATAGTTTTCTTTCCTTAGTAGCCCTATCGATTGCATCTATGTAATAATCAGGAGTACAACACACATGACCCAGGATTTCAAATTCAATTTTTTTGTTGTTTTGAAGAATTTCAGCAATTCTGTCCAATTCCTTTTGAGAAGCCGGTGTGAGTTTACTGCTTCCTAATTCAAAAAAAATATTCTCCAGATAAATACGATCGCCTACTTCATGCTTGTCCTGAAAAGAAGTATAAATTCCTTTTCCAAAACTATTTTTCTTTACAATCAATAAATCAACACGTCGGTTTTTAGAACGAATATCCTCTAAACTACCTCCTGAATGTTCGTCTAAGAGTACCCTGCCTTTGCCTTCAACAATTACAATTTTGTTTTTATTAAATCCGTTGGTAGTCAAAATATGCTTAACCGAATTAACTCTTTTCTCTGATAATTTTAAATTATAATCATTATTTCCCCGATCATCACAATAACCGTAAATCTGAATGGATTCGACCAAAGTTGTGTCTATTTTACTAACAAAATCAACCAACATTTGTTCCTGAACAACATCAATATTGGATTTGTCAAATTCAAAATAAACAGTACCAATCTTTCTTTCCTGAGCATTCAATAGCCCAAAAGAAAAAAAGACAATAATAAGAGCAGATTTAAACATTAGATTTTTAAAATATTCTTATACGTTGTGCTGTCATTTAAAATAGTAACTGCTTTTTTGATCTCCGAATTGGTTTTCATATAATATTGATAAAAACCCTCCTGATATTGGTATCGTTTTATAATTTCTTCTAAAATCAAATTCTTAATTTCTTCCTGATGATTGTCTAACTGATCGGCTTCACTTTTTTGAACTACGGCTAAAAGTTGCTTGTATTCATTAATGATAGTGCCATCGAGAGACTCTTTTTTGGCTATAGCCAAAGTGTTTTTCAATGCCTCTTCGGTTTCGGTATCAAAAGAAATTTTCTGATTTTTTAAATACTGCTTGAAATCCTGAAAATCAGCAGTAGTGAAATTTGGAATTTGATTACCTAAGTTTGGATTTTTATAATAATAGACAGTTGCGTAATTAAAAATCGCGTCGTTTTTAAGCAAAGCATTGGCAATAACACTTGTTTTTGATTCTTCTAACTGTACATCCGGTAAAATCCCTCCTCCATCATAAACCGTTCTGCCTTTTCGGGTTTTAAACGAATTATAATTAGTTTCCTTGGTTCTAACTGCAACTCCATTTTCTTTATGAGCGTAATCCATCGCTTGAATACATCTTCCCGAAGGGGTAAAATACCTGGAAATAGTGACTTTTAATTGGGTGTTATAAGTCAAATCAATTGGTTTTTGAACCAATCCTTTTCCAAAACTTCTGCTTCCTATAACTACCGCACGATCTAAATCCTGCAAAGCTCCGGATACAATTTCGGATGCCGAAGCACTTTTATCATTTACGATAATCACCAACGGAATATCCAAATCTATGGGTTCAGCAGCCGTTTTATAAGTATTATTGTGCTTCTCGTTGATAGATTTTGTGGTTACAATCACTTCGTTTTTTGGAACAAATAAATTGCAAATATTGATGGCTTCGCCTAAAAGTCCCCCGGGATTGTTTCTTAAGTCTAAAACTATTTGTGTAGCTCCTTGTTTTTTGAGTTCCAATAAAGCTTCTTTAGTTTCATTCGAAGCTTTTTTATTAAAACGACTCAGCACAATATAACCCGTTTTGTCATCAATTTTAGCAAAAAAAGGAACCGATTTTATTTCGACCTCATCCAAAGTAATTTGGGTTGTATTTGTTTTTCCCTGGCGCAGATATTTAATGTCAATTTTAGTGTTTTTAGCTCCTTTTAACAATTGGGAAGCATCCTCTTTAAAATCAGACAACGAAACATCGCCTATCTGAATAATTTCGTCACCGGCTTTAAAACCCGCTTTGTCGGCAGGGAAATTTTTATAGACTTCGCGAAGAATTAATTTCCCTGATTTTTGGGTAATCAAAGCACCAATTCCGGTATATTCTCCCGTATTATTAATTTTAAATCGCAGCACATCCTGCTCATTAAAATACACCGTATATGGATCTAAACTAGCCAACATTCCTTTAATGGCACTATCCATTAATTCGCCGGGATTAGTTTCATCCACATAATTGGTGTTCAGTTCTTTAAAAAGTGTGGTGAAAATTTCTAATTGCTTGGCTATTTCAAAAAAATCATCTTTAAAACTCACCCCAACATATAAAAATGCGGAAGCAACTACGGGAATCAGGTATCTTTTCTGTAAAAGGCGAATCATGATTGTGGAGTATAATATTGGATACTAAAGTAGGAATAAATCATCAATAATAAAATTGACACTAAAGTTGATTATTTAGCGGGCTCATCATCCTTTTCAGAAGATTCTTTTTTCACATTCTGGGCTACAAACTTTTCAAACAATTGAATGGTTTTAGTATTGATTTCTTCATAAGACAAATGCTCTTTAGTTTGATAAAAAAACATAAAAGCATACGGTTTGTCTAAATTATCTAAAAGAATGTGTTTGTTAAGTCGGTAGGTTTCGCGAAGGATGCGTTTGAAACGATTTCTGTCAACGGCTTTCTTGAAGTATTTTTTAGAAACTGAAACTCCCATTTTAATTCTTTCGTTCTCGTTTAAAGAACCCGAATGATAAACCAATCGCAACGGATATTTTGAAACCGATTTACCTTCAGAGAACAACAATCCAATGGTGATTTTACTTTTTAGTTTCTCGTTTTTTGGATAATTGAAGCTCATTTTTTAGGAAAACACATTATTTTTTAAAGCACAAAGGTACGATTTAACACTAAACCTATTATTATTTAGGAATTAAATAGCACTAAAAATTTATTTCTTACTTTTGCAGCTAATTTTTTAAGAATGCAAAAACTTATTTCGTATCCAATATCCATAATTTATTATTTATGTTTTGGACTTACGTTAGTAATTTTCCATCCAATTCAATGGATTTGCCTGAATCTTTTTGGTTATCAGGCACACAAAAAAAGTGTCGATTATCTGAACTTTTTTTTATTAAAATGCACTAACTTAGTAGGTACCACTTATAAATTTGAAAACAGGGACAGCATACCTCAAGGAGTTCCGTTAATTTTTGTGGCTAATCATCAAAGTATGTACGATATTGTGGCTATGATTTGGTATTTGCGACGATTTCATTGTAAATTTGTAAGTAAGAAAGAGTTAGGCAAGGGAATTCCGAGTGTTTCTTATAATTTAAGACATGGTGGCGGAGCCTTAATTGATAGAAAAGACCCTAAACAGGCCATTCCTGAAATTAAAAAATTATCCGAATACATTGAAAACAACAAACGTTCGGCAGTAATTTTCCCTGAAGGAACAAGAAGCAAAACGGGTAAACCAAAAGAATTTGCCCAAACCGGATTAAAAATATTGTGCAAAAATGCGCCCTCAGCCTATATTGTTCCAATAAGCATTAACAATTCATGGAAAATGGTAAAATTTGGTTTTTTTCCGGTAGGTCTGGGAAATCATCTTACCTTTGTGGTTCATAAACCTTTAAAGGTGAGTGAATTTAGCTTTCCTGAATTAATGGAGAAAACGGAAAGTGCGGTAGTAAAAGGAATACAATTTTAATATATATAAATAAAATGTCTATAAAAAACATTCGATTAGAAGTTATGCAGTTTTTGGAAAAAAACGTGACTGGCTATATGGATCAGTATTTGATTCCAGTGGAACAAATATGGCAGCCGTCTGATTTTTTACCCAATTCTGAAGGAGATAATTTCTTAGAAGAAGTAAAAGAGTTACGCGAAATATCAAAGGATTTACCTTATGATTTCTGGGTAGCAATGGTGGGTGATATGATTACCGAAGAAGCACTTCCAACTTATGAAAACTGGTTGATGGAAGTGGAAGGAGTAGATAATGAAGAGAGAAATGGTTGGTCTGCCTGGGTTCGTCAATGGACAGGGGAAGAAAACCGTCATGGCGATTTACTAAACAAATACCTGTATTTATCAGGTCGTGTGAACATGCGAGAAATTGAAATGACCACCCAACACCTTATCAATGACGGATTCGACATTGGAACCGGTAGAGATCCTTATAAAAACTTTGTTTACACCAGTTTCCAAGAATTAGCAACCTATGTTTCTCACAATAGAGTTTCGCAATTAGCTAAAAACTATGGTGATAAAAAACTCTCTAAAATGTGTAAGATGATTGCGGGAGACGAAATGCGTCACCACCATGCGTACAGCCATTTTGTGAGTGAAATTTTCAAAGTTGACCCTAGCGAAATGATGCTTGCTTTTCAATACATGATGAAAGCTAAAATTGTAATGCCAGCACATTTCCTGAGAGAATCAGGACAAAAAATCAGCTCTGCATTCGAATTATTTTCTGATTCAGCACAACGTATTGGCGTTTATACAGCCAATGATTATGTTGAAATCATGCAAAAATTAATTGATAAATGGGAAATTGACAAGATTGCAGGTTTAACAGACGAAGCCGAAAAAGCCCGTGATTACCTGATGAAATTACCGGCCAGAATGGCAAGAATTTCGGAAAGATTGGTAATTCCTAAAGAATCCCATATCTTCAAATGGGTAGAACCTGCGAGATTGTAAATCTAAGATTTCAGAAAGCAGATTTAAGATTTAAGATTTTTTGAAATTTATTTTTGCCATTGAAATTGAGTTATAAAACACAATTTAGTTAATTTAAAATGTTGATTTTTGAAGTTTTAAAGCTTTGAAAATCAACATTTTTTTTAAAACAAGAACATGAACAACAGCGACATTATCAGTAAAACAATCACTTTTGTAAAAGAACAACTCAATAATGCCGAAGGTGGTCACGACTGGTTTCATATTGAAAGAGTCTATAAAAATGCCTTATTGATTGCTAAAGAGGAAGTTTGCAATCTACAAATAGTCCAACTCAGCGCTTTGCTTCACGATATCGCCGACAGTAAATTTCACGATGGGGATGAATCAGTGGGACCAAAAGTAGCCAGAAGATTTCTGGAATCTCAAAATGTAGCCGGAGAAATTATCGATGCAGTTATCAATATCATCGAAAACATCTCTTTTAAAGGAGGTAATTTCGAAAAAAAATTCAGCTCGATAGAATTAGATATAGTTCAGGATGCGGATCGTTTAGACGCCATTGGAGCCATTGGGATTGCCAGGGCATTCAATTATGGCGGATTTAAAAACAGAGCACTCTATGATCCTAAAATTGCGCCAAACCTCAACATGAGTGCTGAAGAATACAAACGCAGCCAGGCACCAACAATTAATCATTTTTATGAAAAACTGTTGCTGCTAAAAGACAAAATGAATACTCCAACCGGAAAAAACATAGCAAAGGAAAGACATCATTTTATGGAAAAATTCCTCTCACAATTTTATGCCGAATGGGAAGGTGTTAAGTAAACAGTATTCAGATTTCAGTATTCAGTTGACAGAATTCATTATTAAAAAATATTACAGATTAACACAATCACCTTTTTTTATTCAAAAAAAGTAGTGTTTCACCCTATTTTTTAGTCATTTACCCTGAATTAACAAATATTTATAGAGAACTTCTTGCCAGTATAATTTAGTAAATATACATTTGTCGCCTTAATGAGAAAGGCAATAAAACATATTATCCCTTTATGTATAATAATGCTACTAAGCAGCAGTTCTTTATTTGCCCATACATTAGCTACAACAGCTTTGCTAGCCACTTCTTCAGAAACAATCACAAAAGAGACTGCTAATCATACAAACTTAGAACATCTTTTTGATAATAGATCTTCGATATCCGATGCAATGTTCGAAACCTACCAGAAAAAAGAAATTCTTAGTTCTGATAATGAGGAAGAAGATTCAGAAACTACGGCTACAAAAAAAGTCCTGGAAAAACAATCTTATCAACTCTCTTTTTTCCAACAGCAGGCAGCACCCGCTTTTATATCTTATATCAAGAAAACTCAAGCTTTCTGCAAAGAGCTTTCCTACCTACCCTCTTGTAATTCACTTTACATTATATTCGAGGTTTTCCGAATTTGATTCCAACTTTTTAAACATTTATTGCTTACACCCTATTATTTCTTATCCCTAATTGAGATAAGCTAAATAAGGTGTCCAGGTTGTTGTTTTATACTTCAGCCTAAAAATCATCCCATTGTTTTAAAAAGTTAAAGAAAATCATGAAAAAAAACGCAATTTTCATTGGTCTTATGGCCGCGTTATGCACTATTGGCTGCAACTCACATAAAGAGGAAAAGAAAGAAGAAACCACATTTAATGTTACTAATCCTGTGGCAATGGACACTTCAATTGTTAAAGAATATGTGTGCCAAATCCACTCTATTCAGCATATTGAAGTAAGAGCACTGGAAAAAGGATACCTTCAGAAAATTTATGTAGACGAAGGACAAAAAGTTAGAAAAGGACAAGCCTTATTCGGCATTATGCCAAATGTTTATCAGGCTGAATTGCAAAAAGCAAAAGCAGAAGGAAATGCTGCTTCGATAGAATATAAAAACACTAAACTTCTTGCCGATAACAAAGTAGTTTCAGCAAACGAACTGGCACTTTCCAAAGCCAAATTGGACAAAGCCAACGCTGAAATAAACTTAGCAGCAACCCATCTTGGTTTCACCAACATTAAAGCCTCTTTTGACGGTATTGTCGACCATTTACTGGCAAGGGAAGGCAGTATGCTTGAAGAAGGGGAACTATTGACCTCTCTTTCCAATAACAGTAAAATGTGGGTTTATTTTAATGTTCCCGAAGCGGAATATTTAAACTACATCATGAGCGCTGATAAAAACAAGAAGCAAAAAGTGAATTTGCGCATGGCAAACGATATGATATTCAATCAGTCAGGTATCGTAGAAACCATTGAAGGGGAATTCAACAACGAAACAGGTAATATTGCCTTTAGAGCAACATTCCCTAACCCACAAGGCATTTTAAGACATGGGGAAACAGGATCCATCCTGATGACTGTTCCTTTGAAAAACGTACTTATCATTCCGCAAAAAACAACTTTTGAAGTTTTGGACAAGCGCTACGTTTTTGTAATTGATAAAAACGGAGTGGTTAGACAAAGAGAAATTACTATTGGAGCTACTTTAGAAAACCTTTTTGTTGTGAAAAGAGGATTGGATGTAAATGATCACATTCTGTTAGACGGATTGCGATTGGTTAAAAACAACGAGAAAATAAAATTTAATGTTGAAAATCCTAAAAAGGTCTTATCAACTCTTGATGTTTACGCCGAGTAAAACCCCCCTTAAAGAACAACAAAATGTTTAAAAAGTTTATTCAAAGACCGGTCTTAGCGATTGTTATTTCGGTCATCATTGTATTTATGGGCTTGCTTGCCATCAAACAATTACCCATTTCGCAATTTCCTGAAATTGCACCAACTACCGTAAACATCTTTATCGCCTATCCGGGTTCGAGTTCAGATGTATTGGTAAAATCAACTTTAATTCCGCTGGAAACAGCCATTAACGGAGTACCGGGAATGCGTTACATAGCTTCCGATGCCACCAGTGCGGGAGAAGGAACTATTCGTGTCATTTTTGAACCGGGAACCGATCCCAACGTCGCCGTAATCAGGGTCAAGACCAGAGTGGATCAGGTGATGCCTTTATTACCTGATTTAGTACAACGCGAAGGGGTTATCATTACTCCTGTTCAGCCAAGTATGTTGATGTATGTGGATTTGTATAGCAAAAAAGGGCATGAAATAGATGAAAAATTCCTTTACAACTATGCTTATACAAACATGCTTCGCGAAATACAACGTATCAACGGAATTGCCAGTGCACAAATCCTGGGTAGCCGTAAATATGCGATGCGTATTTGGCTAAAACCAGACAGAATGCGTGCTTATAATATTTCTGCTGAGGAAGTAATGAAAGCCATGCAGGAACAAAGTATTTTGGCAAGACCGGGACGACTAGGACAAAGTTCGGGTATAAAATCACAATCGCTCGAATATGTACTAACCTATAGAGACCGATTTAGCGAACCTCAGGAATACAAAGACGTAATTATCCGTGCCAATGCCAATGGTGAGGAAATAAAATTAGGCGATATTGCCAATGTAGAATTAGGAAGTGAATTCTATGATATCTACGATAACTTAGACGGAAAACCATCAGCTTCCATCGTTTTAAAACAAACGTTGGGAACAAATGGTAGTGATGTAATCAGAGATGTAAAAGCCAAATTAAAAGATCTGGAAAAAGACCTTCCTCCAGGAGTTGGTTACAAAATTAGTTATGATGTATCGAGTTTCTTAGACGCTTCTATCGAACAGGTAATCGATACGCTTAGAGATGCCTTTGTTCTTGTTTCGGTGGTAGTATTCCTGTTCTTAGGCGACTGGCGTTCGACGCTTATCCCGGTTATTGCTGTACCTGTTTCCTTGATTGGAGCATTCTTCGTTATGCAAATGTTTGGTTTGTCTATCAACCTGATTACCTTATTTGCTTTGGTACTAGCCATTGGTATTGTGGTCGATGACGCCATTGTAGTCGTCGAGGCCGTCCATGTAAAAATGGAAGAAGAACATCTCACGCCTTTTAAAGCTTCAAAAGCGGTATTAGGCGAAATCGGGGGAGCAATTATCGCGATTACATTGGTAATGGTTTCGGTATTTATTCCTATTTCGTTTATGACAGGACCAGTTGGGGTTTTCTACCGTCAATTCTCAATCACAATGGCGGGATCTATTATCATCTCGGCAGTTGTTGCGTTGACATTGACACCGGTACTTTGTGCTATGTTACTGAAACACAATCACGGTCATGCTAAGAAAAAATCACCTATCGATCGATTTATCGATTGGTTCAACAAAGGATTTGAAAAACTTACCGGACATTATGTGGGTATCTTAAAGCACATTGTGAACCGAAGAGTCATTACTTTCGGGATATTAATTGGATTCTGTTTTGCCACTTATTTTACTAATCAGGCACTTCCGGCTGGTTTTATTCCAAGTGAAGATCAGGGGATGATTTATGCTATTATTCAAACGCCTCCGGGAACGACATTAGAACGTACCAATGATGTTGCTAAAAAATTACAACGCATTTGCGTGGAAATCGATGGTGTGTCTTCCGTTTCTTCTTTGGCGGGTTATGAAATCATGACTGAAGGTCGTGGATCGAATGCCGGAACCTGCTTGATTAACCTGAAACCCTGGGAAGAAAGAAAGCATTCGGTTCATGAAATCATGGAAGAATTGGAAAACAAGTCCAAAAATCTGGGAGCTGTTATCGAATATTTCGAACCACCGGCGGTTCCGGGATTTGGTTCATCAGGAGGTTTCTCTATGCGTTTATTAGACAAAACCAATGGAACCGATTATCAGGAATTCCAAAGGGTAAATAACGATTTCCTTGCTGAGTTACAAAAACGAAAAGAACTAACCGGAATCTTTACCTTTTATTCTGCCAATTATCCACAATTGAAACTGAACATTGATAACAAAGCTGCAATGCAAAAAGGGGTTTCTATAGGTAAAGCCATGGACAACCTGAATATCCTTATTGGAAGTACTTACGAACAAGGATTTATCAAGTTCGGTCAGTTCTTTAAAGTATATACTCAGGCAGCTCCTGAATATCGAAAAATCCCTTCGGATTTGGAGAAACTTTTCGTAAAAAACGAAGCAGGCGAAATGGTTCCGTATTCTGCTTTTATGAAAGTAGAAAAACAATTAGGACCTAATGAAATTACACGATACAACTTGTACAATTCAGCTTCTATTCGTGGATTACCAGCTAAAGGATATACCAGTGCCGATGCCATTAATGCGATTAAAGAAGTAGCACAATACAAACTTCCAAGAGGATATGATATTGCCTGGGAAGGATTGTCTTATGACGAGGCTAACAGAGGAAACGATGCTTTGTATGTATTTGGTATCGTATTGATATTCGTTTATCTGGTTTTGGCAGCACAATATGAAAGCTTTGTAATGCCATTGGCTGTACTGCTATCGTTACCTGTTGGATTCTTTGGTTCATTCGCTTTATTACAGTTAATGGGATTGTCGAATGACGTTTATGCCCAAATTGGGGTGATTATGCTTATTGGATTACTCGGTAAAAATGCCGTATTAATTGTCGAAGTCGCCGTCCAGAAGCGGGCTCAGGGAATGAGTATTGTTGATGCCGCCATGGAAGGAGCTAAACTGCGTTTCAGACCTATCCTGATGACCTCATTTGCCTTTATTGCAGGATTGATTCCATTAGTTATTGCAACTGGTGCCGGAGCCATTGGTAACCGAACTATTGGAGGTTCTGCTATGGGAGGAATGATTATCGGAACAGTATTCGGAGTTTTTATCATTCCTGGATTGTATTACACCTTTGCCAAAATGAGCGATGGCCGTAGTTTGATTCAAGACGAACATACCGAACCGGCTTCAGAAGAATTCATGAGAGCCAGTGAAGGAGAAAGCAGCCTGAAACTGAAACTCAAAGCAATGAACAAACAATTGAAAGAACTAATGAACAGAGACAAAAATGAATAAAGCAATTTTCAAATATATAAACCTAAGGTCAGGAATAACCCTGACCTTAGCTACCCTAATCTTCCAAAGTTGTGTTCCTGCCAAAACAACCCGTGAAGTTAAAAACACTTTGCCTGATAATTTTCAGAATGTTGTTTCCAAAGACACTACTAATTCCGCCCAAATTAAATGGAAAACCTTCTTTAACGATCCGCAATTAGCGGCACTTATTGATACCGCTCTGGTAAACAATCAGGAACTGAACATCATGTTGCAACAGGTAGATATTGCCAAGAATGAAATTCAGGCCAGAAAAGGAGAATACTTACCGTTTGTAGGCATTCAGGCTGCTGCCGAAGTGGAAAAAGTAGGACGTTATACCAGTCAGGGAGCTAATGATGCTAATACTGATATCAAACCCGGTGAAGAATTCCCGGAACCTTTAAAAAATTATAAAGTTGGCGCATTTGCCACTTGGGAAGTGGATGTTTGGAAAAAACTGCGCAATGCCAAAAAAGCTGCGGTAATAGAATATCTTTCTTCTGTAGAAGGCAAGAATTTCATGGTAACCAATCTGATTGCCGAAATAGCTGATTCTTATTACGAATTGCAGGCTTTGGACAACAAACTGGAGATCCTTACCCAAAACTTAGAATTGCAAAATAACGGTTTAAGAACCATTCGACTTCAAATGCAGGCTGCCAAAGCAACAGCTCTGGGGGTTAAAAGATTGGAAGCAGAGGTGTATAAAAACACTGGAGAATTGTACTCAGTAAAACAGGAAATTATTGAGGCTCAAAACAAACTCAATTTCTTGATTGGTCGTTCACCACAAGCAATACAACGCGATTCGGAACATTTTATAGACCAGAAAATAGATACTGTCTATTCCGGTATTCCTTCACAGCTCTTGACTAATCGTCCTGATATCAGACGAGCCGAGTATGAATTGCAGGCAGCCAAACTGGATACACAGGTTGCCAGAGCTAATTTTTATCCGTCGTTTACGTTAAGAGCTGGTGTGGGATTAGAATCCTTCAAGACTAAATACCTTACTACAATGCCTGAATCTTTGCTGTACGGTTTAGCCGGCGATATGGTAGCTCCGTTAATCAACAGAAACGCTATTAAAGCCCAATATTACAATGCCAACGACAAACAACTACAGGCGGTATTTGATTACGAAAAAACCGTTTTAAATGCCCATATCGAAGTTCTCAATGGTTTATCTAAAATTGAAAATCTTAGAAAGAGCTATGCTCAAAAAGAACAACAGGTAGCTGCTTTAAAGAACTCTATCGAGATTACGAATAAACTTTTCAGCGCAGCCAGAGCCGATTATATGGAAGTTTTATTAACCCAACGCGATGCTTTAGAGTCCAGACTTCAATTAGTGGAAACTAAAAAAGATCAAATGACAGCGAGGGTAAATATCTACAAATCATTAGGTGGCGGATGGAATTAATTTCTAGTTTTAATAGTTTTTCCAACCCCTCCTAAAAGCAGCAAAGCCACTCAATTTGAGTGGTTTTGTTGTTTTTTGTTTATAAAATTAAACTAAAAAATTTATTTAAAACATAAATTTCTAAAAGTAGCTTGAGAACCTTATATTTTTAATCCATTTCTATAATCTTCTGTACTCTTTAAAATCTCAGAAGGTTTTTTTGTAATAAATTCTAAATCTACATCTTCATAATCCATCATACTCATTGCAATTAAATCAACTTTATCAAGTCTTTTCAAAATTGCTGAAATTTTCTTTAATTCTTCAATTTTATTAACACAGGAATTAATTTGGGTACATTTTAGTATGTAATCTTTTTTAATTTTACTTATACAATTATCACAATATTTTTTCTCATCATAATACAAAAAAGAATATTCAAAATTAGTATTACAAAAATTACATTTACTAATTTTCAAACTCTCTTCAAAAATTCTTTTTTCTTTTTCATTTTTAACTTCCTCTTCCGCAACTTTAAGGCCAAGTAGGACTCCCCCAACTCCCCCCATAATACTAAAAATTATAGCTTGATATTTCTGTTTTTGTTCTAAATCATTCTTTTTTGTATAAAAAGAATCGAAAACAAATCCAAAAAAGCCACCTAAAATACAGCCTAAAACACCACCAATAATTGGGTACGAAATGTACTTAATCATGATTATATAAAATATTAAATTAAATCCCCTTAGCTTTCATTTCCAGAATAACATCCGAAGGATTTAAAAAAGTAGGTGCCTGCTCGGTAATACTTCCTGCTCTTTTCTTGTTCAGTTTAAAAACCACATCTTGTTCACTGGTAAACAATAATGCACTTAAAAAAGGATTATTCATATAAGATGCCAAAATTGGGTAAGTATCATCCAAACTATGAAAACTCTCTACTTCTTCGGTTTTATATCGGGCAATGACTGACATTTTCATCAGGTCATTTTCCAGTAAAACGGGACGAACATAAATATTCTTTAATTCAGTATCTCCTATTGTTTTTGCCAGGGTTAATTTGGCAAAAGTTTTAGCTGATATACTCTGTTTCACTCTTTCCCAAAACAGGACAAATATAGGCTCGTATGACATGTTGTTTTTAATTATTTTATTCTGAAATGGGATTCTCTAGTATGAAACTGCAAACCGCTACTGTTTTCTGAATACTCTTTTACTCCCCCGTAAAAACCGCTTTTCTTTTCTCTAAAAAGGCTTTGGTTCCCTCTTTGAAATCTACAGTTCCAAAACATTTCCCAAAGGATTTTATTTCTGTTTCAAAACCGTTCTCCCCTTCTTTGTAATTAGCATTAATGGCGTTTATAGCCATACTAATGGCTGCGGGAGAGTTTTTAATAATCCTTTGTGCTATTTGATTGCAGTAAGGCAACAACTCTTCCTTCCCTACTACGTGGTTTACTAAACCTGTTCTGTAAGCTTCCTCAGCCGTTACCATACCGGCAGTAAGAATCATTTCCATAGCACGACCTTTGCCTATTAATTGCGGCAAGCGCTGTGTTCCTCCATAACCGGGAATTATTCCTAATGAGACTTCCGGAAGCCCCATTCGGGCAACATTAGAAGCCACACGAATATGACAGGCCATAGCTAATTCTAAACCACCTCCAAGAGCAAATCCATTGATGGCAGCAATAACCGGGACTTTTAAATTTTCGACAAAATTAAATAAGGTATCCTGTCCCTGAGCTGCAAGTTGTACTCCTTCTTCTACCGAAAAACGGGCAAATTCAGCAATATCAGCTCCCGCAACAAATGCTTTCTCTCCACTTCCTGTCAAAATAATAGCTCGCGTATCCTGATTTTGTTCCAATTCAGAAAAAGCATGATGCAATTCCTGAATAGTCAGTTTATTTAAAGCATTTAATTTTTCCGGACGATTAATAGTAATAGTTGCAATAGTTTGCTCTTTTTCAATCAAAATATTTTTGTAGCTCATGGTATTGATTTAAGAGTTAATAATTGGGAGAGCAACTGTAAAACAAGTTCCTTTTCCGAATTCAGTATCAAAGACAATTGTTCCTTTATAGTTTTCAATAATATTTTTTATAATACCTAATCCTAGTCCCATTCCACTACTTTTGGTAGTAAACTTAGGTTCGAAAATCCGATTCATATCTTCAGCTTTTATTCCTATTCCGTTATCTTCAACCAGAATTAAAACATTATTGGATTCTTTTTTCACCGTTACTTTTACTGTTTTAGTTTCTTGTTCCTCCGGAATGGACTGAATGGCATTTTTTACTAAGTTAGTAATAATTCGAATTAATTGTGTTCGATCTATTTTAGAAATTATCTCCGGTGAATCACTTTCGAAAATAATATGCTCTTCATTAAAAATATCCAAAGCTAATTCTACCACCTCTACCACATTCAAAGTCTCATTTTGTTGCGCCGGCATCGAAGCAAAATTCGAAAAGGCAGAAGCAACAGCACTCATCGTATCAATTTGCTGAATTAAGGTTTCGGAGTAATCTTTCATTTTTTGCAAAATATTAGGATCCTCAGGATTAAATTTTCGCTGAAAACTCTGCACTGTCAATCGCATTGGTGTTAGCGGATTTTTAATCTCATGTGCCACCTGTTTTGCCATTTCACGCCAGGCTTCTTCTCTCTCACTTTGTGCTAATTTGATGGCACTTTTTTCCAGTTCATCTACCATTTGGTTATAAGCATTAATCAACAAATTGATTTCTTTACTGCTGGCCGTGAGTAAGATCTTCTCGTTTTTTTGATTCAAACTGGTTTCATTCAATTTATCTGAAATAGTTTTCAGTGATTTTGTAATGTAAGACGAAAGAAAATAAGCCAGTCCAAAAGCCACAATCAACATAAAAGAATACACCTGACCTAGACGAATTAAAAAACTGTTTAATTCTTTGTCATAAAACCCATCATCTTCCTGATAAGGTAAGTTTAAAACCCCCAATGGCTTGAATTTATCGTCTTTAATTTGGGTAAACGACGATCTGTTTTTTATTCCGTTAATGGTTTTAATGTCTTCATACCGTTTTTCAATCGAAGAACGAACTAATTTAAGAATGTATTTCGGAATAGGGGCTGCTGTTTTATCTACCGAAAAAGACTCTTTTGAGGATTTCAATAACTTTCCTTCTAAATCATAAACATTAATTTCAGTATTATGAATATGGGCTAATTCGTGAATTTTATCCTTAAAAATCAACTCCAGATTTTCAGTTGTTAGCGGATAAGTAGTAGTTGAAAGCACATAATTGATATGTTCCCGAACCGCATTTTCTTTTCGCTCTAATCGTTCACGATGGTATTCTTTAGCTTCATTTTTAAACTGAACAATAGAAATTGAAGCTAATAAAATCGAGGAAACAATTATCACTACGATCATCGAAAGAAAAATTCGAACTCGCAACGAAAGCATGGATAATTTGAAAATTCTAAGCATAGTTTTTAGTGTTCAGTATTCAGTTTCTTTAGTGTTCAGTGCCAACTGAATACTGTTAACTGCTTACTGTTTTCTCTCTCTAATTCTTTTATAAAATTTAAAACCCAGCATAATTAAAACCGAAAATAATACAATCCCAATTACACCATAAATCCAGTTAACAGCATTTTTTAAAATCACTAAAAATACTACTGCAAAAAGAATGATGGTAGCTCCTTCATTCCACAAACGCATGAAATTCGTCGTGTATTTTACGGCATCATTTTGCAATTGTTTAAATATTTGGTGGCATTTTAAATGATACAAATACAACACAAAAACAAAGCCAAGTTTAACATGCATCCAGGGCATTTGCAACCAGGCATTTCCCGTAGGGGTAAAAAACAACATCCAAAAAGCAAAAATACTCGCTAAAATTGCCGATGGCCAGGTGATAATATACCACAGCCTATAGCTCATGATTTTAAACTGTTCTTGCAAAATCTCCTTTTCGGGAGAAGGTTTATCGGCTGCTTCAATTTGATACACAAACAAGCGAACAATATAAAAAAGTCCGGCGAACCAGGTGATTACAAAAATTAAATGTAGCGATTTTAGGTAGTTGTAATATTCCATAAAGAATTTTAGATTTTAGATTTCTGATATTATGTATTCTGATATTATGTATTCTGAAAACATGAATTTAATATTTAAATCTGAAATCGTTAATCAACATTCAGTAATCTTAAATCTATTTTGCCCAATCATTGATCCAGTTCCCAACCGTTTGACACCATTCATCATCATCATTCAAACAAGGAATCGCTAAGAATTCTTGACCTCCGTTTTCTTCAAATTCTTCTTTGGCACGCATGGCAATTTCTTCTAATGTTTCTAAGCAATCCGAAACAAAAGCAGGAGTTACTACAGCTAATTTTTTAATTCCTTTTGCCGGCATATTGTTGATTTCAACATCAGTATAAGGCTCCAACCATTTGTCGCCTGCTAATCGGGATTGAAAAGTCAAACTGTATTTATCTTTTGGAATGCCTAATTTTTCAATTACCAATTTTGTGGTTTCATAACACTGGTGACGGTAACAAAATTCGTGTGCCGGTGATGGCGTATTACAACAAGAACCATCAATTTTACAATGTGATTTGGTTACATCGGTTTTACGAATGTGACGCTCCGGAATTCCGTGATAAGAAAACAACAAATGATCGTATTCAAAACCTTCTAAATGTTTTTTCATCGAATCGGCCAAATTCTGAATATAATCTGGTTTATTGTAAAACGCAGGAACGTCCGTAAATGTCATTTGAGGAAATTTCTTTTTACGAATTTCTTCTGCTTTTACTAAAATTGTCAGTGTTGAAGCCATCGCATATTGTGGATACAACGGGAAAAGCAATACTTCGGTAACGCCTTTATCGTGCAATTCCTGTAATCCTTTTTCAATGGTCATAGTTCCGTAACGCATTGCCAGCGCCACGGGAACATTTACTAAAGGCTGTACTTTTTGCTGCATTCTTTCAGAAAGAACTACTAAAGGCGAACCTTCGTCCCACCAAATTTTTGCGTAAGCATGAGCTGATTCTTCCGGTCTTTTTCTTAAAATAATACCACGAACTAATAAGGCACGCAACAAATACGGAACATCAATTACGTATTTATCCATTAAAAATTCGTCTAAATACGGTTTTACATCTTTTGGCGTTGGACTTTCCGGTGAACCTAAGTTGACTAATAATACTCCTTTCATTTGTAGCTTTTTGTTGTGTTTTAATTTTCGTCAAAAGTAGTACAAGCCACTTTGTAGAAATATGATAAATGTTATTTTTTATTTATGTTTTGATATATAAAACCAATATTGTTTTACATATTAGTATTAATCGACATCAAATATTTTTTTGGAGTGGTTCCAAATTTCTTTTTGAAAGCAGCAATAAAATGACTTCCGGTACTGTAACCTATTTTCAAGCCTACTTCGTTTACATTATAAGAACCACTATCTAGTAATTTTCGGGCATAATCCATTTTGTAATCAAACAGAAAACCATAAACGGTGTCACCATAAATTTGCTTAAAACCCATTTTGAGCTTTTTCAAATTCAAACCTACCTGATCGGCTAATTCCTGTAATCCGGGTGGTTCGGCCATGTTAGCAATAATAACTTCTTTGGCTTTTTTGATTTTCAACACATTTTCTTCATCGACCAAAAACGGACATTGTTCCGCATTTGGATCCTCATTTCGATTGAAAAAAAGACTCAATAATTCATAACCTTTTCCTTTATAATACAGGTTTTTTATCGATGGATTCAGGTTGTAATGAAACATCTGGTTCAAAACAATAGCCATCGACGGACTGATATCACTCTCGTTATAATATTTTTTTTCCTGATTTTCTTTGCTCAAAAACGGAATATGCTCGGCATCATTAGTAAACAATCCATGGAATTTTTTGATGGAAACAAATATAGAAATCAACCAGGTTTTAGGTGCAACTTCTACATTTAGAGGCAATTCTTTTTCGGTATTATAAAACAACAATGCTTTTTCTTCATTGAGTTTTAAATTATAATTTCCCTGATTAAAAATATAGTTGGCACTTCCTTTTAAACCGAAATGAAATTGGATTAAACCCAGCTGTACAGGACGTTGAAAAGTTAAAACCTCATCAGTATTATTTTGAAAACGAATTAAAATAAAATCGTCGTCAATCTTTATTTCTTCCTCCATTTTGTTGATTTAATTAATACAATTTATCAATTGTCGTTTTTAATTGAACGCCTTTGGTCTTTCAAAATTAAATCTTTTTGATGGTTTATTACAATTTCGGTCAAAATTTATAAAATCTTTAATTTTTAAATTCCTTATTTCAAAACAGCATCAACCTGAATATTGATTTTATTGGCCACTTTATTCTTAACCACGGCCGGTATTGCAATATCAAAATCGCTGGCGTTGACTGAAAAATTAGACTTCAAATTAATCCCTGAATTCGTCTGACTTATTTTAGCAACCGCCTTAATTACAAACGTTTTTCCGTGAAGTTCCAGTTTTCCGTTGATGATAAATTCCTTTGGACTTGCGGTTAAACTATTAACATCAAATCCTTCTATTTTTCCTTTAAACAAAGCTTTAGGATACTTATCACTTTCTATATAATTTTCATTAAAATGTTCTTCCATCAACGCTACTTTAAACCGAAAACCTTTTATTAAAGCTAAACTGGCTATTTCGCCTGTTTTAGAATTTAGAACTAAGGTTACATTTTTATTCGTTGCTTTTACTTCTTCAAAAGAAGGAACCGAAGCTTCAAAAGTAATCACTGCCGATTTACTAATGATTTTTTCTTGAGCAATTGACCAACTTGATATTAACAAAATTGCTATTACTATAGTGTTTTTCATCTTTTAGTTTTTAAAATTATTCATTTAATAATCCATCTTGCTGCCATTGTGCCACGATATCAATAGTTGACTGAGGCAACCTTGGTCCTCCTTGTGGCATTAGTAAACTATTACCATTATTCAACGAAATTCGATTCAGTAATCCGCGACTTTGAATGGCATTTTTTACTTGGGTATAAGTTACCAAAGACATGGGAGCGCCATTTCTAGGCGTTGCGGCATGGCAGGAAATACAATTATTATCTATAATAGATTTTACATTTTGTTGGTACGTAATCGCATCCTCATTAGGCATGTCCTCCATCAAAGTATCCGGATTATCATTGGAACAAGCCACTAAAAAGCTTGCAAAAACTAGTAACGAAAAAAGATTTTTTGGTTTCATAACGATTGATTTTAGATTAAAAATTTCATTGTATCACTCAGATAAATCATATACGTTGAAACTCCCAATCCAGTTTTCATACCACCATTATTTTTTCAAACAAAACCAATCTTTCTCTTTTTCCGTAGATAGTAATACACCATTAAAAACCAACATCATGAACAAAAAAATACGATATGGAATTCTAATCTTACTGGTGGCAGCCATTGCCATCTATAATTATACTTATCAGGAACATAGAGATATCAGCAGCGAAAAAGCCACTTATACAATTAGCATTCCCACATTGAAAAAAGAATTTGCTACTAATGACAGTTTGGCTTTCGCCAAATACCAGGACCAAACCATTGAATTAACAGCAAAAATTACCACAATTGATACCGAAAACAAAGCTGTTATTCTTGACAATAAAGTATTTGCGACTTTCAATGACAGCCTGCCCAAAGACATCGTTTCGGGCAAAAAAATAAAAATAAAAGGACGATTTCTAGGCTATGACGAATTATTAGAAGAATTCAAAATAGATCAAAGTTCCATTATTCGCTAAAAAACTACTTACTAACAAACCAAAATTATTACTTATGAAAAAGCTCATTCTACTCTTATTTTTACTTCCATTAGCATCATTCTCACAAGAGGATTTATTAAAAGGAATCGACACTATTTCCGGAAAAGAAAAAGTATCCGCAGCATTTAAAGGATTAAAAATTGTCAATCTGGAATCGACTAAACTAGCCGCAAAAGGCGATTTATATTTTATTGTTGCGCATCGATTTGGTTCCGTAAAAGATGGTTTTGAAGGCTTCTTTGGATTAGACAACGCCAACACTCAACTAAAATTTGTTTACGGGTTGACCGATTGGTTGACCATTAGTGGTGCCAGAAGCGAATTAGCCTATGATTTTTCTACAAAATATACTTTGTTCAATCAAACAACAGACGGATTTCCGGTAAGCATTGCTGGTTTTACAAGTTTAGCCATAAACAATACATTGAAAGAAAGTCTCTACCCAAAATTAACTTTCGATGATCAATTTACTTATGTGCAACAACTATTGATTTCCAGAAAATATTCTGAAAAATTATCGCTGCAATTAGCACCAACCCTTTTTCACGAAAACTTTGTGGATAATGCTGAACAAGACAATACACAATACGCCATCGGAATTGGAGGTCGTTATAAATTATCCAAACGCTGGTCGTTAAATATTGATTACGCCGCACATTTAAACAGAGCTTCCAATTCTGTTTATAAAAACCCACTTTCTATAGGTTTTGATTTAGATACTGGCGGACACGTTTTCCAAATGCACTTTACCAGTTCGCAAGGCATTCACGAAGCGGGATATTTAGGTCAAACTACTGGAGACTGGGCAAAAGGGGACGTTTTTTTTGGATTCAATTTGCTTAGAGTTTTTTAAAAAATCGGCTTTTTAAAACCAATTCTAAAAGCACTGGTATTTAAAACAATTCTAAATTAATCTTTTTCTCATAAATTTTAAAACCATGACTAAGAATCACTCGTAAATAATTTTCAAAACCTAAAAATTATGAAAATGAATACAACAGTTAAAAAAGTAGTTCTCGTGCTGGCAGGAATTGGCTTTTTGTTTATTGCCATTTTGCTGTTTCACATTATTACCGCAAAACCGGCAGTGTATGAAACTCCAAACTTACAAGTAAGCCGAATTGATTTTAAATCTAATATCGATTCGTTGCAAGCCAAACAAATTTGTGCCGATTTAAGAACCATCAAAGGCTTAACAAGCGATTCTATTATTGTAAAAAGAAATGTAGTGGTGTATTTCCACAATAATAAAATCACCAATTCTAAGAAAGTTTTCAATGAATTAATGAGTAAAAGACCTTATGAAGCCCAACGCTTTATTCTACCAGCTAATATGGCCAACAAAGAAGTTTGTCCTGTTGATCAAAATAGCGTGAGTTATAAATTATCTAAATCAATAAATCAATTTTTTAATTAATCCTTAAATTCAATTATTATGAGAAATTTTTCTAAAATTACACTAAGTGTATTACTAGTTGCATCGGCGGCATTTACTTCTTGCAGTGACGATGATGATCCAAAACCAGAACCAGTAGAAGCATCAATCTACACTCGTTTAGGTGGAACAACTATGGTTGCCGATCCTGAAAGCCCGGGACAAATGATCGAACAGGGACGTTTGAATTTCCGTAAAGTAGTAAACTCTACTGTAGGACTAATTGTTGCGGATGTGCAAAACAATGCGTCTGGAAATCTTGGAGCGCATTTTGCACCGGTGCTGGCAGAAGTTGGAGCTGGAAACACTACTAAATATGCAATATTAATAGACAATCTAACCGATTTCTTCTCTTTCAATACAGGAGGAACTAATGCCGTAAACACTTACTCAGGATTGAATATGGTAGATGCTCATGATCCGGCTAAAAATCCTCGTATGGGAACAAAATCTTCTAGTGCCGATTACACCAAATTTGTTGGATACGTAGGCGCGGCTGCCAACACTAATGGTGTGGCTTCAAATACAGAACTTTATACTGATATTGTAGCTGTTTTGGAATCATTGAGAACTCCTATTGTTCAAAAATAATTCTGATTTAAAAATAAAAACGCTGCCTTTTGGGTAGCGTTTTTATTTAAAATACAATCGACTTAATTTCAAAAGTAAGTTGTTATATAATTTTAAAAAAGTATTAATAAATTATATTTTAATAACAATTATCAAGAACCCTAAGCGATATTTTTTCGTAAATATTATAGTAATCAAACAACCGTGTTATTTAGAATAAATCTACATAAAAATCTAAAAAACTCTTGATTTCACTATATTTTTAAATAAAATTCAGCTTGTAATTGCTATTTTGAATCAAATTTTCCCGAAGCGATACAAAAAGAACTTACAGCGTTGTTTTTATAAAATAGTTAATAATAATTTTGTTGAACTTTTTAAGGAAAGTATAATTATGGAAAATTTTAATATGTCCAGAAACAGCACTTTTTACGCTTTAGGCTTAAGTTATAAAAAAGCAGATGCAACCATTCGTGGTAAATTTAGCTTAGATGCCAAGGCACAATCTATTTTATTAATGCAGGCTGAAGCTGAAGGAATCGAATCATTGATTGTTACTTCAACTTGTAACAGAACCGAAATTTATGGTTTTGCTAATCATCCTTATGAGTTAATCAAATTACTTTGTGAAAACAGCCAAGGTTCCGTTCAGGAATTTCAAGAAGTAGCTTATATCTATAAAAATCAAGAAGCTATCAATCACATGTTTCGAGTAGGAACAGGATTAGACAGTCAAATTCTGGGTGATTTTGAAATCATCAGCCAAATAAAAAATGCCTTCATTCAAAGTAAATCTTATGGTTTAACAAACACTTTTATGGAGCGTTTGGTAAATTCCGTGATTCAGGCAAGTAAAAAAATCAAAACAGATACTGAAATTTCTTCTGGTGCAACCTCAGTTTCATTTGCATCAGTTCAATATATCATCAAAAACGTAGAAGATATTGCTAATAAAAATATCTTACTTTTTGGAACCGGAAAAATTGGTAGAAATACCTGCGAAAACCTGGTAAAACATACTAAACACGAGCAAATCACTTTAATTAACAGAACCAAAGATAAGGCAGAGAAATTAGCCGAAAAACTGGATTTGGTAGTTAAGGATTATTCTGATTTGCAATTAGAAATACAAAAAGCCGATGTTTTAGTGGTAGCTACCGGAGCACAAAACCCAACAATTGACAAAGCCATTTTAAATCTAAAAAAACCTTTATTGATTTTAGATTTATCGATTCCTAAAAATGTGAATGAAAACGTGACGCAATTAGAAGGTGTCACTCTGATTCACATGGATCATTTGTCTCAAATGACCGATGAAACTTTAGAAAACAGAAAGAGACACATTCCTGCTGCCGAAGCCATTATCGAAGAAATAAAAGACGAATTCAGAACCTGGACTAAAGGACGTAAATTTGCTCCAACTATCAACGCTTTGAAAGCCAAACTGAACGACATTAAAAATTCGGAATTGGATTTTCAAAGTAAAAAAATAGCCGATTTTAACGAAGAACAAGCTGAAATCATCAGCAACAGAATCATTCAAAAAATCACTACTCATTTTGCCAATCACCTCAAAGACGAAAACACTATGGTGGATGAAAGTATCGAATGGATTGAAAAAGTCTTTAAAATTGAGGCATTGGTTAAGTAAAAGTTTTTCTCACCATTAAGAAATTAAGTTTCATTTAGTTTTAAATTAATCTCTACTTTTTTAATAATGACTAAAAAACAAATTACTCAGTTATCTTTTGAAATTACTGGTTTTGCAATAAAAGTGCATAAAAAACTTGGACCAGGTCTTTTAGAAAGTGTTTATGAGCAATGTTTGAAATATGAGTTAGAGAAAAATGGTTATGATGTAAAACAACAATTGATTGTTAAAATAGAATATGATGATTTAGAATTTGAATCTAATTTAAAAATCGATTTGCTAGTAAATGACTTAATTGTGGTTGAATTAAAATCAGTTGAAAGCATATTACCAATTCATGAAGCGCAGTTATTAACCTATATGAAAATATTAGAAAAGCCTCAAGGATTATTAATAAATTTTAATACAACGAATATAACAAAATCATTAAAACCGCTTGTAAATAAGTATTTTGCAATGTTAGATGATTAACATGACCCTTAATGAAACTTAATTTCTTAATGGTTAATAAAAATAAATAATGGTAACATTATTTTTAGATTAAAAACAAAATGGCAGAAAAAACAATACGCATAGGTACAAGAGATAGCGAACTCGCTTTATGGCAAGCACATACCGTTCAAAAAAAATTAAACGATTTAGGTTATAAAACCGAGATTGTTGCTGTAAAATCCCAAGGCGACATCATTCTTGACAAACCCCTTTACGAATTAGGAATTACTGGAATTTTTACCAAAACATTAGATATCGCCATGATTAACGGCAATGTGGATATTGCAGTACATTCGATGAAAGACGTTCCTACTGCCCTACCTATCGGAATCGTTCAGGCAGCTGTTTTAGAAAGAGCCAATACTTTAGATATTTTAGTTCACAAAGGCAATCTTGATTTTCTGGAAACCAATGGAACTATCGCCACTGGAAGTTTGCGTCGTCAGGCACAATGGCTTAACAAATACCCAAATCATAACGTAGTCGATTTACGCGGAAACGTAAATACAAGAATGCAAAAATTACAAGAAAGCGATTGGAGCGGAGCTGTTTTTGCCGCTGCAGGACTGGAAAGAATCAACTTAAAACCGAGCGATTATATCGATTTGGACTGGATGATTCCAGCACCAGCTCAAGGTGCCATGCTTGTAGTTGCTATGGGGAATGATAATTATACTCTGGATGCACTTTCACATCTGAATGATATTGAAACGGAAGTTTGCACTTATATCGAACGCCAATTTTTAAGAACCTTAGAAGGTGGTTGTACCGCTCCTATTGGTGCTTTGGCAAAATACAATGAAGACGAAGACACCATCCATTTTGATGGCGTTTTATTTTCACTAGACGGAAAAGAAAAAATCGAAATCAACAAAGTAGTTCCTATCGAAGAATGGAAAAAACTAGGATTTTATTCTGCTAAAGAAATTCTGGAAAATGGCGGAACAAAATTGATGGCGAATATTAAAGCAACTTTGAAAAAATAATTCCGTTTTCCAATTCCAAAACATGAAAATACTCTCTACCAAAATACTTACTGATTCTCAAAAAAAACCACTGATTGAAGCTGGTTTAGAACTCATCGAAAATGATTTTATCAGTACTCAAATCAAGTCTTTTGATTTGAAAAACATAAACGAAAGTTTGATTTTCACAAGTCAAAATTCCGTTGAAAGTATTTTACAACACCCTGAATTAGAAAAACTAAAAACCCAAAAAGTATATTGTGTTGGTATAAAAACCAAAAAATTACTAGCCGAAAATGGTTTTGAAGTAATTGCTTATACTGGTTATGCCGCTGATTTAGCCGAGATTATTACTTTAATTTACAAATCAGAAAGCTATACTTTTTTTAGTGGAAACAAACGTCGGGATACTTTACCAGACGCTTTAAAAGAAGCTGGAGTAACTTTTAACGAAATTGAAGTTTACGAAACCACTTTGACTCCTCAAAAAATCAAAGCTGCTGTTGATGCTGTCTTGTTTTTTAGTCCTTCGGGAGTGGAAAGTTATTTGGCAGATAATAAATTAAAAAACGAAATTTGCTTTTGCATTGGCGAAACCACCGCATCAGCATTGGAAAATAAAACAAAAAACATCATCGTTGCAGAACAACCTACCATCGAAGATGTAATTGAAGCAATATTAGAAGAATATAAATAAAATTTGCGCCTTAGCGCCTTTGTAGCAAATACGATTATGATAAAGAACGACCTATTTTTAAAAGCACTAAAAGGAGAAACTGTACAACGTCCACCGGTTTGGATGATGCGTCAAGCGGGAAGATATTTACCAGAATTTAGAGCTTTGCGTGACAAATACGATTTTTTCACTCGTTGCGAAACTCCGGAATTAGCTGCCGAAATTACCGTTCAGCCTATTCGCAGAATTGCTCCGGATGCGGCCATTTTGTTTTCGGATATTCTTGTAGTACCAAGAGCAATGGGAATTCACGTGGAATTAAAAGACAATTTAGGTCCGATTATTCCAAATCCTATTCGTACAATGGAACAGGTAAATCAGGTTTACGTTCCGGATGTAAATGAAACTTTAGGTTATGTTTTTGATGCAGTTAAATTGACTAAGGAAATGCTGAACGACGAAGTGCCGTTAATTGGTTTCGCTGGTTCACCTTGGACAATTTTCTGTTATGCTGTGGAAGGAAAAGGTTCGAAAAGCTTTGATACCGCTAAAGGATTCTGCTTTTCTAATCCCGTTGCGGCTCATACTTTATTGCAAAAAATCACCGATACCACGATTTTATACTTGAAAGAAAAAGTAAAAGCAGGAGTAAATGCGGTTCAAATATTTGATTCTTGGGGAGGAATGCTTTCTCCTGTGGATTATCAGGAATTCTCATGGAAATACATCAACCAAATTATAGAAGCGTTGGCTGAAGTAACTCCGGTAATTGTTTTTGGAAAAGGATGTTGGTTTGCTTTGAACGACATGGGGAAAAGTAAAGCTTCTGCCCTCGGAGTAGACTGGACTTGTTCGGCTAGAAATGCGCGTTATTTATCAGGTGGGAATATTACTTTACAAGGTAATTTTGATCCATCTCGTTTGCTTTCGCCAATTCCAACTATCAAGAAAATGGTTCACGAAATGATCGACGAATTTGGAAAAGACAAATACATCGTAAACCTTGGTCATGGAATTTTACCAAACATTCCTGTGGATCACGCCAAAGCATTTATTGATGCGGTGAAAGAATACGGGAACTAGTAAGCAGCTTACAGAAAGTAGATAAAAGAAAAAATGCTAAATAAAGACTTAAGAGACCAAGAAAGTATACGGATAGACAATGTGCTAAAAACGTTGCATTCTTTGGTTTTTGTGCCTGAAAACGCATTTGATGTTCATAAAATCGAAGAAGCTCTAAAAGATTTCGGACTGAATATAGAAAGTTTGAATGCAATAGCACCAAATGACTTAATTGTACTTTTGGAAAGATTGCATCTGGACTGGAATCAAAAAGAGCAATTTGCTGATTTTTTAGTTACTTTTTCGAAACAAAATTCCTTTGATTTTAGAGAAAAAGCCATTGCCGTTTACAATTACATTCAATCCGAAAGCAAGACTTTTTCGTTTGGAATTTTTAATAAAATAGCTTCCGCAAAAGCCAATTTATAATGAAAAATAAATTTTACGCCTACATACAAAACTTGCAAGACCAAATCGTAGCCGGATTGGAAGCAGTTGATGGTCAAGCCAAATTCAAAGAAGACCTTTGGAAACGTCCGGAAGGTGGTGGCGGACGAACTCGCGTGATTGAAAACGGAGCCGTTTTCGAGAAAGGCGGAGTAAATATCTCTGCCGTTCACGGAAAATTACCCGATTCTATGCAAAAACTGTTCAACGTAGGCGAAGCCGATTTTTTTGCGTGCGGACTAAGTTTGGTCATTCATCCTAAAAGCCCAATGGTTCCTACGGTTCATGCCAATTGGCGCTATTTCGAAATGTACGATGATAACGGAAATGTCATTCAGCAATGGTTTGGTGGCGGACAGGATTTAACGCCTTATTATTTGTTTGAAGAAGATGCAATCCATTTTCATCAGACTTGCAAAAGCGCCTGTGACAAACACAATCCTGAATTTTATCCGAAATATAAAAAACAATGCGATGCTTATTTTTGGAATGCACATCGCAATGAAGCAAGAGGAATAGGAGGATTGTTCTTTGATTATTGCAAAGCAACTCCGGAAATGTCAATGGAAAATTGGTTTAACTTTGTTAGCGAAGTAGGGAATAGTTTTCTTCAAGCTTATGTTCCAATAGTAGAACGAAGAAAAGATTTACCTTATACTCCTGAACAAAAAACCTGGCAGGAAATCCGTCGTGGTCGTTATGTAGAATTCAATTTAGTTCATGACAAAGGCACATTATTTGGCTTAAAAACCAACGGAAGAATTGAGTCTATTTTGATGTCTTTGCCACCAAATGTTCAGTGGGTTTACGATCATCATCCAGAAGCAGGAAGTGAAGAAGAAAAGTTAATTAAAGTGTTAGAATCACCAATTGATTGGATTTAGAAAAAACAAGAAAATATTAAAAGTTAAAACAATTGTAATCAGATTAACAATTAGTGTAACAAAATATAAAGACCTGATATTAAACTTTTCTTTGTAAAACTTAAACAAACTTATTATAAATAAAATAAGTGAAACTAAAACTAAGAAAGGTACTCCAACATAAATTAATATTGTTGCTGAAGCAATATCACCAGTTTCAAAATTTGTAATTTTAAAAATGAATATATAAACTAGTGCAATTAAACTCAATGCAAATTTTGTTTTCATAATGTAAAAATATAAATAATTATGATCCATTACGAAGAGTGAGAAAATTAAGAGTAAACTAAAGATAAAATAGACATTTCTAATTAAGCTCCATTGGAGCGTAATATTTATAGCAATAAATAATATTTTTCAAAAGAGCACCAGAGGTGCGACATATTTATAATGGCAAATACCTATACTCAATTATATATTCAAATTGTCTTTGCTGTAAAGGGAAGACAAAATCTGATTTCCAATAAATGGAAAGATGAATTATTTAAATATATAACAGGAATTGTCACAAATGAAGATCAAAAATTGATTGCAATAAACGGAATGCCTGACCATATTCATATTTTAATTGGGTTAAAGCCCAATAAAGCATTATCTGATTTGGTGAGAGATATAAAAGCCAATTCATCCAGATTCATTAATGAAAAAGCTTGGATAAATGGTAAATTTGAATGGCAAACTGGATTTGGTGCATTCACCTATAGTCATTCACAATTGACTAATGTTATCAATTATATTCAAAATCAGGAAGAACATCATAAGACAAAAACATTCAAGGAAGAATATATCGAATTTTTAAAATTGTTTAATGTTGATTTTAAAAATGAATATATATTTGATGATGTTTAATTAAAAATAAAGATATCACCCCTACGAGGTTCATATTCAAAACGATTATACAAATTGCTATAAATATTACGCTCCTACGGAGCTTGAAAAACTATAATTATGTTCCCATTACAAAGAGGTAGAAGATTAAGAACCAACGAATCCATTCGTTCTTTAGTGCGTGAAACCAGTTTAAGTCCATCGGATTTTATGTTTCCGATGTTCATTGCCGAAGGCGAAAACGTACAAGTGGAAATTCCATCGATGCCGGGAATCTTCCGCCGTTCGATAGATTTAACCGTAAAAGAAGTTGAGGAATTATTCGCTTTAGGAATCCGTGCGGTGAATATCTACGTAAAAGTATCTGAGAATTTAAAAGACAATACAGGAAAAGAAGCCTGGAATCCAAACGGATTGATGCAACAAGCCATTCGTGCTATCAAATCCGCTTGTCCGGAAATGATTGTGATGCCGGATGTAGCCTTAGACCCCTACTCTATTTATGGCCATGACGGAATAATTACTAATGGCGATGTTGAAAACGATTCGACTAACGATGCCTTGGTAAAAATGGCGGTTTCTCATGCAGAAGCCGGTGCCGATTTTGTAGCACCATCAGATATGATGGACGGAAGAGTTTTAAGATTACGTCAAGGTTTAGATGCTGCTGGCTTTCACAATGTGGGAATCATGAGTTATTCGGCTAAATATGCGTCAGCGTTTTACGGGCCTTTTCGTGATGCCTTAGACTCTGCACCAAAAGAAGCCAATGTAGTTGTTCCAAAAGACAAGAAAACCTACCAAATGGATTATGCCAACCGCATTGAAGCCATCAAAGAAGCTTTGTGGGATGTCGAAGAAGGTGCCGATATGGTGATGGTAAAACCGGGAATTGCGTATTTAGACATTGTTAGAGAGGTTAAAAACGCTGTAAATGTTCCCGTAACGGTGTATCATGTTTCAGGCGAATACGCAATGATTAAAGCTGCTTCCGAAAGAGGTTGGCTAGACAACGATAAAATCATGATGGAGCAATTAATGTGCATCAAACGTGCCGGTGCCAGTCTGATTTCGACTTATTTTGCCAAAGAAGCCGCAATTATTTTAAATCAAAAATAAACCAAAAATGAAATCGAAGATTCACGACTCGAGCTTTTGCGAACAGGCGGAGCAATTCCAAAAAAGAAATATTAATAACATGAGTAAAAAATTAGCAATAATAGCGCTGGCTATTCTTTCTTTTTCATGCAAAAAAGAAAGTCAGGAGTCTTTTGGAAATGAAACTCCAGCGGTTACTGAAGAAAAAGAATTAACACCTGAAGAACTAGGAAAAGTTATTTTTGAAGGAAAAGGAAATTGTATTTCTTGCCATCAAATTGAAAGTAAAACCATTGGTCCAAGTACACAAGAAATTGCCAAAATTTACAAAGAAAAAGGGGCCAATATGGTTACTTTCTTAAAAGGAGAGAGCGAAGCCATTGTCGATCCTTCACAATTTGCAGTAATGCAGGCCAATCTGGCTTTAACAAAAACATTTACCGATAAAGAATTGCAAAGTCTGGAAGCTTATATCAATTCCTCTTTAAAACAATAAATTAGCCCACAGATCTTAAAGGATTACACAGATTTTCACCGATTTAACTAAAAATGAAATCCGTTTTTTATCTGTAATATCAGTATTATCTGTGGGCTATTTCTAATTATTTTATCCCTCCAAAAGCCCCAAAACAGGCATTTTTATGTAAAATTTCGGTGCATGAAAAACCTACTCTTTTCATCAAATCCAATTGGTAAGTCATCGATCTCGGCGTGTCTTCTTTTTCGATATAATCAAATACTTTTTGCTGGTATTCCTCTCCACCGTGTTGCGTTAAATAGTTCGCATACATTTTCCAAACCAATCCATTAACACCTTCATGATCTTGAATCAATAAATCAGATATCAAGAAACAGCCTCCGGGCGTTAAACTGTCAAACAACTTTTGGAACACCAATTCCCAATCGGAATCTTCTCTTAAATGATGTAAAACCGCTCCAGCTAAGATAATATCAAAATGGTTTTTAGGCAATTCGATATCTCGAATATCTCCTTGAATGGTTTCAACTTTAGCTGAAGTAACTTCAGAAACACGTTCAAAAGCTTTATCCAACATATTCTGACTCAAATCCACCAAAGTACAATCTAAATTAGGTACTTTAGATAACATTTTCAACGTATAATTTCCAGCTCCGCAACCCAAATCTAAAATGGTTTTTGCTTCCGGTTTTATAGCTCTTGCAGTACACGTAATCAATTCTAATGCAATTTTTGCATCCACTGTAGCTACCTGTCCTGTTTCTAAATTCGAGAAACGTTCGACCTCATTATCAAAACGTTCCCTGATTTCTGTTACTGTTGATTTTTCCATAATATCAAATTTTAAATTCCTTTCACCATTATTTGCCACGAATGCACGAATAAAAGTTCTCACTAAGCTCAATTATTTCACTAATTCGTTGCTTTAAGACTATTATACTCATTATTTGCCACGAATTCTCAAACAATAATCTTTAAGTAAATCAATTATTCCAGTAACAATTTGATTTGTGTAATGTCGTCTTCCACCTTTTAAGATTAATTCGTGAATTAGTGGCTTAAAACACATTGGTAGCAATTAACTTGTTTATTTCACAAACCTATCATTTTTATATATGCTATAAAAATGCTTATTTTGTCAATTATTAATACTTAAAAGGTATTTATGGAATTGCGTCACTTAAAATATTTCCTAAAATTAGCCGAAGAACTTAGCTTTGTTCGAGCAGCCGATAAACTATTCATTTCTCAACCGCCTTTAAGCCGACAGATTAAAGAATTGGAAACCGAACTAGGAGCTACACTTTTCGAAAGAAATAATAAGCGGGTAATCCTTACCGATGCAGGAAAATTTTATCAAAAAGAAGTTCAAGAACTACTAAAAAATTTAGAGCGCATCAACATTCAGACTAAAAAAATAAGCGAAAATCAAAGCGGCGAATTCCGGATTGCCTATGTGAGTTCCACATTTTCAGGAGATATTTCTAAGTTGATACAATTTTTGTCTGCTCAATATCCTTATGTTAATTTTCGTCTTTATGAAGTACCAACTGTCAAACAAATTGCCGCTTTAGAAGAAGGAAAAATCGATTTTGGAATCATTCGTGCGCCTTTACATTCTCCAAAAATCGATTCTCAATTATGGTTTAAAGACAGTTTTTCGCTGGTATTTAATCGAAATAAATATGCTATTGCCTCGGAAGACGAACTGGAAATATTAAAAGAAGCCACCTTTGTGTTTTTTAATAAAGAATATGCGCCGTATTTTTACGATGCTTTATTGCAAATTTGTGCCCAATATGGTTTTAACCCAAAAGTGGTACATGAATCCAATAATATTTCGTCTATCATTCAATTGGTTAAAAATGGATTGGGAATTTCGATAGTTCCAACCGCCATTATGAAAAGTCATAACTATCCCGAATTGGAATTTTTAGAACTCAAAAAAGTGAATCTTTCTACCGATATTTTATTGGCTACGCCAAAAGGAAATCAGTCCGAAATTTCAAAAGCAGCCATAGAATTTTTAATGGAACAAAACAGTAAAAATGAAAACTAACGAACAAGCCACAGCTTACATCAAAACACCTTTAGGAATTACCCAAATCACAGGAGATGAAAACGGAATTTCAATAATTTCAATTGCTGATGAAGGAGAAATTAGTCCTGAAATTCCTGTCGTTTTACAAGAAGGAGTTACACAACTTCAGGATTATTTTGATGGAAAAAGAACCACTTTCGACTTTAAACTGAATCCAAAAGGAACCGAATTTCAGCAAAGAGTATGGCAGGCGCTGCTCGAAATTCCATTTGGAAAAACCTGCAGTTATATGGATTTGTCTAAAAAATTGGGCGATGTAAAAGCCATTCGCGCTGTGGCTTCCGCCAATGGTAAAAATCCGCTTTGGATTGTAGTTCCTTGTCATCGGGTTATTGGAACCGACGGTTCACTAACGGGTTACGCCGGTGGATTGTGGCGCAAGAAATGGTTATTGGAACATGAAAATCCATCGCGAAAACAAGAACTTTTGTTTTGAAATTAACCCGTTGGGTGAAATCATCAAAAACGTCAGTTCGAGTGTTTTTTGCGTAATGAAATGAAGCAAAAAATGTATCGAGAACCATTTTTTATGTAAATTCGTACTGAAGCTAATTCAAACCCCATGAAAAAACTCAAAAAATTTCTAGTCGGATTGCTCATTTTTATAGGTGTTCTAATCCTTTCTCTCTATATTTTCAAGAAAGACTATTTGTTAAGAGCTGTTAGAGTTACTTATTTTAACGGACATACAACTGCTTTTTTAGATGATTATAAATATTTTGACAATCGAATTATCCAAAAAAGTAATCAACCGCAACCTTGGAATTTAGCCAAAGATTACAACCAGACAAAACCTACGGACAGATTAGAACAGTTACACAAAGAAATGGGAACTGTGGCTTTTTTAATTATCAAAAACGATAGCATCTGGAACGAAAATTATTATGATAATTACGGAAATGATTCTAAATCGAATTCTTTTTCGATGGCCAAAAGTATCGTTTCAGCTTCCTTGGGAAAAGCCATTATGGATGGAAAAATCAAGAGTTTAGACCAAAAAGTAGGCGACTTTTTTCCTGAATTCAAAAAAGGAAAATCGGCACAAATGACGGTGGGCGACTTGGCTTCGATGTCCTCAGGATTAGATTGGGATGAATCCTATTACGACCCGTTTTCAATTACTACTCAGGCCTATTTCGATGAGAATTTAACTCCAGTCATATTAGGTTTGAAAAGCATTGAAGAACCGGGAAAAGTTTATAAATACCTGAGCGGAAATACCCAACTTTTAGCAATGTGCATCGAAAAAGCAACAGGAAAAAATTTAGCCGATTATGTTTCAGAATCTTTTTGGAAACCCATGGGAGCTCAAAGTGATGCTTTTTGGCAAACTGACAGGGAAAACGGAATTGTAAAGGCCTATTGCTGCATTGCCAGTAACGCCAGAGATTTTGCCCGTTTTGGAAAACTCTATCTTCAACATGGAAAATGGAACGGCAAAGCAATTTTAGACAGCACATTTGTTGCCAAATCACTAATACCACGATTTAAAGATTCGCCGCAATATGGCTATGGATGGTGGTTGAGTAATTTTAAAAACAAAAAAGTGTTTTACATGCGGGGACATTTAGGTCAATACGTAATTGTAGTTCCAGAAGACGATTTGATAATTGTAAGACTTGGAAATCATGATAAACCGAGTACCAATGGTTCGCCACATAGTGATGATTTTTATGTGTATTTAGAGGAAACTTATAAAATGCTGCAACAAGAATTACCTCCAAACAAAAATTAAGAACATGATTGAAAAAATAAACCTCAACAACATATTATTTCTGGATATAGAAACGGTTCCTGAAACGGAAGATTTCAACTCTTTGGATCCGGAGATGCAAGCCTTGTACGAGCAGAAAACCCAATACCAACGCAAAGACGATTTCTCGGCAGAGGAATTTTATGATCGTGCCGGAATTTGGGCTGAATTTGGTAAAATTGTATGTATCTCAGTTGGTTTTTTTGTCATTAAAGGCGATATCCGCAACTTTAGAGTAACTTCATTTTTTGGAGAAGAAGCCAAACTTTTGAAAGATTTCAATAATTTATTGAACAATCATTTCAATGGGCCACAACATCTTTTGTGCGGACATAATGCCAAAGAATTTGATATTCCGTTTCTGGCTCGCCGCATGATTATCAATCAAATCCCAATTCCCGACAAGCTGAATTTATTTGGCAAAAAACCTTGGGAAATTCCGCATCTGGATACTTTAGAGTTATGGAAATTTGGTGATTACAAACATTTCACTTCCTTAAAACTGATGTGTAAAGTCCTCGGAATTCCTTCTCCCAAAGGCGATATCGACGGCAGTCAAGTGGGGCATGTTTTTTATGTAGATAAAGACATTGACAGAATTGTAACCTATTGCGAAAAAGACACTATTGCCGTGGCGCAAATTTTCCTCCGCTTGCGAAGAGAGGATTTATTGATTGAAGACGAGATTATTCATGTTTAATAATTTACCGCAAATTCGCAAATTGAATTTTAGCAAACCTAAATATTTATTTTAATTTGCGAATTTGCGGTTGAACTTTTTTCAAAATTTTTACATTTACAAAAATTATAAATTATGGTATTAAGTAGATTTTGGTTAGTAATTTTCATTTCGTCGATTGCGTTTGTGATGTTCAGTTTGTTTTCGGGTAACAGTTATACAATAGACCATGTTTTGAACGGGAAAAAAGACGATCCTATTTTAATTTCTGAAAAATATATTGATCAAATCCCTGTATTTATAAAAGACAGTATCAATAAATCGGAAGAAAAAACCTTTACTATCAATAGAGATACGCTAAATATTGATACTACTTATGTCTACAAAAATAAAACGGTAAAAATCTACAGTGGTGTTCAAAAATCGGATGGTTTATTACCCACTTGTAAAAGTACCTTACTTGATTTGATCTTGCCACTTATGGCTTATTTAGCCTTTTTCTGTGGATTAATGGAACTTTTAATCATTTCCGGAGTTTCCGAAAAACTGGCAAAAGTATTGAGTCCTGTATTCGTGAAAGTGTTTCCAAGTATTCCTAAAAACCACCCTTCAATATCCTACATGACCTTAAATTTTGCTGCTAATTTCTTAGGATTGGATTCGGCTGCAACACCTTTTGGATTAAAAGCCATGGAGAGTTTACAAGAAATAAATCCTGAAAAAGACAAGGCCAGCGATGCACAAATTATGTTTATGTGTCTACATGCTTCGGGACTTACCTTAATAGCAACTTCAATAATTGGCTATCGTGCGGCGGCCAATGCTGCTAATCCTGCCGATGTAATGTTGCCTTGTATCATTACCTCTTTCATTGGTACCATTGCTGCTTTTCTAATTGTAGGAGTTAAACAAAAAATTAATTTCAAAAGCGCTTCTTTACTCATCGGATTAATGATGTTAATTGCGGCTATTGTAGGTTTGTTAATGTACGTAAACCATTTGGATTTAATTGGTAAAAACTATTTCACTACTAATCTTTCAGCCATAATATTGATAGGAATTATTGTTGCTACTTTGATATTTTCTTTTCTTAAGGAGAAGAAATTTACTGAGGCTAACACTACTGTTTACGAAGCTTTTGTATCAGGAGCCAATAATGGTGTTAAGACCGGGGTTACCATTTTTCCTTATGTTTTAGGAATGTTGGTTGCTATTTCTTTATTCAGAAACAGTGGTTTATTTGAAATTATCAGCAACGGACTTGGATTTATTTTCTCGAATATGGGAGTCAATAAAGAAATTGTAGATGCTTTACCGGTTGCCTTACTAAGACCATTCAGTTCTGCGGGATCAAGAGGGTTTTTGATTGATTCGATGAATACTTTTGGCGCCGATTCCATGACGGGAAGATTGAGTTCTATTTTTCAATGCAGTGCCGAAAGTACTTTTTATGTGATTGCGGTTTACTTTGGTTCGGTTAATATAAAAAACACCCGATACGCCTTAGGAACTATGCTTATAGTTGATGTGATCTGTGTAATTACTGCTATTTTCGTGGCAAGCTGGTTTTTTTAAATCAAATATGCCGAGCCTAGGGCTCTCATTTGAATGTAGATTGATCGTTTTCAACGGATTAATCCCGAATGCTTTCGGGACGTTGCTACAAAATGTACCGAGCTGATGGCTCTATGATATGTGCCAAATATAAAAGTTCCGTAGGAACGATAAATATTGTAACAATTCTGTAGAAACGCATCGAATATGAGAGTTCTGTAGAAACGAATTATATTGTAACAACGCATTTTTGTTGCTACAAAATGTACCGAGCCGATGGCTCTATAAAATATATCAAATGTGAAAGTTCCGTAGGAACGACAAATATTGTAGCGACGGATTTTAATCCGTTGATGATATGAATTATAAAAAAACCAAATTATGGCAAATACCTATCATCAAGTATATATCCAGGTTGTTTTTGCGGTAAAATATCGGGAAGCAATTATCGCTGATGAATGGAAATCCACATTATTTGGTGTTATTGGCAATTTGATAAATGAAGCAGGATGTAAAACCATCATTGTAAATGGTGTAGAAGATCACGTTCATTGTTTTTTAGGTCTTAAACCTACAGTCTCCATCTCGGAATTGATGAAAACTGTAAAGGCAAAATCATCAAAATATATTAATGACCATAATTTAACCAAATCGAGGTTTGAATGGCAGGAAGGTTATGGTGCGTTTTCTTACGGACATTCTCAAATTAATATAGTTTATAAATACATTGCTAATCAAGAGGAACATCATAAAAAACAAACTTTCAAGGATGAATATTTAGAGTTTTTAGATAAATTCCAGCTTTCATTTGATGAAAGATATATTTTTGAAGATTTGATATGAATCCTATTTGTATATGTACCGAGCCTACGGCTCTCATTGGATTTGGTTTGATTATTTTCAACGGATTAAAAATCCGTTGCTACAAAATGTACCGAGCCGATGGCTCTATGAAATGTACTAAATGTAAAAGTTCCGTAGGAACGACAAATATTGTAGCAACGGATTTTAATCCGTTGGTGATATGAAATAACAACAAACGGAGTTCCGTAGGAACGGCTCATATTAAATAGCATTTTATTCTGTTATCAAAGAAACGAATTATATTCGAGCAATTAATTTTAACAGATTGATATAACAATAATTCTAGGTTTTTTAATCTATTTTTCATTCTTTTGAATTTTACAAAAAATACTTTTTAAATAACTCATTAATTAATCTAAAAAAATGTCAAAATACACTAAATACATCGCCATAGGATTACTGATTCTATTTTTAGTTACTAGCTTATTAAGCTAGTTTTTAAAACATTAATCGTACAAACAAAGGGATGGTATTTATGAAATATCATCTCTTTTTGCTTGTTTTTATAACAAAAAGTGTGATTTTCCGAAAGAATCACAGCTGTTAAAAGACTGTGGCTACGCCAAATAATTTTTATATTTGTCAAAAAAAATAAAATACCAATGGACTTTATATACCAGGATCCTTATCCAATTTTAAAAGACGATACCCAATACCGCAAAATCACTTCTGATTACGTAAAAGTAGAGAAACTCGGCGATAGAGAAATCTTAACTGTTGACCCAAAAGGCTTGGAATTGCTTTCGCAGGAAGCGATGAAAGATGTTTCTTTTATGTTACGTACTTCGCATTTGGAAAAATTAAGAGCTATTCTTGATGATCCGGAAGCAACAGACAACGACCGATTTGTGGCTTATAATTTATTGCAAAATGCTGTTGTAGCTATTGATGGCCAATTGCCTTCTTGTCAAGACACCGGAACAGCGATTGTAATGGCTAAAAAAGGGGAAAACGTATATACAGGTGTCGATGATGCCGAATGGCTTTCTAAAGGGATTTTTAACACCTATCAGGAACGCAACTTACGTTATTCTCAAATTGTACCTATTAGCATGTTTGAAGAAAAGAACTCAGGTTCAAATCTTCCGGCACAAGTTGATATCTATGCTAAAAAAGGAAGTTCGTATGAATTCTTGTTTTTAGCAAAAGGTGGAGGTTCTGCCAATAAAACTTATTTATACCAACAGACGAAATCCTTGTTGAATGAAAAATCACTGGATGCTTTCATTCGTGCTAAAATCATGGATTTAGGAACTTCTGCTTGTCCGCCTTATCACTTGGCTTTGGTAATTGGAGGAACTTCTGCCGAAGCAACTTTAGCAGCAGTTAAAAAAGCTTCTGCAGGGTACTACGACAATTTACCTACTACAGGAAACATGGCTGGTCAGGCTTTCCGTGATTTGGAATGGGAAAAACGTGTTCAAAAAATCTGTCAAGAAAGTGCTATTGGAGCTCAATTTGGAGGAAAATATTTCACGCATGATGTACGTGTAATCCGTTTGCCACGTCACGCTGCTTCTTGTCCGGTTGGATTGGGAGTTTCCTGTTCTGCCGATAGAAATATCAAAGGTAAAATTACCAAAGACGGTATTTTCGTAGAGCAATTAGAGGTAAATCCAAAAAGATTATTACCTGAAACACCTCCACATTTGGAAGAAGCTGTTGAAGTTGATTTGAACCAACCAATGGCTGATATTCTTAAAAAATTATCACAATATCCAATCAAAACGCGTTTGAAACTAAACGGAACTTTGATTGTTGCCCGTGATATTGCACACGCTAAAATCAAAGAATTATTAGATGCCGGAAAACCAATGCCGGAATACTTTAAAAATCACCCAATTTACTATGCAGGTCCTGCTAAAACACCAGACGGAATGCCATCAGGAAGTTTTGGACCAACAACTGCAGGACGTATGGACGTTTATGTGGAAGAATTCCAGAAAAATGGTGGAAGTATGGTTATGCTTGCCAAAGGAAACAGAACTAAAGATGTAATGAATGCCTGTAAAACTTACGGTGGATTCTATTTGGGTTCTATCGGTGGGCCAGCAGCTATTTTGGCGAAAGAAAATATCCTTTCGGTTGAAGTAGTTGACTTTGAAGAGTTAGGCATGGAAGCCGTTCGTAAAATCACTATTAAAGATTTCCCTGCGTTCATTATTACTGATGATAAAGGAAATGATTTCTTTGAAAATTTATAAAGATTAACCGCAAAGAACACAAAGTTTATAAAGAATATTTTAACCGCAGATTCGCAGATTTTAAATTTGCTGATCTGCGGTTTATTTTTTTAATCAATTTTCATTTCAGGAATATCGCCTTCGATAATCAATTCTGCTTCGGTGGAAGCGATGATATGCTCTACTGTTACTCCGGGAGCTCTTTCCTGTAATTTAATTCCTTTTGGGGTAATTTCCATAACTGCTAATTCAGTCACGATTTTTTTAACGCAGCCCACACCTGTTAACGGCAAACTACATTTTTTTAGGATCTTAGACTCCCCTTCTTTGTTGACGTGCATCATGGCAACGATGATATTTTCGGCAGAAGCCACTAAATCCATCGCGCCACCCATTCCTTTAACCATTTTACCGGGAATTTTCCAGTTGGCTATATCGCCGTTTTCGGCTACCTCCATAGCACCAAGAATCGTTAAATCAACATGCTTGCCGCGAATCATTCCGAAACTTAATGCCGAATCAAAAAAGACAGCACCGGGAAGCGTTGTTATGGTTTGTTTTCCTGCATTAATTAAATCAGCGTCTTCTTCTCCCTCAAAAGGAAACGGCCCCATGCCCAGAACGCCATTTTCGCTTTGAAATTCGACGTTAATTCCCTCAGGTATATAGTTGGCCACCAAAGTAGGAATTCCTATCCCTAAATTAACGTAAAAGCCATCTTTGAGTTCCCGAGCAATTCGTTTTGCGATATCTTCTTTTGTTAAAGCCATAATTTTATTTTTTGAACCATGTAATGAATTTAAGGTCATTTAAGTTATTGGTTGAAAAAGAGTATTTAATATAAATATTATTTTATCATTTCGTTTAGCCATTTTTCTGTAGATTTTGATAAAAAATTATCTTCCGAATAAAACATATCATTCAAAGTTAATTCTTCTTCGTTTGTACAACCGCTACAAATGGTTACTTTTTCCTTACTTGATTTATTAACTTTGATTTGATCAGACTCTTTTATAGTGAGTTTAATTAAATTTTTCTTTCCTAATTTTTCACAGGCAACTGTAGCTAAATATTTCTCGGCAGGATTAACGTCGTAAAGTTTAGCTTTTAGGTTTGTAAAGTTTTTGTTTTTCAGAATATCAGAAATTTTTTTAACAGAATTAGATTTACTTCCTGCATAATAACAAGCAAATCCAATTAAAGTATTTTTGTCAATTACTTTTGGCGGAGGTGGAGGATCAAGTTGTACAATAACTTCTTTTCCATTGCTGTTTTCTAGTTGTTTTTTACAACTCAATACAATAAAAATTATTAATAAAAGTAAAGCCTGTTTCATCAATTTAAATTTTGTTTTAAAACTAAACACTGAACACTATTTCCTTTCTCGAACCGTTCTCTTCTCAATCCGTTTTTCATATTTCTCACCTTGAAAAATCCGTTGCACAAATATTCCGGGAATATGAATTTGATTAGGATCTAAAGTTCCTGCTTCAACTAGTTCTTCTACTTCGGCAATAGTGATTTTGGCAGCACCGGCCATGGCAGGATTGAAATTTCGGGCAGTTCCTTTAAAAATTAGGTTTCCTGCCGTGTCTCCTTTCCAGGCTTTTACAATGGAAAAATCAGCATTGAAAGCCAATTCCATCACGTGCATTTTTCCGTTAAATTCCCGGGTTTCTTTACCAATGGCAACTTCGGTACCAAAACCAGCTGGTGTAAAAAAAGCAGGAATTCCGGCTTGGGCAGCACGACAACGTTCGGCTAGCGTTCCTTGTGGAATAAGTTCTACTTCGAGTTCACCCGAAAGCATCTGACGTTCAAATTCGGCATTTTCACCCACATAAGAAGAAATCATTTTCCTGATTTGTCTTTTTTGCAAAAGCATCCCCAAACCAAAATTATCCACTCCGGCATTATTAGAAATACAGGTGAGATTTTTAATTTCTTTTTGGACTAATTCGGCAATAGAATTTTCGGGAATACCACAAAGTCCAAAGCCTCCCAACATAATGGTCGCATTGTCTTGAACATCACGCAATGCTTCCTGAACAGAATTTACTTTTTTACAGATCATAACGAATTGATTTCTTTTGATTCTTAAAAATAAGCCTTTATTTTCAAAACAAAAAACAATATTACAATTCGCCGTAAATTAAAGTTTTGGCTCTATATTTTTATGAAAATGATAAGCACTGATTGTAAAATCTTCTTTGAAATAGAGTTTATGAGCTGTAGTTCTGCCTGGACCGGAATCCAATTGAATTGAGACACAGTTGTTTTCTAAAGCTATTTCTTTTAAATGATTTAAAAGTTGCGAAGCATAGCCTTTGCCTCTATATGTTTCCAGAGTAGAAAGATCATCCAGATAAAGCATTTTACCGCAATAGAGCATCGTATAAATGCGATAACCGGCAATTGCAACCGTTATACCCTCTTCCTGAATATAAAGCAACTGATAGCCTTCTTTTTGCAAATCCTTTATTAGAGAAACAAAATGTTCTCTTTCTAACATTGGTCGTAATACAGAAATAGCTTCCCAACAGGAAGCTATTTCATTATCGGTAATTGCAATTTTAATTTCAGTCATAATGAACAAATTAAAATAAAACGTTTTTAGAATTCAAACTCGTCTGTATCCTGAATAACTGCAGTGGTATCCTTTTCTACTTTTGGACGCGGTTGATAACAATCTACTTTTATAGAAAGATTAGCCGGTCTTTCAAATGGTTCTTTTGAGACTTTTAGATTTGGATCCTCATAACATAATTTCATAAAATATCCCCAAACCGGTAGTGCTGCTGTAGCTCCCTGACCATAAGTAAGACTTTTAAAACGAGCCGAACGGTCTTCGCAACCTACCCAAACTCCTGTCACCAAATTTGGAACCATTCCCATGAACCATCCATCAGATTGGTTTTGTGTTGTTCCTGTTTTACCTGCAATCGGGTTTTTAAATACATACGGATAACCTGTCCAACGGTTGTCTCCGCTACCTCCGTATTCAGTTCTTAATCTGGATCCCGAACCTCCTTCGGTAACTCCTTCCAGTAATTTAACTACTGCAAAAGCAATATCTTTGTTCAAAACATCATGCGATTCCGGTATTGGCTCATAAATAACCACACCGCTTTTATCTTCAATTCTGGATAAAAATTGTGGTTTATTATAAACTCCCTGATTAGCAAAAGTACTGTAAGCAGCCACCATTTCTTCAACAGTAATGTCTACTGCTCCAAGTGCAATCGAAGGCTGAGCAGGAATCTCTGTTTTAACCCCTAATTTGTGTGTTAATTTAATAACTGCCTCTGGTCCTACTTTGTCAATTAATTTAGCCGAAACAGTATTAATCGAATTTGCCAATGCTTTTTTCAAAGTTACCATTCCAAGGTAAGTGTTGTTTGAGTTTCTTGGAGTCCAGGTTTCTGTAACGTGATGACGACCAACAGGAATAGTGAATGGTGCATCGATAATAGAATCGCAAGGAGACATGTTCAACTGCTCTATGGCTGTTGCATACACAAAAGGTTTGAAAGTAGAACCCACTTGTCTGGCTCCCTGAGCTACGTGATCGTATTGAAAATACTTATAATTGATTCCTCCTACCCAAGCTTTGATGTTTCCTGTTTGTGGCTCCATAGCCATCAATCCGGATTGCAGGAAATGCTTGTAATAACGAATAGAATCCAAAGGTGTCATAACCGTATCTCGCTCTCCTTTCCAGGTAAAAACAGTCATTTTTGTTTTCTTATTGAAAGATTCAATAATTTCATCTTCTGATTTTTCCATTGATTCCATAACAGTCCAACGGTTAGAAGCTTTCATAGCCAATTTTAAAATTCGATTGGTTTCTTTCTCAGAAATACCAACAAATGGCGCATTTTTATTGGTTTTTGCCTCAATAAAAAACTGTTCCTGAAGATTTGCCATGTGCTCAGTAACCGCCTTTTCAGCATGCAATTGCATTCTGGAATCGATAGTAGTGTAAATTTTTAATCCATCTTTATAGATATCATAATCTGAACCATCCGGTTTTTTATTGGTTTCTGCCCATTTTTTCATGTAGTCACGCAAGTATTCTCTGAAATAAGTAGCAGTTCCTTCTCGATGACTCTCTAATTTAAAACGTAAGTTTAGAGGTAGTTTTTTTAATTTTTCTTTTTGGGCTTCAGTAATCATATCCGACTTTTCCATTTGTCCCAAAACCACATTTCTACGGTTTTTTACACCCTCAGGATTTCGAATTGGATTATAAAGACTTGAATTTTTAAACATACCCACCAAAATTGCCGACTCGTCCACCGTTAATTCTTTTGGAGTTTTTGAAAAATAAGTCTGAGCTGCCGAACTTACTCCTACAGCTGAGTTTCCAAAATCATATACATTGCAATACATCGCCAGAATCTCATTCTTGGTATATTGTCTTTCTAATCGAATAGCAATAATCCATTCCTTCGCTTTTTGAACAATACGAAAAGGCAGGAATTTAGATCCTTCACCATGAAACAATTGTTTAGCCAATTGCTGTGTTAAGGTACTCGCACCACCATTTGTTCCTAAACTTACAATAGCTCTTAAAGTTCCTCTTCCGTCAATACCTGAATGTTCATAGAAACGCTCATCCTCAGTTGCAACAAGTGCATCTACTAGATTTTTAGGCAAATCAGAATATTTTAATTGCGAACGGTTCGTTTGAAAATACTTTCCAATAACTACTCCATCAGCAGAAATAATTTCGGTAGCCAAATTAGAATCCGGGTTTTCTAAGTCTTCAAATGAAGGCATGGAACCAAAAAGTCCCCAGGATGCAAAAAGGAAAAACAACATAATTCCTGCCATTCCATAAAAGAAAAACTTCCAGAATTTTTTGGTGTAGTACTTAAAATCGTGTTCTGTAGTATTTGTTTTTTTATTAGTTGTCATAACTATTTATTCTTTTTTTTCAATTCTTAAACCTACTTCGGTAATGCCTTCTAATTCTGTAACTCCCGGAACCTTACCACCTTCTCTAACAGCCTGTTTGATATTGAGTTTGTATTTTCCTCTGAACCTTACATTCTCTTTAAAATACAATTTGCTCTCTTTTATATCGGTAAACCCATTCCCCAACAATGTGCCATCAGCCGCAGCCATTTGGTATTCTAAGGTATCCACTTTAGTGTAACCATTTGGTTTTTCAAGTGTTACAATCAAAAATAGATTACTAAAAGGATAATTATTATTATCTCTGATATTTATAAAAAGATCATATCTTTTTGTAGAATCCAATTCAGGCAAATTAAAGGAAACGACGCTATCTTTATGCCAGGCTCTACCAACGGATTTATATTCATCAAAAACTCTTTTTTTATCACAGGAGAAAAAAAGTATGCTAACTAAAAGTAATACAACGCTATTTTTTAGCCTCATTTTTTTTAATAATTATAGGTTTTCTAGGTCCTTTAGGTTTCTTTTCTGACGGTTGTTTGGGTGCAGATGGAGCTGCAGCCGTATTATTGTTGTTATTATTTGCCGGTTTGTTTTGCTGTTTTTTGGCATTTGGTGCTCCGGCATTATTTTCAACTGCCTTTTTGGGTTTTTTATTGTGTCTTTTGCTCTTTTTTGGTTGATCAAAACGAGTTAAACTTTCTTGTCCCATGGCATTATTAAAGTCTTTTTCAACTTCCTGAACAACTTCAATTGCAAAATCTTCTAAGGACGAAACTTTATTTTTTAGCTTATTTTCAGCAACAATTTCCTTAACCTTATCAATTTTTAAAACATGCCAATTGGCAAAATTGTTCGTGTAAGCAAACCACATCAATCCTTTAAAAATATCTTGTTTTTGACAAACAGCATCCCCTTTTTCGGTAATCAATTTGGTGTCAAAATCAGGAAATCCTTTTAAGGCATCCATGTAAGTGTCTAATTCATAATTCAAACAACACTTTAATTTACCACATTGTCCCGCTAATTTTTGCGGATTTAAAGACAATTGCTGGTAACGTGCTGCCGAAGTATTGACACTTCTAAAATCAGTCAGCCAGGTAGAACAACACAGTTCTCTGCCACAAGAACCTATTCCACCCAAACGAGCCGCTTCCTGACGGAAACCAACTTGCTTCATCTCGATTCTGGTATTGAATTCTTTGGCAAAATCTTTAATTAATTGTCTGAAATCGACTCTGTCATTAGCCGTGTAATAAAATGTTGCCTTAGAACCATCTCCCTGAAATTCGATATCCGAAATTTTCATTTCCAGTTTTTGAGCAATAGCCAATTCGCGGGCGCGAACTTTCATTGGCTCTTCTTTACTGCGAGCCGCCGACCAAATATCGATGTCTTTTTGAGATGCTTTTCGGTACACTTTTGGTACTTCATTGCTATTAGGATCTACTCCTTTTTTCTTCATTTGGATTCTTACCAATTCTCCCGTCAAAGTAACAATTCCAATATCATGCCCGGGAGAAGCGACAGTTGCCACAATGTCTCCCATGCTTAAAGTTAATTTCTCGGTATTGCGATAAAATTCTTTTCTTCCGTTCTTAAAACGAACTTCAACACAATCAAAAGGAGCTTCACCACCCGGTAAACTCATATTCGAAAGCCAGTCAAAGACCGTTAATTTGTTGCAGCTATCGGTGCCACAAGTCCCATTATTTTTGCAACCTTTTGGTGCGCCACCATCAGAGGTTGAACAACTTGCACATGCCATAATTTTATATGTAGTGTTGTGACTGGCACAACTTAAGTTCTTAAAACGTTTAATCCGTAAAGATAGTATTTTTTAATCTTAAGATGCAAAATTAAGAATTTCTCAAAACATTAAAATTTTTATAAAAAAAGCCTGTTTCAAAATGAGTTGAAACAGGCTTTAAAATAATTTATAATTGAAATTTTAATCCAAAATTTTATATCATTTATAAGACAAACGAATTCTGAAAAGAATTAAAACAGTTACAACTTTCTTTTGACTTTATGACTTTTAAAATTTTGTCTTACATATTGATTATTATTGTTTTAAACTTTTAAAATCTTCAATATACAATCCTTTGGCAGCATTCGTAGGATTGAACGAAGCAAGATTGTCGTTTCTAAAAGACAATGAGGTGTTGGTGTTTTGAGTATTAGTCCGCAAAGTTTGCCCAGTAATCAGTTCGAGAGCCTTTTTTAAACATGGATCTTTTACGTTTCCAAATTCAACCAGATTTAAGAAAGTAGAATAAGGATTAATCTCGTGATTAGGTGTAATTTTAGTTGGATTTACGTCTTTGTCTTTGTTGTAATAGGTAAACGTAATGGGTTGCAATTGCCATTGGTGTTTGGTACTTCTATTAGCGTATGAGGTATAATTTGATGTAGGAGAATCATATAGTGTATTAGATCCTACAAATTTACCTACTGTTTCTTCACCAATTGTAATTACGCTAATGTATTTTTTTAGACATTGAATAGTGAGTTCGCTGGCAGAAGCCGTTTGAAAACTTACTAAGACATATATTTTTGTTAAAGAAAGGCTATTGATACTTTCGTCTCTCTGAAAAGTGGGTTCGTTATCAACCAAATTGAAAATTTTTACTTTATCAGAAAGGTTTTCAAAGCCATCGTTGCTATTATGTTTAGCATTGAAATCTAAATAAGCATACGGCTTGTTAGTAAAACTTCCATTGATCATTTGTGCCAAAGCTACTGCTGTTTCTAATGATCCGCCTCCGTTATATCTTAAATCTAAAACCAATTCGTTAATTCCATCCGATTGCATTTTGGCGAAAGCAGCATTAAGTTCATCATTATAATCGGATTTGAAACTGTTATACACCAAATAGCCAATGTTTTTACTGTCATATACTTTCTTTTCGTAATAAGCAACCGGGTTTTCATCAATTTCTGTTTGGGTTACATTTACAGTTCCTGCTTTGTCAGTGGTTACCATTCCAGTAGTTATAAATCCCACAGTTGCTGCCAAAGTAAGTGATACTTGAGTATTGGCTAGTTGATCATAATTACTTGAGGTAAGTTGGTTACCATTTATTTTTGTAATAACGTCACCTCTTTTCAATCCCGCTAAATCCGCAGGTGAACCTGGTACAATATAATTTATCAAGGCTACCAAATTTACATTATTCAAATCCTTAGGATAAACTCCATAACTAAAACCGCCACTTTTTTTGACTTCGGCAATTTTTGAAACATTCACCACTTCATTACTATTTTCAATCCAGGAAAATCTATCCACAGTTCCTCTTTGATAAAGGAGTGAATAAAAAAGAGCATCTGGAGTTTTTCCGTTAATGAAATTAGCATAGTTATTGCTGGAAGTAATTTTGCTATCGGATAAATTGGCAACATTGGATTGCCAATAATACCAGGAATTCATCGCTTTCCAAACAAAGTCATTAATCTCATCAGGTACAACGGTTTTGACTGCATCAGAATCCGAATCAGAATCCTTGCTGCAAGAAGTAAAAGCCAATCCAACAAGCAATATTAAAATTAGATATTTTAGTTTCATTATTAATCAATAGTTTAAATTAAATTTGTGCGAATAAAACATCAAAACTATGAAAAATAGTACACCAAAAGTCATTATTTTATTACTTTATTTAGGATCTTTCTTTATTTTCTCCTGTTCCAAGCAATTATTAGATATTAAAAACCAAACCTATAAAAGCTATAACAGAGATAGTGAGAAAGGATATACAGTTAGTTTTGAGCTTATTAATACTGAAATTATTCCAAAATCGATTGTGATTAATGGTATAGTTCAAAATATATCATTAGCAAACAAAACTGGTAAAAACTACCAAGTAAATGTGATTGCACAAACTAATATAATTCATAACTACCAAGTAAAATTAGAGAAAAAAGAAAACGGAATATATTTTGAAAAAGATTCAAAGGTGTTTTTTCAAGCTGTGAAATTCAAATTAATTAAGGATTAATTTTTCGCTACTCTAAATTAATCTTATGTTGCAAGATTAAGAACTGTCTAAAAGATTAAATTTTTTATAAAAAAAGCCTATTTCATTTTACTGAAATAGGCCTGCTTATAATTTTATAACTGTATTTAATCTAATATTTTAAATAATTTATCAGATAAACGAATTCTGAAAGGAACGGCAAAAGTTAGTTTGTCTCCTGCCTTGGCTTGAGTTCCCTCATAACCATTAACAAACATTTTTTCTAAAACCAATTCCTGATTACCAGTCGTAGGTCCTGAAATCAGGATTTTATCGCCCAAATTCAATTCATTATTTTCAATGGTAAAAAGACCAATATTCGCTTTTACATAATAATGCTCGGCTTTACCCACTAAGGTCTTTTTTACTTTTATTTTTTGACGAATATCGGCAGTTTTAGGAGCTGTGGCCAAAGCAGTATCAGACAGTTCACCCGAATGTTTGAACTTCAAACTTTCTGATTTTCCTTTTCTAAAAACTTTATTACCTACTTGCTTCCCTTTTCTTAATTTAATTTGTTCGTCATAAGGCAAATGGATTGTTTCCTGACATTCGGTAGAACAGCAATTTTCCATAGCTGCTTTACATTCATCACATTGGATAAACAATAAATGACAACCATCATTAGCACAATTGGTGTGATTATCGCAAGGTTTTCCGCATTGATGGCATTGCGAAACAATATCATCAGTGATTCTTTCTCCCAAACGATTATCAAAAACGAAGTTTTTCCCGATGAATTTACTTTCCAGTCCTTCCTCTTCAATTTGCTTGGCATAATTGATGATTCCACCTTCTAATTGGAAAACATTTTTAAAACCTTGGTGTTTAAAATAAGCACTTGCTTTTTCACAACGAATTCCTCCGGTACAATACATCACCAGATTTTTATCTTCTTTGTGGTCTTGAAGTTGCTCGTTGATGATAGGCAAACTCTCTCTAAAAGTCTCCACATCAGGAGTGATAGCCCCTTTAAAATGTCCCACTTCACTTTCGTAATGATTTCTAAAATCTACTACAATAGTATTTGGATCTTCCAGAATTTCATTGAATTCTTTGGCTTTTAAGTGTACGCCTTTATTGGTTACATCAAAAGTATCATCGTTCAATCCGTCAGCCACAATTTTGTGACGCACTTTGATAGTCAATTTTAAAAACGCGTGATCGTCATGTTCTACGGCTACATTCAAACGAATGCCTTTCATAAAATCATAAACCTCCAAGGTTTCTCTAAAAGCTTCAATATTTTCGGCAGGAACGTTCATTTGAGCGTTAATACCTTCATGGGCAACATAAATTCGTCCCAGGGCGTCAAGTGCGTTCCAGGCTAGAAATAAATCGTCGCGAAATTTTTTAGGATCTTCAATTTTGGCATACGCATAGAAAGACAACGTAAGACGTTGTTTACCCGCTTGATCAATGAGTTCAGCTCTTTCTTCTGCGCTTAAGGTGTTGTACAGTTGCATGCTATAAACGGTTTAAGTGAGAATATTTTTTGCAAAAGTATAAAAAATAAATGGTTTAGCTGTTACGCAAAGATTCTCAAAGAAATCTCATTTGCAAATCAAGCGTTGTATAGCTCTTAGTGAGATTGCTTCGTTCCTCGCAATGACTTTTTAATTCAAACTCGCCTTAAACATTCGCAATTCTTCCCAACTGTATTTCTCTCCCAATTGTCCTTTCATTGGAGTAAGCGATTCTTCTTTGTAATATTTAAAAGCTTCGGCTAATTCATCCATTTTATCCTGCGGTAAGACTTCGCTAATTGAAACTCTTTTGGCTTGAATCAATTTAACCAAATGACTTTGAATAGTATTAACCGTTAATTTTCGAATATCGGCAATATCCTGAATCGAATTTTTAGCTATCCACAAATCGAAAGTTTCCTCAACAGTCGATTTTTTCGGCTCTTTTTGATCTTTTTTCTTCGAAGTATAACGTTCCACATCCTTTTCATCTTCAATCAGCGTAATATTCGCTTCCTTGAATTGATTTTGAATGGCTTCTTTTTTTCTCGAAAGATATTTTTTTATCTCGTCTGAAGTGAGTTTTTCTTTCGAAATAGCCTCATTCGCAATAACCGTTTCAATTAAAAGTTTGGTTTTCATCAATCGCAAAACAGCCTTGGATTGCAACTCTTCCAATTCAGACAATTCTTCGAAATAGGCTTTGGCTTTCTTCAGTCGTTTGATTTCTTCAATTTTCCACAAAACCTCAAAAACCAAATCGTCCATAGGTTTGAAAAAATAATCAAACGCTGCCTGAATTCGGGCAGAAACATGAATTAAATCCACCGTTTCATTAGCAAAGATTCTGTTCAATTGTATGATGAATTTTTTGGATGGATCCAAAAGCGATTCGATATTTTCCAATTGTTTCGCTGCCCAAAGTGCATTTTTAGATTTTGCCGAAGTTTCCGTTTTATCCGAATAACTGAACTTATGATTGCGCCATTCCTGAGCCAGATTATACCAATCAAAGCTGTTAATCAAATAATTATGAATGAAATTCTTGGTTTCAAAATGCAGGGAATTCTTCAACACCTCTTCCGAAGCCTTATTTTGGGCATATTCCATCACATCCTGGTCGTTAGAAATGCCATTCATTCGCAGCGGAGAAAGCAAAACCAAGCCATCTAACGAACGTAAACGCGACAAAGCCACATAAGCCTGACCAGGCATAAAAACCTGCGAAACATCAATCGCAGCTTTGTCAAAGGTTAATCCCTGACTTTTATGCACTGTAATTGCCCAGGCTAATTTGATAGGATAATGCACAAAAGTGCCCAAAACCTCCTCTTCCACTTCCTTGGTCAATGGATCCACTTTGTAACGAATGTTTTGCCATTCGTATCGTTCCACTTCTATGGTTTTATTTTCTTCCGGAAAATGCACCAGGATTTCCTGACTTGAAAGTGATTTGATAATCCCCATTTTGCCATTGAAATAGTTTTTCTCGAAAGCCAAATCGTTTTTGACAAACATGATTTGAGCACCTACTTTCAATTGCAAATTATACTCCACAGGATAGATTTTCTCAGGAAAATCGCCTGTAATTTCTGGTTTATACGTAATCAATTCTCCTTTTAAATCTTCCAAAGCCTGAGCATTCATCGCATCAGCTTTGGCATTATGAGTCGTTAATGTGATATAACCTCTATTGGTTTTTAAATCGAAATCAGGTTTCACATATTGGTTCAAAACCTGAACATCTTCGGGAGTAATTTGGTTATTCCTCAAATTATTTAAAACCGAAATAAAACTGGAATCCGTCTGGCGGAAAATTTTAGATAATTCAATATACAAAGGCGGACTTTGCTGAATAACATGCGAATGGAAAAAGAATTTTCCCTTGTAATAATTGCGTAAAGTGCGCCATTCTTCATCCCGAATTACAGGCGGCAACTGCAATAAATCGCCAATAAAAAGAACCTGAACACCACCAAAAGCAATCGCTTTTTTACGAACGGTTTGCATCATATAATCCATCGCATCGAGCAAGTCGGCACGAAGCATACTCACTTCGTCAATAACCAGCAATTCCATATTTCGAATCACTGATTTCTTTAAACTGTTCATTTTAAAATGCCTACGCAAACTTTCCTTAGTTTCAAATTTGACCGTTTCAGAAAATTGAGATTCGGCTGTATGCGAAGGAATAAATCCGCTAAAAGGCAGTTGAAACATCGAATGTATGGTAACACCTCCAGCATTTAAAGCCGCAATACCTGTAGGCGCTACAACCACTGTATTTTTATGGGTGGTTTCAATAATTTCACGAAGCAAAGTAGTCTTACCTGTACCCGCTTTTCCAGTCAAAAAAACCGAACGTTGCGTTTGGTTAATGAACTGTAAAGTATATTTAGCGGCTTCTGATACGGTTTGCATGGAATGAAAAATTTGGAACAAAATATAATTCAAAAAACTATTTCAAACTACAATTGATCATCAAACATTTCACAAAAATAACTTTTTTGGGCTATTAATGTTTCAAAATCACCTTTCTCCACGATACACCCATTCTTCATGACATAAATGACATCAGCCTTTTTCAATTGAAATAAACGATGAGAAACCAAGATAATCATCTTTTCTTTACCCCAATCTCTAAGTGAATTGTACAATTCACTTTCTGAAAAAGCATCCAAAGCACTTGTAGGTTCATCCATTACAACCAAATCAGCATCGCGATAAAACAATCTGGCTAAAGCTAATTTTTGCCATTCTCCCCCACTAAGCTGTTCCCCCATCCAAAAAGTACGTCCTAGTTTAGTATCCAATCCGTGTTTCATTTTATCAATAAAAACCTTTGCTCCACTGTTTTTTACAGCTTCATTTAGTCGTTCTAAATTCACTTCCCCTTCGGCTCCTAAACTAATGCTTTCAGCTACACTTAAAAAATATTTTTCGAAATCCTGAAAAAGGAAAACACTATTAGTTCTAAATTCTTCTTTATTAATATTTTTCAACGAAATACCATCAATGGTAATAGTACCATTTTCATAATCGTATAACTTACCTAAAAGCTTTACCAGAGTCGATTTTCCTGAACCATTAGCCCCAACAATAGCAATAATTTGTCCTTTTTCACAAGACAAAGAAATGTCTTTTAGAATCTCTCTTTTGGTATCCGGATAAGTAAAATGGAGATTCTTAACTTCCAATTTTGAAGGTTTTACTGGAAAAGGAACTGTATTTTCTTTTAAATTTCTTTCAGGAATATCAAGAAATTGGAAAAGATGATTAATAAACATCCGATGTTGAAATAATTGTACTAAAGCCGTTAAAAAGCTTTTTGTCCCTGATTGTAATTTCTGGAAACCCTGAAGGTAAATTACAAAAAGTCCTGGAGTAATAATTTGCTCCCAGGTATTTTGAGCCAACGATAAAAAGATAAAACCAACCAAGATAATTTCACCTGCTTCAATAATAACACTGTAAAAATTTTGCTTGTTTTGAATGGATTTTCGTTGCGTGAACAAATATTCTCTTAAAGCACTGTAACGGCTAATGAATTTTTGTCCAAAACCAAAAAGACGTACTTCCTTTGCATAACTCAATCCCGTTAAAACCTGCTGTAAATAATTGGATTCTCTTTCGGCTGCTGCCAATCTTTTTTCTTCAGTAAAACTCTTTCTGGAAAAAAACCATTTTACGGCAAACAAAGGCAGAGACAGCACCACAATAATTACAGCATATTGCCAATAATAATAAGCTAACATACTCGCAATCATAATAACGCTCGAAAACTGCATCAACAAATTACTGAATCCATTCAACAATTGGGCAGCTTTAAAAACCGCTTGTTGTTGTGCCAAATGCAAAGTATCATGATAAACAGGATTTTCATAATACGAGAAATCAACCGAAATGGCTTTGTCAAGCACACGTTTAGACAAATAATCACCTACTTTTTGTTGGTAAAGTGAGTTTACATAAGTTGCCATTTGGCTGCAAACTGAAGAAATAAGCTGCAAAACACAAAACCCTATAACCAACTTAACAACTTCATTGAAATCATGTCCTTTGGGAGTCGTTATGATATCAATAATCTCTTTGGTAATGTAAAGCGACAAAACCGGAACAACCGACTGTAACAATACCAAAATAAAATAACTCACCGCATTTCCCGGAGAAGATTTGTAAATGATTTGTAAAATTTGGACATAGTCCTGAAGTATTTTTTTAAATTGGAATTGTTTTTTCACAATGTATTATAGCTTTAATTCAGTAACCGCCTGCAATTTGTTTTCTAACAACCAATCGGTTATGATTTGCAAAGAAATTTCAATACTATCAATAGTAGTATCCACAACAATATCCGGATTGGATGGCACTTCGTAAGGACTATTGATTCCTGTTAAATCCTTGATTTCCCCTTTTCGTGCTTTTTCGTACAATCCTTTAGCGTCTCTTTGAATACAGGTTTCTAAAGGCGTAGCAATGTAAATTTCTACAAAATGTTCTGCTCCCACGATGGCTTTAGCCGATTTTCTGTCTTCTTCAAATGGAGAGATAAAAGAACTAATCACCACTACTCCGGCATCATTAAAAAGCTTGGCCACTTCGGCAACACGGCGAATGTTTTCTTTTCTTCCTTCACGGCTAAAATCCAAATCACGGTTAAGATGCATGCGGGTATTATCTCCATCGGTAATGTAAGAACGGATTTGACGCTTATAAAACCATTGATCCAATGCAGCTGCAATGGTCGATTTACCTGAACCCGAAAAACCCGTAAGCCAGATAGTAAAAGAGGCATGTGCATTTAATTCCTCACGGTCTTTTCTGGAAACCGAATAGTTTTCCTGGAATAAATTGTTAGCTGCACTCATCATTATAAAATTTATTAAAGGCTCAAATTTAGTCTTTTTGGTTTTAGTGAATAACACAAATAAACTTGATTTTTTATTTTCTAAAAAAATAAGGAACAATACAAACCCTATTTTATTGATTACAAAGCACTGTTTTTTTCTGACAAAAAGTAATATTTTAAATTATTTTTATTTATTTTCGCTTCAAAATAAATAACAAAAAAATTATGAAAAAAGAAACTACTCAAAAGAAAATCTGGCAAAAACCGGAAGTACAAGATTTAGACGTAAAAAATACAGCAACTGGAATGTTTCCTGCCACAACTGAATCTTTTTTTCCTACTGACAGTCCAGACCCGTCCTAAAAATCCAATTAATAGTCTTTATTAAAAAATAGAGAATAACTAGAATTTATTGTTGTGTTTAAAATTTTAATTACTTAAAAAAAACCAAAAAAATTGGTTTAATAAACACATGAGTTTTATTAACTTAAATTGAATGAATTTACAATTTCCTATTACTATAGAAAAACTTGATTTTTCTATAGTTGATTTAGAGACAATATCTAATCCTCGTTTTTCCTGCTCCTATATGCAGATTAACGAGGATGATTTTTATTTGAAAGTAAATGAAGTAGCCAACTACAGAGTCCAAAAAGGCAATATCATTAAAATTTTCCCTCATAAAAATTCTGATATAGCCTCTATCAAACTGTTTTTAAATGGTTCAGTTTTGGGTGCTATATTGCATCAACGTGCTACACTACCCTTTCACGGCAGCTGTTTTGAATACGACCAAAAAGGTATTATGATTTGTGGGGTTTCGGGTGCCGGAAAATCATCGGTAACAGCCGCTTTTTGTAAAAATGGAGCACAATTCATCAATGATGATATTACCCCAGTGGAAATAACTGATGAGTCCACCACCATCATTCCTATCAAAACTAAAATTAAACTATGGGATGATTCTTTAGCAAAATTAGACATAGTCACTAATGATTTAGAAAAAATAAGACCTAGCTTAGAAAAGTTTTACCTGCCAGTTGAAAAAGACTTCAAGAAACAACAAACGCTGCATCACATTTTTGTCCTCAGCACCCATACTAAAAATGATTTTGAAAGTTTTGAATTAGAAGGCATGGCCAAATTTAATACTTTACGCAAACAAATTTACCGTAAAATCTACTTGAAAGGCATGCCAGAAACCGAAAAAAAATATTTCAAGCAACTCTTCCTTTTGGTAAAAAACGTTCGAGTTACTCGAATTGTTCGTCCACAACTGGCTGAAATTTCTACTACCATGGAATACATTAAACAACAGTTGGAGGAATGAAAAAGAATATTGTTTGGCTGGCTTCTTATCCTAAATCAGGAAATACCTGGTTCAGGATGTTTTTGGCAAATTACTTAAAAAATAGTGTAACAGCCATCTCTTTAGAAGAAATTGAACGTACGCCTATTTCCAGCGATGCAGTTGGTTTTGAAGAAATTAGCGGTTTCAATCCTTTTGAACTTAGCCCAGACGAAGTTGATCTCTACCGCCCAGAAATGTACCAGTACTTGTCTGAAAACGAGGAAACCGAAGCGGGTATCCTGTATAAAAAAACCCATGATGCCTATATTCATAACGTACATAATATTCCATTATTCCCAAAAGAAGTAACTAAAGGAGCCGTTTATTTTGTTCGCAATCCGCTGGATGTCTGTGTCTCTTACGCCAATCATGCAACAGCTAAAATTGAACGAACCATACAATTTTTACAAAATGAAAAGGCAGAGATTGCTGGAAAAAAATCGGGACAATTAAGACAAATTATGTTTTCCTGGAAAAACCATATTAAAAGTTGGCAACAACAAGATCAAATCCCGGTTCATATTGTACGCTATGAGGATATGAAACAAGATCCTATAAATACTTTTGGTTCCATTATCCAATTTTTAGGAATAGTATATGACGAAGAACGTTTAAAGAGATCCATTATTAACAGCGATTTCACACTGTTACAACAAATGGAACAGGAAAAAGGATTTAAGGAAAAACCGCAAAATAGCAAAGGTTTTTTTAGAGAAGGAAAAACAGGTAACTACAGAGAACATCTAAACGAAGAACAAATAAAACAATTAGTTACCTACCATTATGATACCATGAAGGAATTCGGGTATCTTGATGCACAAGGCAATTTAACTATATAATAAAAATGGAAAAATACAGCAGAAACGAACAAATTATTGATGGTGAACTAGACGACAACCAAGTAATGATGCACTTGGATAAGGGCAAATATTTTGGATTAGATCCTGTAGCTAAAAGAATATGGGAATTAATCGAAGAACCTAAAAACATTACAGAAATTACTTCCGCTTTATTAGAAGAATTTGAAGTATCTGCTGAACAATGCAAGCAGGAAGTAAAAATTTTTTTAGACAAAGCCATTCAATTTGATATTATAAAAAGTGAACTTGCTTAAAAAAATAATACAACTACCATTAGAAGAAAAAATACTGTTTTTAGAAGCGGTATTTTTTTTGTTTTTCTCTAAGGTTTTTCTTTTTTTGCCTTTCAAGTTTTGTATTAGGCAATTAGATTCTATTGAGAGTTTACCTCAAAAAGGAGATCCTATTTTGCTAAAAAAAGTGCAACTAGCCGTTGCCAGAGCTAATAAACTAGCTTTTTGGCAAAACATTTGTTTGGTCAAATCTTTTGCTGCCCGGTTTATGCTGCAACGCAGGCAAATTGGTTCAGTAATGCACTTAGGCTTACAATTCAAAAACAATAAAGAATTAGTAGCCCATGCCTGGTTGGTTGCCAATGAAATCTATGTTACCCCTAAAGGAAGAACCCGTTACAAAGAAATATTTAGTTTTTAAAACAATTATTTTCATTTCAACAAAGAAAAAATCAGATTATAAATAATACATTAACCCTATAAATAAGTCCATTAAAATCCGAACGCATGAGTTTCATTTACGGTATTATCAATTTAGACCAAAAAGCAGTAACAACACAAGAAATTGAAGCATTGGCTACTGCTGTCAAATGGAAGGAATTTCAAGAAAATAATACTACAATCGCTAATAATTATGCTTTGGGCTATTGCCATCATACGGAAAGAGAACCTAATGCGGACATTTTTGAATATGAAAACCTCATCGTTCTTGCTGATATCCGAATTTATAATATACCCGAATTACAAAATCATTTTTCTTTTACATCTCCCGAAGAAGCTTTTACTAAAGCATACTTAAAATGGGGTATCGATTGTGCCAATTATATCAATGGGGATTTTGCTGTAGTAGTTTTTGACCAAAATAAAAACGAAGTACACTTATTTCGCGACCATATTGGTACACGACCTCTAACCTATTGGTTTGAAAACAACCAACTCCTATTTGCTTCGCATGAATTTGGTTTAGCACAATCTAAATTAGTTACTACTGCTCTTTCTGAAGAAAAATTAATTATCGATTTTTTTCAACAAAAGAGAAATTATTCCCAGACTACATTCGAGAATATATATAAAATAATTCCAGGGCATAGCGTTAGTTTTTCATCTAATGGAAAACAGCAAACTAAATATTGGAAACCCGAGCAACTTAAAAAGAACAAAACACTTACTTTTGATCAGGCAGTTTTACAATTGCGAAAACTACTTCTTGAAGCTACCGAAAAGCGCATCGAATCAGGAAAAACAGGAGTACATGTAAGTGGTGGTCTGGATTCTACCGGAGTGGCAGCCATATTAGCAGATGCTATTGAAGACAAATCGCAACTTATTGGTTATTCCTGGACACCCGAAAAACTGGATATTGAATTTGAAGGAGTAGATGAAAAAGTATTGATTGAAACTTTTGCAACTGAAAAAAAAATTACAATTAATTACCAGCAATTAAAAGAAAATGAATTAAGTAAAGACTTCATTCTTCCTGAATTTGAACGAATGTCTATTGAGCATCCAACGATGCAAATGGCAGGAAAAGATCAAGTAACTACCATTTTTAGCGGTTGGGGTGGAGACGAATTTGTTTCACTAAGTACCCGTGGTATTTACAATCATTTGTTTTTTAGTCTCAAATGGAAAACACTTGGTCGTTTTGTTTTAAAATCAGGCATAAAACCAAGTATTATGCGGTTTAGAACAGAAGTTTTGCCGGTATTAATTCCTTTTTTGCCAACATATCGTTCTCAATACTGGTCTATACTTCGTTATACACAATTTCATTTTATTGGAAAACATTGGAAAAAAATATTTTTAAATCGTTCCAAAAATATTTTTGGTTATGGAAATCGAACACAATTCATGCTCAATTTATTGCACAACTACCATATTCCAGATCGTATGGACAGTTGGTCATTACACTCCGAACGTTATGGATTTGTGTACAAATATCCGTTATTGGACAAATCAGTTTTAGAATTTTGGTTAAGCATGCCTATCGAATATACCTATTGCAATATGCAATCCCGTTTTTTATATCGGGAAGCCATGAAAGGAATTTTAACGGAATCTATTAGAGTCCGTAAAGATAAAGGGGAAGGATTAAGAATTGCTTATACCCAGAAAAATAGAACAAATGATAGAGAATATATAAAGAAGCTTTTCCTATCCATCTCAGAACAAGAACATATACCTTTTTTTAATCAAGAGGCAATAATAAAAACATTTCATAAAACTAATAAGAAACTGCATCCGAGAAAAAAAAGAGAAAGAGAAAATATTTCTCTTTTATATCTTCGCTATGTTGCATTGACAAAAAAATACCTTTCCTAAATGTATACTAGAGAAATTTTACACAAGCGCCATCGTTTAAGTCACCAACAAATTGACCGTTGGCTGAGTGAAAATCGGTCTAAAGAATTTTTGAAGGAAAAAATGCGCCATCTAAAAATGGTGCGAAATTTTATTAGTGTTACGGATTTGTTGAGAGAAAACAAAATTCCTTTTACTTCTTTAAAAGGTCCTTTGCTTTCTCATCGTATTTATAATGATCCGACAGTACGATTTTCACACGATATTGATCTTCTAATTGACGAATCTAAAATAAATGCTGTCATAAAACTTTTTCTAAAGAACAACTATAATTTAACAGAAGGTGCTTTTTGGCCTGAAAAAAAGTCACAACAAGAGCTGGTAATTAATAATGGTCATCATATTTCTATTTATAATAAAGAACTTAGATTGTGTGTAGAAATACATTGGACACTGATGCACACACTTCCAGTATCTCAAAAAAAAATTAAACAAATTGTTGCTCAAAATCAAACGGAAGTATTTTTTTCTGGTCGGAAATTCACGATTCTAAATCCAGAATTTGAGCTATTATTTCTTTTATTACATGGTTCTCGCCATGGATGGGAACGTTTGAAATGGCTGGTTGACATCAAAGATTATCCATTTGAAAAACTAGACATTGAGGCTTTTAAAAAACTAGTAAAAACATTTAATGCAGAACGAATCATTGGTCAAACTAACTTTTTATTAGAAAAATTTTTCGATAAAAGATTACCAAACACTATTGATCAAAAACAAAATAAAAAATTAAATCAAATTGCTATTGCATTTATCGAATCGGAAAATGTATTACAATATACAAATGAAGAAGTAAAACGTATCTATCTCAATTATTTTTTAATGTTTCCAGGGCTAGTTTACAAATTTCAAACTTTGCTCAATATTCTATTCAGAATAGAAGATATCCGAGCCATAGATTCACCATTCAAAATAATTTATTATATCTATAGACCTTATAGTTTTATAAAAAGAAGAATACTAAATGCGTAAAATCTTTTATTTTAAAAAGTTTTATGCTGTTTTTACATCACAATCCTATCCGATAATTACACTATTCTTCATTAATCTATTTTGGGAATTAATCTAAATACGTATTTAGAAATTTTAAAAAGCTCTCCATATTATAATTTAGCAAGCTTTAGAGCTTGTTTAACTGCCTTCAGTTGAATATATTTTGAAAGCCAATGTTTATTACCGCGAGAGAAAAAAACTTCTTATAAATGACTTATTTCAGTTTTGAAGTCAATCATTTTACTTAGATGCTAAATTTGGCTTAAACTCAATAGAAAACTCTATTTTTTATATTATTTAATTCGTCCTTTTAGACTAATTTTATTCCCTGGTAATCCAAATAAAAAATAAAATTTATCCATAAAAAAATGCCTTCAATTCAAATTAGAAATGAAGGCATTTTTTAAACTTTAAAAGAAAGAATTATTTCTTTTCTTCAGCTTTAGTTTCTGATTTAGAAGAAGCTTTATACTTCTCATTCAAGGCTTTAATGATTTCTTTAGTGATATCATACTTATCTTCAGCATATAGAATAGAAGCAGCATCTCCAGTACCGTAGATATAAGAATAACCTTTTTCTTTTCCGTAATCCTTAATAAATTTCTTAACTCCTTTAATAAGCGTATCCATTTCTGCACCACTTTCTTGTTGTAATTGTTGTGCCAAAGCTTGTTGAGCATAACCCAATTGTTGCTCTCTTTTTTGCAATTCAGCTCCTCTTTTTTGAGCCCATTCCTGACCGTTTGCCTGAGCCTGCGATTGGAAATTAGCAGCATCCTGCTTAAAACGATTAATCTCAGCTTCTAACTGTCTTCCTTTTTCCTCTGATTGTGCTTTATACTTTGCTTCAAGATCTTTTGCCTCTGTATATTCTTTCATTAATTCCGAAGTATCTACATAAGCTGTTTTCACTTCTTTAACTTCGGCAGTTTTGTTACAAGCAACAACTGAAATAGAAATTGCGATAATTAATAATACTTTTTTCATTTTAAATTAAATTGTGTAATTGATGTGTTGGTAGCAAAAATATAAAAAAATAGATAGCATCCTATAAAAGGCTGAAAAAATGGGAAAATTTTACGGTATTAGATTTTATTATTAATAAAACGAAAGCTATAATTTAAAGCTATAAAAAACGAATTAAATAGATTGAAAATAAAGCCAAAATAAAAAACAGACAATAAAGTTTACCGTAAACACCAAAAAAGCCTCTAAAAAGGCTTTAAAATAAGTTTTAGTTGTTTTTTAAGACGTAAATCAACGAAGAATACTCCGAATTCTGTTTTGCTTTCCAATTCGATTGTAATCCGATAAAAAATGCTTTAATAAAATTCATTTTTCCGTTTTTATATTTTTCTGAAAGCAAACTAACATAAAACGAATCAAACTTCATAGGAAGTACTTTTTCTAATTTCATATTTTCTTTTTGAAAAAGTATTTGGATTGCTTTTTTTGAAAAATGCCAAAAATGGATTGGCACATCAAAAGCAGCCCAAAAAGTTCCATAATGTTTTGCGTCGAAAGATTTAAAATTAGGAACAGCAATAATTAAAGTTCCTGTTGGCTTTAGCAAACGTTTTAATTCTTTAATCTGAAAATCCAAATCGGGCACATGTTCTAAAACATGCCACATGGTTATCACATCAAAAGAATGACTTTCTAATGCAGTTGTATTTTCTACAAATGAAATTCCTTTATTGATTGCAATTCCTTTAGCTCTATCGCTAGGTTCAATTCCAACAGTTTCCCAACCGTCATTTTTAGCAACAGTTAGAAAATCTCCTGTCCCTACTCCTATGTCTAAAATTCGTCCTTTAGCAACTTGCTGAGAATTGATTAAATTCAATTTGTTTTTTAAGGCGATGCCTTTTACAAAATGATATGCTTTTTCAAATAAAGAACGTTTGTTATCTGTATGCGAAATATAATCTTCGCTTTCATAATACTTCCCTAAATTTTCTAAACTAGGTTGTGGATGCGTAATTAACATATCCAAATCTTCATCGTGATACAATTCGAAAATTTCTTTAGAAACAGAATGGTCTTTAACCGTAAGGAAATGCTTTTTATTTGAAATATCCATTTTTTAGTTTTCAGTGGTTGGTTTAGAATGAGGTAAAATTTTATACTAAATTTTAAAAAAGAGTAATAAATCGAAATCTATTACTCCTAGTTTTTTTATTTTTAAAATCACTTTTCTTAGTAATGACAAGGTTTTCGAGCGTAGTTTCACGTGGAACAATTAAAGTTAGAGGATTGAAATTAGAGGTTAGAAGTTTACAATAATACTTCCAACCTCTAACTTCAGACTTCTAACTTCATATTATCTTCCCATGTAAATCAATAAAACCGAAATATCGCTAGGTGAAACTCCGCTAATTCTTGAAGCTTGTGAAATAGTTACTGGACGAATTTTATTTAATTTTTGTTTAGCTTCAATAGACATTGATTTAATTTTATTATAATCAAAATCGGCTGGAATTTTCACATCTTCTAGTCGAGTCAACTTATCTGCATTATTTCTTTCCTTTTCGATATAACCAGAATACTTCACCTGAATTTCGGCTTGTTCCAAAATTTCTTGGTCCAAATCATTTTCTGCTACATAAGCTTGAACTTTTTCAAACTTAATCATATCCTCCAAATCAATTTGTGGACGAGAGAAAATCTTAAACATCTTATCTCCCTGAGAAATTGGTGCGCTTCCTTTAGATTCCAAAATTGGATTGGTCTCTCCTATCGAAACACTCGTTTCCCTGAAAAATGAAACCATTTTTTCTGATTCATTAAGTTTACGTTCCATTCTTCGTAAACGTGCTTCTGAAGCCAAACCTATTTCATACGACATTGGTGTCAACCTAAAATCGGCATTATCCTGACGCAACAAAGTTCTGTATTCTGCACGAGAAGTAAACATTCTATATGGTTCTTCTGTTCCTTTCGTGATTAAGTCGTCAATTAAAACTCCAATATAAGCTTCATCTCTTTTCAAAATTAATGGTTCTTTTTCATGCACTTTTAAATGCGCATTAATTCCAGCCATTAATCCTTGAGAAGCCGCTTCTTCATAACCGGTAGTTCCATTAATTTGTCCGGCAAAATACAAACCTTCAACCAACTTCGTTTCCAAAGTATGTTTTAATTGTGTTGGTGGAAAATAATCATATTCGATTGCATAACCTGGTCTAAAGAATTTCACCTTTTCAAATCCTGCAACAGAACTCAAAGCTTTAAATTGAATATCCTCAGGAAGCGAAGTAGAAAATCCATTCACATAAACCTCACAGGTATTCCATCCTTCTGGTTCTACAAAAAGTTGATGTCTTTCTTTATCAGCAAAACGATTAATTTTATCTTCAATAGACGGACAATATCTTGGACCAAGACTTTTAATTCGACCGTTGAACATTGGCGAACGATCAAAACCTTCTCTCAAAATATTGTGAACTTCCAAAGAAGTATAAGTCATGTGACAAGATCTTTGGTGCGTCAATGGCGAAGTCAAATCAGAATATGAAAACTTATCAGGTTTAGCATCTCCTTTTTCTTCATTCATTTTCGAATAATCCAAAGAGCGACCATCAACACGAGGGGGTGTTCCGGTTTTCATTCTGCCCGCTTCAAATCCGGCTGCAATCAAATCTTCCGTAATTCCGTATGCAGCACTTTCTCCTGCTCTTCCTCCACCGAATTGTTTTTCTCCAATATGAATCAATCCGTTCAGGAAAGTACCATTGGTCAAAACCACCGATTTGGAACGAATTTCAATTCCAAGAGAAGTTCGAATTCCTTTTACTTTTCCGCTTTCAATAATCAAACCTTTTACCATTTCCTGATAAAAATCAAGATTTGGAGTTCCTTCCAACATCATTCTCCATTCTTCGGCAAAACGCATACGGTCACTTTGAACACGCGGAGACCACATGGCTGGTCCTTTCGACTTGTTCAGCATCTTGAATTGAATTGCAGTCCTATCAGAAACAATTCCCGAATAACCTCCAAGCGCATCAATTTCACGTACAATTTGACCTTTGGCAATTCCACCCATTGCAGGATTACAAGACATTTGGGCTATGTTTTGCAAACTCATTGTAACCAACAAAGTTTTCGAACCCAAATTTGCAGCAGCAGCAGCAGCTTCACAACCTGCGTGACCAGCGCCCACAACAATTACATCATACTCTTCTAGAAACATTTTTTTATATTTTTCCTGAACACAGGACTTAAATTAAAACCTAAAACATCAAACGTTCCACGTGGAACACTCATCTTTAAATTCAAAAAATAATTTTACTGTTCCACGTGGAACATTGCTATTTTTTCATCTTCCTTAAAACGCATCAATCGTTCATCCTCTTCTCCCTTATCTTTATAACCGCAATAATGTAAAACTCCATGAACCAAAACACGCTTCAATTCTTCTTCAAAAGAAACATTAAAATCATTAGCATTGTCCTGAACACGTTCAACAGAAACAAAAATATCTCCATTTAACTCATTTCCTACCGTGTAATCAAAACTAATAATATCAGTAAGTGTATCGTGATTTAAATATTCTAGATTGATTTTATGAAGATAATCATCATCGCAAAAGATATAATTAATCTCTCCTTCCTTCTTTTTCTCAGATGCGATTACAGCCGACAACCAAGTAGAAATAGCTTCTTCATTATCTAAATTAAAGTCGTTTTCGTAATTAAAATTTATCATTTTGTTTTAAAATATTCTTGAACCTTGCGGTTAAAATTGGAGCGCAAAGGTAATGATTGTCTGTTTAATATCTCTATGCTATTCATATATTCTAACAAAGAATTAGGTAAAACTCTTGAATGATTAAGAAATTCTTTATCATTGGTTTGCGATTGTCTTTTATTTTCTTCTCCTTGTTGCTGAACCGCATTATTTAATTTTAAGAGCTCCTGCTTTAAATTCAACACTTGTTGAAGCGTTTCGTTTTTAAAACCTTTATTCAATAATTGCTTTTCAATCTGTTTCATTTGCTCTAAAGCATTCTGACCTTTACTTCCTAAACCTTGCCTTTTTAATTCACCATCTAAAGCTTCACGCAGTTCTTTCTGCTCTTTGTAAATTTCCATTATAGATTTGGCATCACCTTCTCCGCCTTTACCATCTTCATCGCCTTTACCAGAATTAGGTTTCCCTTCTTTTCCTTCTCCGGGTTTAATTCCTTTTTTAATTTTATCTCCTAAGCCTTGTTGCTTCGAAATAATATCAGGCAACTGCATACCTTCTCCTTGACCCGGTTTAGGTTTTCCCTGTCCCATAGAAGACAAAGACATTTGCATATTATTCAGCATTTCACTTAGAAAATCTCCTAGTTTATTTGCAGAAGCTATCACATATTGCTGATGAGAAACTCCTTTAGGAATTTCAGAATCGGATAATTTATCAATAGCCTTATCAATATTGTACTGAACATTTCCAACTTCTTTCGTAATATCTTCAGTGAATTTTGGATTTCGTAAAGACATTGCAAACAAACTATCATCAACATGTTTGAACTGAATTCGTAAATCCTGTTGCAGTTTTATATTTTTATTAAAAGCTGGAGAAGCAGAATTAAGAGATTTAAAATTCAACATTACGGATTCCTGCGAAAGAGAAAAAGCCAATAAATTATCTAAGATTTGGCGCAGCATTTTAACGTCTTCTTCCAGCTGTTCCATCTCGGCTCCGTCCATACCCTGATCCATTTTCATAGCCATGGATTTCATTTTCTTAGAAGCACTTTTCTGATTTGGCTTTGCTTTTGAAGCATTGTTTTTTTGCAATTCTTCTGAAGCCTTCTTCAAATCTTCGTCAATACTTTTTTCAGTTTTATCATCTTTAGGAATGTCTAAAGGTGATTTTAACTGTTTATTGTCTTTTTCTAGATCATTCAAATCTTCTTGAATTTTATCAAAATCCTTATTTATTTCTTGTTGTTTAGCATTAGTATTTTCCTTTTCATTCTCTGAAAGTTTATCTTGCTTGTCTGATAATTTTTCTAATTTATCAGCTATTTGTTCTGCCTTTTTTTGAACGTAATACTTCTTAGTCAATTCGACTAATTGTTGTAAATTCTTAACCTGATTTTTACTCTTCTGTTTAAACTGATCTAACTTTTCGAGTAAATCTTCATTCTTCATTTTATCATTTAGTGCTTTTAATTCGTCTAAAAGTTTTTTATTTTTTTCTAATTCCTCATTGTTATTATCAAGACGTTTTTCCAATTCTTTTTTGAAATTATCCTCAGGTTTTGATTTAGATTCATCTAAATTATTTTTCATTTTATCCATAAAGTTGCGCATCATTTCATCCTGCTTCTTTTGCTGTTGAATAAAATCATTTATTTTTTGTTGGTCATTGAATTCAAAATTTTCTTTTTCTTTTCCTGTTTTCTGAATCTTATCCAATTGTGAAAATTGCTTGTCCTGACTCTTTAATGATTTCTGTAAACCTTGAATATTATCATTTTGTTGTTGCAAAATTAAATCCTGCTTTTCCTGAACAGTTAGAATTCGATTAGAAAAAACCGCTGATTTAGAACTTTTGAAATGATGTAAAACATCATTATCAAAAACTTCAAAATAATAATCATAAGTTACTCCTTCAACAACAGAAAGATTAGCTGGAAATGAAAAAACAAATTGATCAAAAACTCCCGACTTAATAGCAATTGTTCCACGTTTAGCAGTAGCCGGTTTATTAGATTCATAATAGACCACTTGTAATTTTAACAAACCATTATCATCCCCTATTTTCCCTAAAAGATAATTGGTAACTAACTTCAAACTATCAGGAGCCTGGTTAACTGTAATCGTTGGATACTGATCTTTGATAACAGTAAGCTGATAATTGAGTTTTTCGAAGTTAGAAACCATATTATTTGAAGTAATAATCTGATAATCTGTGTTTTCTATCACTTTTTTTGATAAAACAAAATTGTTTTCTGATTTTGCAAACGGATAAACCGTGTTTGCATTAGAAAATAACACTTTTTGGGTTGCTTGTGTACTCATTCTCCAGGTTACCAATGTTCCTTCGGGAATAATGGCATTTCCTGTACCTTTGATAATTTCAGCTTTTCTATTGAGATGCGAAGGGAAATTCAATTGCATTTCGAAATTTAAAATAGAAGGAACAGCCACAACTTTTAATTCATAATCATCAGATGAAACTGAATTTCCTTTAATATAAAAAGAAACATTTTGAGTAGGCTTCTCAATCTTAAACTCAAATTCACCTGGTTTGGTATTCTCCATAAAATAACTTTCATCATCAATGAAAATCATCACATTTTCAGGAATTACTTTACCCACAGTTTTTACTTTAACAATAAAATCTTTGTTTTGCTCCGTTTGTAAACTAGAATTCAAAAGCACAAATTCAAAAGGAGCCGGAGGCAAAAAAGAAGCATTAAAATGCACTACCCTATTCAAACTTTGAGTCAATATCGATTTATTTCCTGAGATATAAAAAGCAGCAAACAATAAAAAAGGAATCAGAGCAAGTGGTAAATACTTTTTATTCGAATTAAAATTAATCGCATTAGAAAAAGGAATAGGTTGTAAAGCATTAGCTTTTTGTTCTATTGAAGCCAAAAGCAATTCGGATTTTGCCGTGTTATTTTCAGGATTTGAAAGCTGAATAAAATTAAGCAGCTTATCTTTTACATCCGAAAAATGATTCCCAATAATAGCCGAAGCCTCATTGTAATCAATTCCTTTTTGAAATTTAAAAAGTTTAAATATTGGAAATACAATAAAACGAAAAAGTAAAAAGATTTCTACCCCAACAAAAGTCCAAAACAAAATGGCTCTTCCTGTAGGCTTTAACCAAAGGAAATATTCAATAAAAAGTGTAAAAAGAAAATACAACAAACCAAGCCCGATAAAGAAAACCACTCCTCTTATCAACTCGTTTAAATAATACTTTCTAATAAAAGCTTCTAATTTTTGATATATAAAATTGGAACTATTCAAGGTAATTTTGCTTTATAATAACCCATAAAAGTAATAATTATAACATTATCAAATTCAATGACAATAAAAATGAACAGCTTGTTATTGAAAAACTTCTAACTTCTAACTTCTGACTTCTAACTTCTAATTATCTTTGCTACAAAATTTATAAAAAATGTCAAACCCAATTCGTGTGCGTTTTGCACCAAGTCCAACGGGACCTTTACATATTGGCGGAGTTCGTACTGCCCTATTTAATTATTTGTTTGCCAAAAAAAACGGTGGAACTTTCTTTTTAAGAATTGAAGATACCGACCAAAACCGATTTGTTCCCGGTGCAGAACAATACATCATGGAAGCCTTGGAATGGTTAGGAATTGCTCCTGATGAAACTATTGCAAAAAATGAAAAATTTGGTCCTTACCGTCAAAGCGAAAGAAAAGAATTATACAAACAATATGCTGACCAACTGATTAATTCAGGTTGGGCATATTATGCATTTGATACACCGGAATCATTAGATGCAAACAGAAAAGCGGAAGAAGAACAAGGAAAAACATTTATCTACAATCATACTAACAGAGAAAAACTGGATACTTCTTTAGTAATTTCCGCTGAAGAAACAGCTAAAAGAATTGCTAACGGAGAACATTATGTTATTCGATTCAAAACTCCTGTTGACGAAATTTTACATTTAAAAGACATCATTCGTGGTCATGTAAAATTTGAAAGTAATCTTTTAGATGATAAGGTTTTGTTTAAAAGTGACGGAATGCCAACCTATCATTTAGCCAATATTGTTGATGATCATTTAATGCAAACTACGCATGTAATTCGTGGTGAAGAATGGTTGCCATCGATGCCTTTACACGTTTTATTGTATCATGCATTTGGCTGGGCCGCTCCTGAATTTGCTCATTTACCTTTGATTTTAAAACCTGTTGGAAACGGAAAATTATCAAAACGTGATGGCGATAAATTAGGTTTTCCGGTATTTCCATTAGAATGGAAAACGGATGAAGGCATTTCTTCAGGATACAGAGAAAACGGATTTTTTCCGGAAGCTGTGGTTAACTTCTTAGCTCTATTAGGCTGGAATGATGGAACAGAACAAGAGTTATTTTCTTTAGAGGAATTAGTTGAAAAGTTTGACTTGAACCGAGTTAATAAAGCTGGTGCCAAATTTGATCCGGAAAAAAATAAATGGTTCAATCATCAGTATTTAATTAAGCAAAAAAATGAAGATTTGGCGAAAGCCTTCGCTCCTATTCTTAAAGAAAAAGGGTTCTCGACTTCGCTCGAACTGACAACTAAAATAGTTTCCTTGATAAAAGAAAGAGCAAATTTTGTTTCTGAATTTTGGGATTTGAGTGATTTCTTTTTTGTTGCTCCAACTGCTTATGAAGAAAAAGCAAAGAAAAACTGGAAAGAAGAAACACCTGCTTTAATGCAAGAATTGATTTCAGTATTAGAAGAAATCACCGATTTTACTTCAGTAAATATTGAAACTATTGTAAAAGATTGGTTAACTAAAAACGAAATTGGAATGGGTAAAGTAATGCAACCTTTCCGTTTGAGTTTAGTTGGTGCTTTGAAAGGACCTCACCTATTTGATATTGTGGAAATAATTGGAAAAGATGAAACAATTTCAAGAATTCAAAAAGCTATTGAAACTATATAAACTAAAAAGTCCCGATAATCTCGGGACTTTTTTTATAAATAAAGAAGAATATTTCCGTTTAGAATTCCTGGATTTCCTTTAAAATGATAACCCAGATTTTTAGTGTTCAAATTCCCCAGCATATTCGAAATTCCGTATTGATAGGAAACATTTAATCTAAAATGTTTGGCTCCAGCTGTAATTCCAACCGTTGGATAAAAATTAAATTTACCGATATCAGTTATATGTTTGGCCAATAAAGTAGTTCCTGAAATTATATTATTTTCCTTATCAGCATCAATTTTAAATTTTCCGTTTACCTGAACCAAAGGGCCAAATTCAATTGATAAATGATTGTCGATTAAAACATAGCTCAATTGTAAAGAAATTTGAGCTGAAGGTAATTTGTAATTCACATCTTCACTGATTATAAGCGATCGATTTGTGGCTACAGAAAAATTGTTTTCAGAAAATTGAATAGCATAGACCATATCCCAATTATCATAAAAATTACCTCGTATTGAAAGGCCGGCATTCCAACCCATTTCAGGTTTTGTATCAAAATTAGTAGTGTTTAGAGTAAATTGATTTACTCCTCCTTGAATTCCAATTCTATTGGAATCGCGATAACCGTATTGCGCGAAACAAAATACTGAAATTAGGAGAAAACAAAAAGTTAATGAAGACTTTATCATAATGTGAATTTTAACTGACACAAACCTAAAGTTTTTTTGTAATTTAACAGAGAAAATTTAACTAAATATACAACTTATGAACACTTCATTTATTTTTCTGTTATTTATTGCATTCTTTATTTTGCTTTCCTCCTTCTTCACCGTTAAACAACAAACGGCTGTAATTATTGAACGTTTTGGAAAATTTTTAAGTATCAGACAATCCGGTCTTCAACTTAAAATTCCTTTAATTGATAGAATTGCCGGACGTGTGAATCTAAAAATCCAACAGTTGGATGTTATCATTGAAACCAAAACTAAAGACAATGTATTTGTAAAATTGAAAGTTTCGGTTCAATTTATGGTGGTTAAAGAAACCGTTTATGATGCATTTTACAAACTAGAATATCCACACGATCAAATTACTTCTTATGTATTTGATGTGGTTCGTGCCGAAGTACCTAAATTAAAATTAGATGATGTTTTTGAACGAAAAGATGATATTGCTGTTGCAGTAAAAAGTGAATTAAACGAAGCCATGACAACTTACGGATACACAATCATCAATACTCTGGTTACTGATATTGATCCTGATATACAGGTAAAAAATGCGATGAACAGAATTAATGCTGCCGACAGGGAAAAAACGGTAGCTGAATATGAAGCCGAAGCTTCGAGAATCAGAATTGTAGCTAAAGCCAAAGCAGAAGCTGAAAGCAAGCGTTTACAAGGACAGGGTATTGCCGATCAAAGACGTGAAATTGCCCGTGGATTAGTAGAAAGTGTGGATGTTTTAAACAAAGTTGGAATTAATTCGCAAGAAGCCTCTGCCCTGATTGTGGTAACTCAACATTATGATACATTGCAAGCCATAGGTGCAGATGCTAATTCTAATTTGATTTTACTCCCTAATTCTCCACAAGCCGGAAGTGAAATGCTGAACAATATGGTCGCTTCTTTTAGTGCTTCGAATCAAGTGGGTGAAATGATGAAGAAAAATAAAAAGAGTACTCCTAAAAAAGCAGAACCAAAATTTGAAGAACCCGAAAATCCTCTAGAAGAAACAGAAGAATCGGATGAAGTATAAATTACAAACGAAAAAGAGGCTTAATTGCCTCTTTTTTTGTTCCTAAACCATTTTATAATAATTGGTATCACTAATCTCAATATTGTGCCGTAGGAACTAAAAAAAGTGCTTTTTACAGTATCTACAACATTAGAAGTAATATTTAAGAACGAAAAACTTTTCTTCGTTTTTTGAACACTTAAAACTAACTTTTGATAGCTGATTTCTTTTTCAACTTTTAAAATTTCAAGTTCCCTATCAATTTGAGCATAAGAAGAATATTTTTTTGTTTGCATAATAATTAGTCGTTAAAAAATATTTCTGAAAACTTCTCTAAAATAGGTCCTTCCACAATTTTATCTCTAACTAAGAACAATAAAGCTGTTAAAATAACATAAATTAAACCAACGGATAGAAAACCAAGGGTATAGCTGCCAAAATAATTTCCAATAGCAAATGCCAATGCTATAGAACAAAATAACAAAACCATACATATACAAAGCAAAATCAAGGTGAACTTAAAAATCATTGTAGTTGATTTCATAGCCATCTTAAACGCTAATAATTTGTAGTAAGAAAGATTCTTTTCTATATAATCTTTAGTTTGTTCCTGAATATTCTCAGTATGTTCTTTTAACTCATCAAAAGCCATAGTTTTTTATTTCAATATTATAAAAGAAATTATTGTTTATGAAGTTTAGCATTTTGTTCTTTCAAATCAGCTAATTTTTTTTCTAAAAAAGTAATAACATCTTCTGTTTTATAACTCATATTAGAAACTAAATTTTCATAAGTATCTTCTAAATCAACTTTTGCATTAGCTAATTTAGCTTTCATATCTTTTTCAAGATCTTTATATCCGTCTTTAATTTTTTTTCTTGTTTTTTCTCCTTTATCCGGAGCAAACAAAATTCCTAATACAGCTCCTATTGCAGCACCACTTGCAAGAGCTATTAAAGTTTTTCCTGTACTACTTGCCATAATATATTATTTTTAAGTTTCTTATAAAGATACTAATAAATTTAAAAAAAAATCTTCATAAATGTTATTATAAAAAAGTTAGAATATTTTTCATTATTTAAAATTATATAAATAGCATTCTATTTTCTTAATCGAAGTCTAAAAAATGGTAAAAATTAAAATAAAGCTTTGTATTAAACGAAAAAACAAAGAATGAATATTTTATCAAAGCTTTTAAAAAAACGTTTTAAAATTAAAATATGAAAGCCATTTTTAATTATAAAATCCTATATATTTTAAATTAAAAATAGATTTTAATAATAATAAAAAAAAGCGCTTAATCAGCGCTTTTTGATAGTTATAATTTATTTAAAAATTCTTCAATAAATTCCTTCTCTCTTTCGGTAGAACTTTTTGGAGGATTGGCCTCTAGTTTTAAAATTTCATCTTTAAAAGAATTTCTAAAGTCCAAATCATAATCCAAATGATTTAAATTTAAAATTGCTCTTGACCGAACAAAAGTGGATTCACTTCTAAGAGACATTGTATATAATTTATGCAGCTCTTCTTTATCATAATCTGAAGATTTTAAAGGAGCATATTTCAAAATCAAATTGGCAAACAACAATGAACTTTTATTATTGTTGATATTTTTCTTTAATGAATTTTGCAATAAACTATAATTAGAAATTCCGGCTAAAGTCTCCCCTATTGCTTTTCTAATGGCAATACGCTCTTCACGCGTTTCCACTTTAAAATATTTATTAATTTCTTTTAAAGAATTATTGATACTGTTGCTGTCTTTTTTTCCTTTTTCTTCCCAGGCATCTTTTAGTCCAACAGTCTTGTTAAATACTAATTTAGAAGCAGTTGAATCTTTATCAACATTAAAATAACCCAAACGTTGAAACTGAAATTTATCGCCAGAAACTGCTGTTTCTAAACTTGGTTCAACAAATCCTTTTATAATTGATAAGGAATTTGGATTGATAAAATCAAGAAAATTTTTCTCTTTATGACTATCCGGTGCTTCATCAATAAACAAACGGTCATACAAACGAACTTCGGCTTCAACAGCATGTTTAACTGAAACCCAATGCAAGGTTCCCGCTACTTTACGTTTAGAAGCTTCTGTACCACTTCCACTCAAAGAATCAGTATCATAAGTTACATGAATTTCAGTAATATTTCCGTTTTCATCTTTTACAACACTTTCTCCTTTAATGATATAGGCATTTTTTAAACGCACTTCGTTACCTAAGCTTAAACGGAAAAATTTAGCCGGAGCCACTTCTAAGAAATCTTCTCTTTCAATATATAATTCTTTAGAAAATGGTACTTTTCTAAAACCAGCACTTTCATCTTCCTGATTGTTTTCGGCATCCAAAAGTTCTTCTTTTCCTTCAGGATAATTAGTAATAATTACTTTTACGGGATCTAAAACTGCCATAACTCTTGGAGCAGTTTTATTCAAATCGTCACGCAAACAAAATTCTAATAACGAATAATCAATGATATTTTCACGCTTCGCAACTCCAATATTTTCACAGAATTTTCTAATTGAAGCAGCTGTATAACCTCTTCTTCTTAAGCCGGAAATAGTTGGCATTCTAGGATCATCCCAGCCATTCACCACATTTTCCTGAACTAATTGTAATAGCTTTCTTTTACTCATTACAGTATAATTCAAGTTCAAACGGGCAAATTCATACTGATGTGGTCTTACTAGATTTTCATCATAAATTTGGTCTAAAAACCAATCATATAATTCGCGGTGCATCACAAATTCTAAAGTACAAATAGAATGCGAAATTTGCTCTAAATAATCACTTTCTCCATGAGTATAATCATACATTGGATAAATACACCAATCATCCCCTGTTCTATGATGTTCTTTGTGTAAAACACGATACATAATAGGATCACGCATCAACATATTAGAAGAAGCCATATCAATTTTAGCACGTAAAATATGTGTTCCTTCTTCAAAATCACCGTTTTTCATTCCTTCGAATAAAGCTAAATTTTCTTCTACAGAACGATTTCTATACGGACTATCAACACCTGCTTGACTTGGTGTTCCTTTTTGTTCCGCCATCGCTTCAGACGATTGACTATCAACATAAGCCTTTCCATTATTGATTAAAAGAATAGCCCAATCATATAATTGTTGAAAATAATCAGAAGCATACAATTCTTTATCCCATTGAAATCCTAACCATTGCAAATCTTCTTTGATTGCATCTACATACTCTTGTTCTTCTTTCGCAGGATTGGTATCATCAAAACGAAGATTTACCGGAGCATTGTATTTTAAGCCCAAACCAAAGTTCAAACAAATAGATTTTGCATGCCCAATATGTAAATATCCATTAGGTTCAGGTGGGAAACGAAATCTTAATTTATTTTGAGGAAAACCATTCGTTAAGTTTTCTTCGATAATTTGTTCTATAAAATGCAGTGATTTTTCTTCGGTTGACATAATTTTATTAATTGAAGGACAAAGGTAAAAAAATAGATGATAGATAATAGACTTAGGGATAATAGACTTTGAATAATATTTATTAGTATTTTTGTATAAATATTGAAAGTTATGAGACAATTAACTGTTACAATTCCAGACGATTTTTACGAAACTTTTGTTAGTTTCTTTAAACATATTCCTGATGTTTCTATAGATGAAAACATTGAGAATGAAATTCCGCTGTGGCAACAAGAAATGGTTTTAGAACGAATGAAAAATGCTAAACCAGAAGATTATCTACCATGGGAAGATGTTAAAAAAGAATTAGATGAAAAATGGTTAAAATAAAATTTAAAATCATTGTTTCAGCTAGAGCCAAAGAAGAAATTAATGAAACTGCTTTATATTATGAATCTTTAAAAAAAGGATTAGGTAAAACTTTTTATAAAACAGCTTCCAAATATATTGAAACATTAAAAACAATTCCTTTTTTTGAAGTTAAATACAATGTAATTAGAACTTTACCTTTAAAAAAATTCCCTTATACCATTCACTTTACAGTTGACGAATTAGAAAAAATAGTCTCCATACAAGCCTTAACCTCCAATTATCAAGACCCTAACACCACAAGATTAAAATTATAAAAATGGAAACTATTAAATTAAAAAATATCCGCACTTTTTCCTACCACGGATGTTTAGTTGAAGAAGGAAAAATAGGTTCTGAATACACTGTTAACTTAGAAATTAAGGCCAATTTACAGCAATCTACCCAATCAGATGAATTAGTTGATACGGTAGATTATGTTCACTTAAACCGTATTGTTGTGGAAGAAATGGCTATTCGTTCCAAATTATTAGAACATGTTGCCAAAAGAATTAACAAAAGAGTTTTAGCTGAACTTCCAATGGTAATGAAAACCATAGTTGAAGTTTCTAAAATCAATCCTCCTATTGGTGGTGATGTTGAATCAGTTACCATTATACTAGAAGAAAGCAGAAGTTAAATTCCAAATCTTAAAAAAAAATCCAAATTTCAAAGTAATACGATTATGCGTTTTATTTAGAATTTGACATTTGGAATTTAGATTTTTTATATTACATTTGCAGTCCATTAAACAATGGCGTCGTGGCCGAGCGGCTAGGCTGGGCTCTGCAAAAGCTCCTACTCCGGTTCGAATCCGGACGATGCCTCAAAAACCTCTAAAGCAGTTTAGAGGTTTTTTTTATGTCTAATTTTTAAGAAAAATTAAGTAAAGTTTAGGTTCGAATCCGAACACTAACTCAACAAATTCTAAAACAATTTAGAGTTTTTTTTATATCTAATTTTTAGCAAAAATTAATCAAAACATAGGTTCGAATCCGAATGATGAATTGATTTTTTTAATTTTTTTAAAGTTGAAAAAACTAATTTATTATAAAGTCATAAAACTTCCAGTAAACAACATCATAATTTGATAACAAAGAATTATCATAGTAAATATTAAAGGAAAATTTGTTTTTTCATTCCAAATAAAACTTAAAAAGTTATACTTTTCCTCATACTTTAATTTTACTTTAAATCTTAAAACTTTGATTAACAATGAAAATATTGGAATTGATGTACTAAATTTTAATAATTGTAATAATAAAAATATTACTGCATCTTTTTCATAAATATTACTTAAACATTTTAAGATAACTATTAGAATAAAAATAAAAAGAATTTGAAGTTTTACATTGTTATATCTATTAATAACAAAATAAATTAAAGCGTTTAAAAGGATAAATATTATTATATAAATAATTAACATTATAATTTATTTAATATTAGTTTAACTCTTTATTATTTTTTATAAAATCAATTATTTAAACAACTACTTTTCAATATTCTCTAAGGCTTGTTTTACCATTTCTTTTTCTTTTGGAAACCAACCCTGAGTGATTAATACCACTCCAAAAACCATCAAAACGATACTAATTCCTTTTTTAATTTTTAAAATATTAGAAGGAGTCATCTTAGTCTTTAATTGTTTGGCTAATATAATTTTAATACAATCTACTAATATATAAGTGATAATTACAGTACTAAAAAATGTAATCATTCTTGAGGTTTGCATGTCTAATTTAGGGCCTACTGAAATAATTACAGCTAACCAAAAACCTAAAACTCCAATATTGATAATATTCAAAAAAAGACCTTTTATAAATAGACCTAAATAGTCTTTTTTAATAATTTCATTATCAATTTTTTTAGTATTTATCCTCTTTTCTTTGTGCAAACTTATATACGAAATAACTCCATAAGCAAGCATTAAAATACCTCCAAAAATGAAAAGTGCTGGCTTATCTTTCAAACTTTGAATCAATCTAAAACTACCCAAATAAGCAATGGCAATAAAAATAATATCACCTGTAACTACTCCTAAATCAAAAACAAGAGCGGCCCTGAATCCTTTTATTATACTGGTTTCTAGTAAAATAAAAAAAACAGGGCCAATCATAAAGCTCAAGAAAATTCCCCAAGGAATCCCTGATAAAATATCGTTAATCATTAATTTTAGAATTTATTAAAGAATAAAAATACATTTTTTTTATTCTTTTTCTTCAATTTTTCCTCCTAAAATTGTTTCTTGATTAATTTGTTTTGGCTTTCCATAGATAGAAACAGTTCCTCCAGCTTTTACTTTTGCATCGACTAGAGTACTTGCATTAATTTCGGCATTTCCTCCAGCTGAAAGACTTACAGTGGTTTGTGAGGTAAGTAAATTTTTAGATTTTAAAACACCACCTGACATGATAACTACATCTTGATTCACTGCTTCACCACTCAATTCGATAATCCCTCCCGTAACTGCTTTTACATTTACTTTTTGAGCATCTACTTTTAAGTTAATTCGTGCTCCTTCTTTAGCATTCAAATCAAAAATAGTTTGTTTAAAAACCGCATCACTGGAAATTGAAGAACCTTCATTAGCCGTGATATCATCAATATTTTTATAATATAATTTGATCGAAATAGCATCTCCTGACAACAATTTAGGGAAAGGCATTCTTAATTTTAACTCCCCGTTATTGTTAACAACCTCTATTTCTTTTTCTCTTGTTCCGCTAATAACAACCTTGTTTTCAGTTGAAGCTATTAACTTAACACTCAGTTTATCAAATACTTTTAAAGCATTAAAATCACCTAATTTTTTTGTTACTTGAGCAAATGTTGCTTGTGATACAATTGCAATTGCTACTAAAAATACTTTTTTCATTTTCATTAATTTACGGTTTCTTCTGATCTTCTTAAAAAATTAAAATCCAATTGTTTTTTTACTAAATCGGCATTTTTAACTTTAACGTAAATTTCGTCTCCTAATTGTAACAACTTACTTGAAGTTGCTCCAACCAAAGCATATTGTTTCTCATCAAAAGTATAATAGTCTTCTTTAATGTCTCTGATTCGAACCATACCTTCGCATTTATTTTCGATAATTTCAACATAAATTCCCCATTCGGTCACACCTGAAATAACACCCAAAAATTCCTGATCTTGATGATCTTGCATGTATTTTACCTGCATGTATTTAATAGAATCTCTTTCGGCATTTGTAGCTAAACCTTCCATGGTTGAACAATGCAAACATTTAGTTTCAAACAATTCCTCATCTACTGATTTTCCTCCGTCTAGATAAAATTGCAACAAACGATGTACCATAACGTCAGGATAACGACGAATAGGCGAAGTAAAATGCGAATAATAATCAAAAGCTAATCCGTAATGTCCAATATTATCCGTAGAATATTTGGCTTTACTCATTGAACGAATTGCCAGTGTATCAATAAGATTCTGTTCTTTTTTCCCGCTTACATCTTCCATCAATTTATTCAACGATTTTGAAATATCACCCGGATTTCTAAAATCAAGTTTATAACCAAACTTAGCAATTACGGTTTGCATCGCTATTAATTTATCTTCATTTGGTTCATCGTGAATTCTGTAAACAAAAGTTTTCTTTTGTTTTCCAATGTATTCCGCCACTTTTTTATTGGCTAAAAGCATGAATTCTTCAATTAGATGATTGGCATCTTTAGCTATTTTAAAATAAACACCTTCCGGTTCACCATCGGCATCCAAATTAAATTTTACTTCTACTTTATCAAAAGAAATGGCACCATCATTCATTCTTCTTTTGCGGAAAATTTTAGCTAATTCGTCCAATTTAAGCGTTGCTGTGACAATTTCTGGAGCAACTTTATAAGAAGTACCCGTTAACGAAATTTCAGCCGGAATAACATCATCTTTCGTTTCTATTATGTATTGAGCTTCTTCATAAGCAAATCGTTGATCTGAATAGATTACTGTTCGTCCAAACCATTGATTCACCACCTGACATTTTTCGGTAATTTCAAATACTGCCGAAAACGTATATTTTTCTTCTTGTGGACGTAATGAACAGGCAAAATTTGATAAAACTTCTGGTAACATTGGTACTACCCTATCTACCAAATAAACCGAAGTCGCTCTTTGATAAGCTTCATCATCTAAGATGGTTCCTTCTTCCAGATAATGCGAAACATCGGCAATATGTATACCTATTTCGTAATTTCCATTTTCCAGTTTTTTGAAAGAAAGTGCATCATCAAAATCCTTTGCATCTTTTGGATCAATGGTAAAAGTCAAAGTATCACGCATATCGCGACGCTTGGCAATTTCAGCTTCAGATATTGAAGTATCTATTTTTTGAGCATAAGTTTCTACCTCAATTGGAAATTCGGCAGGTAAACCATATTCGGCCAAAATAGCATGAATTTCAGTATCATGTTCTCCTGGTCTTCCTAAAACTTTTGTTACTTTTCCAAAAGGACTATCGGCTCTTTTAGGCCAATCTTCGATATGAACCAATACCACATCCCCATTTTGAGCCTCTCCTAAATTATCTTTTGGAATAAAAATATCAGTATACATTTTTGGATTAGCAGTCGATACAAAAGCAAAGTTCTTTTGAATATCAATTACTCCTACAAAATCCGTTTTATGTCTTTCTAAAACTTTAATAACCTCACCTTCAGCTCGTCTTCCCTTTCTGCGATTGTAAACATAAACACTTACTTTATCTTTATCTAAAGCACGATTTAAATTATTCGTTGGTATAAAAACATCTTCTTCAAAATCTTCACAAATAAAATAAGCCGTTTTACGACTAGTCATATCTATGGTTCCCTCATAATAATCCTGACTTACCGCTTTGATTAAATATTTTCCAGGTTCGGATTCTATAATTTTCTTTTCGGCTGCAAGAATTTTCAAATCCTTTATAATTTGATTTCTGCTTTGAGTATCATCTACTTCTAATTTTGCTGCTATCTGCTTATAATTAAAGGCTTTATTAGCACTATTCGATAATATTTTTATAATTTTATCTGAGAAACTTTTCTCTTTCTTAGCAGGCTTTCTTAATCTTTTTCCCATACGTCTTTTCTTAAAAGTCGAAAATTACGAAATAGTTAACAGTTAAAAGAATATAAGAACAGTTTTAAAGAAAATATAACGCATTAGCAATCGTTTCAACTTTGTAAAAAATTAGATATGGAAACTTTTATCACCATTGCCACTTTTAATTACATTCACGAAATCGAAATCCTGAAACACCGATTAGATCAGGAAGGTCTGCAATATTACTTTGAAAACGAAATCATGTCATCCATCGCTCCAATGTATTCAACAGCATTGGGCGGAATCAAACTTAAAATTCATCCTAACGATTTTGAAACTGTAAAAGCAATTCTTCAGGAAATGAAATACAATAACAATTTAAAAATTGTTTAATCTTTTCAAAGTTGTCAACATATAATACTATTATAAAAAAGAAAATTTTAAATTAATTAAATTATTGTTTGTTATTATAGCGTGTTAATAGTCGCAATAATTTTTTTAGAAATTGTTTCTAAATGAAGTTTTACCATGTTATAAAGACTTATTAACATAGTTATATTTAGCTAAATATTTAGTTTTAAAGTCTTTTTAAAATTTAGTTAACAACCGTTGATAACCTAAAATCATTTTAAAATGTAAATAAGTAATTTTTGAAATTGTATTGATAAACTAGTTTTTTCTGTTTATAACTTTTCTAAAAATCATTCAAACTTTTTTAGGTTATTAAATTCCAATTTTGGATTAGATTTTTTTTCGATACAACCAAAAAAAACTTCTGATTTTCTATCTCAACTTATTAACAAAAGATGTTAAATTAAGGTTAACTGAAAATCAATCAATTATGAATTACTATTAACAATGTAAAAAATTAACAAATTAATTATATAATACTAATTGATTTTCAATGTTTTATAGATTATTATAAGTGTTAATAAACTCCTATCCTATTAGTTATCTGATAATTATAAAATAAAAGGAGATATAGCTTTTTACATTTTTTTAAAAAAGAAATACAAATTGTTTTGGTAAATTTGCAGAAAATTAAATAGATATAAAATGAAGATTTCAATTGGAAATGATCACGCTGGACCAGAATATAAAAAAGCAATTGTTCAATATTTAGAATCAAAAGGACATCAAGTAACCAATTACGGAACAGATACAACAGCTTCTGTTGATTATCCTGATTTTGGACATCCTGTTGCTTCAGATGTTGAAGAAGGAAAAGCCGATTACGGAATTGTAATTTGCGGAAGCGGTAATGGAATTGCCATGACTGTTAATAAACATGCAGGTGTAAGAGCAGGTTTGTGTTGGACTAAAGAAATTGCTTATTTAACACGTTTGCATAATGATGCTAATATTGTGAGTATTCCGGCGCGTTATACTTCAATTGAACAAGCAATTGAAATTGTTGATACTTTTTTAACTACAGAATTCGAAGGTGGAAGACACCAAAATAGAGTAGATAAAATTTCTTGTAAATAAAATTTTCGCGGTGCTACGCACCAAAATAAATAGTTAAGCTCGGTAATTCACCGGGCTTTTTTTATTTTCTATTAACTCAATTAATGTTAATTCAGTCAACGTACTGACTGAATTAATGTTAATTCAGTCAACGTACTGACTGAATTAACGTTTTTTAATTATATTTGTATCTAAATTATTAAAATTCAACATCATGAATTTTTTAGAACGAGGTATAGATTCAGTGTTTTCTAAAAAAGTTTTACCTAATAAAGTATTGATTTTATTGGGTGCAAGACGTGTAGGTAAAACAGCTTTCATTAAAAATTATCTTTCTGTTCTTCCAAAAGAAGATTATTTACAATTAAATGGTGAAGATATTCAAGATGCTGATTTGTTAAAAGAACGGTCAGTTGCTAATTATAAACGTCTTTTAAACAATGTAAAATTATTGGTTATTGACGAAGCACAAAATATTCCCGAAATTGGATTGATTTTGAAATTGATTGTCGATTCTATTGATGGTATAAAAGTGATAGCTACAGGATCATCGATTTTTGATTTATCTAATAAGTTAGGAGAACCTTTAGTGGGCAGAAAAAACACCATTTATTTATTTCCATTGGCTCAAATGGAATTCAATAAATATGAAAACTTTAAAGAAACCACTCAAAAATTAGAAGAACGTTTGCTTTTTGGAAGTTATCCTGAATTAGAACAATATCCAGATTGGAACGACAAAATCAATTATTTAAAAGAGATAGTAAATTCTTATTTATTAAAAGACATCTTGATTTATGAAGGCATCAAACAATCCAATAAAATATTAGATTTATTGAAATTAATTGCTTTTCAAGTGGGGCAGGAAGTGTCTTTGCAAGAGTTAGCTAAACAATTAGGAATTTCTAAAAATACGGTCGAAAGTTATTTAGATTTGCTTTCTAAAGTTTTTGTTATTTACAAAGTCCCCGGTTTCAGTAGAAATTTACGCAAAGAAATTACCAAATCTAATAGATGGTATTTTTATGACAACGGTATTCGAAATACTATTATAGCCAATTTTAGTAGATTAGATTCAAGAACAGATGTGGGCGCCTTATGGGAAAATTATCTCGCATCTGAACGAATTAAATACCAAAATTATACTCAAAAAAGTGTTACTAATTATTTTTGGCGTACGTATGACCAACAAGAATTGGATTGGTTAGAAGAAGAAAATGGTATTTTACGAGCTTACGAATTCAAATGGAATGAAAATAGAAAAGTAAAAATCCCCACTGCTTTTGCAAAAGCCTATCCAGAGGCAAATTTTGAAGTGATTAATAAAAGTAATTATTTAGATTTTATTAGTTAAAATTTTAAAATGATAGCCCAGATAAATCAATATAATTTGGATAAAAATAATAAACCAAAACTTCCATAAATAACCAATTTTATTGGTTTTGTGTCTGAATAGGAGCATGGCTAATCCTGAACCAACAGTTCCGCCAATAAATACAAAACTAAGAAGCGTTCGTTCAGAGATTCTTCTTTTTTGTTGAATAGCTAATTGCTTGTCATATCCCGTGACTAAAAAAGCAATAACATTTAGTATTAAAAAGAAATAGAATAAAGAAGTCATTTGTATCAAATTAAAATCAAAGATATTATTGTAGCTAATATAAAATATCAAAATGATTAATATTTAATTCCTCTCAATTTTTAGTTAATTATTTAGTTTACAAGTATTTAAAAAATAGTTTTTAATTTATTTAAAAATACTCTTCTATCAGGTTTCATAATCAAATTTATTTTTTTTGATTTGCAAGAAAAGGATGAATTTAAAAGAATCAATTACTAAAAGAAATACGAGAAATTTATTTGCATTTTGATGGTTTTAGATTTGATAAAAGGAACTTGAATTCTAATAATAAAACCGCTAAAGAATTAAAATTGTTTATAATAAATCAAACAAAAAACCATGATTCGAAATTTTGATGAATTACTGATTTGTATTGAAAAAGTTGAAAAAGAAATTACTAAACTAAAAGAACAACAACGTTATTTTATTTGCAATTTGAATTTCTCGAAGTCAAGGCAATTGTTTTCAAAAGCACAACTTTTGGAATTAAATATTTTAAATTATATCAATTATTACCAGAATAAAATTAAAGACAATTATTTAGAAAACAAGTTATATAAAACCAAATTAAGGTATTTAAAAATCAAACATCAGCCTAAATCTATTGCAAATGATTTGCTTTACTGTATACAGGAATTAATTATAGAATACAATGAGTTGAAGAAAATTTGTAATATAAATGAGTTAGATGATGATTTCGATTTTAAAAAAACAAGACAATATCACTTTGATAAGGTGGAGTTAATATACGTGGAATTGAAAAATGTGATATTGTTTTCAAATTCAAAAATTAATGCTAATCAAATGATATATTATAAATCATTAACAGACTACTTAAGAAGTTATTATGATAAAAGAATAAAGATTTTAAATAAAGAATTGCATTGCAAAACGGAAGAATTAATAAGAATTCAAATGGAAATAAATGTAATAAAAAACGAATTAAAGTTAATTGCTGTCAAAAATAAATTATACAATGATTAAAATGAACTAATAGAATTATGTACAATTTTCACACCAACTGTTTTAATAGATATTTACAATAAAAATGGAAGTAATTTTCAACAAAAGAAATGTGTGATTGGGTTTTAAAAAGATATATTTAGTAAAAAATAAATAATTATGAATTATTCAATTGAATTTAAAGAAGCAATAGATTTTTGTAAAGAGAATAAACTGTTTTTAGGATATGGTAATCCTAATGGAAAAATTTTAATGATTGGAAAAGAACATTATTTTAATCATTCGATTAAGGAAGATTCATCTGAATTTTATGAAGAAATACTAAAAGCTAGAGAAATAGAAAATAAAAATAATTTTACTTCTTGGGAAAATAATTTTGAAAATAATTTTGAGCCTGAATGGAATCCAAATCAAGACTTTCATTGTGATAATAGCAATGCTTATACAGCTTGGTGGAATCAGAAAAATGTACAAGACAAAAACTTTAACGGCGGTACAAGTAATACATATTTACATTATCAAAAATTATATCAAAATGTATTTTTAGGTGGACAAAAAGAAGACCGTATTAATTTTCAAAAAGAGTTTTTCAACACGGAACTAAATGATCTTCCTGCTAAAAAAGATTTTAATTTACCATAATTAAATAAATTGAAAAAAGGATTTATTTCAAGACGTCAAGAGTTATTTAATTTATCATTTTTTAAAACCTTTCCAGTTATAATAGTAGCATCAGGACACTATCCTAGTAAATATAATTTTGATATTGAAAAAATATTTGAAGTTACTTGGGATAAAAAAACAATCCCAGTAGGTAAATCTTGGTATAATTTACATTATAGTAAAGATATAAATCAAAAGAGATTGCTTATCCATACAAGACAATTAAGTACATCTGTTTCATCTGATTTAATGGAAGAATTAAGTATTGTAATTAAAGACTTTCTCAAAGATTTAAATTAATTTTGATAAATATAAATGATTAATAAATCCTTTGCGAACTTTGCGAAACACTTTGCATCTTTGCGGTAAAACAGACCAATGACTAATATAGAATTCATCTCCAAAATAGTTGCTACAGCAGCCATAAATATTAAAAATACCATTCAGTTATTACAGGAAGATTGTACCGTTCCTTTTATTTCCCGTTATAGAAAAGACACTACAGGAAATCTGGATGAAGTACAAATTGAACAAATTGCTAAACTTCAAAAAGAATACGAAGCGATTGTAAAACGCAAAGAAGCGATTTTAAAATCAATTGAAGAGCAAAACGGATTGACCCCGGAATTAGACAAAAAAATCCAACAAAGTTTCGATTTACAGGAACTCGAAGATTTTTATTTGCCGTTCAAAAAGAAGAAAAAAACGAAGGCTGATGTTGCGCGTGAAAATGGTTTGGAACCTTTGGCGAAAATCATCATGGCGCAAAACAATGACGATGTTGATTTCCTGGCAACGAAATATTTGAATGATAATGTTCAAAATGAAGATGCAGCTTTGCAAGGTGCACGCGATATTATTGCTGAATGGATTAACGAAAATATTTTTGTTAGAAAACAGTTGAGAAGACTTTTTCAACGAAAAGCAACTATTACAACCAAGGTTGTAAAAACAAAAAAAGACGAAGCAGACGCTCAAAAATTCAATCAATATTTCGATTGGTCAGAACCGTTGACAAAAGCACCTTCTCACCGATTGTTGGCGATGCTTCGTGCCGAAAATGAAGGTTTTATCAAGTTTAAAGTCGAAGTGGATATTGATGAAGCTTATGATATTATTGACGAATTGGTTTTAAAAGGGCAAAATACTACTACACCACATGTTCAATTAGCCATTGAAGACAGTTATAAAAGATTGTTGAATCCTGCTATTTCAAATGAAACTTTACAGGAAGCCAAAGCCAAGGCTGATGCCAATTCTATTCAGGTTTTTGCTAATAATTTAGGACAATTATTGTTGGCACCGCCATTGGGTGAAAAACGTATTTTAGCCATTGACCCCGGATTTAGAAGTGGTTGTAAAGTGGTTTGTCTGGATGAAAAAGGCGATTTGTTGTACAACGAAACCATTTATCCACACGCACCACAAAATGAAAGCGCGATGGCGATGAAAAAAATTCGTTCGATGGTGAATGCTTATAATATAGAAGCAATTTCAATTGGAAACGGAACGGCTTCCCGCGAAACAGAGTTCTTTATTAAGAAAATTGCTTTCGATAAACTGGTTCAGGTTTTTGTGGTTTCCGAGGCTGGAGCTTCGGTGTATTCGGCTTCTAAAATTGCCCGTGAGGAGTTTCCAAATTATGATGTGACCGTTCGTGGTTCGGTTTCTATTGGGAGAAGATTGAGCGATCCATTGGCCGAATTGGTTAAAATTGATCCGAAAGCTATTGGAGTAGGGCAGTATCAGCATGATGTGGATCAAACAAAATTGAAAGAAGAATTAGATACTACAGTTGTTCGTTGCGTGAATTCTGTTGGGGTAAATATCAATACCGCCAGTAAACATTTGTTGAGTTATGTGAGTGGAATAGGAGAGAAGCTGGCCGAAAATATTGTCAATTACCGTTCTGAAAACGGACCATTTGAAGATAGAAAACAATTGAAAAAAGTACCCCGATTGGGCGAAAAAGCCTATCAGCAAGGTGTGGCTTTTATTCGAATAAAAGACGGAAAAAATCCATTGGATAATTCGGCGGTACATCCGGAAGCTTATCCAATTGTGGAAAAAATGGCAAAAGATTTAAAGTTAAAAGTAACTGATTTGATTGGAAATAAAGAAAAAACAGCACTTATTAAAGCAGAAAATTATATTACACCCGAGATAGGTTTGCTAACTTTAAAAGACATTATTAAAGAGTTGGAAAAACCAGGATTGGATCCAAGAAAAGCTGCTAAAGTATTCGAATTTGATCCGAATGTAAAAACGATAAAAGATTTGAAAACAGGCATGATTTTGAACGGAATTGTCAATAACATTACCAATTTTGGTTGTTTTGTTGATTTGGGTATCAAAGAAAGCGGCTTAGTTCACATTTCTCAGCTTAAAGCAGGCTTTGTAAGCGATGTTAATGAAGTGGTCAAATTGCATCAACAGGTTCAGGTAAAAGTGACCGAGGTGGATGAGGACAGAAAGCGTATTCAGCTATCGATGGTTTTGTAAAATCTCAAAAATAAAAAATCCCAAAATCTAATTACTATAATCAGATTTTGGGATTTTTAATAAAAAACAAAATTTTTTATTTAGTCTCTTCTTCGCTTTTTTCTTCTTTTTTATCAGCTGGTTTTTGGTCTTCTTTTGCAGCGTTTTTGAATTCTTTAATTCCGCTTCCTAGACCTTTCATTAATTCAGGAATTTTTTTACCTCCAAAAAGTAATAAAACAACTGCCAATATAACCAGGATTTCTGTAACTCCAAATCTTCCCATGATTGAATAATTTATGCCGAAGCAAATTTGTAATAAAAACTGGCAGCAAAGATAATTAGAATAACTGAACAGGAACTCATTTTAAGGCAATTATTTAGTTTATATAACGTTAAAAATTATTTAATTTTTTTTCAATTATTTATAATGATAAGCTAATGCTGGCTAAGCACAATGATTGACATTAATTATTATATTTGTGAAATAAAGAAAAACCATGTCAGGGAAAAGATTAAAAAGAAAGAAACTTCACAGTAAATTATTCACTAAAAACCGATTGGTTATTTTGAATGAAGATACTTTTGAGGAAACTTTTTCTTTAAAACTGACTTTAATGAATGTTTTTGTGGTAGCATCATTGGGAGCTATTTTCCTGATTGCGGTAACTACTTTTATCATTGCTTTTACACCTTTGCGCGAGTTTATTCCGGGTTATTCTTCGACCCAATTGAAGAAAGACGCAGCCGAACTGGCTCTAAAATCGGATTCCTTAACTAACATTTTAAAGAAAAATCAGGCTTATATTTCATCAATACAAAAAGTATTAACGGGTAAGTTAGATTATGCTAAGTTCAATAAAGATTCCATCTTAGCATCAGCGACAGATACGATTCAAAAAGTAGATTTGTCGCCTTCAAAAGAAGAATTAGAACTGAGATCTGAGGTGGAGAAAGAAGATAAAAAAGCACAGCAAACAGTTGTAAAAAAGAAGAAATAATTAAACATTTAATTTCTTAATTGAAACCATTTATTTTCTTCAACAAATTATAATCAGCAAAACGAAATGTCAATAAAATCAATAGCGGCAAAACTATTTGCTAAAAATATTTATAAAAAAACACAGCTTTGGGCAAGGAATCCGGTAGCGGCTCAACAAGCGGTTTTTGAAAGTTTAATCAAAGACGCGCAACAAACGCAATTTGGAAAAGATCATCATTTTGACCAAATTAAAACCACCGCCGATTTTGCCAAGCAAGTTCCCATTCGTGATTACGAAGATTTAAAATCTTATGTTGAAAAAGTCGTAAAAGGAGAGAAAAATGTATTGTGGAAAGGCAAGCCATTGTATTTTGCCAAAACTTCTGGAACGACTTCGGGAGCTAAATACATTCCGCTTACCAAGGAATCTATGCCGTATCATATCGAAGCGGCCCGAAATGCAATTTTGCATTACATTCACGAAACAGGAAATGTTGATTTTGTTCATGGTAAAATGATTTTTCTACAGGGAAGTCCTATTTTAGAAGAGAAATACGGAATCAAATTTGGACGACTTTCAGGAATTGTGGCGCATTTTGTGCCGAGATATTTACAAAAAAACCGCATGCCTTCCTGGGAAACCAATTGCATGGAAGATTGGGAAGCTAAAATTGATGCAATCGTCGAAGAGACTTTTGATGAAAATATGACTGTAATTTCGGGGATTCCATCCTGGGTACAAATGTATTTTGAGAAATTACAGCAAAAAGGAGGAAAGCCTGTAGGCGAAATCTTCAAGAATTTCAATTTGTTTATTTATGGCGGTGTCAATTATGAACCGTACAGAGCTAAGTTTGAAAACTTGATAGGACGAAAAGTAGACAGTATTGAATTGTTTCCGGCTTCGGAAGGGTTTTTTGCATATCAGGATTCTCAAAAAGAAAAGGGAATGTTGTTGTTATTGAATTCTGGAATTTTCTACGAATTCATAAAATCGGATGAGTTTTACAATGAAAATCCTCGACGTTATACGATTGGTGAAGTCGAATTAGGAGTGAATTATGTATTGATTATTTCTACGAATGCGGGACTTTGGGGCTATAATATTGGCGATACCGTTCAGTTTACAAGTTTAAAACCATACAGAGTGATCGTTTCGGGTAGAATCAAACATTATATTTCCGCTTTTGGCGAGCATGTTATTGGCAAAGAAGTAGAATGTGCTTTGCAGGAAGCTATGGAAGGAACTAACATTCGGGTGAATGAGTTTACCGTGGCACCACAAATTAATCCTGCCAGCGGTTTGCCGTATCACGAATGGTTCATTGAATTTGATCCCGAAGCTTCGGGAGAACCCGATAATTTGGAGGATTTTGCGGAAGCGATAGACAACGCCATGCGCAAGCAAAATATTTACTACGACGATTTGATTGTGGGGAACATTTTGCAAAAAGTGGTGATTACTAAAGTGCCTAAAAATGGTTTTCAGGAGTACATGAAATCCATTGGGAAATTAGGAGGTCAGAATAAAATACCAAGACTTGCCAACGATAGAAAAATTGCGGATTTTTTATCTAAAAACTCATGAAAGAAGCTAAAAACATATCCAGAACCAGAGCCCAGGAATCATCGGCGGCTATTGAAAAAATGTACATTACAATGCGTCATTTGTTCAATAGAGGTTTTTATAAACCGATGGGTGTTTCGGGCGATACTTTGCGGGAAGCATTGATGACTTTACGTCCCGAAATTTATGGAAATATAGCCGACGAAAAAGTAGAATTAAAAGGACTTTTGTACGTTATCGAGCGCTTGCCGTTAGGAATTGAAGAATGTCGTTTTATCAACCTGACTTCAGATGAAGGTTATTCGAAATCGCATTTTCAAGCGATTGTTCCGCCCAAAAGAAAACGCAATTGCTACCGAATTGACGAAGAGCAAATGAATATCGAAATTACCCGTGGACGTTCGGATATTTATGATATTCTGACGCATCTGACTTTTATTTTTATCGAATCGCATAAGATAAAAGACAGGGTTTTATTGGATGATGGAGGCGAAGTTTCGCGCGATTGGCAGAAATTAGAACAGGCGGTTTTACAAAATGAAAAACTAACTTTGGTCGAAAAGGAAATTGCCATTTCACATGCTGCCAATATTTTAGGCAGAACCTTTGAAGATGTATTGGATATTTATGATGATTTTGGTTCGAATGAATTGCCGGATCGTTTTTTACATATCATTTTTTGGTTGGGAAAATTAGCTATCGAAGAAGTGGTTCACAACAATAAAAGAACCATTACTTTCAGTCCGATTCTTAGAGAACGTTTAGGGCATCATATTCATGGTGAAATATGGGCAACGAATATCAAGGAGGTTTTAAAGGAAAATCAGCTTTTAGAACGTCCTATTCACATTATTAGTGCCAATATGCACTCGGTAATGAATTCTATTTTTGCAAAAAAGGTTTTAAAAACTACTTTCAAAGGCAAATCGGATTTTGACATTTTTGAAGAATTAAGCAAACCTACTGCCAATGGATTCAGAAGTAAGGTTGTTGAAGAAGCTTTAAAGCAAGGAATGATTTCACTTCCGGAGACGGTAGGAACTAATATTGACGTTCAAATTTTTGATACCGCTAAGATTGACTGGGCTACAAGCGCTTTTCCGGAGGCTTATTTTGAAGGAGAAAAACCGGTGCTTATTGTGATGGATTATGCTTTTGGCGAACAGGCTTATGAAACGGTAGACGAGTTATTAAAACCTTATAAAAAGAATATTTTTTTAAATATTCAGTCGGTTTCAATCATGGGAAAAGCAGGAATTCTCGAAGGAGGAAAAGGAGATATCATGATTCCGAATGCGCATATCAATGAAGGAACCGCCGATAATTATTTTTTCGAAAATGAATTAACTGCCAAAATGTTTCAAGGAAATGGAATTTCGGTTTATGAGGGTGCGATGGTGACTGTTCTTGGAACTTCGTTGCAAAACAGGGATTTGTTGAAGTTTTTTCACGAATCGACCTGGGGCGTTATCGGTTTAGAAATGGAAGGTTCACATTATCAAAAAGCGATACAATCGGCTTCTAAAATCAGGAAAAGTATTCCAAAGGATGTCAAAGTACGTTATGCATATTACGCTTCAGATAATCCACTGGAAACAGGAAGTACACTGGCTTCAGGCGGATTGGGAACAACGGGGGTAAAACCTACTTATTTGATTACCATTAAAATATTAGAACAAATTTTTAATATCAATTAGATTAAATAGAGGAATAGATTGCTTCGTTCCTCGCAATGAAATAGTTATGAAAAGAATATTGATTACAGGTGCTGCGGGATTTTTAGGTTCTCATTTATGCGATCGTTTTATCAAAGAGGGTTATTTTGTTATAGGAATGGACAATCTCATTACTGGAGATTTGAAAAATATTGAGCATTTATTCAAACTGGAAAATTTTGAATTCTATCATCATGATGTTACCAAGTTTGTTCATGTTCCGGGTGAATTGGATTATATTTTGCATTTTGCCTCACCGGCAAGCCCAATCGATTATTTAAAAATTCCAATACAGACTTTGAAAGTAGGTTCTCTTGGGACACATAATCTTTTAGGATTAGCAAGAGTAAAAAAAGCCAGAATTTTGATTGCTTCTACTTCGGAAGTTTATGGAGATCCATTAGTTCATCCACAAACAGAAGATTATTATGGAAACGTAAATACCATAGGACCAAGAGGAGTTTATGATGAAGCGAAACGTTTTCAGGAATCCATAACGATGGCATACCATACTTTTCACGGCGTAGAAACCAGAATTGTCCGAATTTTTAATACTTATGGTCCAAGAATGCGTCTCAATGACGGTCGTGTAATTCCGGCGTTTATTGGCCAGGCGATTCGTGGTGAAGATTTAACCATTTTTGGTGATGGGTTGCAAACGCGTTCGTTTTGCTATGTAGACGATCAGGTGGAAGGAATTTTCCGTTTGTTACATTCGGATTATGTATATCCGGTAAACATTGGTAATCCGGACGAAATCACCATTAAAGATTTTGCCGAAGAAATCATTAAATTAACAGGAACCAATCAAAAAGTAGTTTATCATCCATTGCCAATAAATGATCCTTTGCAACGTCAACCGGATACTACCAAAGCCAAAGAATTATTGGGTTGGGAAGCTAAAGTAGGTCGCGCTGAAGGAATGAAAATTACTTATGAATATTTCAAATCTTTGTCTCCTGAAGAACTTTCTAAAGAAGAGCATAAGGATTTTGCGGATTATATTAAGTAAAAATGGAAAAGCCTTTAGTATCTGTAATTATACCAACATTCAATTCTGAAAAATACATTTCAGATACTATTATTTCTGTCCAAAATCAAACGTACCAAAACTGGGAAATGTTATTGGTTGACGACGGTTCGACTGATGAAACCCAAACTATAATTACTACTTTTTTAACGGATAAAAGGATTCAATTTTATCCGTTAGAAACGAATTCCGGAACCGGAGTAGCACGAAATTTTGGGGTTTCTAAGGCTGCCGGAAAATACATTTCGTTTCTGGATGCCGATGATTTGTGGAAACCTGAAAAATTAGAAAAGCAAATCAGTTTCATGCAAAAGCAAAATGTACCATTTACTTTTTCGTTCTACGATTGCATTGACGAGCAAGGAAATTCATTAAATAAAAGGGTAGAAGCACCGCGAAATTTGTCGTATCTCCAATTGTTTTTCTGTAATTATGTGGGGAATCTGACCGGGATTTATGATGTAGAATATTTTGCAAAAATCGGTATTTCTTCCATTCGAAAACGTCAGGATTGGATGCATTGGCTGACCATTTTGAAAAAGATTAAAACTGCAAAACCGGTTCCCGAGAGTTTGGCTTTGTATCGCGTGAGAGATAATTCCTTATCCACTTCTAAAACTGCCTTAATCCAATATAATTTTGCGGTTTACAGGCAATTTCACGGCTTTAATTTGGTAGTTTCCAGCTTGTGTATGATTGGGTTTTTATTTACCCAATTAGCCATAAAACCTTTTTATTCTAAGGAGGGTTAACTATTTTTTGTATCCAATTTTTGTTCTTGGTTTCTGCTCCTCTTTTTTCTCAGTTAACTCATCTAAATAAGAGAAAACCAATTCAATATTTTTGCCTTGATTTTCCAGTTTTTTCTGAATTTGAACAATATCCAATTTCATTTCGGTAGTGTCCAGAAGCATTTGTCTTACTTTGGTAAATATCCTCATGATTTGAATATTCGTTTGAATGGCTTTTTCGCTATTCAAAACGCTAGATAACATTAAAATGCCGTGTTCTGTGAAAGCATATGGAAGATATTTTTGATGGGCGCCTCTTCCTTTCTTTAAGGTCGCAATTTGCGACCTTAAAGAATTGTTCTCATTTTCGGTGAGTTGAAACATAAAATCTTCTGGAAATCTAGTTATATTTCTTTTAACTTGCTCATTAAGTCGTTTATTTTCAATTCCATAAAGTATTGCTAAATCCCTATCCAGCATCACTTTTTGATTTCTAATGTAGTAAATGGTATTAGAAATTGTTTCTTCCGAAAGAATAAGTTTAGAGTCCATCGTTTAATAGTTTATAAATACTAATATACGATTTTATTTACATTATAAAAATGATGTAAACTGTTTGAGTTTTCCTCTAGTGGTTCTTTCTAAAGTATTTTTTCTAATGAATTCAAAATGCAGTTTGGGTTCTAAATATAAAGCTATGGCTTCTTCAATTTTTTGAATTTGTTCTAAATTTAATTCATTTTCACTTACGTATTCAATCTCAAAACTATCTGTTTTTCGTTGTTTGATTATAAATTCTTTGACATTTCCATCATCCTCAATAATGGATTTAGTTACGTAATAAAACGTCAATCCAGGTGATTTTTTACCACTTGGTAAAATCGCAATATCATTGGTTCGACCAATAAGTTGTTTTAAAATGGGTTTTTCTAAAGTACTTCGTTCGTCCAGAATTCCAATATCACCAATATCATAACGAATAAAAGGATGCGCTTTGTTGAATAAAGAAGTTATTACAATGCGACCTTCTTGGCCATAAGGTAAAACCTGATTGTTTTCGTCCAGGATTTCAACAAAAATGGTTTCGGAATTGATTTGCCATTCGCCTTTAGGATTTTCAAAAGCAATTAAATCCAGTTCGGAGGCACCGTATTCATTGACAATTGGAATTCCGAATTGCGTTTCTAATAATTTTCTATCGTCTTCAAAAAGCATTTCGGAGGTGACCATACACACTTTTAAAGTAGGACAAATAGCCGCCAAGATGAGGTTTCGTTTTCGCAAAAATTTGGCAAACAATACAATAGAACTGGTGTAACCGTTGAGATATTCGAATTTTGTATTCTGAAATTTTTTCAGCATTTTTTCTAAAACCACATCTGATAAATCAAAAATTGGAAATCGGAAACGTTTGCTCAAAAAGTCCTTAAAACGTTCTTTTTTGTATCCAATAAAATCCAGCGGAATACCATAAAATCGGGCTTGCAGTGAACGATTAAAATCAATTCCAAACCAACCAAAACGGTACATATTTGAAGCCCAGGTAAGTGCATGGGCATATTTGTCTTTGGCAAAAATAAAAGGTTCACCACTGGAACCTGAGGTTTTGTTAATGTAGCTATTTTTAGTTGTAAAACCTTTTGAAAGTCTGGATTCTAATGGACTTTGGAGATTGGTTTTGTTTAAAACGGGTAAGTCTTCCCAGTTTTTATAGTCTTTAGAACCAACTAATTTTTGATAAAAGGCATTGTTTTCCAAATGAAATTCCACAATAGCTTGTTTCTGATTTTCAATAAATTGCTTTTTTTCGGATGGAGAAAGCGCAACTATTTTGTCCAAATCGGATTTTGCTTTCCTGATCGGGAAAGCATTTAGTTGGAGCGAAAGGTTGAAAATAGAAAACATGTGAGTGTTTATTTCATCAAAAATAATATTCTATCAATAACTAAAGGGGAAGAATCGACAACTTTTTAAAAAATAATTATTTTTTACGTCCAAAAGCAATTATTTTTGCAGCACTCTAAAAATGAGTTTTTGCAACTAAAATTTAAAGACATGAATATATTACTATTGGGTTCAGGCGGAAGAGAGCATGCATTTGCATGGAAAATGGTTCAAAGTCCATTATGCGATACTCTTTTTATGGCACCTGGAAATGCTGGAACTGATGCAATTGCTACGAATGTTGCCATTGCTGTAACCGATTTTGAAGCCATTAAAGCTTTGGTTATCAAGGAAAAGATTGAAATGGTTGTGGTAGGCCCTGAAGATCCATTAGTAAAAGGTATTTATGATTTCTTCCTAAATGATGCAGCCTTAAGTCATATTCCGGTAATTGGTCCGTCTAAATTAGGAGCTACACTAGAAGGAAGTAAAGAATTTGCTAAAGAATTTTTGGTAAAACATAACATTCCAACAGCAGCTTATGATAGTTTTACTGCAGAAACTGTTGAGCAAGGTTGTGCTTTTTTAGAAACATTAGCACCTCCTTATGTGTTAAAAGCCGATGGATTAGCAGCAGGAAAGGGAGTGTTGATTATTCAGGATTTGGCTGAGGCTAAGACCGAATTAAGAAATATGTTAGTAGGTCAAAAATTTGGAGCTGCGAGTTCAAAAGTAGTTATCGAAGAATTTTTGGATGGAATTGAATTGAGCTGTTTTGTATTAACTGATGGTAAAAGTTATAAAATTTTGCCAACTGCCAAAGATTACAAACGTATTGGTGAAGGCGATACAGGATTGAATACAGGAGGAATGGGAGCAGTTTCTCCGGTTCCTTATGTAGATGCAGTTTTGATGGAAAAAATTGAGACACGCATTGTAAAACCTACTATTGAAGGATTCCAAAAAGATGGAATTGAGTATAAAGGATTTGTTTTCATTGGGTTAATCAATGTTAACAATGAACCATTGGTTATCGAATACAATGTGCGTATGGGAGATCCTGAAACTGAAGTAGTTGTTCCAAGGTTGCAATCGGATTTAGTAGAGTTGTTTCAGGCTGTGGCCAACCAAAAACTAGATGAATTCGAATTGAAAATCGATCCTAGAAGTGCTACTACAGTAATGTTGGTATCTGGAGGTTATCCTGAGGATTTTGAAAAAGGGAAAGTAATCAGTGGTTTAGAAAAAGTAGAGAATTCTATCGTTTTCCATGCAGGAACAAAATTAGACAACGGTAATGTGGTTTCTAATGGAGGACGTGTAATGGCTATCACTTCTTATGGAGATTCTTTTCAGGAAGCTTTAGCTCAATCTTATCAAAATGTAGATAAAATTACTTTTGATAAAATGAATTTTAGAAAAGACATTGGTTTCGATTTAGTATAATCGAAACCATATTCAATAAAAAAACGTCCTGATAGCTCTATCAGGACGTTTTTTTTTAAACTTTTCGTTCTATTCTTATTTTAAGAAAGAGTGAGCTGTAGTATCTTGATTTTCAGTTCCTGCATCGTCAAAAATACGTAATTGTTTAATCCAGTAAACAATTGCAGCTGTACAGATAATCATAAAAATCCAGTTTAGTGTATTAGCACCAAACCAAGAAACTAGTTCTAATGAACGTAACCAATCTAATGGTTTGAAAAGAAAATCTACAAAAAGAGATTGTATTCCTTCGAAAAATGCTTTCATGATATAGAATTTTAAATTTTATGAATCGTTTTATAATTGGGTAAATAATTAAAAATTTCATTAACCCAATAAAATTTTAGTATAACTCGTTTCCTTTTTAAACAAGTATTATATTTACAGTCACAAAAGTATAAAATATCCGTATGATTACAAGTGTTTTTAAAAAATCTACACTATTAAATTTTTCTTTGATAGTATTTTTGATATTGTTTTTCGATTTTATATATCAAATTCAGGATTTAGCTTGGTCAAATTCTGCTGTTTTAGTCATAAAAAAAACAGCAATAGGAGTTGTAGTTTTGTTTTCGGGATTGATTACTAATTTTGTATCTAAACGCAACAATATTAGTAAAGACAGTGGTTATAGCCTATTATTCTTTTTGTTATTCTTGCTTTTCTTTCCGACACTTTATGATAACATCAATCTTATTTTTGCCAACTTTTTTATCCTTTTAGCTCTTCGCAGACTGATTTCGTTACAATCTCAAAAATCTTCTAAGGAGAAAATTTTTGATGCTTCTTTATGGATTTTTGTGGCTTCCTTATTCCATTTTTGGTGTATAATTTTTTTAGTATTGGTTTTTATTTCTATTATTTCTCATGTTTCGGGAGATTACAGAAACTGGCTTTTGCCTTTCATTGCTTTTTTTGCCATAGCTATTGTTTTTGCTATGTATTCGTTAGCATTTAATAATGATGCCATCAGTTATATTACCAATGGAATAGAAACTAATTTTAGCATTGATTATTTTACTAATAATTACCAGAATGCAGCCTTGTCTATTTATGCTACGGTGGCTTTATTTTTTGTTATTTCGATGGTCATGACTTTGTCTTCCCGACCATTATTATTGCACGCTTCGTTTAAGAAAATTTTGTTTGCGTTCTTTCTGTCAGCTATTATCTATGTGATTTCTGATAATAAAAGCAACGATTTATTAGTGTTTACCATTGCTCCTTTGGCAATGATGGCGACAGCTCATATCGAAATGCCTCAGTCAAAATTAAACCAGGAATTGGCTTTGGGAGTATTGATGTTGTGTAGTTTATTTGCTTTTTTCTCCCAATTATAATTTGATTCCGTAAGCCAAGTCGCCAGCGTCTCCAAGACCCGGAACTATATAACTATGTTCATTTAGTTTTTCGTCTAAAGCACCAATCCATAAATGACAGTTATCCGGTAAATGTTTTTTCAGATAAGCAATACCTTCAGGAGCGGCGATTGTCACGGCAATATGAATTTTTTTAGGAGTTCCTCTTTCCATCAATCGGTTGTAAACAGCAACAATTGATTGGCCGGTTGCCAGCATGGGATCTACTAGCAATAAGCATTTATCATTAATATCAGCAATGGCCTGATATTCGACTTTGATTTCAAAAAAATCGTCTGTATTTGGGTGAAATCGATAAGCAGAAATAAATCCGTTTTCGGCTTGGTCAAAATAATTTAAAACCCCCAAATGCATACTTAAACCCGCTCTTAAAATCGAACAAAGCACAATGTTATCGGCAATTTGAGTTGTTTTTTTGATCCCAAGCGGAGTTTGAATTTCAATGGTTTTATATTCCAATTCTTTGCTCAATTCGTAAGCCATAATTTCGCCAATGCGTTCTATATTTCGTCTAAATCGCATAGAATCTTTATGGATATTTACATCTCTTATTTCTCCTAAAAAATGATTTAGAATACTGTTTTTTTCTGATAAATGATGGATTTGCATAAGAGAAGATGTTATTTAAGATGAGCTATAGAAAGTTACAATGTAATTTTTTTATAAAAGTATAAAAAGTATCTTTGTCTAAATAAAAAGATAAAGATGTTTTCAAAATTAGCCTATTCCGTTTTTGAACAAAGTATAAAAGATTATCACCAATTTGATAATGTAGATCAACCGATAAACAATCCTTATCCTAAGGAACAGTTTGAGCATTTATTGTACCTAAAAAACTGGATTGACACTGTTCAATGGCATTTTGAAGACATTATTCGTGATCCACAAATTGATCCTGTTGCGGCTTTGACTTTGAAAAGAAGAATTGATGCTTCTAATCAGGAGCGTACTGATATGGTAGAATATATTGATAGTTATTTTCTCCAAAAATACAGCAAAGTAGTTGTAAAAGACAATGCTAAAATTAACTCAGAAAGTCCAGCCTGGGCATTTGACAGATTATCAATTTTAGCTTTAAAAATTTACCACATGGCTGAGGAAGCCAATCGTGCAGAGGCTTCGCAAGAACACAGAGACAAATGTCAGGAAAAACTAAACGTACTATTAGAACAAAGAACAGATTTATCAACAGCCATTGATGATTTGTTGACTGATATTGAAAATGGAGATAAATTCATGAAAGTGTACAAGCAAATGAAAATGTACAACGATGACGAATTGAATCCGGTTTTATACCAAGGAAAGAAATAATTGAAAAGTCAGTTGACTCCAAAAATAAAGCATATCGCCGTCATGAGACTCTCCGCAATGGGAGATGTCGCCATGACGGTTCCTGTTTTACGAGCCTTTGTAAAACAGCATCCTACCGTTCAAATTACGGTGGTTTCCCGACCATTTTTCAAGCCTTTTTTTGACGGAATTCCGAATCTCTCTTTTTTGGCTTTTGATGAAAAAGAACGTCATAAAGGTTTTTTAGGTTTACTGCGTTTGTTTAATGAATTGAGACAATTAAAAATCGACGCTTTTGCCGATTTGCATAATGTACTTCGCTCTAAAGTTGTGAGAACACTTTTTGCTTTAAGCGGAAAAAAAGTAGCCGCCGTTGACAAAGGGCGTGAAGCTAAAAAAGCATTAACCGCTCTTGAAAACAAGGTTTTTAAACAACTCCCAACAATGTTTGAGAACCATACTCAGGTATTTGAAAAATTAGGTTTTGCCATTGATTTATTGAATCCTGAATTTCCTAAAAAAGCGGTTTTAAGTGCTGAAATTATTTCGATAATAGGTGAAAACAATCAGAAATTAATCGGAATTGCTCCTTTTGCACAATATGATTCTAAAGTATATCCTTTGGATTTAATGCAGGAAGTGATTTCGAGATTAGCAGAAAATAAAAATCATACTATTTTGCTTTTTGGCGGAGGAAAAAAAGAAATTGAAATCTTAGATTCTATTTCGTCTTCATACGAAAACGTCATCAATATGGCGGGAAAAATCAAATTTCAGCAGGAATTAGAACTCATCAGCAACCTCGATGTAATGCTTTCCATGGATTCCGGAAATGCACATATTGCGGCCATGTTAGGGGTAAAAGTAGTCACACTTTGGGGTGCTACACATCCTTTTGCTGGATTTTCACCTTTTAATCAACCACTGGAAAACGCCTTGGTTTCCGATAGAAATTTGTTTCCTAAATTACCCACTTCTGTTTACGGGAACAAAAAAGTTGAAGGTTATGAAGATGCTATGCGAACAATTACAGTTGATTCAATTGTAAAAGTTTTAAATTAGTGTAAACAAGTATATTGTACTTTTTCCAGGTTTTACAGGACTTTACAGTTGTGTTTTTTGAAAGAATAACTTTACCAATAATTTAACAAATAGCTTTTGATTTATAAGTGTAAAAAATACTATTTTGGCTCTCTTGTGAGTTAGGTCTTACGACTCAGGGTGTAATACTATAAAAAAGAACTATTTATGCAAAGAATTACCGGATTAATTACAATTTTGTTTTTTTTCTCTTTTTCAGCTTTTTCTCAAAAAGCCAATATTTCGGGTGTTTTAACCGATGGAAATGACAAAACAGCCGTTCACAATTCGGTCGTGGCGTTATTAACTCCAATAGATTCTATTCTGTACAGATTTACCCGATCGGACAAAGAAGGAAAATTTAATCTAAAAAATGTAAAACCGGGAAATTACATACTGATGACTTCTCATAATCAATATGCGGATTATGTTGATGAAATAATGGTTAATGAAGGCGAAAAAAAATTGGGAACTATCGCTTTGAAAAATAAAATAGAACTGCTTCGAGAAGTAATTGTAAAGTCGGGTTCAATCAGGATTAAAGGAGATACTACCAGCTACAGAGCAAGTGATTTTAAAGTGGATGCTAATGCCAACGTTGAAGAATTACTTAAGAAATTGCCCGGAATTCAGGTGGATAAAAACGGAACTATAAAAGCCATGGGAGAGACCGTCCAAAAAGTATTGGTTGATGGCGAAGAATTCTTTGGTGATGATCCGGGTATGGCTGTTAAAAATTTACGGGCGGATGCAGTGAAAGAAGTTCAGGTTTTTAACAAAAAAAGCGATCAGGCTGAGTTTACAGGAATAGATGATGGCAATTCTAAGAAAACAATCAATCTGAAATTAAAAGAAGATAAGAAGAAAGGGTATTTTGGTAAAATTGATGGAGCCAATCAGCCGTTTACAGATGCCGATTCCAGATACAACAGCAATCTGATGTTTAGCAGTTTTAAGGGGAAAAGAAAGCTTTCGGCATTTTTATTAAATGGAAATACAGGTCAGGATGGTTTGAACTGGGAGGACAGCGAGAAATTTGGAGCTCGTGAGAACAATTTCAGTATGAATATGGACGACGACGGAAATGTAAATTATGAATGGGTAGGAGGTAATAATGATGGAGAACCTTATATTAATACTCAAAATGGTTTTATCAAAAACACCAATGCCGGTTTGCAGTACAGCAATAAATGGAATGATAAACAAACGCTGAATGTATCGCCAAAATTCAATAAGCAAATTTACACTAATAACAACAGTAGAATTTCGCAAACACAGGTGGGAGATACTCAGCTAAATGAAGACAGAACCACGGTAACTAATGTTGACAGGAGTAATTTTAAACTCAATGCTACTTACGATGTAAAATTAGACTCGCTAAATTCAATAAAATTTACAGCCAGAACTAATTTTTATAATACGGAAAGCGATGAATTTACAGATGGAATTACTACCGGAAATGATGGAGTTTTAAAAAATAAACAGCAAAGATTGTTTACTACAAATTCGGATAAATCCTCTTTGTATGCCGGTATGTTGTTCAAACATAAGTTTGCCAAAGCCCGACGTACATTTTCTGTAAATAGCAGTTGGAGTCTTTTGAATACCAATTCAAATAATTTTTTAAAGTCTTCTAACGAAAGTTATGTTGATGGAGTTCTTGATTCTAAAGTGGATGTGGATCAAAATAAAATAGGCGATCGTTCCAATCAAAATTTTTCAGCCAATTTTACTTATTCGGAACCCATTGCTAAACAATTGTCACTTCAGTTTGCTTACCAAATTGCTTTTGATAAGGGAAAAAACAATTATTTCACCTATGATTATTCCGAAGATACAGGTAAATATGATGAAATAGTGACTTCGTTATCCAATCAGTTTGAGCAAACAGTAATTACCCAGAGACCCAATTTAAAGTTGAGTTACAATGCTAAAAAAATCAATTACAGTATTGGAAGTGGTTTTGGATTTACAACTTTCGATTTGTTAGATAAAACGATGGACAAACAATACAAACGCAATTATACTAACTTTTTTCCTTCGGCAAGTTTCTCCTACAGGTACAAAAGCAACAGCGACTTACGTGTGAATTATCAGGGAGCAACCCGTCAGCCTACTCTGGAACAATTACAGCCTTTGACAAACAATCAGGACTTTTTTAATCAAACTTTAGGGAATCCGGATTTAAAACAGTCTTTTACCAATAGTGTAAACATTTATCAGAATAGTTATGATATGCTGACCGAAACTCAAATTTATCAGGGGCTTTCTTTTAGTACAACGAGCAATTTAATTACTTATAGCAGAGTGATAGATCCGGAAACAGCCAAAACAGTTTCCAAACCAATAAACACTAATGGCAATTTTTCAGGAAATTTCTATTTTGGATATGGATTTAAGGTAAAAAAGATAAACTTAAATGTTAATCTTAATCCATCCGTTAATTACAGTAAAACAGTACTTAGCATTAATGATAAAATAGGTAATTCTAAGAATTTAAACACAGGATTTGGCGTTTATTTATACAAATCAAAAGAAAAGAAATACGATCTTAGTTTAAGTAACCGATTTTCGTTTAATCGAAACAGTACCACTCAAAATGATGAAATCAAATCGTTTAACACCAATAATTTGAATCTGGATATAGGAGTTTATTTAGATGAAAAATGGAAACTATCAACCGATTATAATTTGAATACCCGACAAAAAACAATCGATTTTCAGGATAATTTAACTAATCAGTTGTGGAATGCAAGGTTACAGCGTACTTTCAAAAAAGACGAGTTTACAGCTTATATTTTGATAAGGGATATTTTAAATCAAAATATAGGAATTCAAAGAAATGTTTATGAAAACACCATTAGTCAGGAACAAAACGACAGACTCAAAAGATATGTCATGGTAGGTTTTACATGGAATTTTAAAAACGGTGGCGGAACATCCCAAAAATAAATTCAAAGACAATTTCACAACTCATAACTTATAAACGATGAAAACAATATATTTTTTTATAACCGCACTCATTTTTACAACTACCATAAGAGCGCAGCAATTTGTAGATAAGGCTGTAATTGAATATGAGGTAAGTACCAATCTCAAAAAAACAATGAGTAATGATAGTTGGGACGAAATGATGAAAGACAATCTTTCTGATCTTAAAATTTCTTATTTCAACTATACTTTTGAAGACAATAAAAGCATATTCAAATTTGACAGATGGAACCCAAAAACAAGAATTCCAAAATACTACAAAGAGGTCGATGAAGAAAATATTTGGTATTTTGATTTTACTTCCGGGACAATGAACATGCAAAAACAGATTGTTGGAACTAATTTTGTTATAGCCGATAGTATTCCAAAAATTGAATGGAAAATTACCAATGAAAACAGAGAAATAGCCGGATATAATTGCCGAAAAGCCGTTGGCAAAATAATGGACGACGTATATGTATTTGCTTTTTACACGGATGATATTACCATTTCGGGCGGTCCCTGTTCTATCAGTGGTTTGCCAGGTATGATTTTAGGGCTTACCATACCACGATTATATACTTCTTATATTGCGACTAAAGTTGATGTGACTTTTGCTAATGCAGCTGATATAAAACCCATCGCAGCCAAAAAGACCTATGATTTTGTAGGACTGAAAACATTGATTGAAGAAAAAACAAAGGAGTGGTTCAGCTATGGCGAGGATAAAGAAGAAAACAAAAGGCAAAAAAACATGTTTTTGTGGAATGCGTTTCTTTAGTAAATTCTAAATAAAAAAATTCCAAATCTCAGTTTTTATACAATTGGGATTTGGATTTTTACTTATAAATAAATCTTCTCATCCCTACATCTATCATAAATATAATTCTTTAGATTCGAAATAGTTTCCTGATAATCAGGTGGAGGATAACCAAAGCGTTCGTGTTCCATTTGCTCTTTTTCGACGGCATTACAGCCTTTAATGACTTCTTTAATCATATCGAGCATAGGGAGTTCTTTATTGTCAGTTTTTTGAAATTTAAACTCAACAATTTCGTCTTGCAATTGCTCGCAATAATCTATAAGTTGTATTACTTCTGGTTCATCAAGAAGCGATGGATTGTTCTTAAATATTTCTCGAATGGATTTCATGGTATGAAGACTTGAAAAGGATTTGTTTTTATAATTTTTTTAGAATGGCAGATCATTTACATCATTAATTTTATCAATATCATTTTGTTCTGGTATTGTTAAAAAATCAGATATAGGACAATTAAATTCTTCAAGATATGGAGGAAGTCCAATATAATTTTTTGCGAAATTACAAATCTCAGTTAGTTCTTCTTCGTTTAATTTAAACCATTCTTTTCGGTATCTATTTTTTTCTAATTTTTCATGAATAAGTTTTTCTAATTTTCTACAACTTTCTGTTTCAAAAAATTCATATAAGGTAAACTCAAAAGGATTTCCAGTTTCAAATTGTTTTATTCGTTGATTGATATTTTTTGTAATACCAATTTTAAATAAGTTAGAATTATTTGTATGAATTATATATAAACCTAATTTATTTTTACTTTTTTCTGATATGATACAATGCATAATGTTACCTTGACAATATTTTTTCCCATCTTTCCATACTATCATTGGTTCATCTAACTTGATAATCTCAAATCCATTTTTTATTAGCATTTCATTTGAAGGAAAGTATTCATTTTCATCATGATCTTCAAAAATGACTTCACATATTTTAGTTGCTTCAACATCTTCCAAATCATATCCCTCCATACTAACAAAAAATTTTTCAGCTAAATATTCATCATAAGCAATTACAAACCAATTTTCGTGATTGTCGTTAGTTTTTAACCAATAAAAATTTTTATTATAAATGTCCATGGCTGTTAGGAATTTAAATAATTTATTAAACGCATGTGTGACTTCTAATGTTTTTATAATTTAACTTAAAGTCAATAAAATTATATTTCATAGTCTAGTCTCTGCTAATATAAGAAAAACCCCAACATCCCTAAAACAAAAAAACTTCCCTTTTCAGAGAAGTTTTAGTTATTGAGTTTTAGAATTTAACTACTAAACATCATCAAAATCCACATAAATAGTATCCGATGTTGGATGTGCCTGACAGCTCAGGATTAAACCTTCGGCAATTTCTTTATCGGTAAGGATGGAGTTTTTCTTCATTTCGGCACTTCCTTCGGTTACGCGACAAAGACAGCTGCTGCAAATTCCGCCCTGGCAAGAATATGGAGCATCGATTCCTTGTTTTAAGGCTGCTTCCAGAATGGTTTGTTTTTGGGACATTTCGAACGAAGTTTCTTCATCGTCCACCATAACGGTAATTTTTGAGTGTCCGCTCAAATCTTTGATTTCATTTTCAAAAGCCGAAGCTGTAAAAAGCTCAAACTTTATAGCCGAATCTTTTACGTTTTTCTCTTTTAAAATGCCAGATACGGTATCAATCATTTGTTCAGGACCACACAAATAGAATTTTTCAAATTCTATGGCAGCGTGTTTGTTGTTCAAAACATAATTCACTACCGATTTGTCAATTCGACCAAATAAAGCTTCATCAGCCTTAGCCTGGCTATAAACATAATGAACTAATAATCGGCTTACATATTGCAGGTGTAAATCGTGTAATTCCTGGTGAAAAATGGTTTCTTCGGGCGATTTGTTTCCGTAAACCAGCACAAAAGAACTCTTAGGTTCACTTTTTAAAACCGATTTGATGATAGATAAAACAGGCGTAATTCCGCTTCCGGAAACGAAGGCCACATAGTTTTTTTGTCGGTTAGTATCAGGTTCAAAAGTGAATTTTCCTTCTGGTTTTCCTACTTCAAGGACATCGCCTGCCTTTAGTTGGCTATTGGCAAATTGAGAAAACAAACCATCTTTAACGGCTTTCACAGCAATGCGCAATTCGCCACTTTCAGGCGAAGAACAAATGGAATACGCACGACGAATTTCTTTTCCGTCCAATGTTAATCGGATGTTTACGTATTGTCCCGCGATGAATTTATAGTTGTCTTTTAATTCTTCAGGTACATTAAAAAGGATAGAAACAGCAGCGACAGTTTCTCTTTTAACCTCTTTTATAATGAGTTTAAGAAAATTTGGCATGTGATATAATTTTTTACAAAAATAGAAAACGCTACATAATTAAGATACTGAATTTGTGGAATATTTTGCGGAATCATTAATTTTGATTCCCTAAAACAAGCTTATCTGAAAGTTCAGTTTCAAAAAAGTAGCTTTTTTACTAGTCTTAATTTTTTGTTATTGTATTTAAACAGTTGATTTTGATTTTTTTGAGAATTTAGATAAGAATTTTAAAAGTGTATTTTGATTAATTTCAAAACTACTCAAAAGCTTTTCCGGCTTTAAATTTAAATATTTCAAAAAGAAACGTATTTTTACCAGTCATTATACTAAAAAAACTTTTTAAAAGTTTAATGATAAAACCAGCGAATCATTGAAAACCAACAAAATTAAATATTCAATTCCCTTAGGGTGTTTGTGTATTTTGGTAGCTTGTTCTACCAGGAATGATACTTTTTTGGCTCGAAATTCACATGCTTTAAGTACAAAATATAACATTTTGTACAACGGTCAAATAGGATTAGACAAAGGAATTAAAGGTATTGAGGCCAGCAACGAAGATAATTTCTGGGAGCGTTTGTCTATTGAACCCATGCACATCAATGAAGATATTGTAGTAGATACCACAAAAAATGCCGATTTTAAATTGGCAGAAACCAAAGCGACCAAGGCCATTCAAAAACATTCGATGAACATTGGCGGTCGGGAACGCAATTCTCAAATTGACGAAGCGTATTTATTGTTAGGAAAATCCCGTTACTACGATCAACGATTCATTCCGGCACTGGACGCTTTTAATTATATTTTATACAAATATCCTAACAGCAGCCGAATAGAAGAAGCTAAAATTTGGCGTGAAAAAACCAATATGCGTTTAGGCAACGATGCTTTGGTGGTGAAAAATATCAGCAAAATGCTCAAAGACCACAAACCTAAAAAACAGGTTTTGGCTGATGCCAATGCGCTTTTGGCGGCTTCTTTTTTAAATTTAGAAGAAAAAGACAGTGCGATTGTTACATTAAAAAAAGCCGTGATTTTTACCAAACGCAATAATGAAAAAGCCAGATACCGTTTTATTTTGGGGCAATTGCATGAGGAAATGGGTCAAAATGAAATTGCAAAAGAGTATTATCAGGCGGTGATTAAGATGAATCGTAAATCAGACAGGAAATACATGATGCAATCACAGGCCAGATTAGCTGCATTGTTTGATTATCAAAATGGTGATAAAATGGTCTTTGATGAGAAATTCCATAAATTGTTAGAAAACCGTGAGAACCGTCCTTTTTTGGATGTTTTAAATTACCAGATGGGTGTTTTCTATGACAAGCAAGGCAAGGACGAAAGGGCTTTAGAATATTACAATGCTTCTTTAAAAAAGGCTCAATCCGATAATTATTTAATAGCGTCCGATTACAGAAATATAGGAAACATGTATTTTAAAAATGCACGTTATCCGCTTGCGGCTAAATATTACGACAGTACTTTGGTAAAACTGAATCCTAAAACCAGAGAGTTTATTCACATTGAAAAAGTGCGTAAAAATCTCGATGAAGTAATTTTCTATGAAGACATAGCTACCAGAAACGACAGTATTCTACATGTAGTTTCCTTACCTGAATCCGGGAAAATAGCCTATTTTGACGGTTACATAGAGAAGTTAAAAAAATCAGATGAAGCCAAAAGAATTTTAGAGGAGAAAGAAGCCGAAAAGCAAAAAAATATCGAAAGAAACAGTCAGTCTTCGGTTGCTGATGCTGCTAAATCAGCTAATCCTGCTGCTAAAACGCCATTTGCTCCGCCATCTATGGCGAGCATTCAAACAGAAAACAGCTTTTATTTTTACAATCCTTCTACGGTGTCTTTTGGGAAAATTGCCTTTAAGAAAAATTGGGGGAAACGCGTTTCAACAGGATTTTGGAGAGTTAGTTCCTCAATTAATTTGAATCCGAATAATGCAATTGCTAACGATTCACTTAGCGTTCAGGAACAGGAAGTAGTGGCTGAGAAAGTTTCGAAAGAAAAAGAAGTTGAACCTAAATACACGGCTGATTTTTATTTAAAACAGCTTCCCGTAGCAGTGACAGCTATTGACAGCATTGCCAAAGAGCGCAATGATGCTTATTATCAGTTAGGTGTTATTTATAAGGAAAAGTTCAAAGAATATGATTTGGCTGCAAAAAAATTGGAACAATTATTAGCCAATCAACCCGTAGAAAAATTAGTACTTCCTAGCTTATATAATTTGTATAAAATTTATCAAGTTACAAATAATGAAAAAGCTGAGGAAATCAGGAACAAAATTATAAGTCAATATCCAAATTCGCGGTATGCTCAAATTTTAAACAATTCGAATGTGATAGTTGAGGAAGGAAGTCCCGAGGAGGTTTATAAAAAACTATATCAGCAATACAACAACGAAGAATTTGATGCTGTTTCGGCCAAAGTGGACGGATTAATCAATCAGTTTTCGGGTGAAGAAGTGGTACCTAAATTTGAACTTTTAAAAGCCAATACCATTGGAAAACAAAAAGGATTAGTTGCTTATAAAACTGCATTGGAATTTGTGGCAGCGACTTATCCAAATACCGAAGAAGGTAAAAAGGCACATAGCATTCTGGCAGAGCAAATACCGTCATTAGAACAAATGGATTTTGATTTTAAAGAGTCCACTCATTGGAAGATATTGTATCCGGTAGCTCTAAATGCTGCTAATGATAAAAAAACAATAGAGGAAAAAATCAGTAAGTTTATTAATGCTGAGAATGCTCAAAAATTAAATCTGGCTTATAATTCCTATGCTGAAAACCAGGGATTTGTAATCGTTCAGGGTATTTCCACACAGGAATATGCCACGAGTGTAGCAGGAGTTTTAAAAGAAAATCCAAGTTATCAAATCACAACTGTTCCTATAATTATTTCGAACGAAAATTATAAAATAGTTCAAATCAAGAAAAATCTAAACTCATATTTAGAAGCCAAAAAATAATTGCAATGTTTAATAAAAAAGAAAAACCCTATACCGAGCTTTTAGGTAAAACTAATAGAATCGTTGAAGGAACCATTATAAAAGGAGATATTATTTCGAAGGCTGATTTTAGATTAGATGGCGAATTAATAGGGAATTTTCAATCTATGGGTAAGTTAGTTATAGGCCCTACAGGAAGTGTTACGGGAGATGTTAGTTGTAAAAATGCTGATATTGAAGGGAAATTTAACGGAACAATTATAGTAGCCGAATTATTAAATATAAAATCCAAAGCAAGTATTCAGGGCGATGTTACCGTGGGAAAATTAGCAGTAGAACCAGGAGCCGATTTTTCTGCCTCCTGTACAATGAAAGAAAGTCAAAACATATCAAGTGATGGAAACGAATCCTAACGATAAAAAGCCTGGTAAATGGCTCGCTTTGATTAATATTCCCATACAAATGGGAGTAATCATTTTTTTGTTTGCGTATTTAGGTGACTGGCTCGACGAAAATCATCCGCATCCTAAGATTTATTACAACAAAATATTTGTTATGATAGGGGTGTTCTTAGCATTGTATAATGTAATAAGGCAGGTTAACGAGATTAATAAAGATAAAGAATGAACCGTCTTTTCCGGACAAAACAACAATTATGATTTTAAAAAATTACAAGTATCTTCTCTTTTTATTCATTTCGGTAGTTGTAGCTTATGTAGTGCATCAATTGGTTTTTTATTTTTTCAAAATCGACCAGCAGACGTTTTATTACAGTTTAGAGCAGTTGTATGGCATCTTTTTTATATTGTCTTTTGTGATTGTTTTTATTCTTTTAATGATAAAAAAACGCAATTTTGATCAGTTGGGAATGTCTTTTTTGTTGTTAACCAGCAGTAAACTTGTTTTCTATTATTTACTCCTAAAGCCGATTTTGAATAGGACTCATTATGACATTAGAATTGAGAAGATAAATTTTTTTGTACTATTTGTCCTTTTTTTGACAATTGAGACTGTTCTAACTATAAGAATATTAAGCAAAAAGCCTTAAAAAAGAGCCTTAAATCAGAGATTAAAAAAAATATATTTTTATATCCTTTTAGATGTAAATAAAAAATGTACCTTTGCGCCAAATTTTAGAAACGTAAATATAACATATTTAGTAATTATGGTGATTTTAAAGAGACCACTTAGATTTATAATAGCAACATTTTTAGCGTGTCTTCCATTGGTAAGTTTTGCAAATCAAGAAGTTGATTCGGCACAAGTAAAGGTAGAAGCCACTCACGAAGTAGCAGCCGAGGGGCATCATGAAGGAGCTCATGCTGAACCAACAGATTTAAAATCTAAAATTAAAGCGTTCATTGGTCACCACGTTTTGGATTCTCATGATTTTTCATTAACTCAGGATGATGAGACAGGAGAAAGCTGGGGTTTTCCATTGCCTGTAATTTTATGGGATAATAATGAATTACACGTTTTTTCTTCTGCAAAATTCCACCACGGAAAAGAAGTAGCAGAATCTAAAGGTAACTTTTATGCTATCAATCATCATGATGGTAAAATTTACAGAACAGATGCTTCAGGAACAATTACTGAGGATGAAGAAACTGGTTTCCCGACTAATGTTCGTCCTATTGACTTTTCAATTACTAAAACAGTAGTTTCAATTATTGCTGCTGCTTTATTAATGTTTTTCATTTTTACTAATTTGGCTAAATCTTACGCTAAAAACGGAGGAATTGCTTCTGGAGTAGGTCGTATTTTTGAACCATTAGTAGTATATGTTCGTGACGAAATAGCTATACCAAACATTGGTGAGAAAAAATATAAAAACTATATGAGTTATTTATTGACAATCTTCTTCTTTGTGTTGTTCTTAAATATCTTCGGATTAACTCCACTAGGAATTAATGCTACTGGTAACTTAACAATTACTTTCTCATTAGCATTTTTAACTTTCTTAATTACTAACTTAACAGCTAATAAAAACTATTGGGGACACATTTTCTGGATGCCGGGTGTGCCAAAACCAATGCGTATCATCTTAGCGCCAATTGAATTGTTAGGTGTTTTTATTAAACCTTTCTCATTAATGATACGTTTGTACGCAAATATTTTTGCAGGACATATTGTATTGATGAGTATTATCGCTTTAATGTTTATCTTTAAAAGCTGGATTGGAAGTCCGTTATCTTTTGGGTTAGCATTTGCACTTTCTATTCTTGAAATTTTAGTTGCATTCTTGCAGGCTTATATTTTCACAATGTTATCGGCACTTTATTTTGGTGCGGCTGTTGAAGAACACCACCACGAAGAAGGTCACCACTAAGATTGTTGATTTTAGATTTATGATTTTTGAATGTAGATTTGCATTCTGAAATCTAAAATCGTTAATCTTCATTCTGAAATCAAATTGAATGTTTAATTTTTAATATATATATCATGGAAATTCCACAAATTATTGGAGCTGGATTAATCGTTATCGGAGCAGGTTTAGGTATTGGTAAAATTGGTAGTTCAGCAATGGACGCTATTGCTCGTCAACCAGAAGCTTCAGGAAAAATCCAAACAGCTATGCTTATCGCTGCTGCACTTATTGAAGGTATTGGTTTCGCAGCTTTATTCGCAGCTTAATTAAAACTAAAAAAAGACAATAGTTGCAACGGTTGGTTGTAACTATTGCTTTTAAAATTAAAACATTACATTGCAGCAATGCAACAAGATTAAATTTAGAATATAAAACTTAGAATTATATATAATGGAAAAGTTAATAAATCAGTTTGAGTTTGGTTTGTTTTTTTGGCAAGTATTAATATTTGTTGGATTAATATTATTATTGAAAAAATTCGCTTGGAAACCTATTCTTGATGCAGTTAATGAAAGAGAAGAAGGAATCAAAAACGCATTAGAATCTGCTGAAAATGCTAGAAAAGAAATGCAAAATTTGCAAGCTGACAATCAAAGAATTTTGAACGAGGCAAGAGCTGAGCGTGATGCTATGTTGAAAGAAGCTCGTGAGATGAAAGAGAAAATGATTGCTGATGCTAAAGGTGAAGCTCAGGCACAAGGTGAGAAAATGATTGAGCAGGCTAAAGCAGCAATTAACAGCGAAAAAAATGCAGCTATGGCTGAATTGAAATTGCAGGTTTCTACTTTGTCATTGAGTATCGCAGAGAAATTATTGAAAGACGAATTATCTAACACTGAAGCTCAAACTAAATTAGTTGAGAAAATGTTAGGTGACGTAAAGCTAAACTAATATTATGGCAGGTACAAGAGCAGCAATTCGTTACGCAAAAGCGATTCTTAGTATGGCAGACTCAATTGGAGTTGCTAATGAGATTAATAACGATATGATTTTAATTGCTTCAACTATTAAAGGAAACTCTGAATTAAATGCGTTTATTCAAAGTCCAACTATTAGTGTTGAGGTAAAAGAAAATGCACTATTGGAAGTTTTTGCTAATGTTAATGGTGTAACTAAAGGTTTCTTTCATTTATTATTCGAAAATAAAAGATTTGAAATTCTTGAAGCTATTGCAGTAGCATATTCTGAATTATTTGATGAGGCTAATGGTTTAGAAGTAGCTGTAGTAACTACTGCTATTTCTATGGATGCGGCTTTAGAAGCTAAAGTTTTGACTAAAATCGAATCTTTGTCAGATAAAAAAGTAACCATTAAAAATATAGTAGATCCTGCAATCATTGGAGGATTTATTCTAAGAATAGGTGATAAGCAGTACAATGCTTCTATCGCTAACAGATTACAAGTATTAAAGAGAGAATTAAGTAACTAGTTTTATTGCACATTAAGTGTCTAAATTATAAATTAAGATGGCGGAAATCAAACCTGCTGAAATTTCAGCAATATTAAGAAAGCAAGTAGAAGGTTTTGAATCTGGCGCTACGCTAGAGGAGGTAGGAACGGTACTTCAAGTTGGAGATGGTATTGCTCGTATTTACGGGCTTTCGAATGTACAATATGGAGAGTTAGTAGAATTTGAAAATGGTCTTGAGGCTATTGTATTGAATCTTGAAGAAGATAACGTAGGTGTGGTACTTTTAGGACCATCTACAGGAATCAAAGAAGGTTCTACTGCTAAAAGAACTCAACGTATTGCTTCTCTTAAAGTAGGAGAACAAATGGTAGGACGTGTAGTAAATACTCTTGGTTTTCCAATTGATGGAAAAGGACCAATCGGTGGGGACTTATACGAAATGCCTTTGGAAAGAAAAGCTCCTGGAGTAGTTTTCCGTCAACCAGTTACTGAACCATTACAAACAGGTGTAAAAGCGGTTGATGCTATGATCCCGGTTGGTAGAGGTCAACGTGAGTTGGTTATTGGTGACCGTCAAACAGGTAAATCAACTGTTTGTATTGACACTATCTTAAATCAAAAAGAATTTTATGATGCTGGTAAACCAGTATTCTGTATCTATGTTGCAATTGGACAAAAAGCGTCAACTGTAGCAGGAATTGCAAAAATGTTAGAAGAAAAAGGAGCAATGGCTTATACAGTTATCGTAGCTGCTAATGCTTCTGACCCAGCTCCAATGCAAGTTTACGCTCCATTCGCTGGTGCTGCTATTGGAGAATATTTTAGAGATTCTGGTCGTCCGGCTTTAATTGTTTATGATGATTTATCTAAACAAGCTGTGGCTTACCGTGAGGTATCTCTTTTATTAAGAAGACCACCGGGACGTGAGGCTTATCCTGGAGACGTTTTCTACTTACACTCTCGTTTATTAGAAAGAGCTTGTAAAGTTATCGCTGATGACGGAATTGCTAAAAACATGAATGATTTACCGGATTCTATCAAAGGAATCGTTAAAGGTGGTGGTTCATTAACAGCTTTACCAATTATCGAAACTCAAGCTGGTGACGTTTCTGCATATATCCCAACAAACGTAATCTCGATTACTGATGGTCAGATTTTCCTTGATGGAGATTTGTTTAACTCAGGGGTTCGTCCGGCAATTAACGTAGGTATTTCTGTATCTCGTGTTGGAGGTAATGCTCAAATTAAATCAATGAAAAAAGTATCAGGTACTTTAAAATTAGATCAGGCTCAATTCCGTGAATTGGAAGCGTTTGCTAAATTTGGTTCTGACCTTGATGCTGTTACTTTAAACGTAATTGAAAAAGGAAAAAGAAACGTTGAAATCTTGAAACAAGGTTTGAATGATCCTTATACTGTTGAAGACCAGGTAGCTATTATCTATGCAGGTTCTAAAAACTTATTAAGAAATGTTCCTGTAAATAAAGTAAAAGAATTTGAGAAAGATTTCTTAGAATTCTTAAACGCTAAGCACAGACCAACTCTTGATGCTTTAAAAGCAGGTAAGTTGACAGACGAAATTACTGATGTAATCGAGACTGTAGCGAAAGAAGTTTCAGCAAAATATAATTAAGATAGAAGTTAGAAGCTGGAAGTAAGAAGTTAAAATCTTACTTCCTACTTCCATCTTCCAACTCCAAACTTTTACAAAAAAATGGCAAATTTAAAGGAAATCCGTAATAGAATTACTTCCGTTTCATCTACGATGCAAATTACATCGGCGATGAAAATGGTATCTGCAGCCAAGCTTAAAAAAGCTCAGGATGCAATTACAGCCATGCGCCCTTATGCCGAAAAATTAACGGAATTATTACAAAATCTTTCTGCAACTCTTGAAGGAGGAACAGGGGAAGAATTTACTACACAACGTGAAGTGAAGAAAGTATTATTAGTAGCGATTACTTCTAACAGAGGTTTGTGTGGTGCTTTTAATTCGAATGTAATTAAGGAAGCTAAAAATCGTTCTGAGTTTTATGCTGGTAAACAAGTTGATATTTTTGCTATTGGTAAAAAAGGAAATGATGTTTTAAGTAAGACAAATACAGTAATTGAAAATCAAAGTGCTGTATTTGATAATTTAACTTTTGATAATGTTGCTGCTATTGCTGAAACATTAACTCAAAAATTTGTTGGTGGTGAGTATGACAGAATTGAATTGATTTATAACCAATTTAAAAATGCTGCTACTCAAATTGTTCAAACAGAGCAATTTTTACCATTAGCTCCTGTTAAATCTGATTTGAATGTTGCAGCCGGAGATTATATCTTCGAACCATCTAAAGAAGAGATTGTATTGACTTTGATTCCTAAATCATTGAAAACACAATTGTACAAAGGAATCCGTGATTCATTTGCTTCAGAGCATGGTGCGCGTATGACTGCAATGCACAAAGCAACAGATAATGCTACTGAATTGAGAAATCAATTGAAATTAACATACAACAAAGCACGTCAAGCTGCAATTACGAACGAGATCTTAGAGATTGTTGGTGGAGCAGAAGCTTTGAATGGATAAGAAAAAAATAATTTTTCTATATAAAAATAGCCTCGTACTTACGGGGCTATTTTTTTTTGAAATTTTTTAAAAAGAAATTAGAATAGGCGTAAAAGCTACACCGATTAAACCAAAGATTTAGTTATTTTTGTTTTCTAAAAAGTATTAAGACATATCACTTTGGGTTTATATAAAAATCTTTTCAAACAAACAGCCATTTACGGACTAGCTACAGTTTTGCCTAGAATGTTTAGTTTTCTGCTGGTGCCACTTTATACCGATTTGCTTCCCAAAGCAGAGTACGGAAAAGTGACTATTATATTTGCCTGGATGATTTTTTTTAATGTGATTCTGGCTTACGGAATGGAAACGGCTTTTTTTAGATTCTACAATAAAGAAGAAGATAAAAAAATAGTGGTCGAAACTTCAATGGTTTCTATTTTTTGGACTACCATAGTGTTTTTATTTGTTGCACTTTTATTCCGAACTACCTTAGCCGATTGGTCCGGAATCGATTCCCAATACATTACCTATACCATTTGGATTTTGACATTGGATGCTCTGGTTATTATTCCTTTTTCAAAACTACGAGCTTTTCAAAGACCGATGATGTATGCCATTATCAAAATTGGAAATGTGTTAGTGAATTTATTATTGAGCATTTTGTTTTTGATTTATTTACCTAAAATGGCAGAATTAAATCCTACGGGTTTAATCAGTTCGTTTTATATAGAAAATTTTCAGGTAGGTTATATTTTTCTTTCTAATATCATTGCCAGTTTATTGACTTTTGTGGTTTTGTCTCCTGATTATGTTTTTCTAAAATGGAAGTTCAATTTTAGTTTGTGGAAAAAAATGATGGTTTATGGGTTACCCATTTTGGTTGCCGGAATTGCTTTTGCCATCAACGAACAATTTGACAAAATTCTTTTAGACCGATTATTACCCCGCAATATTGCTGAAGATGAAGTAGGAGTTTATTCGGCTTGTTATAAGTTAGGTTTGTTCATGGTTTTGTATCGAACGGCTTATACACTTGGTATTGAACCTTTCTTTTTTAGTCATGCTAAAGACGAAAACGCACCACAAACTTATGCAATGGTAACCAAATATTTTGTCATATTCGGTTCGTTTATTATGTTAAGTGTGATTGTTTTTGCCGATTTATTCAAGTTTATAATGATTCGTGACGAATCCTATTGGGTAGCAATGAAGGTGGTGCCGTTGATTATTCTGGCTAATTTTTGTTTGGGAATTTACACGAACCTTTCAGTTTGGTACAAATTGATTGATAAGACTTATATTGGTGCTTATATTTCTATTGTGGGAGCTATCATTACTTTGGTTCTGAATTTCCTGTTAATTCCGTCCATGAGTTATACCGGTTCAGCTATTGCAACATTGGCTGCCTATGGAAGTATGATGTTGATTTCGTATTATCTTGGAAATAAATATTATCCTATTCCTTATGATTTTAACAAAATAGGAGGCTATCTTGGTTTGTCTGTAATTTTCTCAGTAGTTTCATTTTATGGTTTCAGAGAAAATTATTTTGTTGGAATTGCGTTACTGCTTTTGTTTCTCTATTTCATTTACCACAATGAAAAAGAAACGTTAATGAGTATTATGAATCGAAAAAGTAATCAGAAAAAATAAGTGCCACTTATTTCTATATAAAATAAAAAAATGAAAATAAATATTATCAATAAATCACAACATGCCTTGCCTGGTTATGAAACTATAGCTTCGGCAGGAATGGATTTAAGAGCTAATTTAACCGAATCGATAATACTACAACCTTTAGAAAGAACCATCGTTAAAACAGGTCTTTTTATCGAATTGCCGATAGGTTACGAAGCGCAGGTGCGACCAAGAAGCGGATTGGCATTTAAAAATGGAATTACCGTATTGAACAGTCCCGGAACCGTTGATGCAGATTACCGTGGAGAAATTGGAGTAATTTTAGTTAATTTATCCAATCAGGCTTTTGAAATTCAAAATGGAGAGCGCATTGCTCAACTCATCATAGCCAAACACGAACGTGCCGAATGGGAAGAAGTCACTGAATTGACTGAAACGTCTAGAGGAGCAGGAGGTTTTGGGAGTACAGGCGTAAAATAGCAGCATACAATTCTGATTTAAAAAAATAAAGTAAATAACCAACAATAGTGAAATTTTCGGTTCCATTTGTGCCATACATTTGGATTGAAATTTTCATTCAAACTTAAGAACAATGAAAATAATCGTCCCAATGGCAGGTAGAGGTTCTCGCCTACGCCCACATACATTAACCATTCCTAAACCTTTAATTCCAGTTGCCGGAAAACCTATCGTTCATAGATTAGTAGAAGATATTGCCGGTGTTTTGAATCAGGATATTGAAGAAGTTGCTTTTATAATCCATGAAAGTTTTGGCGAAAAAGTAGAGCAGGATTTAATTGCTATTGCCGAAAAACTAGGTGCAAGAGCAACTATTTATTATCAAAATGAAGCTTTGGGAACAGGTCATGCGATTATGTGTGCCAAGGAATCACTTTCTGGTCCGGCGGTAATTGCTTATGCCGATACTTTGATTAGAGCTGATTTTGAATTAGATCCAACAGCTGATTCTGTTATTTGGGTAAAACAAATTGAGAATCCGGAAGCTTTTGGTGTAGTTAAACTAAATGATAAAAATGAGATCATCGAATTGGTAGAAAAACCAAAGGAATTTGTGAGTGATTTGGCTGTTATTGGAATTTATTATTTCAAAGATATTGCTGTTTTAAAACAAGAATTGCAAAATGTTTTAGACAATAACATCCAAAATGGTGGCGAATACCAAATTAACGATGGTATCAAAAACATGATGGCCAACGGAAAAGTATTTAAAACAGGTGAAGTAAGTGCCTGGATGGATTGCGGAAACAAAAATGTAACTGTTGAAACCAATTCGAGGATGCTTGCTTTCTTAGCAGAAGATAAAGAAAGTTTGGTTTCGCCAAAAGTAAAAATTGAAAATTCGACTATTATTGAGCCTTGTTTTATAGGTGATGATGTGGTTTTAATTAATGCTACTGTTGGTCCAAATGTTTCCCTTGGAAACGGATGCCATGTAGTGGATAGCAGCATCAAAAACAGTTTGGTACAAACTCATGCGCATATTAAAAATGCTAATTTAGACAACGCCATGATAGGAAATCACGCTAGTTTTGATGGTAATTTTACAAGTATAAGTATTGGGGATTATTCGGTTTTAGAATAATGACAATAACTATAAAAATTTACCATTAAGAAAATTAAGTTGATTAAGCTTAATGGCTTAAATTCCTTAATGGTAAAATAATAAAGTGCTTTTGAAATTTAATTGGTAAAAATGAAAAAGGTAATTTCTTTACTGATAATGTTGGTTTTGCTATGCAATTCGGCTTTGTTATGGGGGCAAACGGAACCTGAAGAAATTAAACTCGAAGACAATAAATTTAAAGAATATTTTTTTGAAGCTTTAAAGCAAAAGGCAATTGAAAATCACGATAAAGCCATAACCGCTTTAGAACGTTGCCTGAAATTGGATTCCAATAATGCCACGATTTACCACGAATTAGGCAAAAATTATCTGGCTTTAAAAGAGTATAAAAATGCCTATTCTTCATTCGAAAAAGCCAATTCGATAGACCCCAAAAACAAATGGTTTTTAATTGGTATGTATGATGTGGATTATGAAACCAAGGATTATATCGATGCAATTAAGGTAATTAACAAACTCATTCCGTTTGATCCCAAGTTCAAAGAAGATTTGACTTCCTTGTATATGAATACAGCTGAATTTGATAAAGCTTTATTACTTATCAATGAATTGAATGAAACTGTGGGCAAATCAGAAAGGAGAGAAAATTACAAGCTTCAGATTTTGTCCCAAGGAACTTATCAGGACGCTGAAATAACTAATTTGATAAATCAAATCAATCAATATCCTAAGGAAGAGTCTAATTATATTTCGTTGATTTATTTGTATTCCAAGAAAGATAATTTAGAAAAAGTACTCGAAACGGTTCGAAAGTTAGAAAAAGAAATTCCTAATTCTGAATGGGCTCAGGTGAGTTTATTTAAAGATTATTTAGTTAACAAAGAAAGTCAAAAGGCAATAAAAGCCATGAATACGGTGCTGGCAAGTACAAAAATAGACAGCAAAATAAAACATCGTATTTTTAATGAATTTTTAATTTATGTCAATACTAATCCGAAGTTAGAGACTGATTTAGATAAGGCAATTGCTTATTTTGATGAGGATAAAAATGTTAATGTTGCTAAGGAAGTTGGTAAATATTACCACAACAAAAAGCAATGGGATAAGGCAATAAAGTATTATCTCATGGCACTCAAAAAAACAGGAGAAGCCGACGTAGAAATTAGTTTGCTTTTGATAGATGTATATTCGCAATTGGAGCAATTTGATAAAATTGCTAAAATTGCTAACGAAATGATTGAATTGTATCCGGTTCAGCCTCAATTTTATTATTTTGCAGGATTAGCTTACAATCAGTTGCGAGAGTTTAAAAAAGCGAAGGAAATATTAGAAATGGGCATGGATTATGTAGTGGAAGATGTATCATTAGAAATAGGTTATAATATTCAGTTAGGAGAAGCCTATAATGGTTTAGGAGATAATAATAAAAAAGAGTTCTATTTTTCGAAAGCAAACGAACTATTAAAAAAGCAAAAATAAAATGAAGAAGTATTTAGCAATAGTAGCAATTGTTTTTATGGTTTCCTGTAAACCAAAAGCAGTTGTAACATCAACAACAGTTACCGAACCGGTTGACGAGATGAAGGCAACTAAAATAATTGACAATCATTACAGCAATAAAAGTGATTTTTCTACATTATATATCAAAGCCAATGCTCGTTATGCCGATGATAAACAAGCCCAAAATGTAACTGCAGAAATTAAAATTAAGAAAGACCAGCAAATTTTAGTAAGCATTCGTTTTATAGGTATTACCATGGCAAAAGCTTCGATAACACCTACATCGGTGAGTTATTACGAAAAAATTAAAGGCACTTATTTTGATGGCGATTTCAGTGCATTAAGTCAGTGGTTAGGAACCGATTTGGATTACAATAAAATTCAAAACATGCTAACAGGAGAGGCTTTGGACGATTTAAACAAAGGAAAATACACTAAAATTCTGTTAGACAATCTCTATCGATTAGACGATTCGAATAATGGAAATACTAAAAAAAGTTATTATTTTAACCCAACTGATTTTAGTGTTAACAAACAAGAAGTAGTACAGGAAGCTGAAAACAGAAGCATTCAAATTGCTTACCCGGAAAGAGTAGCCCATAAAGAAGCTAATTTACCATCATCGGTTGAAATTAAAACGGCTCAGCCTAAAGGAAAATCTGAAATCAATTTGAATTACAATTCGGTTTCCTTTAACGAAGAACTTTCTTTTCCATATAGCATTCCTGATGGTTATAAAAGAATAATAATTAAGTAAATTTGCAAAAAAATATTTTTTAAGATGCCAAAATATCTCCTTAGTCTGTTATTTCTGTGTTTGACCTCTACTATGTGGAGTCAGTCCCAGCAAGAAAAATTAGAACAACGCAAAGCTCAAATTCAAAAAGAGATTAGAGAGAATGAAAAGATGCTGAAAAGTGTCAAGTCAAAGGAAAAATCAGCTATGAATGTTTTTTTGATTCAAAAGAACAAGATTAGACTAAAAGAAAATCTGATTCATACCACCGAAAAGCAAACCCGACTTTTAGGCGATGATATGTATCGTAATCAGCTTAAAATAAACAAGCTCAATAGAGAATTGAAAGTTTTAAAAGAAGATTATGCTAAGAAAATTGTAAATTCATACAAAAGTCGTTCAGAGCAAAGCAGAGCGATGTTTATACTTTCGTCAGAGAATTTTTTACAAGCTTATAAAAGGGTACAATATTTAAAACAATACACCAGTTTTAGAAAATCCCAGGGAGTGGAAATTAACGCTAAATCGACCGAATTAGTTCGTTATAACGAAAAATTAAAGCTTCAAAAAATTGCTAAACAAAAATTGCTTGCCGAAAATCAAAAGGAAAGGGAAGCCCTTGTAAAAGAAAAACAAGAGCAGGAAAAATTAGTCAATTCGATTAAAAAAGATAAAAACAGGATTGTTTCTGAAATTAGAAAAAAACAAAGAGAATCCAGAACTATCGATGCTCAGATTAACCGTTTAATTCGTGAAGCCATTGCCGAAGCGAATAGAAAAGCAGCTGCTGAGCGTGCTAAAGCCGCAGCATTAGCTGCAGCTGAAAGATCAAAGTCTTCTTCCAAATCTTCAACTACAAAAGAGGTGAAAGAGGTAAAAGAAACCGTTTCCAGAGCTTCAGTTTCTTCTTCAAGAATTGAAATGACTCCAAGTGACAAATTAGTTGCCGACAATTTCAGAGCAAATCGTGGTAATCTCCCTTGGCCAGTAGAAAAAGGATTTATTTCCTTAGGCTATGGCGATCAGCCGCATCCTATTTACAATACGCTAGTGGTGCATAATAGTGGTCTGGAAATTACAACAAATGAAGGAGCCAATGCCAGAGCTGTTTTTGGCGGGGAAGTTGCTAGTGTGATGGTTTTATCTCCGGTAAATAAAGCGGTTATGATTCAGCATGGAGATTATTTTACTATTTATCAAAATCTAAGTTCAGTTTCAGTAAGTAAAGGGGATAAGGTGAGTATTAAACAAAATTTAGGAAGAATACGTACCAATGGCGATACGGGTAAAACAGTAATTAAATTTTTGCTGTTGCAAAATACAACTTATAATAATCCACAAAGCTGGCTGGCAAACTAATTCAGGTTTTCTATAAAAAGCAATATGACTTCCGTTTCTTATACCAATTATTGAGAATGGCACACGGATAAAACTGATTTTAAAAGATTTTCGCTGATTGTAATTTACACAAAAAGCTTAAAAAATCCGTTTTTATCTGTTCAATCAGTATAATCTGTGACCTATTTTTCATGTGGTCCGCTAAGCGGACAGTCATAAAAAGCAAAAAGCGAGTCAGAAATTTGATTCGCTTTTTTTTGTGTTTAAAAATGGAGTTTTTTTAAAAATTACTGCTGCTGTTGTTCGGCATAATCCAATTGTTGTTGGTATTCAACAGAGTTTTTTTGTAATTCTACATCGTTGATTTCTTCAAAATGTCTGCCGTCTTCATAACCAATAGAAACACAAACAGAAAGGGTTTGTTTAGAAACTCCTTTAAAAGTTCCTTTTACCGGCGTACAATCTATAAAATTATGTCCTACAGCAAGTTTGACATGGTTGTCCATAGTCCAAATATTATTAGTAGGATCAATACCCAGCCAGCCTTGTTTAGGTGTATAAATTTCGACCCAGGCGTGTGTGGCACCTTCTCCTCTAAGTCCGCTTTCGTTAGGACAAATGTAGCCACTTACATATCGGGAAGGAATACCGGCAGTTCGTAACAATTGCAGTAATACGTTGGCAAAATCCTGACAAACGCCTTTTCGATGTCCTAAGATTTCATCAACGGTAGTCTCGATATTGGTGATTCCTTTGGTATAGGCAAAATGGTTATAAATGTATTTACTGCACTCATAGGCAATTTCGATGATTGATTTATCGGAGCAATCAATTTCTTTTAAAATCGCATCAATTTCGTCTTGTTTTGCAATGGTTTCAGGATAGCAAAGACGCAACAAATAAATATCGTTGTGCAAATTCAAATCGGAAACCTTAGTATGGTCTATTTCGGGTATTTTAAGCGAATGATTCACACGCACCAGCATTCTTGATTCAATCGTCATTTCGGTATGCGATTCCAGTGTATTGAAATTCCCAACCCTGTTGCCATGATAATCGTTGCTTATAGCCACATTAGGATTTTGTGTAATCGAAAGTTGGTATTGCAATACATCCTGATTTTCAAAGTTGTGCGGAAACAAACGAATTTCGTTAATACTTTCTTTGATGGGTAAGTTGTATTGGTATTTTGTAATATGTATAATATTGAAAACTGCCATTGTGTTTATGTGTATGAAAAGAATAATTTAGAGAAATCCATCGAAAATTCATTCAGTTGATCTTTGGTATTTTTTAATACCTCCTCTAATTGATAGTTACTAAGATGATGGTAATCGGTGTATTCGACATAACTTTTTAATCGTCCAAACTGATTGCGCATTTTGCGGGCTTCCATGAGATTATTATTTTTAAAAACACAGTCTAAATAAGTTTCGATTAGTCCCAAAGTAAATATCACCGAATGAGCAAAATCAGGATTGAAAATCACATGTTGGATTACCTTTCGATTGTGCGGAATATTGCTATAACTTTTTAAATACAATTCGTAACCCGATAAAGACAATAATAATTTTCGCCAATACAATAAATCTTCTTTTCCTTCCAGATTGTATTCAATGGGAGCATAATACGATTGGGTCATCGAAATGGTTTGCAAACATCTTTCGATATGTTTACCAATGCTTGAAAAACACCAGCCTAAACCTCTGGGCATGGTCACATGAAAGATTCCATTGTAAAGCAAAAAATCTTTATTTAGTTTGGCCAAAATACTAATAGCTTCAGGTGTTTCCAGCCTTTTAGGTAAATCGGCAGCATTGATGTAATGGTACATCGAATTGATGTGTTCCCAAAGTTCCTTGGTAATTTTATCCTGAGAACCTCGGGCATTTTCTCTGGCTTTGGTAATTAAATTCCGAACCGAATTGAGGTTTTTGCTGTCGCAAATGACATATTTCAACACAAAATTAGTGTCATGCTGAAATTCGGCAATGTATTCAGGAGGCAAATCGGTATAGTATTTTAATAAGGGTTTGTATCCTTGGTAATCATTAGTCTCCTGGTCAAAAGACATGATGTACAGCGTGTTTAGGGTAAGTAACATCCCATCGGTTCGTTCCATATATCGGTTAAGCCAAAACATTCCGTCGGCTACACGACTCAGCATATTTACTTCCATAGTTATTTCTTTAAAAGTTTAAAAAACAATTTGTGTGCATTTATTTCATAATCCAGGTATCCTTACTTCCGCCGCCTTGGGAGGAATTCACCACTAAGGAACCTTCGGTTAGTGCCACCCGGGTGAGTCCGCCGGGAACTATTTGAACTCCGTTAGGGCCACATAAAGCATAAGGGCGCAAATCAACATGGCGTAGTTTTAGCTCGCCATCAATGTAGCAGGGAACGGTACTCAACTGAATGATAGGTTGGGCAATAAAATTGCGCGGATTATTTAAAATTGCCACTTTGGCTGCTTCCAGTTCTTCTTCGGTCGCTTTATTTCCCATCACCATTCCGTAACCGCCACTTTGGTTGGTTTCCTTAATCACCATGTTTTCCATGTCGGCAAAGACTAATTCTCTTTCTTCCGGATTTTCCATTTGGTAGGTTGGAACGTTCTTTAAAATAGGTTCTTCGTTGAGATAATATTGAATCATTTGTGGCACATAAGCATAAATGGCTTTGTCATCGGCAACACCATTTCCTACTGCGTTTACAAGAGCAACATTACCCATTTTATAAGCACTTATCAATCCGGGAACGCCCAGTGTACTATCGGGTTTGAATACCAATGGATCTAAATATTCGTCGTCCAATCGTCTATAAATAACATCTACCTGTTGCAAGCCCGAGGTGGTTTTCATATATACTTTGTGATTGTTCACCACAAGATCACGACCTTCTACCAGCGGAATTCCCATTTGCCTTGCTAAAAAAGTATGCTCGTAATAAGCCGAATTATAAACTCCCGGAGTCAATAAAACTACATTGGGATTAGAGATGTTCCTTGGCGAAAGCGAAATTAAAATGTTATGGAAAATCATAGGATAATTGGCCACCATGCTTACATTGTTGGCGCGAAACATTTCCGGGAAAATCCTTTTGGTAATTTCCCTGTTTTCCAGCATATAGCTCACTCCACTGGGACACCTTAGGTTGTCTTCCAGAACATAGAATTCCCCTTTTTCGCCTCTGATTAAATCAATTCCGGCAATGTGCACATGAATGTTGTGCGGTACTTTGATTCCATGAACTTCCGGAATATAATGCGGACAGGAAGCAATTAAGGAAGCCGGTATAATACCTTCTTTGATAATTAATTGCTCGTTGTAAATGTCTTCCAGAAAAAGGTTTAAGGCTTTCAAGCGCTGACTAATTCCGGTTTCCACTTCCAGCCATTCGTTTTTGGTAATTATTCTGGGAATAATATCAAAAGGAAATATTCTTTCGATTCCCTGGTTGTCATCGCTGTAAACCGTAAAAGTAATCCCCTGGTTCATAAAAATATCCGAAGCCTGTTTCTGTTTCACATTCAGCTTATCAATATTTAAACTCTCTAATGTTTGTAATACTTGTTTGTAAGCGTCTCTTACTCCATCCCTGGAAAACATTTCATCCCATCCTCTTGGACTTAAATTTGGTGTTAAATTTACCATTCTATAAATTATTGAAAAATTAATAAAAACCAATTTTGATTATAAAAACATCAGTCTTTAGGCTAATTTAACAATTTTATTAATAAGTATTTGAAAATTTGTTGCGAATAGTATAATTAATACAGCATTCTTTTTTTGACTATCTGTTTTTTGAGAATTAGTGTTTTTAAATTCTTTTTTTTCGGAATTTTTCAATAACCAAAAATAATGGAACAGCAATGCAACTCCATTAGAAATAAGGAGTTTGGAAAAAGAGTAAAAAGAAATCTGATTAAGAAAGATTTTTTAGCTAAACAAAAAGCTATTTTTTATTTGCAAAAGTAGTTTCCATGGATTTCATCATGCGGTCAGTGGACCAGTTTCCGGACACAATCATGCGTCGGATGGTGAATAAAGGATCAATCGAATCTCTTTTGGTCGAAAGGATAAAAGCCATTTTATAGCCACTTTTTTTAATTTCAGCAATGGCTTCTTTGTTCCATAATCCAAAAGGATAAGCAAAATTAGTTATCGGTTTTCCAATGATTTCCTCCAGTTTGGCTTTTGGTTTTACTAATTGGGTGTTCCAGTCGTCTCCGGCATATTTAGTTACCATGTGATGATCCCAGGTATGAGCCGCAATACAATTTCCCGAATCAGAGAGTTCTTTAATATCTTCTTTGTTTAAATAATTCGGTCGGTTGATGGAAACGGTCATCACAAAGAAAACGCCTTTGAAATTGTATTTTTTCATTTCGGCTGCGCCAATGCTGTATTGCTCGCCTCGGGTATCGTCAAAGGTAATCATGACTGGTTTTTCAGGCAATGGCTTGTTATAGACCAAATAATCATACAATTGATTGGGTAAAATGCTGTGGTAACCGGCATTGGCTAAGGCTTTCATTTGCTCGGCAAAGTTGGCCGGTTTTACCGTATAGGTTTTAGTCATTTCACCAGCAGAATCCGTAAAATCTTTGATATTATGATAGCATAAAATAGGTACTTCTTTTCTAGCCAATATAGCCGCAGCATTGTTCATTACTAATTTTTCTTCCTCTTTTGGAGTTGCTATAGTATCCGGAACAGCAGTTTTGGTTTCAACGGGAGCAGTTGTTTTTTGTTGGCAACTGAACATCAAAAAAAGACCAATTGTACTTAAGAATATCAATTTTTTCATTTTGGAATAGGCTTACAATTATTGAAACTGAATGTAACTTGGTTTGGGCGAAAATTCTAATAATTGTTCCGGAGTGTATATTTTCCAGTCGTTCCAATTGTCATTTTTGTAGAATAATTTAAAACCAGTAAACTGAACCGGTTCTCTGTAAATGTATCTCAAATAAGTAGAACGCTTTAAAACCTGACTACCAAAACCGTCCATGTGCATCACAATCTGAACTTCGGGAACAGTCTTGATGGCTTTGTAATTAGTCACCATACCCTGGGTAAACCGATGTACCACTAATATTTTTGGTGTCAATTTTTTTTCGCGAACAATTCGGGCCAAAATATCAATGGCATCATTGATATCATCGGCAGACATGGTTCCAATTTTTTTGCCGGGAACATGACCACTTTTCATTGAAAACTCAGGATCAATTCCTAAATGAACATTTGGTAAAGCCAGATATTCTTCAAGTTGGCTTACTTCTTCCTTAACCGTGCTGTGTCCCACCTGAATATCTAAAAAAACCAAAGCATTTATAGGTTTTGCCCAGCTTAAAAGCGTATCGATTTGTTTAAAAGGCATTCGCATATTGTATCTGTTGGCTTTTCCCGGCTGACTTTGAGCCGAAACGGCAATATAATGAAAGGCAGGAATGGTGGTTACACTGGAATCGGCAGCCTCCCATTTGGCTACTTCTCCCTGTAGTTTTGCGATCATTTCGTCTTTTGGGTATTCGCCCAAAACACCCATTCTTTTCGAATACAAATTTCCGTAAAAAGCAATAATTCGGTTATAAGGCAACAAAGCTCCCGGCAAAGGATACGGTGCTTTAACAGGCCACATTCCGGTAGTGTCTTTGTTAGCCAAAGCAATCATTCTTTGGTTGTAATCAACGGTGTCAATTGCAGTAATCGGCTTTTTTTCTGGCGAAGTTTTTACAGCAATACTGTCTTTTATACTACTTTCTTCAGTATCGGATTTACTTTTGTTGCAATTACTAAAAAGAGAAAATACAAAAGAACTCACTAAGATTGCTAAGGCATATTTTTTCATAAAAAAAGGCATTTGAGGCAGATAAAAAAGAAATACTATTTGGAGGTTTTTAACTAAAATTCAGCATTAGAAAATATGATTATCCGTTTCTTATACCAATCACTAGGCAAACGCACGAGTTTTATTTTTGCCACGAACCTGTCTGCCGACAGGCAGGTTCCACGAATTAGTATAAATATTACTGATTTTAAATAAATTACACTAATTTTTTATCTGCCAAAGGCAGATTCGTGGAATATGATGACATTCCAATTTGTGTTATTTCGTGGAATTCGTGGCTGTTTTTTATTTAGTCCGCTAAGCGGACAGTCATATTAGAAAATTAAGGTTTTACTAAAGCAACTTCTTTAGTAGTAACCATTTTTTTGCTTTTATTAGTCCAGGAATTAGAAATATAATTCATCACATCGGCGACTTCTTCATCGCTTAAACCCATTGGCGGCATGATGCCGTTGTATTTTTTTCCGTTTACCACAATTTCGCCTTTCTGACCGTATTTTATGGCATGAATGCTTTCGGTTCTTTTTTTCTTCAGCCAGTCAGATCCATCCAAAGGAGGAAAAGTGGTTCCGTTTCCTTTTCCGGTTGCTAAATGGCATTGGATACAAAAATCGGTATAGACATCTTTGCCACGAGCCATGCTTTTTTGCAAAGGCGTTTGCTGTTGTTGTTTTATAGATAAATACTCTTTTGTGGAGTCGGTTAAAATTGTTGGATTTGAAAAATACAAACCACCTAAGAGTAACAGGCTTAAGCCAATATTTATTTTAGTAAATAGCATTTTAATTTTATTAGGTTTAATTTATTGAAGCACTGTTTTCTTTTTTTTACCGCAGATTCAAAGATTTTTTTATGATAATCTGCGACCCAAGCGATAGCGAACAGGCGAAGCAATCTGCGGTAATTTTTTAAATAGTTGAGAAACTCTAATCTACGGTAATTTAGTTTGGTATAATTTTTAGAATTCCTTTTCCTTCTACGCCCATGTAAATAAATCCATCAGGGCCCTGGGTTACATTGCGCAAACGACCAATGTCAGTTGCGATTTTTTGTCGGCCAATGATTTTATCACCGTCTAATTTTACCAATTCCAAATATTGAAATTTAAGCGAACCTACTAATAAATGTCCTTTCCAGTTCGGGTATTTATCACCGCTTACAAAAGTCATTCCGCTTGGTGCAATGGATGAAACCCAATAATAGATAGGATTTTCAATGCCCGGTTTTTGTTGTTCATTACTAATAATGCTGTTGTTGTAATCAATTCCGTAAGTGACTACCGGCCAGCCGTAATTAGCTCCTTTTTTGATAATGTTGATTTCGTCTCCGCCTTGTGGACCGTGCTCATGTTCCCAGATTTTACCGGTAACAGGATTTTTTACTAATCCCTGTGGATTGCGGTGTCCGTAAGAATAAATGGCTTCTTTGGCATTGGCTTGTCCCACAAACGGATTATCTGTTGGGATGCTGCCGTCGTCATTGAGGCGGTAGATTTTTCCGTTGTCACGGCTGATGTCCTGCGGATTCACAAAATGATTGCCGCGTTCTCCTGCCGAAAAATACAAATAACCTTCGTTGTCAAATACCATTCGCGAACCAAAATGCTGTCCTCGGGTGGTATTAGGCTCACATTTATAAAGCGATTCTATTTGGGTTAAGCTTTCGTTTTCCAGTTTGGCTCTGATGAGTTGGGTATTGCCGCCTTCGCCTTCGCCCTCGGTAGAAGCATAAGTAATGTAAATCCAGCCATTAGTACTGTAATTTGGATGTAAAACAATATCCATCAAACCGCCCTGACCACGGTTGTACACAGCAGGAACATTTTTAACCTCTGTTTTTATGCCTTTTGTAATATGAAATAAAATACCGCTTTTCTCGGTAACTAACAACGAACCATCGGGAAGAAAAGCCATTCCCCACGGATTGTTAATACCATCAGCCACAGTTTCTAAGCTGTAATTTTTTGCATCTTCCTGTAGCGGAATAGCATCGTTCGTTTTTAACTGCGCCTCACAGTTAAAAATGAAAAAGGAAAAAAATAATAAGGATAAAGTCTTCATAGTTTTATGGGTTAAACTCGGACTTTAAAGGTAGTGAAAAAGCTTAAAAGAAGTTCTATCGTTTTGCAACTTAACAATGTGGAGGATTAAGTAAACTAAACTTTATGTTTTGTTCATTTTTTTAGTCAATTTGTCTATTGAATTCTTTATCAGGAAAGTTTGTTAAGCGAGATATTTTTGCATTCTTGTTTATTTTAAAACTTCTTACGATTTCTCGTTTCATAATAATTTGTTGAGTTTTGTTCAAACTTTTTAAACTTCAAGTAAATCGGAATATGGCATATTCCAAATTTTTTAGGTTTTACGTTCCAATCTTTTTGTGAGGAATGAGCAAAAAGGATTTCTATTGCAATCTCTAATGCAAAATTTGTTTACATAAGAAAATTCAATTTCAATGATACACATTGTCTGTTGATAAAAACATACAATGTGTATAGTTTCACATTATGGTAAATAAACATCTAATTAGAGAGTTTGGTCAAAGAATTAAACAGCTCAGAAATGAAAAAAAATTAAGTCAAGAAAATTTGTCTTTTTCAACAGGTTTTCATAGAACTTATATCGGAATGATTGAACGTGGTGAACGTAATATTTCGCTGACTAATATAGCTGTGTTTGCTAAGGTTTTTGAAATTTCAATTTCAGAATTGTTAGATTTTTCATCAATAAATCCAAAACATTCTTATAAAAATTACGAAATAAAAATTGAAAAATAATGTCTAGAAAGCATTCGTTTGTATTGACATTATCTAACAATGTCACAGAAAAAGAAGGAATCAATTTTTTGATTGAAAATTATACTGGTTTTTTCAAAATTGATTTATCTACTAAAAAGCAATTACTTGATATGCTCAATATTGAGCATCGGTTTTTGCAATCTTTTGATTTAGTTTACATTCCTGATTTAGTTGGTGTTGAAATAAATACGGAATTTTTACAAACGTATTTAGAAGATATTATTTTGGTAGAATTAAAAACAACCAAAAAATATCTACCAGAAAATCCTAAAGGATTTTTCTTTGGGGCAACAGAAAACGAATTTAATTTTGGAAAAATTTTAGGTTCAAAATTCAGATTTTGTTTTGTTAGTTTAAATGAAAAAGGTTCGTCATATTCTTTGCAAACACTTGAAGAACTTGAGGCGAGAATAAAAAACAGAAGAATTCAATACCAGATTAACTTATAGTTTGGTCAATATGCCAAATCCATTTTTCAAATTCATTTGTAAACTCAAGTTCAGTATATCCATTATTCCAAGAGAAATTCCAAAATTCTTCAGTAGAAAATATAAAAAATCTTTCTCTTTTACAAAATACATCTTTTGTTATAGTTAAACTCCCCATTCTTAGAGATACTTCATAACCTAATGGTACGATTTCCTTTAGCTTTTGAATTAATTCAATTGTATTTAATTGCATATAAAATGATACTTATTGTGTGTAAATATAAAACATTATTCGGTATTTACTTAATTTCTAATTAATCCTTTGAGTTTTTTGAGCGTTGTCGAAACTGAAATAAGTAAAATTTACAGGAATGACAAGTTTGCGGTTATTTTCTGTTGTAAACCTTTGTTCAATCCGAACGAACTGTTAATGTGTTGTTTAGATTTTTTTAGTTTGTATGATTTTGTTTTGAGCGGGAATTGAATGAATTATAAACGTACTTAAAACACTTTATGATAATATCCTATAATATTCTGAAAAAATCTCATAGGAAATCGTTGTAGTTTTCGGATACATTTGTAAAATCATCAATACATTGTACGATATGCTTATTTGTGTTGAGATATTAAATATAAAATCCCATCTTTAATAAATGAAAAATTTACCATTATTAGATATCGCTATAATTGCAATTTATTTGATTGCTATGGTTGGCGTGGGAATTTATTTCTCCAGAAAAAATAAAAGTGCAGAACAATATACAAAGGCTTCGGGTAAAATTCCCGGTTGGGCAATAGGACTGTCTATTTATGCCACATTTTTGAGCAGTAATACTTTTTTGGGAGTTCCCGGTAAGGCGTTTGGAGGAAACTGGAATGCTTTTGTTTTTAGTATTTCGATGCCATTTGCAGCCTGGGTAGCGGCTAAATATTTTGTGCCGTTTTACCGCAGCACCGGAGAAGTTTCGGCTTATACCAATTTAGAAAAACGTTTTGGTCCCTGGGCCAGAACTTATGCCGTTGTTTGCTTTTTGCTAACGCAAATTACCCGAATGGGTTCGGTGTTTTTTGGAATTTCCCTTACGTTGCAAGCCCTGACAGGTTTTAGCATGGAAACTATCATGCTGGTTACCGGAATCTGTATTGTGATTTATACCGTATTAGGAGGTATTGAGGCGGTAATCTGGACCGAAGTGGTTCAGGCCATATTGAAAACGGGTGGTGCTTTGTTGATTTTGTATTTGATAGTTTCAAAAATGCCGGGAGGTGTTTCTAAAATAATGGAAATTGGACAACAAAATGATAAGTTTAGTTTAGGTAGCTTTTCGTTTGATTTTACAAGCTCTACTTTTTGGGTAGTGTTGCTGTATGGTTTTTTTATCAACCTGAATAATTTTGGGATGGATCAAAATTATGTGCAACGTTACCATGCCTCGTCTTCAGCTAAAGAGGCTTCAAAGTCAATTTGGTTGTGTGTTTGGATGTTTGTTCCTGTTTCTTTGGTGTTTTTTGTGATAGGTTCTTGTTTGTTTGCTTATTATCAAATGACTCCTTCATTGATAGAGCCCATTAAACTACAGGCAGCTGCAGAACATTTTGGAGCAGGGGCTTCTCAGACTGATATTGCCAATTATGCAAAAACATTACAACCATCGGATTATGGGGATAAGGTGATGCCTAATTTCATGGTCAATATGATTCCTACCGGTTTATTGGGGTTAATTGTTTCGGCGATACTTTCGGCGGCAATGAGTACCATCAGTTCAGGAATGAATGCTTCGGCAACGGTGTTTTCAGAAGATATTTATAAGCGATATTCGAAAAAGAAAATCAGCGACAAACAAAATATGCGTTTGCTGTATATCGGAACCGTTATGTTTGGATTGGGCGGAATGGCCTGTGGTATCGCGATGATAGGGGTGAAGAGTATTCTGGATATCTGGTGGCAACTATCAGGGATTTTTGCAGGAGGAATGCTGGGGCTTTTCCTACTGGGAATTATCAGTAAAAAATCAGGTAATACAGAGGCTATGGCTGCAACAGTTATAGGGATTATGGTGATTCTTTGGTTGTCGCTTTCGTACCTGATTCCTGATGGATATAGTTTTTTAAGAAGTCCGCTTCATGCTAATATGGTGATAGTGATTGGAACACTTGCTATCTATTTGACGGGTGCATTTATAGCAAAATTCAGAAGCGTAAAAGCTTAATAATATAAAAAAAGAGAAAATAGAATAACGATGAACAATTCAAAAAAAGGATTTATTCCAGTAATGTTAACGCCGTTTAATAATGATGGTAGCATTGATTACAAAACATTAACAGCTCTTACGGAACTTTATTTAAAGTCGGGAGTTACTGGTTTATTTGCCAATTGTTTGTCGAGTGAAATGTTTGAATTGTCAGAGGCCGAACGTATTCAGCTAACAAAACACGTAGTAGATGTTGTGGCTGGTCAGGTGCCAGTGGTAGCTACGGGAACTTTTGAAGGAAGCATTCAGCAGCAGGCTGATTTTACCAATAAAATTTACGGAACAGGAATTGATGCCGTGATTTTAATTTCAGGATTATTGGCTAAAGAAACCGATTCGGATGCTGTTTTTGTTGACAATGTACATCAGTTATTGAATTTAACGCCAGGGGTTCCAACAGGATTCTACGAATGTCCGGTGCCTTATAAAAGAGTGTTGTCGGCTGAACAATTAGGGGATTTTGTCAATGCAGGAAGAGTAATTTATCATAAAGATACCAGTTTAGATATCAATCAGATTAAGGCTAAATTGAGTGTGGTAAAAAATCCTGATTTTGGTTTGTATGATGCTTATATGGTACACGCAATCGAATCTTTAAAAGCAGGTTCGGCAGGATTGTCCTGTATTCAGGGGAATTTCTTTCCTGAACTGATTGTTTGGATTTGTGATAATTACAATGATGCTTCTAAAGCCGAGGAATTAGCAGCAGTTCAACAATTTTTAGAGTCTAATATGGGAGTTATGCACGATGTGTACCCTATTGTGGCTAAGTATACCTTACAAAAAAGAGGTTTGTCTATTTCTAATTACACGCGTAGGGAAGTAGGTAATTTTACTCCAATTGTAAAAAATGCAGTGGATCAACTGCAAAAAGAGTACGATATTCTCCAGAATGAGTTGTCATTCTAGTTTATATATTTTGGTTAGTGTTAGTGATTATTAAGTCGTCTGTTCGATTGTTTTTAAACAATGTCCGCTCCTCCCATTTTTTGGGCATTGTATAAGGATGTAGGAGTCTTTTTTTGACCATAATTTGGGCTCTTTATACAATTTCTGAAACAGAAGTTTTTCGGGCAGATGGGTTAATAATTGATCTAAACTAATATTCTTGTTGTTAAAAATATCTCTGATTTTTTTTGGAACACAGATTAGAAAAATTAAAGAAATAAACTTAGCGTATCTTTGTGGTTTTTTTTGTGAATCTCTGCGAAATAAAATAAATCACTGCAAATTATTTCTTTTATTTTCAGATATGAAAATAAGCTTATCTGTACTTTTTTATCACTTTTAGGATAACAAAACTTATATGTCTTATATGGTGAAAAATTCTTAGCGTGACTTTGCGAAACCCTCGTGCACTTTGTGGTTAAAAATTACCGCAGATTGCTTCGCCTGTTCGCTATCGCTCGGGTCGCAAATTTTTCCCCCAATCTTTAAGTTTAAAAATTAGCCACAGATTACACAGATTATCACAGATTTTGTCTTTGTCTTCTTTGCGGAAATCTTTGCTTCCTTTGCGGTTAATAAATCCGACACGAATGCACTATTGATTTTCTAATCTTTGTGTTTAGAATTACACGGATTTATATTTTCATAAATGAAAATAACTTATCTGAACTTCTAAATTATTTACAGAAGTAAAGAAAACTTATATGGCTTATATGTTTAAAAAAAATTGTGCCTTTTTCGCTTGCTTCGTGCACTTTGCGGTTAAAGACCAGTAAAAATCCCTATTTTGTCTATTTTCTTTGTTCTTTCCTCTTCTTCTAATTCGACAAATACCTTTTCTTATATTCCATTGGAGTAATCCCGGCTACTTTCTTAAAATGGCGGTAAAAATTGGATACATTATTAAAACCACATTCAAAACAAATCATCTCGGTAGGGATTTTGTTTTCAATCAGTAATCTACAGGCATGGCTGATGCGGATTTCTATTAAAAAATCATAATAGGTTTTCTTAGTCATTAGCTTAAAATAGCGGCAAAAGGAGGTAACACTTAAGTTGCTAAAGGCTGCAATTTCTTTTAAGGTAATTTCCTTTTTATAATTCGAAAGCGTATAACTGCATATTTTATTCAGTCGAATCGAGTCTGATTCATTGGATTGATAAAACGCATGCGAAGAAGTTATTTCGGTGTATTCTTCTGTTTCCGATAGAAATTTTAAGATGTTTAACAGGATAATCAGCTTGTCAATATGATTGGCATTGGGTGCTTTTTTCATTTGCTCCATCACCATTTCTTTGGTGTTTCCATGAATAATCATCCCTTTTTTTGCCTTTTCAAAAAGTTTCGGAATCAGGAAAGATTCGGGTAAGTGTATGAAATCTTTGCCTAAACAATCCGGTAAAAACTGAATCACGATGGCTTCAACATCCAATTCTTTTTTGTTCTGATAATATTCTTCATGACAACGCCAGGTATGAGGCAGATTTTCACCAAGTAAAATAAGCTCTCCTGAGCCGAAATTACTGATGTTGTCGCCTATAAAACGCACTCCTTCACCCTTTATCACATAATGCAATTCCAGTTCAGGATGGTAGTGCCAAATCTTCCCAAAGTTAGGTTCTTTGTTGTGTCTTACCTCAAAAGAACTTTGGATACTGGTAGGGACTTTGTGAAATAAAGGCTTCATAAACAAGTAGTTTGGAATTATCCTGCTAAATTAGTGTTATTTTTACAATTGCAAATAATTTTATGATAATATCCTATAAATACATGCAAATAAATAATAAGAGCCTAAGTCTAATTTTTAGCATATTTGAATATAGACTGCAACCGTTTCAATTTAGAGTTGGTTGATGGTTTAAGGGAAAATAAATCATAGCGTATCACAAAACAATTTGAATAAAAAATTCGAATTGTCTTTGTGTTTTATTGCTTATAAATAATTTAAAATATGAACATCTATTTAGTAGCAAGTGGCGATTTGCGTTTATCAGCAAATCAGGTATGTTGGGATGCACAAGCCCAAATGGAACAATTATTATCAGAAGCTGTTGCCGAAGCAGGCGGAAAAATCATCAGAGCGCATGCTTATGACGAGAAAAAACAGCATGGTTTTATTGACAGCCAAAAAATGGGAATGCAGGTTTTTAAAAATATTGACCCAACGGCACCACTGATTGTTGCTGAAAGTGTTTGGCAATATTCACACCATGTTTTGGCAGGTTTGATTACGCATCAGGGGCCTATTTTAACAGTGGCCAACTGGAGTGGTGAATGGCCTGGACTAGTTGGGATGCTGAACTTAAACGGTTCTTTGACTAAGGCAGGAGTGCAATACAGCACGCTTTGGAGTGTGGATTTCAGCGATGAATTTTTCAAAAACAATTTGAAAAACTGGATGCAAACGGCTACTGTACAACCTGATTTAAGTCACGTAAAAGCGTTTGATAAAGCACTTATTCCTGCTGACGAATTTGCTAAAGGAACTGCTTTTGCAAAAGCTTTCAGAAAAGAAAAAGCCATTATGGGTGTTTTTGACGAAGGTTGTATGGGAATGTTCAATGCGATTGTTCCTGATCATTTGTTGCATCCAACAGGAATTTATAAAGAAAGATTGTCTCAGTCTTCGCTTTACGCTAAAATGCTAACGGTGAAAGACGAAGAAGCTGAAGCCGTTTTACAATGGTTGCTTGATAAAGGAATGAAATTCGATTGGGGAACGGATGAAGTTACTCAATTAACTAAAAAGCAAACGCTATTGCAATGCAAAATGTACATTGCCGCTGTGCGAATTGCTGCTGAATTTGGTTGTGATACTATCGGAATTCAGTACCAACAAGGTTTGAAGGATTTAGTGCCTGCCAGTGATTTGGTCGAAGGTTTATTAAACAATCAAAACAGACCTCCTGTTTTTGATGAAGAAGGAAACGAATTGTTTGCCGGTGAAGCTTTACCGCATTTCAATGAAGTGGACGAATGTGCCGGAATTGATGCTTTAGTTACTTATAACTTATGGCGTTCTATGGGATTGAAAGGCGAGAATACACTACATGATTTGCGTTATGGAGAATATTATAAAAATGAAACTGTTGACGGATTTGTTTGGGTTTTCCTAATCAGTGGAGCGGCACCGCCAGAACATTTTGTAGGTGGTTATGAAGGAACTTCCAGTGAAAGACAGCCTGAAATGTATTTCAGATTAGGTGGAGGAAGTGTAAAAGGAGTGAGTAAACCGGGTTCAATTGTTTGGAGTCGCGTTTATGTGATGGACGATGCCTTGCATTGTGATTTGGGAATTGGGGAATGTGTCGATTTGCCAAAAGAAGAATTAGACAGAAGATGGAATATGACTACGCCACAATGGCCTATTATGAATGCTATTTTAAAAGGAGTGAGTCGTGACCAAATGATGGGACGTCATAAGGCAAATCACATTCAGGTGGTATATGCTGAAAATGAATCAGAAGCAAATAAATTGTGCCGAATTAAAGCCGCAGCCTTACAGGAACTGGGAATCCAGGTTCACTTTTGTGGGGATGTTGCAGTGTAATGAAAACGGTTTATTGTACGTCAGTTTGAGGTTTAAAAGAAACAATCTAAATGATGTTGATTTAGAGATAAATCGTTCTGTTATTTGCGAATTTCAATTGTCCTTAGCTTTCGCAGTCGAGTGTCAAATGTTTGAAGAATGCGTAAAAAGAAAAGCTGTTTGAGTCCCGAAAGCTTTCGGGACGAGTTCTTTTCTTTTAGCATTCGAAAACTAATTTGACCGACGAGGAAGCGTAAGACTTGAAATCGAAGATTCATGAATACCAAAAAACAATAAGAACGCATGAATATTTTTTTGTTTCTTTTTTGATCAAGCAAAAAAGAAAATTAGTAAATCATAATTTCACTTTTACTAAAAACGGTTCTCGATACAAATTTTCAGAAAAAGCTATTCGCGTTTTCTGAAAATTCACTCGAACTGACGAAATTATAATACAGAACCAAATATGTCAATTCGAGTGTTTTTTGTTTCGTTAAGCTACAAAAAAACACTCGAATTGACGTTTAATGACTATATTCACAGTTGTTTTAAAATGAAAAAAATAGATAGAACACAGATAATAACGGATAAAAAAGAATTAATTAGTTTTCTTAATTTTAATTTTTGGAAATCTGTATTCTAATAAAAAAATTGAAAAGTCAAAAAATGAAGAAATTGAAAGGGATTACATGGAACCATACAAGAGGCCTTTTGCCTATGGTTGCTACTGCTCAGCGTTTTACGGAGCTGTATCCAGATGTAGAAATTAGTTGGGAAAAAAGAAGTTTACAAGAATTTGCTGATGCCTCGATAGAGAATTTAGCCAAAAGATTTGATTTATTGGTGATTGATCATCCATGGACAGGTTTTGGTGCTGCTACCAATACTATTGTTCCTTTATCGGATCATTTTTCAAGTGAATATATAAAAGATCAGGAAGTCAATACGGTAGGGAAATCATACGAAAGTTATGTTTTTAACAACAAACTTTGGGCTTTGCCTATCGATGCTGCCACTCCGGTAGCTGCGGCTCGTTTGGATATTTTAGAAAGTAAAGGATTAAAAGTTCCTGAAACTTACGAAGATTTATTGGCTTTAGCCAAAAAAGGATTGGTTGCTTTTGCCGGAATTCCGGTAGATTCATTAATGACTTTTTATTCGTTTTGTTGCAGTTTGGGTGAAGCACCATTTTTGTCTCAGGAGAAAGTAATTTCAAATGAAACAGGAATTAAAGCTTTGCAAATGCACCGCGAATTAGCACAGTTGATGGATCCGGCTAATTTTAATAGAAATCCAATTCAGGTGTACGAAGCAATGGTAAATACAGATGAGATTGCTTATTGCCCATTTGCTTACGGTTATTCTAATTATTCACGAATTGGCTACAGCAAAAATCTACTTCATTTTTATGACTTAGTAAAATTGAACGATCAACCCATGATTAGTTCTTTAGGAGGAACAGGATTAGCTGTTTCTGCTTTTAGTCAAAACCTTCCGGAAGCGTTGAAATATGCTGAATTTACAGGTTCTTCACATGTTCAACAAAATATTTTTGCTGACAATGGTGGGCAACCAGGGCATTTACAAGCCTGGAAAAGCGAAAGAATCAACCAAATCACTCATGATTATTTCAAGAATACTTTGCCTGCTTTAGAACGTGCTTTCTTGCGTCCAAGATATTCAGGGCACATGTATTTCCAGGATCATGCCGGCGACTTAGTGCGTGATTATTTGATGAACGGTGGCGATGAGGTTGCTGTACTTGAAGCAATGGATGCTTTGTATGTAAAATCGCTTAACGTAGCTACAGTATGAGACCTTTAGAAGGTGTGGTTGTTTTAGAGTTTTGCCAGTTTTTGGCAGGACCTTCAGCAGGATTGAAACTCGCCGATTTAGGCGCCAGAGTCATCAAAATTGAAAGACCGGTAAAAGGAGAGGCTTGTCGCCAATTAAGTATCAAAGACTTATTTGTGGACGAAAGCAGTTTGTTATTTCATACCATTAACAGAAATAAAGATTCTTTTGCTGCCGACCTTAAAAATCCATCCGATTTAGAATTAGTCAAAAAACTGATTGCCAAGGCTGATATTATGACGCATAATTTCAGACCGGGGGTGATGGATAAAATTGGTTTGGCTTTCGCCGATGTCATTGCCGTCAATCCGAAAATTATCTACGGAGTGGTTTCAGGCTATGGAGAAGAAGGACCTTGGTCTAAAAAACCGGGACAGGATTTATTGGTGCAATCTTTATCCGGTTTGACATGGTTGAGCGGACGAAACAGTCAGGGACCGGTTCCTTTTGGTTTATCTACAGCCGATATTATGTGCGGAAATCATTTGGTTCAGGGGCTTTTGGCGGCTTTATTAAAAAGAGCCAAAACGAATAAAGGTGTTTTGGTTGAGGTTTCTTTAATCGAATCCATTTTAGATGTTCAGTTTGAAGCCATTACTTCTTATTTAAATGATGGTGGAAAATTGCAGGAAAGAGGTGATGTTGCAGGAAGTGCACATGCTTTTTTAAGCGCGCCTTATGGGGTGTATAAAACTCAGGATGGTTATCTTTCTTTGGCTATGGGCGATTTAATGTTCATCAGTGAATTGTTAGAAGTAAATCTAGAAAAATACAGAGAAAAACATCTGTGGTTTGAATTCCGTGACGAAATCAGAACACTTCTAAGCGAACGAATCATTCAGGAAGCTACAGATCATTGGTTGCAATTGTTACAGGAAAAAGGCGTTTGGTGCGGAAAAGTATTGAATTATCAGGATTTGGATCAAATTGATTTTGGTATGCCAATGAAGCAAACCATCGAAAATTCAGAGAATAAAAAAATTGTCACTACCAGAAGTCCGATTCAGTTAGACGGTCAGATTTTGACCAGCACTAAAGCAGCGCCAAAAGTAGGAGAGCAGAATAAAATGATACAGGAAACTATTTTAAATTAGAAGATGAAACCATTAGAAGATTATTTAATAATAGATTTCAGCCAGTTTCTTTCGGGGCCTTCGGCAAGTTTACGCTTGGCCGATTTGGGTGCTCGTGTGATTAAAATTGAGAAACCGGGTACAGGTGATATTTGCAGAACCTTATATACTTCGGATTTGATAATGAACGGAGAATCGTCTGTTTTTCATACAATCAACCGAAATAAAGAATCCTTCGCGATTGATTTTAAACAGCCGGAGGAATTAGCAAAACTTAAAGTATTGTTGGCAAAAGCCGATGTGGTGATGCATAATTTCAGACCGGGTGTGATGGAACGCATCGGACTGAGTTATGAAGAAGTACAAAAGATAAATCCTAATGTAGTCTATGCTTCGATAAGTGGTTATGGTTCGAAAGGTCCTTTTAAAGATTTGCCGGGACAGGATTTGTTGTTGCAATCGTTAACTGCTTTGACCTGGCTAACAGGAAACGAAGGCGATGGTCCGGTTCCTATGGGATTGTCTATTGTCGATATGTTGGCTGGAGCGCATTTGGCTCAGGGGATTTTGGCGGCTTTATATCGAAAAGTAACCCAGAATGTAGGTGCTTTGGTTGAAGTAAGTATGCTGGAATCGGCGTTTGATTTTCAGTTTGAAACCATCACAACTTTCTTTAATGACGGTGGCGAATTGCCTGTAAGAACAAAAACAAATAATGCCAATGCTTATTTAGGTGCGCCTTACGGAATTTACGAGACTAAAAATGGTTACATGAGTTTGGCTATGGGTTCTATTCCCGTTTTAGCCGAATTGCTGTCTTGTGACGATTTGAAGCAATTCCCGGAAAATAAATTTACCTTAAGAGACGATATTAAATCTATTTTAGCAGCGCATTTGCGTACACAGGATTCAGAATATTGGTTGAATATTTTAGAACCGGCTGATATTTGGTGTGCCAATGTGTTGAACTACGAGCAGCTTTTTGCTCAGGAAGGATTTCAGGTTTTAGACTTTGTTCAACAAGTGGAAATGATAGACGGTTACAGTTATAAAACAACCCGATGTCCAATTAGAATTGATGGGGAATTGTTTACTTCGGGTAAGGCTTCGCCAAAGTTGGGTCAGGATAACGAGCGAATTATTAAGGAGTTTTTAGTTTAGAAATTGGACTAAAGTCCAGCCTTACAAAATGGGTCGAGCCGATGGCTCTATTACGTAATGTGAGAGTCCGCTGTAGCGGACGAGACATATTGTAGCAACGGATTTTAATCCGTTGGATAATGGAAAAATACATAGTAATGGAAAACACAACATTTAGAATCGCGGTTAGGAAATTTGGGCCTTTTGAAAGTGCCTTACACAAATTATGGGATGCGTTTTGTTTAAAATACGATATCAGTATTGCGGTCGAAATGGTTCCCATGGAATTGCACGATTTGTACGAACAAACCATCACCGAAGGAGGTTTGAAAAAAGGCGATTGGGATATTGCCCACATCAACACCGACTGGATTTTTGATGCGGCTCAGGCCAATGCAGTTCAGGATTTAACGTCTTTTATTGCTAAAAAAGCACCTCAGGATTTTCCTGAAGGCTGGCACAATTCGTTGTTGCATTTACAGGAAATTGACGGAGGGATTTATGGATTGCCTTTTCACGACGGCCCTGAATGTTTGATTTACAGAAAAGATTTATTCGAAAATCCGATAGAAAAAGAGAATTTCAAAAAGCAGTTTGGTTACGAATTAGCACCACCTAAAACCTGGACGGAATTCGAGCAAATTGCTACTTTTTTTAATCGTCCAGGCGAAAATTTATACGGCTGTGTTTTTGCCAATTATCCTGATGGACACAATATGGTTTTCGACTTTTGTCTGCATTTGTGGACCCGAGGAGGTTCCTTGTTGAATGCCGAAAACCAAATGGATATTAACACACAGGCCGCCATTGACACCTTAGATTATTACCGTTATATCGTTAAAAATACCGCTGCCGTTCATCCCGGTTCTGCCGATTTTGGTTCTGTCGAAGCCGGTATGGCTTTCGCCAATGGTGAAGCAGCCATGACCATTAACTGGTTTGGTTTTGCTTCCATGTGTGAAGTCATTGCCGAATCGAAAGTAAAAGGAAAAGTAGATGTTACCACTTTGCCTTTTGCTGTGGGTGGAAAAACCGCTTCGTTAAATGTGTATTGGTTATACACCATAGGAGCCGGAAGTAAAAACAAAAAATTAGCCTACGACTTTTTACGATTTGCCACCACTGCCGAAAGTGACAAATTATTGACAAATGAAGGCGGAATAGGCTGCAGAAAATCGACATGGAAAGATGCCGAAATCAATGCCACCATTCCTTATTACCACAAGCTGGAAAGTTTGCATGAAAATGCTCTGACCTTACCTCAAATAGCAGTTTGGCCAGACATTGCCATACTGATAGACCAGATGGTTTTAAAGGCATTAAAAACAAATATTCCATCGGCAGATTTATTAAAAGACACACAAATAGAAATTGAAAAAATACTATAATTATGCAAATTCCTTATAAACCAGAACTGCCAAAAACCAACCAACCCATAGTAATTATTGGCGCTAGTGGAATTGTAAAAGATGCGCATTTGCCTGCTTATAAAATGGCAGGATTCGAAGTTTTTGGGATTACCAACAGGACTTTTGCCAAAGCTCAGGCAATGGCTGCGGAATTTGGAATTCCTCATGTTTTTGAAACAGTGGCGGATGCTGTTCAACACGCTCCTGCCAATGCTGTTTACGATATTACGGTTATGCCGGAACAATACATTGAAATATTAGAGCAGTTGCCTGATGGAGCTGCCGTTTTAATTCAGAAACCAATGGGAAATGATTTGGCTGAAGCCAAAGAAATCTTGGAAGTTTGTGAAAGAAAAAATTTGGTAGGCGCTATTAATTTCCAATTGCGATTTGCTCCTTTTGTGGCTGCGGCTCGTTATTTGATTAATGAAGGAATCATTGGAGAATTGTATGATATGGAATTTAAGGTGACCGTGAATACGCCTTGGGAATTGTTCCCGTTGGTTAAAGTACATCCGCGATTAGAGATTTTATTCCACTCTGTACATTATATTGATTGTATCCGTTCGTTTGTTGGAGATCCAAAAAGTGTTTTGGCTAAAACCTGGAGACATCCATCGAAAGATTTATCTTCTTCGCGTTCGACTATTATTCTGGATTATGGAGATACGATGCGTGCGGTAATCAATACCAATCACGACCATCATTTTGGACCGGAGCATGAAGAAAGCTACATTAAATGGGAAGGAACTAAAGGAGCTGTTAAGGCTAAGATGGGATTATTGATGAATTATCCTGCCGGATTAGAAGATGTTTTTGAATATTCAGTTCAAAACGAAGCCGGAAAGTACGAATGGAAAAAAGTACAACTGGAAGGTTCCTGGTTTCCGGAAGCTTTCGTGGGTACCATGGCTAATCTGATGCGCTACAAAGAAGGTTCGGACAGCGAATTGTATGCCAGCGTAGAAAACGTACTGGGAACCATGAAAGTGGTAGAAGCCTGTTATGTCAGCAATCGAAATGGGGGCATTTCATTGGGAGAATTATAAAACAAAATGTAGTCCTTAGTCCCTAGTCCTTAGTTTTTTGAGGCTACACTAATTGCTAGGGACTAACAACTAAGTACTAAAAAACTAAAAATATGTATTTTAAATCAACATTTTTTGAAGATTACCAATTAGGAGAAAAGCGCGTGACGCTGGGGAGAACCATCACAGAGACTGATTTTGTGGTGCACGCAGGACACACAGGCGATTTTTTTCCGCACCATATGGATGAAGAATGGTGTAAAACACAACCTTTTGGACAACGTATTGCCCACGGAACGATGGTACTTGCCATTGGGGTAGGATTGACGGCATCGGAGATTAATCCGGAAGCTTTTTCTAAGGGTTATGACAGAATGCGTTTTGTAAAACCGGTACATATTGGCGATACAATTCACTCAGAGATTACCATTTCAGAGAAAGGTGATGCTAAAAGACCGGAGATGGGAACAGTAACAGAGCACTTAGAAATTATTAACCAAAGAGGCGAAGTAGTGATGGTTTGTGACCATTTATTACTTGTAAAAAGGAAAAATTAACCAACCAATAAATATAAAACATGCAAGTAACCAATCAGTTGGGTGACCAACATTCAGTGCCTACCGAAAAGGGGCAAGGGCCAAATTATGTATTGCCTTTTATTTTAATAACGAGTTTGTTTTTCCTTTGGGGAATGGCTCACAATCTGGATTCAATTTTGATTCCTCATCTTAAAAAAGCCTGTCAGTTAAACAACCGTCAGTCTACATTAATTGACACTTCGGTGTTTTTGGCTTATTTCCTGATGGCCATTCCGGCGGGAATGATTATTAAAAAAGTAGGTTATAAAAACAGTATTATCATCGGACTTCTGGTTTTTGCAACGGGTGCTTTTTTGTTTGTACCAGCAGCAGATACTCAGGCTTATGAATTGTTTTTAGTTGCCTTATTTATTATTGGTTGCGGATTGACGATTCTGGAAACCAGTGCCAATCCGTATGCTGCTATTTTAGGTCCACCCGAATCTTCGTCTAAACGATTGAATCTGGCTGCTTCCTTTAACGGTTTGGCTGCAATGGTAGCGCCAATTGTGGGTTCGATGTTTATTCTTTCGGGAAAAAGTTTTACTCCGGAGCAAATGGCTGCTATGCCTGATGCAGAAAGAGTAGCTTATTTAGCAGGCGAAGCATCAGCAGTAAAAATGCCTTATATTGTTTTAGGAACGATATTAGTTTTGGTAGCGATTTTGTTTTATTTCATGCACCTGCCATCGATGAAACCGGAACATACTGAGGTGGAAGTGAAACCCGGATTTTTCTCAGTTTTAAAACATCGTCATTTGAGCTGGGCAGTGATAGCACAGTTTTTCTATGTGGGAGCTCAGGTGTGTGTAACGAGTTTCTTTATCAGAATGGCGGAACAAGGTGCTAATATGGATGAAATTACCGCGGCTTATTATTTAGGACTTTATGGAGTGTTATTTATGGCTGGACGATTCATAGGAACTTTCTTTTTGAAATATGTTAAGGATTATGTGTTGCTTTCTATTTATGCGGTTTTGAGTGCGATTCTTTGTGCTGTGGCGATTTACGGAAGCGGTATTTATGTGATTTATGCATTAGGCGCTATCGGATTTTTTATGTCGATTATGTTCCCAACGATTTTCTCTTTAGGTTTAGTAGGTTTGAAAAGCAATACCGAAACAGGTTCTTCCTGGTTGGTAATGTCTATCGTGGGAGGAGCTATCTTACCTTATGGAATGGGAACTTTGATTGACATGAATCATGACGATATTCAATCAGGATATTTGATTCCGTTAGTGTGCTTTTTGATTATTCTTTACTTTGGTGTCTTTGGGCATAAGGTGAAAAAAGTAGCTTAGTCACATTTTTATAAAATAAATAATCAAACCCGACCGCTTTCAAAAAGCGGTCGGGTTTTTTGTAATAACTTGTTTGCTTATTGTGATTAGGAATTAGAAAGTAGTTAATTTTATAAATTCTAATACCGGCCAATTGTGAAAATATTTTTAAACTTCTTTATCGTATTTTTTTTAGGGATATCAATTTGTCTTTCCCAGTCGCAGGTTGTATTTAAAAAAATCAATCAATCGACCGGATTGTCAAATGGTAGAATTACCAGTATGGCTAAAGAAAAGGATGGATTTGTCTGGATAGGGACTAATAATGGACTCAATCGATATGATGGCCTGGGGATTAAAGTGTACGACAAAAGAAACAGTACTATTGGCTCTAATGACATTTCGGATATTTTAATTGACAGTAAAAACAGAATTTGGATTACCACTCTTGGAGGAGGATTGAACTATTATAATCCTCTAAATGATACTTTCCAAATATTTAAAAATAACCCCAACAATCCTAAATCATTACTGTCTAACAATGTTAGTACGCTGATTGAAGATTCAAAAGGACTTATTTGGCTTGGGACAGAAAAAGGATTGTGCTGTTTTAATCCTGTGAACAAACAATTTGTTTCTTATACCAATCAATTCAGTAACAATCAAACCAAAAAAAGCAATAGTATCACCAGTATTTATGAAGATAAAAACAGGGATTTATGGATAGGTACTTTTGGGAATGGTTTGTTTTTATTTGACAGAACTGAAAAAAAATTCCATCAAATTAAATCGGAACAAATACAAGTTTCGGATTTCATAAACGTGATTTCTCCTTTAGATCCTGACAGAATTCTTATAGGAACCAGTGGCAGTGGTTTGTTGTTGTTTGATTTGGCCACACACAAGTTTTCCGATTTCTTAAAGGAAAATCTAGCCTTAAAGCAGGAAATAAATATTGTTCGTTCTATAGAGTTAGACGGTAAAAATAATTTATGGATTGGTACTGATGGTAATGGTCTTCTGGAAGTGGAGTATCCTAATACCAATCATCCTGTAATTCACAACTATTTGTATAATTCACAATTAGAAACCTCGCTTTCAGGAAATGCCATTTATTCCATAATGGATGATAACGATTCAAATATCTGGATAGGTACGGCATGGAATGGTATTAGCGTTTTGGATAAAAAAAACAGGAGTGAATTGTTATTTAGTGATATTGTAGGTTTAAATCCGTCGCCGGTACTTTCAATTTACAAAAGTAATCAGGAATTGTATCTGGGATTGGATGGCGAAGGAATGACCGTATTTAACACAGCCACTAATAAAGTTAAATATTACAACGAAAAGAATCATAATTCAGGCATCAAAGGGAATTACATTCAGAAAATAACAGAAACTAAAGATGGTACATTGTGGTTAGGAACCTTTAAAAACGGACTGGTTAAGTTCAATAAAAAAACCGGTCAATTTATACAGTACAAGCATGAGTTTAAAAATAAAAGTTCCATAAGTTATGATGATGTAAGAGATATTATTGAGGATAAAAACCATAATTTATGGATAGCTACCTGGGGAGGAGGTTTGAATTATTTTAATACTAAAACAGAGCAATTCATTAGTTATAGAGAAAGTGCCAATAATAACAAAACCGTAAACAATGACAACCTGATTGATATGGTTCCCGATGGGGATAAAATCTGGATTGCTACTTTTGGAGGAGGCTTAAATCTATTCGACACTAAAAAAGGACTTTTTCGCTATTACAAATACAAAGATTCAGATCCTGCTACCATTAGTAACAACAACATATTCTCCTTATGTAAGGATTCCAAAGGCTATTTATGGATTGGTACTGCCGGTGGTGGTATCAATCGAATGAATTTAAAAACCAATAAGATTGAACGTTTTGAAAAAAATGATAACATCAAATACCAAACTGTAACAGGAATTATCGAAGATGATAATAATACCATTTGGTTCAGTACAAAACAAGGTATTATAAACTACAGTTATTTTACCAATAGGTTTAATATGTTGTCTAAATTGTCCTCCGAATTTCATATCAATTCTATTTTTAAGGATGAAAAAGGATGGATTTATTTTGGAGGAATTGACGGGGTTGTTAAGGTCAATCCAAAAACAATAGAAGTAGACAGTAAACCACCAAAGGTTAAGCTGACTAATTTTAAATTATTTAATAAGGAAGTCGCTATTGATAAAAATGGAATTCTAACAAAAGATATTGCATTTACAGACGAAATCACTCTTGATCACAATCAGAATGTATTGACTTTTGAATTTTCGGCATTACAATTTCCTTTTTCTAATAGTTGTGGGTATGCTATTAAAATGGAAAATTTTGATGAAGACTGGCGTGATATTGGAAAAGACAGAACAGCAACTTATACTAACTTGTCTCCGGGAGAATACATTTTCAAAGTTAAAAGTAAAGAAAATGGCGGGCAATGGGGAAAAGAATATGCTTCGGTAAAAATTCATATTTTAAAACCCTATTGGTTCCAATGGTGGGCTTTTTTAATTTATGGTATTGTATTGGTGTTTTTGTTTTATCTATTCAGAAAGTATACTATCGCTTGGGAACGCTTGAAAGCCAATCTTGAGTTTGAGAAATTGACTCATGAAAAGGATAACGAATTGTATATGTTGAAGCAGCAGTTTTTTACAAATATCTCCCATGAAATCAGAACTCCGGTAACCTTAATTTTAAGTTCTATAAACAGGTTGTTTGATAAGGGCGAAATGCTCGAAAGCAAACAAATAAAATCGGCACATACTATTCGTAAGAACAGTAATTTATTACTTCAATTGGTAAATGAGCTTTTGGATATCAGAAAGCTGGAAGCTAATGATATCAGTTTAAAAATTACCGAAGGTGATTTTGTTTCTTATTGTAAAGAGATTTTTCTGTCCTTTTCAGAAATTGCTTCCGATAGGGATATCGACTATACTTTTCATTCTGAAAAACCTAAAATAGAACTGTGGTTTGATAAAAATCAATTTGAAAAAGTACTTTATAATTTGCTTACCAATGCTTTTAAATTTACTAAAAACGGTGGAGCCATCAGTGTTGAAATTGAAATGGATAATGATGCTGTTTATTTGATAGTGAAGGATACCGGTATAGGAATGTCTGAATCACACATGAGTAAAATATTTAATCGCTTTTATCAGATTAAAAATGCAGAAACCGATGAAAAATCAGGATTTGGTCTTGGTTTATCTATTGCAAAAGAAATTATAGAACTCCATAAGGGGACAATTGATGTTAAAAGTGAGAAAAATAAAGGAAGTGTTTTTGAAGTAAAACTGCTAAAATCGAATGCTCATTTCTATGATGTTGAAATTGAGAAAAATGATGTTTTAAGTAATCAGGAATCAAAAACTATTAAGCAATTAAAGCAAAAAATAGTAAAAAGCGAAGTCAAAAAAGAGACGATTTTAATTGTTGAAGACAATATAGAGATTCAGGAATCTTTAAAAGAAATATTGAGTAATGACTATGATATACTTCAGGCTTATAATGGTGAGGAGGGTTTAAAAATTGCAATTGACGAGTTTCCAAACTTAATAATAAGTGATGTTATGATGCCTGTTATGGACGGTATCGAATTTGTCAAAAAATTGAAATTAAATACATTCACCAGTCATATTCCAATCATTATTTTAACGGCAAGAACTACCTTAAAAAACACCATGGAAGGCTATGAAACCGGAGCCGATGATTACATAGCCAAACCTTTTGATGAGGAATTGTTAAAAGCAAGAATCACTAATTTGCTTAACAATAGAAGATTAATAAGGGAAAAAATCATAAATGATAATCTTTTAAATCCAAGAGAATTAGCTATTAGTTCTCCAGATCAACTGTTTTTAGAAAGACTGTATAAAAGTCTGGAACCTAATTTAGAATCCAATAATCTGAAAGCCGAGATTGTTGCCAAAGAAATTGGGATGAGCCATTCGGTAATGTACAAAAAGATAAAAGCATTAACAGGACTCTCCTATGTTGAATTTATCCGTGACTATAGATTGTCTATTGCAAAACAGTTGATACAAGATTTAGGATATTCTGTTTCTGAGGCTTGTTATAAGGTCGGCTATTCAGATCGAAAATATTTTAGTAAATTATTCAAAGAAAAGTTTAAAAAGAACCCTTCCGAATTCTTAAAATCATAAAGTCTTTTTTTAAGTTATATGTAATTTATTTGAATATTTTTTTTGTATTTGATTAAAATTCAGTGCTTTTTGCATAAAGCAACGAATTCTTCACCCCTAATCAATGAAACTGACCCACATCAAAACTTAGATAATCCAGGTACTTGCACCTATCTATTTAGTATGTATGATTTTCAGTGAGGATAAAAAAAGAAATACATATTAAAAACTAAACAAACTAACTTAAAAAATTATTTATGATGAACCGCTATCGAAAAAAAAGGGGGTATTTTAATGTAAAACAACATTTTCTTATCGGGTTGTTTTTATGTTTTTCCATAGCTTCTTTTGGTCAAAAATTAAAAATTTCGGGAATTGTTAAAGATGCGACTACTGCCGCTTCTATTCCCGGAGTGAGTGTAATTATCAAGAGTTCCAATCTTGGAACCACAACCGATTTAGATGGTAAATATCAAATCGAAGTGAATCAGAATGATGTTTTGGTGTTTTCTTATATGGGATATCAAAAGGTCGAAATGCCAGCAAAATCCAAAACTATTAATATTAGTTTAATAGAGGATACTCAAAAACTGGATGAAATAGTTGTGATAGGTTATGGTAGTACAAAAGTTAAGGATGCTACAGGATCAGTAACTTCAGTAACTGCTAAAGATTTTAATAAAGGAAATATTGTTACTGCCGAAAATCTTTTAACAGGTCGTGTGGCAGGTTTATCCATTACAACAGGCGGGGATCCGGGAGCGGGATCTACTATTAGAATTCGTGGGGGAGCATCATTAGGAGCATCAAATGATCCTTTGATTGTAATTAATGGAATGCCTGTAGATAATAATTCAATAGGAGGTTCACGTTCTATATTAAGTTCGATTAATCCAAATGACATTGAATCTTTTTCAGTTTTAAAAGATGCTTCGGCTACTGCTATATATGGTTCCAGAGCGTCAAACGGAGTTATTATTATTACTTTGAAGAAAGGGACTAAAACCTTTTCTGCTACTTTAGATATGAGCATGAGTGTAAACACCCTTGCTAATAAAGTGGATGTCTTTAGTGGAAATGAATTAAGAGAATTGGTAAGTGTACAGGATCCAACTTTGTTGCCCTTATTAGGAACAGCAAATACCGATTGGCAAAAAGAAATTTACAGATCCAGTATCTCTTCAAATACGAATGTTTCGGTAAATGGAATGTTGTTTGATAAAATTCCATCGAGAGCTTCTTTTGGAAGAACATTACAAAATGGATTGATGTTAACTTCGGAATTTGAGCGCAACACGGGTTCTGTAACCTTAAATCCAAGTTTGTTTGATAATCATTTAAAAATTAGTGTTAATGTTAATGCTTCTTTGGAAAAAAACAGATTTGCTTCAGGACAACAAGGCAATGCCATAACTTTTGATCCTACGCAGCCTGTTTATGATGCCAATTCTGTTTTTGGAGGTTACTTCCAATATTATAAAGACAATCATGACGGTGTTATTAATAAAAGTGATTTAACTGAACGCGCCCCATTGAATCCGGTTGCTGAGTTAATGCAACGCAATAGCAGAAGTGAAGTGAAAAGGTTGTATGGTAATGTGAAATTAGATTATAATTTTCATTTTTTACCTGAATTAACTGCGGTGTTAAACTTAGGTATGGATAAAAGCACAGCCGATGGTTTTACAAAAGTCTCCGATAAAAATCCGCTTTCTCAGGCCGACGGACGTATTATAGGATCTCATTCAGAATATTCTAACGAGCTAAGCAATTATTTAATGGATGGCTATTTCGCTTATAAAAAAGAATTCGGGAAACTAAATTTTGAAGCTACAGCGGGTTATTCGTATCAAAAATTCACCAATGAAAGATACAATACCAATGAATTATTAAACGATGGTGTTGATAGTGCTCCTGTTTTAAACATAGATCCAAACTTGGTTTTAATTGGGTTTTTCGGAAGAACTAACCTTTCATTTTATGATAAATATCTCTTTACAGTATCATATCGTAGAGATGGTACATCCCGTTTTAGCGAATCAAATCGTTGGGGTAATTTCCCTTCTGCAGCCTTTGCCTGGAAAGTTAAAGAAGATCTATTCCCAGAGTCTAAAACGCTATCTAATTTAAAATTAAGATTAGGTTGGGGAGTAACAGGTCAGCAAGATATTGGGCAAGCTAATTTAGACTTGTACATGTCAAGATATAGTACAGGTTTACCAACTTCCCAATATATTTTTGGGGGTACAGTAACTCCTATTGCTATACCGCAATTTAGAAATGAAGATTTAAAATGGGAAGAAACCACAACTTACAATGCTGGTCTTGATTTCGGATTTCTTAATGACAGAATAACAGCTACGGTAGAAGGTTTTTATAAAGAATCTAACGATTTGCTTGCCAATGCCGCTATTTCAGACGGTTCCAATTTTAGTAATTCAGGATTCCAAAACATCGGTAATTTTACTTCAAAGGGTCTTGAGTTTTCTGTAGGTGCCGACATTATTAAAAATAAAAACGGACTGAAGTGGAATGTTAATTTCAACAGCACTTTTATAAAAACAGAAATTAAAAGTCTGGCATTAGGTCAGGATCAGTTAGTAGGTACAACCGGTGCTGGTGCCGGTGGCGGATCTACTGCTCAAATACACAGAGTAGGTTACACTCCTTTTTCATTTTATGTATACAAACAAATTTATGATACCAATGGTAAACCAATTGAAGGTGCTTATGCCGATTTGAATGCTGATAATATCATTAATGATGCTGATTTGTACATACACCATAATGGTATGCCAACGGTAACTATGGGATTTGCATCAAATATTAATTATAAAAACATAGACCTTTCTTTTAATATGAGAGCGAGTTTGGGTAATTACGTATATAATGGTGCTAATGCTACAAGAGCGCAATACAATTTATTAAGAAACAGTTCGGTGGTGTCAAACTTACCCACTTCAGTTTTAGATACTAATTTTAAATCTACCGAAAACGTATTACTTTCTGATTATTATGTTGAAAATGCTTCCTTTTTAAAAATGGATAATGTAAGCCTTGGATACACATTTGAGGATATATTTAACTCCAGTTCCTCTATACGTTTGTCTGCCAGTGTGCAAAATGTATTTACTATTACAAAGTATTCAGGTTTAGATCCTGAGGTATTTTCTAACGGAATTGATAATTCAATAACTCCCCGACCAAGAACTTTCCTGGTAGGAGCTAATGTGAAATTTTAAAAAGAAACAATATGAAGAATATAATAAAAAATAAAACAATTTACATTCTGGGTATGCTGTTGGTACTTTTTGGATGTACAAATGATCTTAATATTGATGCTAAAGACCCTAATGTACTTTTGGTTGATGATTTCTATTCTACTCCGGAATCTTATAAAGAAGGATTGGCGGGAGTTTATGGGAACTTGTCTTTAACAGGAGCATCAGGACCGGGTAGTTCTAATATATCAGGTTTAGATGCGGGAACAAGTCAATATGGAAGAGGTTTTTGGAATTTACAGGAATTAACTACTGATGAGGTTAAATGGTCCTGGGAAAATGATCCGGGTCTAAGAGGCTTAAATCGCAATACATGGACTTCAGATAATGTGGTTATTAGAGGTTTTTTCGGAAGATGCATGACAGAGGTTGCTTTTGTCAATGAGTATCTTCGTCAAACATCTGACGCTAAGTTGAATAGTAGAGGGGTTAGTGCCGAATTGCGTAACGAAATTAAAACCTATAGAGCCGAAGCTCGATTTTTAAGAGCATTAGCTTATTACCATTTAATGGATTTGTTTGGTAAAGCGGGCTTTGTTACCGAGAATGATCCGGTAGGAGCTTATCAATCGCCAGAATATAGTCGTCCTGAGTTATTTGAATTTATAGAATCAGAATTGACAGCGATAATCCCGGATTTGAAAAACCCACTTCAAAATGAATATGCCAGAGCCGATAAAGCTGCTGCCTGGATGTTACTGGCTAAAATTTATTTGAATGCAGAAGTTTTCATTGGAGAGAAAAAATACGATCAGTGTCTTAGTTATTGTAAAGATATTATCAATGCAGGATTTTCATTAAACCCGTTATATGCAAACAATTTCAAGGCAGATAACCATACCGGTGCTGCCAGAAACGAAATTATATTCCCTATTGTTTCTGATGGAGTGGTAACTCAAAATTATGGTCCGACTACTGTAATGGTTAATGCTCAGGTAGGATCTTTAGAACAAAACGGAGCTGATTTTGGAGTTGCAGGATGGGCAGGAGGATTGAGAGTAACGAAACAGTTTTCCCAAACCATGCTAAATGGAGACTATGACAATGATAACAGAAATACCATTATCAGTAAAGACAGAACCATTGAAATGACCAGTATGGACAATTATGGAACCGGATATGTTACGGCAAAATGGTCTAATAAAACATCTACAGGGGCAAACGGTTCAGCAACTGAAATTGTAGATACCGATTTTCCTATGTTTAGATTGGCTGATGTTTATTTAATGTATGCCGAAGCAGTTCTTAGAGGAGGCACTGGAGGTTCGTTGACAACAGCAAAAGATTATATTAATCTATTGCGTAGCAGAGCAAATAATACAAAATTGATAACTGTTAGTAACCTCAATTTAGATTTAATTCTGAATGAGCGAATGGTAGAACTCTATGGTGAAGCTCACAGAAGACAGGATTTAATTCGTTTTGGAAAATTTACCGGAGGAACATACAACTGGTCTTGGAAAGGGAGTGTGGTTAGTGGTATTGCAATTAGCGATATATACAAGGTATTTCCAATTCCCAGAGCAAGCATCGCTGCTAATCCAAATCTTAAACAGAACACAGGTTATTAAAAAATAGATAAAAAAATTAAAGATATATACAATGAAAAAACTAATCATACTATTCATAGCATTTATAACATTAGTAAGTTTAAATGCTTGTTCAGACGATAATTCACCCGTTTTTGTTGCAAAACCAGATGTTGATGGTATAGCATTTACTAACTCTTTTTCGGCTAATTATTTATTGTCAAAATCTACAAAAGAAAATGTGGCAGATCGATTTATTTGGGAGTCGGCAGATTTTGGAGTTCCAACAAATATCTCGTATGAGCTTCAAGGTTCTATTCATGAAAGTTTTACCACTTTTAAAGTTATTGGTGCTACAAGCGAAAATAATTTGGCTGTTACCGTTGCTAAGTTGTTAGAATTTGCTGAAGATTTAAAACTTGATGATGACCCATTAACGACAAATACAGATGGTTCGGCAAATAATACCGGTCAGGTGTATTTTAGAGTAAAAGCTACTGCTGGTACTACAGGTGCTAATGAAACCTTCTCGGTAATACAGCCAATTAGTATTAAATGGATCGAAACTGTTGCCACAGGAAATACTTGTCCATCACTTTTTGCAGTTGGAGCAGCCTTGACTGATATAGGTTGGAATTTTAAAACTACCGGTGAAATGAAATGTGAAAATAATGTTTTACAGGCAAAAGTTAGGTTAACTACCGGTAATTTTAGATTTTTTCAGGAATCAGGAAATTGGTCATCCGATTTAAAATACGCCTACTACAAAGCACAGGGCTATACAATTGACGCTAAATTAGAAGATGCTTTAGATAATGAAAACTTTAAATTTGTTGGAACTCCGGGGATTTACACAATCACTATTGATAATACTAAAAAGACAATTGTATTAACAGCATCCAGCTCTCTTTGGGCAGTAGGAGGGGCTGTACCTGGTGGCTGGAATTTTAATGCAGTTAGTACTATCGAATTTGTTGAGGCTACGCCAAATATCTGGTCTGCATCTATTACATTATCAAATGATGTTTTCCGATTTTTTCACGCTTTTAATACTTGGGATACTAAAAATAACTATGCTTATTATAAAGATGCTGGTTTTAAAATCAACGCTAATTTAGTAAGTGACGGAAGTGGTGATGCCAATTTTAAATTTACAGGTACACCGGGAACTTATAAATTAACGATTAATGGAGTTGATAAAACAATTACTTTAGAATAAATTTGACGACCGATGAAAAAAACAATGAAATTTTATATCAAGACATTTGTAGCATTAGTTTGTTTTAATTTAGCATCTTGTCAGAATGATGCTGGAAGTACAGAAAAAGATCCTGTAGTAACTGAACCAATTACCGAAAATGGTTCTTTTTCAAAAGGAGCCGATGTGGGTTGGTTGTCACAAATGGAAGCAACAGGCTATCAATTTTATGATGTTGATGGAAGCAAAAAAGATTGTCTGCAATTATTGAAAGACCGCGGAATAAATACCATAAGATTACGTGTTTGGGTAAATCCTTCCAATCATAAAATAGACGGACATTGTAGTCCGGCCGAAACCGTTACGATGGCTGTTCGTGCTCAAAAATTAGGAATGCGCATCATGATTGATTTTCATTACAGTGATACTTGGGCCGATCCCGGAAAACAAGCTAAACCCGCTGCCTGGGCAAATCATTCTTTTACGGAACTATTAAATGATGTCTATAAACATACTTTTGATGTTTTGACTTCACTAAAAACGGCTGGAGTAACACCAGAATGGGTGCAGGTGGGCAATGAAATTCCTGATGGTATGTTGTGGCCGGAAGGGAAATCAGCTAATTTTGGTCAGCTTGCACAGCTTTTGAACAAAGGTTATGAGGCTACAAAAGCCGTCAATCCGTCAATCAAGGTAATTGTTCATATTGATAAAGGAAACGATAATGGAAGATTCAGATGGTTTTTTGATAATACCAAAGCAAATAATGTAAAGTATGATGTAATTGGGATGTCCTATTACCCATATTGGATAAATAGTGACTATAAAGTGACTATTTCCGACTTGCAAAATAATCTAAATGATATGGTTTCCAGATACGGAAAAGAAGTCATGGTTGTGGAAGTTGGCGGTGATTATACTTTGGAACAAAATACTCATGACATGATAGCTGCCGTTATTAAGGCGGTTAAAGCTGTGCCAAATAATAAAGGTTTAGGTGTGATTTATTGGGAACCTGAAGGAGAAAAATCCTGGAGTGGTTACCAATTAAACGCTTGGAGAGCTGATGGAAAACCATCAAAGGCATTAGATGCATTTAAAGAATAATTTATTGATAGAATAGCTTAATAAAGTTACATTGAAAAAAGATAAAAATCTTTTCGTATCATAATATTAAATAATTAGACAGATTGATAATGAATAAATTGATAAATATTCTAATTGTATTTTTAACAATTACACAAATTTCCCTTGCTCAGCTACGAACAGTTAGAGAATTAGACTCGAACTGGAAGTTTCAAAAAGGAGATTTCGAAAATGCTCCCCAAACCAATTTTAATGATTCAAAATGGGAAAAAGTGAGCGTGCCTCATGATTGGGCAATTTACGGTCCTTTCGATAAAGAAATAGACAAACAGAGCGTAGCCATTGTTCAGAATGGTGAAAAAGTGGCTTCTGAAAAAACAGGAAGAACAGGTGCTTTACCTCATATTGGGACGGCCTGGTACAGAAATAAATTTACGATTTCGGCTGCCGAGAAAGGAAAAAAAGTGATTCTGCTTTTTGAAGGTGCCATGAGCGAACCACAGATTTATTTAAACGGTAAAAAGGTGGGCGAATGGGCTTATGGTTACAGCTATTTTTATTTTGATATCACTGATTTCATTTCAGCAGGAGAGAATACCCTGGCGGTAAAGTTAACCAACAAAGAATTTGCTTCCCGTTGGTATCCGGGTGCCGGTTTGTACAGAAAAGTAAGCCTTATCATTAAAAATAAGGAAAGCATTGATCAGTGGGGAACTACTATTACAACGCCTTTTATTAGCAAGGAGGTTGCTAAAGTAAACGTTAAAACAAAGGCTACAGGTGAAAAGGGCTATTTAGTGACTACCATTTTTGATGCCAATGGACAAAAACTAAGTTCAGATAAGGCAACAACAAAATTTGGGAATGAATTCGATCAAAATATCAAGGTTGATAATCCCAAGTTGTGGAGTCCGGAAAGTCCTTATTTGTATAAAGCCGTTTCGCAATGGTTTGTTGGAGATCAGTTAAAAGATGAGGTGACTACCCGTTTTGGAATTCGTGACATAAAATATGAAGCTAATAAAGGATTTAGTTTAAATGGCGAAGTACGAAAGTTTAAAGGAGTTTGCCTGCACCACGATTTAGGACCTTTGGGAACAGCAATAAATGTGGCAGCCTTACGTCGTCAATTGACTATTTTAAAGGATATGGGTTGTAATGCCATTAGAAGTTCCCACAACATGCCATCATTGGAGCAATTAGAATTGTGTGACGAAATGGGATTTATGTTCCTAGCTGAAAGTTTTGACGAATGGGCAAAGCCAAAAGTTAAGAATGGATACAACCGCTTTTTTGAAGCGTATGCCGAGAAAGATTTGGTTAATTTAATTCATGCCACCAGAAATCACCCTTCTATTGTAATGTGGAGTTCCGGAAATGAAGTTCCTGATCAATGGGGAGAAGCCGGAGTAAAACGTGCCAAATGGTTACAGGAAATTTTCCACCGTGAAGATCCGACTAGACCGGTTACAGTAGGTATGGATCAGGTTAAGGCTACTATGGAGTCCGGTTTTGGAGCTTTGTTAGATGTTCCGGGCTTAAATTATCGAGTGCATTTGTATGAAGAGGCATTTAAGAAATTCCCACAAGGATTTATTTTAGGTTCTGAAACGGCTTCTACCGTAAGTTCAAGAGGGATTTATAAATTTCCTGTGGTAAAAGAAAAAAATAAACAATACCCAGACTTCCAGAGTTCATCTTATGATTTGGAAGCCTGTAGTTGGTCTAATGTGCCTGATGAGGATTTTGTGTTGCAAGATGATAAGCCATGGGTTATAGGCGAATTTGTCTGGACAGGTTTTGATTATTTAGGAGAGCCTACTCCTTATGATGAGAAATGGCCATCCCGTAGTTCTTATTTTGGTATTAGTGATTTGGCAGGTTTGCCTAAAGACCGATTCTATTTGTACAGAAGCCGTTGGAATACCGAAAAAGAAACCTTACACATTTTACCGCATTGGAATTGGGAAGGACGTGAAGGTCAGGTGACACCGGTATTTGTTTACACCAATTATGATAGCGCTGAGCTTTTTGTAAATGGAAAAAGTATGGGAATTCAAAAAAAGAATAACACAACACCACAAAACAGATACCGTTTAATGTGGATGGATGTGAAGTACGAACCGGGAACAGTGAAAGTAGTTGCCTTTGATAAAAATGGAAAAGCGGTTGCCGAAGAGGAAATTCATACCGCTGGAAAAGGATACCAAATTGTATTGGATGCTGATAGAAAAACCATAAAAGCAGACGGAAAAGATTTATCTTATGTTACTGTTTCGGTAGTAGATAAAAATGGAGTGCCATGTCCTACACTTACTAATCAATTACAATTTAAAGTAAAAGGAAAAGGAAAGTATAAAGCAGCTTGTAATGGCGATGCAACTTCGTTAGAACAATTTCATTTGCCAACAATGAAACTATTTAGCGGGAAATTAGTGGTTACAGTACAATCTCTAAAAGAAGCCGGAACTATGGAATTAACCGTTAGTGGAAAAGGTTTAAAAACTGCAACATTAAGTATTAGCACTACTAATTAAGCATTACTAATAAAAACACCAAGCCCTCTTTTCAGAAATGGAAAGAGGGCTTTTTTGTTGCCGAATTTCTAAATGAATACTCCAATTTTTGTTATCAAAATAGCTTGTTTTCTTCCGGATATAAATTTTAACAATAAAGTATCGAAAAGAGTGGTATGCTTATTGGTCATAAATCAATTAATTTTAAATACATTTGTAGGACAATCGATTACATTCGTCATTAAATTCAAAAAATAACATCTAAAAAAATAAGAATGAGAAAAAAATCAAGAAATTTACTTTTTGCTGCTTTTGTTATTATGCTTTCGGGCTTTTCGCAAAACAGCGTAGCACAAAATGCAAATTACGAAGGAATTGAATTTAAAATGGCAATAGTCAAAGAACCGGTTATACCCAATAATTCCGTAAATATCAAAGATTTTGGTGCTGTAAGTGGTGGTGATGTTTTAAATTCAGAAGCTTTTGCTAAAGCTATTGATGCTGTTTCTAAAAAAGGCGGTGGAAAAGTGATTATTCCTCCGGGAATCTGGTTAACGGGTCCTATTATTTTAAAAAGCAATCTGGAATTGCATGCACAAGCAGGAGCATTGATCAAATTTTCACCTGACAAAAGTTTGTATCCATTAGTAGAAACCAGTTTTGAAGGATTAAATACCTGGCGTTGTATTTCGCCACTTTATGGTAAGAATTTAGAAAACGTTGCTTTTACCGGAAAAGGAGTCTGGGATGGTTCAGGCGAAGTGTGGAGACAGGTTAAAAAAAGCAAGATGACAGAAAGTCAATGGAAAAAAGTTATTGCTTCAGGTGGTGTGCTTAATGCATCTAAAACCAGCTGGTATCCATCGGAAGTTTTTATGAATGCTTCTGAAGGTGCAGATCAAAATGTACGTTTGGACTTGAAAACCAAAGAAGATTTCGAAAAAATTCATGATTTTCTTCGTCCGGTATTGGTAAGCATTCAAAACAGTAAAAGAGTATTATTTGATGGGCCTGTGTTCCAAAATTCACCTGCCTGGAACATTCATCCGTTAATGATTGAAGATTTGATTGTTCGAAATGTATCTGTTCGTAATCCTTGGTTTTCTCAAAACGGCGACGGTCTTGATGTAGAATCCTGTAAAAATGTATTGGTAGAAAACTCCAGTTTTGATGTAGGTGACGATGCTATTTGTATTAAATCAGGAAAAGACAAAGACGGACGCGACAGAGGAATTCCATGTGAAAATCTGATTATTAGAAACAATATTGTGTATCACGGTCATGGTGGAGTTACTGTAGGCAGCGAAATGTCCGGTGGGGTAAAAAACATGCATGTGTCTAACTGTACTTTCATGGGAACTGATGTGGGATTGCGTTTTAAAAGTAATCGTGGTCGCGGAGGAGTTGTTGAAAACATCTTTATTTCGGATATTTTCATGACCAATATTCCTTCTCAAGCTATTTCTTTCAATTTGTATTATGGCGGAAAATCAATTGCCGAAACGCTGGAAGAAGGTGGAACTCCAGTAGAGAATAAAATGATTCCTGTTGATGAAAAAACGCCACAGTTTAAGAATATTTCGATGAAAAACATCACTATTGCAGGAGCTAATCAAGCCGTTTTTTTACAAGGTTTGCCTGAAATGAATCTGGAAAATATTGAAATTTCTAACTTGAAAGTAAAGGCAGACAAAGGGTTTACTATTATTGATGCCAAAGGAATTAAAATTACAAATGCAGCTATAGATTTAAAAGACACCGCCGTATTTGATATCTATAATGCTAAAAATTTGTCGCTTAAAAATGTGGAATTCAATTCGACTTCTCCAAAAGCGGTTACTATCAATGGAGCAGCTTCTGAGAATATCGATTTAACAACTTCTGATTTGTCTAAGAAAACGTTTATCGGAGCAAAAGTTCCTAAAAAAGCAGTAAAATTTTAAATATAAATTAAAATATCCGAAATCTCCAAAGTCAGCTGATTTTGGAGATTTTTTTATCCCGGAAAATTCCTCAGAAAACCTTTTTATTCCTTCTAAATCTTAAAGAATGAAAATAACTTCGGTATGTACAGCTTTGCTTTGTCTGATTTTTTCTTTTGTTTCGAAAGCTCAAAATACAAATCCTTTTTCGAATAAAAAGACTGAATGGCTGGTTGCCTCTTTGCTTCAAAACAAAACTGAGGAAACCACAATTTTAGGAAACCCAACAATGGTTTTATCTCCTTACGGAAATGCAGTTGCTTTTAATGGAATTGACGATGCCTTGTTTTTAAAAGAAATGCCATTAAAAGGTTTAAAATCCTTTACTGTCGAAATGATTTTTAAACCCGAAAGCAATGGCATTTTTGAACAACGCATTTTGCAAATAGGCGAAAGTACAGGCGACCGAATGTTGTTAGAGATTCGTGTGCTGGATAACAATTGGTATTTTGATAGTTTTGTGGCTTCCAAAGGAGTGAAATTGGCTTTGGCAACCGAAGAATTATTGCATCCTTTAGGCCAATGGTATCATGTGGCTTTTGTGGTTACACCCAATAGTCTGACCACTTATGTCAATGGAAAACAGGAATTGCATAAAGAATATGCGTTTCATCCTATTGAACAAGGACAAACTTCTATCGGGGTGCGAATGAATAAAGTCACCTGGTTTAAAGGAGCTATTTATAAAATCCAAATTTCGCCCGAAGTGCTTAAACCAAATCAGTTTTTAAAACTCTAAGTTATAACCAACCTTAAAATGATAGCAACTATGACCACTAAAAAAAGAAATTATTTGGTATTTCTGATGGTATTTGTGTTATCGAATAGTATTATAAATGCCCAAACCAAAAAAGATGCTGATGTTATTTCTACAAAACCATTTGGCGACAGCGAAAGACATTGGTACGGAATAAAAGATCCGACTAATTTAGTCGATCCGGTTCCTAATCAGCCTAAATATCCCGAATCCGATTACACTAAAATTGCCGATAATATGATTCTTTTTCAGCGTGCTAATGGCGGCTGGCCTAAGAATTATGATATGAAAGCGATTCTTACACCGGAACAAGCTGAAAAAGTAGCATCAACCAAAGCTATTTTACATACTACTTTTGACAACGAAACCACTTATACCCATGTGTATTATTTAGCTCAGGTATATACAGCCACTAAAATTGAAAAGTACAAGGAAGCCTGTCAAAAAGGAATTCAGTTTATCCTTGATGCGCAATATGCTAATGGTGGCTGGCCACAATATTTCCCATTGGAAAAAAATTACAGCCGTCATATTACTTTAAATGATGGAGCGTATATGGGAATTATGAATTTATTAGACAAAATAGTCCATAACAATCCTAATTTTACTTTCTTAGATGAAACGTTTAAGTCGAAAGTGCTACAGTCATACAATAAAGGACTGGATTGTATTTTAAACATGCAAATTAAGGATAATGGCCGACTTACCGCCTGGTGTCAACAACACGATGAGGTAACTTTAGCTCCTGCATGGGCTCGAAAATTTGAACCACCAAGTATTTGCAACGCCGAAAGTGTGGATGTTGTTTTGTTTTTGATGAAAATCAAAAATCCAGACGAAAGAATTATTCAATCAATACAAAGTGCTGTAAAATGGTTTGAAGATTCGAAAATTTATAACACCCGAATTGAGTCTTTTGAAATTGATGCATTTGAGTCTAAATATAAAACCGTAAAAAGAGATGTCAGAGCTGTAGCCGATCCTGCTGCGGCACCTATCTGGACGCGTTATTATGAGTTGGGTACGAATAAACCTTTGTTTTCAGACAGAAACAGTGAGTTGTTGTATTCCCTGGCTGAGGTGAGTGTAGAACGTCGCAATGGCTATGCCTGGTACACTTCCAGCCCTCAAAAAGTATTGGACAAATATCCGGATTGGCAACAGAAATATGCACCGGCTAATAATGTGTTAAAGAAATAAAAAATTTGATTTTTCGAAAAAAAAGACAGTGAGAGCTGTCTTTTTTTATGTTTTAGTTTATAGCCTTTATTGTTTTGTGTCAAATAGTGTATAATTCACACTTTATTATTATGAAACTAATAAATATTTGGTATTTTTGGTTTTCTAACCTAATCATAAACTAAGAAATGACCTTTTCAATTTTTAAATCTCCTCGATTTATTTCTCTTAAATCAATGTATTATTTTTTGCTTGTTAGTTTTTTTGTAACCAATATGCAAGCACAAACTGTTGTAACAAGCCCCGACGGAAAACTTACTGTAAATCTGGCTGTAGATAATGGAACACCTACTTATAGTGTTTCATACAACGGAAAATTGTTTTTAGAACCTTCACCTATTGGATTAAAAACCAATATAGGAGATTTTAGCACAGGCTTAGAATTAAAAGCTAATCAAGTTCAAAACAAAATTGATGAAACTTATGAATTGCCTAATATTAAGCAAAGTAAAGTTCATTATGTAGCTAATGAAACTGTATTTTCGTTTTCAAAAGACAATAAAGCAGTGATTGATATTATTTTTAGAGTGAGTAATAATGATGTGGCTTTTAAGTATAAAGTATATCCGCAAAAATCAACGGTTGCTGCAGTGGTTCAGGAAGAAGCATCTGGATTTTTATTCCCTGCGGGAACTACTTCGTTTCTTTCAGCACAAAGTAAAGCTATGGTAGGTTGGGAGAGAACGATGCCTAGTTACGAAATTCCGTATGTTGTTGATGCGCCCGTAGGTGAAAACGGAAAAGGAGAAGGTTATACTTTTCCTTGTCTTTTCAAGCTTAAAAATAATGGCTGGGTCTTGATTTCAGAAACAGGCGTTGACAGTTATTATTGCGCCAGTAGATTAATCGGTCATGAAAAAGGTTTATACACTATTGGTTTTCCTATGCAAGGCGAAAACAATGGCGTTGGTTCATCAACTCCCGGGATTAGACTTCCTGGCGAAACACCTTGGAGAACAATCACTGTTGGCGAAACTCTAGAACCTATTGTGACTACGACAGTTCCTTTTGATGTAGTAAAACCTCGTTACGAAGCTTCTCAAAAATACCAATATACTAAGGGAACCTGGAGCTGGATTATTGGTATGGAGAAAAGTATGAATTATGATGAACAACTGCGATATATTGATTTTAGTGCCGACTTGGGTTATGAAACACTTTTAGTTGATGCACTTTGGGATACTCAGGTAGGGCGAGACAAGGTAGAAGCTTTAGCAAAATATGGTGCCAGTAAAGGTGTTGGTTTGTATTTATGGTACAATTCTAATGGATATTGGAATGATGCGCCTCAAACGCCTAGAGGAAAAATGGATAATAGTATTGTCCGACGTAAAGAAATGGCTTGGATGAAAAGTATTGGTATTAAAGGTATCAAAGTGGACTTTTTTGGAGGTGACAAACAAGAAACCATGAAGTTATATGAAGATATTTTATTCGATGCTAATGATTACGGAATTATGGTTATTTTTCACGGAACGACTTTGCCACGAGGATGGGAAAGAATGTTTCCTAATTATGCTTCCAGCGAAGCGGTACTGGCAAGTGAGAATCTTTTCTTTACTCAGGAAAGCAATAATTTAGAGGCTTTTAGTGCTACTTTACACTGTTTTATCCGTAATACAGTAGGAAGCATGGATTTTGGAGGAAGTGCTTTGAACAAATTTTACAACGATAAAAACACGCCAGATAAAGGTTCTAAACGACTAACTTCTGATGTTTATGCTTTGGCTACTGCCGTTTTGTTTCAAAGTGGAGTTCAGCATTTTGCTTTGGCACCAAACAATTTAACCGATGCTCCGCAATGGGCAATCAATTTTATGAAAACAGTGCCTACCACCTGGGATGAAGTTAAATTTATTGATGGTTATCCTGGAAAATACGCTGTATTAGCCCGTCGTCATGGAGATAAATGGTATGTGGCAGGAATCAATGCTCAGAAAGAAACACTAAAAATTAAGGTAAAATTGCCAATGATTGCTGCGGGAACTGAATTGAAATATTACAGCGATGATGCACAATTAAACGGAAAATTAAGCACCACAAAACTAAAAAAGAATCAGGAAATCGAACTGACAATTCCTTGCAACGGAGCTGTGGTTTTGGTGAATTAGTAATTAGCTTTTTTTTCAGAACATAATTTAGGGTTGTAAGAATGCGATGTAAGTTGCATTCTTACAACCTTTTTTGTTTAGGAACACCAAAGGCTGTTTATAATTTCAAAAAAGTAATGCGTTATTTACAAAAATATTCTTTATATTAGCGGGAGACTTCTCAAGTGCCCCAAAACTTAACAGAAGCTACAGTTCTTTTTTTGCTTTTGTATTTCGATATTTAAAAATCGAAATGTAAAAGTGTAAGTAAGAATTGTTTTTAAATTAAAAAGAATAAGGACTTTTTTCGGAAGTTTTTATTCATAACCTACTATTGTAAAACAAGAAGCATTAATAATAATGGTTATGAAAACACACGCCGTTGATTTCCAGAAAGTATTTTTATCAGCTCCGAGCTTGTTTTTAATTTTATCGACTGATTTTACCATTTTAGACTTGAATGACTCCTATGAAAAGGCAACAATGAAAAAAAGGGAGGAAATGATTGGTCGGAATTTATTCGAAGTTTTCCCTGATAATCCTAATGACAAGTCGGCCGATGGTGTGTCTAATTTATCGCAATCGCTTCATTCGGTATTGAAAGAAAAAAAACGACATGTAATGGCGGTGCAGCGTTATGATGTGCAAGGCCCTGACGGAATTTTTGAAAAGCGTTATTGGAGTCCGGTGAACATCCCGATATTGAATTCTGAAAATGAGATGGATTGTATTGTGCATCGTGTGGAAGATGTAACTGAATTTATGATTTTAAAAGGCGAACAATTAAAATCAAGAAATCAGACCAAAGATTTGCAGCAAAAAGTAGATGAAATGGAAGTTGAAATTATCAAACGTTCCAGAGAAATTCAAAAAATGAATTTAGAATTGGAACAAAAGGTAAGAGAACGAACAGAAACTTTGTTAAAAAGAGAAGCTCTGCTTGCGGAACAAAACAGAAAATTAAAAGAACAAAATAAGGAACTGGAACAATTTACCTATATCACTTCTCATGATTTACAGGAACCTTTGCGTTCATTGGTAAGTTTTACCGAATTACTCCAAAAAGAATTTGCAGGAACATTAGACGGAAACGGCAATCTCTATATTGATTTCATATCCCAGTCTTCCAGACGCATGCAGGCATTGGTCAAAGGATTATTGGATTATTCCAGAATTGGTCGAAAAAAAGAATTGGTTGAGGTTAATTGTAGCCAAATTGTAGATGAGGTACTTTCGGATATAACCCTGACGATTACAGAAAGTAAAGCCAAAATAACCGTGGGTGATTTACCTCAGATAAAAGCTTATTCAACCGAATTGAGACAGCTTTTTCAAAATCTTATCAGTAATGCTATCAAATTCAGAAAAAAAGAGGTTTTGTCCGAAATCCAAATTTTTGCTCAGGAGCAGGAAAACGATTGGCTTTTTTCGGTTCAGGATAATTCCATAGGTATTGACCCAAAAGACATGAATAAACTTTTTGTGATTTTCAAAAGATTGCATGATCGGGATGAATATGATGGGACAGGTATTGGTTTGGCGCATTGTAAAAAAATAATGGATTTGCATTGTGGGACTATTTGGGTTGATTCAAAGTTGGGCGAAGGAAGTACATTTAAATTTACAATTCCAAAATTTTAAAGAGCTATGAAAAAGAAACTCAATTGCGTATTATTGGTTGACGATGATAAAGGGACTAATTTTATTAACGAGATGATTATAAAAAAATCGGGTATAGCCGAACGAATTCAAACCGTATTAAATGGCAGGGAAGCTCTTGATTTTATTACTAATAAAGGAAAGTATGAAGCAGCGGGAAATGTGTTTCCGCAACCAATGTTAACCTTACTCGATATTAATATGCCGGTTATGGATGGTTGGGAATTTCTGGAAGCTTATCACGCATTAGAAGAACATCAGAAAGGAAAAATCATTATCGTCATGCTCACCACTTCGCTGAATCCTGATGATAAAACCAGAGCTGAAGGAATCTCCGAAGTTTCCGATTTTAAAAACAAACCACTATCGCATGAAGCCTTTGCCGATATTATTAAAACCCATTTTCCGGAGTGTTTTTAGAAATATTATTTTATTTTTGGTCAGGATTTTAGTTGTAAAATTACTTTTATATAAAAAAATAAACATGAAAAAATTATTCCCAATTCTACTATTATTAGGTTCAATTAATTTGTTTTCACAAAATTTGGTTGAGGATTTCGAAATACAGATTCAAAATAGAGGTTTGAAAAGTAATTTTAACAAAATTATTGTATTGGATTCAAGATTAGATACTACAAATGTTGGAGTAATCCAAAAAGGAGCTTTTAACAGGAAAGCTTTTTTAAAAGCAAAAGTACCATTGAATCATCAAATTGAAAATGTTTTTAAGGCTTTAATCCAAAGTGATGCAAAAGAAGGGGAATTGGTATTGAATTTAAGAGATTATAAATTTACAGAAATAACAGAAGCATTTTCTGAAACCGGATATTGTTACTTAAAGGCTGATTTGTTTGTTAAAAAAGAATCGGGATATGAAAAAATTGATTTTATAGATCGTGTTTTTGAAGTTAACGCAATGGATGTTACTAAAAAAAATATTAGAAACGGTTCTGAAAAGTTGATACAATTTATTGAAGGTAATTTAATGTCGTTCAAAATAGGAGAGGCTTATACTTTTGATGAAATAAAAAATATTAGCAATATCGAAAAACGAAAAACTCCAGTATATAATACAAATATATATGTAGATGGAATTTATAAAGATTTCGAAAGTTTTAAGAATCAGATTCCGAGCTCGAGAGAGTATAAAGTAACCAGAAATAAAAAGAATGTTATTACTAAGCTTGAAGGAGTTTCAGATGGAGTTGCGTTTAAAGTGGATACTGATTTTATTTATTGCTTAATTGATCAAGGTAAAATTTACTTGATTCAGAAGAATTTGTTTGTTCCTGTTGAATTTAAAGATGATGACTTCTACTTTAAAGGAAGGGCAAAAGTAACAGCAAAAACAGGTGATGTAGTATTAGCCAGTGCCTTTTTTGGTATCATAGGAGGTGCTTTAGCTTCTAATGCAACTTCCGAATTCCTTATGAAAATTGATCATCAGAATGGCGCAACCGTTCAGGTGACCGAATTAAAATAGATGATTTTTAAATTTATTGCTAATAATTTTACTTTTGTGATAAGTCATTTATGTATAACGAAACAGCTAATATAGTATGAAATACAAGTTTCTAAGTTTATCCGCTTTTATAATACTAAGTTTTACCACAAAAGCCCAACAGCTTTCAAAACCGATTTGGGAAAGCAAAAATCTTCGGGTACCGGAATCAGTACTTTACAGCGCAGCTGACAAAAAACTATATGTAAGTCTGATTGATGGTGCCGGGAACGTAAAAGATGGAAAAGGAGGTATTGCTGTTCTTGATACAGATGGTAGTGTGAAAAATGCAAACTGGATTGAAGGCTTAAACGCGCCTAAAGGTTTGGTACGTTTTAAGAACACGCTTTTTGTGGCAGATATCGATGCTGTGGTAAGTATTGATATTTTGACGGGAAAAATTATTGATAAAGTAGCAATTGAAAATGCTGTTTTTCTGAACGATGTAACGGTAGATGACAAAGGAGTTGTTTATGTATCTGATACGCGTACCAATAAAATCCATCGTATCAAAAATGGACAAAGCGAACTTTATTTAGAAAATGTAACCAATGCCAATGGTTTAAAATGGATTAATAAAAACCTGTATGTTTTAGCTAATACAGAACTTCTAAAAATTGATAAAAATAAAAATAGAACCATTGTTGCCAAAGGTTTTGAAAAGCCGGGAGATGGTGTGGAACAGCTTAAAAACGGAGATTTTATAGTTAGTTGTTGGGCTGGCTTGATTTATTATGTGAAAGCCAATGGTGAAATAAGTAAACTACAGGATGTACAAGGGCAAATGAACACCGCTGATTTGGGTTATAATCCAAAAGAAAATATATTGTACATCCCAACTTTTAACCATAACAGTGTAATTGCTTATAAGTTGCTGGCAGATTAAATTTTTTTAAAGAATGTAAAATAGAAAAGCCTTTGCAGTGATGTGAAGGCTTTTTGGTATAAAAGTTTAGAGCAAAAAAAAGACCATCATTTCTGATAGTCTTTTCTAAAAAAAAGCTCCTCCGCCGTGGCGGACTCGAACTGGGTTCGAAATATTTTTAAAACAAAAAATCCAGTCTAAATGAATAAACTGGATTTCTTTAAAAAAAGCTTCTCCGCCGCGGCGGACTCGAACTAAGCTGAATAAGGTTAGGTTTTAAACAAAAAAAAAGACCATCATTTCTGATAGTCTTTTCTAAAAAAAGCTCCTCCGCCGCGGCGGACTCGAACCAAGCTGAATAAGGTTAGGTTTTAAACAAAAAAAAGGCTTACATTTCTGATAGTCTTTTCTAAAAAAAAGCTCCTCCGCCGCGGCGGACTCGAACCAAGCTGAATAAGGTTAGGTTTTAAACAAAAAAAAGACCATCATTTCTGATAGTCTTTTCTAAAAAAAAAGCTCCTCCGCCGCGGCGGACTCGAACCAAGCTGAATAAGGTTAGGTTTTAAACAAAAAAAAGACCATCATTTCTGATAGTCTTTTCTAAAAAAAAAGCTCCCCCTCTTGGGCTCGAACCAAGGACCCTCTGATTAACAGTCAGATGCTCTAACCAACTGAGCTAAGGAGGAAACTGTATATTTAATATGCGTAAGGAACGTTTTAGGTGCTATTGTTAAGCTGTGTTAGCTTGTTCTTAGCGGATGCAAATATAGTAGGTTTTTTGAATGTAGCAAATAAAAGAGTTGTTAATTCGTGATAAGATTTGGAAAATTTTGAGTAAAAAAGCTTTTATGCTTTGATGGGTTAAAGTTATTGTCAGGCTGAGCTTGTCGAAGTTTTTTGGTTAAAAAAGATTATCCTTCGACAGGCTCAGGATGACATCTTTTTTGATGTAGATTTGAGTCAAGTTGGTAAAGTTTAGAGCAAAAAAAAAAGACCATCATTTCTGATAGTCTTTTCTAAAAAAAGCTCCCCCTCTTGGGCTCGAACCAAGGACCCTCTGATTAACAGTCAGATGCTCTAACCAACTGAGCTAAGGAGGAAACTGTATATTTAATATGCGTAAGGAACGTTTTTAGGTGCTATTGTTAAGCTGTGTTAGCTTGTTCTTAGCGGATGCAAATATAAGATGTTTTTCGAATGTGGCAAACAAAAAATGAGATTTTTTTCAAATTTTTTACTTCCCAATAACAGCCTTGTAAATGTCGTTTCCGTTGGCAAATACTAATAGTGTGATAAGTAATACAAAACCAACCATTTGAGCATTCTCCAGGAATTTATCACTTGGTTTTTTACCTGAAACTATTTCGTATAATAAAAACATTACATGACCACCATCTAATGCCGGAATAGGCAATAAGTTCATTACCCCAAGCATAATTGATAATATAGCAGTAATGTTCCAGAATGCTTCCCAGCTCCAAGTATTTGGAAAAATATTATAAATAGCGGCAAATCCACCCACTTGTTTGTAGGCTTTTGTTTCAGGGTTAAAGATCATTTTCAATTGTCTTCCGTAATTTACTAATTTGTCTTTACCTTTTTGAAGCCCAACAGGAATAGATTCTGCAAAACTATATTCTTTAGTACTGATTTTATAGTATCCTAATTTTTCTAATGTTTTTAAATCTAAATCTCCTGGTTGCACACCTAATTTCCCTTCTGCAGAAACTTTAACTGTAATAGGTGTTTCTTTAAAATTGCGTAAAACAACAACGTTAATTGTTTTATTTTTATTCTTCTCTAAAATAGTTCTCGCCTGATCAAAATATTTTACTTTTTCTCCATTAATAGAAACAAATAAATCTTTTGTTTTCAAATTTTTGTTAGGAGATTCTTCTGTAATTGCTGCTACTACAAAAGGTACTCTGGGAAGAATAAGTGCACTTTTTTCGTATTTTGACAATTGATCAATAACATCAGTAGGGATTTTAACAGAAAGCTGTTTTCCGTTTCTTTCAATCAAAATTTCTTTTGACATGATAATATTCATTGGAATATCATTGTCAAAATTTTCAATTTTTTGACCATCAATTGAAATTATTTTGTCTCCCGTTTTAAATCCTGCTTTAAGCATTACAGGATTTTCAATCCAAATACCATCTTTCATGTCAGAATTAGCAATATAAGTATCGCCATAAACAAAAGCCATCCCAATGTAAATAATGAAAGCTAAGATAAAGTTCACTGTAACTCCGCCCAACATAATGATCAAACGTTGCCAAGCTGGTTTAGTTCTAAATTCCCAAGGTTGTGGTGGCAAGGCCATTTGCTCTTTGTCCATACTCTCGTCGATCATGCCCGAAATTTTCACATAACCGCCTAGGGGCAGCCAGCCAATTCCATATTCAGTTTCACCGATTTTCTTTTTTAGCAGCGAATATTTTACATCAAAAAACAAATAGAATTTTTCGACTCTGGTTTTGAATAATTTAGCAGGAATAAAATGTCCTAGTTCGTGCAGTATAATTAGTAATGATAAACTCAATAAAAATTGAGAAAGCTTGATAATTATTTCCATTTTTTAATTTTCTATTCTTTTATTTTCGGCTAAAGTAACATTTTCTGTTTTAGTTGCAAAGATTTACCATTAGCTTGGGTAATAAATGTTTGTTAATAATTTTCATTTTGCTTTGTGAAGTGTAACTTTACGTTTCTCTAAAAAATAAATACTATGGCATCTCCATTATTTTCTCCTATAAAAATTAAAGATTGTACCCTTAAAAACCGAATTGTGATTTCTCCAATGTGCCAATATTCGTCAGAAGGCGGTTTTGCTAACGATTGGCATTTGGTACATTTAGGAAGTCGCGCCAGCGGTGGAGCGGGATTGATTATTCAGGAAGCAACTGCGGTAGCTCCCGAAGGTAGAATTTCGCCTGAAGATTTAGGGATTTGGAAAGACGAACATATTGAAAAGCTGAAAGCCATCACTGCTTTTATCAAAAGTCAAAATGCTGTTCCCGGAATCCAGTTGGCGCATGCCGGACGAAAAGCGAGTGTTTCGTCGCCCTGGAAAGGCAATAAAAAACTGGATGCCTCACAAGGCGGATGGCAAACGGTAGCGCCATCAGCAATAGGCTATCATGACGATGAAAAACCAATGGCTTTAGACAAAAACGGAATCCAAAAATTAATTTCCGATTTTAAAGCAGCAACCAAGAGAGCGGTTCAGGCGGGTTATGAAGTGCTCGAAATTCATGCCGCTCATGGGTATTTGAATCATCAATTTTTATCGCCTTTATCGAATACCAGAACAGATGAATATGGCGGAAGTTTTGAAAACCGAATCCGTTTTACGATAGAAGTTCTTGAGGCAGTACAAACCGAATGGCCTGCGAATTTGCCTTTGTTTGTTCGAATTTCAGCTACAGACTGGGCTGAAGGTGGCTGGAATGTTGAAGAATCTATCGAATTTTCGAAAATTCTAAAGGAAAAAGGAGTCGATTTGATTGATGTTTCTTCAGGTGGATTGGTTTCGCACCAAAAAATTCCATTGGAGGCGGGTTACCAAGTCCCTTTTGCCGAAAAAATTAAAAAAGAAACAGGAATCTTAACGGGAGCCGTTGGTTTAATTACCGAAGCCAGCCATGCCGAAGAAATACTGACGAGCGAAAAAGCCGATTTGGTTTTGTTTGCCCGAGCATCATTGCGCGATCCTAATTTAGGATTAAATTTTGCGAAAGCATTAGCAACAGATGTCGCTTGGCCTTCACAATACGAAAGAGCAAAACCAAGATAATTTAATAGTAACAATGATAAATAAACCATTAAGAAATTAAGTTTCATTAGAGTCAAAGCTTAATTTACTTAATCTCTTAATGGTGAAGGAAAAATAATTTTTAATGTTTGACAAAAAATAAAAATATGAAAACAATAAAAGCAGCCTTACTTGCTTATGGAATGTCGGGGAAAGTATTCCAGGCACCCTTTTTAGAATTGCATCCCGGTTTTGAATTATTAGGTTCCTGGGAAAGAAGTAAAAAATTAATCCAGGAAGATTATCCTCAAGTGAAGAGTTACGCTTCTTTGGAGGAAATTTTAGCTAACGATACAATTGATTTAGTGGTTGTCAATACACCAATCGACACACATTTTGAATATGCCAAAAGAGTTTTGGAAGCCGGAAAACATGCCATTGTAGAAAAAGCATTTACCACCACCGTTGCCGAAGCCGAGGAATTAGCTGCTTTAGCGAAAGAAAAAGGACTGAAATTAGCTGTTTTCCAAAACAGGAGATGGGACAGCGATTTGAAAACGGTACGCCAAATTTTATCAGACGGTGCTTTGGGCGAAATTGTAGAAGCCGAATTCCATTTTGACCGTTACAATCCGCTTTTAAGTCCGAAACAACATAAGGAAACCGTGAATTCAGGTTCGGGAATTCTGAAAGATTTAGGACCACATTTAATTGATCAGGCCTTGTATTTGTTTGGTTTTCCAAAAGCTGTTTTTGCCGATATCAGAACTACGCGTGAGAATTCAGTGGTGGATGACTGGGTAGATGTTTTGTTGTATTATCCTGATTTCAGAGTGCGTTTGAAAGCGAGTTTCTTTGTACGCGAACCTAATCCGGCTTATGTGATTCATGGAAAAAAAGGTTCGTTTTTAAAACCACGCGGCGATGTACAGGAAGACGATTTGAAGGTAATGAAGAAACCCAATCTGGATTCCTGGGGAACGGAACCGCTGGAAAAAGAAGGTTTTTTACACACTGAAATTGGCGGCAAAATAATGCACGGAAAAATCCCAACGCTTCAGGGGAATTATTATGATTTTTTTGAAGGGGTTTACAATGCTATTGTCAATGATATAGCCGAGCCTGTAACCGCTGAAGACGGGGCAAAAGTGATGCAAATTATTGAAGCCGCTATTTTAAGTAATAAAGAGAAAAGAGTGGTCGATTTGTAGTTTTTTTGTGTATAATATTAACCGCAGATTCACAGATTAAATAAATCTGCGAATCTGCGGTTTTTGTTTTAATTAAATCTGTGCGAATCTGTCAAAATCCGTTTTATCTGTGTTCCATTATAAAGCCTTATTCTATAAACTTATAAACGATAACGATGTATTATTGGCTGCTTTAGCCAAATTAGCAGGCTGTCAGGATTGCTTTTTGTATTTTTGCAGCAGCAAACCCTAAAACACAAAGCCTTTGTTACGATTAAATTTTATAGGAAGCTTTAGAGCACAAGGAAAGATTAAGAAGAGTTTTAGAAATGCTAAACTTTCTTATTTAAACAGAGTGCGTATTGCTGTTTCGTCTTTTTATTTCGGAATGGGATTGTGTTTTGCAACCTGGGCGAGTAGAATTCCGGATATCAGAGTCGCACTGCAACTTAGTGATGCCGATTTGGGGTCTATTCTTTTTGCCTTGCCTGTGGGGCAGTTGACTATGATGGCATTTTCAGGAAAATTAGTTACTCGTTTTGGTAGTCATCGCCTAGTGGTATTGTCTTTGAGTATGTATGCTTTTTGTTTGACTAATTTAGGTTTGGCAACTACTGCCTGGCAATTGGCTTTAGGACTGTATGTGTTTGGGATATTTGGGAACATGAACAATATTGCCGTAAATACTCAGGGCGTTTATACCGAACAACTTTTTAAGCGAACTATTATGGCTTCTTTTCACGGTGTGTGGAGTTTTGCCGGTTTTACAGGAGCATTGGTTGGACTGGGAATGTTGGCTTTGAATTTAACTCCTTACCATCATTTTATTGTTGTGGGAATCATCACGGCATTACTTATTATTTTCAATTATAAATTTTTGGTCAAAGCCAAAGAAAAACGAAAAGCCCCGGAGAAGAAAAAACTATTTTCAAAACCTGATTCGGCTTTAATTTGGCTGGGAATAATTGGTTTTGGATCCATGGCCAGTGAAGGCATTATGTTCGATTGGAGCGGATTGTATTTTAAAGATATTGTTCAGGCGCCGGGACCATTAATTATTTTGGGTTATACCTCTTTTATGATTATGATGGCTACCGGACGTTTTCTGGGTGATGGAATGATTAATAAATTTGGTAGAAAAACAGTATTACAAACAGGAGGAATTTTAATCTCTACAGGACTTTTTACAGCGGTATTTTTGCCGTTTTTAATTCCTTCAACCATCGGTTTTATGTTGGTAGGACTTGGGGTTTCGACTATTGTGCCTACGCTTTACAGCATTGCCGGAAAACACCCAACCATTCCTCCCGGCGAAGCTTTGACAGCTGTATCCAGTGTTAGTTTTCTTGGGTTTTTGATGGGGCCGCCCGTAATTGGTTACATAGCCGAATTATTTGGACTCCGATTTTCATTTGCTTTTATCGGAGTATTTGGAATTCTAATTGCTTTATTAGTGCCAAGAATTAAAGTGATTCAGTAGTTTTTATTTTTTTGGTAATGTACTGAAAAATGCTTGGTGGTATTAATAATTTGCAGAGAGCTGTCTTACTTCTTTATTTTTTGTTATAATTGAAATTCGGGTTTCTTTTAAGCAGGCTCCTTTTTCATCTTTGCTTTCACAACGTACCAAAATTTCGTCAATAAGTTGGTTGTTTTTGTCTTTAACAACAATTCTGGAAAGTTCATTATTGCTGTAATAAAAATATTGGGTGTAAAAAGTTGAAAAATTATCTACAATCTTATCGATAGTTCCATCGGCATTGTAATGATAAATACTTTCGTTTTCCTTGTACTGTTTTCGGGTGTAGCAGCTAATGCGTTCGCGTTGCCCCGGTTTCCATCGTGTTTTACAATAATAGGTTTCCTTACCGGGATATAATTCTACAATAAACCATAATTTCTTTTTGGTTTCCTGTATTAGATTACCGTTGGCATCCATTGTTTTAGAATGTTTTACACGACCATTTGCGGTAAAAATCATTTCTTTTTTTTGCAAAAGGTGTTGCTCATTATCGACCACTTTATATGTTTCTTCGGTTGCCGATTTAATTCCTTCAGGCAGTAGTTGTGTCTTGATATACTTTTTTGTAGCGCAGGATTGCAGTGTCAGGATTAGGATAAAGTACAATAATGCTTTCATAACCACGTTGTTTAGCGGAATACTAAGTTACGGATTTTAAAAGTTTTAAATTTCAGTTCGTCAAAAAAACATATTGTTAAGTTTGAATTTATTTCACCTCAAAAACATTATTAGTCATTTTCACATCAGCCATTAAGCCGCTTGGGTCAATGGTGATTTTTTTGATAGTGCTTTTCGGTTTTTCAATACTAAATTTATATTTAGGATTTGCCCAAGCCCAGTCTCCTAAAACCGTTCTTTTGATGGCTGGATTAGGATTTCCTTTTTCAAAGTACATCATACGCAACGGAATGTAAAAACTTTCCACTGTTCCATCTACATATTCTACCTGCAAGTCGATAGGCATTGGCATTCTGCCTATTCGTTCTAAATTGACAACCGTATTTTTGTCGTTTTCTGTAACGGCTGTAATTCCGTAATCAATGGTATTAGTGGTTTGCGTCCAGTCGGTTAAATACCAGTCGAGTGCTGCCCCCGAAACTCTTTCGGCAGTGCGTTTAATATCATTAGGTGTAGGATGCTTGAATTTAAAATCCTGATAAAATCGTTTGATGGTTTCGGCTAATTTATCCGGACCTATTAAATAACCCAACTGCGACAGGAAAACACTTCCTTTGATATAAGACGAAATACTGTAAGGTCTGTTCTCATCATATCGGTCACTATGTGTGGTTTGTGGCTGTTCCTTGCCTGAGTTTACTAAATCAGTATAAAGAACATAATTTTGTTTAAAAGGATTTTGTACTTTTTTTGCCGTCATTTCATTAGTTACCAAATTCTGTACATAAGTGGTAAAACCCTCGTCCATCCAGGCGTGTTTGGATTCATTAGAGGCTAAAACATGCTGAAACCAGGAGTGTCCCAGTTCATGAGTGGCAGTTCCAAAAATCCCTTCCAGCGTTCCGTTTCCTAAAATCAAAGTACACATGGCATATTCCATTCCGCCATCGCCACCCTGAATAAAAGAGTATTGTTTGTATGGATAATTGCCAATGTGTTTATTGTACAAATCCATTACTTTAACCATCAAAGGCTGGACATTCTTCCAGTTTTCGATTATTTTAGGGTTGTTTTTATATAAAAAATGCAAATCGACATCATTTGGTCCTTTTACCACATCATGCAGGTATTCTTTATCGGCAGCCCAGGTGAAATCATGCACCATGGGAGCTACAAAATGCCAGCTTAGATTTTTAGTTTTCTTTGGATGTTTTACTTCAACTCCGGTTTCCTGATAACCATGACCTATTTCGTTAGGATTTTGCAAATAGCCTGTGCCTCCTAAAACATAGTTTTTGTCGATGGTAATTGTTACATCAAAGTTGCCCCAAACTCCGTAAAATTCTCTTGCGATATAAGGATCAGCATGCCAGCCTTCGAAATCAAATTCGGCTATTTTAGGATACCATTGCGACATGGAAAGGGCTACTCCTTCGGAATTATTCCTGCCTGAACGGCGAATTTGAACCGGAAGCTGTCCGTCAAAATCCAGTGTAAAAGTAGTTGTAGAATGAGGCAGAATTGGCTTTGCCAAAAAAACTTCTAAAATTGTTCCTGTTGTTTTTGTTTTGGCTGCAACACCATCCTGTTTGAAATTGCTAATGTTTAAATAACCAATTTCATCGGGTTTTAAATTTTTAATCCGACTTTGTTTTACTTCTGTGCCATCCACCTTGGTTTTTGTAACCATTCGGGCATCGGGATCTTTGATGTTTTGGGCTCTGAAGTCCATTTCGCTTCCCGGTTGAAAAGCATTGTTGTACAAATGATAATATACTTTTTTCAAAGTATCCTGAGAATTATTGGTATAAATTAATTCTTGTTTTCCTTTGTATTGAAAACGCTCCGTATCCATAAATACGTCCATTTTATAATCTGCTTTTTGTTGCCAATATGCGGTGTTTTGGGCAAAAAGAGAAAAGCTATTCCATACAATACAGACTGTTAAAAGAATCTTTTTCATTTGTATCTAATAAAAAAATGGAAGAATGTTGCCGTTCTTCCATTAGATTAATATTATTTTTTTGATATTGCATTAGCCATCAAAATGGCATTGTAGGCATTTACTATTTTTCCTGTTTTGGATAATTCATTAAACGGACGAATATCTTTGGCATTTCCTCCTACAACTACTTCTTTATTGATTGCCACTCCTGATTCCATCAAAATCTGTTTTACCTGAGCCGCTTTTAATTTAGGATAATACGAACGGATTAATGCTGCAACTCCGGCTACATTAGGCGCAGCCATTGATGTTCCTTTTAAAAATTTATATTCATTATCAGGGATAGAAGCATAAATTTTTACTCCCGGTGCAAAAACATCCACATTGATTTTTCCAATGTTCGAAAAACCGGCTACAATGTTAGATCCATATTCAAAATTCAAAGCACCTACAGTGATTAGATTATCGGAAAACTCGGTTTTTCTATCCTCAGAATCATTAGGGAAATTGTCAAAGTAATCAATGTTTTTAGCGTCATTTCCTGCGGCATGAACAATGAGTACATCTTTTTCGGCGGCGTATTTTATGGCGTCAAAAACCCAGTTTTTATGCGGAGAAAAGGCTTTCCCGAAACTTCCGTTGATTACTTTTGCACCATTATCTACAGCATAGCGAATGGCCAGGGCAATGTCTTTGTCGTATTCATCTCCATCAGGAACAGCGCGTGCGGTAAGAATGGCTACATTATCGGCAATTCCGTCTCCTCCTATATTGTTGTTTCTTACTTGAGCTACAATCCCGGCAACGTGAGTTCCATGAAGTGCTTCGTCCTTATCAGGGCCTATCACATTGTTGTTGCCATAAGCGGTATTGCTAATATCGTTAGGATTATCGCCAAGTACTTTTCGGTAATCCGGTTTTAGATTGTCACCGTTTATAATGGATTCGTTTTTCTCGATTTCTTTTATAAAGGTTTCTTCTAAACCTTTTATGCTCATGCCATAAGAAAACATTTGTTTCATGACCATTTTGCTTTTTTGAACCAATTCATCTTCCGATACTATTGCGTCTAAGTCTGCTGCTGTATAAACACTTTTAGCCAGTTGTTGACTAATAACTTTATCGGCTTCCTGCATGTCATTCAGCAACTTAGCATAGTGTTTTTTGTACAATGGAGCTTCGGCAACAACCTTGTCGTTAAATTTTTTGGCTGCCTGATAAGTGACTTCGTCAGCAATGCTTTTGTCTTTGACAATTCTTTCGTATTCTAAATTTTCCTTAGTAATATCGCCCAGAAAATTCCATCCGTGAATGTCATCAACATAGCCGTTTTTGTCGTCGTCAATACCATTTCCCGGAATCTCTTTTGGATTTGTCCAAATGATTGATTTTAAATCTTCGTGTTCAATATCTACTCCTGAATCGACAATACCAACAATGACTTTTTTGGCTTTTCTTTTTTGTAATAATTCAGCATAAGCCCTGTCCACACTCATACCCGGTACGGTATCTTTTATAATGTCATAATGATTCCAACGCTTTAATTCGGTTTCGGTTAAGGGTTTCTTTTTAGCAATATTCCCAATTTCGGTTATTGGGGTAAATGATTTGTAATTAGGTAGTTTTTGGGCTCCACATCCTGCTAAAACCAAGGCAGACAATAGAGAAAGAAAGATGGGTTTTATAGTATTCATACAATTTACATTTTTAGTCCATTTCAAATATAGATTAAAAATAATTTTTCTATTCGAAAAATACCGGGATTAACACTAGATTAAGATATAATTGTAGCTAGAAAACATATTTAGAAGTTTTGGTTTGAATGTATTTTGATAATTGAGCCTGGTTTTAGTTCATGCTGGGGTTTTCGGGGATTTTTATTTTGACTTTCATTTTTTTCAACACTAATAAATAAGCCGAAAGACAAGCCAAAATAACATACAAAGCAATCTCAAATTGAGCAAAAAACTGATTGCCATCATGCAAGGCATTAGCTATTATCAGTGCTGTTTTGCCTTCGTCAACCTGAATTCGGGCTAAAATTGCTAAACTGCCCAAGCTTTGTTCACTTAACAGGCTTATTTTTTGCCAGTTTTTATCTTTATTTTGGGTTTGTATAGCCATACATTGATTTTGAAAAATCCGGAATTGTTTTTTCTCGTCCGGAGTCAAAATTGTTTTCAGGTATTTTTTATCAATTTGGTGAATTGTGTTTAAATGGCTTAGGATAAATTGTTGTTTTTCAAAATCGATTATTTTCAGGCTGTTGGCAGTTTCTTTAATTTGATAAATAGTATGAGTGTATTGAAAAACATAGTGGCTAACCATTAAACGATCATTGTAAATTGCCTTAATTGTTTCATTGGTTTTTTTGGAATTCAAACCCATGAAATAATTGCTTATTAAAAGCAAAATGGTCACAAAAATCAGTACTGCCGCTGCTTTTGTATTTCTATTAATGCGATTGAGATCTTTCATGGATCATTTTAATTTAGTTACGAAAGATAAGTCTTTGTTTTTGATTTCGAAATGCTTAGCTGTAACTAGGCATAAAAAAACCACGCGATTTGCGTGGTTTTTGATAAGTATTTCTAAAAAATATTAGAATTTGTAACCTACAGAAGCCTGGATTCCAAAACGGTTGTTTCCGTTTGCACCATGTTGTAAATCCAAGAAATTATAAGTGTATCTTGCTTGGATAAAAGCACCCATGTTAAAATCATAAGCTAAACCTGTAGCAGCAGCAATATTGTATTTTCTAAAATTAGCTTCAGCATCTTCACCAGTTAATTTTGTTTTTACAATTACACTAGCCTGAGGTCCTAATTCTAAAGACAAACCTTTAACAAGGTAAAATTTAGCAATAACCGGTACAGCTATTTCGCTAATTTCTATTTCGTTGCCACTTGTGTTTCCGTTTCCGTCAAAACTGTATTTAGAGAATGAATACAAAGCTTCAGGCTGGATAGAAAACGCATCACAAAATTTGAATTCAGCAACTAAACCTGCATGGTATCCTACTTCCGGACGTAAATCATAAACTGATGCAGCACCTGTTGATAACCAATCGTAATTAGCTCCGGCTTTAACTCCTAATTTTACAGTTTCTTTAGTTTCTTGAGCATTAGTAAATGCAAATGCTAAAACGGCTACTACCGATAAAATAACTTTTTTCATGTTTATTTTTATTTTTTTTTGAGTGTGCAAATTTAGATAAAAACACTCGTAAACTCCAGTGTTTTCAAGGGTTTTAACATAGTTTCATAGCTTGCTGACTTGCAGTCTTTTATCCAAAAAAGAGTATACAAAATAGTTGAAAACTAAAAAAAACTGAAAATATTTTGCTTTTAAAAATGTCTTAAAAACAAAGTATTTCCTAAAGTTTAAGTTAAGTTTCTGAATCCAATAAAAAAAGTTATTATTTTAGCCTGTTGCCAAAATGTGTCCTAATTCATGAAAACCCGAAGACAAAAAATAATCTTAGTTGCCAAAATTCTTGTTGCTTTTCTATTCATTACAATTATTGGACTTTTTAGCTTCAGAGAAATGCTTTTGCAGCAAATTATCACTAAAACGGCAAACAAGATGGAAGTAGATTACAATAGCCATTTTGTCGTAAAAAAAGCTGCTTTCGAAGGACTTTCGGGCATCAATCTAACCGATATTACTTTAGTTCCAAAAAATGCTGACACCCTGTTCAATATCCAAAGAATGAGAACTTCGGTCAATATCTGGCGTTTATTTGTTGGCGACGTTCAATTAGGAACTTTAGAAATTAAAAACGGCTATGTTCAGCTAACAAAAAAAGGGAAAGTCAAAAATTTTGCCGCTTTTTTAAAAAGAAATAAAGACGAAGAACAAAGCAGCGATAAGAGAGATTATGCCGCTTTTGCCTACCGGATTATCTCGAAGGTACTCCATTTAATTCCGACTGATATGGAAGTCGAAAACCTGAAATTCAAACTCGATGATAACGGAAAAAGAGCCACAATTGACATCAAAAAATTAGTATTGGCAAATAAAGAACTCGAAACTTCGATTCATGTAAAAACCAATACTTTTGCCCAACGCTGGAAAATAAAAGGTTTTGCCGACCCTAGAAATAAAAAGGCTGACATTCGCTTTTTTAATATCGATACAGGAGCTATCAAAGTTCCTTATTTTGATGAACGTTACAATTTGATTTCCAGTTTTGATTCCATTCGACTCAATATTGAAAACATTGACAAAAGTGGCGGTGAATTGCATATTGACGGTTTTACTTCTATTGCCAATTTGAAAATCAATCATGCTAAAATTGCCCGAAAAGATGTACTGATTAAAAACGCCCGTTTTGATTACCGCCTGCTTTTAGGCTCTGATTTCGTTTCAGTTGACAGCAGCTCGACAGTACAATTTAACAAAATAAAATTGCACCCCTACCTGGCTTACGAAACCGAAGAAGATACCATTTATAGACTTAAAGTCAACATTCCAAAGATGAAAGCACAGGATTTTATCACTTCGCTTCCTGATGGATTGTTTACTAATTTTCAAGGTATGGAAGCTAAAGGAACTTTTGATTATAATTTGGATTTTAAATACAATAAAAACAAAGCAAACGATTTGGTTTTCAACAGTAATTTAAAGAAAGAAAATCTAAAGATTACCAAGTATGGCGAGGCAAATTTAACAAAACTCAATAGTGAGTTTATTTATCGTGCCATCATTAATGGCGTTATGCAGCGTCCGGTTTTAGTGGGTACGGCTAATGTGAATTATACTCCGCTGGATCAAATTTCGCCTTATTTGCAAAAATGTGTCCTGACCACCGAAGATCCTTCGTTCTTTTCGCATCATGGTTTTATTAACGAAGCTTTCAAACAGTCGATTGTTAAAAATATTAGAACCCGAAAATTTGCCCGGGGTGCCAGTACCATCAGTATGCAGTTAATCAAAAACGTTTTTTTGACCAGAGAAAAAACTTTATCCAGAAAACTGGAAGAAATTCTACTGGTTTATATATTAGAAAACAATCGGATTGTGAGCAAAGAACGCATGCTTGAAGTGTATTTTAATATCATCGAATGGGGACCAAATGTATATGGAATTGGTGAAGCGGCACAGTTTTATTTCCAGAAAACTCCAGCCGATTTGACTTTTAACGAATGCCTCTATCTTGCCCGAATTATTCCAAGTCCAAAAAAATTCATGTATCAGTTTAACGACGAAGGCAATCTAAGAGAATCGGCGGTAAAACAAGTTTCTTTTTTAACGGATTTGATGATTCGAAGAGGATTGTTGACTATCGACGACACTATTTTTAAAAGTCAGGCTACCATTTTAACAGGTCCCGCAAAATCATTACTCCGTATAAAAGTAAAAGATACAACAGCAGTGGATTCTTTAGCGGTAAAAGAGGAATTTGAATTTTAAAATTTAACCACAAAGCCCACTAAGAAGGCACGAAGGACACTAAGATTTTTTAATATAAATAATTAAAAAAAATTACCGCAGATTACAATCTATAATCTGCGAATCTGCGGTAATTTTTTTGAATTTTCCTTTGTGTTCTTTGCGAAAAAACTTTGCTCTCTTTGCGGTTAAGTAAAATTATAATACGGTTAGAGAAAAAAATTAAGGCGCAGGATCAGGAACAACAGCGTGAACGGCATTGATTTCATTGATAATTTCTTCCGATAAAACCACATCAATCGATCCGATATTTTCTTTTAATTGCGCCAGATTAGTTGCTCCAATAATATTACTGGTAACAAAAGCCTGTTGGTTTACAAAAGCCAAAGCCATTTGAGCTAATGATAAACCATGCTTTTTTGCAATTTCGCTGTATAGTTTAGTAGCCTGAGTACATTCGGCGCTATTGTATCTTGAAAATTGGGGGAACAGTCTGATTCTGGCATTTGGATGATCAAAACCGGTTAAAAATTTCCCGGACAAAACGCCAAAAGCTAATGGTGAATAAGCTAGTAAGCCCAAATTTTCCCGGATACAAATCTCGGCAGAACCTCCTTCAAAAAGACGGTTTAATAAGGAATATGGATTTTGAACGGTTTTGATTTTGGGTAATTTATTATACTTGCTTTCCTCCAGAAAACGCATAATTCCCCATGGCGTTTCATTGGAAAGTCCAATGTGTTTTATTTTTCCTTCTTTGATAAAACCTTCTAAGGTTTCTAGCACCAATCGGATATTATCTTCCCAAATATCATCCTGAATTTTAAAACCACGTTGCCCGAAGAAATTGGTTTTTCGTTCCGGCCAATGCAATTGATAAACATCAATATAATCCGTTTGTAAACGCTGCAAACTTTTGTCTAAGGCATATTTGATACTGGCAGGCGAAAAATCATTTTTCTCGCGCATGTAAGTAAAATTCGGATTCGGTCCCGCAATTTTAGATGCCAATACAATTTCTTTTCTTTTGCCCGATTTCTTAAACCAGCTTCCAAGGATTTTTTCGGTGCTCCCATAGGTTGTTTCTCGTGCCGGTACCGAATACATTTCGGCAGTATCAAAAAAATTAACACCATGTTCTACCGCATAATCCATTTGGGCATGACCATCGGCTTCGGTGTTTTGTTCGCCAAAAGTCATGGTGCCAAGGCATATTTTGCTGACTTTTATATCCGTATTGGGTAAGGTTGTGTATTTCATTTATCTATTCAAAAAGGTTAAAAAACAAAGTTACAAAGGTTCGTAAAAAGTATTTAAATCAAAAAGGTTCAAAGCAGTACTTCGAACCTTTTTTAACTTTTACTTAAAATGCTTAGTTGATTTCGTTCAACATCTCGGCAATTTCGTCTAATCTTGGTGTCAAAATAATTTCAATTCTTCTGTTTTTCGCTTTTCCATCAGCTGTTTCATTAGTAGCCAAAGGCGAAAATTCTCCTCTTCCGGCAGCGGTCAAATTCTTTTTGTCAATTCCTCGGTTTTCACTTAAGATCCCTACGATAGCCGTAGCTCTTTTAGTCGATAAATCCCAGTTATCAGCAATTGGGCCTGAACCGCCATAAGGAACATTATCGGTATGACCTTCAATAAGTACTGAAATCTCCGGATTATCAGCCAGAACTTTTCCTAGTTCTTCTACTGCTTTTTTCCCTTCAGATCCTACTGACCAACTTCCGGAACTAAAAAGTAATTTGTTTTCCATAGAAACATACACTTTTCCGTTTTTTTGTTCTACGGTCAATCCTTTGCCTTCAAATCCGTTTAAGGCTTTTGATAAGGTTTCTTTTAGTTTTCGCATCGTTGCTTCTTTGGCAGCAATCATATCCTCTAACTCTTTCAAACGTTGTGCGCTTTTGCTTAAGCGTTCTTGTTCGATTGTTAAGGCTTTTTGTTTGGCTTCTAATTCAGCTAATAAATCACGGTTTTTCTTCAAATTAGACTGCAACGCATCGTTGCTGTTTTTTTCCAAAGCATTGTATGAATCTTGTAAACGAGCCATTTTTTCATTCAGCGCTTTTTGGTCGGCGGTCAATTTATCACGCTCAGATTTGAGTTTGCTTAATTCGTTATTTAGCGCATCACGATCTAATTCCAGTTGATTTTTGGCTTTTAAAAGATCGGCGTTTTCATCAGCTAAGCTTCTGTTTTCTTTCTTTAAATCGGTGTATTTGTTTTCTAAATCAGTGTATATTTTTTTAGAAACACAAGAGGTCGAAAGTGCTAAAACTAACAAGCCTAAGGAGATTTTTTTTATCATTTTTATTTAATTTTATTGAAACCTAATTGTTTTTTTGTCATTGATATTTCTATTGAAATTGCTATTTATTCTATATCTACAAGAACGGGACAATGGTCAGAATGTTTTGCTTCGGGCAAAATAAGTGCTTTCTTGATTCTGTCTTTCAATGGTTCGCTTACCAGGCAATAATCAATACGCCAACCTTTGTTGTCTTCTCTTGCGGTTTTTACACGCACCGTCCACCAGGAATAATTGCCGGGTTCTTTGTTTAAAAATCGGAAACTGTCAATAAATCCATTTTTCAAAAAAGCATCCAGCCAGGCACGTTCCTCGGGAAGAAAACCAGAGACTTTTGCGTTTCTAACAGGATCGTGAATATCTATGGCTTCGTGACAAATATTATAATCGCCACAAATAATCAAATTCGGAATTTCCTTTTTTAAATCATTGATATAGTTTTGGAAATCATCCATAAACATGAATTTATGATTGAGTCTTTCGATATTAGTTCCCGATGGTAAATACAAACTCATAACCGAAAAATCATCAAAATCCACGCGAACAGTTCTTCCTTCGAAGTCCATGTGCTCAATTCCGGTACCATAAACTACGTTGTTGGGTTTTATTTTTGATAAAATGGCAACACCACTATAGCCTTTTTTAGTGGCCGGAAACCAATAATGATAAGGGTAACCTGCTAATTCAAAGTCTAACAACGGAAGTTGATCCGGGGTAGCTTTAATTTCCTGAAGGCAAACCACATCCGGTTTTGCCTGTTCTAACCAATTAATTAATCCCTTTGAAATTGCTGCCCGAATTCCATTGACATTATAAGATACAATTCTCATTTATTTTCTTTTTTTGATTCCCAAAAATACTAAAAAATAAATCGGCCGGATTATAAAACTTTCTTAAGGTTATAGTCTAATTTAGAAAATGTTTTGTTGTTGTTTTAAAATATTGACTGCATTTATTTTGTCGATTCAGTGTTTTTTTAATGCTGAATTTGCTTTAAAATCAAATTAGGCTCATAGTCGGATAATGGAGTTTTTTTCTATCTTTGTTTTTCTCTCAAAAAAAATAAAAAGTAAATGGGTTTAGTTACGGCCAAAGAAGTTGCAAAAGCAATCAATGTTGAGAAATACGGAGCATTAGGGACTTTATCAGGTTGGCTATTAATGAAAGTACTGAAAATTTCCACTTTAAATAAAGTGTATAACCGCAACAAACATTTAAAAGAAATTGATTTCTTAAATGGAATTGTGGACGACTTGCAGATAAAATTCGAAATTCCCGAAGAAGATTATAAACGTTTACCTAAAGACGGAGCTTATATCACCATTTCTAATCATCCGCTTGGAGGAATTGATGGTATTTTGTTATTGAAATTAATGCTTGAAAGAGAGCCAAATTTTAAGATTATTGCCAATTTTTTATTGCATAGAATTGCTCCTTTAAAGCAATACATCATGCCGGTAAATCCTTTTGAAAATCATAAGGATGCCAAATCCAGTGTGTTAGGAATCAAAGAAACCTTACGTCATTTAAGTGATGGGAAACCACTGGGAATGTTTCCTGCCGGAGAAGTTTCCAGTTATAAAGACGGACAACTTGTTGTGGACAAACCCTGGGAAGAAGGTGCTATCAAAGTAATCAGAAAAGCACAGGTTCCTGTTGTTCCAATTTATTTTCATGCCAAAAACAGTCGTCTTTTTTACATTCTTTCTAAAATCAGCGGGACTTTGCGCACGGCTAAATTGCCTTCGGAATTGTTTAGTCAAAAAAACAGAGTAATTAAAGTCAGAATTGGGAAACCTATTTCGGTTGCTGAACAAAACGAATACGAAAGCATCGAAGCTTATTCGGAATTCCTGAGAAAGAAAACCTATATGCTGGCTAATCCTTTTGAAAAAGAAAGCAAATTGCTTACTCCTTCGAGTCTAAAAATCACCCGAAATCCTAAAGAAATAGCGAATCCTGCCAATGGAGAAAAAATAATTTCGGAGGTAAATGCCTTAAGAGATACCGATTGCCGATTGTTGCAAAGTAAGAATTACGAAGTGTTTTTTGCACAGGCCAACAAAATTCCGAGTATTTTGCATGAAATAGGTCGTTTGCGCGAAATTACCTTTAGAGAAGTAGGAGAAGGAACTAATGAATCGATTGATTTAGACAAGTTTGATCAATACTACCACCATTTGTTTTTGTGGGATGATGAAGCTAAAAAAATTGCAGGTGCTTACAGGATGGGATTGGGTTCAGAAATTTACCCTAAGCATGGAATTGAAGGTTTTTATTTGAATGAACTTTTCCGTTTTGAACCCGAATTATTTGAAACCATGCACCAGTCTATCGAGATGGGACGTGCTTTTATCATCAAAGAATACCAGCAAAAACCAATGCCGCTGTTCTTGCTTTGGAAAGGAATTATACATACAACATTGCGTTTTCCGGAACATAAATACCTTATTGGCGGCGTGAGTATTAGTAATCAATTTTCTGATTTTTCAAAATCGTTGATGATTGAGTTTATGAAATCGAATTATTACGATCCCTATATTGCACAATACATTCATCCGAAAAAAGCGTATAAAGTAAAACTGAAAGACGCCGACAAGGATTTCATCTTCAATGAAACCGAAGCCGATTTGAATAAGTTTGACAAAATTATAGACGAATTAGAACCTGGGATTTTACGTTTGCCTGTGTTGATTAAAAAATACATCAAGCAAAATGCAAAAGTGGTTGCTTTTAATGTTGATCCATTATTTAATAATGCTGTTGATGGCTTAATGTATATCAGAATTGCCGATATTCCTGAAAGTACCATGAAGCCGGTAATGGAAGAGTTTCAGGCTGAACTGGAAAGGAAAATTAACGAAAAAGGGGAGTTGTAAACTCTTTTGATATAGAAAAAGTCGCTTATTATAAAGTTAGTAAGCGACTTTTTTTATGGTCTTGAAACGACAAGTTTATAAATCTGGATTACGCATTGGAACACAGATTAAACGGATTCAAACGGATTTTTTAAGCATAAAATCTGCGATAATCTGCGAGACAAAAAAACAAAAAAAATCTAATGTGGATTCTGGGTAAAAACACAAAACCCATTCGCGGCGACGAATGGGTTTTTCTATATAAAATTAGGCTACTTTTTGGATCAAATCATACATAGGACAACGTTTGCAACGTTTGTTTTCTGATTTTTTGAATTTTTCGCAACAGGAAGATTTACAGTTTTCCACTTTTTTGATGACATTAAGAGCTTCTTTTTTCTTTTTGTCTTTCTTCTTGCTTTTCTTCTCTTTCTCTTTGTCCTTTTTGCTCACCTTTGCTTTTGCTTTAAAACTGAGGCAAATATAAAAAGAAAATATTGTTTTTATGTATTCTAAATAAAATTTAACGTTTTTATTTTGGATTTATAGCAACAGAGCTTGTTACGGTTAGTTGCTGAATATCACGATCAAACAAGTACAATCCTCCTTTGTCGTCACCAATTAGGTTGATTTTATCCAAAATAGTTTTAGCTGTAGCCTCTTCTTCGATTTGTTCAGAAACATACCATTGTAAGAAGTTGTGAGTAGCATAATCTTTTTCGGAAAAAGTGATATGAACCAATTCGTTAATAGAATCAGAAACGAAAATTTCGTGTTGGTATAATGCTTCAAACATTTCTTTGAAAGTAGTATAAGTCGTTTTAGGAGCTTTCAAATCGGTGATTTGTGCGTGTCCGCCACGTTCGTTTACATATTTAATTAATTTAAGCATGTGAGCGCGTTCTTCGTCGGATTGAGCATACATAAATTGTGCAATTCCTTCGAGTCCGTTTGCTTCTGCCCAACAAGCCATTGATAAATAAGTTTGAGAAGATTCGGCTTCAATGCGGATTTGCTTGTTTAATGCAGTTTCTATATTTTTTGATAACATGATCGAGAGTTTTTTGTTAAACGTGGAGTAAAGTTACTAAAAATCGTATAAAAACCATTGGTATAAGCTTATTTGATTTTTATACAACAATAGTTTTAATCTATTTAACTCAATTCCTTTTTTTTACCAATTGAATCCGTCAGTAAATTTACGCATTATAAATTGTTTTGACTCAACATCATAATAACCCAGGATATAATAATCATTATATTTTGATATATTCTTTATTGTTATTTTTTTATTCATATCTAAAAAATAGTACAACTTATCAATCCCTATCGGCGGCTGTTCCTGATTTATAAATTCAAAATTATGATCTAATATACGTGGAAAGTAAACGGATTTAAAGTGTTCTATTGTTGAAAACTCTGCATTAAAATACGGGTCATCTTCTTCATATCTATTCACTATATAAGTTTGATTTCGAAATGAAGCCCCTTGTTTTTTAATTACTGGAACTCCTCCAAAAGTAACCAACGTATTTTCTTTATTTTTAAACACGGACAAACCTATATCTAAAGTCTGTAAATGTTGCAAAAATCTTTTAGGACTTCTTATTTCACCAGGTTTTCTTGAGTCTATTTGAATGAATAAAGGAACATCTTTAGATCTTTTATCATCTTCACTTAAAACTCTAATGGTTTTTAAAGTTTGATCCGAATTAAAATCTTTTATATCCAGTAAAAGTTCTGATTTACTTGTATTAATTTGATAAAGCTTACCATCCTGATAAAAAGAATTACTCATCTTTTTTGGATCTTGAAGAACCGTTTGAGGAAAGTTTTTCTCTATTAGTTCTTGATTTTCTAAATCAATATCAAATGCCTGAGTTAGTTTTGGATTATAATTGAATGTTAGAACAATGTGATTTTTCTGAATATAAAGCTTACTTACTTTAACAGCTTTGTCCAAAGGATTATAATCATGAACATCTATTTTTTCAATAGGATAATTTTTTATTAGATTATTAAATCTTAGCATTTTGCCATTTTTATGCTGAAAAGTTAAAGAAGAAAAATCAAATCCTTTCTTTGCTACTTTAGTATCCTGAAAAGTATAAACGATTAATCCTTGCATAATTCTGTGTTTCGCCAGAATATGAAATGAATTATTCATCTGAAATACTGTTACAGCAACCTCATTAGCCGGAAATTTAAAATCGGAAATTGTATGTGTTTTATTTTCTAAGTTGCATTTTAAAATTGAAATGAAAACTAATGGCGATACATTCTCAATTATATTAGACGAGAAATAAATAGTCGGATTTCCATCCTGGCCAAAACTGCATCCTATTATTGATTTATCTGCTAAATTTTGTAGAGGAAACACATACTCACTTTTTAAGAATAATGCTCGATTATATTTTAAAATTGTAATCTTCTCAATATCCTTTATAAAAACGAATACATCATGTGTTTTTTCATTTTCAATATTTAGAATTTGATTGTTTTCTTCCGAATTTTTAAAATCAGATGTTGCAGAGAGTGCTAATTCATTAAGTGTTCTTAATTTCTCAATATTTGGTTTCTTATTGTTTTTTTTTGATTTTTTAAAATCTATAGGATGAGAAGTCAATAGTGTTTGACTTAACAATATTGATGAATAAAATAAAAACAAAAACTGGAATAATTTTTTCATACGCTATTTTTAATGTGTTTTTACGTACAATAACTATTCCGTTTTTTTAGTTTATCTCATTATTTTAATTTTTTCAAAATTTCGGTAATTTTTTCAAAAGCACTAAAGTTTTCATGTTTCACTTCGTGATCAATTTTTTCATGTGCCCAGGTGGTGTGAAAAGGAACATGAGCTGCGTGTCCGCCTATGGCTAAAACCGGTAAAACATCTGATTTTAAGGAATTACCTATCATGAAGAATTCTGAGGGTTTAATTTCCAAACGTTTAATCAGATCCAGATAATCCTGTTCCTGTTTGTCTGACATTACTTCGATATGATGGAAATATTTTCCCAATCCTGAATTGTGTAATTTACGTCTCTGATCCAGCAAATCGCCTTTGGTAGCTACGACCAGTTTGTATTTTCCATGTAAGGCAGCCAGGGTTTCTTCAACACCGTCTAAGAGCACAATAGGTTTTTCCAATAGTTCTTTGCCATACTGTATAATTTTTTCGATAACTTCAACCGAAATGGTGTTGTTTGAAATAGTCATTGCGGCCTCAATCATAGAAAGGATGTATGCTTTAATGCCATAACCGTAGATTTTTAAATTAGCAATTTCTATTCTGAAAAGCTCTTGCGCAAGACCTTGTTGGGACAGATAATCACTCATTAATTCACAAAATTTTTCTTCTGTTTCTGAAAAATAGGTTTCGTTGACAAACAAGGTATCATCGGCATCGAAGGCAATTACTTTGAAAGACATAATCATTTAATTTTTATTGCAAATTCGGGATTTATTTTCTTTTAAAGAAATCATTTCTTTAAAAAACAAAAGAGGCCAAATGAGCCTCTTTTAGTGTATGTTTAAAAAAACAAATTAACTTTTTTCGTAAGGGAAATTGCGTCCCACTTTTCGCATCATGTGTTCCATCATAGCTTGAGGATTGCTCATTACATCTTCATCCATTTGCTTGTAAAAACGCCATAATAAATCTCCGTCTTTGGCATTATAAAGATTCATAGTCAAATCAGAAGTGGCTACTTTTCCTGTTCCAAAACCAATTAGTAAGCTTTTTACAATTGCACCACCTTCGCTACCTGTTTTTTGATAAGCATAAGAACATTTAATTACAGCGTCAACACCAAGTATTTTTGCTAATGCATCTGGAGTCAATTCGTCAAGTTTATCAAAACTCCCATTTTGTTTCAATAGAATATTAGTTCTTTCAGGATCCTGAACTGAAACTGAATAATCTGATGATTTTCTTAATAAATAAGTGTATAGTCCTGATTGTAAGCTAAGCGCTGATTTTTTTTCCTCTTCGGCATTGGTTTCCGGATTAAAATTCTTTGGAAGCCTTTTGTATGAGATGGTTGATTTAAATGGTAATACAGCTACCGTTTTGTGTGTTGAAATGGCTTCTTTTAATTTTGGAGATTCAAAAATCTGCTTACTTGATTGCGCCTGAATTATTGTAGTTACAATCAGGCAAATAAATAGAGTAATTTTTTTCATGTTTTGGTTTATTAAGATAATTAATACGTCGCAAAAGTATTATTTTTCTTAAATCAAAAAATTATTTTGATGATTTATTTCAAAAAAAAAGTGACTATAAAGAAAGATGTGTTTATCTGGATTTTTTAAAACCGATTGGTTTAGTATAAAATGTGATTCGAATTCCTAAAAGTAGAAAAACGGCACCGATAATCCTGAGCCAGCTCATTTTTTCGTCTAAAAATAACCAGGCGAGCAAGGTAGCCAGAACGGCTTGACCTAACAAACTAAGTGATACTCTTGTGGCCTGTAAATGTTGAGTGGAGTAACTGATTAATAACCAGGCGGTCAGTTGGCAAACGGCTCCCTGAATAAACAAAACCAACCAGGCGGTGTTTGAAAAACCACTAAAACTTTCGGCAGTAATTCCGCAAACCAAGGCTAAAAACAGACTCGAAGAAACCAGAACAATACTCATAAAAGAAAGTATGTCAACCTGGGATAAGATGTTCTTGCTGATTAGGATATAAGTAGCATAAAGCATTCCAGACAAAAGAGCGAGTACAAAGGCCAAGTCAAAATTGAGTTGGGCAAAAGTTTCAAAGCCTACTAAAGTTATCATTCCCATAAGGGCGATTGCGGTTCCAATCCAAAAGTTAGCCGAGGGTTTGTTTTTTAAAACCAGAAACGAACCCAGTCCCACCCAAACAGGAGATAGGTTAGCCAGTAAAGTAGCCTGGGTTGCACTCGATTTTTGAATGGCGATATTCCAAATGGCGATATCAGTTGCAAATACAATTCCGCAGACTACAGCAAGTAATGTTGTTCTCGTAGGTGGTAATTTGAATTTTTTGCTAAGAATAACGTAAGGAAGTAACAACACCGCCGCAATAAACATGCGGTAAAAAGCAGAAATCAATCCTGTTGTCAATTGCAGTCGAACCAAAATAGGAAAGATGGAAATACAAAGTATTCCAAGTGCTAAAGCCAGTTTGGGTTTTGCATTGTTCATGTTTCCTTTTGTTTATAAAAACCAATTGCCACGTGGAAGTGTGGCAATTGAGTGTAATTTATGATTGTATTTCTTTTAATTTATCGTCTCTCCGTTCCCAACACCTTCAGTATCCGGATTTACGAAAACCAATTTTCCTTCGGCATTATTGGTCATCAAAATCATTCCCTGACTTTCTACACCGCGAAGCGCTCTTGGAGCCAAATTTACTAAAACAGTCACGCGTTTTCCGATGATATCTTCTGGTTTAAAGCTTTCTGCAATCCCTGAAACAATTGTGCGAACATCAATTCCGGTGTCAACTTTTAAAATTAAAAGTTTGTTGGCCTTTGGCATTTTTTCAGCTTCTAAAATGGTTCCCACGCGTAAATCCATTTTGGCGAAATCCTCAAACTGAATCAAATCTTTTTGTGGTTCGGCTTTTTTGTTTTCAGCAATATTGGCCGTTTTAGTAGCTTCCAGTTTGTCTATTTGTTTCTGAATTTCTTCGTCTTCAATTTTAGAAAATAATAATTCCGCTTCACCAATTTGGTGACCGGCAGGCATTAAATCAGAAGTTTCAGTAATGGTACTCCAGTCTAATTTATCTTCGATTTTTAAGATACGAGTTAATTTAGTAGCAGTAAACGGAAGGAAAGGTTCGCAAAGTGAACTTAAAGCAGCAGCAATTTGCAAAGCCACATACATTTGGGTTTGTACGCGCTCCGGATTGTCTTTAATCACTTTCCAAGGTTCTTCGTCAGCCAGATATTTATTTCCTAAACGGGCCGCATTCATCATTTCGCCTAAAGCTTCTCTGAATCTGTATCTTTCCAATGAACTTGAAATCACCGCCGGATAGGCTTGTAATTCGGCTAAAGTTTGTTCGTCTACTTCCGAAAGTTCGTTTGGAGTGGGAACAATTCCGTTGTAATATTTATTAGTTAACACCACCACGCGATTGATAAAATTTCCAAAAATCGCTACTAATTCATTATTATTTCTTGCCTGAAAATCTTTCCAGGTAAAGTCATTATCCTTAGTTTCTGGCGCATTCGAAGTCAAAGCATAACGCAAAACATCCTGTTGATTTGGGAATTCTTCTAAATATTCGTGCAACCAAACCGCCCAGTTTTTAGAAGTTGACAATTTATTTCCTTCTAAATTCAGGAACTCATTTGCAGGAACATTGTCAGGCAAAATATAACTTCCTTCGGCTTTTAACATCGCCGGGAAAATCACACAATGGAAAACAATATTGTCTTTTCCTATAAAGTGAACTAACTTGGTTTTTTCATCTTTCCAATATGGCGTCCAATCCTTTCCTTCTCTCGCAGCCCATTCTTTAGTTGACGAAATGTAACCAATAGGCGCATCAAACCAAACGTATAATTTTTTCCCTTCGGCTCCTTCCACAGGAACATCAATTCCCCAATCCAAATCACGGGTTACCGCACGAGGCTCTAATCCGCCGTCAATCCAGGATTTTACCTGTCCGTAAACATTCGGTTTCCAGTCGTTTTTATGTCCTTCAAGAATCCATTCTCTTAAAAATGCATCGTATCTGTCCAATGGCAAAAACCAGTGTTTTGTCGATTTCAAAATAGGAGTTTCTCCCGTAATAGTCGATTTTGGATTAATCAAATCAGTAGCATTCAAAGTCGAACCACATTTTTCGCATTGGTCGCCATAAGCCTCTTCGTTGCCGCATTTTGGGCAAGTTCCAATAACAAAACGGTCTGCCAAAAATTGATCTGCTTTGGCATCATATAATTGTTCGGTTACTTCTTCAATAAAATCACCTTTTTCATATAATTTTTTAAAGAACTCCGAAGCTGTTTCGTGGTGAATCTTAGCCGAAGTTCGGGAATAATTATCAAATGCAATTCCAAAATCAGAGAACGATTTACGGATAATTCCATCATACTTGTCGATAACTTCCTGAGGCGTAATGCCCTCTTTTTTGGCTTTCATCGAAATGGCAACTCCGTGTTCGTCGCTTCCGCAAACAAACAAAACATCTCTTCCCTGCAAACGCAAATAACGCGAATAAATGTCCGCAGGAACATAAACCCCCGCCAAATGCCCAATATGAATTGGTCCGTTAGTATAAGGCAAAGCCGCCGTAATGGTATATCTTTCTGGATTCTGTAGCATAATTCAATTTTATAGAGCGCAAAAATAAGGAATAGAATTTTATTTGGAGCTATTTCCCGCTATCCGTTGCAAATATATTCACTGAACTCCGCTGTAAATAAAAGCTAGGTGAAGTAATCTTTTGTGCCGAACACCGGCACAAAAGGATTTTCACTGCTATCGGGGCTAGGGATTTGGTGTTTTGATACCGATTTTTTAATAATTTAATGTTTGTTGTTTCTAGCCAACGGATTAAAATCCGTTGCTACAATATGAATCGTTCCTATGGAACTTTTACATGCCTAATAAGAGCCGTAGGCTCGGTAAATCTTGTAGGGATGGATTTTAATCCATCTACATTTGACGAAATATTAATAGAGTGCCGTTGGCACGGACAATGTTCCAAATAGTATTCTGCTAAATCCGTCTATAAGTATTTAGATTTTAAATTAAAGCTGTTTCGTAGAATCGCTGCTTTTATATTTTTCGATAATATCTTTTATTACTTCAGAGCTTAGTTTATATCCAGTCAATAGTGGATAGCCTTCCCAGCGGACAATACCATTGGGATCTATCAAAATGCAATGCGGAATTCCTTTTACTTCTAAGGAATTATACATGCTTCTTTGTGTGTCAATGGCGCTGTAATATTCAATTTGAGGAGATGTCAATGCGGCTACTTTTTCTTTTGGTTCGTCGCTGATACCAATAACTACCAAATCATTTTCAAACTCCGTTTTAAAACGGTTCAATTCAGGAATGGCTATTTTGCAAGGGCCGCACCAGGTAGCCCAAAAATCAATCAGTACAAATTTTCCTTTTGTCTTAGGTTTTTCTGAAAGCCATTTTTCTACTACTAGTTTTGGTGCTTTTTGATTGATAACAGATTTTGCCCAGATTTTTTTCTCTTGCGAAAAAGTATTTAGGGCTAATAATAAGCATAGGGATAATAGTATTTTTTTCATCTTTGGTTGTGTTGATTTATAGTTTGGTTTTTCAAATACACTGTTTTTTTCTTACAAAAATATTACTGTCTTTCATTTGTTATTTGTAATATATTGTCAGTTAGCTTTGTTTATCTTTGCAAACAGATTTAAAGAAAATAAATCATGGCAAAAGGACCTGAAAAAAACACCAAAAACAAGGCTTTGCATACCAAATTATTGAATCGGAAAAAGGCGAAACTTCAAGAAGAAAAGAAAGAAAGAGCCTTGCGTTTGAAAGCTTTGGTTGCCAAAATGAATCAGCAAAAATGAGCATTCCCTTTTAGAGAATTCTAAACTAGCTTTTCCTTTTTTTTACTGCATACTAAAAAAAATAATTCTAAATGTTATTTTGTTAAAAGTTTTTCTTACTTTTAATTTGTCGAAAGTGCTATTTAACTTTGTTAAGTTATTTAATACCACCACTTTCTTTTTTTACTTATTTCCAAAAAAAACAATCCAATACTATAGCTGAATATTCCTTTTTGGGATGTTTTTGTTATGCTCAGCAGTCGCATTTTCAAGTTGTGTTACCTAAGCAATTTTCTTTTTAGACAAAGTTCATTGCCGATAATTCTATTGAGTTTATGAGGTGTTTTTTGGTTTTACTTTTCTGTATTGGGTCGGTCAATATATTATTGGCACAAAATCAGGTTCGAATTTCTGCCAAGGTTTTAGATGCTAAAACACTAAAACCTCTGGTTGCTGCGGTGGTTTCTATTCAGAATACCAATTTTACACAGCTCACTAATAGCGAGGGAATAGTTGTTTTCGAATCCATTCCATCGGCCGATTATTTATTGCTTTTTCACAGTCAGGGTTATAAAGATGCTTTGTATCCTGTTTCTATTCAAAATACTTTAGCATTAGATTTAGGAACCATTTTGTTAGAATTAGATCAGGTTGCTGACCAACAGGCAGCCGTCATCCAACTTTTTGAAGACGATTTAACCGATGACAACAGCAGTTCCGAAAACACTTCAGGATTATTGCAATCTTCCAGAGATGCTTTTCAACAGGCAGCTGCCTTTAACTGGGGACAGGCCCGTTTTAGAATTCGTGGTTTGGATAGTGAAAATGCCACTACAATGATTAACGGCGTTACAATGAACAAACTTTATGATGGCAGACCCAATTGGAATAATTGGGGCGGACTCAATGATGCCACGCGAAATCAGGAATTTTCCATTGGAACTGCTCCGTCTGATTATACTTTTGGAGGGATTTTGGGAACGCAGCAAATCAATACTCGGGCTTCTATTTATCGAAAAGGAAACCGAATTACATTATCAGGAACCAATACCAATTACAATGGCCGAATCATGGCAACTCATGCTTCGGGAATGAGTAATTCGGGTTGGGCTTACGTTATTTCGGCAGGAAAACGTTATGCTCAGGAAGGACATTTTGAAGGTACTAATTATGATGCGAATTCTCTTTTTCTTAGTATCGAAAAAAGATTGAACGACCAACATTCGATAAATATAACTGGATTTTATACGCCAAACGAACGCGGGAAAAATTCGCCCAACACTGCCGAAGTGACTAATTTAACCAACGAAACTTACAATTCGTATTGGGGATATCAAAATGGGAAAAAAAGAAATGCCCGGGTAAGAACGGTTGATGAACCCATTGTGATGTTGAATCATTATTTTAAGATAAATGATCATACGAATTTGAATTCGGCGGTGTTGTATCAGTTTGGAAAAATAGGCAACAGCAATATTGATTATCAAAATGCCAATAGTCCTGATCCTACTTATTTTAGAAAAATGCCGAGTTATTATACCTCTTTATATGCCGCAGATAATGGAGAATTCTCAGGCGAATTTACTCCGGATTATGCGAATGCTGAGAAAAGTAGGTTGGCATTTTTGGCCAATTCTCAGATTGATTGGGAGGCGATGTATCGGGCGAATCGAAATCCTGTGATTGATGAACATTCGAATATTATTGGTTACGAAGCCGCTCAAAGTCATTATGTTTTATATGAAGACCGAGCAGATGATAAAACGATAGCGTTTAATTCTAACTTTAATTCGCAGGTTTCTGAAAATTTGATTATGAACGCGGGAATTTCATATCGGGATTTGAAATCGCATAATTATCAAAAATTACTGGATTTATTAGGCGGTGCTTTTTTTGAAGATATTGATGGATTTTACAGCGGCAGTCAAGCCCAATCGGATTTAAATAATCCAAATCGCCAAGTTAAGGTTGGAGATACTTATGGTTATAATTATAAACTTTCGGCCGCTGTTTTAGAAGCTTTCACTCAGTTTAAATTTTCGTATAATACTATTGATTTCTATTTGGCACAATCTTTTTCCAGAACTAACTATCAACGCGAGGGTTTGTATAAAAATGGAATTTATCCGACGATTTCCTTTGGCAAAAGCCAAAAACTGAACTTTGAGAATTTTGGTTTTAAAGGCGGAATGCTATTTAAAATTTCAGGAAAACAATCCTTGAATTTGAATGCTGCCCATTTGACCAAAGCACCTAATTTAAGAAGTAGTTTTTCGAATGCCCGATTGAATAATACCGTAGTTGATGGTTTAGAAAGTGAAATACTCAATAGTGTTGATGCGACTTATGTTTTTCGAACTCCAAAACTAAAAACAAGATTGACAGCCTATTATTCGACCATTAAAGATGCTACTAAAATTAGCTTTTTTTATGCCGAAGGAATATTTGATAACGAAGCAGGTTATAGCAATACCAATGCTTTTGTGAGTCAGACGCTGACGGGGTTAGACCGGAAAAACCTTGGAGCCGAATTGAGTTTTGAATACCAAATAAATCCAACTCTCAAAACGAGTTTTTCAATGGCTTATGGGCAATTTATTTATGATAGTAATCCGAATGTGGGCATCAATAATGATGCGGTGGCCACGGTAGAAAATACAAATCCGTCTTTTGATTTTGGTACGGCACTTTTAAAAAATTATAAACAAGCGGGAATGCCGCAACAGGCGTATAGTTTGGGTTTGGAATATCGCGATCCAAAATATTGGTGGATAGGGACGAATGTTAATTATCTGGCGGAGAATTATATTGATGTTTCGCCTATTTCCAGAACCAATCGGTTTTATACCAACCCTGCGAGTGGATTTCCTTTCCCGGAAGCTACTGAAGAAAGAGCAGCCGAGTTATTAAAACAGGAAAAATTTGACCCTGTGAGTTTGCTCAATTTAATTGGTGGAAAGTCCTGGCGTATTAAAGGAAAATTTCTGGGACTTTTTGTGAGTATCAATAATGTGCTGGATAGCCAATACAAAACCGGCGGATACGAGCAAGCGCGGAATGCTAATTTCAGGCAACTCAATCAGGATGTTTCCAGTGGCACACCTTCTTTTGGAAACAAATATTTCTATGGATACGGCAGGACATATTTTGTGAATCTCAATTTTAGTTTCTAATTTAAAATTTTGGTTATTATGAAAAATTATACTTTTCAGTTTTTATTGATGATGCTAGTTCTGGGAGCTTGTGCAAATGACGCAACAGAGATTCCGAAACTCATTTGTAATCAACCCGATATTCCCGTAAACAAAACAGTAGCTAATATTAAAGAAACTGCTGCCGAAATTGTTGCTCAATATCCTTATGACGATGTGATCGAAGCCTATGTGGTTTCGAGTGATGAAAAGGGTAATTTTTTTAAAAGCATTTCGTTGCAAACTTTGGCTACAGCCACAACTCCTGCAGTGGGATTTAGTGTTCCTGTAGATGCAACTAATTTGTATGTTGATTATCGTTTAGGAAATAAAGTATATGTCAAATTAAAAGATCAATATACCGATTTGTATTATGGTGGTTTGCGCATTGGTAGTTTGTATGTGAATGCTTTTAACCAAGGCGGAGTAGGGCGGCTTTCGCAAAACGATTATAAAAAGGTCTTGCATGCTTCCTGTACCAATGTCAAAGAAGAGCAATTGGTGCGTTCAGTTGATTTAGGCGAAATTAACGATAGCCATTTGAACACACTCATTGAATTATCGGATGTACAGTTTACAGAGCCAGCCATTGGACGTCATTATTATGAAGAAACAAATGATGTGGGCGGTGCGACTAACTGGAATTTGGTAGACAAAAATGGAAATCAAATGATTTTTAGAACCAGTAGTTATGCTGATTTTTCGAAAAATATTGTCCCTGCCGGTAGCGGAAAAGTAAGAGGTGTTTTGACTAAATATGCTAACGATTATCAGTTAATTGCCAGAAAAGAATCAGATGTTACTATGACAGGAAAACGCCAAATTCCCTTTTTTATTGAAGATTTTCAAACGGTTTCCGATGGTACTAATTTAAGTTTACCTGGCTGGGGTAATATTAGAGAAACTGGAGCTATTTTTTGGAAAGGAGGTATTACATCGACTAATGGTTATGCCGAATTTGCTATAACGGGAACTAAGGTAGCTTCAAATATTGTTTGGTTGATTTCGCCAAAAATTGATATGGATACGCATACTAATGAAAAACTTTCGTTTAGAACAGCCCAGCATCATTTAGATGTAGATTCGCCATTAAACACATTGGAAGTTTATATTTCGAAAAATTTTGATGGAGTGAACATTAATACCGCAACCTGGACCAAACTTGCAGCAAAAATTCCCACTCAGGCTACGCCCTGGTATGAGTTTATTGGCTCAGGTGCTATTGATTTATCAGCTTATACCGGAAAAATTAATATTGCTTTTAAGTACATTGGCTCTGGAACTAATTTAGCTTTAGATGGTGCTTTTCAGGTAGATGATGTACAGATTTATGGAGATTAGTTATTGATAAAAACGGCTCGTAATGAAAAATCACGAGCCGTTTTGAAAAATAATTTGTAGCAAAATATACTTAGACTTTATTCATAAGTATAATTTAACACTGATGAGGAATACGAACCGTGTTTATCAATTGTATTAATTTTTATTTGATAAGTAGAGTTCAATTTAACAGCAAAATCAGCTAGTGATGTTTGAGTTTGATTTGTTAAAGAAACTTTTGAAACATTATCTTCTTTGATAGAGATATCATATTTTAATTCGTTAGTATTAGAATCTTCATCTTTACCTATCCAAGAAAGACTAGCCATACTTGTGCTGCTGTTTATATTGAAATTAATAACAGCTGCATAGGGAACATAATTACCAATAGGTTTTCCTGGTGTGGTAAAAGAGTGAGTTGTACTTAGATTTTCTCCATCTGTATTTTTAGCAGTAATTGTCCAGGAATAGGTTTTTCCTTTATCAAGAATTGCTTTGTGAGTAGTGGTTGAAAGCGTTTGGTTAACCACTAGATTTCCAGCCTGAGTAATTTTTAAAATATAGCTATCTGCATGAGAAGCTGCTCCCCAGCTGAAATTAATTTCGGCTTTAGTATCATCATTAGCAATTACTCCAAAAGCGGAACAAGTTTCGCCATTAACAGGCAATGCTAAAATTGATTTTTCAGGTAATTTTACTTCTGGTTCAGCAGGAGAATCGCCTCCGCTTCCACAAGAAGCGATTAATCCTAATCCTACAAAAAGGAATATTGTTTTGATATTTATAATTCTCATTTTAAAATTACTTTAAATGTTTCTATTACTGCTCCTTGTGTAACTTTTACAAGATACATACCTGGTGCAAACCCTTTTAAACTAATGCTTTTTGTGTTTTGAGCATTTTCTTCAATTAATAAATTACCGGTAATATTGTAAATCTGGATTAGACCATTTGTAATACCTTCAAAATTTACTATATCGGCAGTTGGGTTTGGATGTATTCGTACAGATAGGCTGGCAGAAAAAATATCCTGTACCGTTCCCTGACATTCGCTATTTGATGTTATAGTTACTGTATTAGTTTCTTTTAGCAAATTAGAATCAATATCAATTTTAGAAGTTTCACTAGAAGCTGTAGTGTAGGTTTTGGCAACTCCGTTAACTGTTACTTCATATTCACTACTGCCAGAAACCGTATAACTAATAGTTTTGTCAGTTTCAATTCTTTTAGCTGTAATAGCGCTAATTTCGTTAACTAATATTCCAAAACTTTGCTCGAATGCTATAGATGGAATGGTAACTGTAACTAAATAATTGCCTGCGGTAAGATCTGATTTTACCCAATTAGTGCTTGTTGACATGTTAGTATTAACCGATTGGTCAACTCCATTACCTTTAATCGAAATAGTATAAGCATAGTTGTCCATGTTAGTAGCAACGCTAATTTCACCGTTGCCCTTGCCTGGACAACTTGGTGTTTTCACAAATGCTTTAATTATTGGAGTAGTATGACTGAATCTAATTTTAGTTGCAGCAGTATTAATTTGCGGCGAAATATTTCCGGCTAAGTCAGTAATGTCAATCGTAAAAGGAATGTTTCCTGCAACATCTGTAGTTAGCATTGTATAAGTTGCTCTAAAAGAAGTAGAGGAAATAGCAGTAACGCTTACATTATGACCTGCAATGGTTACCAATGGTGTTTTTACAATTTCAGAAGAAGTGAAATTTAATGTTACAATATCTCCATCTTTTGCAATACTGTTATTTGTATTGTTTGAGGTGAATGTAAGTGTTGGTACTGTAGATGGAGTTCGGTCAAAAGTAACCGTTTTTGCATCAGTAACTGTATTGACTGTTATTCCGGAATTTCCTGCAGTGTCTTTAAACTGGATTTCAAATGGAATAATTCCTTCAGTGTCTGCATTTGTTAACTGATAACTAACACTGTAATTGTTATTACCAAGATGGTCGGCAGCAACTACATATCCAGCAATACTTACTCCTGGATTAGTGATACTTTCAGAAGCAGTAAAGTTTAGAGTAACGATGTCTCCTGTTTTTGCTAAAGTAGTAGCAGCATTATTTGAAACAATAGATACTGAAGATAAAGTAGGTACAGTACGATCAAAAGTAATTGTTTTTGCATCTGTAGTTGCTGTAATTGGACCCACTAAGTCCCCGAACGAATCTTTAAACTGAATAGCAAATGCAACAATACCTTGAGTGTCTGTATTAGTCAGTTGATAAGTAGCACTATAGTTGTTACCTCCAGTGTTGTTTGCGGTTACTACATGACTAGCAATTGTTACAGTAACATTGTTAATACTCTCAGATGCTGTAAAGTTTAAAGTAACGATGTCTCCGGTTTTAGCCAAAGTGGCATTAGCATTATTTGATACAATAGTTACTAAATTTAGATTTGCAGAAGTTTTGTGATATGTAATTCCAGTAGTTGCAGTTGTTACTTGGGAACCTGCATTTCCTGAAAGGTCAATTGGATTAATCGTAAAAGGAATTATTCCTTCTGTATCCGACATTAGCATAGTGTAAGTTGCAGTATAATTATTAGCCGTTACATTTGTAACATTTACACTGTGTCCTGCTATAGTTACTGTTGGAGTCTCAATGGTTTCAGATGCTGTGAAATTTAAGGTAACAATATTTCCTGATTTTGCAACAGCAGTGTTAGTATTGTTAGATGTAAAAGTTACATTGGATAATGTAGGTAGTGTACGGTCGAAAGTAACTGTTTTAGCATCAGTTGTAGTAATAACAGGAACAGCCGTATTTCCTACTAAGTCTTTAAACTGAATGCTAAAAGGAATTACTCCTTCAATATCATTATTTGTTAATTGGTAACTAGCGTTATATTTATTATTGCCTAGATCAGTTGCTGTTACTGTATGTCCAGCAATTGTAACATCTAAATTAGTTATGCTTTCAGAGGCAGTGAAGTTTAAAGTAATTGTATTTCCTGTTTTTGCGAAAGCTGATTTGGTATTATTAGATACGATAGTTGCACTAGTAAGTGTTGGATTAGTATGATCAAAAGTGAAGATATCACCAATTGTAAATCCGCCTGTTATTGCAGCGCTTGATTCATCAGTAATTCCAGTCCCACTAGTATTTAAATCTAATCGTAAAGTTCCGTCTCCACTAATATTATTTACAGTTATATCATAAGAAGCAGCGTTTACAGCAGTTATTGACATAATTGTTCCAGTTGCAGTTCCAGTTGCAGTAAGAGTAAAATCATTGATGTCAACTCCATTAACGTTTGCAGAAAAAGTAACATTATAGATGACACTATTTGCGTTTGTAGATGCTGTGGTAGGAGTTTTTCTTGTTATCGCTGTAACTCCTAATTTTGTAGATCCAACTACTGCAATTTTTGCTGTAGGAATATTGTTGACATCCATATCGTAGCCAATATAGTAACTCGTATATGGTGGTTGATTGTAACCTGAATTTTGCCATGCAATTGCGGTACGATATTGTGGATCATGCATTAAGGTTGGAATACGATAATTACTAGCTAAATCAGTTGTGAAGATTACAAGTGCAGTATTGTCAGATTTACGTAAAATTATTTCTTCTCTCCAGTCACCTAATATATCAGCTTGTAGAGCAGGATTACTCTTTGTACTATTGTTTGTTGATATAGGTGCAGCTTGATAAATAGTATACAAACGTCCTGCGCTTTTAGTAGTAGGATTCCATTTGTCTATATAACCCCTATCAAACAATTCGCGCCCTAAATCGCCGTCCCACCAAATTCCAGTATTAAAAGATGGTACATTAGTGCTGATACTATTTCCTTTTGAATCATATACATTTCCTCCTGAAGAACCCCACATTTCATAACCTTTGTAGTTAGGGTCTAAATCGGCAGCCATAGCACGACCTACGTCTCCAGTTGTGGCTACTCCCCAATTTGTTTGTCCGGTTTTAGCATCGTATTGTCTCAGTCCCATTCCGTCATAAGATCCTGGAGATTCTAAACAAATCCAAATTTCTTGTCCTGGACGGTCTAAATCCATATCGGTCATGTGTAAGGCATCCCCATGACCTAATCCATAAGTCCAAAGTGGTTTTCCATCATCATTAATGGCACTAGATCCATTGATTATTTCATCTTTTCCATCTCCATCCACATCTCCTATAGTCATTTGGTGGTTTCCTTGACTAGAATACGCATTATATTCAGGGTGATTCGGGTCTTTGCTATCAAAAACCCAACGTAGCGTTAATTGTCCATTTCTCCAGTCATAGGCTGCACGCATTTGTTTGTCATAAATTCCACGTGCGACAACTAAACTTGGTCTGGCACCATCAAGATAAGCAACTGCATTTAAAAATCGATCTTGTCGGTTTCCATAATCGTCTCCCCAATCAGAAGTATTTCCCCTAGAAAGTGCAAAGGCTACCGTTGACATAGCTTTTCCTGTTAATCCGTTAAAAACAGTGAGGAATTCGGGACCTTGTTGTACCCATCCATAAGCGTTACGATAATCAACTGAAGCATTACCAATAACATTTCCTTGACCGTCTATGGTTCCATCAGCAGTTCTCATAATCATTTCGGCTTTACCATCACCATCAAAATCATATACCATAAAGGGGTTGTAATGTGAACCTGAATTTATATTAATACCTAAATCGATACGCCATAATCGGGTACCATCAAGTTTGTAACAATCAAAAATCTGTTTTCCACTATATCCTCCTGAGTTAGTATTTGAAAGAGAAGGTTCCCATTTCAAAATGATTTCATATTCTCCATCTCCATCAACGTCACCTACTGAAGCATCATTAGCACTATAGCTATAAGTACGACCATCAGGTACGGTTCCATCAGGAGGTATTTGAATAGGAACTTCTAATTGGTTTTTTGCCCAAACTTTTACAGGAGTTGTTTCTGTTTCTTCTGTTCCGTTTATTATAGGTTTAATGCTATAATAATTATTATTGGCTGTAGTGACATCGGTATAATTAGTCGAGTTAGTTATTGGAGAAGGGTTGATTTTAACTCCATTTCGATATACATTAAAGGCAATATTCGAAGGATCGTCTCCTAGTAATCTCCAGCTTAAATATATAGAGTTAGTGCTTTTTTGAATTGCTATAAGTCCTCTGTTTAAAAATTCAACTTGTTTAGCAGTCGAAACTACTGCATCAGGTATTTGTAAACTGTTTAGTCTAACTGTGTTTCCATAAGAAGCAGCGCCGCCATTAATTGCATAAGCTCTGGTGTAGTAAAGAGCTCCAGGTATAAGCCCAGTAAGGTTAACAGAAAAATTACCCATACCTCCAGCGACATCTGCAACTTTAGTATCAGCCGTTGTTGGATTTCGATTAGAAATACTATAAACAATACCTCTTTCGGTGATGGCTTGACCTCCGTCTGAAGTAATATTACCTCCTGCTACTGCTGTGGTAGTAGTTATGTTGGTTATTTTGTTTGTAGTAAGTTCTGCAGGCGGTGGCGGTGGAGTGTACATCCTAACAACCGGAGTATTTACACTAGGAGTACTCGAATTTGCTTTGGTGTAAACTACATAAGGATAAGGCGCGTTACCAATAGCAATTGATGGCCAGCCTGTTGGTTCATCAATACCTCTGGTTACAGCGGGATCTTTTAATTCTGTCCATGTAGTACTTTCGGCTGCTAGAAAACGTACTCTAGTAGAACTTGTCCAAGTACTAGCAAATGCATCAATAAAAGAACAATAAAGATTGCCTGAATTATCATTGATTAAACTTAAATTTGGAGAATCGCGAGTACCAAGTGATGATGCAGTTCCCCATGTATTTGTTAATTTATTATATAAAATTGCTGTTGCTCTATTGGAATTACCTGTGTGAAAATAAGCAATACAAAGTGTATTATTGTCTTTAATTGCAATATTACTACCCCTCATTCCTGTTATAGCAGGTAAATTTGCTGGAGCATTCCAAATACTTCCATTGTAACTATATAAGGCTATTTCTCCACTATTAGAATTTGTAGCACTTAATTTACAATATGTTAACCAAGGTTTGTCATTAGAATCGATAACTAAACTAACAGCAGCAGCATACCCTGTCGCTACAGCTCCGGTGCCTACAGTTTCCCATGCCGTTTCATTGAATTTTTTAACATAAGGAATCATACCTGCTTCACTAAAGGCAATATAAGGAGCATTAAATGAGTCGAAGGCTAAAGAAAAACGATGATAGGAACTATACTGACTTACAGCACTCATACCATTTGCATTGCCTGTAGAAACATAAAGTGTATTAGGATCTTCAGGATTTAATGGATCCCAGGTTCCATTAGCAGCATCATACTTTTTTACCGCTAATTTAGATCCTGCTGAAAGATCGATATAAGCAACATACAAATCTCCAATTGAATTGGCATAAATACGAGTGTAAGAAGCATTCGTACCAAGGTTTGCGCCGACCTGCTCCCAGCTTCCGTCGGCTAAACGTCTTTTTACCTTTGGTACTCCGCTTTCAGTGAATGCAACATAAGGGACAAAATTGTTTCCGTCTTTTACCACAGCAATGCTGGTGTGAGCAGAAACAACTGAAGAGATCGCTTGTTCATTGCCTAATATATTCCATTGCTGTGCAAAGGAAGAAATAGAAACGAACAAAAAACACATCGACATGCAAAATCTAAGGTACAGTCGACGATAAGAAAAAGTAGTTTTTCTATTCATAAATAATTTGGTTAATGGTTAATAGTCAGTGGTAAATATAATTAGCTGTTAATCAATTAGTATCCTGTGGTGTCTTGTGGTGTCCTGAAAATCATACAGGTAAGTTTCATTGTTAATACTACTGAATTGAGAATTCTGTACTAAGAAAGCGTAATTATTATAAGGAAAAGTCGAATTTTACTATATTTGACCTATCTAAATAAAATTTACTATGAAACATTTATTATCAGCATTACTAATTATGACTCTTTTTATTTCTTGTAAAAAAGAAACTAGTGAAAGTAGTAGTGTAGCTCCGAGTGAGATTCCTTACATTACTAAAAATGAAAAAGAAATTGAAGATTATGTTGCTAAAAAAGGATTAAAAGGAACTAAAAGCGAATCAGGATTGTATTATGTAATTGATAATCCAGGAACAGGTAAGCAAGCTACTCCGGCATCCAATGTAACTGTGGCTTACAAAGGGTACTTTATGGATGGAAATGTATTTGATGAAAGTGACGAAAAAGGTATTTCTTTTGGTTTAAACCAAGTTGTAAAAGGCTGGACAGAAGGTATTTCATACTTAAAAGAAGGTGGAAGTGCTATTTTGGTTATTCCTGCTAAGTTAGGTTATGGCGGAAGCGATAATGGTAAAATTCCTGGAGGTTCTGTTTTGGTTTTTGAAGTAAAATTAATTTCAGTAAACTAAATTATTCGTTTTACTAAAAAGTAATAATTTTAAAGAAATTATAAAATCCCATTTCTATTCGGCAAATCATTAAATTTGCAGTTTATTATATGATATGTTAGAAAAAGAAGTAATAAATTTCGAAAAAACAGCCATTGTAGGCATTGTTACTCAAAACCAAAGTGAAGAAAAACTCAATGAATATCTTGATGAATTAGAGTTTTTAACCTTCACTGCAGGTGGTCAGGTGGTGAAACGTTTTTCGCAAAAAATGGACAAACCCAATCCTAAAACTTTTTTAGGTACAGGAAAAATAGACGAAATTCATCATTATGTAAAAGAAAACGGAATTTCGACTATTATATTCGATGACGAATTAACGCCTTCGCAGCAAAAAAATATTTCCAAAATTATTGATTGTAAAATTCTGGACAGAACCAATTTGATTCTGGATATTTTTGCCCAAAGAGCCGAAACCTCTTATGCAAGAACTCAGGTAGAACTGGCACAATGTATTTATTTGTTGCCACGTCTTTCGGGATTGTGGACACACCTTGAGCGTCAAAAAGGGGGAATTGGTATGCGTGGTCCCGGAGAAACAGAAATTGAGACCGACCGTCGTATTGTACGTGACCGTATTTCGTTACTGAAAGATAAAATCAAAGCAATCGATAAGCAAATGGGAACTCAGAGAAGCAATCGAGGAGCTATGGTTCGTGTTGCTTTAGTGGGTTATACCAATGTTGGTAAATCAACATTGATGAACGCCATTGGGAAAAGTGATGTTTTTGTCGAAAATAAATTATTTGCTACGTTGGATACAACGGTTCGAAAAGTCGTTATCAAAAATTTACCTTTCTTGCTTTCGGACACTGTAGGTTTTATTCGAAAATTACCAACACAATTGGTTGATTCGTTTAAAAGTACTTTGGATGAGGTGCGTGAAGCCGATTTATTGTTGCATGTAGTTGATATTTCGCATCCTGATTTTGAAGATCATATTGCTTCGGTAAACCAAATTTTATTAGACATTAAAGCGGGTGACAAACCCGTAATTATGGTCTTTAATAAAATTGATGCTTACAGGCATTTGACCATCGATGAAGATGATTTAATGACTGAAAAAACAACCAAGCATTACACACTTGAAGAGTGGAAATCTACCTGGATGAGTCGTGTAGGAGAGCAAAACGCCTTGTTTATTTCGGCTACCAATAAAGAGAATTTTGAAGAATTCAGAGAAAGAGTTTACGAAGCCGTACGACAGATTCACATTACCCGTTTTCCTTACAATAAGTTCTTGTATCCTGATTATAAAGAAGCAATTGATAAAGAAGAAAATGAATAATTTTTCTAAAAAAATACTGAATCCCTTTTGAGTTTTTCAAAAGGGATTTTTTTATGTTATATAATAGATTTCCAGTTCTTCAAAATTGTTTTTGAAATTGAAAATGCCATTGTATATTTGGCACGATTAAAAATGAATTATGAGAAAATTGTCCCAAGCTATTTTACTTTTTAGTCTGATTGTTTTGTCGTCTTGTAAATCCAGTAATTACAAATATTTTGCGCCAACAGTCAATCCTGTGCTTTTTCAGGATAAAGGCGAAGTGCATGTTTCGGGCGAAATTAGTTCTTCCGGTTTACTTGCTAAAAGTGCTGTTGCACTTACAAATCATTTCGGTATTATGGGAATGTATCATTCAGGAGGTTTAGGCAATTATCGTGCTCATGAAGGAGAAATTGCCGCAGGATATTTTACTAATAATGTATATGTGTCTGGTGGAATGGGATTTGGTTCTAATTTTGCTTACACAGACACTACTCATGTTGCTAAACGTTATGAAGGAAGTTTTCGGCGTCCTTTTGTGCAAATTAATGCAGGAGTTAGCGGACGCGAAATTATTGGCGGAATTAAAGGAGATGCTGTGTTTTGTTTAAAAAATAGTTATTTGTTTTACAATGGAAATCATTTAAATACAACCAGAGATCGTATTCATTCAGAATATTTTGTGATGGAACCGGGATTTTTGATGGGTTTAGGTTCAAGAGTTTTTCGATTCGATTTTCTGATGGGATTTCCTATTCATTTTACTAATACTCCGCTTTCTAAATATTCGAATGCCAGAACGTACCCTTTAAATATTGGTTTCGGAATTCGTTTTGTATTTGGAAGAAAAAAGAATTTAATCTAATAAGAAATCCCTTTTTGGCTTAAGTTAAAAAAGGGATTTTTCTATAATTTATTTTAGATTAAAAACCGTAATTAACGCCTAATCCAAATACTTCTCTAACCTGAACGCCTTTTATAGCGTTATCATCATAAATGGTTTGCAAAGCAATATTTGCAGAAAGGTATTTGTTAATTTTCATTACTACATTCATTTGGTAGTCGATATCAACATTTTGAGGATCTTCTAAATAATTAGAATATAAATTCAAACGATTTTCGATAGAAACATTCGTAAGAGCAACAAATTTATAATAAGCTGTGACACTGGCACCAAATTCAAAACGGGTATTGTCTCCTTGCAAAACACCAAAAGAAGGCCCAAGTTCTGTAAAATGTTTGTGAACCATAATTAATCTTCCAGCTGCAGGAGCAATATTTACACTTGCATTATTATCTTTTTTCCACAAGAATCCGGGACCAAACTGAAAATAAGCAGGAGAGAAAAAATGAGAAATTTTCACATTGTTTTTATCAAGACCGGTATCCATTTGAGATTTAAAGTTAAAATACATCGAATAGTACCAGTTTTTAGCTGCTGCTTTTTTACCCCAAAGCGAGTTTAATTCTAAACGGTCATCGGTTTTAGCAGTTAATTCATTTCCTTTTATTTTGCTCAATCCATAAGCAAGAATGAATTTGTTATCCCAAACTACATCTCCTTTTTTATAATTGAAATCATAGTTTAAACCAAAATTCCCGGCAATGTTTGAAGTTCCACCACCAAGCCATTGTCTATTATAAGCTGACTGACTTAACAATAAAGAGATATTACCTTTTTTAGTCCAAAGTTTTGTAGTGTCTTTGATGGTTTCTTGGGCTTTTATCGAAAAAACAGAAAATGTAAACACAAAGAGTAGAAGCAGTTTTTTCATATTTGAAGTAGTTTTTGAATAGTAAATATAAAAAAAATGCTACTGGAAAAGTAGCATTTGATTTAATAAATATAGCATTTAAGCTTTTTTAGGTGCTTTGTATAGCGGAACTGCTGAACAGGCTTCTCCATACATAATACTTCTGGCAAATGGCTGCAAATTGTGTGCTGCCAAAACATAAGCACGCATAGGCACAGGTTTCTTAGAACAACCTTTAATAATCACCGATTTATTTTCATAAGCCGTATAATCCAGTTTAGGAAGTAATTCTTCATATAATGCTGCATCCAAATCTTCAATGCTTCCATTGATGATTTTCTTGGCAAAAGGAGCTAATTGTATAGCAACTAAAATGGATGCCCAGGCCGGAACTATAGCATCGGTACTACAATAGATAGCGACATAATGATTCTGGTATTGCGACCAATCATGATTTTTTAGCTGTTCCCTAAAGTCTTTTTCTTTTAATAAAAAACCTTCGAGTAACCATTGCGAAATATCAATTTGCGAGCGAATACCCTTTGGATAGTAATCTTCTAAATCGAATACTTCCAAGGCGCTATTAGCTACTTTGTTAATTATCTCTTCCATTTTAAAAGTTTATAGTTTGTAGTTTATAGTTGAGGTTCTAAAACAGCCAACCATAAACCATAAACAAATTAACGGATTAAAGCATTCCTAGTTCCAGTTTAGCTTCTTCACTCATTAAATCTTTGCTCCAAGGCGGATCGAAAGTGATTTCTACTTCGGCACCTTTTACATGCTCAATTGATTTGATTTTTTCTTCAACTTCTCTCGGTAAACTCTCGGCTACCGGACAGTTTGGAGAAGTAAGCGTCATAAGGATTTTTACTTCGTAATCAGTGTTTACCATTACATCATAAATCAATCCCAGTTCGTAAATATCTACAGGAATTTCCGGATCGTAAATGGTTTTTAATTTTTTTACAATCGCTTCTCCTAATTCGTTTGTGTCTATTTCTTGTTCCATTTTATTTCGTTTTTTTGTTAAATTATATGACTTATTTTTTTAACATATAAGTCATATAAGTTTTTTGTTTTCTATTTTTAAGTTAAATATAAGTTCATATTAGCTTTTTGGCTTAGATGATTTATATGTTAAGTTTATTCTTCAAGTCTGCTGTAAAAATCATTCACCAATGTTTTTTGACCTTCATAGAAAATATTTTTTACATTAAAGTTAATCAGCAAACCAATTGGTGCGTTTAATAAGTTCATATAAGTTAGTAATTGTGCTTCATAAATCGGGTTGATTTCATTCACCGATTTTAATTCAACAACTAGCTTGTTTTCTATAAATAAATCACATCTGAGTTTAGATTCTAATTCATGTCCTTTGTACTTTAAAGGAATCAAAAGTTCTGAAGAATAATTAATTTTTCGTAATTCTAATTCTTTTTTAAAGCATTGGTGATATATACTTTCTAAAAGTCCTGGACCTAAACTTTTATGAACTTCAATAGCTGCGCCATTAACCTGATAAACTAAATCTTTGAGATAACTTTTTGTTACATTCATAATCTTAAAGAGTTTGCTTATATGACTTATATGTTTAAAAAACCTATCCTTTAGTATTGAATGCCAAAGCATACATTTTAATGTTTTTAATCATTGATACAAGGCCATTTGCTCTTGTAGGCGATAAATGTTCTTTTAATCCTATTTCGTCAATAAACCCCATATCGGCATCAATAATGTCTTTTGGTGTTTGATTTGAAAAAACACGGATTAATATAGCAATTATTCCTTTGGTTAGTATGGCGTCACTATCGGCAGTGAAGACTATTTTGTCTTCGTTTTGTTCTCCTTGTAACCAAACTTTAGATTGACAACCTTTGATTAAATTTTCATCAACTTTGAATTCTTCTTTGATTAAAGGAAGATTTTTTCCTAACTCGATGATGTATTCATATCGTTGCATCCAATCGTCAAACATCGAGAATTCGTCAACAATTTCTTCTTGTATATCTTTAATTTTCATTATTCTGTTTTGCAAATGAATTTATTTTAGTCACTATTTTTTTTATTTCAACAGGAGGAAATCCGTGATCAAAACTTTGTGATTCATAGTTTCTTCCTTTGTAATTTATTTTCAAATTAGCTATCGCTGCACCATCATAGAAACGTTTTTCAGTAGGCGATTTTAAATTTTTGATTTCTTCTAAATCAACTTTCTTAAAAAGAGTAATTAGCTCTTTCCAGTCAGCATCTGAGATTTTAGTTTGGATAGTTTTTTCTTTTCTGTCTTTTTTTATAATTGCAATATGATTTTCAATTACTATTTCCTGATGAAATCCTCTGGAGTTTGCGGTGTAAATTAACTGAGCTGCTTCCAATTTTTTTTGTGCATCTCCATCACAGCCTCTGCCTAGAAAAATGGTCAGGAATAATAACGATAGTAATTTCATATTTAATTTTTAAGATAACATCAATTGGGCTTTTTTAACAGCATCAACTAAGGTATCAATTTCTTCTTTGGTGTTGTAAAAAGAGAATGAAGCTCTTATGGTTCCTGGGATTCCGAAGAAATTCATAATGGGTTGCGCACAGTGGTGTCCTGTTCTTACTGCAATTCCTAGTTTATCAATAATACTACCAATATCATAAGGGTGAATCCCTTCTATGTTAAACGAAATTACCGAAGTTTTATTCTTAGATGTACCATAAATACGTAAGCCTTCAATTTCGGATAAACGTTCGGTCGCATAGGCTAATAACTCCAATTCCTGTTTTTGAATATTTTCAAAACCGACAGAATTCATATAATCAATTGCTGTTCCCAGAACAATTCCTCCTGCAATATGAGGTGTTCCTGCTTCAAATTTATGAGGCAATTCGGCATAGGTTGTTTTCTCGAAACTAACTTCCTTAATCATTTCGCCACCACCCTGATAAGGAGGTAATTTGTTTAACCAGGCTTCTTTTCCATACAAAATTCCCGTTCCTGTTGGTCCGCACATTTTATGTCCTGAAAAAGCATAAAAATCACAATCCAAAGCCTGAACATCGGGTTTTAAATGCGGTACTGATTGTGCTCCGTCAATCAGGATTGCAGCACCAACTTCGTGAGCTTTATCAATCATGTATTTGATTGGGTTGATAGTTCCCAAAGCGTTTGAAATATGATTTACTGCGACAATTTTAGTTTTCTCTGAAAGTAATTTGTCGTATTCAGTCATAACCAACTCTCCTTCTTCATTCATTGGAATGACTTTTAGAGTAGCTCCGGTTTTCTCGCACAACATTTGCCAAGGCACAATATTACTATGGTGCTCTAAATGGGAAACAATTACTTCGTCACCTGGTTTTAAAATTGAAGCAAAACCATTGGCAACCAAATTGATTCCAAAAGTAGTTCCTGAAGTAAAAAGTACTTCATGGGTGTGTTTAGCATTAATGTGGTTTTGAACTTTGCCACGGGCAATTTCGTAAGCATCAGTTGCTAATTGGCTTAGTGTGTGAACACCACGGTGAATATTAGCATTTATTTCCTGATAATATTTTGAAATGGCATCTATAACCACTTGAGGTTTTTGCGAAGTAGCTCCGTTGTCGAAATATACTAAAGGTTTTCCGTTTACTTTTTGATTAAGAATAGGAAAATCAGCTCTTATTTTTTGAATGTCTAGCATAACTATTTAGAAAAATTCTATTCTACAAAAGTACTAAAACTAAAATTGTTTTTTGCTTCAATTATTTGTTTTGATTGATTGTAGTATCAGTTTAACTTATTGAGTTAAAATTAATGGTTTTTTCCCTGTTTTTATATTTTTCCCGACTGATATTTAATCAGAAAGGGCACAAAGCTTATTTAACTTTGTGCCCTTAGCGTAAACCTTATTTAACTTTGCGGTTAAAACCTATAAATCAAATCCTAGTTTCACACCTAATTTATTGGCGATGATAGTAGTGATTCGTTTTTTTAATTCCGGTATTTTGATGTTTTCGATAACTGCGTTAGAGAAAGCATACATCAATAAAGCTTTGGCTTCTTTCTTAGGGATTCCGCGTTGTTGCATGTAGAACAAAGCGGTTTCGTCCAGTTGTCCTACGGTACAACCGTGAGAACATTTTACATCATCGGCAAAAATTTCCAATTGCGGTTTAGCGTTGATAGTCGCTTTATCGCTTAAAAGAATGTTGTTGCTTTTTTGGAACGCATTGGTTTTTTGAGCTTCTTTTTCTACATATACTTTTCCGTTGAAAACTCCTGTTGAGCGATCAGAGAAAATTCCTTTATAATCCTGGAAACTCTCACAATTAGGTTGTGCGTGATTTACCAAGGTATAATGGTCAACGTGTTGTTTTTCGCCAATAATGGTAATTCCGTTCAAAGTACTTGTCAATCTTTCACCATAATGGTAGAAATTCAAGTTGTTTCTTGTCAGGTTTCCACCAAAAGAAAAAGTATGAACATAAGCATGACTTTCCTTTTGTTGCGAAACATACGTATTGTCGATTAAGTTAGCTTCAAGGTCGTCATTTTGGATTTTGTAATAATCCACAATAGCACGTTTTTGAGCAAAGATTTCGGTAACTGAATTAGTTAGTACCGGATTCCCGCTTAAACTCTGATGACGCTCAATAATTTGTACATGAGAATTCTCACCTACAATTACTAAGTTTCTAGGCTGAACCATTAATGCTGATTCGTTTCCTGTTGAGAAATACATAATCTCAATAGGTTTATCGGCAACCTTGCTTTTAGGGATATTAATGTAAGCTCCTTCATTGGCGAAAGCCGTATTTAATGAAGTCAGACTATCGTCTTTGCTCGCAATTTTGTTAAAATAGTTGTCAATAACCATTTTGTATTTTGGTTTTGTCAATGCCGAAGACATTAAACAAACATCGATTCCATCGTGTGTTGTAGAAGATAGGTGAGAGCTGAAAATACCGTCAATAAAAACAACTTTATACGTATCGATTTCGTGGATAAAATATTTTTTTACCTGATTGAATTCAATAGCGCTATCTTTTTTAGGAAAAACGGTAAAGTCATTTTTTAGAATGGCATTTAGCGAAGTATATTTCCAAGCTTCTTCTTTTTTAGTTGGGAAGCCTTTTATCTCAAAGTTTTTTATTGCTGAAGTTCTAACATCATGCAGTTGTGAATGAACATCAACACGCTCTTCAAAAGCCATAAAAGACGATAGTAATTTTTCTTTTAATTCCATTTTTATAATGTTTATGGTTTATGGTTTTTTGTTTGTTGTTCTTGCCAGAACAACAAACTATAAACTATAAACAAATTTTAATTTTCTGCTTTAATCCAGTCGTATCCTTTTTCTTCTAGCTCATGTGCTAAATCAGCTCCGCCAGATTTTACAATTTTTCCATTGTATAATACGTGAACAAAGTCAGGAACGATATAGTCTAATAATCTTTGGTAGTGTGTAATTACGATGATAGCGTTTTTGTCGCTCTTCAATTTGTTTACTCCATTGGCAACAATTCTTAAAGCATCGATATCTAAACCAGAATCGGTTTCGTCAAGGATAGCCAATTTAGGTTCCAACATGGCCATTTGGAAAATCTCGTTACGTTTTTTCTCTCCACCAGAGAAGCCTTCGTTAAGAGAACGAGATAAAAATTTACGGTCGATTTCTAATAATTCTGATTTTTCACGAATTACTTTCAGCATTTCGTTTGCTGGCATTTCTTCCTGACCGTTAGCTTTACGAGTTTCGTTGATAGCCGTTTTCATGAAGTTGGTTACTGAAACACCTGGAATTTCAACTGGATATTGGAATGAAAGAAACACTCCTTTGTGTGCTCTTTCTTCAGGAGCTAATTCTGAAATATCTTCGTTTTCTAATAGGATTTCACCTTCGGTTACTTCATAATTTTCGTTTCCTGCAATAATTGCCGAAAGTGTACTTTTTCCGGCTCCATTTGGTCCCATTATTGCATGGATTTCTCCTGCTTTTACTTCTAAATCGATTCCTTTAAGAATTTCTTTATCACCTATTGAGGCGTGTAGATTTTTTATTGATAACATAAATGTTTTGTTTTGATATAAAGTCTTAAAAAGATTATCCTACTGATCCTTCTAATGAAATTTCTAATAATTTTTGTGCTTCTACGGCAAACTCCATCGGCAACTTGTTTAATACGTCTTTACTGAAACCGTTTACGATTAAGGCAATGGCTTTTTCTGTAGGTATTCCACGTTGGTTGCAATAGAAAACCTGGTCTTCACCAATTTTAGATGTGGTTGCTTCGTGTTCTATTTTAGCAGATGGGTTTTTACTTTCGATATAAGGGAAAGTATGTGCTCCACAATTGTTACCCATCAATAATGAGTCGCATTGAGAGAAGTTACGGGCGTTATCAGCTCTTGGGCTAATTTGCACCAATCCTCTATAACTGTTTTGCGATTTTCCGGCCGAAATACCTTTAGAAATAATGGTCGATTTAGTGTTTTTACCCAAATGAATCATCTTAGTTCCTGTATCGGCTTGTTGGAAATTATTAGTAACAGCAATCGAATAGAATTCACCTATTGAGTTGTCTCCTTTTAAAATAACAGAAGGGTATTTCCAGGTTATCGCAGATCCTGTTTCAACCTGTGTCCAGGAAATTTTAGCGTTAGTTTCGCAAAATCCTCTTTTGGTCACAAAATTGAAAACTCCACCTTTACCTTCTTTATTTCCAGGATACCAGTTTTGCACGGTAGAATATTTAATTTCGGCATCGTCCAAGGCAATTAATTCTACCACAGCAGCGTGTAATTGATTTTCATCACGGGTTGGAGCTGTACATCCTTCTAAGTAAGAAACATAGCTTCCTTCGTCAGCAATTAACAGTGTTCTTTCAAATTGTCCTGTTCCCGCCTGATTGATACGGAAATAGGTAGAAAGTTCCATTGGACATTTTACGCCTTTTGGAATATAACAGAAAGAACCATCTGAGAAAACAGCCGAATTCAACGCAGCATAAAAGTTGTCTCTTTGCGGAACAACAGTTCCTAAATATTTACGAACTAATTCAGGATGTTCTTTGATGGCTTCAGAAATACTCATAAAGATTATTCCTTTTTCGCCTAATGTTTTCTTGAATGTTGTAGCTACCGAAACCGAGTCAACTACGATATCCATGGCTACATTATTCAATTTTTTTTGCTCATCAATAGAGATACCCAGCTTTTTGTACATCTCCAGTAATTCTGGATCTACATCATCTAGAGTTTTGTTCGGGTCTGCTTTTTTTGGAGCTGAGTAATAAGATATAGCTTGAAAGTCCGGTTTTTGATATTTAACGTTTGCCCATTCTGGCTCAATCATCTCCTCCCATGCTCTGAAAGCTTCGATTCGCCAATCGGTCATCCATTGTGGTTCGTCTTTTTTCTGTGAGATGGCACGAACAATGTCTTCATTTAACCCAATAGGAAACGTCTCCGATTCTAATTCGGTGTAAAATCCGTATTCGTATTCTTTGTTTTCGAGTTCGATTTTTAAATCGTCTTCTGTATATTTACTCATTTTTTTTATTTAAAGATTGGAAAATTTAAAGATTAAAAAGTCCTTAAATAGTTTTTAAATTCTAAAAGATTTAAAGAGAAAAACTTTCTCCGCATCCACAAGTTCTGGTAGCATTTGGGTTGTTGAAAACAAATCCTTTTCCGTTTAATCCGCCTGAAAACTCAAGAATAGTTCCAGCCAGATATAAGAAAGATTTTTTTTCTACAGCAATAGTTATATCATTGTCTATGAAAATCTTATCATCTTCACCTTTGTTTTTGTCGAACTTTAAATCATAGGATAAGCCCGAGCATCCGCCGCTTTTAACACCTACTCTTACATAATCTGTGGCGGCATCAAAACCATCTTCTGTCATCAAGTCGATGATTTTCTTTTTGGCAGTATCAGAAACCTTTATCATTGTGTGTTGATTTTGTCTAAATTAACTGCAAAGATAAGGCATAAAAACCGTATTCTACAACAGATAACATTTTTATAACTAATAAGGAAATAGATAATAGTTATTTTTTTCGTTTAGTAAAAAAAATAGTATATTTTTATAATCTATTTTTTAATCAGAAAAACAATAAATAGTTATGGAAGAATCTTTAGAAAAAAGAGTGGAATACTCGTTAAATTACAATGGTAAAGGGAGTGATTTCTTTGGAATTATAATGGTAAATTGGTTGTTAACCGTAATAACTTTAGGGTTTTATTATCCTTGGGCAAAAGCCAAACAACTGCAATATATTTATAATTCAACTTCTCTCAATGAGGATTCATTTGCTTTTCATGGTACAGGAAAAGAAATGTTTAAGGGGTTTTTAAAAGCAATTTTGATATTTTCGATATTGTATGGAGTGCTTATTTTTTGTGTTCTTCAACAAATGCCGGGAACAGGAGTGTTAATATTTTATATAGGTTTAGTAGCTATTTTACCTATCGCAATTCACGGTTCGTATCGTTATAGAATGTCCCGTAGTTCATGGAGAGGTATTCGTTTTGGGTATAGAGGAGACAGAAAAGAATTTACATTGTTATTTTTTAAATGGATTTTCTTTACTATTATAACCTTAGGAGTTTATGGGCCATGGATGGCTATGAATATGCGAAACTATTTATTGGGAAATGTTCGTTTTGGCGATGTTGAATTTCAATATGATGGCGATGGCGGAGAGTATTTTGCACTTAACATTAAAGGTTATTTATTAACGATTGTTACTTTGGGTGTTTATTCTTTTTGGTGGCAAAAAGAGTTGTTTGAATACTATGTAAATAATTTAAGTTTAAAAAGAGGCGATGCTAAAATTTATCTTAATTCTAAAGCAACAGCGGGTGGATTTTTCCAATTGATTGTAACTAATATTTTGTTGTTAGTCTTTACTTTAGGCTTAGGTTACGCCTGGGTAGCAACCCGAACTATAAAATTTATTCTTGAAAATATTGAAGCCGAAGGAAATATTAATTTAGATGCCTTAACGCAAACTGAAGAAAATTATAAAGATGCTACTGGCGAAGATTTAAGCGATTTCCTGAATCTGGATACCATAATGTAATGTTATGAACAATACAACAACTGCTGTTTTTTATGACGGAAATTCGTCTGTTCCACAACAGATAGTATTGTCATTAAACAGTTTTAACAGAACCTTAGAATTTCAATTAGCCAATGGTTCAACTTGCAAATGGCTTATTCAGGAAGTAACTTTTGATAAGCGAGCGACAGGATTGCATTTAGAACACGGATTGGATGTTTTACAGCATATCAAAATCAAAGATGCCCATTTTATTGATTTAATTCAAAATTTTAGAAAAGTAAATGGACATATTGGCTGGTATCAAAAATTGATTGATTTAGGATTTGCTACCCATTTTGGGATAGCTGTGGTTATTATGGCGCTTATTGGTTTGTGTTATGTGTATATTATTCCCTGGGCGGCAGAACAATCGGTGAGTTTAATTCCTGAAGAGTATGATAACGAATTAGGTGCTTCGGCCTGGGCAGGAAATCAATATTTTATGGATGTTGATTCTGAGAAAACAAAATTACTGAATGATTTTGCAAAGGAATTGAAACTTCAAAACACCAAAAAGCTCAAATTTACGGTTGTAAACTCAAATGAAATTAATGCTTTTGCCTTACCCGATGGAAGTATTGTAGTTTTTACTGGTATTCTTAAAGAAATGAAAAATTACGATGAACTCGTGGGCTTATTAGGTCATGAAGCTTCTCATGTGAATAACCGTCATTCAATGAAAATGCTTTGTCGCAGTTTATCAGGTTATTTGTTTATTTCGGTAATTTTAGGAGATGCTAACGGAATTATGGCAACCATAGGCGACAATGTAAACAGTTTGCAATCCTTATCTTTTTCAAGAGAATTTGAACATCAGGCCGATGCAGATGGTTTTAAAATATTGTTGGAAAACAAAGTCAATCCTAAGGGAATGTCTAATTTATTCAAGCGATTACAACAACAATCGTATGCCATTCCGGAATTTTTGAGTTCGCATCCGGTGACCGAAAACCGAATAGATTTTATTGATAAAATGATTAAAGACAAAAAATTTCAAACAGTAGCGCATCCGCAACTAGAACGTTTGTTTGTTCAATTAAAGCAATAAAACGATTAACTTACTTTTGTTATAAAAAAGCATACTAATTCAACAATGAAACTACAATTATTTAGTAGTTTTATTGTTGAATTTTTATTTTACACTGCATGAATCTTTATCCCATAGAAACAGGAAATTTTAAATTAGACGGAGGCGCTATGTTTGGCGTAGTTCCTAAAACTATTTGGAACAAAACCAATCCTGCCGATGCCAATAATTTAATTGATATTGCTGCCCGTTGTTTATTAATCGAAGACGGAAATCGTTTGATTTTGATTGATACCGGAATAGGGAATAAGCAATCGGAGAAGTTTTTTGGGTATTATTCACTTTGGGGAACGCATTCTATGGATCAATCGTTGGCGCAATTTGGTTTCCATCGCGATGATATTACCGATGTGTTTTTGACCCATCTGCATTTTGATCATTGTGGAGGTGCTGTCCAATGGAATAAAGATAAAACAGGTTACGAACCCGCTTTTAAAAACGCTAAATTTTGGACAAACGAAAATCATTGGAAATGGGCAACCGAACCCAATTCCCGTGAAAAAGCGTCTTTTCTGTCCGAAAATATTTTGCCAATGCAGCAAAGTGGTCAGCTCAATTTCATCAAAAGAAATGAAACCGATTTTTTGGAAAAATCCGAATTGGATTTTGGAATTTTCTTTGTCGATGGACATACCGAAAAACAGATGATTCCGCATATTCAATACAAGGGAAAAACCATCGTTTTTTGTGCCGATTTATTACCAACAGCAGGGCATATTCCTATTCCGTATGTGATGGGATATGATACCCGACCACTTTTGACAATGGATGAAAAAACGAAATTCATGAATGCCGCCGCTGATAATAATTACTATTTGTTTATGGAACATGATGCCCATAATCCAATAATCACTGTGCAACATACCGAAAAAGGAGTGCGAATCAGTGAAGTTTTTTCTTGTGAGGATATTTTAAAAAGTAATATTTTATAGTAACTGCATCAAAATAAATTATTCAATTTTTGTACTATCGACCGGAGGAGTAACCGTTTCAGTGGGATTTGGAATTATTGATTTTTGCTCAGTAACCTTTACAGCTTCCTGAATGATTCCGGGACTTGGTTTAATGGTTTTTTTAATTGCCACGGCATCATTAAGTACAAATGGGGTTGGCATCATCCAGTCGGCTCTTTTGCGGATATTGAATAATGGATTTTGCATTAAATCAAAGGAACTTTCCAGTAGTTTCATGTCAAATACAGTAGCTGCATTGATGTTAAATTCCAAAAGTAGCGGTTCATTATCGACTACATAATAGCTGAGTAATTTTTTTCCTTCTCTTTTGAATATTTTTCCGTTTTGTTGTAAATGCGAAACACCATTTGTCTTGATATTGTAAATATCCATTTTTTCATTGGCAAAAATATCGTAACGATTGACTTTTCGATTAGGCGAAATACGAATTTTTAAATAGCGTAGATTATCAGCAATACTATCGGTTAAAAATTCGATGGTAGGATGGGGAATCCTTTGTAATGGTGCCTGAGCTGCAAAGGTAAATTGCGAATCGTATTTGCTGAAAAGCGGAATATCACTGATGCCTTTGGGAGTTTTTGGGTCTTCGCCCAAATAGTTTTTGGTCCAGGAATCCAGATTTTTATCATAAGTTAACCATTGCGCTTGGCTGGTATCGGCATCATAAAGATAAACCAGACTGTTGGATTTTGCTTTTCCTTTTTCGTAATCAGCATTGGAATGTGCTTTGGCAAAAAAGCCAATGGAAGCCAGTAAGAAAAGGATAGACCAGGTTCCCTTTTGGACATAATTGCCTAAAGTAGGCAAGAGTAATCCAAAGGATAAGACAGTTAAAATAGCACTACCAAACAGTATTTTAAGTCCTAATCCTATTGGGAACATTTGGATAAAAGGAGCAATAATCAATAAGGCAGGAATACTAAAAATGAGGTTGAAAACAGGACTGTATTTTTGCGTGAGAATATAAAAACCAAACATAAAAATGCCAAAATAAACCGGAATAATTAAAAATCCTGCTCCTTGTAAACTAAAAGCAATGCCGGTATTGATAAGTAGCCAAATGAATAATGGTGCTACAAAATGATTGGCTGTGATTTTATTGGGAGTAAAGAAGTGATAAAACGCAAAACTGATGGCAATACTCAATAAGACAAAAGCGGCAATGTAAGCGTGTCCGTTGTAAGTGAAGCCATTTAGTAAATCATTGTATTGCGGATAGATTTGTAATAATGCCTTCCAGCCTAGAAATGTAATTAATGCTGCTGAAAACAGCGAACCCAATAACGGAACAAATCCCTGAAGTATTTTTTGGATGGTTAGAATTCTTTTGGCAATTCCTAAGAAAATAAAGAAAAAGAAAAGACCAAAAGCGATGATTAGCATTGGAATTACCCAGCTAAAAGGATAACTGATAAAACTAAAAGGAATCGAAAAATAAACATAATCTTCAACGGATTTAGTGGTATTCAAATTAGAATTAGAGAAATGATTCAGTAAAGGCATCAGGTAAGAACCTTGATGAGTTAGCGAATTGGGGTCTAAATGATTGTAGTCGTCCTGGGCGGTGTGGTAGTTGTAATGTCCATCGATAAAAGCAAAATTAAATCCCTGAATATTGCTTTGTTCTCTGAAAATAGTCAAATCAGTATCGTTAGGCAGCATTTTGTATATGCTGTACATTAGCGAATTGGATACCGGAAAAGTAGGATTTGCAGCAGCGAAATTTTGAACCATTCCGGCATTTCCATTGTTGGTTTCCATTAGCATATAACTCGGTCCGGAGCTTCCGCGTGCTTCAAAGTTAAGTACTAAACCCACGTCTTTTGCCCATTGGTGTTGGGTTGCAAAAAGTGCAGCACCGTTGAGTCCTAATTCTTCGGCATCGGTAAACAGAATAATGATGTCGTTTTGATGTGGTGTTTTATTGTGTAAAAAAGTACGAACTCCCTCCAGTATGGTTGCAATTCCGGCAGCATCGTCACTCGCGCCGGGTGATGCCGAATGTGGAGCACTGTCATAATGCGACAATAATAGCAAAGCTTTAGTGTTTTTACTTCCTTCAATCCGGGCGATTATGTTTTTGGATTTTACTAAATTTCCCCAATCGGTTAGGGTAAATCCTTGCTGAATACTTGGTTTTAAGCCTAATTTAGTCAGTTCGGTTTGCAGATAATTGGCAACCTGATTGTGATTTTCTGAGCCTACATAGTGGGGTTTTTGGCTAATATTTTTTACATGAGTTAAGGCTCTTTTGGTCGAAAATTCCGTTAGTGCTTCTTCGTTAGTAAAAGTCCATCGGGGCATTATACTGAGATAAATAAAGCTGAGAACAGCTATAAAAAAAAGGGTATAGATTATCGAGGTTAGGTCTTTTTTCATTTTAAGTAGGTTTGGGGTAGGGCAACTAATTGTCTTTTTTTACAAGAATATATAAATCATTTTCTAATAACATATAACCTTGATCATACAGAAAATAGTATGTGTTTCCTGTTTTAGTTTTTAAAATATTGGTAAAAAAATCAAAATCGAAACCTTTACTTAATAATTTGCTTTTGGTGGTTTTTGATTTTCCATCGGTGTTCAGCTCGCTAAGAATGCGGTAATTCTTGCGCAATTTATTGTTGATGTTGCGCATGAAGTTGTTACTGTCCTTGTTCATTTTGTTGTTGTAGGCATTGCGACAGCCATCGCTGCAAAACTTCTTGTCTTCGCGACCTATAATTTTTTCGCCACATTCTAAACAGTTCTTTACCATAATTTTTTAAAATTGTCCCTTGTAAAACAAGGCTTGTTCAATATGTGCTAAATGATGATTACAATGCCAGGCATACACGCCAATAACTTCTTCTAAACATGAGGTTTTATGGGTTGCCGGATGGATAAATTGTCTTTTTAATTCTTTTTCGCTAAATGATTTTAATAGCAAAACCCATCGGGCATGTACTCCTTTGATTATTTGAAGGGAAGCCGTTAAGTCATCAGAAACGCCATCAATGAGTTCTGCCCATCGATCCTCTTCATACGGTTTAATGATTGGTTTTTCTTCAGTTAATGCCAATTTAAAACGGACAAAACTATTGATATGACTATCGGCACAATGGTGTACTACTTGTTTTATTTTCCAGCCGTTGGGTCTATAAATCCAATTTAATTCGTTTACCGAAAGGTTTTTGGTCAGTTCATTTATTTTGGAAGGAAAATTTTCAATAGTTTCAATCCATGTATCTAAGTAATCTGGGGTTATAGAATTAGGTTTTTGAAATTCTCCTATTGGAAATCGTAAGCTTTCTATATCATGCAATTGATGCTCCATATTTAATTTTTTAGTTTTTTAATTCGATATAAATCATGACGACGGTCTTTTAAGATTTTTACACTTCCGTGTTCATGTAATTCTTTTAAAAGATCTAAATCGACATCTACAATTAGCGTCATTTCGGTATTTGGTGTTGTTTCGGCTTTGATTCCATTGCTTGGGAAAGCAAAATCGGCGGGTGTAAATACAGCGGTTTGTGCATATTGAATGTCCATGTTGTTTACTTTTGGCAAGTTGCCTACACAGCCTGCAATGGCCACATAACATTCGTTTTCTATGGCTCTGGCCTGGGCACAATGTTTTACCCGAGTGTAGCCGTTTTGAGTATCGGTCAGGAAAGGAACAAAGAGAATGTTCATGCCTTCATCGGCCATTAATCGGGAAAGTTCGGGGAATTCCACATCATAACAAATCATAATTCCTATTTTTCCGCAATCGGTGTCAAAAGTCTGAATGGTATTTCCGCCTGTTATTCCCCAGTGAAAAACCTCGTTTGGGGTAATGTGGATTTTGGTGTAGGTTTCATAAGTACCGTCTCTTTTGCATAAAAAACCACTATTATAGAGGACTCCGTCAACTAAATTAGGCATGCTTCCGCTAATAATATTGATATTATATGAAATGGCTAATTCCTGAAAACGTTTCCTTATAGGTTCGGCGTATTTAGCCAGTTCCCGAATGGCATCGGCTTCAGACAAATGATTGTAATCGGCCATTAAAGGCGCAATAAACAATTCGGGGAAAACAGCAAAATCGCTGCCATAACCCGAAACAGCATCAATAAAAAATTCAGATTGTTCAAACAACGCTTCCAGATTTTTCAAAGGACGCATCTGCCATTGAATCAACCCCAATCGGATGACTGTTTTTTCGGTATTAATAATTGTAGGACTTTCAATGTAATAGATGTTATTCCATTCTAATAAAACAGCAAATTCTTTAGATTTTCTATCGCCTTCCAGATAGTTTTTCATCACCCGCATTACGTGAAAATCATTACTTAATTGAAAAGACAGTACGGGATCATGAATCTCTTTTCTTTTTACTTTGTCAATATAAGTTTTGGGATTGATTTCATGTGCATAGTTGGCGTAATTCGGAATTCTGCCTGCAAATACAATGGATTTTAGATTTAGTTGTTCGCAAATTTCTTTTCGGGCATCGTACAAACGGCGTCCTAAACGTAATCCACGGTATTTTGGTACTACAAAAACATCAATACCATACAAAATCTCACCTTTGGCAGTATGGGTAGAAAAGGTATAGTTGCCTGTAATTTTAGCATAATCGTGGTTTTGATCCACTAAATCTTCGTGTACAATAAGGGATAATGCGGCACCAACTACAATGTCATCAACTAAAATAACCAGCTGACCTTCGGGAAATATTTTGAGTAATTTTTTAATATCGGCTTCTCTCCAATAATCGTCAACCATTTCCGGATAAGATTCAATCATCGAATTTTTCAATTCTTTGTAGTCTTGAATTTTCAGATTTCGTAGTTCGACTTTGTTGATTTCTGCTTGCATAAAAGAATTGATTTGCTGAAAGATACGAAAAAAAAGTATCCGTTTACAAACGTTTACAAATATTTATAACCGAAAGTAAATAGATACTAACCGAATAAATGTTTGCCCTGGTTGCAACTTTGTATCGTCGAAAAGCAATAAAAGCAATGACAATTTTAAATCAAATTTATTCATTAACAATTAAATTTTATACGCCATGAATGCATTAAGAAACAAAGTACAGTTGATAGGTCATTTAGGAAATGAACCTGAAATCAAAAATTTTGACGGAGGTAAAAAGTTAGCCAATTTTACATTGGCAACTAACGAAATTTACAAAAACGATAAAGGAGAAAAAGTTGAGGAGACCCAATGGCATCGATTAATTGCCTGGGGAAAAACTGCCGAAATTATCGAAAAATACGTTACTAAAGGACGAGAAATTGCCATAGAAGGCAAATTGACTCATCGTACTTATGAAGATAAAAACGGCGAAAAACGTTATGTGACCGAAGTGGTGGTTTCTGATTTACTCTTATTAGGAAAACCATAAGCTGAGATTTGACTAGTTGTTTTTTATGTAAAAAAACAAAAGCCGAGAGTTAAAAAAAATTCCGCAAAGTTGAATGGCTTTGCGGAATTGTATTTTATAGAATAATGTATTTTAAACAGCTTTTTATTGGTTCGGATTTTTATTTAAAACCAGGGTTTTCGTCCTAATTGGTATGTTCTGTAAAATTCATCCTCTGATTTGGTCAAATAGATAATTCCTTCTATAAGTCCTAAAAGACCGGTTAATGCTCCAAAACTGATTAGACTTAGAAAAAGCCAGATGACTCCTTCTTTAGTGTAACCCAACAGAAATTTATGAATTCCCAAAGGCCCCAGAATAATAGCTAATAAACCTGCAGCCAGCCTTTTATTATCTTCTTCAAAAGGTTGTGGTTGATTCCAGTGTTCGTGTTTTGAATTTTCCATAATCATAGTATTTTGCTGATTATCAATCATTAAATTTATGAAATTTTATCTAAATACTAAAATAACACAAGCTGATTTACTTTAATTAAAGTATAAATTCTTGATTTTATCCACAATTACTTGTGCTAATCGCTCGTGACTTTCAAATGTCCAGCCAGCCACATGAGGCGACAATAACACATTATCGGCTTCTAATAAATACTGAAAAGCTTCGGGTGTAGTTTTGTCCTGAAATAAGGTCTCAAAAGACAATTTTTCATATTCTAAAACATCCAGTCCGGCACCTAAAACTTTTCCGGATTGCAAAGCAGCAACCAAATCAGCCGTTACAATGTTTTTCCCCCGAGAGGTATTAAAAATCCAAAGCGGCTTGGCAAAAGCATCTATAAAAGACGCATTAACCATTTTGTCGGTATCGGGAGTCCATGGAATATGCAAACTTAATACATCTGCTTTTTGTTGTAAATCGGCTAAAGAAACCTGCTTTGCATTGGCATCGGCCACATTTTCCTGAATATCATAACAAAGCACTTCGACATCAAAACCTCTGAGTTTTTTAGCAAACCATTTTCCCATATTTCCATAACCAATAATTCCCACGGTTTTTCCGTCTAATTCATGACCGCGATTGCTTTCTCTGTTCCAGTGTCCGGAACGTATTTCTCTGTCGGCACGGTTTAAATTATTAAAAAGAGATAAAATCATTCCTAAACTGTGTTCGGCAACTGCGTTTCTGTTACCTTCGGGAGCTGCTATTAGCCTAATGTTTTTAGTCAAAGCATAATCACAATCAATACTTTCCAAGCCTGCACCAACCCGGGCTATAAACTGCAAATTAGTTGCTTTGTCTAAAAAAGTTTTATCAATTTTAAATCGGCTACGAATGACAATTCCATGATAATCCTGAATTTTATTTTCGATTTCTTCTTTTGACGAAGTAAAGTCTTCGTGATTGATAAAACCCAATTGCTGTAATTGGCTCATCATTATTGGGTTATTACTATCTATGTGCAGAATTTTAATATCCATAAGTATTTTTATGTTGAGCTTTCAAAAATACTAAAAAAATAGGGGATTCATTTGTGTCTAAAAATGAGTATCCCGTAGCAACAAAAAACCATTTCTAAATTAAAACTAATTCAGAAATGGCTTGCTGTTGGATGACCCAAACTTAAAGTAGTGTTTTTTACATACGCTCTTTTTTTACTGATACAATTTTTCGTTAATATCTCGCCATCGTTTCGTCTCCGAATAAAAAACGGGAAATCTTGTCGTAAATCATGTTGAATAACTTTTTCATAATAAGGTATATTTAATGTTCGTTTTAACTTAAACCATTGATTAAGAAAAGTCAAGTAGCGATAGACTGGGTTTGCTTCTATAAAATTACATTTATTTTTACTTTTAGAAAAGCAACTAATTAAATATTCGATATAAAGCATTTTTATTAGATAAAATACTTGATTTTCAGTCATTTGAATTATTTTATTTACAAAAATAGTGTTGAAAATCAATTGTTTAAGATTTTTAATCAAAATTTACAAAAACAAACAGCAAATCAACATTATTGCTATCTTTGTTAAAAATGTATATTTTACATTTAAAATGACAACCACCCAATTTTTATTAAAAATGAACAAGAATCTGAACTTTTTACGGCTGACTTTTCTGTTGGCTTTTATAGTCATTGGAATGACAGCGCATTCGCAAAAACTGAAAAAAAACCAATTTGACAATCCTTTGGCTTTGCAACGGGCAGATCCGTTTGTAACCAAAACAGCCGATGGAACTTATTATTTTATTGCAACTGCTCCGGAGTACGACCGCATTGAAATACGCAGTTCTAAAACCATTAACGGAATTAAAGAGGCGAAGCCAGTTGTGGTATGGCGTAAACATGATAAAGGGGTTATGGGAAATCATATTTGGGCTCCCGAATTACATCGAATTGATGGCAAGTGGTATATTTATTTTGCAGCAGGATCGGCTGAAGACAGGTGGAAAATTCGCATTTATGCTTTATCAAATCCATCAGAAGATCCTACAAAAGGAGAGTGGAAAGAGGAAGGACAGATTGTGACTAAAAAAGATGTGTTTGCTTTAGATGCAACTACTTTTGAGCATAACGGACAACGTTACCTTATTTGGGTAGATAGAGGTCCGGGAAATGTAGTAAACACCAGCTTGTATATTGCAAAAATGACTAGTCCAACTACAGTAGATGAAAAACAGCTGGTAATTAGTCAGCCCGATTACGATTGGGAAATGCACACTTACAAAGTAAATGAAGGACCAGCTGTATTGATTAGAAATGGAAAAGTGTTTTTAACATTCTCTGCTAGTGCAACTGATGCGACTTATTGCCTTGGTTTACTTTGGGCAAAAGAAGGAGCCGACTTACTTGATCCAAAATCATGGAATAAATTAGATAAACCAGTTTTCTTTACCAACGAAAAATTCAAACGTTATGGTCCGGGGCACAACAGCTTTACAGTTGCCGAGGATGGAAAAACCGATATCATGATTTACCACGCTCGTGATTATGAAAAAATCAAAGGAGACGCCTTATCAGACCCAAACCGTCACACCCGTGCCAGAGTATTGAAATGGACAAAAGACGGAATGCCTGATTTTGGTCAGGAAATCGATGATAACGATATGGCTTTAAAAACCAAGAAAAAATAATATTTGCCTTTTAGTTAGTTATAATGAAAAAAGAGCTTCTCAAATTATCGGGAAGCTCTTTTTGTATTATATAAAACCGAAAATTAAACTCCTTTAATTTTCTTAACCGCTGCTTTAATTCCGCGGATTAATGAAGAACTGAATCCGTGTGATTCCATTTCGCTTAATCCTGTAATGGTGCAACCTTGTGGAGTGGTAACTCTGTCGATTAATTGTTCCGGGTGGATTTGTTCTTCCATCACCATTTCGGCGGCTCCTTTTACAGTTTGTGCCGAAATAGCCAATGCCGTTTTCCAGTCAAATCCGATTTCGATACCTGCCTGCATGGAAGCTCTGATGTAACGCAAAGCAAAAGCAGTTCCGCTGGCAGCTAAAACAGTTGCCGCATCCATTAATTTTTCGTCAATAACCGGTGCTGTTCCTAATTCTTTGAAGATGGTTACTAGTTTTTGACCTTGTTCTGCATGTTTTTCGTTAAAAGAAATACAGGTTGCCGAAGCTCCGTATTGTGCAGCAATGTTGGGCATAATTCGAATAGCCTGATGACCTTCGCCAATTTTATTTTGCAAGGCTTCAATAGATAATCCGCTTACTCCCGATGCAATTATTTTATTCGAAATAACAGGAAGAATTTCTGCTAAAACGGTGTCCACCTGATACGGTTTAATCGTTAAAATAATAACATCAGCTTCCTGAATATTGTGTTTGTTATCTGAAGAAACGCTTACGCCTAATTTTTCTAAATAGAGAATACTGGCTGTGTTTCTTCTGGTTACTGTAACCTGGTGTTCACTGGCATTTTTTGCCATTCCTAATGCAATAGCTGCTCCTAAGTTACCTCCTCCAATGATATGTACTTTCATGTTGTTTGTATTTTTTTATCTTCTAAAATATTAAAAACCTAAAATCATTTTGGCAATCGAAAAATAAATCAGGATTCCGCAAATATCGTTGCTAGTAGTGATAAACGGTCCTGTTGCCAAAGCAGGGTCAATCCCAAATTTATCCAATAATAAAGGGATAAAAGTCCCTATCAATGAAGCTATTACAATCACCGAAATCAAGGCTGTGGTTACTATAAGTCCCACAATAACTTCTACATTAAGTAAAAAATGACTTCCTATGAATAATATACTGGCCAGAATAATACCGTTGAGTAAACTCAACGAAATTTCTTTTATTAATCGGTTAAACAAAGAGCCGCTCAGAGTGTCATTAGCCAAACCCTGTACAATAATTGCCGAGGATTGAACTCCTACATTTCCTGCCATCGCCGCAATAAGTGGTGTAAAAAAGAAAAGATTGCCATGTTCTAACATCGCTCCTTCAAACAATCCCAAGACTCTTACCGTTATAAAACCACCGAGTAATGCTAAAACTAACCAAGGCAAACGTGCTTTAGTTAACTCCATGATACTGTCATCGGCTTCAACGTCTTGAGAGATACCTGCCGCTAACTGGTAATCCTGGTCGGCTTCGTCCTTAATTACATCTACGATATCATCAATGGTGATTCGTCCTACCAAACGTCCCAATTCGTCCACTACCGGAATGGCCTCTAAATCGTATTTCTGCATGATACGGGCTACTTCAACGTCTTCGGCATCTACGTTGACATAATTCAGCTTTCGGATATAGACATCGCTAATAGCTGTCTTGGTCGAAGTAGTTAATAAATCTTTCAGAGAAAGGCGTCCTTTTAATCGACCTTCGTCATCTACTACATAGATGGAATGCACACGGGAGATGTTTTCGGCCTGAATGCGCATTTCTTTTACACAGGTTAGTACATTCCAATTTTCATTGACCTTTACTAATTCTTTGTGCATGATTCCACCCGCAGTGTCTTCTTTATAACGAAGCAAATCGACAATGTCTTTGGCGTGTTCAACGTCTTGTAATTCCGATATTACTTCGGCTTTAATCTCTTGCGAAAGTTCGGCAATAATATCGGCAGCGTCGTTGGTTTCAAGTTCATCTAGCTCCTCTGCGATTTCTTTTGGCGAAAGCCTACTCAATATATTTTCACGCAAATCATCTTCCAGTTCCAGAAGAATTTCTGCCGTTTTATCACTGTCTAATACCTTAAAGATATAAGTTGCATCGTCAAAATCAAGCTCATCCAGAATTTCGGCAATATCAGCATGGTGAATATCATTCAACAAAGTTTCCAGTTTTAGGTCACTTTTGTTTTGAATGAGTTCCTTTACTTGTTGAATTAATTCCTTGCTGATTTTAAACTCCATCGGCTTCTATTTTTTTGGTAAGTGCTATAAATTCTGCTACGCTAAGTTGTTCCGGACGAAGATCCAATACTTTATCCTCTCTGAGATTATCGGACAAATTTAGAGTTTTTAAACTATTCCGCAAGGTTTTCCTGCGTTGCTGAAATGCTGTTTTTACTACAGTAAACAACAATTTTTCGCCGCAAGGCAGGCTGTAATCTTCTTTTCTACGCATACGCATCACTCCTGATTTTACCTTGGGAGGCGGATTAAAAACATTTTCGTCAACAGTAAATAAATATTCGGTATCGTAAAAAGCCTGAGCCAAAACAGATAAAATACCGTATGCCTTACTTCCTTTTTTCTCACAAATTCGTTCCGCTACTTCTTTTTGAAACATCCCTGAAAATTCAGGAATTTGATCTCTGAATTCCAATACCCTAAAAACAATTTGAGTCGAAATATTATATGGAAAATTCCCGATAATGGCAAATTGCTTATTCTCGAAAACTTCATTGATATTGTATTTCAGGAAATCCTGAGAAATAATTCTACCATGCAATTTTGGATAATTCGCTTCCAAATAAGTCACCGATTCGGTATCAATTTCAATTACGTAAGTATTGATGGGTTTATCCAACATATATTTGGTCAAAACCCCCATTCCCGGTCCTATTTCCAACACATCATCATATCCTTCTAAGCTTAGTGTATCAGCAATATCTTTGGCAATACTCTCGTCTTTTAAAAAATGTTGTCCGAGGTGTTTCTTGGCTTTTACTTTATCCATTTTGTTGTTGCTTTTGTCTTCAACGGATTAAAATCCGTTGCTACAATATGATTCGTTCCTACGGAACTTTACTTATTTCAAAGAGCCTTCGGCTCGACATATTTTGTAAGGCTGGACTTTAGTCCAGTTATTCTCTAGTGCTCCGAAATAACCTGCAATTCGGTTCTAAAAGTGAGCATTTTTTCACCAAAAAGCTTTTGTCCTTCTGCCTGAAGCACTGCGTCATCTTCCTGATAAAATTTCTCTAAAGTCGCTAAACTATCTGTGGTAAATTGAGCCGAATAAGTCACTCCTCCCATTTCTTCTTCTACTAAAACACGAACTAATTTAGCATTGGTGAATTTGCCCGTGGCTAGCATTTCAGGAATGTGTTTGTGCTGCATCCAGATTATCCATTGGTCATGAACGCTTTCGTGTATATTAATTGTAATGTTATAAATTATCATTTTAAAAGTATTAAGATTGGAGAGTTAAGTATTAAGACAATAAAAGTCAATCAATATCAAAATCTCTAGTGCAATCTGTTTTCTGTTATATTCTCTATTCTGAAATCTAAAATCTGCTATCTAAAATTTACAGATTTTTATCTCCTCTTAACTCCCTGAATTTCTTTCTGGCTTCGACAAAATAAATACTATCCTGATGATTAAAAATCAACTTTTCGTATAATGGTTTCGCCTTTTCGGGTTCGTTTAACTTCTTACTATAAATTTCTGCCGAAAAAAACAGTGCTTCATCAATGTAAATTCCATTACTATGATGGTCAATTATCGATTGGTATTGGCTTAAAGCCAAATTATATTCGGCTGTTTTATCATAGACTTTTCCCAGTCGCAATTGCGTTACTGCTTCGATTTCTTGTCCTTTAAAAGTTTTTAAAACCAACTGGAACTGCGCAATCGCTTCCTGATTCCTATTTTGATACAACAAATAATCGCCTTTGGCAAAAGCCTTCAAAGCCGTCTGTGTCGAATCGGCTACTGTGTTATCATTTATAAGTAAAAAATATTCTAGGGCATCATTAGCAATCAACTGCGTATTTGCCGATTTCAATTCCTTAAACTGTTTTAATGCCCAAGGAAAATCACCTTTAAAATAACTCGTTTTGGCCGCTTTCAAACTCGCTTCATGAGCCACCACATCGTTTTTCAAATCCATTTCAATTTGCGAATAATACAACAACGCCTGATTGAATTTTTCTTCAAAAAGCAAAATATCCGCTAATTCCATTTTGGCCTGAGCCACTTCGTAATCATTGAGCTGCAACTCCAAAGCTTTCTTTACAATCGCTCTTCCCTGCTCCGGTTTTTTCAAATTGAAAGCCACAAAATGCGCCTGAATCAGCTGCAAAGATAAGGTAAAAGGACTTATTTCAAATTGTTTCAGCAAAGCCTCAATTTCCGTATTGATGATTGCGTAATCTTTTTCGGTTGCTTTAGCGATTTTTAATTCCAATAAATACGAATGTGCCTGAACCAACAGCCCTAAATCCTTAGTATTTTCAATTACAAAATCCAGTATTTCTTTGGCTACTTCCTGATTTTCTTCTTCAATGGCCAGATTTGCCAAATTCAAAATAGTAGAAAGCGATTCAGGATTGCGTTTATAGATGGCTTTTTCCTGAATAAAGGCTTTCGAAAACTCTTTTTGTTGGATATAAAACCAACTCAAATAACGACTCCAGAACAAATCCTGACTTTTTTGAACCTTTAAAACCAAAGCTTTTCGCAAAGCATTGCTAAAACTCACATCGGCTTCATCAGTCATAAAACGCGACAATTGATTCTGAATCACAATTGAAGTTTGAGGATTTGCATAGGCTTCGTCCAGAAAGGTGTTAATCATCATTTCGAAATTACCTAATTGTCCGTATAGCAATCCTTGTTGGTAATTGAAATTAAAATTAGGCTGGATTTCAGTAGCGGTTTTATAAGCTTTTAATGCGTATTCTAATTGTACTTTTCGTTCAAAAGAATTAGCAATTCCGTACACTTCATTGGGATTTTTCCGGATGCGCTCTATTGCCTCATCATAATAACTTTTGGCTTTAGCATCATTCTTTTGCAGTTGGTAGTTATATCCTAATTCAACTAAAAGACTGCCTTGATTGTATTTTGCGAGACGGTTTTGGATGGCTTTTTCGGCAACATCATATTGTTGCAATTGCTGGTAACAATCTACTGTCCGGAGAAAGTATTGCATGTTTTGAGGGATGTTTTCCAATAATTCCTCATAACTGATTTTGGCTTTTTCAAAATCGCCTTTGTCGTAGTAATACTGTGCTAATTGTTCGTTCTGACCAATCGCAAACAGCGAGAATAACAAAGTGATATAAAGAAAGAGCTTTTTCATAACCGGATAAGGTTTGAAATTAAATTTGAAAAATTTCCTTTTTTCTTTAAACCATTAAGAAATTAAGAACATTAAACTTAATGGTTCTTAATTTCTTAATGGTTGTAGATAATTCTTTCTGTTTTTAAACAGAACTAATTGATAATATCAAATCCGCAGTACGGACGTAAAACTTCCGGAATTACAATTCCTTCCGGAGTTTGGTAATTTTCAAGAATTCCCGCAAGTACTCTAGGCAAAGCCAATGAACTTCCGTTTAGGGTGTGTGCCAGTTGGTTTTTTCCGTCTTTGTCTTTGAAACGCAATTTCAAACGATTCGCCTGGAAAGTCTCAAAGTTAGAAACAGAAGAAATTTCTAACCAACGGTCTTGGGCTGTAGAAAACACCTCAAAATCATAAGTCAAAGCCGAAGTGAAACCCATATCGCCACCACAAAGACGCAAAATTCGGTATGGCAATTTCAATTCGTTCAAAATCTCTTTTACATGTTCTACCATTCCGTCTAAAGCCTCATATGATTTCTCAGGATGTTCGATACGTACAATTTCCACTTTGTCAAATTGGTGCAAACGATTCAATCCACGTACGTGAGCACCATAAGAACCCGCCTCACGACGGAAACATGGTGTGTAAGCTGTAGTTAAAATTGGCAACTCATTTTCGTTTAAGATTACATCTCTAAACAAATTGGTTACCGGAACCTCAGCCGTTGGGATTAAATATAAATTATCGGTTGCATCATGATACATTTGCCCTTCTTTGTCCGGCAATTGCCCTGTTCCATAACCTGAAGCTTCGTTTACCAAATGTGGTACCTGAACTTCATTGTAACCTGCAGCCGTATTCTTGTCCAGGAAATAATTGATTAAGGCACGTTGCAAACGAGCTCCTTTTCCTTTATAAACCGGGAAACCTGCTCCTGTGATTTTATTTCCTAATTCGAAATCGATGATGTCGTATTTTTTTACTAATTCCCAGTGCGGTTGAGCTCCTTCGTGTAAAACCGGTACTTCACCAGCTTCAAAAATGTTTAAGTTTTCTTCCGGCGTTTTTCCTTCCGGAACAATATCGGCAGGAAGATTAGGTAATGTATATAGTTTTTCTGTTAACTCAGCAGCAATAGCATCGGCAGTTTCAGCCAGTTGCTTGCTCTTTTCTTTATTGCTAACCGTTTTTTCTTTTAAGATGGCTGCTTTAGACTTCTCACCCGCTTTCATCAATTCACCTATGTCTTTGGACAATTTATTAGATTCAGCTAAAATGTTGTCTAACTCTACTTGCGCAGCACGACGACGCTCATCAAGTTGTACCACTTCTTCCACAACACTTTTGGCATCCAAATTTCTTTTTGCCAAAGCCTTGATCACTTTTTCCTGATTCTCTCTAATAAATGCAATTTGTAACATAGTTTGATTTTTATAACTATTAAATTTCTAATAACGGTAGCAAATTTAAGGAAATGTTTGAGACTTATAAGGCAAACTTTTAAGGAAATGTTTTGTGAAAAGTTATTTTGCAAAGTCCCGCAAAGTGAACATTAAGATTCGCTAAGTTTTATTTCAAAATCCTTTGCGAGCCTTAGTGTGTTTTCCTTTAGAATCTCTGTGAAATTCTATAAATTATCGGGGATGCTGAACATGAAATCACTTCCTTTTCCCGGCTGACTATTGACCCAAATTTGACCGCCATGTTTTTCGACAAAATCCTTACATAGCATCAATCCTAATCCGGTTCCTGTTTCGTCATTGGTTCCTGATGTGGTGTTTCGATTATTTATTGCAAACAGCTGTGCTATTTTATCGGGAGCAATTCCAATGCCGTTGTCTCTGACAGAAAATACAAGCTGACCATTTTCTTTTTTCATCGAAAGTACCACATCGCCGTTGGTATTGGTAAATTTGATAGCATTTGAAATCAGATTTCTAAAAATAGTTTCCAGCATATTCCTGTCGGCTACCAGATGTTGTTTTTCTTCAAATTCAGAACGTATTGAGATGTTTTTGCTTTTGGCAATATTGGACAACAAACTGATAGTTTTGTCGGTTACGGAATGTATTTCGAGTTCTTTGGGACTGAATTCGATGGTGCCGGTTTGTGATTGTGCCCAGGTTAACAGATTGTCTAATAATGAAAAAGCGCTTTTTGACGATTGATTGATGAGTTGGATAAATTCATTTGTTTCTTTATTGTCTAATTGATTGTCATTTTCCAATAACAATTCTGACAGTCCAATAATTCCGTTAAACGGCCCTCTTAAATCATGTGCAATGATGGAAAAAAATTTGTCTTTGTCGTCTAATAATTTCTTGATTTGTATTTCTTTTTCTTCCTGTAACAAAAGCAAATAACCTACTCCGCTAATCATCATCATTAGAAATATAATCAGGAATATGATTTTTTGTGTGGGATCGACTGAGTACAGCGTTGTTGAGGTTTTAAAAAGCGGATAAATCGTTCTGAAAACCAGTACTACTAACAATATGACGTAATTAAAACCCAGTATTTTTTTAAATAAACTGCTTCGTGCTGCTGTTAAAAATCGTAAAGAGGGCACAATTAATAGTGTGAAAATAACGAAGGATGCTAATGAAACACGGATATTAGCAGGGGCTTCAAACCAAACGGTACTGTAAAAAAGTAAAAGGGTAATGGCAAATAATATAGACTGTATTCGATAGGCTTTTTTAGAACTGTCTTTCACCATCATCAACATGGCAACGGATTCAAGATAGTAACTGGTAAAAATCAAAGTATTGGTAATAACAATGTTGATTGGGTTAATGTTAATGGTGTCTGTTCGAAGAAAAAAAGCCAACCATGCAAAAGCCTGAAAAATTTTAGAACAACCAAATACTAATAAATGTGTTTTGTTATCCTTGCTGAAAAGTGCAAATCGAAAAGTGAAAACTAAAGTGGCTAAAGCAAAATTTCCCCAAAATAATAATCCCATTGTATTGCGAATATCCAATACAAATAATTTCGAAAATTGATTGAGGATCTCCATAAACTATCTACGCCTTCTATTTTTTTAGATTAAGCAAAGTGCTTGTAGTTCAGGCAAAAATAGACTTATTTTGATATGATTTTTAAAAAATGTTACAATTTAAGCATCACTAAGTCAATTTAGTTATTCTCTTTTTATCTCGCGGCCTACAAATTCTTCTAAAGCAGCAAACATTTCGTCAACCGAAAGCACTTCGGTATCGGGATGGGATTTTAAAAAAGCAGCGTTCAGTTCCACCAGATTTTCTTTTCCTGAAATTTCTGGGCTGAAAAATGTGTCGTTGTTTAAAGCGTCTCTAATTGGGTTTACGCCTTCGAGTTTCCCTTTTAAAAATTTAGCCAATTTAACACTGCTCATCAAACGGACTTTTTTAGCCTGTGCCTGAAATAATTCCAAATGTTTTTCGGCACCAATTAACTGCAAACCTTCTTCAATCAGTTCGTTCAGTTCTTTATTCCAGCCCGAATTATACACAAATTGCGCAAAATTTCCCTGACTGTATTGGGTGTAATAATAATCTAAATAATAGCTCATTAAAGCATCTTCGTGAATCAAATCATCATCAATTTTTTCCTCACGCATCAGGTTAATTACCGAAATATTCGAGTTGATGATGTCTTGAGGATTTTCGCTATTGGCTGCGTTTTCTGAAATAATGATTCTTCCGAATTCCATAGATTTTGGGTTTAATTTGCCGTATTGTTTTTTAAAACTGTAAAGTTAGATTCTTTTTGCAATTTATATAATTCTGATGTTCGGAATAGTTCAATTATTTATTCAAATTTATAGTTTCAGTCTGTGTTCATCTGTTAAATCTGTTTCATCTGTGTTCCAATTATTTTTAGTGACTTTTAATATTAATTTACTTTGTAACTTTGCGGTTCAATCAAAATAACGATGAAATACAAACTATCATACTTTCTTTGTTTACTTATCTTATTTACTGCTTGTAATAAAGAAGCGAATCAACAAAGGATTGCCGAAAATGCTAAAGATGCCAAAAAGAAAGAACTCGTTTTTAACAACATAAAAAAAGGCTGGGATTTTTATGACGAGCCTATTAATGAGGCTACTGAGGAAAGTATAAATACCTGGCTTGATTTGCGTGCATTTATGCAGGAATTAGGTCAGAAACCTAAGAAAACAATTAGTGCTTATCAGCAAAAAGCAGCTGCCATTTCTAAAAAAGCAATGGCTTTGAATAATAGTATTCCGGAGTTGTTTAATAAACCTCAGATAAAAAGTCGTGTTTCGGTCTTGATTACCAAGGTACGTTTGCTGGATATGTTCATTCATTTGGATAATATTCCCGATAAAAAAGTGGTGCAATTAGTGGGTGAAATCAACAAAGAATTAGCCACTTTGCAACGTCAAATGGATATTTTGACTGAGAAAAGTAAGATTCCGGTGGAAGAAGGTGAAGACGAGATGAGAAGAATGTTATTGGATTCGGCACGTGCAATACCTAATGGTCCAATGATGCTCAATCAATCCGTTATTCCGCAAGGTACAAGAACAATAATTAATCCAAACGACGCCAGAGTTGAGTAAATCTGCCTTATATACCCTCTACGAAACTTCGCCTAAAACGCAACAAATTGTTGCTTCGTTGCAGGAAAAAAATACAGCAAAACTACATCTTAGCGGTTTGCTGGGTTCGGCAGTTTCATTTGTAATTCGTTCGGCGTTTAAAAAAGCCGAACTTCCTTTTTTACTTATTTTAAATAATAAAGAAGAAGCGGCTTACTATTTGAATGATTTGGAACAAATGATAGGTGAGCAGGATGTGTTGTTTTATCCGGCTTCGTTTCGTCGTCCGTATCAAATTGAAGAAACGGATAATGCCAATGTTTTGCTTCGTGCCGAAGTATTAAACCGCATTAATTCCCGTAAAAAACCGGCCATAATCGTTAGTTATCCTGAAGCGCTTTTTGAAAAAGTGGTAACGCGTCGCGATTTGGATAAAAACACTTTGAAAGTAAGTGTTGGCGATAAAATTTCGATTGATTTTATCAATGAAGTTTTATTCGAATATGAATTCAAAAGAGTCGATTTTATTACCGAACCTGGAGAATTTTCAGTTCGTGGAGGAATTGTCGATGTATTTTCTTTTTCGAATGATAATCCGTACCGAATTGAGTTTTTTGGTGATGAAGTCGAAAGTATCCGAACTTTTGATGTAGCAACGCAATTGTCATTGGCACAACAAAAGAAGATTACCATTATTCCCAATGTAGAAAACAAGGTTTTTCAGGAAAATCGAGAAAGTTTCTTAGATTATATTTCGGAACAAACGGTTATTTTTATTCAGGATACTGAAGATTTATTATCGCAATTAGACAGACAATTTGTGAGAGCCGAAGAAGCTTTCGAGAAATTATCTAAGGATATCAAGCACGCTACTCCAGAGCAATTATTTCTGGATCAAAAAGCATTTGTAAAACGGGCGCTGGATTTTTCGGTTGTAGAATTCGCTTCAAAAGCCATTTTTAGAACCACTAAGAAATTCGAATTTCACATTCAGCCACAACCTTCGTTCAACAAACAATTTGATTTGTTATTGAATAATTTGAGCGAGAATCATTTTAACGGTTATAAAAATTATTTGTTCTGTTCGAATGAAGCGCAGGCAAAGCGTTTTCACGATATTTTTGAAACTTTGGATGAAGCCAATTCGGAGAATATCCGCAAGCAATACAATACCATAGTTTTGCCTTTGTATCAGGGTTTTATTGACGAAGAAAACCAAATTTCATGCTACACTGATCATCAAATTTTTGAGCGCTATCATAAATTCAGCATCAAGAATGGTTATTCGAAAAAGCAAAATATTACGCTTAAAGAATTAACGACACTTTCGGTTGGCGATTATGTAACGCATATTGATCACGGAATTGGGAAATTTGGTGGATTACAAAAAATCCAGGTCGAAGGAAAAACGCAGGAAACTATTAAGCTCGTTTATGCCGATAATGATATTGTGTATGTGAGTATTCATTCGCTACACAAAATTTCGAAATACAACGGAAAAGACGGAACGCCTCCAAAAATATACAAATTAGGTTCGAATGCCTGGAAAGTTTTAAAACAAAAAACCAAGGCGAGAGTCAAACATATTGCCTTTAATTTGATTCAATTGTATGCCAAAAGACGATTGGAAAAAGGCTTTCAGTATGCGCCAGACAGTTATTTGCAAAACGAATTAGAAAGTTCGTTTATCTACGAAGATACGCCAGACCAGACCAAATCGACTCAAGAAGTAAAAGCCGATATGGAAAGCGATCGCCCGATGGATCGTTTGGTCTGTGGAGATGTAGGTTTTGGAAAAACAGAAGTCGCTATTCGTGCTGCTTTTAAAGCGGTGGATAATAGCAAGCAAGTAGCTGTTTTAGTACCAACAACTATTTTGGCTTACCAGCATTTCCGTACTTTTTCAGAGCGATTAAAAGACATGCCGGTTACTATTGGCTATTTGAATCGTTTTAGAACTGCTAAACAAAAGTCGGAAACTTTAAAGCAATTAGCCGAAGGGAAACTGGATATTGTTATTGGAACGCATCAATTGGTCAACAAAAATGTAGTTTTTAAAGATTTGGGATTATTGATTGTCGATGAAGAACAGAAGTTTGGAGTAAACGTAAAAGACAAATTGAAAACCATTGCGGCTAATGTAGATACCTTGACTTTGACGGCAACTCCAATTCCGAGAACTTTGCAGTTTTCGTTGATGGCTGCGCGTGATTTATCGGTAATTACAACGCCTCCGCCTAACCGTTATCCTATTGAAACCAATGTGGTTGGTTTTAACGAAGAAGTGATTCGCGATGCGATTTCGTATGAAATTCAGCGTAACGGACAGGTATATTTTATCAATAACCGAATTGAAAATATAAAAGAAGTGGCTGGAATGATTCAGCGTTTGGTTCCTAATGCCAAGGTTGGAATCGGTCACGGACAAATGGACGGTAAAAAATTGGAAGAACTGATGTTGGCTTTCATGAACGGAGAATTTGATGTTCTGGTAGCTACAACCATTATCGAAAGTGGATTGGATGTTCCTAATGCCAATACGATTTTCATTAATAACGCCAATAATTTTGGACTGTCTGATTTGCATCAAATGCGAGGTCGTGTGGGTCGAAGTAATAAAAAAGCGTTCTGTTATTTTATTTGTCCACCTTATTCGTCAATGACTGAAGAGGCTAGAAAACGAATTCAGGCTTTGGAACAATTTAGCGAATTAGGGAGCGGATTTAACATTGCGATGAAAGATTTAGAGATTCGTGGTGCCGGAGATTTATTGGGTGGTGAGCAATCGGGTTTTATCAACGAAATAGGATTTGATACCTATCAAAAAATCATGAATGAGGCTATCGAAGAATTGAAAGAAAACGAATTCAAGGATTTATATCCGGTAGAAAACGATATTGAGACCAAGGAATACGTAAAAGACCTGCAAATCGACACTGATTTTGAATTGTTATTCTCGGATGAATACATCAATAACATTTCGGAACGTTTGAATTTGTATAATGAATTGAGTGCGATTAAAAACGAAGAAGAATTAGTGGTTTTTCAAAATAAACTGATTGACCGTTTTGGTCCGTTACCTCCGCGAGCCAATGCATTAATGAACAGTATCCGTATTAAATGGGTGGCAACTAGAGTTGGAATTGAAAAATTAGTGATGAAACAAGGAAAAATGATTGGCTATTTTGTGTCTGACCAGCAATCTGATTTTTATCAGTCCAATCGTTTTCATAAGGTGTTGCAGTTTGTGCAAAAACATCCTTCGCTTTGCAAAATGAAAGAAAAACAAACCGCTAACGGTTTAAGATTGTTGTTAACTTTTGACAACGTAAAATCAACCCGAAGAGCTTTGGAGTTGATGGATATGTTGGGAGGGAAAGAAGCTTAAAAGAAGTGCTTTTTGGTCTTAATTACAAGGATTTTTGTGATATTTTAATAATTATAGTGTAGAATATCGAATACTTTGTAAACAGGTTTAAAAATTGATTTATTTTTATTAATTTAATTTTTTTAACCTGATATAGTCAGCATTTAAATTTATGATATTAAAAAAATCGTCCCCAAAAATACTTTTTTTAATAGTTTCCTCTAGTATTGTTTTTTTGCTGCTTTATGCTGTGCTGTTTTATTATATCAACCAAACAGAAAAAGAAGCCTATCGTAATTCGGTTGAATTGTTTGAGAGCAAAGTCAGTCAGTTGTTAATTTTGGAATCAAAACCTATTTTAACAGCCATAAACAATGATACCAATTGGGATGAGTTTGTAGATTTTACAGTAACTAAAGATAGTGTTTGGTATCATGAAACCATTAGTAATGAGCTGGCTATTTACGGAGCTGATTATCTAGGGGCTTATGATAAACACAAGCAATTTATCATTCGCACTCCAACTCAAACCATTAAAACCCTGGATTTTATTCCTAAAGAAGCCATGCTTTATTTGGATAAAGTGGGTATAGGTAAATTTTACCTTCAAATTCCGGAAGGTATTGTAGAGGTAACCGGGGCCACGATTCACGCTTCGGATGACCCACTTAAAACCAAAACTAAAACTTCGGGTTATTTCTTTGCTGCGCGCTTGATTAATGCTAAATTCATTAAAAATTTAGAGAATATTACCTCTTCAAAAATCAAAATTATCGGTGCCGAAGAAGCTGTTGCTGAACAAAGACACGTGGTAAGTTCGGTTTTTCCGCTGAAAGATTCTAAGGGGAAATTAATAGGCAAACTTCTTTTTGAAAGAAAATTTGAAGTTTATTTTGAAAACACAATCAATATTCTTTATGCCATCATTGTTGTTTTTATTCTCTATTTGATAATAAGTTTGTTTTATACTCAAAAATTAGTTTACAGACCGCTTTATTTGGTTCGGAAAGCTCTTGAAAAAAGCAGTAAAAGTGCCATTAACGAACTTAAAAAAACAAGTGGTGAGTTTAGTTATATTGGAAATTTATTTGAAGAAAACAACAGTCAAAAATTGGATTTGATAAAGGCAAAAATTAAAGCCGAAGAAGGCGATTTGCTAAAAGCTTCCTTTCTGGCTAATTTGTCGCATGAGATAAGAACACCTATGAATGCCATTAATGGTTTTACAGAGCTTATTCTGAATACCGAACTCAGCAAGGAGGAAACTGTTGAGTACCTTAATGTGATACAAAATAACGGTAAAAATCTGGTGTCTATTATTGATGATTTGATAGAAATGTCTAAGATCGATTCCAATCAAATTGTGCCTAATTTTAGCGAAATCAATTTAGAATCCTGTATAGTTGAGCTTTATAAAACAATTAAGGTAACTATTCCTAAGAGCAAGAACATAAAATTCAAATTGATAAAAAGTCCCGTTACCGCCGCTTATAATATTATTACGGACGAAATTAAACTGAAACAGGTTATTATTAATTTACTGACCAATGCCATCAAATATACCGATGAAGGTTTGGTGACTTTTAGCTATGAAATTGATGAAAATGAAAATCGAATTCATTTTACCATTCAGGATACCGGCTCCGGAATTGACCAAGATTATCACAAACACGTTTTTGATCGTTTCAAGCGTGTGGAAAATGACAAGTCAATTCAGGTGGGAGGTTTAGGACTGGGACTTTCTATTTCAAAGGCCTACATAGAAATTCTGGGAGGAACCATTAGTTTAGAATCTGAAGTAGGTGTGGGATCTACTTTTTATTTTTCAATTCCGTTGCAATATGCTAAAGTAGGGCATATTGTGGTCAAGCCAATTAGGGAGAAAGAAGTTGTAAAATCAGAAAATAAAGTGATTCTGATTGCCGAAGATGATAATATCAATTTCTTGTTGTTTCAAAAAATGATGCAAAAAATGTCCTACACCATTATCAGAGCTCATGATGGTCAGGAGGCCGTTGATATTTGTATCAATAATTCGGATATTGATTTGGTACTGATGGATATTAAAATGCCGGTTATGAATGGTTTTGAAGCCATTGAACAAATAAGATCTATTCGTCCTGAATTACCGATTATAGCGCAAACAGCTTATTCTTCTTCGGAAGATAAGGTTAAAATTAAGAAAGCCGGATTTGATGATTATATAACCAAGCCTCTGAATCGGGAACGTTTGTTTGAACTTATAAATACGTATTAATTGGAATGAAAATTATCAAAAAACCTTGGGTTTTAATTTTAGGTATGATGTCAGTTGTTTCTTTTTCCCAACAGGCTAAAGATACTATAACAGAAAAAAAACTCAGTTTGAATGTTGATATTATCAATCGTTATCTCTGGCGCGGACAGTGTTGGGGAGGGAATTATGCGGCAATTCAGCCTACTGTTGAGTACGAAGTTGTTCCAAAGTTAAGCTTAGGATTTTGGGGAACTACTAATTTTAAAAACGACTATTTTTATCCTGATGGCGAATCTTTATACAAAGGCTATCAGGAAATAGATTTTTATATTAGCTATCAAATTAATGATTTTTTGCAGTTCCAAATTTGGGATTATTATTGGCCTTCGGTAAGTCGGGTAGAAGGAGTAAGCAACAAACTTTTTGATTACGGCCCTACGAGTTCGCAAACAGTAGATGCCATGCTGTGTTTTGATTTTTCTGAGGGTTTTCAATATCCTTTTAATGCCACCATAAGCACCCTAATTGGTGGAAATGATTATCGTTATGATAGCAATGACAATCCTAAACGAAATTACACCACTTATTTAGAACTGGGATATACTTTTAATTTATTCGAAAATTCATCTTGTAAAACACTTCAAAATATTGCATTGGTACCGGTAGCAGGCGTTGTACTGAATAACAAGGCAGAGTATTATAATTTTGCCGATTATGATAAACCTTCCTGGGTAAATCTGGGAGCAAAAGCCACTAAGGAATTTGATTTAGGCAAAGGAATTACAATGCCATTGTCATTAAATTATGTTCATAATGCCGCAACAGCAAATACCGATTTTTTTGGTAAGGATTTTTTAGTGGCCGGAATTAGTTTTGCGTATTAGTAGAAAATTGACATAAAAAAAGCAGGCAATTGAATCAAAATGCCTGCTTTTTGTCTATTTATATCGAAATTAATTCTTCAAATCTTTGATTACTTTGAAAGCAACATCTACTTGTTCTTCGCTAACCAGGATCGTGAATTCATTTGAAGTAGAAATTACTTCGTTGATGATGATTCCTTCCCAGGCCAAACGTTGGAAAATGAAATAATATATCCCTGGAATTACAATGTTTTCTTTTGGTAATTTAACCGTAATAGAAGCCAGATTATCTAGTTTCTGAATCAATTTTTCGTTTGAAAAGTGTTTGTCAACCAGTTTGTTGACCGTGTTGCTTACTACGATGTTGATTTCGTTTACTCCTCTTGACGAAGTGTAAAAAACATCCGGAAAACCGTTGATGTCCGAAATTAATTCTGCCTGTTTGTTTAAAACAGTTTCTGAAACAGCAAAAGTATAATCGGTCAAGGCTGAGCGAACAGTAATTTCACCTATGTTTTTGATTACTTTGTTGATTTTGTGGTTTAATCGAAAGTCCAATTCTTCTGTTAGTCTTTTTAAAGACATTACAACAGCACCCTGTTTTACTTCTTTTCCAAATTCGCTCTCTAATTCCGACATGATGTTTCTGGAAAGAGAGGTTAAATTGATGATCCCAAGTGACAAAGCATTTAATAAAAATGGTTTTGTTTTGATGTAATTTTCGACAATTGAAGAAACAGTTTTCATAATTATATAGGTGTTTATACTTAGTTTTTAATCTGATTTACTTAGATAAATCGTTAAAAATTTAGGCAAAGATAATTAAAAAAACAATTTGTTACAAAAATAACATAAAAAATTATCGTTAAAAGTGATAAAAAGCATCTGTAAGGTGTTCAATTACAAAAGATTTATCGCTTTTTTGGATGGCAATGATGTCAAAACGAACATTAATATCGAGGTTTTTTTCAACTACGTAGTTGTCTATGGCTTTCGTAAGTAGTTTTATTTTTTTTGATTTTACAAAGTCCTGAGGCAGACCAAATTCAATCGAAGAACGGGTTTTTACTTCGATAATAGCGAGTGTGTCTTCTTTTTGGGCAATGATGTCCACTTCGGCTTTTTGAAAAGTCCAATTGGTTTCTAAAATGGTGTAGCCGTCTTTTTGTAAAAAATCAACAGCCAATTCTTCTCCCAGTTTTCCTAATTCGTTGTGTTCGGCCATTGTTGTCTTGGTTTAACATATAAGTCATATAAGTTTTTTGCTCTTATTTGTTCTGTTAGAAGCTAGTTAAAACACAGCTCATATAAGTTAAGTTGAAGTTGAATGCTAACTTATATGACTTATATGTTGAAAGATAATTAATCTTCAAATTTCAATGTGCTTTTTTCCGGAGTAACTTCCATAGAAACTGTACTTCCTAAAATTAAAGCTCTGTTGTCCTGAATGTGTCCTGCCGGGAAATTATAAATAACAGGAATATGGTATTTTTTAGTCACATCTTCAATAATTTGGACAGCATTTTTTCCCCAGGGAATTTCGTTGTCTTTCATTTTTGTCATTGAACCTACCACAATTCCTCTGATGCTTTCCAGACAGCCATTGCGTTTTAAGTTCATCATCATACGATCAATATGATACAGGTATTCGTCTAAATCTTCAATGAATAAAATTTTATCGTTACAATCAATCGCTGATGGAGAACCAAACAAACTATACAAAATAGACAGATTTCCTCCAACCAATTCCCCTTTGGCAGAGCCAATACGATTCATTGGGTCAGAAGGAATTTCGTAACTCAAAGCTTCGTTAAACAAAGCTTGTCTCAGGGTTTCAATAGCCTCTTTGGTTGCTCTTGGGGCAGTAACAGGCATAATACCGTGAATGGTTTTATAACCTAGAGTATTCAAATGATTGTGTAAAACAGTAATATCGCTAAAACCTACAATCCATTTTGGGTTTTGTTTGAATTTGGTAAAATCCAATGTATCAATGATTCTAACCGTTCCATAACCGCCTTTTACACACCAAATGGCTTTGATGTTGGGGTTGTCCAGTTGTGCTTGAAAATCGGCAGTTCTCTCTTCGTCGGTTCCAGCCAGTTGATTGTTATCTAATCCAATGCTTTTACCAAGAACGACTTCAAGTCCCCAGCTACGCATTAAATCAATAGCGGGTTGCAGGTGGTTATCAGTATATTTTCTGGCGGTGGCTACAATGGCAATAGTGTCTCCTTTTTGTAAAGCGGCTGGTGTAATCATTTGTTTTTGGGCTTGACTGTTGAAAGATTGAAAAATAATAATCAGGAATACGCTAATGGTTCGGTTTAAAACTAAAAATCGAGGAGTAGGCATAGTGGTGTTTTTCCTGAATAAATAAAAATTGAGAATGCTTTTGCGAAGCATCAAAACAAAGATAACTAAATTCAAAAATAATTGGTTCCTAATTGTATAAAATGGATTAAATTTACTACAGTCCTTAAAATAGAGTTGGTTATGCGAATACTGAGATTGTTTTTTGTGCTTGCTTTTCTGTTTTTGTTTCGAACAGGCTTTTCACAGCAAAAAAGCTATCGGATTCATACACTGGCTTTTTATAATTTCGAAAATCTTTTTGATACTATAAATGATCCAAGTACAAATGATGATGAGTGGACTCCAAAAGGAGAACAACGCTGGACTTCTAAAAAATACCATCAAAAATTAGAAAATCTCGCCAGGGTGGTACTCGAAATAGGTAAACCGGAAAACGCCAATTCTCCCACATTTATTGCTGGTTCCGAAATAGAAAATCGGGGTGTGCTGGAAGATTTAGTGCAACAACCTAAAATGGCAATGCAGGATTATGGAATCATTCATTTTGATTCACCCGATAAAAGAGGAATTGATGTGGCTTTGTTGTTCCAAAAGAAATATTTCAAGCCTACTTCTTATGCCAATATTCCGCTTTATATTTATAAAAAAGAATTTCAAAATGAGGAATTAGTTTCCGCTTCAGGAGAAGATGATGATGAACTGGTTCAGAACAGATATGATAACCGGGTTTTTACACGTGATCAACTTTTAATTACCGGTTTTTTAGAAGGCGAAGAGATTCATATCATTGTCAATCACTGGCCGTCACGTGCAGGAGGGGAGAAAAAATCAAGTCCGTTTCGAGAAGCGGCTGGAATCTTGAACCGTAAAATAATCGATTCATTACAAAGAATAAATCCCGATGCTAAGGTGATTACACTGGGCGATTTGAATGATGGTCCTTTTAATAACAGTATCAAGAAAGCGCTTGGAGCCAAAGCAAAAAAGCAGGAAGTTCCTGAATTCGGAATCTATAATCCATTCGAAGAAATGGCTAAAAAAGGCCTGGGAACTATTGCTTTTAGAGATTCTTGGGATATTTTCGATCAAATTTTGCTTACTCAATCATTAATAAAAAGTGATTTTTCGACTTATCAATATTGGAAAGCAGGCATTTTCAACAAAAGCTATTTAATTCAGAATTCGGGGCAATATAAGGGTTATCCCAAACGACATTCGGCTACCGAAGTGGGTTTTAGTGATCACTTTCCCGTTTATATTTATCTGATTAAAGAGGCTAAATGACGTTTTTCAGCTTGTTACACAAAGATTCGCAAAGAAAACCGCAAAGATTCGCAAAGATTTTTTAAAATGAATGCAGATGAAGTTGTTTTTAAGAATTTATTTCAATTTGTTTCTTTGTGTGTCTCTGCGGTTTTCTTTGCGAATCTTCGTGAAACCAAAATTGAAACCAAAATTCTTTTTTTCGTACCTTAGCTTTTCTTAAAGAACAACTCAAAATGGCAATTTCAAGACCTTTTAACCTGGCCAAATGGATTGATGAAAATCGTCAATTGTTAAAACCACCTGTTGGCAACAAGAATTTGTATGTGGATTCAGGGGATTATATTGTGATGATTGTTGCGGGTCCAAATGCCCGAAAAGATTTTCATTACAATGAAACCGAAGAGTTGTTTTATCAGTTGGAAGGTTTTATTGAAGTTCATATTCAGGAAGACAATGAGCGTAAAGTGATACAGCTAAACGCTGGCGATATGTATCTGCATGCTGCGAAAGTTCCTCATTCTCCCGTTCGTTCCGAAGGTTCCATCGGTTTGGTTATCGAACGAAAAAGAGCCAAACAAGGTTTTACAGATGGTTTATTATGGTATTGCGACAACTGCAATCACAAATTGCACGAAGTCTATTTTGAACTCAACGATATCGAAAAAGATTTCTTGCCCCATTTTGAGAATTTTTACAATTCAGAAAAATTACGAACTTGCGAAAAATGTGGAACTGTTATGGAAGCAGATCCAAGATTCACAGCCAAAAAATAATTTTTTTCAGGAGCTATTTCCCGTCATCCGCTCTATCTTTTCCTGCTTAAAGAAAGCAGGAAAAGGATGCCGCTACTACCGGGGCTAATCAGTTTTAAATAAAACAAATAATGTTAGAGATTAAACTTAAAAATTATTTAAATAATTATTTCGATTCATTAATAGAATACAAACATGTAGCTTTACGAACCAATACAGTTTTATTTAATGATTTAAAAAGATTTGCTTCTGAAGATTCTAAGTTAAGATTTGGTTCGTCTTTAGTTTTAAATGACTGGAGTGGTAAAACTGATAACGGCTGGGTATATACTTATCCAACAGATAGTATGTTGGAGACTACTAAAGAAAGTTATCCAGAATTTATTAATGATTTGATTTCAAAACAATTTTGTTTGTTTTATGCTCAATCTTTTGAAGGTTTAGAAAGATTGTTGAAAAATTTAATGTTTGAATTTTCTTCTATTGATTCAGAATTGAAATGTCTTATTGAAGAAAAACTTAAAAATAATCAAAAGTTTTCTAGAGAAAATATGCCTAGTGGAGATCATCTTCGGGAGATAGTCGATGCACAGTTAGATTCATTTTTATATGGAAAAGACAGGATGAAGTTTGATTTAAAAACGTCATTTTTTATCTTATCCAAGACTAGGCATAATATTATTCATAACAATTATGTTTTACATAAAAATATAATTAGCTCACCTGATAGAAAGAACTTGTTTTTTGAATTATTCTTGTATGATGAAATTGATAGTAGAGAAATAAAAGTAAAATTAGATATTTTACATTTCAAAAATCTAATAGATTTCATGTGTAATTTCAGTTTTCAAATATTTAAAAAATTGTGTTTAAAATATGATTTGAATTGGAAAATATATAAAAATATGGATAAGCATTAAGTTATAAAATATAAAAAAAGCCATTACAATGACAACAATAGCAACTCAATTTGAAATAAAAGCCGTTTTGGCACAACTGGGAATTCGTGATATAAACGAAGGGACATCAACAGGAACGAACTCTTTTTCTTCGGGATCAATTTTTGAAAGTTATTCGCCGGTGGATGGACAATTGATTGCAAAAGTAAAAACAACTTCGGCAACTGATTATGAAAAAGTAATGCAGACTGCTGTTGAGGCTTTCCAGTCTTTCCGATTGATGCCGGCGCCACAACGTGGAGAAATCGTGCGTCAGTTTGGAGAAAAATTACGTCAAAATAAAGAAGCACTGGGAAAATTAGTTTCTTACGAAATGGGGAAATCCTTGCAGGAAGGTTATGGCGAGGTTCAGGAAATGATTGATATTTGTGATTTTGCAGTTGGACTTTCCCGACAATTGCATGGCTTGACTATGCACTCGGAAAGACCCAATCACCGAATGTATGAGCAATACCATCCGTTAGGTGTAGTCGGAATTATTTCGGCATTCAATTTTCCGGTTGCCGTTTGGTCCTGGAATGCTGCATTGGCTTTGGTTTGTGGTGATGTTTGTGTTTGGAAACCATCTGAGAAAACACCGCTTTGTGGTATTGCCTGTCAAAATATTTTAGCAGAAGTTTTAAGAGAAAATAATCTACCGGAAGGAATTTCGTGCTTAATAAACGGCGATTTTAAAATAGGTGAATTATTGACTAAAGACAGTAGAATTCCTTTGATTTCAGCCACCGGTTCTACCCGAATGGGGAAAATTGTGGCGCAAACCGTTGCCGGACGTTTGGGGAAATCTTTATTGGAATTGGGCGGAAACAACGCTATTATTGTTACTCCCGATGCTGATATTAAAATGACTGTTATTGGGGCTGTTTTTGGCGCAGTAGGAACGGCCGGGCAGCGTTGTACTTCGACGCGTCGTTTGATTATTCACGAAAGTGTTTATGACAAAGTAAAAAGTGCTTTGGTTGCTGCTTATCAACAATTGCGTATTGGAAATCCATTGGACGAAAAAAATCATGTTGGGCCGTTAATTGATATTGATGCTGTCGAAAAATACAATAAGGCCTTAGAAAAAGCAGTTTCTGAAGGAGCCAAAATTCTGGTAAATGGTGCAGTGCTTTCAGGTGATGGTTACGAAAGCGGATGTTATGTACAGCCTGCTATTGTTGAAGCTGAAAATTCATTTGAAATTGTGCAATGCGAAACTTTTGCTCCTATTTTGTATTTGCTAAAATATTCAGGAACTGTAGAAAATGCTATCGCTATTCAAAACAGCGTGACACAGGGATTGTCATCTGCTATTATGACAACTAATTTGCGTGAAGCTGAATTATTTTTGTCCGTTTCAGGTTCTGATTGTGGAATTGCCAATGTTAATATTGGAACTTCCGGAGCCGAAATTGGCGGTGCTTTTGGTGGTGAAAAAGAAACCGGAGGCGGCCGGGAATCAGGTTCAGATTCCTGGAAAGTTTATATGCGAAGACAAACGAATACGATTAATTACGGTAGTACGTTGCCTTTGGCACAAGGAATAAAATTTGATTTGTAAAATTAAATCACAGTTTTTAGAGCTGTTTTTATTGATTTTTTTGAATAATCTTCAATAGGAGCATTAGGCGATACAATTTTCACAAGTTGAATTGCGTATTCGCGAGTGGCTTTGTCTTCGAATATTTTGCTTGTGCCTAAAATTTGTCCGTTTGATGATTTGAGGTTGAAATAGCATTCATTGTCAGTAGTTCTTTTTCTGTAGAATTTGGAATCATCCTGAGCATTTCGCTTTATGGATTCGATTACTTTTAAGCACATGGCTTTGTGGATATGCAAATAAAAATTACAGTTTAAGTTAAGCTACATTTTTGTAAATATCGTTTTGATAATTGAACTCCTCTATTGTTTTATAATTCAAAGCACGATGTCTTCTTTTTCTGTTGTACCATATT